>DLGF01000021.1 GCA_002482545.1 Sporomusaceae bacterium UBA7701
CTTGCTTAAGCAAGTGCCTTTTTTGTGTGTTTATGTGGAGTGTGTGGGGGCGTGGGAGTGGGAGTACGGGGGACGGAGGAGGCGTGGGAGTGGGACGGAAGGAGGAGAAGGAGGCGTGGGAGTGGGACGGAAGGAGGAGAAGGAGGCGTGGGAGTGGGGGGGACGGAGGCTTGGAAAGGGATGGAGGAGACGGAGTGGGGGGGACGGAGGGAGTACGGGGGGATGAAGGAGGCGACTGGCGTCGCTTGGATTGAGTCCCTGTTCCTTCTGACGTCAAGGCAGGAGGACCGTTACGATGGGTGTAGGCGATGGTCGGCATCGTAGACGGGAATCGTGAAAATCCATATTTTCATCAATTAAACCTAAAGTATAAAAAAACACTATGACTTACAAAACATGCAGTTCAATTGAAACAAATTTATCAAACTTACCAACCGTAGCATCATATAGAAGTACATCTGTCCAGATTTCTGGCTATTTTCTGAAAAAGGTATAAAGTATACAAAATTCAGTTGCAGGGGCAGAGGGAGTTGTGTATACTAAACATGTGAAATATTTAACGTGAAATTAGACACAAAATCCGGTTTAGGAGGACAGAGTATGCAAGAAATAATTGATTTTAAAGAAATCGACGCGATTCTTGAAAGATATCGGTATGAGTCAAGCAGCATTATTGCCATATTGCAGGATACGCAAGCGAAATATCGCTACCTTCCGAAGGATGTTTTTCCTTATCTTTCGGAAAAGCTCGGAATCAGCACCGCGAAGATTTATAGTGTGGCTACCTTTTACGAGAATTTTTCCCTGGAGCCTAAAGGCAAGTACATTATTAAGATCTGTGACGGGACGGCATGTCATGTGCGAAAGTCGATTCCCATTCTGGAGAGGTTGCGAAAGAGCCTTGGGCTTTCGGAGAGCAAGGAGACGACCGATGACCTGATGTTTACGGTACAGACCGTTTCCTGTCTTGGGGCGTGCGGCCTTGCGCCGGTGCTTACGGTTAATGAGAAAGTGTATGCCGCCATGACTCCGGATAAAGCGACCGAACTTCTGGCGAAACTCAAGGAGGAAAACTGAGATGTTCTTAAACCGAGAAGATCTTAAGACCGCCCATGCCGTATATAAAAAGTCCCTTGACGCCCAAAGGAAAAAGATCCTTGTCTGTGCCGGGACCGGCTGTGTGGCCGGCGGAGCGCTGGACATCTACGGCGAACTGATCAGGCTGATTGAGGCCAGCGGCGCAGGCTGCTCGGTAAGTCTGGAAAAAGAGCCGCACGATGATTCGATTGGCGTAAAAAAAAGCGGTTGTCACGGGTTTTGCGAAATGGGCCCGCTGGTGAGGATAGAGCCCGAGGGCTTGCTGTATATCAAGGTAAAACCGGAGGATTGCGCCGAGATTGTCGAAGAGACCATTCTGGGGGGGCGAGTTGTCGATCGGCTTGTTTATAAGAAAAACGGCCAAACCTACCCTACGCAGGAAGAAATTCCTTTTTATAAGAAACAGACCCGGCTCGTTCTGGAGCACTGTGGGCATATCGACGCCACCTCGATTAAAGAATACTTGGCCTTTGGCGGCTATCAAGCCTTTGAAAAGGCGTTATTTGACATGGGCGCGGACGAGGTTGTGAAAGAAATCGATGAATCCAGCCTGCGCGGCCGGGGCGGCGGCGGATATCCGGCCGGCCGCAAATGGGCCCAGGTTAAACGGCAAAAGTGCGAACAAAAATATATTGTCTGCAATGGCGATGAAGGCGACCCGGGCGCGTTTATGGACAGAAGCATCATGGAGGGCGACCCCCACAGAATGCTGGAGGGGATGATGATTGCCGGCGTAGCTTGCGGGGCTTCCCAGGGCTATATCTATGTCCGCGCCGAATACCCGCTTGCGGTAGACCGCCTGGAAACGGCCATCAAGGAAGCCCGGGAATACGGGCTGCTCGGCGAAAATATTCTCGGCTCAGGATTTAATTTCGATCTGAAAATCAGCAAAGGGGCCGGCGCTTTCGTGTGCGGCGAGGGAAGCGCCCTTACCGCATCGATTGAAGGAAAACGGGGAATGCCGCGGGTCAAACCGCCCAGAACGGTTGAACAGGGACTTTTCGGCAAGCCTACGGTGCTGAATAATGTCGAGACCTTTGCGAACGTGCCGCTGATCATCCGAAAGGGCGCTCAGTGGTATAAAACGATGGGGCCGGAAAAGAGTCCCGGAACCAAGGCTTTTGCCCTTACCGGCAATATTGAAAATACCGGGCTCATCGAGGTCCCCATGGGTACGCCCCTGCGGGAAGTCATATTCGATATCGGCGGAGGCATCCGCGGCGGTGCCGGATTCAAGGCGGTGCAAATCGGCGGGCCTTCCGGCGGCTGCCTGACCAAAGAGCACCTTGACCTGCCGCTAGACTTCGATTCGCTGAAAAAGGCCGGGGCAATGATCGGCTCAGGCGGGCTAGTCGTTATGGATGAAAACACTTGTATGGTTGAGGTAGCCAGATTTTTCATGAACTTTACCCAGAACGAATCCTGCGGCAAGTGCGTTCCCTGCCGGGAAGGCACCAAGCGCATGCGGGCCATTCTGGAGGCTATTGTATCCGGGCAGGGCACGCCGGAGGATATCGACATGCTGCTCGAACTTGCGGACACGGTTTCGTCGACGGCTCTGTGCGGTCTCGGAAAGACAGCTCCTTCACCGATCGTCAGCACCATTAAAAATTTCCGCAAGGAATATGAAGCCCATGTAATCGATAAAAAGTGCCCTTCCAAAACTTGTCAGAAGCTAAAAACCATTTATATCGACGAAGCGCTTTGCCGCGGCTGCTCCAAGTGCGCAAGGCTGTGCCCGGTCGGGGCTATTTCCGGCAAGGTGAAAGAGCCGTTTGCCATAGCCGCCGATAAGTGCATCAAATGCGGTGCCTGTATCGAATCTTGCGCGTTCAAAGCCATAAAGGAGGACTAATGCCGTGAGTATGGAGTTCATGCTGATAGACAACATGCCGGTGGAGATCGCCGGTGAAGCCAACATCCTCAGTCTGATAAGAAAGGCCGGAATTGACCTTCCCACCTTCTGCTATTATTCGGAGCTTTCCGTCTACGGCGCTTGCCGGATGTGTGTAGTGGAGGACAAATGGGGCGAAATCCATGCCGCATGTTCCACGCCGCCCAAGGCCGGCATGGAGGTGCGGACCAACACTCCCCGGCTGCGAAAATACCGGAAGATGATTCTCGAACTCCTCCTGTCCAATCACTGCCGGGATTGCACGACTTGCGAAAAGAACGGCAAGTGCAAGCTGCAGGAACTGGCTCAGCGTTTCGGCATTAAGCAGGTGCGGTTCAGCAATACTTCCGAGGAGTCGGACATGGACACCTCATCGCTCTGCATCTCCCGCGACAAGAGCAAATGCATCCTTTGCGGCGACTGCGTAAGAATGTGCGAGGAAGTTCAAAATGTCGGCGCAATCGATTTTGCTTTCCGCGGCTCGAAGATGTGCGTCAGCACGGCGTTCGACGAGCCGATCGCCAACACGAAATGTGTGGGCTGCGGCCAATGCGCCGCCATCTGCCCGACCGGCGCCATCGTAGTGAAGAACGACACGGCGAGGCTGTGGAAAGAATTGAGCAATAAGGATACGAAGGTGGTTGTCCAGATTGCCCCGGCGGTCCGTGTGGGCATCGGAAAGGAATTTGGCCTGCCCGAGGGCGAGAATGTAATGGGCAGGGTAGTTGCCGCACTGAGGCGCATTGGTTTTGATGAGGTATTTGATACATCAACCGCCGCCGACCTTACCGTCTTGGAAGAAACCGGAGAATTCCTGGGCCGGCTCCAGAAGGGCGGAGTCTTCCCGCTGATTACCTCGTGCTGCCCGGCGTGGATCAGGTACGCCGAACTGAATTATCCCGAACTGCTTGAGAATATATCGACCTGCCGGTCGCCAATGCAGATGTTCGCCTCGGTCCTGAAAGAACATTATAAGCATTCCAACCGGAAAGTAGTATCGGTGGCAATTATGCCGTGCACAGCCAAGAAGCACGAAGCGGCCCGGGAGGAATTCCAGGAAAACGGGATTCCGTATGTGGATTATGTTATAACCACTCAGGAACTGATTCAGATGATCAGAGAGGCCGGCATCGTATTTTCGGAGATCGAACCGGAAGCGGTGGATATGCCGTTTGGAGCCACCAGCGGGGCCGGCGTCATCTTCGGGGTAACCGGCGGCGTTACCGAGGCGGTCATCCGGCGCGTCTCGGACGACAAATCCGTTTCCGCCTTGCGGGCGATTGCTTTTACGGGTGTCCGCGGGATGCAGGGCGTCAAGGAAACCAGCATTGCTTATGAAGGCCGTCAGATCAAGGTTGCCATTGTAAGCGGGCTCAAGAATGCCGATGACCTTATCCGGAAGATGAAGAAGGGCGAGGCCCACTACGACTTCATCGAGGTGATGGCGTGCCCCGGAGGCTGCGTTTGCGGGGCCGGGCAACCGTTTACCAACGCAGAAGGGAAAAAACTCAGAGGCGCCGGACTCTATGATGCCGATCGAATGAGCAACATCAAACGCTCCGAAGAGAATCCCGTAATCATGGCGCTCTACGGAGGACTGCTCAAAGGGAAAACCCACAAGTTACTCCATGTGCATTATCATAGAAAGGCGTGAGCAAAGATGATTAAAATCAATGTTTGCATAGGCAGCGCCTGCCACGTCAAGGGTTCCTACAATGTCATAAACTCCTTTCAGCAATTAATCGAAGAATATAAGCTGACGGACAAGGCGGAAGTCAACGCCGTTTTTTGCCTCGGCCAATGTACTCACGCAGTATCGGTGCGGATCGGCGACGGCGAAGTTCACAGCGTGTCCGGGGCATCGGCACGGGATTTCTTTGTGCAGAAGATCGTGCCTGCAACGGGCAAATAACCAAAGGCGTCAAAGCTTCTGCAGCAGAAGTGGATTCGCTGCGGATAGCTTTGACGTGCTATTAGGCTGGCAAGGCAAAGCTAAGCGGGCTTCCTTTGCTTGCAGATCATCGGGTCAGAATGCCGGATAAAACAGTTGGTGGCAAACGTAGGCTGATCTGCCCAGACGGGTATAGCTGGCATTACAGGCCTTGGATTGGCTCAGCCTGGTCAAAAACAGGTAAGCGGCGCGCAGTTAGTCTGCACGCCGCTATGTTTAGTTTTTGAAAATTATTATTGTTCCGCAGCACTAAAGAAAGTTTCGGTATAAGCGAACAGGGCTGGCGAGCCTCCGGTATGCAGGAACAGCACGTTTTGACCTTTTTTAAAGAAGCCTTTTCGAATGAGCCCGACGAGGCCGGACATGGCCTTGCCGGTATAGACCGGGTCAAGAAGAATGCTCTCGGTGCGGGCAAGCAATTCGACCGCTTCAATCATTGCCGGAGTCGGGACAGAATAGCCGGGGCCCACATATTCGTCATAGCAGACCACGGCCTCCCGCGGGATAGGCTGCTTTAAGCCGACATGAGCCGCAGTTCTCCGGACGAGGTCGTAGACCAATTCTTCCTGGACGTCCTTTGGACGGCTGATATTGATACCCACAACCGGAATGTTCGTGTTGTTTCCGGAGAAGCCGGTTACCAGTCCGGCATGGGTGCCGGCGCTGCCGCTGGTGGTCACGACATAATCAAAGTCAATGCCTTTAGCAAAGGCCTGGGCGAGGATTTCTTCGGCGCAGGCCACATAGCCGGTCGCGCCGATTTCATTGGAACCGCCGCCGGGAATGATGTAAGGCTTGCGCCCTTTGGCGGTGAGTTCGTCGGCGATTGACTGCATGGCCGCGAGCATATCCGAGCCGCCGGGCACTACTTTGGTTCCTTCGACGCCAAGCAGATGGAAAAGAAAGTTGTTTCCGTTTCCGAGCGGCTTATAGCTGCCGGGGACCCGCTCTTCGAGAACCAGCCAGCATTTCAGGCCTTCTTTGGCCGCCGCCGACAATGTCAGGCGGCAGTGATTGGACTGTACGGCCCCGCAGGTGATGAGAGTGTCGGCGCCTTCAGCCAAAGCATCTGCTACCAGGAATTCCAGCTTGCGGGTCTTGTTGCCGCCGGCGGCCAACCCAAGCAAATCATCCCTTTTGACGTATACGTTCGGGCCTTTGAGGGCAGCGGTAAGGCGCGGGAGAAATTCGAGAGGCGTCTGTCCCTCTGTGTAGCGGCGGCGGGGAAACTTGGCAAGATTCATTGGCAGTTCCTCCTTTTATTTGCAGGATCTCTTTTCCAGAGGTCCCTCTTTTGCGCTAGTATTTACTTTCGCCCCTGCTGGTTGAATTCCTATATAGAAATTAGTTATCAGGGGCTAATCGACTGCTTATTTCCAGCTAAGCAGCAGACGCCACAGGCTGCCCGGGGACCGGGACGAGTTGACGGGCGTCGGAAGGGCGATGCGTTACCGGGCCGGGAGTCGCACTTTTTATATTGCCGGTATGGATTATCCGGGATAATATCGAGGGAGATAGCGGGGACCCCGCGGGAGAAAAAGAAAGAGACTGCGGCCCGGTTTGGCCACAGCCTCTTCAATTGTGAAGCTAACCCGATGGTCAGGAAGCGACGCTGCTGGATTCCAGTCCCGCTTCGCCGGAGAACGCCCTGGCAGCGGAAGCGAAGGGGTTCTAGGCAGAAGGTCGACGATGTACTGGGTCCAGTAGAAAAAAATGCTGTCTCTATTGAGACAGCATTTTTCATTTTTATGCGTCCATATTAGGTGCTGAATCATTCGCATCCGCTAGTTGCTCATCTGTTAAACCTGCGCTTACTAATTTAGTTATTACCAAGTCGCCAGATACATTCAATGTCGTTCTGCACATATCCAGGAATCTGTCAACGCCGAGTATTAAGCCCAAGCCTTCAACAGGCACGCCAACGTTTACGCACAGAATAGCGATTATCGGCAAAGTACCGCCAGGAACGCCTGCTGTTCCGACACCGCCCAAAATTGCGGTTAAAACTACAACAACCTGTTGGCCGAGTGATAGCTCAACTCCGTAAACTTGGGCTAGGAAAAGTAAGACGACACCTTCATATAATCCCGAACCATTTTGGTTGGCGGAAGCACCGCAAGTCAGAACAAAACGTGCAACTTTGCCAGGGAGTTTAAGCGATTTCTCTGCAACCTCCAGAGCGATTGGCAATGTAGCATTGGAAGAAGCAGTTGAAAATGCATATACATATGCATCTTGACACTTCTTAAAGAATTCGAAGGGGTTTGTTTTGGCAAAAATCTTAAGGAATAAACCGTAAACAACAAATTGCTGAATTAACAAACTGAGCACGACTACGCCGGCAAATAAGGCAACATTTCCCAGGAAGCTGGCACCCATACGGTAAGTCGTGTTAAATACAATGGCAAAAATGCCGAAAGGAGCGATCTGCATGGCCCAGTCGATTATTTTGAGTGAACAGTCGAAAATTGCCTGCAGCATCTTAATAAAAGCATGCTCTTCATCTTTTACAACTATGCTCAGAGCATATCCGAACATTAACGCAAAAACCATAAGAGCTATAATTTCGCCGCCGAACGCCCTGGCAGCAGAATCAATAGGGTTCTGGGGAATCAAATCGGTTATATATGTTGTCCAGGGTTTTTCTTGTGCAAGCTGCATGTTTTTATTAATGGAGATAACAGCCTGATTCTTTGCAAGCTGTTCCTTATCAAATTGCAAGCCAACACCAGGTTGTAAAATGTTGGTCATTGCAACGGCAATAAAAACTGCAATGGTGCTTAAAACAAGAGTATACATTAATGATTTGCCGGCGACTTTTCCCAAGTTGCGGCCCTTGCCGAGTTCGTAAACACCAAGCATCAGGGCGGATGTCAACAAAGGAACAACGACCATGAAAATCATTTTCAGGAAGATGGCACCGGTTAAGGTACAAAGGTCAGTAAATGTCTGCATGAAAGGAAAAGCTTTTTGAGGTAAAGTATAGTACGCAATGATTCCGGCAATAACACCCAGAAGAAATCCTAATAATAGTTTTTGGTACTGTTTCATGAACTTTCCTCCTTGTGAATTTCTACCTTTCTTGGATAGTTGGCCCAAAATAGGTAAATGGAAGAAACCCTGATTCCCTCTTCGCTTCCCCCCCTTGATTTAATTTTGTTAAAATTCTCGCCCTATTCTCCTGGTTCCTTCGTGATAACAGGATGATACACGATAATACGAGAAAATCACTCTTCGCGACCGCTGCAGCTTCTCTACCGTCGCGGGATATCCCCCGCGATAATCAGAAAACTCGCCGGCAATTTTGCCCCCCGGGCTGAGGGAGGAAGAAAACGGGCCGGGGCGAAGCATACTATAATACACAAGTCGGAGGTAAAGAGAGGTAAAGACATGAGCAAGACAGTGGGGATTCTCGGCGGGATGGGGCCGTTGGCCACCGTGGATTTATTCGCGAAAATCGTGGAGAATACGCCCGCTGAACGCGACCAGGAGCATCTGAGGATCATCATTGATAACCACCCGCAGATACCGCCCCGGGTGGAGGCGGCCCTATATGGAGCGGAAAGCCCCCTGCCGGCGATGATCGAGTCGGCGCGTCTTTTAGAGAAAGCAGGAGCGGATTTTATCGTCATGCCCTGCAATACGGCCCACTATTGGCTTAAGGAGCTCGCTGCGGCGGTGCCGGTGCCGGTCTATGACATGATTGAAAACGCGGCTGAATTTATTGCCGGCAACCATCCGGAGTTTTCAGGAAAGCTGCTGCTGCTGGCCACGGGGGCAACCGTAAAGCTGGATCTGTACCAGAAGGCCTTTGCGAAAAAAGGGCTCCTGCTGCGCCTCCCGGCTGAAGACGAACAAACGGTAATCGACGATGCGATCAAGCGGGTTAAGGTCGGCGAGCTGTCAGCCAATCCCTATCGCGATGCGCTGAATGCCATGCTGGACCGTTATTTTCAGGACGGAGTGAAAGCGATTGTTGGCGGGTGCACCGAGATCCCGTTGCTGTTCCCTTTTTTGCACGATTCGCTTGAACGCTTTGATGCGACGCTGCTTCTGGCCCGGACGGTTGTGAAGGCGGCCCGCGGAGCGTGACAAACTTGCGGCAGGAGTACCTATGACGTTGAAGAAACTGATTGCCTTGTTGTGTCTCGCCGGGCTGCCGATGGTGACGGCGGACGGGAAAGTCAGCGTGTCCCCGGGGCTGGAAGGGAAGATGGAAAACGGTTCCTAGCCTGCCGGAGGGAACGCGCCGGAGCCGGGCCCTGGCCATTGGCCGCGGGGCCATGAACAGGAAAACAGAGGAGAACTATGAAGATTGAAGATATTTGCCAGGGATTGCGCGGCCGGCTCGCCGGCCGGTGCCGTAAAATCCAGAACGAAACCGATTACTTTTCCGCGGCCGTGGTGTTGCCGCTGGTGCCGCAAGGCGAGGAACTGGGGATTTTGTTTGAAGTAAGGTCCCCTAAATTGACCTGGCAACCGGGCGAAATATGTTTTCCCGGCGGGCGGATCGAGGCGGCGGAAAGCCCGGGTCAGGCCGCGCTCCGGGAAACCTGCGAGGAACTGCGAATTATGCCGCAAGGCCTGGCATTCCTTGGCCCCCTTGATTATCTCGTCAGCCCGATCGGGGTTATTCTCTATCCCTATGTCGGCTATATTGCCGAGCCGCAAAAGATCAGACCCAATAACGGCGAGGTGGCGGAAATATTTACCGTACCTCTGCGATTTCTCCTGGAAAATGATCCGTTTGTGGCGGAAATGGAGGTGGCTACCCGCCCGCTTCCGGGCTTTCCCCTCGAACACATGCCCCCCGGCTATCCTTCCGGCTGGCGGAGCCGGGCAAGCTACCCGGTGTATTTCTACCGCTATCAGGGACGCGTCATCTGGGGAATCACCGCTCGGGTGCTGAATGATTTTATTTTGCTGTGCCGCGATCTGCTTGCCGGGGAATAAAGGCAACCAATAATAAAAAGCCCGTCTGCCAAAAGGCAGCGGGCTTTTTGCCGTTATACTGCGCCGCAGCCGGAGATCCGCCAGCTGTGGCCATGCATTACTTGGTTGTAAAGATCGGAAAGGGTGGCAAACAAGGCCGAGCGCTTGGGGGACCGTTTCTTAGTGAGGTGTGAAAACCGGAACCAACGACCTTCGCGGGACAGTTGATACAACACATCATTGATTTCCAAGAGAATAGCCTTAGTGGGGGAACTGCTGAGTGCGTCTTCGAGTGTTTTAACCGCCATGCCGTCTAGAGGCGGTACGGGCTTGAATTTGTCTTCTGGCAAAGTACACACGCTCCCTTTCTTTGCTCTATTCAATTTTCATAATTTTATTATAACATGCCGTATGTCGAAAAGCGTCAGGAGAACCGGGGCAAAATACGCCGGAAAACGAAGGGAACCCGGATAACTTTCCTCAAGCTGAGTTTTCCGCTAATTTTCAGACTATTAGGAATATATGCCGAAGTTGGCGGGCCAGAGCGGGCACAAAGGAAGACAGGCCATGGGGAATGCGTTCCAATAGCCGGTGTCGTTTCTAATTATCCCCTGGTATGCCGACAATTAGTCGCGCATAAGAAATGAAGGCTGGCCAATACTAAAACAAAAGGATATTGGAGGGTGAGAGCTTTGCGCTATTCGAAGACAATCACAATCATCGTACTGTTGCTATTCGCCGTCACTGCTCTGGCCGCCGCCGGCGGCTGTAGTAAGAAGCCAGCGCCCAAGCCGCTGCAAAACACTCCGGGAGCTCCGGGGGCGGCAGTCAAACCCCCGCGGATGGTCATCGGCTATTATGAAAACCCCTGGCCCGGCACTCCGGAAAAGACCGGCTCGTTCCCAGCCATGAAAACCTTCGCCAAGAGCATGTCCGCCGTCGGCCCCTTCTGGTACAAGGCCACTTCCGACGGCACGCTGGAAACGAAGGAAAGCCAGCAGGTGTATGACACGGCAAAGGGTCTCGGCCTCAAAATGTATCCGCTTATCACCAATAAAACCGGGTCCACCGACGCAGTACTGGGTGATCCGGCCATTCGGACCAAAGTAACCGACAATATTGTCAAAATAGTTCAGGAAAAAAACTATGAAGGGATCAATATCGATTTCGAACTCCTGCCGCCGGCCCAACGGGACAATCTCACGGCCTTTATGGCTGAGCTTTATCCCAAAATGAAAGCCATCAACAAAACGGTTATTATTTCCGTTTTTCCGCAGGTGGAAGTTTCGGAAGACGTATCCGGCGCCTACAATTATCCTGAGCTGGCCAAGAGCTCCGACTTTCTCCAGATCATGCTCTATGACCGGCACTGGGCGAGTTCCGAGCCCGGAGCCATAGCGCCGGTTGACTGGTATGAAAAAAATCTCCAGTACGCCATCGAAAAGGCCGGCGGACCGCATAAGATTATTGCCGGCGTCAGCGCCTACGGCTATGACTGGATTAAGGGAAAGGACGCGGAAACGATTACCTATGCGGATGCCATCGCCCGCGCCGACCAGAAGGGTGTAAAAATCGAATATGATGAAGCTTCGCAGGCTCCGCATTTTAAATACGCCGATCATGAAATCTGGTTTGAAAACGATAAGAGTACTTCGGCCAAACTGGACATAGTAGCCAAATATGATCCCGCCGGAATCGCCGTTTGGCGGCTTGGCCAGGAGCAGCCGGAGATTTGGGCGATTATCGACAAGAAGTTTCCAAAGCAGCAATAAGGGGAAGGGCCGCCCCGAAGCGTTCATAAACATCTTCCGCGTTCAGGCAGGAAACCGCGTACTCCGGTCGCACGCAAGCAAACGCTCTGAGGCGCAAGCGCGTAAGTTCTTGGCGCGTATACTCGGGGCGTCCTGCCTCTTGCGGGACGCCCCGAGGGGCCTTTCCCGCCAGCCTAAATGATATGGTTTCCGGAAAAAACTCAGGCTGCCGGTCTTTGCCCGGCAGGTTTTTTCTGTCAGAAACCGAAGATAAAATTGAGCCGGTAAATGAAGATTATATTCAACCAAGAAGGGGTGGACGAATGGCGAAGGTATTGCTTATGGTCGAAAACGGCTTTGAAGATGCGGAAGCCATTTACCCATATTATCGGATGCAGGAGGCCGGATTCGACGTGGACATCGTCGGCCCTAGCAAAGGAACGGCTTATCACGGGAAGCACGGCTATCCGCTGGTTGCCGGCAGCGAGCCCGCTGCCATCCATATTGACGATTATGCCGCCCTCATCATCCCGGGAGGACAGGCTCCCGACCGGTTGCGGGCCAACGACGAAATGGTGGAGCTGGTCAAAGCCGCCCATAAAGCCGGTTTGGTGCTGGCCGCCATCTGCCACGGTCCGCAAATGCTGATCGAAGGCGATCTTCTGCGCGGGCGCAATGCGACTTGCTACAAATCCATCCTGACCGATCTGTTGAACGCCGGGGCCATCTACCACGACTTGCCGGTAATCGTTGACGGCCATCTGATTACTTCGCGGCGGCCGGCGGATCTGCCGGATTTCTGCCGCCAGATTATCGCCTTGATCAAGGCGGACGAGGGAGGGAAAAAGAATGGCTGTTGTTGAAGTAACCATCGCGCCGATGGGCACTGGCACGCCCAGTATCAGCCATTATGTAGCCCACTGCCATAAAGTGCTGGAACAGGCCACCGACCTGAAGCATCAGCTTACCCCCATGTCGACGATCATTGAGGGAGATCTCGACCGCATCCTGGAAGTCATCCGCAAGATGCACGAGGTTCCCTTCGCCAAGGGTGCCCAGCGCGTATCGACCCTGATTCGCGTCGACGACCGGAGGGATAAGGAATTGACGATGGCCGGGAAAATCAAAGCAGTAACTGAAAAGCTGGGGAATGGAGGAAAATAACGATGTGCAAAACCTGCGGCTGCCACGGCGGCGATATTCAGAAGCAAGTGCTTACCGTAGAAGGAATGTCCTGCAACCATTGTAAAAATGCGGTCGAGAAAGCCGTCCGCGGACTGCCGGGAGTACTTGCGGCAACGGTAGATCTCGGCGCCAAAACGCTTACCGTGGAATATGACGCCGGCAAGTCCACGCTCGGCAGTATCAAAGAAGCGGTCGACGAGGCCGGATACCAGGTGGTATAGACAGGTCTCTTCTTGACGGTTATCGGCTGGATTTGTTATAATTGTGTAGAGCCCCCATGTTAGGGGGCTTGTTTATTGACAATAGAGTCCGGATGGACAGGCTGTTACTGGGTCTTTCAATTCACTCCATATAGCTCATTCGCAAAAGAGAGGTGAACCGCTTGGCGACACGCCTGGAAAAGCGTTTGGCCGAACAGCGCGGTGTACGGAGGAAGCGCTGGGGGCTGATTTTCGGGTCGATTTTTATATTCCTCTTTGCTGTGGCAACTTCCTATCTCTGGTTTGACGGCAGGCTCGACAACAAGGCGAGACATACAGGAGGACTTTTCTTTTCTTCCCACAAAGTGAATATCCTGGTCTTGGGGGTTGACGAGCGTTCAGGCGACGTGGGCCGTTCCGACACCATGTTCGCGGTTACGGTTGACACCGACAGCAAGGAAGTGTCACTATTGTCGATTCCCCGGGACACCCGGGTAAAAATCCCCGGACATGGCTGGGACAAGATCAATCACGCCTATGCGGAAGGCAAGCAGCAGCTTTCGCAGCGAGCGGCGGAAGACCTTCTGGGCATATCCTTCGACTACACCGTGGTCATCAATTTTGCCGGCTTTTCCAAGATTGTCGATGCAATAGGCGGTGTCGACATCGATGTGGAAAAGCGCATGTATTATGAAGACCCTTACGATAACCTGGTGATTGATATCGAACCAGGCATGCAGCACCTGGACGGAAAGTCGGCCATAAAATACGTGCGGTACCGGGATTCGGAGGGCGATATCGGACGTATCGAGCGGCAGCAGAAGTTTATGAAAGCCATGTTGCAGCAAGTAGCGAGCCCCGGCGTCATCGTGAGGGTTCCGGCGATTATCCGGGAGGTTAGCGCGACCATCCAATCCAATATGTCTACCGCTGAGATGCTCAATTTGGCGAAGCTTCTAAACGATGCCCAGAAGCAGGGCCTCAAAACCGACATGGTGCCCGGGCGGGGAGCTTATATTCAGGATATCAGCTACTGGTTGCCGGATATTGTCGGGCTGCGCCGGCATATCGCCCAGACTCAGGGCGGGGCGCTGGACTCCCGACAGCTGGCTGAGGCTAGACGGCTGGCGGACGAATATGAACGTTCCATCCCGAAGGAGATGAAAGTCGCCGAAGTGCCTAAGGCCGTCCAACCGGATACGGAGGACGCTGATGCCGACGACGCTGCTACGAAACCGGCCGACAAGGCGGCGGATAAGAAGGGGGCCGCTAAACCGGCCAAGCCGCCTGCGCCTGGCAAAACAGCGATCGCCGTCATCAATGCGAGCGGCAATCCGGCTGCCGGGACTAAAATGGTCAACACGCTGAAAGCCCAGGGCTTTGAGGTGACCTCGGTGTCCAGCAGTTCCACGGTAGCCAATGATACGGTTGTCATCTCCTATACCACAAGCAGCGCGGTAGTCCACAAACTGACCGGACTGCCCTTCAAGTACGTCCTGCAGATAACCCGCGACGATACCCGTTCAACCTCGGCCGCCGTCCTGGTCGGCAAAGATTATAAATAGCAACAAACGTATAAAACGTATAGTCCAAAGGACTATACGTTTTATTTTTGCAGGGAAGCGGGAATACCGCCGGCGGATTCTCGTAAGCAGGTGCGCCGAGGTCGGCCGGCTATTATTTTTGTCGCTAAATGCCATAATAAGCTTAAGATACCTAAAGGGAGAAGTGGGAATGCTGGACTTGGAGAAATCCCGGCGCCTCCGGATACTGGCCGTGGTGGCCGGCGCGGTGGTCGGGCTTCTGATCGTGCGCCTCGGCTGGATGCAACTCTGGCAGGGAGGCCAATATAAGAAAATGGCCGAGGAAAATCGGCTGCGCAAGTTCTATAGCCAGGCTCCGCGCGGAACGATCTACGACCGGAACGGAGCTCCGATTGTGGCGAACCGGCCCAGCTTCGCCATTTCCATTCTTCCTGCCGAGTACACCAACCCGCGGGAAGAGACCCCGTTTCTGGCGGAGTTGACCGGCGTTCCCCAGGCGGAAATAGAGGCGCTGCTTGCGGCCGGGCAGGAACTTTCCTATACGCCGGTAAGAGTCCAACGGGATGTGGATCAGGCCACCCTGACGCGGCTGGAAGAACGCCGGGTCCGTCTGCCGGGGGTTATTGTAGAAGCCGTCCCGGTGCGGCAGTACACCTACGGAAAGCTGGCCGCCCATCTTCTGGGGTATGTGGGCCGGATCAGCGAAGAGGAGTATGCCGTCCGGAAACAGGCGGGCTACAATCTCAGCGACTTAATCGGGAAGGACGGCCTGGAGCGGGTGTGGGAAGACAGCTTGCGGGGCGTGGACGGCGGCCGCGAGGTCGAGGTCAACGCCCAGGGCGAGGAAGTGGGGCTGGCCGGTGAAAAGGCGGCCATTGCCGGAAAGAGCCTGGTCCTGACTATCGATGCAAACCTCCAGAAAGCGGCCGAAGAGGCCCTGGAAGCCCAGATCAAGGCCAGCCGGGGCCGGGGGGCGCCGGCGAAGGGCGGCGCGGTGGTGGTCATCGATGTCCGCACCGGCGGGGTGCGGGCCATGGCCAGCAGTCCGGCCTTTGATCCGAATGTTTTTGCCCGCGGCATAACCACCCGCAATTGGTCGGCGCTGCTTGCCGATCCAAATAATCCGCTCACCAACCGGGCGATTCAGAATGCCTATCCGCCCGCTTCGGTGTTTAAGATTGTCACTGCATCGGCGGCGCTTGATTCGGGATTGACCAATCCGGATGAAATCTTCGATGACAAGGGCGTATATGAACTGAGCGGCTGGAAGTTTTACGGTTGGGAGACTTCGGGACTCGGGAAGCTGAGTCTGTCAGACGCCCTGACGTGGTCGAGCGACCCGGCCTTTTATGAACTGGGACGACGCCTGGGGGCGGACCGGCTGGCCTCCTACGCCCTAACCTTTGGCTTTGGCGCGCCCAGCGGCATCCGTTTACCGGGGGAAGCCGCCGGGATGGTTCCCACCGAGGCTTGGAAAGAAACTACTTACGGCGAGCCGTGGTATCCGGGCGAAACGCTCATTGCCGCCATCGGCCAGGGATACTATCTGGCAACGCCGATGCAGCAGGCGCTGCTGTTGATGGCGGTTGCCAATGGAGGAATCATCTATCGCCCCATGCTGGTGGACAAAGTCCTCAATCCGGACGGAACACCCCAAACCCAGCTTCAGCCGGAAGTGGCGCGGACGATCTACCTCAAGCCCGAGCATTGGGAAGCCATCCGGCGCGGCTTGGAGGCGGTGCCTGTCAAAGGGACGGCTGCCTCGGTTTTCCAGGGATTTGGCCAAACCCTGGCGGGAAAGACCGGGTCGGCCGAAACCGGCCGGGGAACGGTGCATTCGTGGTTCGCCTGTTATGCTCCGGCGGATAAGCCTGAAGTGGCAATCGCCGTTTTGGTGGAAGACGGCGGCGAGGGGTCAACCACTGCGGCTCCGGTTGTCCGTAAAGTATTGGAAGCCTATTTCGGCCTGCCGTCCGGCGCGCTTAAGGCCCCGCCGCCGGGCAAGGGAGACTGAGTACTTCTTTCCGGCGGCAAAAAGGAGATTGCCGATGAAGCGAGAATATCTAGAAAGATTGTGAGGGATGAAACGATGTCGCTTTATCCGGTGAACTTACGCCTGACCGCCCGGGAATGTCTGGTGCTGGGAGGCGGGGCCGTAGCTGAACGCAAGGTCCTGGCCCTGCTCGCCGCCGGAGCGTCGGTCACCGTGCTGAGCCCCGGGATTTCGCCGTGTTTGACTGATCTGGCGGCCGAGAGCCGCCTTACTTATCGTCAGGACGCATATCGGCCCGGGGTTATCGGGAATTATTTCATCGTCATATGCGCCACTGATAGTCCCGAGGTCAACCGGGCAGCGGCCGGGGAGGCCAGAGCCAAGGGCGCGCTGGTCAATGTGGCTGATGCGCCCGAATTGTGCGACTTTACCGTCCCCGCCCACTTTAGCCGCGGGGATTTGCTGATAACCGTCTCCACCGGAGGGGGCAGCCCGGCGCTGGCTAAGCGCCTGCGGGAAGAACTGGCGGAAAGCTTCGGCCCTGAGTATGGGGTATATCTGGAAATCCTGGCCCGGATAAGAACCGAAATGAAAAGAAGCCCTGCGGCGGCTGACGCGAAGGGAAGCTTCTGGCGGGAAGCGCTGGACGGCGAAGTGCTCGCCCTGGTAAAAGCCGGCAAGATCGACGAGGCGGAGGAGAAGATCAGAAATGCAGCTCGTAGTGTTAGGGCTTAACCATAAAACCGCTCCGGTCGAAGTGCGGGAATGGTTCGCTTTTTCCGAGGATCAGATAAAACAAGGCTTAAAGCATCGCCATGAGCATGAAGACATTCAGGAATGCGTCATCTTGTCCACTTGCAACCGCAGTGAAGTGTATGCCGTCGTGGACGACGGCTGTGACGCCTGCCAGGTGGTGAAGGATTTTCTGAGGCGGATAACCCGCAAAGCATTATGCGGTGAAGAGTATTTATTCTATTATACGGGGCCGGAATGCATCCGCCATCTGTTCCGCGTTTCCTCCAGCCTCGATTCGCTGGTGGTGGGTGAAGGCCAAATTCTGAGCCAGGTCAAAAAGGCCTATTTGATCGCCCGGGATAACGCTTCCACAAGCACCGTGCTCAATACGCTTTTTCACCGGGCCATCGCTACCGGAAAAAAGGTGCGGTCCAAGACGCGCATCGCCTACAGCGCGGTCTCGATCAGCTATGCCGCAGTCGAACTGGCGAAAAAGGTGCTGGGGGATTTATCCCGCGCCGATGTTCTCATCCTGGGCGCCGGGGAGATGAGTGAACTTACCGCCCGCCATTTGGTCGACAACGGGGTCAAGGCGGTATTTGTTTCGAACCGCAACTATGAGCGGGCCGTTCAATTGGCCGACAAATTCCACGGCACCGCCGTTCCGTTCGAAAATTTCATGGACTGTGCGGTAAACGCCGATATCATCATTACTTCCACCGGGGCGCCCCATTACATTGTCCGGGCCTGGGACGTCGCCCACCTGATGCCGAGGCGGCAAGGCCGCCCCGTGCTGTTTATCGATATCGCCGTTCCCCGCGATGTGGAACCCGAGGTTGAGGCCATTGCCGGCGTCAGCCTGTATAATATCGACGCACTGGAGGCCGTCGTCGAAGCCAATCTCCAGGGACGGGCCCAGGAGGCCCGGGCGGCGGAGGCCATCGTGGAAGAAGAACTGGCGGAGCTTGTGGAGAAGTTCCGGTACCTGGTTTTTCGGCCCACCTTGGCCGGTCTTACCGATAAGGCCGAACAAATGCGGCAGCGCGAGCTCAAACGCGCGCTGGCCAAACTTCCGGGCCTTCCCCCGGAGGAGCGCAAAGTTATGGAAAATATGTCGCGGATGCTGATCCGAAAATTGCTGCGCGACCCGATTGTGACGATCACGGCGGTTGCCGGTACCGGGAAAGAGCATTATTACCTGGAGGCGGTGCGTGCGCTGTTCAAACTTGAGGAAGCAGGAGAGGTAGAAGATCGTGGCCGAAAAATTGGTAATCGGCACGCGCGGTAGCAAACTCGCGCTCTGGCAGGCCGGCTATGTGGCGGCTTGCCTCAAGGAGCAGAACAGCGCGGTCGAAGTTGTCCTAAAACACATCATCACCACCGGAGATAAAATCCTCGATGTTCCATTGGCCAGGATCGGCGGCAAGGGTTTGTTCACCAAGGAGCTGGAGAAGGAACTGCTGAGCGGGGAGATTGACCTGGCGGTTCACAGCCTCAAGGATATGCCGACCGAACTGCCGCCAGGCCTGGCCATCGGCGCAATCACCCAGCGGCTTGAACCGGGAGACGCTTTGATCAGCCCCCGCTACCGTACGCTGGACAACCTGCCCCGCGGAGCCCGCATCGGCACGTCGAGCCTCCGGCGCAAGGCTCAATTGCTGCATTACCGGCCGGATCTGATCGTCACGGATTTGCGGGGGAATCTGGACACTCGGCTGGCAAAATTAATGGAGACCGAACTGGATGCCATCGTTCTGGCGGTGGCGGGCCTCCGGCGACTGAACTGGGACGACCGGATCACGGAGATTCTGCCCCATGACATATGCCTGCCGGCCGTGGGCCAGGGGGCCATGGCGGTTGAGACCCGGGAAAACGACCCCGTGGTCCTGCCTTGTCTGGAGCCGCTTCACCATAGGGAAACGGAGGAGGCGGTTGCGGCCGAACGGGCCTTTCTCAGCGAGCTGGAAGGCGGCTGTCAGGTTCCCATCGGCGTTTATGGCCGGATCGAGGCCGGAGTCCTGGTCTTGGACGCAGCCATCCTGTCGGTGGACGGTCAGCAGCGCATCCGGGACCGGATCACCGGAACGCCGCGGGAAGCTGCCAAACTCGGGACTGCTCTGGCCCAGGCCATGTATGAAGCCGGCGGCCGGGAGATTTTAGCCGGCATAACCGGGCTCGGCCGCACGGGGAGGAAAGAAGCATGAGTCAGGGCAAGGTTTATTTGGTCGGGGCCGGACCCGGCGATTATAAATTAATCACCCTAAAAGGGCGGGACTGTATGGAAGAGGCCGATGTCATCGTCTACGACCGGCTGGCCGATGAACGCCTTTTGGGGCTTGCCCGGCCGGACGCCGAACTCGTCTATGTCGGGAAGGCTTCGAGCGAGCATACGCTGAGGCAGGAAGACATCAACCGCCTGTTGGTCGAAAAGGCCAAGGAAGGACGGATTGTCGTCCGGCTGAAAGGCGGCGATCCCTTTGTTTTCGGACGGGGCGGGGAAGAAGCCCTGGAACTGGCCGGTGAAGGCGTTCCCTTCGAAATTGTGCCCGGCGTTACCTCGGCAATCGCCGTTCCGGCCTATGCCGGGATACCGGTGACCCACCGGGGCCTGGCCACTTCTTTTGCGGTTGTGACCGGGCATGAAGAGCCCGGAAAGACCGCTTCCGGGATTTGCTGGGACAAGCTGGCCAGCGGGGTCGATACCCTTGTCTTCCTGATGGGGGTCGAAAACCTGCCCGCCATCGCCGCACAGCTGATGAACCACGGTCGATCGCCCGATACTCCTGCGGCTGTTATTCGCTGGGGAACCAAGCCGGAGCAGGAAGTGCTCCTCACAACCCTGGCCCGGGCGGCCGGCGAGGTCGCCGGGCGGGGCTTGAAGCCGCCCGCGGTTTTTATCGTCGGCGAGGTAGTGGCCTTGCGGAAGCAATTGGCCTGGTTTGATACCAAGCCGCTCTTCGGCAAGACCATTCTTGTGACGCGGGCCAGGGAGCAAGCCAGCGCGCTCAGCGATGCGCTGGAGGCCCTCGGGGCCAGGTGCTTGGAGGCTCCGGTCATCAAGATCGTGCCGCCGGAGAGCTTTGACGACCTGGACAGAGCCGTCGGCTGTTTGAAGAACTATGACTGGCTGATCTTCACCAGTGCCAACGGCGTGGATTACTTTTTCCGGCGGCTTCATGCCGCCGGCCTCGATTCCCGGGCGCTGGGCGGGCGGAAGGTCGCCGCCATCGGCGTTCCCACCGCCGCCCGGCTCCGCGGCTATGGCCTTATCGCCGACCTGGTGCCGGCGGAATTCCGGGCCGAGGGAGTCGTCGCCGCTCTTCAGGGTGAGCTGAAGCCGGGCATGAGGGTGCTCATTCCGCGGGCGGAGGTTGCCCGGGAGCTTTTGCCGGAAAAGCTTTCCGAGTTGGGGGCCGAAGTGTCGGTTGTAACCGCTTATCGCACCATAACCGCCGACACGGACGGGCCGAGCCTTGCGGCGAGACTGGCCGCGGGCGAGATCGACCTTGTCACTTTCACCAGTTCATCAACCGTCACCAATCTGCTGGCGCTTTTAGGGCGGGACACGTCTTGGCAGGACAAGACCCGCGTGGCCTGTATCGGGCCGATCACCGCGGCCGCCTGCCTGGACAACGGCATTGTCCCGGATGCCGTAGCGGAAGACTATACCATCCGGGGGCTGGTGTCCGCCATCTGTACTTTGTTTGAGGAGGGGTCAAAATGACATATCCAACCATTCGCCCACGCCGGCTCAGAGCGTCGGAGGGGCTTCGCTCCCTGGTGCGGGAAACCCGGCTGAATCCCGCCGACCTGATCTATCCGTTGTTTGTTGTTCCGGGCAACCGGATCAAAGAAGAAGTGCCGTCGCTGCCCGGCTGTTACCACTATTCGCCGGATATGGCCGTGGCGGCTGCGGCAGAGGTCTATGAAGCGGGCATTCCAGCCATCCTTGTTTTTGGCGTTCCCGAATACAAAGATGAAAGAGGTTCGGGGGCCTGGGATCAGGAAAGTCCGGTGCAAAAAGCGATTACGCGGATAAAGGCCGCCGTTCCCGAACTGATCATCGTCAGCGATGTTTGCCTGTGCCAGTACACCAGCCATGGGCATTGCGGCTTGATCGGCAACGGGTGTGTGGACAACGACCCCACTCTCGAACTTCTGGCTAAGACCGCCCTCAGCCACGTCGCCGCCGGGGCCGACATCATCGCCCCATCGGACATGATGGACGGGCGTGTTCAGGCTATTCGCGAGGCCCTGGACGCGGCAGGCCACACTCAGGTCAGCATCATGGCCTATGCCGCCAAATACGCCTCGGCTTATTACGGCCCTTTTCGGGACGCCGTCAACTCGGCGCCGCAGTTCGGCGACCGGCGGACCTATCAGATGGATCCGGCCAATGCCCGTGAAGCTCTGAAGGAAGTGGCCCTGGATATTGAGGAAGGGGCGGATATCGTTATTGTAAAGCCGGCGCTGGCCTATCTCGATATTGTCCGCCAGGTCAGGGACACCGTTACGGTGCCGGTGGCGACCTATAATGTAAGCGGAGAATACGCGATGGTCAAAGCCGCTGCCGCCAAGGGCTGGATCGACGAGCGGCGGATTGTGCTGGAAACGCTTACCGGAATGAAACGCGCCGGGGCGGACATGATCATAACCTATCATGCTCTAGATGCCGTACGGTGGCTCCGCGGCTAAAGCCCCGCTGCGTCCCGGCCAATGGAGATAAAAGAGGCGCCAGACCTGCGCGGTTGATCCGACAGGAAGCTGTCAGCACCGGAAAAGATGCTGGCAGTTCTGTTTTTCAGGATGAACTTGTTGCAAAATATTTATTTCACAAACCTTTGGAGTAAAATTATTCTATAACGGACTATGTTATAATGAATAAATAAAATGAAATTCATTCTTGCAGGAGGCGCTATGGCAGAAGAAAAAACAAAGATCCGCGTGCTGGTTGTCGACGATTCTCCTTTCAGCCGGGCCATCTTGATCAACGCCCTGCCGGAGGAGGAATTCGAAGTCGTCGGTGAAGCCGAGGATTTATCCTCCGTGCTGGCCCAGTATTCTCAGCACCGGCCGGATGTAGTCACTATGGATGTCGCCATGCCGGACATCGACGGGATTGGCTGCACCGCCAGGCTGCGGAAGGAGCACCCGGAAGCCAAGGTGGTCATTGTATCCAGCATGTGGGATGAAGCCATGGCCCAGGAAGCAAAGGCGCAAGGCGCCTGCGGCTATCTTCAGAAACCTGTGCAGGCGGACGAGCTTGTCGCCGCCCTGCGGGAAGCCATCGGCCTGCACCGGCTGCCGGAGGAGCTGGATTCCCTATATCCGGGGGTTTTCGCCGGAGCGCTGGTGGACAACCTGAACCGGTGCGGGATTTCTTTCAGTCAGGAAGATTTAATCCAGGAGGCCAAACCCGGGGACACCTCGCTGGGGATCACCATCCTGGTCGGCATCACCGGCGAGGTGAGCGGACGGATGGCGATGGACCTGTCTTATGCGACTGCCTCCGAGCTTGCGCGCAGTCTTCTCAAACGGGAACCCAAGCGCCCTGAAGAGGTTCATCAGGTCATGGCCGAATTTGCGAATATTGTGGCCGGCCATGCTACCTCCCGCCTGAATAAGCAGTTCAAGGGCCTGGCTCTCCGGGTTTCCCCGCCCGGCATCATTACCGGCGAGGGCTACCGGGTAATCAGCCCCCATATCCATTCGGCGACTTTGTCCGCCGCTATCTTCGATGGAAAGGTCGTGCTGTCGGTCGGCTTTAAGAAGGAGGAAGTTGCATGGACGTAAATAAAGTCGCGCCATTTCTTGATGCAGTAGGAGTCGTAATGCCGCAACTGGGCTTCCAGAATATTGAGCGGGGCCGGCTGGCCATCTCGTCTGATCCGAAGATTTCCAGCCAGGGGGTCATGGTGATTGTCGGTCTGACCGACCAGATCAGGGGCAATGTAGTGTATAACATGTCGGTCGATTCCGCCAAGAAGATTGCCAGCACCATGATGATGGGAATGCCTGTCGAGACCTTCGACGCCATGGCCGAGTCCGCTATTTCCGAACTGGGAAACATGCTGGCCGCTAACGCCGTCACCCTGTTTGAGGCCCGGGGCACAAAGACGAATATTTCTCCGCCGACCTTGGTTGTAGGGGATTCTTCGGTATCCAAAATCGGCAATGTCAATAATCTCGTTGTAGAATTGAAGATCGACGGAATCCCCATCGAAATTGACGTGGCGCTGGACAAATAGAGATAAAACACCGGGCTTGGTCCCGTACATACGGTTCATATACCTGCAAAACCCGGGCAAATGACGCCGCTCATGCCCGGGTTTGTTATTTTTTTCGTGTCTTATCACAATATTTGGTAGGATTTTTTTGAATCCATGCTAAATATATACAATTAGGCTTAACAACCGGAAAAAGACACACGATACATAGATAAGATCCTCAGGGACTAACAGGACGGGCGGTGGCAATGGGCATGTATGACGGCAAAGCTGCCGGGGGAGCGGGCGGTTCGGAATACATCCAAATCTTATCAAGGTGGGCAAGCATCGGGTTCGCCCTGTTTATCGGCTTCGCCGCCTGGCTGCTAACCGCGGCGGCCTGGCAGTGGACGGTCGGCCTGATCCTTGGCTATATCGGCTATAATCTGTGGCTATGCCGGCGTTATACCTTGCCCGGCGCGGGAGAACTGCTGGTCAGTCTTCTCCTGTGCGCCGGTCTTACTTATGTACAGGCGGAATTCAGCAATATCCTGTACCATCTTCTGCTTATGCGCACTGCCCTGCGGGTAGGCAGACGAAGGATCGGAAGGGTAACCGCCATGGTAATGGCGGCCTTCCTGGCGGCAACCCTCGCCGCGACCGGGATTTCCGTCGGTCCGGCCGAGGCGGCCCGGATCGCTTTTAATTTGCTGGGCTTCAGCCTGGTCGCGTATGCCGCCGCCCGGCTGGATCTGTTCCTGGCCAAACAGGCGAGCGATGACCAGCAAATGCTGGAACTCATTAAGCAGAACGATCGCAACTACCACATGGCCCTCACCGACGCCCTTACCGGCCTGTACAACCACCGGGCGTACAAGGAGCGGATCGACAGCCTGCCCCAGTATGTCCTGCTGATGGTCGACATCGATCACTTCAAAAAGCTGAATGATGCGCATGGCCATCTGGTGGGCGACAAAGTCCTGGTGACCATCGGCAATATCATTAAACTCAGCGTTCGGAGCGGCGATCTTGCCTTTCGCTATGGCGGCGAGGAGTTTGTCGTCGTCCTGCCCGGCACAACCCCCCAGATGGGGATGAAGATAGCGGAGCGGCTTAGGCAAAAGGTGGCGGAATGGGAGTTTGAAAGCGGCGCCGGTCGCATTCCCGTGACGGTCAGCATCGGCATGGCGGTTCGCCGGCCCGGCATGAGCAGCCAGGCGATCTTCGAGCAAGCCGACCGGGCCTTGTACCGCGCCAAGCAGCTGGGCCGCAACAATGTCCAGCCCTATAGCAAAGTCGGCCCCGAAGTCGCGGTGAAATTTGGCGTATAGAAGGAGCCCGGGATGACTTCGACCATGCAGTACCTCAAGCAGATACCGGTATTCGCCGAACTGCCGGACAGCCAGCTGGCCCAGATTGGCGCCAACACGCTGGAACGGCTTTATCGCCGGGGAGCGGTTATTTTTATGGAAGGGGAACCTGGGGAAGGATTCCACTATGTCCTCAGCGGAAAAGTCAAGATTGTCAAGGCCACTGACGACGGGCGCGAGCATATTATAAAAATTCTTGGCCCCGGCGATATCTTCGCCGAAGTCCTGCTCTTCAACAATCAGCCCTATCCGGCCACGGCCATTGCCGTGGAAGAATCCCGCGTCGGGATTATAAAAAACAGCGATCTGGAACGGCTTGTCCTCAGCAATAACCGGTTGGCTCTCCAGCTTATCAAGGCTCTGAGCCAGCGGCTGTTGTACGCCCAGCAAAAAATCAAGAACCTGGCGCTGAACGATGTGCTGGCGAGAACCGCCGAAACCCTGCTGCGCCTGGGGAAGGAACATGGCCGCCCGGGGCCGGACGGGTCAATCGGCATTACCCTGGAGCTTTCCCGGCAGGACTTGGCCAGCCTGGTCGGGACGACCCGCGAGACGGTGACCCGGACGTTGAGTAGTCTGAAGAAAGACAGGATCATCGATTTCGACGGTCAGGAAATGGTCATTCTACAGCCGCGGAAACTGCAAAGCTATATACAAGCATAAAGAAGGGGACGCCGGACGGCGTTCCCCTTCTTTATGTTGGCGATAAAGGTCCATCTGCGTCGCACCCGCAAGAGGTAGGCCGCAGTTCTAAGCGCATGCGCGCTAAGAACTTGCGCACTTGGCTCTAAGAGCGCTTGCTTTGCGTACGACCGAAGCACGCAGCTTCTTGCCTAAACACGGAAAATGTTTATGAACGCTCCGACGCTATCGCTTCCCGCAGCTTAATAAACATCTTCCGGCCAGAACGCTCTTCCGGTGCGGCCCGCCCGCTGTTCGTGAATCTATTTGCCGGCAGGCAACGGACGCTGGAAGGACTCATGAAATCAAAACGTGCATCTGGAGCCTTCTTGCCAGCCTGGGTTAGCGAATGACGACATCCACACTGTCGCCGTTCTTGACAGAGGTGGTATATTCCGCGAGCTGGCCGTTGACCAGGACGTCGATTCTCCCGGTGGCGGGAAGGGTCCTAGGGTCGAAATCGGCGGCGAGCAGCACATCGCTCACCGTGGGCTTGACTTCGTAAACGGTAAAGTCGACCAGCGCTCCGGGAGGAACGACCTGGGGAAGTTCCGCAGCTTTCCCGTCGATCTGCACGGTCTGCCGGCGAAGCGGTATGGGACACTTGACGCCGTTGAACAGTACGTGGCAGTAAGCGTCCGTATCCTCCCCGAACCCGAGGAGCTCAGCAACCGTCGGCGGCTCGCCGGGGTCGACGCCGATAATGTCATTGTCCCTGACGGCGGAGGATAAGGCGGCTGCCGCCTGGTTAAGGGTCAACTTAGGCCAGCGGCTGAAGGAGCGCTCCGCTCCGTTGATCGTATAGCGATATTCGGCGGGTTCGATCGGGCGGCCGAGCAGCGCGAATACTTCTTGCAGGGTTGCGGCCGGGCGGCAGATTACCTCGTCCCGGTCGCTGAGTTTCATGGCGGCGGCGGCGCTCTTGCCGTTGACGGTGATAACCGGCTCGACCGTGTGGAGCTCGTCCCCGATCAGGACGGTGATCGCCGGGGGAATAGCGGCTATATCCGCAATAACCGGACAAGGGCTGTTGCCGTCGGTACCCTTGGTGACGACGATGGCGTCGCCTTCGGCCAAGGGATGGCTGAAGGAAGCCGCCTCGTTGTTGACCAGGATGCTGCCGGGCTGGCCATGGCTCCCAGGGAGGGATTTCTTCTTGCCGTTGACGGTTACGGTAATCCCCATTCCCGGCCGGCCGCCCAGGCTGCGGATCTCGATGCCGGCGACCAGCAGTGCGTCGGCGACGGTCAGCTTTCCGAGGTTAAAGAGCCGCAACGGCTGATTGTTGAGCGCGACCTGCATAAAATTCAGGGTATTGCCGTTGGCGAGCTTGAGAATGCCGAGCGGGGTCACTCCGTCCGGAGCGCAGAGCTCGCCCGGTATTTTCCCGATTCCCCCGATGGAATCGGGGCGGCGGATGGCCACGCGGGTGGGGGCGATGTCCAGAGCCTGGGCCACGGCCTCCGGCAGCCGGGGAGTCAGCGAGCCGCCGCCAACCAGGAGGACGGCCTGGGGCGGGGTGGCATTCAAGGCCAGAATCTGGGCCGCAATCGCCTGCGCCAATTCGCCGACCACCGGCGATACCTTTTCGACGATCTCGGATGCGGGAGCTTTCTGGGCCACTCCCAGTACATCGGTAAAGCAAACGTTCTTCGTCTTGCCGCCAAGCTTGCGCTTGAGCATTTCGGCCACGGTAAAATCCAGGAGATAAGCCTGGGAGATGGCTTCCGTCACTTCGTCGCCGGCCAAAGGCACCATTCCGTAGCCGATGACCAACCCCTCCCGGGTTATGGCCACATCGGAGGTGCCGGCCCCGACGTCGACGAGGGCGAGGTTGAGATGGCGCATGGTCGGAGGGATCAGCACATTGATGGCGGCGATCGGCTCCAGCGTCAGGGTGGCCATCTCCAGGCCCGCCGCCGCAATGGCCGAATGCAGCGAATCGATAACCTGACGGGGCAGAAAAGTGGCAATCAGTTCAATCCCTGCGGACTTGCCCCGCTGTCCGATGAGACTCTTGAAGGCGGTCCCATCCAGCGAAAACCGCACGACGCTATAGCCGACGCAGTAATAGCCGGTCGGATCCGCCACCGCCTTGGATGTGGCAAGCTGCTGCTGGGCGGTCTGGATGCCGGCCAATTCCAGGGCCCTTTCGTCCTCGCCGGTCAGTGCGCCCCTGGCGCCGCAATCGATCTCGGCAGTGGCTTTCACCGTGCACAAAGCGCGGCCTGCGGCGGCTACCGATACTTTCCGGAGCGGGCCGACCCGGCTTTCGAGCCGGGTCTTGACGCTTGCCAAAACCTGAGCCACCTCGGGCACATCGTGGATTTGGCCGTCGAGCATGGCCCGGGTGTTGTGTTCCTGGCGCTCCATGGCCAATATGTCGATGCCGCCGGCGACTTGCTCGCCGACCAGGCCAACCACGCTGCGGGTCCCGATATCCAGGGCAAACAGTAGTTTTTGTTCCATGCCGGAAGTCCCCCGTAATTATTGCTGGTTACTTCTTCGCGTTATCCTGGTGAATTTCCTCTTGTTTCGACATCCATCCGCCGGTTTTGACTGAATTTGTCATCGGAAAAAATTACTCTCCGGCAGGAATAAAACGGATCCGCAGCGAATATAATTAGAACCAGGTATTAGTACCAGAATATAAGTTTAGTGCGATAAGGAGGCGGCAGTCATGCCAAACAACTGGTGCGAGCATCTCGACAAGATATCCAAGTACACGTACATCAAGTATAGTTTGGAGAGCAAGGATGTAATGCTCCGGGTTCAGACCTGGATCTGTCCCGAATGTGGGGTCCATGGCGCCGAGACGGAAATTGTCAAACAGACCGCAGCCACCACCGCGGCAGGATAAATCCGGTTTAAAGAAAATAGCCGCTACGCGACCAGCAGCCGGGATTCGTCCCGGCTGCTGGCTTGCATGCCCGCCGGTACGACGGTCCCGGGGGGTTGGCGCCCGGCGCTCCGCAGGGCGGAGCCCTGGTCCGGCTGGAGGATGGTATATTTGACGGGGCTGTTCTGATAAAATAGGATAGAGGAACCGAAGGAGGAATGGTTGTGCCTGACATCCATATCGTGCTGGACAGCACGGCCGGCGTATCGCCGGCGATACTGTCCGCCTATGCCAATCTGCACGTTGTTTCCCTCACCGTGATGCTGGACGGCCAGGAGTGGCCGGAGGAAAAGATCGCTCCGGCGGAATTGTTCGCCGCCGTGGCCGCCGGCCGCCGTCATCCCCGGACCTCTCAGCCGTCGCCGGGAGATTTTGCCCGGGTCGCCGGCCCGCTTGCCCGGGACGGCAACGATGTGATTATTATTACTTTATCGAGCGCGGTGAGCGGCACGCTGCAAAGTGCAAAAACCGGAGCAAGCATGGTGGGCGGCAGAGTGTGGGTAATCGATTCAGGCACCACGGCCGCCGGGATGGTGAAGATGGCCGAATGGGCCTTGGAGGAAGCGGCCCGGGGCACTCCGGCGGAGAAAATCGCCGGCGGCCTTGAGGCCAGGCGGCAGCGTACCAGGACCATGTTCGTCCCCGGGACCCTGGAGTATCTGCATAAGGGCGGCCGGATCGGCGGGGCGTCGGCGCTCATCGGCACTCTCCTGCAGATCAAGCCGGTTTTGTACCTGGTGGAGGGCAAGGTCGCGGTGCTTGACAAAGTGAGGACGCGGCAGCGGGCCGTGGCCCGGATGGTCGAGGAGCTTAAGCGGTGCCGGCGCCCCGCCTACATTGGAATCGTGCAAATTGAAGCCGCAGATGAGGGAGACCGGCTCGAGCGGCAGTTGCGCGAACTGTATCCGGACTGCGACATCACGGTCGCGGCCGGGGGCGCCGTCCTCGGAACCCATCTGGGACCGGGGCTGCTCGGGATTATTTATCAGGAATCACTGGAAGAAGACGGAGCGTGATGGAATGGCTGGAAAAAGTGAAATACTCGCGGCCGCTGATTTCCGACGAATGATCGCCGGCGCCTACGCAGCGTTTGTCGAGCAACATGAAGCGATAAACCGGCTGAATGTGTTTCCTGTTCCGGATGGCGACACCGGAACCAATATGCTGCTGACTCTGGGCGCGGTCAACCGGGCGCTGGGGGAAGGTGACGCCCCGGGAATCGGCCAGATCAGCCGGCGGGCGGCGGACAGCGCCATCCTGGGAGCGCGGGGAAACTCCGGCGTTATTCTGTCGCAGCTTTTCCGCGGCATCGCCCGGGGGCTCGCCGGAAAGGCCGAGGCCACCTCGGCCGAGCTGGGCAAGGCGTTCCAGTATGGAATTTTATACGCCTACCGCGCCGTGGCCCGTCCGGTCGAGGGAACCATTCTGACGGTCGCCAAGGGTATCGCCAAAGGGGCCCGGCGGGCCGTCAGGGATAACCTGGGTTTCGCCGAAGTGCTTCAGGCAGCGGTGGCCGCCGGAAAAGCGGAGCTGTTAAAGACGCCCGAGCTTCTGCCGGTGCTCAAGCAGGCAGGAGTGGTCGACGCCGGCGGGCGGGGACTGATCGTGCTGCTCGAGGGCTGTCTGGCCGGGCTGGAAGGGCGCTATACAAGCCCGGAGGCCGACTTTGAAACCCTGCTGCGCGTTCCGGCCAGCGCCGGCAAAGTGATTATCAGCCATCCTTATTGCACCGAGTTCCTTGTCAGCCCGGCCGCGGTGGACGCGGCGGAAGCAAGGAAGCAACTGGAGCCGCTGGGTGAATCGCTGATTGTCGCCGCAACCGGCGATGTGCTGAAAATTCATATTCATACCGCTGCGCCGGGCGCGGTGCTGGAAACAGGGCTGGCCTGGGGACAGTTGCACGACATCAAGATCGACAATATGGCCGACCAGAGCCGGGCTTCCTCGGCGGAAACGCTTCCCAAGGCCGGACTGGCGGTTATCGCTGTGTCTCCCGGGCCGGGCCTGACCGCGATTATGCGGAGCCTGGGCGCGGCGGACGTCATTGAGGGCGGGCCGACGATGAATCCTCCGGTCGAGGCCTTCGTCAACGCCGTTCATAACGGCTCGGCAAAGCGGTATATCCTTCTTCCCAATAACGCGAATATTGTCCTGGCCGCACGGCAAGCGCAAAAACTGCTTGGCGCCCAGGTGGAAGTCATCCCAACCAAAAATGTGCCCCAGGGACTGGCCGCTCTGGTCGCTTTCCAACCGGACGACGAACTGGCCGCCAACCTGGAGCGGATGAAAGAACGCGCTTTCGCCGTCCGGTCCGCCGGGATCACCAGGGCCGTGAGGGACAGCCGGCTAGACGGCCTGGAAATTCGCGGCGGCCAGTTTATCGGCGTGGCGGACGACAAAACAACGATCGCGGGCGACGATCTGGGCGCAGTGCTGAAAACGGTGCTCCGGTCCCTGCTCCGGCCCGGTACCGAACTGGTCAGCCTGTACTACGGCGCCGGGCTGGATGAGAAAAAAGCCGCCGCCGTGCTGGCAGGAATTGTCGAAGATTTTCCGAATATCGAACTAGAGCTCTATCACGGCGGCCAGCCGCATTACTATTTCCTTGTCAGCCTGGAGTAAATCATCTATTCCGGCAGGATAACAAAGAGGTAGATGCCTTGAACATCTACCTCTTGCTTTTACTTGTTCTGCTTGGCCTTCTTCAGGCTTAAGGCGATCCGGCCCCGGCTTTCGTCCACGTTCAGGACCAGACAGTCAACGATATCCCCGACCGCAATCACGTCGAGGGGATGGCGGAAAGGCTTGTCGCTCAGTTCGGACCGGTGGATAAGGCCGTTGGTTTTAACGCCGAAATCCACGAAAACCCCGAAATCCGTCACATTGTGGACCGTTCCCCGGACCAGGCTGCCGGCGGCGATGTCGCTCAGCTTGACGATATTTTTGCGGGTCAACGGGGGCGGAAGGTCCTCGCGCGGGTCCCGTCCGGGCTTGGCCAAGGCGGCGAGAATATCGCGGACGGTAGGCTCGCCGGCCCCAAGTTCGGCGGCGAGTTTAGCCGCGTCGGCCTCCGCGACGGTCGCCTGTAGTCGCCGGAGCTGTTCCTTCTCCGCCAGGGCGGCCAGGGAAAATCCAAGCTTATGTAACAGCGCTTCGGCCAATGAGTAGGATTCGGGGTGAACCGGCGTGCTGTCCAAGGGGTTTTTCCCGTGCTGGATTCTGAGGAATCCGGCACACTGGGTAAAGGTTGATTGACCGAGGCGGGGGACTTTCAGCAGTTGGCTCCGGTTGTTGAACGGCCCATTTTCATCCCGGTGGGCGACGATGTTTTTGGCCACCGACGCGTTGACGCCGGCGACATAGGTCAGGAGTTCCGGCGAGGCGGTATTGAGTTCAACCCCCACATGGTTGACACAGGACTCGACCACCTGGGTCAGGGTCCGCCCCAGTTCCTTTTGATCGACGTCATGCTGATACTGGCCGACCCCGATGGATTTTGGGTCGATTTTGACCAGCTCCGCCAGCGGATCTTCCACCCGGCGGGCGATGGACACCGCTCCTCGGAGCGATACATCCAGGCCGGGCAGTTCCTCCTTCGCCAGCTTGGAGGCGGAGTACACCGAAGCCCCGGCTTCGTTGACGATCAGATAGCGCACCGCGAGGCTGTGCCGGCTGATCAGGCCGGCGACGAACTCCTCCGTTTCATAAGAGGCGGTGCCGTTGCCGATGGCTATCAGACTGACATTATGCTGCCGGATGGCGGCCAGAACGGTGTCGGCTGCCCGCCCCCGCTCCCGGTCGCTCATGGTGAGATACAGCGTAGTGGTGGCCAAGGCTGTCCCGGTGGGGCTGATGACCGCCATCTTGCAGCCGGTGCGGTAGCCGGGGTCCAACCCCATCACCGTGTGGCCGGCCAGGGGCGGTTGCAGGAGGAGTTGGCGAAGATTGAGGCCAAATACCCGGATGGCTTGCTTTTCGGCATTCTCGGTCAACAGGCTGCGGATTTCCCGCTCCAGGGATGGAAACATCAGGCGTTTATACCCGTCAGCCACCGCGGCCCGGATGAGATCGCTGAAAATCGACGCCTGTTTCAGGACTTGGCGCAGCATAAGTTCGATGTTGGCTTCGTGGGTGGTGGCCAGTTCAACTTTGAGCACATCTTTCCGCTCGCCGCGGTTGACGGCCAGGATGCGGTGGGAAGGCATCCGCCGCACCGGCTCCCGGTATTCCCGGTAATTGAGGAACTCTTGCCCCTCCCCCTCGGCGGCGGCGAACGTCGTCGCAATCTCGGCCTCGGCCCAGAGTTTACGGCGGAGGGCGGCCCTGAAATCAGCCCGCTCACTGATGGTCTCGGCCACGATATCCTGGGCGCCGGCCAGGGCCGCTTCGGCGGTGTCGACGCCTTTCTCGGCGTCGATATATTCCGCGGCAAGAGCCAAGGGGTCTCCCTCAGTCATCACCTGGGCCAGCATCAGCTCGGCCAAAGGCGCCAAACCTCTCTCGCGGGCGATCTGGGCTCGGGTGCGTTTTTTCGGGCGGAAGGGCAGGTAGAGATCTTCCAACTCCTGAAGCTTGGTTGCCGCTTGAATCGACGCTTCCAGTTCCGGCGTCATTTTTCCCTGATCGGTGATACTGGAGAAAATCTCTTCCTGGCGTTTAATGAGGTTGCGCAAATATTGGACCCGGTCTTCGACAGACCGAATCTGCTCTTCGTCCAGTTCGCCCGTGACTTCTTTCCGGTAGCGGGCGATGAAGGGCACGGTATTGCCTTCGTCGAGAAGTTTGGCGGTCGCTGCGACCTGCGCAGGCCGAACGCCGAGCTCACGGGCGATAATCGCGGGAATCTCGTCAAATAGCACATTGTCACCAGCCTTATTCAAGATACAATAGTATTATAGCATAAGCATCGGGCATGCAATGGGGGCTCTTTTATGTTTCCGGTAAAAGCGTATATGCGAAGACAAATATTCCGGTTGGCTTGGCCGGTCGTGCTGGAAATGCTCGGGGTGATGCTGGTCAGCATTTCGATTACCGCCATGATGGGCCGGTTTGGCGCGGTCGCGCTTGGCGCCGTAGGCCTTGCGACGCTGATTCAGGCTTCCAGCGCCATGGTTTTTGCCGCAGCCGGCACGGGGGCGGCCGCCATCGTATCCCGGGAGGTCGGGGCAGGCAACTGGGAGGCGGTCCGGATCATAACCGGGCAGGCGGTCCTGCTGGGGGGCGTCTGCGGTGCGCTGGTCGCGGCGGCGGGCTATTACGCCGCTTCCCCGGTGGTTCATTCGATCGGCGCTGACCCTGCGGTGGCTGTTCTCACGGTCCGGCTTTTGCAGATCATGTTTCTGGCCTCGCCGTTTTTTCTGATCATGGCGATCGGGAGCGCCATCCTGCGCGGTATGGGGCAGACGCGGGTGGCCTTCTTCATTACCACGCTGAGCAACGCAATCGCGATCGGATTCGGGTCCGTCCTGATCTTTGGCTGGGGCCTCCCTGCCCAGGGACCTCTCGGGGCGGCTTACGGCATAGCCGCCTCCCAACTGGCCGGAGGATTGGTGGTGCTGGCGGTCTTGGCGAGCAATTCCCGTACCCGGCTGACTCCGGGACTTGTCTTAACCTACCACGCGCCGATCGTGGCGCGCATCCTGAATATCAGCATTCCGGCGGCCTTGGAGCAGCTCGCCCTGCAAGGCGGCCGGATGGCGTTCACCTTTATGCTGGCCGGTGTCGGCGCCGTTCAGTTCGCGGGCCACCAGATCGCCGTTCAGGCCGAATCCCTTTCGTTCATGCCGGGCTTTGCCCTCTCCGTTGCCGCCATGACCCTTACCGGCCTAAACCTGGGCAGGGGACTCCCGCACCGGGCGCGCCAGTACGTGTGGCTCATCAACACCATCGCCATCGTGGGCATGAGCGGGATGGCGATGATCTTCCTTATATTTGCCAAGCAGTTGACGGGACTATTCATCGATGATCCCGAAGTGGTTTACTGGGGTTCTCTCTGCATCATGATCGGCGCTTTGGAGCAGCCCACGCTGGCGATAACCAATGCGCTGGCCGGAGCGCTCCGGGGCGCGGGGGACACCAAATGGCCGATGTATGTGACGACCATCGGCGTGTGGGGCGCGCGCCTGCCGCTCGTATACCTGTTTATCGTAAAATGGCATTATGACGTCACCATAGCCTGGTACATAACCGCAGCGGACTTCCTGCTCCGGAGCATTGTGCTTTGGCGACGGTTCGCCGGACGAAAATGGGAGACGATTAAAACTTTGTAGCATAATTTGCCACTGCCGTCAATATATAACAAGTAGTACAAATATGTGGGGGTGGCAGTGTGCAGGCTCTGTGGGATGGTGTAATCAGCGGTTATGGAGTGGCAAAACCTTTCCTGGCAGCAATCCTCTTGGTCGGACTTTTGGTCCTGGTCGGCGACCGGGGCACCAGGATAGCCCTGCGGCGGAACAACCCTTGCCTGGCAACGCTTTGTATTTTTATTTTTTCGCTGGGAACCGGCTTCGTGACTTGGTTTCTGGTCATGCAACCGTTATTTGCCCTGTTCGGCGCGACCTTCGCCCTCAGCTATCCTCTGGTCATGATGTACTGGGCCTTTTGGTTGCTTGTCGGTGTGCTCATTTCGGCTAAAAAACTGATATACGAAAGCGGAAAGCGCCAGGGACAACTGCCCTGACAACCAGAGGGTTCGCAAATCTGAACGTGCATCTGGGCCTTTCTCGCCAGCCTGGGTTTCGCGACAATCAGAGCGCCTCCGGTGAGGCGCTTTTTTTTGCGGCAAGAAAAGAACTCCGTCGATTGACGGAGTTCTTGCTATAGGCCGCTATTCGGCAATAAGTTCGGTAATGGTCAGATTGGGTTTCAACACCAGATCGACATCCGTATGGCCATAGTCATCGATCAGCCTGACGACCGGACGCAACGGAAAATGAATACGATTGCCGATCACATAGGCGGTGCGGCCCGTATTCAGGCGAATGAGGCTCCCCACGGGAAAAATCGCCACGGTGTTCAGAAAGGCCCGCAACAGATTGAGATCGAACTGGGCGTTGCCGCCGGCCATCATCTGCTCGATCACTTCCTGGCGCGGCAGGCGGTCTTTGGTGGCGGCGCTTATGGCATTATCAAAGTAGTTGGTTATGGCAACCAGCCGGGACAGGGGATGAATATCCTTGGCCGGCAGCCCCTTCGGGTGGCCGGAGCCGTCAAAGGCCTCGTGGTGTTCCGCGGCGATGCGGGCCACCACGGTGTTTAAATTACTTCTAAGCAAGAGCTCCCGCCCGAAAACGGTATGGAGAAACGCCTTATCCCTGTCGGTCGGCGGCAGCATGGATTTGCCCAGATCGTGGAGCAGCGCGCCGAGAGCCAAGTCCCGCAGATTACGGTGATCAAACTTCAGATACAGGCCGGTGATGACCGAGAGCAAGCACACGTTTACCGCATGCTGGGCTTCATCCTCGCTGGGCAGGCGCACCTGAAGGTTAACGGCCTCGTCAATCTGGACGGCTGCCTCGGCAATAACATCGTCCACCACTGAGTTGAGTTTGTCCAGGCTGGCGGCCGGTGGTTTAAAATTCAGAATATCGGCGGCTTTCATCCGGAATAAGTCGCTGAAACAATCCCTGAGTTCCCAGCGAAGCTCTTTGCGGATGATCTGGTTATGCTTCAACGACTCGGCATAAGGGTCGTGCACGCTGAGACGGCGGACGCCCAACCGCTTCAACCGAGCAATGTACGTTCTGGTAAGGGCTATTCCTTTTTCGAGTAACAGATTGCCGCGCTCATCGAACACGTCCTGCGCGAGGACCATGCCAATCCCGGCGTCTTCCATCCGCACGTTGCTCACCGCCTTTCCCTTGGTGTCGTTTCGTGTAGGAAATTGTAGTTTATATACATACGCTAATAAAATCCACCCAGCGATGCATTCATAACCTATAGACTATTTCGACGGGGGAATCGCTTTATCCCCCAAAATATAGTATTTAGAATTAATCTGATGAATGTATATTTTATAGTAAACAAATGAATAAATATTCAAAATTTAATTGGGGAGTTTAGGGTTGAAAGCTCATATACAACGGATGTTTTGCGCATTTTGACGAAGCCGTCGATTTTTGTAGGAATCTGGTTTCATATACAGTAATTATACATCGCCCCATAGGGCTCAGGTATTCCTTTTAGTCCTGTTTTTATGGGACCAAAGTCTTATATTTGCCCGGCGGGCATCCAGGCTCCTGCCGGCCCCGGCTACAATCTGGCCGGACGCATATTACCTCCGTGATTGGTACAACCTATTTTATGGTGAAACCGGAAAGGAGGGGGATTGAAATGCTGTCAGCCAAAGAGTTAATGCATCTCGAAGACTTCTTGTCGATGGAGCAGGCCAATGTCAAGACGCTGAACCATTTTGCCAATGAACTGCAAGACAACCAAGCCAAACAACTGCTGCAACAATTAGCGCAAAAGAATCAGCAGAACTTTCAGACGATCAGTAAACACTTGAATGCCGGTCAAAACTTACAGTAAGAGGTGAGGAGCATGGCACAAATGTCCGGACAGGGCCAAACAGGCCAACAAAACCAAATGAACGGCCAGGGCATGCAGCTCGCCGATCGCGATTTGCTGCAGGTATGCCTCAACGAGACCAAACACCTGGCGTCGTCGCTCAACATTTACATTCAGGAAGCCACGAGCGACCAACTCCGGCGTGACTATATGAGCGTCTTGGGAGATGTCTACAGTCAGGAAAAACAAATCTTTGACCTGATGCAACAAAAAGGGTACTATAACGTTAAAAACGCCAACCCGCAAGATATCACTCAAGCCCAGAGCAAGTTCAGCGGCCAGTCCCAGCAAGGCATGCAATAGCCTAGGGAAGGCTGCCAACGCAGGAGCCGAAACATAAAAATGCCTCGCTGCCAAAGCGCAGCGGGGCATTTTTATGTTTATTTTCCGCGGGCACTTGACAGCATTTCCCGAAAACGAGTAAAATAAAAATAAATATACTTAGATAACGATTTTCCATTACTACTTATTCAAAGGAGGACCTCGGCTATGGAAGAACAAATTACCGCGTTGCTTCGCGACAGAGGGTTCAAGGTGACGCCCCAGCGGTTGGCAATTTACCAGGTCCTGGCTAACAGCAGAGCCCATCCCAGCGCTGAAATGATTTTCAGTCAGCTTCAGCCGGCGTATCCCACTATGAGTCTGGCGACCGTTTACAAAACCGTGGAAATTCTCCGCGAAATCGGGCTTATCCAGATTCTGAACACGGGGGAAGATAGTTTCCGCTATGATGCCGATACCAGCATGCATTCCCACATCCGTTGCCTGGAGTGCGGGCGGGTGGATGACTTGTATGATGTTGAATCGGCAGGCTTTGTGAAGGACGTGGCTAAAAAGACCCCGTACCGCCTGACCGGCCAGCAGTTTTACTTTTACGGCATCTGTCCGGCCTGCCAGGATAAAAAGATTAATTAGTCTGGGGAGAACGGGCAATGGCTGCCTGGGAAGTCAGCCATTGCGGGGGTGCCAGCGAGGGCGCTGCCGCCCGGGCAAACGCCCCGAATGCGGGGCGCCGAAAGAGAAAATCGAAAAACAGGGTTAGCGTTCAGCGCTCCCAAGACCCGGCTTTAGCCGGGTTTTGATTTTTACAGGAAAGTGCGCGATACTCGCCGAAATAGATAGCCACGAAGAGGGAGGGGTAATTATGGATTTGGCCAAGTACATTGACCATACGCTTTTGAAGGCCGATGCTACGGTGGACGACGTGGCGGCGCTTTGCGCGGAGGCGGCCGAGCATGGCTTCGCCGCCGTATGTGTAAATCCGGTTTATGTCGACATGGCGGCTCATTTACTGGCCGGCACCGGGGTTAAAGTGGCGACAGTGGTCGGATTTCCCCTGGGCGCGACCTTCACGGAGGTCAAGGTGCTGGAGACCCGGGCGGCGGTGCTGCGCAAGGCCGACGAGATCGATATGGTGATGAACATCGGAGCGGCGAAGGCCGGCCAGTGGGACGCCGTGACCGAGGACATCCGCCAGGTGGTTGCGGCGGCGGAAGGCCGGCCGGTCAAAGTGATCCTGGAAACGGCGCTCTTGACCGCCGACGAGAAGCGGCGGGGCTGCGAAGCCAGTCTGGCGGCCGGAGCCTGTTTCGTCAAGACCTCCACCGGGTTCGGGCCGGGCGGGGCGACGGTTGAAGATGTCGGCCTCCTCAAGGCTGTGGTGGGCGATCGGGCTGGGATAAAAGCCTCCGGAGGCATCCGCACTCAAGAGCAGGTCGTGGCGATGATCGCAGCCGGGGCTACGCGGATCGGCACAAGTGCCGGGGTCGCGCTGACAAGATAGTTTACATAAAATACCGATAGGCAAGGCCTTCCCCCTGTGCTATAATGGGTACTTGCATGTTCCCACAGGGAGAGGAGGGAGGTCTATGCGCAAGATGTTGGTACTGGAAACGGTCGCCGTTGTCCTGCTGGCGCTCGCCGCCGTCGTATTCATCCAGCCGCCGGTCCGGACGCAGATGTGGGTATACCCGCTCGTGCGACAAGCCGCGCAGGCAAAGCTGAACTATGAGACGCGCGAAATGCTGGTTTATGAAACAACACACTTTACAATTAAATATACAGCTCAGGATGCCGATACGGTCGGCATGGTGGCTGACGCCGCGGAGCGGGCTTACGGTCCGGTCACCCAGGCGCTGGACTTCACTCCGGCCGGTAAACCGATGGTGGTGATTTACCCGGATCGGCAAAAGCTCAACAAGGTTTTCGGCTGGTCGGGCGACCAAAGCGCTATGGGCGTGTACTGGGGCGGGGTTATCCAGGTCTTGTCGCCCCATGCCTGGCTGAAGTCGGAGTCCCCGGAGGAGTTTGTCCGCTCGGGCCCCATGGCCCATGAACTGACCCATCTGGTGCTGGACTACAGGACCCGCGGCAATTATCCCCGGTGGTTTACCGAGGGCTTAGCCCAATATGTGGAGTACAAAGTGAACGGTTACGAGTGGCGGACGGCGAACAATTCGCTCACAGGCGATTTATACAGCCTGGAACAGCTCGATGAGCAGTTTGACGACCTGCCCAATCAGGCCCTGGCCTACCGGGAGTCGCTGGCCGCCGTGCGCTATCTCGCTGAAGGCCCTGAGGGCAACAAGCTGCCGGCCGTGGTCGACGCCCTGCAAAACGGCCACAGGCTCGAGGCCGCGCTGACCGATAAGCTGGGCATCAGTTACCGGGACTATGAAACCGCCTGGCGGAACTGGGCTGCAGCCACCATGATTTAATCGGCAAGAGGAGATGTACCATCGGTACATCTCCTCTTGTGTTTTCTATTCCTCTGGTTCGGTGTCGCGTTTTCCCATGCCGTCCCAGATTTGGCGGATATATTCGGTGATTTTCTCGTTTTGGGCGGTTATCCTATTCTGGCCGTCTCTGAGAGGCTGCAGTTCCTGACGCAAGAGTTCCATGGCGTGCCTGGCGATCTTATCGTAAGTAGACGCGCGCGGTTTTCTTTTCTGACTGAAAGGCATATTCTTACCTCCTATTTTCGTCTACTACATACTATGACGCTGCTTGTCGATGGGTTACCCCCGGGGGCTAATGCATAAACCCGGAGAAAGTGGGAATGTTACATGGATGAAAATAGAAAGGGAGGCGTTGCGTGAACAGTCAACGTATATTGCTGGTGGGCGGACTGATGCTGTTCCTTCTCAGCCTGGGCTACGGCCTGTTCTACGATGGTTTTATCCTCCATGCCCAGCATCACTCCTTGCTGTATAACCTTGATATGGCTCTCAACATGGCGGCGAAGGGCGATATAACCATGGCCAGCTCCTTTGCCGGCCAATTCGGGGCGGAAAGCGAGACCCGCGACATCCAGGCGAGGATTCCGCTCCACCTGGCTCTGGCGGGAGCCGTGACGGCGGTACCCCTGTGGCTGGCTCCCAAGCTTACGATCAGTGAACGAATGAAAAGAATCATGGCGTTGTTTATCGTCTCCGGCGGAATGACCCTGGCCGCGGGAGACTTTATCCGGGTGGAGACAGCCGCGACCGGCCTCGGCTATTATCTTGTCCTCGCCGGTTATAGCTGGACGGCGCTCGGTGTATTGGGCTATTTTCTCTATGCGGCTCTTCACTTCTGGCTTCATGAGGAAGATACCCGCTCGCGGCGGGGATGACATGCTGTCGCGCCGGAAGTTTATCCAGCTATGCATGTCGTCGGCCCTGACCTTGAGCCTGAGCGACGCCCTGACGCCGGTCCTGCGACAGGCTCAGGCCGAAACGCGCGCTGAGAAACCGCCCGTCATCTGGCTGGAACTGGGGTCCTGCACCGGAAATACCATTTCCCTGGATAACGCCGTCAACCCGAGTTTACGGCAGTTTCTGGATGAAACGATCGACCTCCGGTACCACTGGACGTTCAATGCCGCCCAGGGCGAGCAGGCCGTCGCAGCGATGCTTGAGACGGTCGCCAGGGACGCGGGGAAATTCTGGCTGGTCATCGAAGGGTCAGTCATGACGGCTGACAACGGCCGGTATAACGAAATTTTTGCGAGGAACGGCGAGATGATCACCGGACTGGCGGCTTTACAAGAGTTCGCACCCCAGGCCCGCTATGTCATCGCCGTCGGCGACTGCGCCTGCTACGGCGGGCCTGCCGCCGCCCACCCCAATCCCGGCGGCGCCAAGGGGGTGTGGGATGTCGTTACCGACAAGCTCATCATTAACATTCCGGGCTGCCCGGCTCACCCCGACTGGATGACCGGCACCTTCAGCCATCTTGCGCTTTACGGGCTTCCGGAGCTGGATGCCTATCAGCGGCCCAAGATGTTCTTCGGCCGGACGATCCACGAACTTTGCCAACGCCGCCAGCAGTTCGAGGACGGCATCTTCGCCGCCTTTCCCGGCGAGGACGGCTGCCTCTACCGGGTGGGCTGCAAGGGGCCGGTGACCCATGCCGATTGCCCGCTCAGGCAATGGAACCACTATATAAACTGGCCGGTAAAAGCGGGGACTCCCTGCATTGGCTGCGCCAGCCCCCATTTCCCTGACGGCATGATGCCCTTTTATAACCACCTTCCGGATATACAGACTCCCGCCGTGACCGTAAACATCAAAAAGGTGGGGGCTGCCTTTGCCGCCCTGGGAATCGGGGCGGTCGGCACCCATTTGGTCGCCGGGATCTGCGCCCGGAGGATTCACAAGCACTATCTTGACGGGACGAAGCCCAGTGATCCGACGCCGCCGGAAACTCTCGAACAGGTGCGTCAGGAGCTGGATGACCTCATTCGCCAGCAAAACGCCCTCCTAAGCGAAGCCAAACAGCTCGAGCGTCCGCAAAGAAAGCCCCGCCGCCGGAAATCCCTGCTGAAGAGGGCTCTGAGCTTTTGGCATACCGAGGATAAGGACGGAAAGGGTAAGTAGATGACGAGAAAGGTTATATTTCCCGTCACCCGGGTCCATGAACCGCTCCGCGTTGATGTGGAGATCGAGGGCGGCCGGGTTGTGGACGCCTGGGTGAGTTCCCTGCTCTTCCGGGGGTTCGAACCCATCATGGCGGGGCGTGATCCAAGGGACGCCTCGCTGTTTCTGCAACGCATCTGCGGCATTTGCTCGACCGCCCACGCCATAGCCGCAGCCATGGCGCAGCAGGAAGCTTTCGGCGTGGTGCCGACTCCGAACGGGCAATTGCTGACCAACCTCATATTCGCCGCCGATCTCATCCAAAACCACCTGCGGCATTTCTATGTCCTGGTGCTGTACGACTATGTGGCCGGCCCGGCAGTGCCGCCTTTTATCCCCCGTCCCAAGGGCGACTTCCGGTTGCCCCCAAAAACGAACGACGAACTGTCGCAGCACGGCGTGAAGGGCATCGAAATGGCGGTGAGAGCCCATGAGATGCTGGCGGTCTTCGGCGCCAAGGCGCCGCACCAACAGACCATCATGGCCAGCGGGGTGACCGAGCAGGCGACTTCGGAGCGGATCATGGCTTACCGGGCCGTCCTCCGCGAAATTAAACACTTTGTGGAGACGGTCTATCTCGCAGATGTTTTGACCATTGCCGAGTACTATAAAGACTACTACGACATCGGCGCCGGCTACGGCAACCTTTTGTCCTACGGCATGTTTCCCCAGCCCGCGACCGGCCGGAGGGCCATCGGGGCCGGAGTCGTCATCGGGAAGAACGCCACGGAAAACCTCGACGGCGGTCAAATCACGGAGAATATTCATTACAGCTGGTACCGGGACGCCGGCGAAACCCGGCACCCGGGCGAAGGGGAAACCCAACCCGACCGCGACAAGGCCGAGGCCTACAGCTGGATCAAAGCGCCCCGCTACAGGGGACTGGCCTTTGAAGGCGGTCCGCTGGCCAGGGCCTGGATCGATAATGACTGGCGGCGGGGGATATCGGTTATGGACAGGATTATTGCCCGGGCGCGGGAGACGCTGAAGGTCTGCAGGCTGGCCGAACAATGGCTAGCCGAGCTTGCTCCCGGGGGACCGACCCTCAGGCCCTTTGAGCCGCCTCCCCAAGGCGCCGGAGTCGGCCTGACCGACGCCATGCGCGGTCCCCTCGGCCATTGGTTCAGCTATCAGGAGGGAAAGATCCGCCGCTATCAGATTATCACCCCCACCACCTGGAACTTCTCGCCCCGGGACGCGTCCGGCAAGCGCGGCGCGGCGGAGGAAGCGCTGATCGGGACGCCGGTGGCCGATCCGGATAGCCTGATTGAAGTGGGCCGGGTCGTACGGTCCTTTGATCCCTGCTTTACCTGCGCGGTCCATGCCTATCCTGCGGGCAGGATGCGGTAGGCAGGCAACGGACGCGCCCGGAGAGCAAAGGCTGCCAAGAAGCAACGCGCTTCTTGGCAGCCTTTGCTGTAAGCTAGTAATACCCGGCCATGCTGAGCTCCCGCTTGATTCCGGGCATTCCGGGGACCCAGCCGGCGGGAACGCCTTCACCGGTGGCTTCGCCATACTGGATGCCCTCGAGGGTCCGGACGATTTCCTTTACGTTGCGGGCAACCTCCCGCGGGTACACCGAATAATAGCGGATCCGGCCCTCAGGGTCGATGATGAAGCTCGATCGGTACGCCGCGCCGGCCTCGTCGTTCAGCACCCCGTAAACGCGGGCGATTTTCCCTGTGCGGTCGGCCAGCAGCGGATACTGGACCTTCTGGGCGTTGGGCGATATTTCGTGAAATACCTTGTGAGCGGGGACACTGTCGGTGCTAACGGCAATCGCGGTGGCGTTCAAGTCGCCAAGACAGGGGTAGACGGCGGCAACCGCCGCCAGTTCGGTCGGTCAGACAAACGTAAAGTCACCGGAATAGAAAAACAGCAAAAGCCATCTGCCCCGGTAATCGCTCAGGCAGACTTTGATCTCCCGGCCCTGGTAATAGGCCGGGGCGCAAAACTCCGGGGCGGGTTCCTCCAGCCTGAAGCACTGCCGGACGACCGGCGGGGTCGTGCAAGTTTCCATGCGTCAGCCTCCTTCGGCTTTTGCTATATCTTATGTCGGTCAAGGCGTTATGTAACTATGGCTGTGGCCAGGAATACCGCTTGTTGAACTTGGCGGGCGGAGCGTGCTACAATAACCCTGACGGCCGCCGGCAAAGACCGGCTGCGCCATTCGATTCGGAAGGAGCATATCATGAGTATCTTTCAGGCCTGTGATATTCGCGGCATTGCCGGGCAGGACCTCACCGACGGCATGGTCCGCAACATAGCGCTGGCGGTAGGCGTTAAGCTGGCTGGGCAGGAAGTGGTGGTCGGAGGCGACATCCGCCTGTCGACGCCGGGGTTTCAGCGCATTGTCGCGAACGCCCTCGCCGGCTCCGGCTGCCGCGTTTACGATATCGGAACCGTCGCCACCCCGGTCTTTTACTACGCCCTGAAACGCACCGGGGCCGCCGGCGGGGTGATGATCACCGCCTCCCACAACCCCGCTCCCTATAACGGCCTGAAGCTGGTTCTCGGCCCGGAGCCGGTCACCGAGGAAGACATCGCCGGGATTGAGCGGCTGACCGCCGCAAATGCCGCTGTCCGGGGCGAGGGCGAGATCATCTGCCTGGACCTGGTTGAGGAATACATCCGTTTTACCGCGGCTCTGGCTCAAGGCGACGGCCTCAGGGTGGTGGTCGACGCCGGCAACGGCGCCACGGCCCGGATCGCACCGCGGCTGTTCCGCCAGGCCGGCTATGATGTGGTGGAGCTTTACTGCACGCCCGACGGCAATTTCCCCAACCGCCCGCCCAACCCGGCGCTGGCCGAGAACCTGGCCGCGCTGGGTGCGAAGGTGCGGGAGCACAAGGCCGCCCTCGGCGTCGCCTTCGACGGCGACGGGGACCGGGTGGGCGCCGTGGACGAAACCGGGCGGCCGGTGGCCAACGACGACATACTGGTGCTTATTTCCCGGCAATATTTGGCCCAGGGGCCGGGGACGGTCATCTATGACGCCAAGTGTTCCATGGTCGTGCCGGAGGAGATCGCCAAAGCCGGGGGCCGGGCGGTTATGGCCCGGGCCGGGCACACCTTCAGCAAGGCGGCCTTCCGGCGGGAAAATGCCGTTTTTGCTGGGGAAATCAGCGGCCACTTCTTTTTCCGCGAGCTGGGCTATGACGACGGCATGTTCGCCGGCCTGAAGATCGCCCAAATCGCCGCCGCGGAGGGCTCGCTGGCCGTTCTCGCCGGCTCGGTGCCCAACTATCTCCTCACCCCCGACATTCGCGTACCCTATCCCGGCAAGGACAAGGAAGCCATCCTGGCGGCGGCGGCCGAGCGACTGGCCGCATACCGGCCCAACCGGATCGACGGGGTTCGGATCGAGTTCGCCGACGGCTGGGGAATGATCCGCGCCTCGGTCACCGAGCCCCTGTTCACCCTGCGCTTTGAAGCCAAAACCCAAGGCCGCCTGGCCGAGATCGAAACCCTTCTCCTGGAGGCTTTGCCGCCGGAGGTGGCCGCCGGCGTGCGGGCGAAAATGCAGCAGCCGGCCGGGTGACAACCAGCGCCGGGAGAAGAGGATTTGCCCCTTTAGGCGGCGAATCCTCTTCTTGAATTCCAATATAAAATTTTAAAGGAGCCCCGGCATGAAGATTCACGTACTGGCCAGCGGCAGTACCGGAAACGCAACCTACATCCAGATGGGCGAGACCAATATTCTGGTCGACGCCGGCATCAGCACGAAAAGAATTAAACAGGCGCTAAACGCCGTCGGTACGTCCATTGACGAACTGGACGCAGTGCTTGTCACCCATGAGCATCGGGACCATATCTGCGGTCTGCGGACCCTCACCCGCCGCCACAAGGTGCCGGTGTACGCCCGACCCGCCGCCTGGGAAGCGATGGACAGCCAGTACGGGCCCGAAGTGGCGGCCGGGGAATGCCGCCGGGACCTGACCGACAGCCTGGACATCGGCACCGTCAAGGTCGAACCCTTCCGCATCTCCCACGACGCGGCCGACCCGGTCGGGTTCAGCTTTTACCAGGGGGCGACCAAATGCGGCTTTGCCACTGACCTGGGCTTTGTCACCGACACGGTGAAAAAGGGGCTGGCGCTGTCCGACGCCCTGGTCCTTGAAGCCAATCACGATATCGACATGCTGAAGCAGGGCTCTTATCCCTGGTTTTTGAAACAGCGCATTCTCAGCAACCGCGGCCACTTGGCCAATACCGACGCCGGCTGGACGCTGGCCCGGCTGCCGCGCAAGAAAGAATGCCACACCTTCCTGGCCCACCTCAGCCAGGAAAACAACCGGCCGGAACTGGCCGAGCAAACCGTGGCCGATATTTTAGAAGAGCAGGGCGTCAAGCTGGGCACGGAAATCGTTCTGCACCTTGCCCGCCCGGACCGCACGGTCGGCATGGAGTAACGATGGGAGGGACACGGGATGAATCCAGTCTATAAACGGCTCGCGCCTTATTTTATCATTGCCGTTGTCGGCGCCCTCATCGGCGGCGGCCTCGTCCTGGGGTATGGCGGCCAGTATCTGGCCGGATCGGCTCCGGCGAGACAAGCCGCGCCAAGCCCTCTTGCCGCATCGCGGGCCTACGCCCAGCTCTCGGAGGCCCGCAACACGGCGGTCGTCCGGGCCGCCCAGGCCGTCGGGCCGGCAGTGGTCGGCATCGTCAACAAAGCCTACGCCCGCGACAACTTCAACCGCCGGGTCGTGATCGACCAGGGAGCCGGATCAGGGGTCATCTTTGACGCCAACGGCCTCATCGTGACCAATAACCATGTGGTGGAAAACGCCCAGGAACTGGCTGTCTCGCTGGCTGACGGGCGAACCTTCACCGGCCGGGTGCTTGGCACCGACCCCTATACCGACCTGGCGGTGGTGAAAGTCGACGCCGCCGGATTGCCTGCCGCTGTGCTGGGCGACTCCGACAGCCTGGTGGTCGGGGAGCCGGCCATTGCCATCGGCAACCCGCTCGGAATGGAGTTTCAAGGCAGCGTCACCGTCGGGGTGATCAGCGCCCTGAACCGTTCGATCGATATCGGCGAGCGCCGCTTTAAACTCATCCAGACCGATGCCGCCATCAACCCCGGCAACTCCGGCGGGGCGCTGGTCAACGCCGACGGGGTCGTGGTCGGCATCAACAGCGCCAAAATCTCCGTGCCCGGGGTGGAAGGCATCGGCCTGTCCATCCCGGTGAACACCGTGCGGCCCATCATCCAGTCGATCCTTGAAAAGGGCCGGGTCGTCCGGGCTTACCTCGGCGTGGGGATCATCGACCGGAACATGGCGGCCCGCTACGGCTATGAACTCAAAACCGACAAGGGCGTTTACGTGGCCCGGATTGTTCCCGGCGGACCTGCGGACCAAGCCGGCCTGCACGAGGGCGACATCATCCTGAAAATCGCCGGCGCCGAGACCAATAGCGCCGCCGATCTGAGGGCGGCTCTGGACGCCCAGGCAGTCGGCTCCCGGGTGGAGGTCATCGCCGTCCGCAAAGGCCAGACGCTGTCCTTCACCCCTGTGGTGGAAGAAATGCCGAGGCAATAACCATGCGGATATCTATCGTAACGGTCGGTAAAATAAAAGAACGGTACCTGACCGAAGGCATCGCGGAATTCACCAAGCGGCTCACCCCCTTTTGCCGCCTCGACATCGTCGAAGTGGCAGAAGAACGCATGCCGGAAAACCCCTCCGGCGCAGATAAGGCCAAAGCCCTCGCCCGGGAAGGGGAACGGATTTTGAAAGCCGTTCGGGCCGGAAGCCATCTCATCGTCCTCGACCTGGGCGGCCGGCAACTCAGCTCCGAAGAACTCGCCGCGAAACTCGACGCCCTGGCCCTCGCCGGCCAGAGCGACCTCACCTTCGCCATCGGCGGCGCCTTCGGCCTCGCCCCCGCCGTGACTGCCGCCGCCCAGGACAAGCTCTCCTTCTCCAAAATGACCTTCACCCACCAAATGATCCGCCTGCTGCTGCTGGAGCAGATTTACCGGGCCTTCAAGATCAGCCGGGGGGAACCGTACCATTGGTAGCTGCAACGGTGCTATAAAAACGTACTTTGCTGAACCATTAAAATAGGAATAGAGCTGGGATTAATTCGAAGTCCTGCAAGATGTTGAAATCTTGCAGGACTTTTGTTCTTAGGAACATTAGCAGTAGTTAAAAATATGGACCGAAGCCGTTCCAATGGATAGTTATGACACGCAACAAATTGAAAGTCACTGCTATAGAGCTCTGCGGTTATGATCTATTTCCCTCAAACTTACCATTGGTGCTCTGGTACTGTAGACGCGTGGAGAAGTGGGACTAAGGCTAAAGTAATCTCGGTTGTAGGCTATTTTGTAGAGTAGTAGGAAGAGTCAAGTGGCAGGCTGAAGAAATTCAATGTGCCCTTTCTGAAGTTGAATTTATAAACAGGCTTATGGGTGTTGCGACTTGACATTCTAGTGAAAGAGGGGCGGGCTTTGTATAATTTTCGCACCAGACCGTATTGTTTAACAACTACAAATTAATTGGCATCTTACCATATAAACGAACAGCATCCATCATAGCATGAACATTTTCTTGCGGCGTGGCGAGTGGTAATCCACAGCCGCTCGATACAATATAGCCTTTGGGGCTATCGCCTGCTTTGCGAATACACTCTTTAACCTCAGCGAAAACATCATCGCGGGAGCCCCGCCAGAGGGTATCAGCAGGTTTGACATTGCCAGCAAGACAAACTCGGTCTCCGACCTCTTTTTTTGCTACCGCCAGATCAATTTGATTGTCAAGGCTCAAAATACTTGCTCCAATATCGGCCATATCGGTCAGAATTCTGGTGGTGTCTCCACAAATATGCAGGAACGGCCCGCTACCGAATCTTGCTTTAATTCGATCAGCAATCAATTTTAGATAAGGTGCGGCAAATTCACGGAACTGCCTAGCCGCAATAATCGTACCTGAAGCAACTGGCTCGCAAATTCCCGGCTTTATGCCTATGTCACAGAATGCGTCAACCAGTCGCAAAATATTCTCAGTCGAAATTTTGAGTAGTTGATGAGCCATACTCGGGTTGCGCACAAGATCCTTAAGAAATAATTCTGTTCCTCTTACCGCCGCAGCGGTAGTTACCGGGCCGCCGAAAGAACAGCCTACACTCACTTCATTGCCTATTGCCTTTTCGAGAATTTCAAGCGACTGTATGCTAGCCAGCAGCCTGCCAGGTGAGCGAGGGTTTATCTCGGGCAACATATCAATAGCAGCATAATCTCTTAGTATCGGTTCAGCTACGAACGGAATGCCGTCTTCAGGATAAGTCAACTTAGTTCCCATCGCCTCTGCTATACCAAATAACCCTGGTCCATCGCCTACCGAATCATGTCCATAAATCCGAAAAGCGTTAATTTGAGCTTCGGCCATCAATTGTGCAGAATTATAGTATTTTGCGATAGGTCCTCCCATCAGCCGGTACGAGTGGTCGGAAACAAATGGCATACATAGTAATCTATCAATAGGCAAACCGTCCGCAAATGCCATGACACGCTCCTTAGGTGTCATCTGGTCTTTGTTTATTGATCTCATCATGAATCACCTCTCCCAACATCTAGTAATATATTCGAGTATTGTTTACTCAGTTTTAAAATTCACATCTCTAAACCCAACCTTTCACCGTTTACTCGGTTCACTTGCAACAGTGTACTTTTATACTCATAAATTTTTTCTTTATCTTCTATATACATTTTATACTTAATTGTTGCGCTTCTCAAGATATCTCGCATTCCGTATCGCACTCTGCGCAGGCAAAAAAAAATATTTCTTACGGTTTTGCGGCGTACATTCTTGTAAAAGTAATGGACCCCGTTTCACCCTTCGGCCTCGCCCCGACCTCACCGCCGCCGCCAAAAAGCGGCTCTCCTTCTCCAAACTCACCTTCACCCACCAGATGATCCGCCTCCTGTTAGTGGAGCAGATCTATCGGGCGTTTAAGATAAGTAGAGGCGAGAAATATCACTGGTAATGGCGAAAAACCTTATCAAAAAGGACAGGGTTTGAAATGGCTTGCCTCCACGAAGAATAAGGAAGTATGATCTTACTTCGACCATTGTTTAATTTCTTCTATCTCGGCTCTTGACAACCCTAATGATTCAAGAAAAATAGTATGCTCTGAAGGTGAAATCTGCTCAAAGAGCGTATGCCATTTTTTTGCTGCATTCTCGTCAAAGCCTGCTGAATTCATAAGTTTGTTCCAGGTTTGTTTAGTTATCAGTGCTGATGTTTTAAGAAAGTCATTATTTTTGAGCATACTTGCTATACACGCCTGTTGTTTTTTCAAATCCTGTATTTCAGTGTTTATCTGATTAAATCTATCCATCAAGATATTGCTATATTCTATATCTTCATATTCAAGTATTTGTTTAATTTCATCAAGTGGTAGTCCTGCTTTTCTAAAAGTGCATATTTTTTCAAGTCTTAATAAATCCTCATTAGAATATAGACGATAATTTGCTTCAGTTCTTGCACTAGGTGTCAGAAGACCGATTGAATCATAGTAAAGCAAAGTACTTCTGGAAAGATTGAACATTTTGCACAACTCACTTATCTTGAACATAATGGACAACTCCTTAAAAGCATTTATTTACCATATATTTGACCTGTCTATAACTTTATAGTTTATGCTTAGTGTATAAAAAATAAAGAGGAGAATCAATATGGAAAATTCATTAAGGAAAGAATTTGTTCACAGAGTCAATATCATAGGCGACAAACAAAACGTTTTCAAAGCATTTTGTCCGATTGCGGAAAAAGAATGGGTGCCTAACTGGGACTGTACGCTGCTTTATTCCCAAACAGGAATAGCTGAGAAGAACTGCATATTTACCACCAAATCTGATAATATGCCAGAAATGGTATGGGTATGCAGCATTTATGAACCAGGCAATGAAGTTGAATATGTAAGAATTATAACAGGATATTTTGTGACCGTTATAAACATAAAAACTACTCAAGTCAATGAATATACAGAATGCATAGTCCAATATACGCACACCGCACTATCTGCTGGTGGCGCACATTATATTTTGAATAATTTCAGCGAAGAGCAGTTTTTACGGCAGATAGATCAATGGAAAGATGAAATTCCGGGTTATCTTAAAACATCAATAAGAGATATTTAATGGAGTTAAAAAGAAGAAGCACCGGGACGTACATTTTGCTTCTGCGATAGCAGGTACTGGTCTCCAGCCAGAAGAATAATCAAGTGTGTTGTTGTGAAGCGGATTTTACGTCCCCTTGCTTCCTGAATTGGTGGTGATGAGTTTGTGGTAGTTACCTATCAGGCAGATAGATTATCAATTGAGGCGGCAGTTGATAAATTTGTGAGTGTAATTGACGACTATGGCTTGAATAACCCGCAATTACCGGTAAGTGTATCCGTGGGGTGGGCTGTTGATCATGGCAGGAGTTGTAATATGGACGTTCTTTTAAAAGCATTACACTCTCAGCCGTACTAATTTCGCTGTTATACCCGATACGGAGAACCATACCACTGGTAACGGCGGAAAATGTCCTCAATACAGCAAGAAGCAACAGCCATCAGTGGTTGTTGCTTCTTTTCATAATGGTAGTGTCAGAGAATAAATCCACTTAAAAAGAACAATTCGGTATAGTGAGCTTAAAGGAAACAACTGCAAAGAATGTTTATAAACGGTTTTTGCCACCCCAGGAACACATCATATCTAAGATGGGAATGAGTGATTTTCCCCGTTCCGACAAGCTATATTCTACTTTTGGCGGGATTTGAGGATGTTCCTTGCGTACGATTAGCTGGTCTTCTTCCATTTCTTTCAGTGTTTTACTTAATGTTTTGAAGGAAATGGTGCCAATGGCCCGTTGAAGCTCATTGAACCGCATAACTGACTTATACTCGGCAAGCCAGTACATAATAATCATTTTATATTTACCATTGATAAGCGATAAAGTATAGCCGAAATCAGTATCTTTTATATTTATACCGGTTGGGCTGCAGTCTTGGATAGACATTTTACACTTCCTTTCGGGTTAGTACATTACCTTAATGTGCGTACTTCATTAACGTCATATTGTAAATTATACTTTAATCGGGTCAAAAATATCAAATGAAGAAAGGACGAATAAATTATGAAAAAGAGTACTTTGGTATTGACTGGCAGCCCGAGAGTCGGAGGAAATAGTGATTTACTGGCTGATGCGTTTATAAAAGGGGCGACCGCGGCAGGCCACGAAGTTGTCAAATGTGAAGCTGGCACTAAAAATCTTATGGGTTGCAAAGCTTGTGATACCTGCTACCGTAAAGGGAAACCTTGTTCCTTTGATGATGATTTCAATAGTATTGCTCCTCTTATGGAAAAAGCAGACGTGATCGTTTTTGTAACGCCGCTTTATTGGTTTACATTTTCCGCTCAGCTTAAAGCCGCCATAGATAAAATGTACTCGTTTATTATTGGCGGAAAGAAACTAAAAATAGCAGAAAGTATGCTTCTGGTTTGCGGGAATGATGATGAATCCGTATTTGACGGTATTATCAACACATATAAACGGATAGCCTGTTATCAAAAGTGGACAGATAGAGGTCAGCTGATTGTTCCTGGTGTACACAATAAGGGCGATATATTGTCTACGGAATATCTTGTTGTTGCAGAAAAGATGGGTCATAATATCTAAATGGAAATGTATAGTGGCGATAATCAGACTGAGAAAGAGAAGGCAGAATGAAGAAAGCTCCTGCCAGGTCGTGTGAATCTGGCAGGAGCTTTATATTTATTGGTAAAATTCATACCTAGAGATATTTCTATTTATTTTATTCAAGATCTGGGACGCAACGTCTAATTATCAATAAATAAAAAAGTAGATTATGAGAAAAATTATAATCAGCGGAGCGCCTTATCTGGCCCGGTCAGTTTGAATTCAAAATGCGAAGGAGCATGCAAGTGAAAACATTAGGCAGAGAATTTTATAATCGGGATTCCTTGATTGTTGCGCAAGAGCTTTTGGGAAAGGTGCTTGTGCACGAAATAAACGGGCAAAAGCTTTCTGCAAAAATTGTTGAAGCGGAAGCATACATGGGGATCACCGACAGGGCCGCGCATTCCTTCGGCGGCCGAAGAACATCGAGGGTGGAGGTCATGTACGGAGGGCCGGGATTTGCTTATGTATTTCTTGTTTACGGCATGTACCATTGCTTTAATATTGTTACGCGGGAAGCAGGAAATCCTCAAGCCGTTCTGATCAGGGCTGCCGAGCCGATAGGCGGATTGGACTCAATAGCGCAAAACAGGTTCAAAAAGACATATGATCAGTTAAGTAAAAGCCAGATAAAGAACTTAACCAATGGACCGGGAAAATTATGCAGGGCATTGCTCATCGATAAGAGTTTAAACGGAGAAGATTTATGCGGCAATAAGCTATATGTAGAAGCAGGAGAAAATGAAAAATTTGATATAGTAGCTTCCAAGCGTGTAGGAGTTGATTATGCGGAGGAAGCCAGGAATTATCTCTGGAGGTTTTATATCGGCGACAATGAATATGTGTCGGTAAAATAATAACCCGCCAACTAGCTGGACTTACGGGAATAACCCAAAGTGCAATGCAAAGGCCTAAATAAAAAAAGGATGAAGCGGAGAACCATTCCTATGCGTTCAGGGGGATATTGCCGGACGTAGTTGCCGATTTCCCGTCGGTTCTGGTGATTGATACCCAGCCAGAGGGGATGCACAGCGAGAGCGAATAGGATCCTTTTTTAATTGTAAGGCTTGTTGCGGCACTGATAAAGTGGTATTCTTTTTTAGAGGAAATAAATGGAAAGGCGGTGCTTGTATGGTAAGAAAACCTGCGCTTAGGCTGGTGCTTGCAACCCTTCTGCTTTGCCTATTCGCCATTGGGCCGGTTTCGGCAGAAATCCATACCGAACTTCCGGCGGATTATGACTCGCTGGAAGGGGTTAGCGACATCCCGGGAACCGGCCAGCATGAGGGATACAAGAAGCTTGTCGGGCATAAGCTGGAGCAATATTACGACATCTATTTCAAATATGAGAATACGAATGGCGTTATTATGATGGTCATAGACCCGGTCGCCCTTAAAGCGTTTGACCCCGATGAGAGAATTGCAGCTGTTCTTCCCGACAATGGAGAAGAAAGAACGGCTACGCGCGAGAACTGGTATAAAGCAATACGCCATCTACGTACCAGAAGTCCGCTGGCGTTCGACCTTTTCCAAGAACGAAATCCCGACCTTGTTATGGAGTGGGCCCTCTACGATAGCGGCTTGCCCGCCCGCCAGCTTGCCGAAAAATACATTCAAAAAACTTACGGCTTCCAATCCCCCGCGGATGTAGCGCGGGAGCGGATGGAACGGTATAAACGCCGGTAAACGATCGGGAAACCGGAAACAAAAATAGAAACCTGCCAGGAAACGATTCTACTCCGCCCCAAAAGACCCAGAGGCCCTTTCGGGCCTCTGTTGTTATTTTCTCATGACCGGCAGCCAAATCTCACTCTTAAAATAGGGGGCCGTTGTATCTTTATGCTCGTTCCATAAGATTTCAGGACCTTGGGCCAATTCATAGGTTGCGGAAGGCAACCATTCGGAATAGATGCGTCCCCAAACAGCCTGAAGTGTCTCGGGAAACGGTCCGACTGCCGTAAATACGGCCCAGGTCAAGGCGGGAACTTCAAGGCGGGTCAGGCTGCCGGGGCAAGCTTTGGTTGTCGCGACGCCGATATAATGATCCAGTTCGCCTTTTTCCTCCATTCGGCCTTCGGAAAAGTTGGCAGATGCGCTAATCAGTCCCGAGGGTTCGATATTGGAAAGGCTTTTCAGTTTCGTTATCGTCTCGATATCCAGTGCTTGCCACATCGCAGCAATATCCGGGTTGACTCCGTTAAAAACAAGCGGAACTCTCTTTTTGACGCCGATAATCAGAAAGGCCTCTTTTTCTACGATGCGGTAGTTCATTTCATTGCCTCCTTTGATGGATAACTGAAAGGTCATACGGGGATAGGCCTTCAGCGCCTGGCCGTTGTTTCTGGCCTGGGACGGTGTTATGCCCTGCAAACTTTGAAAAGCTCTCGTAAATGAATCCGGCGAATTGTATCCGTATTTAACGGCAACATCAATGACCCTTATATCGCTGCCAGTCAGTTCGAACGCCGCAAGAGTAAGGCGCCTGCGCCGGATGTACTCCGACAGCGTAATCCCTGCAAGGAACGAAAACATTCTCGTAAAATGATATTCCGAACAGCAAGCCAGCCGGGCCACCTCTTTAAAATCAATATCGGCGGCCAGATTTTCTTCGATATAGCGTAAAGCGGCATTCAATTTTTCAAACATAATCATATGCCGGACCACCTCCCACTGATAGAATAACAGAAAGTGAATGCAGCTATCCGATATTGCCTGCACAGTTATGCGGGGGCGGCTCACGGGGACGGTTCTGTTGATTCTGCTTCGCATTGGGTGTTACAATGGCATTTCTGATGACGGTATTACGCTATATCCGCCAGAATCCGGTAAAGGCCGGTATGGTGCAAAATATGGCTGCAGCAATAGCAATATCATTCAAGATTTTGATAGTAAGGGTTGATAAACTTTAGCTATAAAGGGGTGGAGGTTCTTGAGTGATGGAGAAAATGTTTATCGCGGGTATTGCATATGCATTTGCCGCAGACCTTGTTTGGGGATTGGCCTTTGTAATTCCGAAGCTACTAGGCTCATACAGTGCGCTGGAAATTGCCCTAGGGCGATATTTCATATATGGCATTACTTCGTTACTTTTGCTTGTTGGCAGCAAACGGAGCGGGTTAAGCTGGGCCATGTGGCGTAAAGCAGTACTGTTCGCATTCTGCGGTAATGTTGGCTATTATATTTTGCTGGTTCTGGCAATCCAACTGACCGGAGCAACTATTGCAACAGTGGTCATTGGAATTTTACCTATTACCATTTCTTTATATGGTAACTTGTTAAATAGAGAGTTTGCCCTCATGCAGGTTGGGCCTTCTCTAATCGTTATTCTTCTGGGGATCATTTCGGTCAATTATTCAAGTATGGCGGGTATCACCGAGGCGGCCTGGAACGTCTATGGCTTATTAAGCTGCGTATCCGCTCTTGCGCTGTGGACTTGGTTTGGAGTAGCGAACGCTCGTTTCCTGAAGGAAAATCCGCAGCTATCATCAGTCGATTGGTCGAGCGTTACCGGTGTGGCTGCTCTTTGTCTTTTACCGTTCTTCGTTATTGTAAGCGGGATATTCTCGCCTGAGTCCGTGGATTTTGCAAAAATAATCCACTGGGATAGCAGCCGAGAGTTCTGGTTCGGCAGTATAATTCTTGGGGTTATTGTTTCATGGATGGGGACTGCCTTTTGGAATAGAGCTTCCCATTTACTGCCTGTATCACTAGCGGGACAACTTATTGTTGGAGAAACTGTTTGCGGGCTGGGATATGTTTTTTGGGTAGAATTTCGTCCTCCTTATTTTTACGAGTGTTTAGGCATTATAATGATTATAGGCGGAGTATTGGTTGGTATACGAACAATAAACCGCTTAAAGGGAGTTGCCGCTGATGGAGCAATACAAAGCCAATCAAGCTAACTGTATCCGGGTGGAAGACATGGGGGGCTTAGAGCTGTTTAAGGCTTTTTATACAACCCATGCTTTTTCTCGTCATTGGCACGACGGCTATGGCATCGGCGTTATTGAAGCAGGGTGTGAAGTCTTTGACTACCGGGGCGATAAGCATTACGCATCTCCCTTCAATGTGATACTTATGAATCCGGGCGTTATCCATACCGGTCAAGCAGCAAAGCAGGAATTAGGATGGAATTATCGGATTATGTATCCACATCCTGAACTTATCAGAAAAGTAGTTGAACAAGTACGTGAAGATCAGGTTGCACTTCCCCATTTTCCCAATCCTGTTTCGGCTGACCAGGATAGTGCAGGTGGCTTGCTGAGATTATTTGACGTGTTGGCGGAATCAACTTCTGTACTGGAACGAGAATCCGTCTTTCTTATAACCGTGGCTGAGATTATACGCAAGCATGCGACGTTCATATATCCGAATCCTGAATGGAGCGCCAACAATATTGTGGCCGAGCACATTCGTGAATATATCGAGAATTATTATTTCAGGAATATTTCCTTGGCCGAATTATCCATGATTTCGGGAAAAAGTCAGTTTCACTTGCTCCGAATATTTCAGAAAAGATTCGGGCTTCCACCCCATACCTACCAAACCCTCATCCGGATACGACGTGCCAAGAATCTGTTGCTAGAAGGGAAACCGATATCGGAGATTGCATTAGATATGGGATTTGCCGACCAAAGCCATTTCACGCGACTTTTTAAGCGGGTGGTGGGGATAACACCGTACCACTACTGTTCGAATTTTTGAACGACAACGACGACGATAAGCAAACCTATGCTCGGCAGCCAGATTTTCCTCCATATAGCGTAAAGCCGCATTCAACCTTTCAAGCATAATCCTTTGCCGGACTACCTCCCACTGATAGAATGACAGAAGTGAATGCGGCTATCCGGCATTGCCTGCAAAGCCGGGCAGGGTCACCCGCGGGGAGCGGTCCAAAGCGTCCCTGGAAGGCTGAAAAGGATAATGCCCGGAACCCTTAGGCTTCCGGGCATTATCCTGCAAGGAAAAAAGAGGCGGGCACGGGGCTTATTCGGCGGGTTTGTCGACTCCTTCGGCGTATCTTTTGGCCCCATGCCGGTATATCCATTTCATGCGCCAAGCGATAAAGAGCACCACCAGGCAGCCGGCAACCGCCAACGCTGTCCAGTGATAAGCAAAGCCCTGCATGATGGCGATCGGCACGAATGTAACGACCAACATTTCCACAACCGACATGGGAATATAGGCTATTGCAAAATCTTCAAGAGTCTTGCTTTTAAATTTGGGATCGACGATTCTGAGCAGAATCATCGAGGTCGCCATGACTCCGGTCGCCCATCCGAAACTGAACATGGATTTTTCGAACCAGTTTTCTTTGATCATTCTGGGACCCACGAAAAAGACCATAAAGGTGCAATAAAGCACACCGCCGACGAGGATAAGGACTGTGAGCGGAAGGGCATATTTGACCACCAGGGAGATCTTGATCGAGGCGATTCCGAAAGTCACCAGGATATCGGTGCAGGTACTGCCGATCCGGTTCGTTATATCCCCGTCGACGTATTTGGCGCCGCCGGTTTTCCGCAAAACATACTGAAGAATGGTGCCGCAAATCATCGCCACGGCAAAGACGGGCAGGCTAAGACCCGGATACCACGCCGCTATCTTGTTGGTTACGAGATACCCTGCGCCTGACGCCAGGAGGATCAAGCCCAAATTGAACATTAGCGGATCGATGACGTTGGCGGAGACCGTCTCTTTGCCCATGGATTTGAAATCCTGGGGAGCCAATAAGCCTGACCTCAATTCTTGCGGCATATTGTCAAAGGAGGAGATGAAATTGGTATAACCCTTTTGCGCCCCGTACTTTATCAGCGCGACTCCACCTAAAATACCGTATAAAATGCCTGTGGTCGCCGATATCATCCCGAGCGTCATAGCCTCTTCCCAGCCATAACTGGTAAATGTCGTACCGATGGCGATGGCCGTTCCGGGGCCGCCGACCCAGCCGGCGGGAAGCATGAAGCCGAAGCCTACCGGCGTGCTAAAGAACGGAGTCAGTACAAAGAGCCCCAGGATCATCGCTACGGCGTGTTGGGCCAGAAAAGTCAACTCGCCGTAGGTCCACATACTGCCGACCCTTTCGCCGACCTTGCTGAAGGAGGTGGCTTCCTGCCCCAAAGGCATTGCCGCGAAAACAAGAACGATGAGGATCGCGGCATAGGTCCCCATATTGTTCGAAAGGGGCAGCAGGCCGTACCCGTTGGGTCCCAGGGTGAGGCCGATAAACCCGCCTATCAGGGCGGCCGGTAAGTACAGCCCCTGAATGAGCTTCAATTTGGCGCGCAGCAACTGGCCGACAAGCAACAGGGTGGCGATAATCGCAAAATCGCTGAAAACCGTCCAAGGAGTAAACGCCATTATTTTTTCCTCCTTTTATTACTTCCGATTCCGGCCAGATGCAGGCATCGGGCAATGAATCCCATACCCGGCTCATTGCCCGATGCCTCATCCGGCTGTTGCTTAGAGCCAGTGCGGCGAATTCCAAAGAGTGAGTTTTTGACCGATCCCCTTCTTCAGCGCATTTTGATACAGGGCCCAACCCCAGGCGGCGTCCTCGACCGGCATTCCGCCGATAATCATGACAAATCGCTCGTTAGCACTGCTGCGGCCAAGCTGTTTTCCCGCCGCAATGGCGCTTAACCCGCGCAGATCAGACTTTTGCATTTTGCCTTGGTCAATGAGGCGAAAAACGTTTTCCCCAGGGAAACCGAGTTTTCTGGCCGCATCGCTGTCCGGAATGCGCTCCTCTTCCTCTTTCCAGGCCCAATGCATTTTCAGTTCGTCAAACACTACCGTCGAGGACAGGAACAAATCGTCCGACAGATCGGCGGTTCCCTGCATAGCCAGTACGGCATCGGGTTTCAGCCACTTTGTTTGAATCTCCGGTTTCTTCTTGCCGGCAGTGGCAATGCTGATGAAGTCCGAGCCCCCAACGGCCTCTTCCATACTAGCAACGGCCTGCACCTGAATGCCCAGCTCCCTGCTTATTGTCTCGCCAAAGGCCTCCGCCTTTTCTTTTACCAGGTCGTAGATCTTCGCGACTTTCAGGCCGGGCAGGGCCGCCTTGAGGCAGGTCAATGTCGCCCGGCTGATTACACCGGCGCCGATTAACGACGCAGTGTCCGCGCCCTTGCGCGCCAGGTACTTCGCGCCGACGGCCGGCACCGAACCGGTCCGCATCGCGCTCAATAGGTTTGCCGACATAAGCGCCAGCGGTTCTCCGGTTTCAACATCATTCAGCACCACAATCAACACCGAACGCGGCAAACCCCGTTTCGGGTTTTCGATATTCGATCCATACCATTTTTCGGCGCACACGTTGAATTTCCCGCCCAGATAGGCGACCATAGCCATGAAGCGGCGGTCCGGGCCCGCAACGGGCATGTTGGGAAACCGTTTTTCTACCGGAAAGATGATCCGGACCCCATGCTCGTTTTCATTATAGCCGCCCATCAGATAGTCGCCCTGGCCGACTACCTTGAACATTTCGTCGATCGTGGCGACACACTGGGCGCCATCCAGCACGCCCGCCGAAATCATGTCTTCTTCACATAAATACAAAAATTCCGTTTTCTTTCTTACCATTTTTTCGACCTCCGTCCGATTACTAGGCTCCCCGGTCGGTATTCGGGGGGACCTGCAGGCAATTGGTATTGCATCGGACGTGCCAAAAAAAAGAGTGCCGGCCAACCCGCTGATTAAGCGATGTTGCCGGCATTGCCTTTCCATTGTCGGTGATCCAAAAGGTCGCGTTTTGCGACCTTTTGGTCTCAATGAGAACTCAAATGATATTTTTCCACCCAACGATAGATCGTCGCCAAACTCACGCCTAAAGACGCCGCCGCCCTCTTCTTGCCGTTTTTTCCCCAACCGAATTGATTCAGCAGGGTAATCATCTGTTCTTTCCTTATTTGATCAAGGTTTTGAGGCCCCGGGTCCGCCACCGTTGTCAGTGAAGAGGGCAAATTCTCGACCGTCAGATGAACCGTTTCCCCGACATTGACCGCGTATTCGATGGCGTTAGACAGCTCCCTGACGTTTCCGGGCCAGTCATAACGGGCAAGCTTGTCTAAAACCGAAGGCTCAAGCTTATCGATGCTTTTGCCGAGCTTCCCGCAATAATAGCGCAGATAAAAATCAGCCAGCAAAGGGATGTCTTCCTTGCGGTCCCGCAAAGGGGGGATATCAATGGGGATGACGTTGATCCGGAAATAAAGGTCGCTGCGGAAGCGGGCCTGCTTGACTCTTTGCTGCAAATCCTCGTTGGAGGCGGCGATAATCCGAACATCAATCGGAAAAGAATATTTTCCGCCCAGCCGCTCCACCCTCCGTTCTTCCAAAACGCGCAGCAATTTCGCCTGCAGATGCAGCGGCATAGTGCCGATCTCATCCAAAAACAGCGTTCCGCCTTCCGCCAGTTCGAATTTTCCCGGTTTCCCCTCCTTCCTGGCCCCGGTGAAGGCGCCGGCTTCGTAGCCGAACAATTCGCTTTCCAGCAAGGGTTCCGGAATTGCGCCGCAATTAATCGCGATCAGGGGACCTGTGCGGCCGCTTTCAAAATGGATGGCCCGCGCAAACAATTCTTTGCCGGTCCCGCTTTCCCCGGAAATCAGCACGGTAGAGCACGATCTGGAAATTCTCTTGGCCATCGCGATGCGGTTCATCAATCCCGCATTGCGGGTGATAATATCGGAAAAATGAATGCTGGCCCCGCCTAAGGTAAGAGCGCTGGCCGATTTTTTGACCATATTATAATCCGCGCAACTGACCAGCCAAACCATTTCATTGATTGTATCCCTCACCACCGGAATGGGCTCCACTTCCATCAGCAACGATCTTCCGCGAATTATTTTGTGCAGCGAAGCCTTTCGCTTGCCGGTCACGTATTGACGGAAGGTTTCCTCCAATAATTGCTGGGCTGATTGGTCGGGAGCGATTCCCAGTAAATCCAAGATCGTTTTATTATAGTGCAATACGTTCCCTCGACTGCCAAACGCAACGAGCCCTTTATTCGCTTTATCCAAAATGGCCGTCAGCTCTACAGTGGCGACTTCGAGCGAATGATACAAATACTGTTCGCTGATCTTGGCCGAAAGCAATTCGGCCATTTTTCGCAAAAAAGCGAGAAGCGGCTTGAGATTGTTTCTAATATGATCGGCGGTCTTCTCTTCGAAGGCCGCGATGGCGATAACCCCTAAAGCTTCATCCCCCAAAAGAATGGGCGAAGCAACTGCGATTTTATAATAGCAATGCTCCTTGATCGCACAGCCTTTGCAGGAAAAATGCTCACCGGGATTATCCACGATGATGGGTTCTTTATAGCGGACTACGTAGGTATAACCATGACCATGGCGCAGAGGCTGTCCCAAGGTGCTTTTCAGAGAACTCGTAGCTGCAACTCTTGTCATTTCCGGATCGATGACTTCCACATCGCAGCCAAGCGCCAATCCGGTAGCGTCCACTACTTGCTGCACATCGGAAATAAACGAAGAAAGAGATAGCATGACTATGACCTTCTCTCAAGAGTATCAGAATAGGATATGCTCCATATATTTACGCAAATTTGCCCGAATTCCTTTTCAATTCTGATCCGCTCCGGGAACCTTGGACGAAATGGTGGTCTTCACCCCAAAAGAAAGCCGCCCAATACGCGAAATCTGCTGATGGAAAAAAGGGGTGGGCAAGTGTGAAGAAGAAACTTACGGATGAACAAGAAACTAGAAATAATAAATGTCTAGAATGCTTAAAATATAAAGAACAAGCAATGCTAAAAGACGAAGAGGCAACAGTGCTTATTCAGAAATGGGCAAATTGTGGATACACCGATAGAATTACAAGCAATGGAAGAGCCGGAAGAGACGTACTGCTAAGGGCAATAGAAAAATACAAGGCGTATCAACCCGCCAAATAGCCAGACTACGGGAATAAGCCAAAGCGCAATCGCCAAGGCTAAATAAAAAAACAGAATGAATCGGGAGAACCGTCCCCGTGAGTCCGCATGCGGGCAGGAGGCAACGTGGAGATTATTCATTTGAAATATGTGGCCGAGGTGGCGAAGACCGGGTCTATTACGCGGGCCGCCGCGAATTTGGGCATGAATCAGCCCAACCTGAGCAAAGCAATTAGGGCGCTGGAATATGAAATGGGTTTTCCAATTTTCAGGCGGTCTTCCAAAGGAGTCTTGCTCACCAAGGAAGGGACTGCCTTTTTAGCCTCGGCGAAGGAAATACTGACGAAGTTTGAAGAACTGGAAACCAATCACAAGTCCGCGGGAGAGGGCAAGCGCTCCCTCGGTGTTTCGGTGCCCAGAGCAAGCTATATTTCCTACGCCTTCACGCAGTTTGTCAACGAAGTTGCGGGCTCCAAGAAGCTCCAACTGGACTATTATGAAACAAACTCCATGCAGGCTATCCGCAATGTTTCCTCGCAAAAGCACAGTCTGGCGATAATACGCTTCGCATTAGCGTATGAGAAATATTACTATAAGCTTTTGCACGACCTGTATCTCGACGGTGAGGTCCTGCTTGATTTCGAATATCTGACGGTGATGTCCGCCTCGAATCCGCTGGCGCTGGAAAAGGATATTCAGTTAGATGATTTAAAGGATTTGGTTGAGATTATCAATGGGGATTCGTTCATCCCCGCCTTTCTGACGGAGGAGATCAACCGGCCGGTCGGCGGGGAGCCGAGTCCCAAGACCATTTACATATACGAGCGGGGGAGCCAGTTCGACCTGCTGTCGCTGGTTCCGTCCACTTATATGTGGGTGTCGCCAATTCCCGCCGAGATATTGGAGCGTTATAATCTCCGGGAGAAAAAGGTGAATATGCCTTCCAACATATACCGGGACGTGCTGATTCAGCAGAAGGGTTATCATATGACGGCGACCGAAACGATATTTCTAAAGCATCTTTACGCGCAACGTGACAAAACGAAAGAATAATTGTCCTCCTATCATGTGATATATTTCACAAGGCATACTGTGTCAGCACAGTATGCCTTTTTTCTGGCTACGCAAAGGCTGCCCGCAAGTGGTAAGCTGGTGGTGAAGACGCTATAAGGAAGAGGCTGAAGTCATGAGTTTTTTCGATAATAATGTTCAGCAGCTAAAATATGAGGTATTAAGCGAAGTTGCAAAGCTGGCGTTCGCCAATGAGTTGAGCGCGGAAAAATTGATGGATGTGGCGGGCATTGTCGTCCCGGAGGGCAAGGCGAGAATGCGCTGCTGCATTTATAAAGAGCGCGCCATTGTCAACGAGCGGGTAAAAATCGCCATGGGAGGCAATGCGAAAAAAACCAATGTTGTCGAGGTCCTGGAGATCGCGTGCGACGAATGCCCGGTCGACGGGATACAGGTCACGCCTGCCTGCCGCGGCTGCATCGCCCACCGCTGCGTAAACGCATGCCCGAAGCAAGCGATCGAGGTGGTTGACCGTCAAGCGGTCATTGATAAAAGCAGGTGCGTGGAATGCGGACGCTGCATCGCCGCATGCTCTTACAGCGCCATTACCAAGCATACCCGTCCCTGTGTGAACGCCTGCAAGGCGAATGCCCTGGCAATCAATAAAGAAACAAAAAAGGTCGCCATCAAAGAAGACAAGTGCATCTCCTGCGGGGCCTGCGTCTACCGGTGCCCATTCGGCGCGATCGTGGATAAGTCTTATATTACCCAGGCGATCCGCATTTTGTTGGAATCGAGAAATAACGCGGTGTTCAAGGTTTATGCCGTGGTGGCCCCTTCCTTTGCAAGCCAGTACGCCGCCATTCCCGAGATTACAATCGAAAAGGTTGTCACCGCGATCAAGAAACTGGGCTTTTTTTCGGTTATCGAGGCCGCCCTGGGGGCCGACCTGGTGGCCTACTCGGAGGCGGACGAACTGGTTGAGAAGGGCTTTTTGACATCTTCGTGCTGTCCGGCCTTCGTACAATACATCCAAAAGAATTTTGCCGCGCTGGAAGAGCATGTCTCCCGCAATCTTTCGCCGATGGCCCGACTGGCAAAGGAAATAAAGCAGCGGGACCCCTATGGCAAAGTCATATTCATTGGTCCCTGCATCGCCAAAAAAGCGGAGCGGCAGCTGGCGGGCGTAAAGGACCTCGTGGATTGCGTCTTAACCTTTGAGGAACTGCAGGCACTGTTGAATGCCAAAGGAATTGATTTGCGCGCGCTGGAGGAAACTCCGCTCAATAATGCTTCCTTTTTCGGCCGTATTTTTGCACGGACGGGCGGGCTGTCGGAAGCGGTCGTACAGGCGCTGCAGGAAAAGGAGATCTCCCGGGAACAGTTTGACTGCAAGCCCCTGGCGTGCAACGGCATTGCCGAATGCAAAACGGCCCTGCTCAAAGCGAATAAGCGATTGTTGGCCGAGAACTTTATCGAAGGCATGATCTGCGAAGGCGGCTGCATCGGGGGCCCTGCGTGCCTTACCCACAGCTCCAAGGACCGGGCGTTTGTGGACAGCTACGGGCAAAAGGCCATCGAAAAGACGATCGGCGACGCGGTCGCTGTTTTCGAATAGGTCGGAGAAATGAATAACGGAGGCAGTTCAATGAATATCTATGTTTGCATCGGCAGCTCCTGCCATCAACGGTCGTCCTACGCCGTTATGCGGCAGCTCAAAGCCATGATTGCCGAAAACCGGCTGGGAAATAGCGTTTTCGTGAGCTCGGCCTTTTGCCTGGGCCATTGCGCGGCGGGCGTGACGATTCAAATCGACGATGAAATCATAACCGGCGTCGGTATGGGAAATATCGCGGATATTTTTCAGGACAGAATACTGGCGGCTGTGCGTTAGAAGGGAATAGTATGATCGAGATTTTACAATTTGACAAATTGCACTGTAAAAACTGTTATAAATGTGTGCGGCAATGTCCCATCAAGGCGATCGAGGTCAAAAACCATTGCGCCCAGATCAGGGCGGAAGAGTGCATCCTCTGCGGCGAGTGCACGATTATCTGCCCGCAAAAGACAAAGGGTGCCGTCAGCGAAGTCGCAGAGCTGCGCGAGGCCCTTTCAGCCGGCAAAACGGTGATTGCCAGCGTGGCTCCTTCTTATTTCGCGTACTTTAACGCCACGTACCATTCGCTGAAAGCGGCGCTGGCCAGGCTAAAGTTCGCGGATGCCTTTGAAACCGCCGAAGGGGCGTATCTCGTAAAATCGGAATATGAGAAGCTTATGGAGCGGAATCCCGAACAAGTTTGGATCTCTTCTTGCTGTTCCTCGGTCAATCTGCTCATAGAAAAATACTATCCGCAAGTATTGCCTCACTTGGCTCCGGTGCTGACCCCCATACAGGCTCACGCCAAGCTGCTAAAGGAACGGTATCCGGACGCGCTCATTGCCTTCATCACGCCCTGTATTTCGAAGAAAGTCGAGCGCTACAGCCCGGAATCCCAGGTCGATCTGGTAATTACCTTCGAAGAATTGGAAAGCATGCTGCAGGAAGCCGGCGTCGAAATACAGGAAGCGCCGCCTGAGCATGAGCGGCAATATCTGTCCCGGCGCTTCCCCACGGACGGAGGCATTATAGCCACCCTGGCCAGGACCGGAGGATGCGGCTATGTGTCGGTGAGCGGCTACCAGGCCTGTGTGCAGGCTATTCGTGATATTCAAAATGGAAACGTCTCCGCCTGTTTTGTCGAAATGAGCTTTTGCGAGGGAAGCTGCATTGGCGGTCCCTCCTTCCGCAAAAAGGAGTACTCGCTGTTAAGCTCTTCGCTGAAAATCAAGCAGCACTCTTCCGCGTCGGGATACGCGGAAGACTATAACCTTCCCCGCGCCCCGGCCCTCGCCCGCGGCTTCGCGCCGCCGCCAAAGGTGACGCACCTGCCGCCGTCGGACGACCAGATTAACGCCGTACTGCGAAAGATGGGCAAAGTCTCAGGCGAAGACGAGCTGAACTGCGGCATGTGCGGCTATCACTCCTGCCGGGAAAAAGCGGCCGCGATCATCGCCGGCAAGGCGGAAATCAATATGTGTCTGCCGTTCATGCATGAGCGGGCGGAGTCGTTTTCCAACCAGATCATTAATATTACGCCGAACGCTATCGTTTCCGTCGATCTGGACCTAAAGGTGCAGCAAATCAACCATGCGGCGTGCGAAATTTTCAGGCTGGTTCCCGAAGATATTTTGAAACAGCCGGTTTCCCGCATATTGGATGAATTCGATTTTGTGGACATTATCATGCAAGGCACGGAAAAACTGGAAAAGACGGCGTTTTTGCCGGAATACAGCGCCTATCTCAGCCAGATCTTCCTCTTCGACAAGGAAAGCAGCATGGTCGTTTGCATCATGAAAAATATTTCGCAGGACCGGCAGAAGAGGAACCTGTCCCTGAAGAAAAAAGTGCAGGCGGCGGCCATGGCCGACGAAATCGTTGACAAGCAGCTCCGCATCGTCCATGAGATCGCCTCGCTTTTGGGGGAAACAGCCGCCGAAACCCAAATCGCCGTTCATGAACTCAAGAGCACCATTATGGATGATGAGGAATAGCGGGATGTTTGAGCCGGAAATTCAATTTGTCGAAACCGGATGGGCCTCTGTGAACAAGCATGATGAAACCCTGTGCGGCGACTCGTTCAAGCTCTTTGAAAACGACGGAAGAAAAGTATTTGTCTTATCGGACGGACTTGGCAGCGGAGTAAAGGCGAACATTCTTTCCACGCTGACGACGACCATCCTGGGCACAATGCTGTCGCGCGGCGTCCCGATCGATGCGTGCATCGACACCGTCGCCACAACGTTGCCGGTCTGCAGGATGCGAAAGCTGGCATACTCCACCTTTACCGTCCTGCAGCTCGAGCACAGCCAGGCGTATCTCGTGCAGTATTACAACCCGGCAGCCATCGTGCTGCGCAACGGCAAAAGCTATAAGTACCAAAACAATGTCCGGTTTATCGGTGAAAAAAAAATACACGAGAGCCATATCCAGATGGGCAAAGGCGACATCCTCGTTTTGATGTCGGACGGGGTCACCAACGCCGGCGTAGGAAAACTCGCGTCCGAAGGCTGGAAGCGCGAGGAGATTATTGCCTTTTTGGAAAGGCTGGATACCGGCAAGATGTCGGCCTCGCATATCGCGGCGCAAATCGTCAGTTGCTGCTTGTCCCTGAGCGAGAACTCGCTTGATGACGATACCACCGTTTTAGTAATAAAGCTGCGGGACCGCAGCGTCGTCAATATGCTGGTAGGACCGCCCGAAAACAAGGAGGATGACAATCGCGTCCTTAAGCTGTTCTTTGCCAAGGAAGGAATCCGGGTAGTCTGCGGAGGCAGCACCGCGCATGCCGTCAGCAAATTTACCCAAAAGCCGCTTGTCGTGATCGAGGACAGCAGGAGCGACGAAATCCCCGGCATGGCCCGCATGGAGGATGTGGATTACGTAACCGAAGGCGTCATAACGCTTAAGAAGGTTTGGGAGCTCTGCAGCGGATATCTGGCCGATCCCCTGACCCTGCTCGGCTTTTGCGGCAAAAAGGATGCGGCCTCCATTCTGGCGACGCTCCTGATTGAGACGGCCACCGATATAAATATTTACTTTGGCATGGCCGCCAATGCCGCACATGAAGGAACGGAAATTGATTTTCAGGCAAAGCTGTCTTTAATCAAGCAATTGGAAGAATGTTTGCAGAAGATGAATAAAGCCGTGAAAATCAGTTTTTGCTGAGCTATTGTTGACGTGGCCCTAATGTGCCGCTGAACATCCTTCGGCCTGCGGCGTGTATCCCGCGCCAAATACTGGACTTCCAGGCCGAAGTGGAAATGCCAAGGCCTAGATCGAAAACGGAATGATCGGAAGAACCGTCCCTGTGAGTCTGGAGAGGGGAGATAAAAAAAGACGCTTTGAGATGGATCAGAGCGTCTTTTTTCCTTTGAGTGCATAGAGCGAAAAGTATGTCAAAAGAACCGTCCCCGCGACATGCCTGATTAACGGGACTATCGCCAGCACGGGTTTGTAAAGCTTAAAACAAGATCCCTGTCCCCATGTTTACATGCAATCTCCCCAAATGTGTCAGCACGAAGAAAGCATAGGTCACGGACTAACCCTAGTCCAGAACCTACGCTTTTTTATTTCCCTTTCCCAATCCCCATAATTGACAATATACTTAACGATTTTATTTTAGTTTTGCCTCATCAATGTTGAAAATCATTTTAATTACTTAGTTGAACAATGGTTAAAGAGCGATTCATATAACCTAAAACAGGAAAATCCGTAATAATACTTGCTCCTACTTCATCTCCTGCTGTTAAGGAGGCTTGAACGACAAACGTTGAACTACTTCTATTAGATATCTTAAAAAAGGTCGTAGTATCGCCAAAAATCGGTGTACCATTGACAGTAATAATAGCATTTAGATATGGTTGATCTGGATCTGGGTCAGTAGTGGCTTCAGCGTTAATAGATATCGTTATTTGATAAATTCCGCTTTCTCCTACCACTAATTCATTGCCCGATAGACTAACTGTGATAGTATCTGATAAAGGTCCAACCACACTAAATGGTACGGGTGTGAATGTTGCCCCAGGTGTCTCTACACTACTTCCTCTTAAAGATCCAAAAGCCAAAACGGCTTCTCCGGTCGCACCGGTGGGTCCAGTATCGCCAGTGGCACCCGTCGCACCGGTGGGTCCGGTATCGCCAGTGGCACCCGTAGCGCCGGTAGGTCCAGTATCGCCAGTAGCACCGGTTGCACCGGTAGGTCCAGTATCGCCGGTAGCGCCCGTCGCACCAGTGGGTCCAGTATCGCCGGTAGCGCCCGTTGCACCGGTGGGTCCGGTATCGCCGGTAGCACCGGTAGCGCCGGTGGGTCCAGTATCGCCAGTGGCACCCGTTGCGCCGGTGGCTCCCGGATCACCTGTAGCACCCGTTGCTCCAGTGGCTCCGGTATCGCCAGTGGCACCCGTAGCACCAGTGGGTCCAGTATCGCCGGTAGCACCCGTCGCGCCAGTGATTCCCGGATCACCCGTAGCACCCGTCGCCCCAGTGGCTCCGATATCGCCAGTAGCGCCGGTCGCACCAGTGGCTCCCGGATCGCCGGTGGCTCCGGTCGCGCCGGTAGGTCCAGGATCACCTGTAGCACCCGTTGCTCCAGTGGCTCCGGTATCGCCAGTAGCACCGGTGGCTCCGGTATCGCCCGTAGCGCCCGTCGCACCGGTGGCTCCAGGATCGCCAGTAGCACCCGTCGCGCCAGTGAGTCCCGGATCACCCGTAGCACCGGTTGCGCCGGTGGCTCCCGGATCACCTGTAGCACCCGTCGCACCGGTGGGTCCAGTATCGCCAGTGGCACCCGTCGCACCAGTGAGTCCCGGATCGCCGGTGGCTCCGGTCGCGCCGGTAGGTCCAGGATCGCCGGTAGCACCCGTCACACCGGTGGGTCCAGTATCGCCAGTGGCACCTGTAGCACCGGTGGCTCCGGTGGGGCCAATATCGCCGGTCGCGCCAGTAGCTCCCGGATCGCCCGTAGCACCGGTGGCACCAGTAGCTCCAGTGGCACCGGTTACGCCTATGGCTCCCGGATCGCCAGTGGCCCCAGTAGCTCCGGTTGTACCTGTGGCACCGGTTGCTCCCGTTGTACCGGTTGCACCGGTTGCGCCGGTTGCGCCAGTGGGACCGACCGGACTCGGAGGGCACGGTGGACTGGGTGTTATTATAATAACTTTGGAGTTGCAGTGATGATGAAATACCGATGGGCCAATATGGGGTACGACGACAACGCTATGGTCACATTGAGTATGGAGATGACAATGATCATTACACCCGTCACGGCTGTATCCCACTTTCATTCCCCTTTCATTCGGATTCATACTCGTAATATTCTATTCATTATGTTGACATATTGCTTCTGTAATAATTCTGTTATCTGGCTGGAGCAGTTGCAGACGACGACCATATACGGAGGACCTATTGTAGGAGATTGGGACTCACGGGGAGGGTTCTTTTGATGCTATTTCGTATGAGGTATGACAAGCGATGGAAAACGCGAAAAGAGACTCACTACTCGGAATAAAAATATAGCTACGGGCCAGAGTGTATATTATCAAGCCAAAGCGAAATGAATCGAAAGAACCGTCCCCGTGAGTAGGTTAAGTATGGTGTTGCTGTAGTGCCGGCATTCTAGGGTAAAAGCAAGATAATGGTATGGGTAGGGGGGAAACAAAGGGGCAGACTGTTTCACCCACCTATCTCATGGACAATCAAAGCCTCAACCCCTTGAATTAGAGTTGAGGCTTTAAAACAACAGGGACAGGGATATTGTTTTGACACGGGAGAGGTGATAGGAGTTTCTCAGAGGTGAGAGACCACATATTGCGAGCGATGAAAGGCGCTGGTGGGGTCAATATCCGCCAGATAGCGCGATAACGGGACTATCGCCAGCACGGGTTTGAAAAGCTTAAAACAGAATCCCTGTCCCCCGTGTTTACACAGCTGAGTAGTAACAATATTTCTAAACATCCTTCCTGTATAAATGCTTTGCAGGTTTATCTAACAGACTATCCTACTTGCCTAATTTTTTAAACCGCTTTCAAATGGCAATTCATTACGATTTAATAAGTCTGACGCCTAAATCAAATGCTTTTTGCAAATCCTCAGCCGGTATTTTTTCGACACGATTCGATTTTTCTTCTTTATCCGGCATCAGATAAACATACTTTGAATAATCGTCAAATTGAACGGTATTTGTTAAAGTTAGCAGTTCACAACTACCCAATGTGCGGCTCATAATTCCCGCAAAATTAGTTAAAGTATCCTTAAACCCTCTTTCAACATAAATTTCATCATTGACATTCATTGTTGCAACTAAAGCTGTCTTAAAGTCTTTTGGTTTAGGGCCTGTAGCCGTACCGTCGTAGTCAAGATATTGAAAAAGCAGTCTGTCTGTAAAGGAACGCATTTGCCCTGATAGATTTCCATAGTAAATGGGCGAACCAAGCACAATAACATCTGACTCCTCAATACGTCGGAGGAGTGGTTTAAGTTCATCATCTACCACACAATGGCCATAAGATTTACTGTTTTTCAATTTACAAGAATAACAACCGATACAGTCCTTAAAGTTTAAATCAAAGAGATTTACAAATTCAGTTTCAGCCCCCACCGATTTTGCTCCTTTAATGACTTGGTGTAACATTTTTGCGGTATTGCCATGTTTTCTTGCACTACCACACACCGCTATGAGTCTCATAAATCATCCTCTTCTTTCTATAAAAATAAATTTGTTGGCAAATCTTAAATTGACACTCTTGCGCCCATACATGCCCAATACCCTCGCCATCTTCCAAGCGAGGGAGAGCAGAATGGATACGCTATGCTTATGACCGCCACCATACATCGGGATGCGCGTCACAAGAAACTGGTGATCGGCTGGGATTGTGGCTTTCCCGAGTCGGGAAGCGGCCTTTTTGTATTCATTGTCTCCTAGTCAATTATTTTACACAGGTAAAAATCAATACTTCGTTTGGGTGCAAGGGCTCGCCGTCACTTATTTGCTGCTTAAAGGAGTCATGCAGAACCTGTGAGAAGCCCGCATCACGAAACATGCCCTTAATTGTCTCGGCATTGGTATCACGATTCAGTGGCAGATTCTTTTCGACTTCTGCGCTGTAATGGTGGCCCCCTGGGACCGGGGAATAATCGGCATATACCGTTCCGCCGGTTTTGAGCACACGAAACCATTCCCGAAACGTTTTCGGCGGGTCGGCAAGCGTCCAAATCACATGACGGGAGGCCAGTACGTCAAAGGCCTCGTTATCAAAAGGGAGATCTTCTGTCTCGCCAAGGATAAAACGAATTTTGTATCCATTCGCGTTGGCTTTCTCCCGTGCATGAGCCATCATCGGCTCCGACCAGTCCACTGCGGTCACGGCAAGGCCGCACTCGGCGGCGATAAGCGCGATATACCCCGTGCCTGTTCCGATATCCAGCAGCTTCGCCCCTGGCGGGCATTGGGAAAACAGTGCGCGCCATCGGTTTATCTCGTCCGGGTCGGTTACACTGTGCGCCTGGATACTATCGTAATCCCCGCTCGCAAGCTCTTTGTTCCAGCGATCTCGCATATGCGCCCTTAATTTATCCATAATTATTCCTCCTTCTTCAGTTGAATTTTTCCCATTATTATTATAGAGCTATGCTTAATAAATAAAAAATAATTAATTAGGGCTTACAGTCGGCTTTTTCATTGTAATTTTAGGCTATCCGTAAACTGGCTGGCATTGGATTTCTAAAATTGACTCAGAAGAACCGTCCCTACGATTCCAGATATGTTCCCTCCCAGACCGTGCTTATGTCGGCGCCAAGAGGTTTTTAAAGGATACCGGCCTGATAAGGCCTTAAAGGACAGCTCTAATCTAATCCCAACTTGTTCATATGAGGGTACCAGTGAAGCGCACTTCCGAAAGTTTAAATAAATCATGAAATAAGGGAATAAAATGGCGCAAATATAATATGGTTTAACAGATGCTGGCTCGATCAGAGTGGAGGAGGTTTGAGGTGGATAACACTGTGGAAAAAGGTGAACATAAAAAAGGTGATTCAGTTCGAATCGCGGACGAAGTGGTGGCGATAATTGCTGGGTTGGCGGCTACGGAAATTAATGGCGTGGCAGCAATGAGCGGCGGTCTTGTCGGTGGTATTGCGGAGAGGCTGGGAAGGAAGAACCTTTCCAAAGGAGTGAAGGTGGAAGTTGGAGAACATGAAGCTGCTGTCGAGTTATCGATTATTGCGGAATATGGCGTGCGTATTCAAGATATAGCACTCAAGATTCAGGAGAACGTCAGAAAAGCAATCGAGTCTATGACAGGGCTTGATGTAATTGCAGTCAGAATCAACGTTCAGGGAGTTGGATTTGCCCAAGAAGATAAGGAGGATGATAATCGAATCCGTTCAAAAGAAAGAGTGTTAAGCCCTGGGCTAAACGAAAACAATTAGAATTTCTAGTGCTTAATCGTTACCAAGCATTACGACACAAAATTAATCTGCCTTCCGCTTGATCGGGGGAACAGTTTTAGTTTATCACGCTATGCGGGAAAACCGTACGTACGGTTTGATGAGGGGAGGGAGGAAATCCCACCCTTCTACTTTGCTGATAAATCCCTAATTTCTAAGAGATTGGCGGCATTTTACACGCCGAAATAAAAACAAATCCTAAGCCTGTTTCTTCTGCTAAAGGAACAAGTTTAGGATTTGTTTTCATCTGTCAGCAGGAAGGTTACTCCTATTTTAATCAGTGGCTTTCTAGTACGCACAGTAGATGAGTCGGTACTGGATGACTCACGGGGACGGTTCTCTTGATTCTACTTCGTATTGGGTGTTACAAGCGATGAAAAACGCGGAAAGAGACTCACTACTCGGAATAAAAATATAATGCCACGCCTAATAGCTACGGGCCAGAGTGTTATTGCAAAGTGAAATGAATCGAAGGGGCCGTCCCTGTCAGTCTTATTTTGTGTTTGAAAAGCATACGGTACATTGATCTGTGAAATTGGCAATGGTTATTGCATCAATAAGG
>DLGF01000009.1 GCA_002482545.1 Sporomusaceae bacterium UBA7701
AGCTTAGCGACCCGCCGCTGGCGATAGTTGCGGTGGTTATCTGGCTAAAAAATCGCTATATCACTACAACAGTTCAACATTTTTTGGCGACCTTTGCCTAAACCTTGAAAAGCGTTTCCCCATTATGCACGGAAACGGTTTCCTCCAATAAGGCCGTCCCTTTGCCTCCTTGCAAAATCATCCCTTGCCATACCAAAATCAGGAAGATATAATAAAGTCAGGTGGAAATTAAAAAGTCGCCGTGACCTGAGAGTGTGAGCGCACCCTCAGGCTCGCGCAGGTGCCAGAGCACCTACACGCAACAGCAAGCTGTCCACGACGACATTTGTATTATACAATGTCTTCCCCCTTTCAACAAGGAGGGGCATTGGCAATGCGATTGGCGGCGCGGGCGGAAGCTGCGCGACCGCCTGCCTAGCTGCCGGCATGGCCAAAGGTACAGGCTGAAAATGCGGACAAGCGGCCCCCCCTTTTATGGAAGCTGGCGGCTGTCCGGCGATTTTGGCGTGTTTTCCTGGGGTATGACGGGCAACAAAGCAAATTGGCGCATGTGTAGGTTTAAAGAAGAACCTGACATGCGCTTTTTAATTTCCCCTGAACCAGGCCGCGCGGGGCCTCCCTGCCTTGAGGGAGGCCCGGGACCGGCCTGAATACGGGGGAAGGAATAGAAACGATGCCCAAGACTGGACAACAACACCCGGACGGCAGCGAGAAAGGAGGCCCGGCATGAAGAAAACCCTGTTGGAAGAACTCTATCGCGGCAATCTCCGCCTCGATGAGGGGATCATCCCCGACGACCCCGAATATCAGGACCTGACCCGACAAATCATCGACATTATGGACGCCTGGAAAGAGGAGCTGCCGGCCGACCGCTACGATCAGTTGGAGACCCTGATGGAATTGCAGTGCCGGACCATCGCCATGGAAGCCGCGATGGCCTTCCGCTGCGGCTTCAAGCTGGGGGCGGCGATCATGCTGGAGGTGGTCTCCGGAAAGGAGGGCTTCATCCACGGCGGCGGGGATTGAAACCCTCCCAAGAAGGTTGATGGGGAGCGAAAGCAAGAGTGTCACGAGTGTCCCGCTTTTTAATCCGATTTCCGGGTTGGGGAACTGTCCGTTTTTTCGATGCAGTCCAAATCGCCCCCTTGCATCCCTGTGACAGTCTAAAAAGTAGAGGTCAACAGATTTTTGTCTGTTGACCTCTTTTCCATTTAAGGAATGAATAGACTTTATTCGCTTCCAACTTCTATCAAATTGCTATCCGTCTAGTTCTGTACCGAACACGTTTGCTTGCATTAATTCCCCGATTTCCTCTTCTGACAGGTTTTTCAATATAACCCCTACAAAAAAACTCTTTTCATCAAAAAGTATAGCATTTTTCTCATCTAAGTTTAAGCAACGATACCCTACGAAGTCTGGAGTCGTTATGCATAAATTTCTACCATCATAGAATGCATCCAACTGACCTTCTTCAAAGATTTGATAATTCTTTTCATTAAACTCCTGGAGATCAAATAGCGGTAGTCCCTCCACCTGATACTTCCCGCATTGCATAGTACAACCTTGCTCTTTTACCTTTTCATCTTGGAGAAAAAACTTTAGATAACTAATTAGCCCATTCTGCGGATTTATTGCAATATCGAAAGGAGGCTTACGTTTATTCTCTAATAACCAATGAAAAGATGACTGTGTTCTGGGCTCAATGTCTAACCTTACCAATAGCAAGCCATTGCCCATTGATTCGCACTTCCTGACAACCTTTTTTTCTTTATTATCAATTTCTACCTTAGTAAGCCTTAGTCCCATATAAATCTCTCCCGTGTCAAAGTGTCAAAGGTGTCACAGGGACGGTGTCACGGGGCGGGGACGGTTCTTTTGACACAATCATTCTTCGTACTCTCTCGCGATTCATCCCCGTCATCTCCGCCACTTTACCTTGATCCCCTTTTGCACCAGCATCTCAGGGGACAGGTTACACCCTTCAGCCCCACCCTACAGTGATTTCACCTTCGTGATAAAACTCAATTACGAACTGGGCTGAAGGGCAAAATATCCATGTGTCAAAACTAACCGCTATTACATCATCAATTACTTGAGAAATCTTTTCTAAGTTCGTCTTTAAGGCAGGCAATGATGCTTCATCCCAAAGAATATATGCTATTTTTTCTACTCTCTTTTGTTCTCCTACAAGTTTTTCTATAGCTTCATTTATTGAAGTGATCCTAATTTTATTCTCAACCTTATCCCAATCTATCCTTCCCCACGAAGTCATAGGAAAAGCAAGATTCATTGCTTGAAAAGCAGATATGGTATCTTGTGGTGACAGCTTTTCAGTATTGTTTCCCAAAGCTGAAATACATTCTTCTAACAATGTCATAAACACCTTCTATTGATTTAAAGATACAAGGGATGGTTCTAGTAGTGTCACGGGTGTCACGGGGACGGTTCTTTTGACACAATCAATCTTCGTTCTCTCTCCCGATTCATCCCGTCATCTCCGCCACTTGGCCTTGATCAACCTTTTGCATCAGCATCTCCTGGGACAGATTATATTTCCTAAGAAGTTGGCGGTAAACCTTTTCCGCACCCGCGCCGCTTTTCTCCGGCACGTCCGGAAACGCTCCCGGTTCTTCTTCTCTATGAAACCCCTGAAAGCGCCGAACGGCATTCTGCTCATTTTCCCCGAATTGGTTCAGTATCTCTTTCATTTCGGAAGGCAACGGCTCTTCCCCTTTAATCCAACATACCGGGTATACTGCTCCAGGGATCATTCATCCCTTAGGCTATCCCGGCCTTTAGCGGATTTCTATGTATAGCTCATGTGTCAAAGGAACCGTCCCCGCGACATATTCCAGCCTTTAGCGGGTTTCTATGTATATGGCGTATGTGTGTCACCGTCCCCGTGACAATATAAAACTCCGCCATCCCATAGAGAAATAGCGGAGTTCAACTAATCCGGACACATTATTTGTCTATATGGAACCACTGCCAGCTACGCTTTTTCCACAGCATGCCCACCAAATTGATTGCGTAAAGCAGCTACTACTTTGCCGGAGAAAGTATCTGTCTCCAGAGAACGGTAGCGCATCAACAAGGATAAGGCGATCACCGGAGTACAAACCCTATGATCAAGCGCCTCTTCCACCGCCCATTTACCTTCTCCCGTTGAGTACATAACCCCTTTGATGCTACTTAAATCATTATCCGCATGCAAGGCATGTTCCAGCAACTCCAGCAGCCAGCTGCGAATGACCGACCCGTGATTCCACACGCCGGCAACATCCTTAAGGTTATAGCTAAAGCCGCTTTTCTGAAGCAGTTCAAATCCTTCGGCAATCGCTTGCATCATACCGTACTCAATGCCGTTATGAATCATCTTGCAATAATGCCCGCTGCCACTGGAGCCGGTATATATGCACCCCTCAGCAAGCGACATGCTGAGAAATAGCGGGGCACAATAATCATAAATTTCCCTGTCACCGCCGACCATTAAGCATACTCCCAGTTTCGCACCGCTCACACCGCCGCTGGTGCCGCAGTCGAGATAATGAATGCCGCATTCTTTCAGCATCTCGTACCGGCGCACCGTGTCTTTATAATGCGAGTTACCGCCATCAATAATGATATCCCCGGAACTTAGATGGGGCAGTACCGAATGAATCGTCTGTTCCACCGGCTCGCCAACCGGAAGCATTAGATAAATAATTCTCGGCACAGTTAAGTGACTGACGAGGGTTTCTATGGATCCGGCAATCCTTGCTCCCTTTGCATCCAGTCCCTTCATATTATTAGGATTAATATCATAAACAGTAAGTTCGTGTCCTTCATCCAAAAAATTTTCCGCTAGGTTGTAGCCCATTTTACCTATTCCAATTAAACCCAGTTTCATATACTTCCTCCTAATGGCTGCCGGATTCGCTCCTGTTTCCAGCATCAAAACACGTTTCCCACTTCTTCTTTCTTCACCAAGTCTACTTTGTTGTCATCTATGCTAAATACTGTTTCAGAGCATTTTCCACCCCTAAATGATCATTATCCCCCACTACCGCATCGGCAATCTTTTTTATTTCTTCACAACCATTAGCCATGGCCAACCCGATACCGGCCCATTGGATCATCTTGACATCGTTGCATTCATTACCGATTGCCAGGATATTTTCCAATTTGCAACCATAGTACTCACTAATCGCCAACAAGGCATTTTCTTTACCGGCTTGTTTATCAACCAGCCCCAGTCCGGTTTTTCCCTCGGCAAATACTTGGAGTTGCGGACAATGTTTTCTAAGCTCGCCATAATAAAGCTGCAATAACCCGTCAGCAATGTCCAAGGCAAATAAGTTATAGGCCGGTTCCGGTATAACCGCCAGACTTTCACCCTCCATCGACCGGCAAGGTGAATGATGCGTTTGCGAAAAAATCCTTGTTCTTTCATCCATATTCCGGATATAAAAATACTTCCGGCCGTAAACTTTAAAGTACGTCTGATGCTTTTCCAACAGCCGCACCGCATATTGGTAATCCGGCAAAGTCATGGGCTGGTTATAAAGCACCTCGCCATTGCCCGGGATAAAGACGTAGCTTCCTCCCAAGGCTATAAGCGGCGTCGTGATTCCCAGTTGCTCATAAACCGGCAAAGCTCCTGCCGGCATTCGGGACGATGCCACCACTACCTTGATGCCCTGTCCGCTGACTTTCTTAATATATTGCACCGTGCTTTCCGGTATTTTTTTATTACTGTCCAGCAGCGTGCCATCCAGATCAAGGACTATCAATTTTATAGCATGCATAGTTCCTCCCAGGTCACTTCCCGGCAAATCCCGTTCATCAAGATATGGATTTCAATCCGGTTTCCAGGCTAACCAGCTTGGTATCGGGAACGGTCTGGAAAAATATTTTGACTCCTCTGGCATTCAATTCTTTTAGTATTTCCACATCGTTCGGAAGCAAGGCTACACTGTCAATAACAAACTTGGCATCCTTTTTTTTGCTGACCCCGCCTACGTTTACATTGTCAATAGGCATTCCTTTTTCAATGGCTTGCTTTACGGCACCAATTGTCTTAAACAGCAAAATAGCCCTATCATTTTCAAATTTGTCCTTTTCCCAATATTCTACGGCACCATCTATGGAAAACACTTTAATCGTCATCCCCGAGTTGGCGGTGGACATAGCGTAAATATCTTTCATAAAGGGGTCTTTAGCTATTTCGTCATCTACAACAAAAATTGCGTTACTGTTGAAACCGCCTTTTGACCACTTTGTCATAACTTGTCCGTGAATTAAGCGATCATCTACCCTGGTTAAACAGATTGCTCCCATTCTATCAACCCTCTCTAAGTTTTTATTAAGGAAATTGCTTAATGCCTTCGATACCGGAACCAGTCACTGCGGCAAGAAGTTCAGCCGGTTCCTTACCATCGCGGGAAGAAAACAATTCTATGAGCATTACTATATTCACGCCGGTAATTACTTTTGCATCATACATTTTTGCCATATACAGCCCAATGTTGGACGGGCTGCCGCCCAACAGATCAACCAAAATGACAACCTCTTTGCCCGTCTCCTTTGATTCCTTTACAATCCTTTCCACTTCCTGGCGGAGTTCATCCACATCATTTCCCAGGCATAGTCCCAAGGCATACGCATCCTGCTGCTCACCCATAATCATTTCCACACTTTTTAGCAGCTCGATTCCAAACCGGCCATGGGTAATAACCAACGCCACCGTCTGCTTCATAGCTTCACCTCTATTTAACATGATAGACAGTCCCTGACATCCGATAGTAACAGGCTATTGCCAGCCTGTTACTATCGCTGTGTTCCCGCTATAATATACCGACTCCGGCAAGAACCCCTAGTATGACCGACATCCCGATCAAGGCTTGCGTAATTTTCAATCCTTTTTTCGAAAAATACCAATACACACCCAGAACAGTAAGCAATGGCAAAAGGCCTGGCAAAATCTGATCAAAAATTTTCTGGAGAACAAATTCCTTGCCGGAAATATTCCATTTCAGACCGCTTTCCACCTTTACATAAGAGGCTGCCAAAATTCCCATCATGAATATACCTAAAACAGACAATCCATTGATAATTCTTTTGATGTTTCTACCGCCTACAATTTCGCTGACTGCGGCCCGCCCCAGTCTATGGCCTAACTTAACAAAATAGAATCCATAGGTATAAGTTAAAGCCACGAAGGCAACCCAAGGTATCAAAGCTCCCAGCCCATTGCCGGCTTGCGCCCAGGGCAAGAAAATAGCCAATAAGATATATTGTACCGTACCGGAGTCAATGGCATCGCCAATCCCGGCCAGCGGTCCCATTAAACCGACTTTGGTGGCATTAATGATGCCGCTTTCCTCACTGTCGGGATCAGCGCTGCCGTCCGCCAGCTCCTTAGCCCTGGCCTCTTCCAACGATATGGTGATTCCCAGTATGGTCCCCCCGCCCCATATGGCCTGAGTATTATAAAATTGAGCGTGCCGTTCATAAGCCTCTTTCAAATGCTGTTTATCTTTATATAATTTTCTTAATACCGGCATGAGCGCCCACAGTAAAGAAGGTGCAATCATTCTGTCAAAGCTATGGGGAATCTCATTGGCATACCACCATCTAAACCAGCTTTTGGCTAAATCTTTGGTTGTAATTTCCTCCGGCGGAACAATTGGGTTTGTTTTATTAACCAATTCTTCACTCACTGTCATTCCACCCCTTTTAGCGTTCTATATTCTCATTTGCGCAAATGGTATATAAATACGCGATAATCCCGCCGATAATGGCGTAAGTTACCGTATTGATTCCCAGGCTTTTCAAACTTACAGCCATGAAGTAGGCCAGCAGGAAAAAGACAATAAGCTGGGTCTTACCAATTACTTTCATAATCAAAGCAATACCCAGCGCAGCAAGACCTCCGCCAACGACGCCTAAAACATGGAACACGATACCGCCGGAAAGCTGGGAAAAAAAGGCGGCAATGACCGGAGCTCCGGCATAAAGTCCCACAAACAGCAACGGGAAAAATAAAATCGTACTAACCGCTATGGGAAGAATGATAATTGCAAAAGTTAAGCCTTTATCATTCGTTTCGGCGGCATATTTATCCATCAAACGGACAATAAACGAATTAATAAAAAATCTGAAAGAATAAATATAACTACCCAAAAGGCCGACCGGCACAGCTACTACAATGGCTTCGGTAGGTGCCAGTCCGGCAAGCATGGCAACCGGTACGGCAACGGCTGTCGCCACGGCCGGTTCGCTGGGCATGGCTCCTCCCGGCGCTATCATCCCCATATAAATCAATTGAATGGCTGCCGTTATGGTCATGGCCAGTGGAACATTGCCTAATACCAGACCGACTACTAAGCCTGTCATCATTGGACTGAATCTAAGCATCAACGTGGAATACCCAAGAGCACGAGCCTGAACCACCGTCACCCACAGCGCGATCAAAGCCGCCTGGGTTGCGCTTATTTCTCCCATTTTACCGCACCTCTCTTTTTATAAATTAAAATGAGCAAACAAAAATGCTGCCCTTCATCGCCTACCCCCTTCCTCCTGACTATAGTTAATCCGCATTAGATAGGAGATAATACTTCTGGATTAATCACATCTTCCGGCGTTTTTCCGGCGAACACCCTTTCCACATCGGTAACCACCTTGTCCCCCATACCATACAAGCATTCGTAGGTATAAGCGGATGTATGGGGCGTAATCACTACATTTTCATAAGCAAGTAAGGGATGCTCCTCGGTAATCGGTTCCCCTTCAAGCACATCAAGACCGATTCCCGCTACCGTTTTATTATCCAGAGCGCTTTTGAGCGCCGCTTCATCCATCAGCTCGCCCCGGGCCGTATTAACAATAAAGACAGATTTCTTCAAAAGAGAAAACTCCTTAACTGAGAGCAGATGATAATTGTCCGGCGTTATACAAGCATTCAGCGAAATAATATCCGCCGTGCTAAGCAGTTCCTCCAAGGAAACAGGAGTTGCCCCTCTTGCTCTTATCTGTTCTGCTGAGATTCCCGGATCATAGACGATTACATGCGCATTAAAACCATGCTGTAAAATCTCCCCTACCCGGCTGCCAATATTACCAAAGCCGATAACTCCTGCTGTTTTACCTTTAATTTCACTGCCAACAAACTTTGCCCGTTCCGCCCATTTGCCTTCCTTCACCTTCCAGGAAGCCTCGCGCACCTTGCGCATAACCGACATCAGCAGGGCAATCGCATTTTCGGCAACCGCTTCCCGTTCAATAAGACCGGAAACCTTAGTAACAAGGGTTCCCTTTTTGGTAGCTGCCGCAATATCAATATTGTTATAGCCAATACCATGACGGGCAATCAGCAGCGTCTTGTCTTTATGCTCAAAGAACTCCTCATTGTACCAGGCTGTTACGCTGGCAATAATGACCGCATATCCCCGCAAAGAGTCCGCCAATTCCTTTCCGCCCAAATCTTTTGGCAGTGTAAACCGTTTTACTTCTCCCAAGGCTTCCAATCTTTCGATATGCTCCGGAAAAATATTCCCGAAACTACTGGAATTCACAATAGCAATTTTAGTCTTCATAGGTATATCCGCCCTCTCCTCCAAGCCCTTCAACAACTACGGGCTTCTTGTACCGCTTTAATGAATCTTCGGGCATTATCCGTTACAGCGGCATAATCTCCTTTTGCCGCAGGTCCGCTTAGAGCCCCGCCGGCTCCGATCGCCACTGCCCCCGCCTTGATCCACTCTGCGGCATTCTCCGGCGTTACCCCGCCGGTCGGCATAAAATTAGCCTGAGGCAATGGACCTTTTAAAGCTTTAATGATCTTTGGTCCATATAATTCGCCGGGAAACACTTTAATCACATCAGCTCCCGCCTCCAAAGCCTCCAAGGCATCCTTAGCCGTTGCCGCACCAGGCATTACCGGGATATGGTACCGGTTGCACAGGACGATCGTCGGTAAACTCAGCATCGGTGTCACTACATAGCTGGCGCCGCATAAAATGGCAATACGGGCTGTTTCCGGGTCCAACACGGTACCGGCGCCTAATATTAATTGATCCGGCGAATAGGTTTTCGCCAAACTTTCCATGACTTTATAAGCTCCCGGCACAGTAAAGGTCATCTCAATAGCAGTGACTCCTCCTGCGATGCAGGCAGCCGCAATCTGCTTGGCCTGTTCTTCATTTTCCGCGCGTACAACCGCTACCACCCCAACATCAATAATCCGTTGTACGGTCTGGTACTTTTTTAACATACCTGTCATGATGAAGCCTCCCAACTGCCAATTTATTTTTCCTATTTTACCGGGAATAACGGGGCATGGCCCTGCAGCACCCGCAATACCTCTTCCCCCGCAGTCACACTGCAACGTACGACTGCTTCCCGGGTATATCCGCCGCAATGAGGTGTAATCACCACATTAGGCAGTTGTAAAAATGGGTGGTCCTGGGGAGGTGGTTCCTCCAGCATTGTATCGGCGCCATAGCCTGCTATTTTTCCGGTTTTCAGCGCAACGGCCAAGGCCTCCTCATCAACTAAATCACCGCGGGCCGTATTGATTAAAATGGCTGAATCCTTCATCGTCTCCAATACTTTCTTATTAATCATGCCGGTCGTATCCTGCGTCGCGGGAACATGCAAAGTAATGAAATCGGCGTCCCGGTATAGTTCATCCAGGCTCACATACTGCGCACCGTACAATTCCGTCAGTTCTACCCGGGGATATAAATCAAAGGTCAGGATTTTCATACCGAAAGCACTGGCCCGTTTAATAACCTCGGCTCCAATGTGTCCGGTCCCGACAACCCCCAAGGTCTTGCCGAAAAGCTCTATTCCCTGAACTCTTTGCCACCCGCCGGCACGAACTGCCTCGTTCTGTCGGACAATGCTCCTGCTTACGGCAAGAAGCAGCCCGAATACCAGCTCACAGACGGAAATATTATTCGTTCCCACACTCAACGTCACCGTTACATCATTGGCATGTGCCGCCTGTATATCAACCTTGTTATACCCCACTCCATTGCGGCTGATTACTTTCAACGTCGGTTTGCCTGCGGCAATCACCGAAGCGCTTATTTCATCCACACCGGCGATCACTGCGTCCATTCCTTTGATAAGCGCCACCATTTCCCGTTCGTTGCGCGGAGCGTCACCGGAACCATCAATTACCTCACAGCCATTTTGCCGCAACAAGTCGATACACTCCTGGCAGTGTGCAACCGAACGGGCGGTAATTAATACCTTGTACAATATGACTCCCCCTGTATTGGTAACATTATTTTAAAATCTTGGAGATCGAAATGAACCGTATTGCCTTTTACAGACACCAAGAAGGGTTGGTGCAATAAATCGAAAGGGAGGCCAAAATGAAAGGCAAACGATTTGATCCAGAGTTCAAAAAAGATATTGCCAAGCCATACCTTAGCAGTGAGCGCACCGGAACCAGCTTGGCAGAAGAACTTGGCATTCATCCTAACACGGTTGTACAAGTGGGCGGAACAGTACAGCGCTGCCCCTGCATGCCTTTCCCGGATCGGGTAGGTAACCTCAAGCCGGATGAAGAGGAACTGCGTAAGGCACACCGAAAGATTAAAAAATTGGAAGCTGAAATAACCATTTTTAAAGCAAGCAGCAGTATACTTCGCAAAGAACCGCAAATAAAATATCAGTCTCCACTAATATACAAAATCAGGCAATTCCACATTTTTCCTATCCGCGTAACCCCTCAAAAAATCTCTCTTGCCCGTATTAAACCTGAAAATCAATGCGGTGTCTTTAATATTACTTTAGCAAAAGGCACAAGTTAAAGATATATTTACTTCATTTTGTGAAAATATTTTTGATATATTTACTTCATTATTTGTAATTGTACTTCAAATTCAAAAAAATCACAATGCTTTTTTCGATATAAATATTTCACTTTTTTTACAAAAAATGATATACTCCTATCAAACGTTCTTTTTTGAACTTACTACAATCAGGAGGTTTTAGCATGAGTAATTCCTCACCTGAACTACTGTCTTTTTTAGTCCCCTATTATAAAAACTTTACAAAGTCTGAACAAAAGCTGGCTTCTTACATATCAAATTATCCGCAGCAGGTCATGAAGCAAACCATCTCGGAAATAGCCGAAAAAACAAAAACCTCGGAAGTTACCGTGTCCCGCTTTTGTCGCAAAGCAGGATTCAGCGGACTTCAGGATCTTAAGCTATCGCTGTCGAGCGAAATATTTACTCCTTTGGAATCTGTTTTTCAGGATATTAAAGTGGATGATTCGGTTGAATATATCGCCAAAAAATTATTCGGCAACATTTCCGCAGGTCTGCAGGATACTTTAAAAATTCTCGACTTTGCGGCTCTGGAAGCAGCCGCTGAAAAAATAAATTCCGCCCGCAAAGTAGATATTTACGCCCTGGGTATGTCCGGCATTGTAGGCCATGACATCGAGAATCATTTGATCCGCTTAACTAAATCCGCCCATTTCCTTTCCGACACGCACATGCAGGCTATATCAGCCTCACTGCTTACGCCGGAAGATGTTTTGATCGCTATTTCTCATACCGGCTCTAATATTGATCTATTGGAATCAGTAAAAATTGCCAAAAAATCCGGTGTTCCCATTATTGTCATTACCGGCTACCCCAATTCGCCAATAACCAAGCTGGCTGATATTGTCCTTAGCGGTATGGGCTGTGAAGTCACCTACCGTTCCGAATCGACTGCCTCCAGGCTGGTTCATTTGGCTATTGCCGACGTATTATATACCTGCATCAGCATGAAAGATCCGGAAAACTACATGAAAACCGTCGCCCACTGGCGCCGGGAAATCGCCAAACACAGACTATAGTCAAAAGTATGTCACGGGGCGTGTCACAGGGACGGTTTGGAGTGAACCCCAAAAGATGGACACTGTCCCCATGACACGCATGATGAAACAACCAGACGACACCGCAGGTGTTTGAGAGATAAAGAAGAGGTCAACAGATTTTTGTCTGTTGACCTCTGATGTTTTATGGAACGTCTACCTTCTACGGTAACCCAGACTGTGTCATGGGGGACGGTTCTTTTGACACAATTATTCTCCGTACTCTCTCCCGATTCATCCCCGCCATCTCCGCCACTTGCCTGCCAGATACCCCTGTCTCACGAATGAATTCCTTGACTAAATCCGCCCCTTGGCCTTGATCAGCCTTTTGCACCAGCATCTCCTGGGACAGGTTGTATTTCCTAAGAAGCTGGCGGAAAACCTCTTCCGCACCCGCGCCGCTTTTCTCCGGCACATCCAGAAACGCTCCCGGTTCTTCTTCCCTATGAAACTCCTGAAAGCGCCGAACGGCATTCTGCTCATTTTCCCATCTCGCTGCCTCGCCGTTTTATCACCCTTTTTATCTTACTACCTGGATGTTTTTTTGTGTCAAAAGAACCGTCCCTGTGACACCCACAACAAAAGCAACCAGACGACACCGTAGATGTTCTGAGAGAAAAAAGAAAGAGATCAACAGATTTTTGTCTGTTGACCTTTGATGCTATGTTCACCCCTTATTGTTAATAAAAGTAATTTGTGGTTCATAGGTGGACAAAACTTCTAGAATATCATTACATGTTAGAAATACATAATGCACAATGCTGTAGTCATTATACATATTGTAGGTCTCCTGTCCAAACCACTCCAAATACTCAGACTTAACAACTTTAAACATTGACCACGTTGCATAGAATTCTTTTCCGTACTTTTGCTCTAAAAAATTAATAGTTTTTAGCCTACGCCCCTCATCTGTATTTCGATATGAAAGTACCGAACCATCAAAAACGATTTGAATTTGGCTGCCATCTTTTCCTGTCATAAGAAAAGATATTCCACTTTTATCATCTACAAACCTTTCCAAATACATCTTTGAAGGAAGCCCTTCCCAAGGTATCCATTTTATCCATTCATCAGACAAATTGATCCAGCTCCTCAATCATTATATCTCACTTTAATGCTCTTCTTTCCATCATATACTTCTAATGTTGGCCTCCCATCAGAACTATTATTTCTGACATTTACAGTTCTACCATCTGGTAATTTTCCCATTTTACCACCCGGAATAGGTTGGACATCGTTAAGATTCATGCTATCAAAATCTTCTAAAGCCTTCTCGTAACCACCGGGTTTCTCATACTGACTAGCTCTACCCTTAGTTTCCCTACCAGGCTCTGCATCCTTAAGAACATTGTCAAGGGCTTTTTCTGACTTAGACCAATATACAAGGTCATCCCATTTTTTGCCTATATAATTTCCTGCACCGTCAACCCAACCGCCTACTGTTTCATTCCAAGTAGCTAATACTTCTCCTGACTTATTTACCAGAACTTTCATCCCATTTTGCGTAGTAACAATTGTGCTAGCGCCCCAAAGGGCTATGAATGTAGCAAAACTCATACCTAGACTCTGATCATTATACTTCGTCCCATAGTATGCCGCTACACCACCAGACGTATCGCCTGCAGCAGAACCAACAATGAAGCTAGCCCATTGACGTAGATCAGGATTTTCTTTCCCTAGTTTATCCAGTTCTTTTTGCAATGCTTCGTTAAGTGCGGCGCCAAATCCTCCAGCAAAAGTATTTCCGCCCCCTAAGTCAGCCATTATTACACCTATAAGACCGTGAAGCGCAACCTTTTCTGGACTACCTTCCTCCCATCCATTTTGCTCGCTTATTTTATGAAGTTGTTCGAAAGCCAATTCACCAAATAAAGCTGCCAACTCTTGTCGTTCTCCGATAGTTTGCTTATCAAAAATCTTCCCTAACGAGTTTAGTGCATTAGTGGTATCTCGACTAAGTCCTTGTGGATCAATTTCTTTTCCACCAACAATGATCTTGCCTGGGGAAATAGCGGAATAGGTAGTACTGTCTGCATTGTCGCCTGAAGGCATTCCTATATTAGGTGTAATTCCGTGTTCATTGTATTCGGCATTAGGATCGGTATTAATATTCAAGCCAAAACTGCTACTGCTGTACTCCGCATGGTTCTGGATATCCGACCAGGTCAGCGTCCCCGTATTCAGCGTATTCTTATCCGGCGTGGCCTCGCTCCCTATGACCGCGCCTTTGATGTCGGTATTCCCGCCTACCGTGATATCGAAGCCGCCCTGGCCGGCGTAGATGCCGGTCTGGTCGATGACGCTGGCGTAGGTGGAGTCCATCTTGCTCTGGTTGAACGTGAAGGTGCTCGGCATGTTGCTGATGCCGATCCTGCCTCCCGCCGACCGGCTGCGGGCCTGGTAGTCGTCGATATTCTGCTGGCTCCTCAGTTTCACATCGCCGCCCGCTTCCGCCTTGACGGCGCCGCCCTTGGCCTTGGCTCCCTCGAGATTGGTGTCGCCGCCGGATTTCAGGGTCAGGGTGTCCCTGGCTTCCACGACGGTTTCGGTATGGGTGAGGATGGTTCCGTTTTCTTTGCCCTTGGACTGGCTGCCTTCGGCGTAGGCGCCGAAGCCTTCTTTCCCCAGTTGGACGCCGACTCCCGCCCCTTGGCTGCCGGAGGTGGTCTTGCTGACGCTGGTGTTGTCCGACCCTTTCAGGTTGATATCCTTTGCGGCGTCCAGGGTGACATTCTGTCCGCTTACAGTCGAGCCGATGACGGTGATGTCGCCGTCGGCCGCCTTGCCGGCCCCGTCCTTCGCCCCGCTGCCGGTGGCGGTGAGGTTGACGTCGCCGCCGGCGGTTACGGTGGAGCCTCGCGCTTCGCTGGTCTGATTGACGCTTTCCGCCTGGTAGCTGCTGCTGCCCAGGCTGATGTTCAAGGTGATGTCGCTGGTTTTCTTTTCTTTGCCGCTTTTCTCGTCTGTAACAATTTTGCCGTCCTTAACTACCGGAACGCCATGCAGGGTATCGTGGATGTCTTTGCCCAGTCCTTCCAGGTTGCGGGCGGCGCTGGCCTCATACAGGGCCGAGAGCCGGTTGTCCTCCACCTCTCGGGCTCGTTCGACCTTGTTGGCGATCGTGGTAATTTTGTCGATGGCCGGACTGTTGACCGCGACCGTCAGACCGCTGGATTTGAATTTGTAGGTCTCCTTGGTCTCCCCAGAATTGGTGGCGGCGTCAATGGTGATGTTTTGCGCCGTGATGTTGGTGTCCTTGCCGCTGATGATGTCCGAACCGGTTAGGTTCATGTCTTTACCGGCGGTAATGTTGACGTTGCCGTCGATCGAGCCGATGGTGCTGCCGACTTGGGTTACGGCTTGATTGTCCAGCGTTCTTTTCTGGCTCTGCGTTCCAATGGTGACGCCGACTCCGCTGGCAAAGGCCCCGGATTTCTTCTTGCTCTTGGCGTACTCGTAGCGGCTGGTTTCCTCCGCCGCGGTGATGTGGACGTCGTTCCCGGCCGCCAGGGTGACGTCGTGGGTGGCGACCACGCCGCTGCCCGCGACGGTCAGGTCGCGGCCCGCCCGGATGTCCACCTGGTCGCCGGACACGTTGCTGCCCACGACCTGGTTGATGGCTTGGTATTCGCGGATGTCGGTGGTGGTCGACGAGAGGAAGCCGCTACTGTGACGATGCGTATGCACCAGGCTTTCGTGGCGCTCGGTCGTGCCTTTGACGGTGATATCGTTGTCGGCCTGGAGGGCGACGGCGCCTGAATCACTGACGATATTGCTGCCTTCGATGGTCACATTGCCGCGGTTGGTCTGGGTGTTGTCCGCGGCGCCCGGCTGTTGCACCGCCGCAACGGTCACCTGGCCGCCGGCATGGAGGGTGCTGCCGATGACGGTTTCGTCGTCGGTGCGGGTCCGGCGCCAGCCGCCGGAAATTTTTACTTTGGTATCTGCAACAATACGGTCTTTGACGGCGGTGAGGTTGACGTTGCCGCCGGCGGCCAAGCTGAGATCGCCGCCCGCGTCCACCTGGGCGCCGGCAAGGTTGGCATCTTGTTTAGCGGTAAGGGTTACGCTGCCGCCGCCCTGGATGCTGCTTACCAGGTTCAGGGTATTGTCCCGTTCGTAGCTTTTAGGAGTGAGGTGGTCACGCTGGGCCACCGCGCCGACTTCGAGGTTGCGGCCGGCGGCGATGTCGACATTCTGCCCGGCGGCAAGCTCGCCGCCCTGGATCGAGACATCGCGGCCCGCGTTCAGGGTCAGGCCACCGGTCGCTTCGATGCCGGCGATCTGATGGATTCCGGTGATTTGGGTCAGCTTGCCCGTACTGGTGAAGGTGGTGGTTTCGTTCCGGATGTCCCGGCCGGCGGTGAGGGTCACCTGGCCGCCGCTGAGTCTGCCGCTCAGGTTGGCGATGTCCTGCCCGGCGGACAGGTTCAGGCTGTCGCCGGCCCTGATGGTGCCGCTGTTGTTGATGTCGCCGCGCGCCTGAATGTCGACGTGGTCGGCGGCGATCAGCGCGCCGCTGGGCTTGAGGGCGCTGTGTTCCGGGGCGAGGTAGACCACCGGCACCAAGACCTTTTGCCCGTCGACTTCCTTTTCCACCAGCCATACCAGGTCGGAGGTCAGCTTGGCCATCTGGTCGGCGGTCAGGGCCACGCCGACGGTCAGGTTAAATTCGTTGGCGTAAGCTGCGCCGTTGGTGAGCAGCGCTTTGTATTCGTCATCGGTCGAAGAATAGCCGCTTAGAAACTGCCGGCCGGTCAGCTGGGTGATCTGGTCGCGGACGAGTTTCTGCTCGTAAAAACCGTCGCCCAGGCGTTTTTCGGTCTTGGCCGGGTCCAGCCCCATTTGACTGAGCATAAAGTCGCTGGAAACGAAGTTTTGGTAGTTGGCGAACCGCGGGTCGGTTTCCACCAGATACTTGGCGCCGGGTTCGCGGTGAATGGTATAGAGCGCGCTTTGCGGCAGGGTCAGGTCAGCGGCTGCGTCATCGGGGGCCGCGGGGTTTTGCAGCGCGGGCGAGATCGAGGCCGCGGCGCCGCCGGCGGGGATGCTGCCGGCCGAAGGGCTGGTGTTGTTGACTGTGCCCGCTTTGATGCTGACCGACTGGCCCCCGCCAAAGAGAGCCGTGTAGCCGGATGCAATAGGCACGTCTATTTCATTTTCATAGCCACCATATATTCTCCACTTATTACTTCCAACCTTCAACGTCTTGAGTAAATGTTGCTTAATATGGCGCGTGCCGCCCGAAGGTACTCTGTTGGTGATCGTCCCGGCAGCGGCGTCCAGATCGCCCCCGGCCAGAATATTGCCTGCGTCGTTGGTCACCGTGTCGGCCCTGAGGGTCATATCCCGCCCGGCTAATATCTGCCCTGCCGGAAAGCTTTGATCCACAATCGAATTTGTTTCAGTTACAACCTCGCTTAGCAGGAATATGGTATAACCATCTACATCTTTCGACGTTATTCTACCCGGCGAGCCCGGCGGCGCATAGATATAATCATACCACAGTACACCTCCGCTATCTCCGTTTCCACCGGCTTCCCATGTATAGATTTCATAATAGGTAATATCCGAAACCTTGACCGGAGAAGTTTCCCTGACCGTATATACCTGTTTATTGGTGATCTGATCGGCGTAAATGCCGATATCGCCGGTGGCCTCGATGGTCGAGGACTGGTTGAGGACCGAGCCGCTCCGGATCGGGTCACTGCCGGCGTCCTCGCCGCCGGCGATAAGAATGTCGCCTTCGCTGTGGATGAGCGCTCCGTCGCTGTTGGTCAGTCCGGTCCGGGCGTAGAGGCGGGTATCGCCGGTGGTGGCCATGACGGCCGTCGCCCCGCTGTTGCTGATGCTGTCGGCGTTGACCGTCAGGCTGTCGCCCATGATCGCGCCGGTGTTATTGACATTTCGGGCGTTCAGGGTCAGGGCGTCGCCGGTCAGGCCGCCCTGGTTGGCGAGGCTGCCGCCGGCGTTCACCGTTAGCTCCGCCCCGGCGGCGATCGTCGCGCCGGTTTGGTTGGCGATGTTGGCGCCGTCGACGGTGGCGTTGTGGACTGCCGTCAGACTGCCTTGGTTGGTGATGGAACCGGTAACGGTCAGATTCAAATTGTTATTGGCTTCCAATACGGCGTCCGCCGCGTGGGTGTAGTCGCCGCTGATCGCTACGCCGAGGTCCCGGCCGGCGCTGACGGTGCCCGCGCCGGTCAGGCGCTGGGCGCTGAGGGCCGCATCCTGCCGGGCCGCCAGCGTGCCGCCGGCGTTATGGATCGTCGCTGCCCGGACGGTCAGGTTGTTGCCTGCCGTTGCCGTGCCGCCGGCGTTGTCGAGGCTGGCCGCACCGGGCTGGATCGTCAGGTCCTGCTGCGCCGACAGCGTACCGCCGGTATTGTCGATGTTCTGGGCGGCTACCGTGAGATTGCCGTTGGCCTGCACTTTGCCGGCGCTGTTGGCCAGGGTTTTCGCCCCGAGGGCGAGGTCCCGGCCGGCCTGGAGCGTTCCCTGGCCGTTGCCGAGCGTGCCTTGGGCGGTGACCGCCACATCGCCGTCCCCGCCGATCATGCCGGACCGGTTGTCGATATCCCCGGTGGCGGTTACGGTGACGGCGTCCTGACCGGCGATAGCGCCCTGGACATTGGTCAGGGTCTCGCCGGTCACACTGACGGCCCCTTGCCCGCCTACCGTACCCTGGGTATTGTCGATGCTCCGCCCGGCGAGATTCACTTGACCGTTGCCGGCGATGGCGCCGATGACGTTTTTCAGATCGCCGGCGGTCCGGACCGTCAGGGCGCCGGTTCCGGCGTGCCGGATTTGGCCCTGAGTATTGGCAAGGGAGCCGGCGGTGACGGTGAGCGAATCGCCGTTGGTGGCGATGGTTCCGCCGGTATTGTCGATGGCGCCGGCAGCAGTGATGCGAGTGGCGGCCGAGCCCAGTTGCACGAGGCTGCCGCCTTGGTTGTCCACGCTGCCGGCGGCGTTCAGGCTGAGGCTGCCGCCGGCCTGGAGCGCCGCGCCGGTATGGTTGACATCCCCGCCGGCGGCGGTGATCGTCGCGTCGTTGCCGGCATAGGTGGCCGCGCCGCTCAGGTCGAGGGTCGCGCCGGTCATGGCCAGGTTCCCGCCGGCCAGGTTTTTGCCGGTGGCGCTCACCGCGCCGGCGGCGGACAGGGTCAGGTCGCCGGCGTTGCCGACGCTGCCGTCGCTGGTGACGCCGGCGGCCAGGGTGCCGGTCGAGGCGATGGTCCCGGCGCTGAGGGCTGTATTTTTCGCACCGGCGATGGTGCCGCTGTTGACGATTTTTCCTTCCTGGGTCAGCACGAGGTCGCCGCCGCTGGCGGCGATCGTCCCGGCGTTGTTGACGCCGACGCCTTGTTCGGTGCCCACCAGGGTGATCTTGCCGGCGTACATGCCGCCCAGGGCGGCAACGTCCAGGCTGACTGCCGGCTGATTGGCGTCGCCGGCGATCTTTTGGGCCTTCAGCGTATTATAGTCGACTTCGTTGGCGCCGGTCACGGCGTTGATTTCCTTGGCCCATAGGCCGGCGTTGACCTCTACGGCCCGGGCGATGAGATCGACCCGGTCCGCTCCGTTGGCGTTCAGGCCGTCGCCTTCGACGGCGATCGTTCCGCCGGTCACCCGGAAGGCTTCCAGGCTGCCGCTGCCGCCGAAAATAGGCGTACCGGTGGTCAGCACCGCCCGGTTGGTGTTGATGAAGCCGAAGCCGCTGCCTACGATGCCGTTGGGATTGGCGATGACAACGTCGGCTTTCGGTCCGGCCACTTCCAGGTAGCCCCCGAGCCGGCTGATATCCCGGCCGGTCACTTCGTTCAGGATGATTCGGGCCGGGCCTCCGGCCAGGTTCGGGTTGCCGGTGATGTAGCCGGCCAGCTGGGTCGGGGTGACGACCCGCGAGTTATTCAAGATCAGGCCGTTGGGGTCGATATTAAACTGCAGGTACTTGTTATGGGATACGCCCGCTTTCGAGGGCGCGGCGATCTGGACCACCGGCACGCCGTTTTGCGCCTTGTCGATTACCGGCTTCTGGCCGGCCGGGGCGCTCGGGTCGGCCGCCGGGGCGGCGGCGGCCAGCGCCGGCTGCGCCAGAAACAGTACCAAGGTGGTCCAGGCGATGAATTTCCGAAATCCGTTTCGTTGGGTGCCAAACAGGGCATCCGTTCCCATTTTTCTACCTCCGCTTATTGAATCCAGCCAAATTGAGCTCTGGGATTCTCGTTATAGCTGATAGATCAGTTGAAACCCGTAGGTCGGCGTCGCGGTGACAAAGCCGTCGGGCTTTTGAAGGGGCCAGCCGACGAACAGGTCGTACTGCAGGTCACCCGCCCCGCCCCGGAGGCCGACGGCCGTCCCGGCCAGGGCCTTTCCCCCGGAGAGCGGGGCCGAAGGGCCGAAGATCCGCCCGTAGTCGAGGCCGACATAGGCCTCGTTGCCGGAAGCGCCCAAGGGCAGGCTGAGCTCGTTGCGCAGATACCACCCCCGCTCGGCGGCCAGGGTCTGTTCCCCGTCGAAACCGCGGACGGTGTAGCGGTTGCCGATGCTGAAGAACTCCGAGCCGTACAGGATGTCTTGGGTGTACTGGCCGGAGAAAAGCGTGCTGAACCGGCCCTCGGTCTTGCCGATGCGGACCGGGGTGCTGACGCTGACGTCCAGCAGCCACATGGTGTAGCGGGTGGTTGGGCTGTCCGGCGAGCCGCCGGCCGGATCGTCCTGCGCTCCGAGCCAGGGGACGCCGCATTTGGCGGCCAGCATCACGTCCCGGACGGTTTTTCCGAAATACCGCCGCTCGGATAAGCCGATCTTCAGTGCGGTGGTGTCTTTCCGCTGCACTTCGATCTCGGCGTCGTCGATATAGCTGCGGCTTTTCTTTTTGATGACGCCGAATTCCAGGTGGGTCTTGCTGGTCTGGTCGCGGTGCAGCAGCTGGGACAGGCTTAGCTGGGTGGTGCGGCTTTCGCCGGAGGACAGGAAGTCCTGGTTGATGCCCTCCACCGTCTGGTGATAGCGGTAGGACGAGCTGGACAAGGTGAAGGTGCTGTTCCCCAGCGGGAGGGAATAGTAGACGCTGTCGCCGCGGGTGCCTTTTCTCTGGCCGTCCCGCTCGGCGTCGCGGTTGAAGGAGACGTTGAAGAGGTCGTTCACCCCAAACAGGTTATCGAAGGAAAAGCTTTCCGAGGCCTGGAGCCTTCCCGTCGGCTTCGAGCCGGAATCGTCCAGGGAAAACACGGCTTTCCACGGCCTGGTCCGCTTCACGGCGAGCACGACGGCGCTCTCTCCCGGCTTGTCGCCCGGCACGAGCTGCATGTCCACATCCTGGGACGGCACCCGTTTCATCTGCTCCAGGCCTTGCTCGAGGTCCCGCAGGTTGAGGATGCGCCCGGGCCGGGTGGGAAAGGCGCTTTGCCAGTGGCCCTGCATTTTCGGGTCCTGCAGGCGGATATCGCTGATGACTCCGGGAATCAGCACCAGCCGGAGCGTGCCGGTCGACAGGTCCTGCTCGGGCACCAGTATCCGGGTGGTGACATAGCCCCGGTCGATCAGGCTGTTGGTCAGCCGCTTGACGATGACATTGATGCCCTGCATGCCGATGCGCTTTCCCCGGTAGGGCCTGAGCAGCGCTTCCAGCCAGGCGAAGTCGCCTGTGCCGTCTCCTTCGAGCCTCAGCTCGTCGATGAGGAAGCTGGGGGTTTCTTCCGGCAGGCTTGTGTCCTCCGCCGCCTTTTTCTTTTGCTGGAGAAACACGTCTTTTTTCTGGGCCTGCTGCTGGCGCTCTTCCGCCTGCTGGCGGGCCCGGCGGTTTTGTTCCTCCCGGTCGGCCGCCGAGGGCTCCGCGCCCCAGGCGAGATTTGCGCCAAGGCTCAGCGCCACGATCAGCGGTATTGCTTTTTTCCAAACCATTGAGAAAGGAGTGCCGCCGTTCCCGGCCGGCTGGTCTTTGCGGGTCATTCCTCCAGCTCCTTGCGTTGTATTGAGCGGCATTTCCGGTAAAAAAGGGCGCAAAAAAGCCAGCCTGCTGACCGCAATGCTGACTTCTGGTTCTTGGGACCATATAGGGTGCGTATAAGGGACGGGGTCCGAAGGGGATGGAATGGTGTCTCAGGTGGTAGGGGGCGTAAAGATCGATATTCTTTTTGTTAAAAATAATTTGTTACAGTATCGATTTTACCAATTTCCGTCAATCTTTTCTTGGGACTAAAGTCCTATTTTCATAAGCCTTTAGTCCCTGCTTATGTGGGAAGGCTTCCCGGATATGCGCCCTACCCCCGCGGCCGGGCCCGGTGGGTGGCCGGCGCGCTCAAGGGGTCGTCCGGCCAGTAATGCTTGGGATAGCGGCCGAGAAGATCCTTCCGCACCTCGAAATAGACCGTCCGCCAGAAACTGGCCAGGTCCCTGGTCACCTGCACCGGCCGCCGGGCCGGGGACAGCAGGTGGAGGGTGAGCGGCGTCCGCCCGCCGGCAATGCGGGGCGTTTCCGCGAGACCGAACATTTCCTGCAGGCGGACGGCCAGCACCGGCGAGTCCGGATCCCGGTAATCGATGGGGATGCGCTGGCCGCTGGGCACGCGAATATGGGTCGGGGCATACTCGTCCAGGTCCCGGCGCTGCTCCCAGGTCAGGAGCGCTTCCAGCGCCTGGGCCACGCTGACCCGCTGCAGGTCGGCGCGGCTTCTCACGCCGTACAGATAGGGCCCCAGCCACTCCGCCAGCCCGGCATCCAGCGCGCCGTCGGAAACGTCCGGCCAGGCCGCCTGCTGCTTGTGCAGGAAGAGCAGGCGTTCCCGCAGCTGCGTGGCGGCGCGGGTCCAGTTGAGGACGGACAGGCCTTCGGCTTTGATTCCCTCCAGCAGCGCGACCCTTACCGCCTCCGGCGCAGGGTCCCGCAGCGGGGCCTCCTTCAGCACCAGCGACCCGATCCGCTCCAGACTCCTGGCCCGGACGGCCTGAGCGGCTCTGTCCCAGGCCACCGCCGCCTCTTCGGTGATTTGGTCTTGGAAATAATTCCTGAGCTCGTCCAGTTGCACCGGCGCAGCCAGGTAAATGGAACTGTCCGCCCCCTTGTCGTCGAGTTCGGCCGCCACGATGTACGCCTCGCCGGCCAGCGGCTCGGCCTCCGTGGGAAAGGCCGCTCCCCGGCCGTTGCGCAGGAGAAATCTCCGGTCGCCGCGCCGCTGGGCCAGCCGGTCGGGGAAGGCCAAGGCCAGCAGCAGGCCCGCTTTGTCCGCATCGCCGTCCGGCCCCCGCCGAATTTGAAATTGCCGGAGCAAATAGTCGAGCTCGCCCCGCAGGCGGCGTCCCAGGGCTTCGTCCGGGCCCGGCCCGGACCGGCGAAGGTCCCGGGCCGCCTCCAGCCGCCGGCGCAAATCCGCTCCGCCGGGGCCGCCGCGGAAGATGTCCCGCTCGCTCAGCAGCACCGCCAGTTCGCAGGCCAGCCCGCCGAGCCCCAGCCCGGCCGCCCGGAGAATCATGTGGCTGAGCCGGGGATGAAGCCCCGCCTCCGCCATCCGCCGCCCGTGCGGCGTGATCGTCCCGGACCCGTCCAGCGCCCCCAGCCCCTGAAGGAGCTCGCGGGCCTGGGCGAAGGCTGCGGCCGGCGGCGGATCAAGCCACAGCAGCCGGACCGGGTCGGTCGCGCCCCAGGCCGCCAATTCGAGAGCCAGGGGGGCCAAATCCGCCGACAGGATTTCCGGAAGGCTGCGCGCCTCCAGCCGTTCGTCCTCCCACCGGGTCCACAGGCGGTAACAGACTCCCGGCGCCAGGCGGCCGGCCCGGCCCCGGCGCTGCTCGGCGGCGGCTTTGGACACCGCCACGGTCTCCAGGCGGGTCATGCCGGTCCGCGGTGAAAAGCGGGGAACCCGCATCAGGCCGCTGTCCACCACGACCCGCACCCCTTCCACGGTCAGGCTGGTCTCGGCGATGGAGGTCGCCAGAACCACCTTCCGCCGGCCGGGCGGGGCGGGAACGAGGGCCGCGTCCTGCGCCGCAGGCGGCAGATTGCCGTACAGCGGGGCAATCCGGACGGTCCGGTCGGGCAGCGCTTCCCTCAGCCGGCTCTCCACCCGCCGTATTTCCGCCGCGCCGGGCAAAAAAACCAGGACATCTCCCTGCTCGATTTTCAGGGCCTCCAGAACCGTCCGGACCACCGCCGGCTCGACCGGTCCCTCCAGACTCCGCTCCAGATACCGCGTTTCCACCGGAAAGGCCCTCCCCTCGCTGGCCAGCACCGGCGCAGCCCCCAAGAGGCCCGCAACCGCCTGGGCGTCCAGGGTGGCCGACATGACCAGGAGCCGCAGGTCTTCCCGGAGGACCGACTGGGCTTCCAGGCACAGGGCCAGGCCCAGGTCGCTGTGGATGCTCCGCTCGTGAAACTCGTCGAAAATGACCAGCCCGACCCCCTCCAGGGACGGATCGCTCTGCAGCATCCGGGTGAGAATCCCCTCGGTGATGACTTCGATCCGGGTCGCCGGTCCGACCCGGGTGTCCAGTTTCACCCGGTAGCCCACCGTTTGCCCGACTTCCTCGCCCAGCAGAGCGGCCATGTGCCGGGCCGCCGCCCGGGCCGCCAGACGCCGCGGCTCCAGCAGCAGAATGCGGCGGTCCGCCAGCCAGGGTTCTTTGAGAAGCGCCAGCGGCGCCCGGGTCGTTTTGCCCGCCCCGGGCGGCGCCACCAGCACCGCGTTGGGCTGGTCGCCCAGTGTGCGCCGAAGCTGGGGCAGGATGGACAGGATAAACTGCTCGGCCATGCTTTCACTCCAAAAATCCGTAGTAGTGTCGCTTATTACTATAAACCAAAACGGAAAATTTGTCTCGCCTGGCAAAAACCCGGTCGTGCCGTTCGACCTAGGCTCAGGCGCAGAGCGGGGGATGGTTAGGATAAGCGGAGGTTAAGCGCCAGCCTCGGAGCGTTCCTAACCATCCCCCGCTCTGCCCGCTATGCGGCTCCCAATAAAAAACAGGCCCAAATGCAAGGCCTGTTTGCAAGATAACTAGCGCGAAACTTCGAAGGAATAATCCTGCCCGGAATTGTTGTCCCAGTTGTTGGCATTGTCGTGGAAGCAGATCTTGAGGCCGTTTTGCGCCGCTACCGGAACCTGCGCCTCGAAGCCGTCCGGCGTCCGGATCATTTTGTAGTCGATCGCCCGCTCCCAGTTGCCGCCATAGCCCACATGCACGTACAGTTTTTCCGCGCCGCTCCTGGCCAGCAGCCCCTGGTACCGGACCTGGGCGGTGTCGCCCTTGGCCAGGACGGCCGGGGTGACGGAGATGCCGCTGTCGCGGTATTTATGGTTGGTCTGGTTTCGCTTCATGCCTTTCTCCCTCCAAATACAGTCTCGGGTTTAGTCTTAGCGGCCTTCGCGGCAAATATGGGTGGCAATAATCACCTGCCGCAGGACCGGACCAGGCCGGCCAGGCGCTCCGCCAGCCGGCCCGTCAAAGCCGTCTTGGCCACCCGCCAGTCCCAGTTGCCGCCCACCGTGCCGGGAATGTTCATGCGGGCCTCGCTGCCCAGACCGAGAACATCCTGCAGCGGAATAACCGCCAGCCGGGCGTCGGTTCCCATGGCGAGGCCGATAAACCGCCAGGCCGACTCCAGCGGGGAATCCTCCGGCGTCATCCCCAGCAAGGCCGCTATGTTTTCCGCCGCTTCCGGCCGCGTCTTCCGGATGCATTCATACCAGCCCAGCGTGGTGTCGTTGTCATGGGTGCCCGTATAGACCACGGCGTTTTCCTCGAACCGGAAGGCCTCGGCGGTGGCCCGGCCGTCCTCCAGCATGAATTGCAGCACCTTCATGCCGGGATAGTTGAACATATCCCTGAGCCGCTCCACCGGCGGAGTGATGACCCCCAGGTCCTCGGCAATGAGGGGCAGGCGTCCGAGCCGGTCCTCCACCACCGCGAAAAATTTCGCTCCGGGCCCTTTGACCCATTGCCCGTGCATGGCGGTGTCCTCCGCCGCCGGCACCTGCCAGCTGGCTTCGAATCCCCGGAAATGGTCGATGCGCACCAGATCCGCCAGCCGGAAGAGCTGCTCCAGGCGGGCTCTCCACCAGGCATAGCCGTCGGCCGCCATGGCCGGCCAGTTGTAGTGGGGGTTGCCCCAGAGCTGCCCGGTCGCGCTGAAATAGTCGGGCGGCACTCCCGCCACGGCAACGGGGCGCCCTTCCCCATCCAGCTCGAATAGTCCCGGATTGGCCCAGGCGTCGCTGCTGTCGCCGGAAATAAAGATGGGCAGATCGCCGATCATTCGAATGCCTTTGCTGTTCGCATACTCCTTGAGCTGCCGCCATTGCCGGAAAAAACAGTATTGCAGGAAGCGCTGGTACGCCAGGTCGTCGGCCAGCAGGTCCCGGTAGAACGCCAGGGCCGCCGTATCCCGGCGGGCCAGAGGCTCCTCCCAGTCCTGCCAGGCCCCGTCGCCGAGGTGCGCCTTGAGCGCCATAAACAAGCAGTAATGCTCCAGCCACAAACTGTTGTCGTCGCAGAACCGGCGGTAATCCCCGGGTTCGCGGCCGGCGGCGAACCGCCGGAAGGCTTTGCGCAGCAGCGGCTCCTTAAAGGCCCGCGCAGTCGGAAAATCCGCCCTGGTGACCGGAAAAGCAGGCGGCGCCGCGATTTCTTCCCGGTTCAGCCAACCTTCCTCCACCAGCTTTTCCGGGGAAATCAGCCAGGGATTGCCGGCGAACGCGGATGCGCTTTGGTACGGCGACTCGCCGTAGCCGGGCGGGTTCAAGGGCAGGATCTGCCAGAAGCGCTGCCCGGCCGCCTGCAGCCAGTCGACAAAGGCGTAGGCTTCGGGCCCCATATCCCCGCTGCCGAAAGGCGAGGGCAGCGAGGTGGGATGGAGCAGGATGCCGCTGGACCGCTCCAGCGAAGGCACCTCCTCCCGGCGGGCGAGAAAGAGACGGGACGAAAGCGGCGGCAAGGCGACCGCCAGCGTCCCGTCCTTCAGTTCGACCAGTTCGCCGCTTAAGGCGTCGTACAGGTAATCGTCGCCGCAGTCGCCGACGTCGAGGCTGACCTGGCGTTCCTCCTCCCGGCTCCGGTTGAGCAGAGCCACCGCCGCGTTGTTGGGCAGGACGCGCCCGAAAACATCGCGGTTATGCTCAATCTTCCGCACATAACCGTATACGTCTCCCGCCACCGGCAGGGGCGAAAGCTCGCCGGTCCGCAGGACGGCGTGCCGCTGCCTCAGGCCGGTCAGCCGGCGATACCAGTCCAGAAGCTCCCGGTCTTCCCGGCCCCAGGGATAGGTGCCGCGGTTGAAGGGATCGGCGTAACCTTCCAGGCCCGCTTCGTCGCCATAATAGATGCAGGGCGCGCCGGGAAAAGTCATCTGCCACAGCGCCGCCATTTTCAGGCGTTTCACGGCCATGCTCCGCCGGGGCCCGGGCAGGCGGTATTGCGCCTGCTCGATGACGGTCATCCGGTCGGGGTCGGGCGCTTCCCCGAGAAGCGTCAGTATCCGCGGCACGTCGTGGGTGCCCACCAGGTTCATGGCGGCGTAGAAATGCTCCCGGGGATAGTTTTCATAAAGGCTGAAAAGCGCTCCCTGGGTTTCGGCGGCGTCTTTGGCCCCCAGCAAAAAGCCCAGCACGATTTCCCGGAAAGGATAATTGGTCACCGAGTCCAGCTCGTCGCCCAGCAGGTACTTGCGGGTGACGCCGTAGCTCTCCTTCCGCGAGGCGTCCTCCCACACCTCCCCGATCAGCACCGCGTCCGGGTCCTCCTCCTTCATCCCCGCCCGGAGACGCTGGATGAACCGGTCGGGCAGCTCATCGGCCACGTCCAGCCGCCAGCCTTTGACGCCGGCCCTCAGCCAATGCTTGAGCACGCTGTCCCGCCCGTCGATGATGAAATCCAGATACGACGGCTCCAGCTCGTTCACGTTGGGCAGGGTGTCGATGCCCCACCAGGACTCGTACTCGTCCGGGTAGCGCGTAAACCGGTACCAGTTATAGTAAGGGGACTGGGGCGACTGGTAGGCCCCCAGGTCGGGGTAGCGCCCGTTCCGGTTGAAGTAGCGGCTGTCGCTGCCGGTATGGCTGAAAACCCCGTCCAGAATGATCGCGATCCCCAGCTTTCCGGCTTCGGCGCACAGTTGCCGGAAAAGCTCGTTGTCGCCGAACATCGGGTCAATGGCCTTATAGTCGCCGGTATCGTACTTGTGGTTGCTGGGGGATTCGAACACGGGATTGAAGTAGATGACGCTCACGCCCAACTCTCTCAGATAGGGCAGCTTGGCGAGCACCCCCTGGAGATTGCCGCCGAAGAAGTCGTAGGCAAAAATATGGCCGTTTTTCATATCCCGCACATAAAAGGGGGTATCGTCCCAATAGGGGTGGATGAGGCTGCCCCGGGGCGGATTTTCGATCCGGCCGTCCGGGTGGCCGTTGAAAAACCGGTCGACAAAAATCTGATAGATGATCGCGTCCTTAAACCAATGGGGGGTGGCGGCCGCGGCCGCGTGGACGGTGATCTGGTAGGCCGGCGGGCTCTCCGGGTAGATGCGGCCGGCCCCGCCCCGCCCGGCGGAGCCGGCGCCGTAAAAATAGTCCCGCCCGCGATAGGTCACGATAAAGTAATACCATATCAGGCCCGGCGTTTCCCGGCTGTCCACCTCGGCCTGGTAAAGCCGTCCGCGTGCTTCTTCCCGCCCGGGCGCCATCGCCAGCACTTCCTCCCCGCCCGCCTCCCGCCAGAGCCTGAGCAGGACGCGCTCGGGCGGAGCGGGGGCGCGCACCGCCAGCCGCAGCGTCAGCCGGGCATCAGAAGAAACAGCCCCGAAAGGGCTGCGGAACAAAGCTGCATGCGAATCATGGAACAACCAGTCTCGATCCACGTTCTTATCTCCTTATCAAAGCAGGATGGCGGCGCTTTTTTCCCGCCGCGGCTCACTGTACCCGCAGCCGTCCTCCAGCCGGGCGAGGGATTCGTCGGAAGGGCAGTAGCAGCGGACCGGATGGGCCGGATTCATCCGCCAGATATCCATGGCGTAGCCGGTAAAAGTCCGGTCGCCGGCAAATTTTCCGGAATGGGCGATATTGACGGCGCACATGCTCAGCCACCGCCGTTGGTCGCGGTAGGCGCTTTCCAGCCTTTTCTGCGCTTCCACAAACGGCCCGAAATCTTTCAGGACGAAATATTCGTCGTTATGGTGCAAAAAGGCGTCGTACAGCGGCCTGAACTCGTCGCGGTCCGCCGGCAGAAAGCCGCTGACCAGTTGATCCAGCACCAGCCTGACCCGGGGATCGGCGTTATAAATCTCCCAGGCGTTATAGCCGCCGTGCTGATAGTAGTCGAGCACCTCCTCGGCCGTCAGCCCGAAGGCAATGATGTTGTCGTCCCCCACGGCATTGCGGATTTCGATGTTGGCGCCATCCAGCGTCCCGATGGTCACCGCCCCGTTCATCATGAACTTCATGTTGCCGGTTCCGCAAGCCTCGCGGCTGGCTGTAGGAATCTGGACGCTGACGTCCGAACCGGGGATGATGAGCTCGGCGGCGGTGACATTATAGTTTTCCAGGAAGACGACTTTGATTTGATCCCGGATGGTTTTGTCGTTATTGATGAGTTCCGCCAGGGTATTGATCAATTTGATGGTCCGCTTGGCCTGCTGGTATCCGGGCGCGGCTTTTCCCCCGAAGATGAAGGTCCGCGGGACAATGGACATCGAGGGATCATCCTTCAGGCGGTTGTAGAGATAGAGGATATGCAGCGCGTTCATCGTCTGGCGCTTGTAGCCGTGGATTCGCTTGATGTGGGAGTCGAATAGGGAATCCGGGTCGACCGCCACGCCGTAAAAGTCCCGGATATGCCGGGCCAGCTTCTCTTTGTTCTCCCGCTTGACCGCCGCCAGTTGCTCCTGGAAGGCCGGGTCGTCCTTGTATTTTTGCAGCTTCAGCATGTCGCAGGGATAGGTGACCCAGCCGGGTCCGGCGGTTTCATCCAGCAAGGCGGCGAGGGAGGGATTGACATACAGCAGCCAACGCCGGTGGGTTACGCCGTTGGTTTTACTATTGAATTTATGCGGGAACAGCCGATAGAAGCCTTCCATAACCCGCGTTTTCAAAATTTCCGTGTGAATGTCGGCCACGCCGTTGACGCTGTAGCTGCCGACAATCGCGAGATGCGCCATATGAATATTGCCGTCGGCGATGACGGCCAGCGACCGGATCTTGTCCCAGTCGCCGGGGTACCTGTCCCAGAGCTGGTGGCAAAACCGTTCGTTGATCTCATTGATGATGATAAACACCCGGGGAAGCAGCGGGGCCAGGATATCGACCGGCCACTTTTCCAGCGCCTCGGGCAAGACGGTATGGTTGGTGTACGAAATCGTGCGGGTCGTGACCGTCCAGGCCTCATCCCACCCCATGCCTTCCTCGTCCATCAGGAGGCGCATCAGTTCGGGAATCGCCAGCGTCGGGTGGGTATCGTTGATATGGACGGCGACATGGTCGGGGAGCCTGGTCAGGGGAATGTCCCTGCGCCGGCAGTCGTTGAGGATGCTCTGCAAACTCGCCGAAACAAGGAAGTATTGCTGCTTGAGCCTCAGCACCTTCCCTTCGTGGATGCTGTCGTCGGGGTACAGCACGCTGGTGATCAGCCCCACCTCGTTGTGGCATTCCACCGCCCGCATACAGTCATTCCGCCCCTGGGCGTTGCAGTCGAATCTGTCCCGCACCGGCTCCGCGCCCCATATCCGGAGCTGGTTGACGGTATCGTTCTTATACCCCAGGATGGGGATGTCGTAAGGCACGGCCTGGACAGCGTCGTAATTGCGGTGGAGATAATGGAGCCTGCCGTTCCGGACGGCTTCCACCTCGCCGCCGAACCTTACCACCACCGCCTCGTCCGGCCGGCGGTATTCCCAGTCGAACCCTTCCGCCAGCCAGTCGTCGGGATACTCCCGCTGATACCCATCCACAAGGCGCTGTTCAAAGAAACCGAACCGGTACCGGAGGCAGCAGCCGTGGCCCGGCAGCTGTTCAGCCGCCATCGAGTCCAGATAGCAGGCGGCCAGCCGACCCAAGCCGCCGTTTCCCAGCCCCGGGTCCTCCTCCGCTTCCTCGACGGCCTCCAGGCAGACCCCCAGGTCGGCGAGGGCGTCGGCGCAGAGGTCCCGCAGCCCCATATTGGTAAGATACATCCCCAGCATGCGGCCGAGCAGAAACTCGATCGAAAGATAATAGACCTGTTTTTGTTCGCCCAGTTCCCGGCGCCGTCGCGATTCAGCCCATTTCTTCCCGATGAAGTCGCGGACCACGGCGCTGAGCGCTTGATAACGCTCCAGGTCGGAGGTATCTTCCAGTTCCTTGCCGTGCAGGCTGACGATCTTGTCCAAAAACTCCTCTTTAAAGGCTTCTTTGCTTAGTTCCATGGGCGATCTCCTTTGCCGTTAATCTGTCGTATACCTTCCTGTATTCCTGCGCCGATTTGTCCCAGCTGAAATCCTCAGCCATGGCCTGCCCGACGATGGCCAGCCAGGTGGGGTAATCCCGGTACAGGGTCGCCGCCCGCCGGATGGTGTGGAGCATATCGTGGGCGTTGTAGTTGGCGAAGCTGAAGCCGTTCCCCCGGCGGGTAAAATCGTCGTAGGGCCTGACGGTATCCTTCAGGCCGCCGGTCTCCCGGACGATCGGCAATGTTCCGTACCGCATGGCGATCATCTGGGACAGGCCGCAAGGCTCGTATAAAGACGGCATCAGGAGCAGGTCCGCTCCGGCGTATATCCGCCGGGCCAGCCCCTCGTCGAAGCGGATATTGGCCGAGACCCTGCGGGGGAAACGGCCGCCCGCCTGCCAGAACAGATTCTGATACCGGTCTTCGCCTGTACCCAGCACCACGAACTGGATATCCATGGCCAAAAGTTCGTCCAGCACGCAGGCGATCAGGTCAATCCCCTTTTGGCCGACGAGCCGCCCTACGACGGCCAGGAGCGGTATGTCCGGCTCCATCGGCAGCCCCAGTTCCTGCTGCAGCCCGGCCTTATTCTCCTTCTTGGGAAACGGCTCCTGCCCGTAGGGCTTGCAGATGTGCCTGTCGGTGGCCGGATTATAGAGTTCGTAATCAATGCCGTTGATGATGCCGCTCAGGTCGGCGCTCCTCCGGCCGAGGAGGCCGTCCAGTTTTTCGCCGAAGAAGGGGTGCTGGATTTCACCGGCATACGACCGGCTGACGGTGGTAAGGAGGTCGGAATACACCAGTCCGGCCTTCATGAAGTTGACCTGGTCATAAAACTCGATCCCGTCGACGGTAAAGTGCTCCCATCCCAGGTCCAGCACATCGCCCATGATCTTTTTGGGGAAAATTCCCTGATATTTGAGGTTGTGGATGGTGAATACCGTCCGGACGGAGGCGTACCGGCGATCGGACCGGTAGTGGGCGGCGAGGAAGGGGCTGATCATCCCGGTATGCCAGTCGTGGCAATGCAAGATTTGCGGAAAAAAATCGATATGGGGGAGAGCTTCGAGTACCGCCCGGCAGAAAAAGGCGTAGCGCTCGGCTTCATCGAGAAAGCCGTATAAAGAGGGGCGGTCAAAGTACTGGAGATTATCGACAAAGTAAAAAGGAACCCCGTCCTGGTCCAGCCGGAACAAGCCGCAATACTGCCGTCGCCAGGCCACCGGCACGGTGATCGCCCGGATGAATTCCATCTCCTGCCGGTACCGGGGGGCGATAGACTGGTAGTTGGGCAAGATTACCCGGGCGTCGACGCCCTGCCGCCGGAGAGCCTTCGGCAGCGCTCCGACCACATCGCCCAGCCCGCCGGTTTTGGCGAATGGCGCCGCTTCCGCGGCGGCCAACAGCACCCTCTTCAACTCACACCACCGTCCCCTTCTTCAGCACCAGCGGCTGGTCGGGCGTTCCCCGCAGACACTTTCCGTCGGTTATCCGCACGTCTTTGTCGCAGATCACGTGCTCCAGAACGGCGTTTTTTCCCACCTCGGTATTCGACATCAGCACGCTGCGCCGCACCTGCGCCCCCTCGCCGACCGTGACCCGGCGGAACAGGACGCTGCTGTCCACCGTTCCCCGGATGGTGGAGCTGCCGGCGACAATGGCGTTGGTGACCCGTGAATCCCTGGTGTACTTGGCCGGCGCCTCATCCCGGATTTTCGTGTATATCTGCCGGGGCTGGGCAAACAAGGCCTGCCATACCTCCGGCTGCAAAAGCGCCATATTATAGCGGTAGTAACTTCTCAGGCAATGAATGCGGGCCAGGTAGCCGCTATAGGCATAGGCGGAAGTCCTGAACCGGGGGAGCTGGCCGGCCAGCCCCTGCAGCAGGCTGCCGACGCCCTTGGCGTAGCAGTCTTTGATCAGCTTTACCAATAGTTCCTTACGCAAGATGAACGTCCCGGCGAAGAAATCGGTCCCCTCATCGCTGTCGTGTCCGAAGCGGATTCCGGTCACCTGGCTGTCGGCCCCGATGTCGAGGAGGGCGCAGTTTGGGCAGTCCCGCTCCGAGCTGTCCTGCCGCTGGTACAGAAAGGTAATGTCCGCCCCGCTGTCCTGGTGAGCCTGAAGGGGGGTGACAAAGTCCAGGTTGCCCACAACATTCGGTGAAGTGACCAGGACGTATTCCTGGCGGCTTTTCTTCAGAAAATCCAGGTTGTTGTAAAAATTCCGCACATCATTTTCCGGCAGAGGCTCGGGCTGTCCGTAGGAAGGCGGCAGCAGCGCCAGCCCGTCCTTTTTCAGGGCGAGCTGCCAGTCCCGTCCCGACCGCAAATGATCCAGCAGCGACCGCTGCTGAAAGGGCGCCAGGATTCCCACATTGGTTATGCCGGAGTTGACCATTCCGGAAAGCGCGAAATCAATGAGCCGGTACCGTCCCCCGAAGGGCACGGTCGCCAGCGGGCGGTGCAGGGTGATTTCATTCAGCGCCTGGTTGCTTTCCACCAGGTTGATGATCCCCATGGCGTTATTCATCGCTGCCCCTCCCGGCCGGGAAATCGCCGGCGCCGTGAATCGTCGTGTTGCCCGGAATGGAGAGCCCCTGGCCGACGACGGTAATCTGCGCCGGGTCGTTCAAGCCGATCGCGCAATTTTCCTCGATATGGGTTTCGCTGCCGATAATCGCGGCCATAATGACGGTATTGGCGCCGACGGTGGCGTTCGGCATGAGCACGGAATTCTTGACGACCGCTCCCGGACCGACGCTCACGCCGGGAAACAGAATGGAATTCTCGACTTCGCCGTAAATCTGGCACCCTTCGCTCACCAGCGCCTGGCGGGTGACCGCCGCGTTATTGATATAGTGGGGCGGACGGACAGGGTCGACCGTATAGATCGGCCACAGCTGATCCCTGAGCTCGATGGGCGCATCCTCCCGCAGAAGATCCATATTGGCTTTCCAGAGGCTTTCCGGCGTGCCCACATCCATCCAGTATCCCTCAAAGGGATAGGCGAACATGCTCCGGCCTTCCCGCAGCATCCGGGGAATGACGTCGCGGCCGAAATCATGGGAAGACGAACCGTCCTGCTCGTCGGCCATGAGATACGCCTTGACCGCCGGCCAGTTGAACACATAAATCCCCATCGAAGCCAGGTTGCTGCGCGGCTTCGCCGGTTTCTCCTCAAACTCGGTGACCCGAAAGTCCTGATCGATATTCATAATGCCGAACCGCCCGGCCTCTTCCCAGGGCACCGCCACCACGGCGATGGTAATCTCCGCCTCTTTCTCCTGGTGAAAGCTCAAAAGCGGGCGATAGTCCATCTTGTATACATGATCGCCGGACAAGACCAACAGATATTTCGGATCGTACCGATCGACAAACTCGATATTTTGATAAACGGCGTTGGCGGTGCCCTTGTACCATTCGCCGCCGCTCTCTTTGAGGTAGGGCGGCAGGATGAATACACCGCCGTTATAGCTCGGCAGTTCAGGCGCCTTTCCGCCTCCGACGTGGCTGTGCAGGGCGAACGTCTGATATTGCGTCAGGATTCCGACCGTATCAATGGCGGAATTATAGCAATTGCTCAGGGAAAAATCGATGATTCGGTACCTGCCGCCGAAAGGAATGGCGGGCTTAGCCAGATTTTTCGTCAGGACGCTCAGCCTGCTGCCTTGTCCCCCGGCCAGTATCACGGCAACACAATCTTTCATGGACACGCCACCGACCTCTTGTGGTAATGTTTTTGGAAATAAACTTCAGTTGGCTGCTAAAGGTTTAAGATAAATTACCGCCAGCGGCGGAAGGGTCAGGCTCAGAGAATGGGGCTGGTTGTGCCAGGGCTTGGCTTCACTGTTCAGGGGACCGCTATTTTGTTGGCCCGATCCGCCGTACGACTCCCGGTCGCTGTTGAAGATTTCCCGGTACGCGCCGGCTGCGGGCACGCCGATGCGGTAAGCGTGGCGGACAACGGGGGTGAAGTTGCAGACCGCGATGATGTAATCGCCGGCGGTCTCCCCCTGCCGCAAAAAGGTGATGACGCTCTGGGTGTGGTCATGGGGATCGATCCAGGCAAAGCCCCGCCAGTCGCGGTCGATTTCCCACAGGCTGGGTTCCCGGCGGTACAGGTGATTGAGGTCCCGGACATAGGTATGCAGCTTGCGGTGCAGCTCATAATCGAACAGCAGCCAGTCAAGCGCCTGCTGGTAGTCCCATTCCTTGAACTGCCCGAATTCCCCGCCCATGAATAGCAGTTTTTTGCCGGGATGGGCCATCATATACCCGAACAGCATGCGCAGATTGGCGAACTTCTGCCAGTAATCGCCCGGCATCTTGTCCAGGAGCGACTTTTTGCCATGGACAACTTCATCGTGGGACAGGGGAAGGATGAAATTTTCCGAGAAAGCATAAAAAAAGGAAAAGGTGACGAGGTCATGGGACCAGCGGCGGTAGATCGGGTCCATGGCGGCATACTTCAGCATGTCGTTCATCCAGCCCATGTTCCACTTGTAGTTGAAGCCCAGCCCCCCCACATCGGTCGGCCAGGTAACCATCGGCCAGGCGGTCGATTCCTCGGCGATCATGAGGGTGGCGGGAAACTTGCCGAACACGGCCTCATTGACCTTCTTCAGAAAGGCCATGGCGTCGAGATTGCCGTTGCCGCCATAATGATTGGGAATCCAGTTGCCCTCTTTCCGGCCATAGTCCAGATACAGCATATTGGCGACAGCGTCCACCCTCAGCCCGTCAATATGATATACCTCCAGCCAGAACAAGGCGTTGGACAGCAGGAAACTCCATACTTCCCGGCGGCCGAAATCAAAATTGGCGGTCCCCCAGTCGGGGTTCTCCCCCCTTTCCGGCCAGCCGCTCTCATAGACCGGCGAGCCGTCGAACCGCCACAATCCATGGCAGTCCTTGCAAAAATGGCCGGGGACCCAGTCGAGGATGACACCGATTCCCCGCTGGTGGCAGCGGTCGACAAAGTACTTGAAATCGCCCGGGCTGCCGTACCGGCTGGTGACGGCGTAATAGCCGGTGGCCTGATAACCCCATGAACCGCCGAAGGGATGCTCCACCACCGGCATCAGTTCGATATGGGTATATCCCATATCAGCGACATAATCCACCAGTTCCCCGGCCAGTTCCCGGTAGGAGAGAAGGCCCCCGTCGGCCTTGCGGCGCCAGGAACCCAGGTGAACCTCATAGATATTGACCGGTCCGGAATAGAGGGCCTGGGCCTTTTTTCCCTGCTGCCACCGATCATCCTGCCATATGTAATCCTCCAGCGAATGGACCCGGGATGCGGTCCCGGGAAGGAGTTCGGCCCGGAAGGCGTAAGGATCGGCTTTCATGAACCGCTGGCCGGCCTGGCTGCATATTTCGTATTTGTACGGCTCGCCTTCGCCCAGGCCGGGAATAAACAGCGACCACAGCCCCAGGGGAAGGCGCTCCATCCTGTGCCGGTCCCCCCGCCAGCCGTTGAAATCGCCGACCACGCTCACCTCCTGGGCACAGGGCGCCCACACCGCGAACCGAACGCCGGCTCGGCCCCTTTCGGTTGTCAAATGGGCGCCAAGCAGCCGGTAAGCATTGCAGTGGCTCCCTTCATGGAAAAGATATCGATTGTAGTCGTCAAGCGGCAGTATCTGCACTATGCTGTCCAAGCCCCGCCCTCTTAGTTTTGGCATCCTCAGCCAGGATAAAGCCGACTGGGGCGTTCCGCCCCAATCGTAATTTATTGTGTGCAGTAATAACTGGTTTAATCCCCTCGCCGCAGGGCAACTGCAGAAAAATCCTCCGCCGGTGATAAATCCATGTCAAAGGTATCGGCGCAGTCACAAACCAAAAGGCCGGGCGAAAAAACCGCCCGGCCGGAAACTGTCAGGAATAGCCTGTATTCTTCTATTCGTAACGCAGCGCGTCGATGGGGTCGAGCAGCGCCGCCTTCCGCGCCGGATAAATGCCGAAGAACAGCCCGATAAGCACGGAAAAGCCGAAAGCGGTGACAATGGCCAGCGACGAAATAACCGTGTTCCAGCCGGCAACGGCGGAAATGATGTAGGAGGCGCCAACTCCCAGGCCTATCCCCATCAGGCCGCCGACGACCCCGATCACGATGGCCTCGATGAGAAACTGGAGCAGGATATTGCCGTACCGTGCGCCGAGCGCCTTGCGGATGCCGATTTCCCTTGTCCGCTCGGTCACTGAGACCAGCATGATGTTCATAATCCCGATGCCGCCGACCAGCAGCGATATTGCGGCAATGACGCCGAGCAGCAGGGTGATGGTGTCGGTGGCCTCGGTCGCAGTCGCCATGACCGCCACCATGTTTTGGACGCGGAAATCATCCGGCACGTTGGCGGCGAGGTTGTGCCGCTGCCTAAGAAGCGACGTGACATCTTCCTGCACCTGGTCGATCGTCTCGCTGCTGGCGGCCTGGATGTTGATGTTCTGGACGTAGGTGATGCCCAGCAGCCTTTCTTGCGCGGTGGTTATCGGGACGAGAATGACATCGTCCTGGTCCATCCCTCCGGCTGACTGGCCCTTGCTGCCCAGGACCCCCACAACCCGGAAGGGAGCTTTGTTGATCCGGATGGTCTTTCCGACCGGGCTGACGCCGCTGAACAGATTGTCGGCGGTCGTCTTGCCCAGCACCGCCACCCGGGCCCGGGCCTCGCTGTCCTGGCTGGTAAAAAAGCCGCCTTCCTCAACGGTGAAATTGCGAATATCCAGATACTCCGGCGTGGTCCCCTGAACGCTGGTCGTCCAGTTTTGGTTGCCGTATACGATCTGGTACTGCCGGCTTACCATCGGAGCGACCAGGGTCACGCCCTGCACCTGGCGGGCTATCGCCGTCGCGTCTTTGGCCGTCAGCGTAATGCCCGAGCCGGCGGCTTGCCTCGATCCCCCCTGGGAAGCCGCTCCCGGGCTGACAATGAGGAGATTGCTGCCCAGTCCGGCGATGGAGCTTTGCACCTTATCCCTTACTCCCATGCCGATCGAAACCATGGCGATGACCGCGCCGACGCCGATGATGATGCCGAGCATGGTGAGAATCGACCGCAGCTTGTTGGCTTTCAGCCCTTCCAGGGCAATCATGATGCTTTCGACCAACATTCGCTTTACCCCGCTTTCCTTTCGTCCCGGACGATCTGCCCGTCCCGGACGGTGACGACCCTGCGGGCGTTCTCGGCAATATCCGGCTCGTGGGTTACCAGAACGATGGTCCGGCCTTGGGCGTTGAGCTGCCGGAAAATCTCCATAACCTCGTTGGAAGACTTGGTATCCAGGTTGCCGGTCGGTTCGTCGGCCATAACAATCGTCGGGTCGTTCACCAGCGCCCGGGCGATGGCTACCCGCTGCCGCTGGCCGCCGGACAGTTCGTTCGGGCGGTGGTCCATCCGGGTATCCAGCCCCACCATCGCCAGAGACCTGGAGGCCCTGACGATGCGTTCAGCCTTCTCCACCCCCGCGTAGACCAGCGGCAGGGCGACGTTCTGCAAGGCCGACATCCGCGGCAGTAAATTAAAGCTCTGGAAGACAAAACCGATTTTTTTATTGCGGGTCACGGCCAGTTCATCGTCGCTCAGGGTAGCCACTTCCTGGCCGTCCAGCCGGTAGGAGCCGCTGGTGGGACGGTCGAGGCAGCCGAGAATATTCATAAGGGTGGACTTGCCGGAGCCGGACGGCCCCATAATGGCCGTAAATTCTCCGCCGGCGATGGCCAAGGACACTCCGTCCAGAGCATGGACCACATTGTCCCCCATTTGATAGATCTTTTTGATATCGGAAAGGGAGATGGCTTCCATTACGATCACCTTACCTTCCCGGCGTGCGGAACATGCCACCGCCGCCGGAATTTCTCGGGCTGCTCTGCTGCTTGACCTGCGGAATGAAAACCTCGTCGCCTTCGGCCAGGCCGGTCAGGATTTCTATCTTTTCCTCGCTGCTCAGGCCGGTGGTAACCGTTACATTCTGGGTTTTGCCCTGCTTCAGCACCATGACATACTGCTGGCCGTTATTGGTTTTCACCGCCGTCAGCGGCAGGGTAAGCGCAGCCTCCCGCTCCGCGATATGGATCGAAACCCGCGCGGTCATCGTCGGTTTCAGGACATCGCCCCCGCCGTCCACGTCCACGGTGACGTTATAGTAAACCACGTTCTGCTGAATATTGGCTTTCGCCGAAACGAGGGAAACAACGCCGGTGAAGACTTTGCCCGGATAGGTGTCGACCGTGAACGATACCTTCTGGCCCGTGGCCACTTTGCCGATATCGGACTCATCCACCTGGACATCGATCTGCATTTTCGACATATCGGCCACGGTCATCAACACCATCGGCGTGGAGATGCCCGGGGCCACCGTCTGCCCGGCCGGAATCGGCTTGCCGATGACGACTCCGTTGATGGGAGCGCGGATTACCGTGTCGTTCAATTGGGAAATGGCGTCGTCATAGCTGGCCTTGGCTACATTATAATCGGTCCGTGACGCGTCCAGCTGCTGGTCGGATACCGCCCCGATCGCCTGGAGGCGCTGGTTGCGCTCATAGTTGGCGGATGCGTCCGCGAGCCTCGCCCTGGCCTGGGAAACCTGGGCCTGCAGGTGGGTATCGTCCAGTTCCAGCAGTACCTGGCCGGCTTGGACGCGGTCATTCTCATTCACCTTTACTTCCCGCACCAGGCCGGTTATTTTTGAACTGATGTCGACCATATTCAGGGGCTTGATGGTCCCGGTGGCCGAAACCACCGAAGTGATGGTGTCGCGGGTAACTCCCACCGTTTGGCCGTCAGGGGCCTGGGGCTGGCGGGAAGCCTGAAGGGTGCTGGCCGCGACCGCTATCAAAACCGCCCCCAGTCCTGCGACAAACCAATATTTATAACGGGATACCTTGCGCCATATCGCGGACATGAAACTACCTCCAGTGAATTCAGTTTTTCCCTATCGCCTTGTCCAGTTTGGCCTTGTTTACGTTGTAATCATACAAAGCCTGGGTATAGTTGGTGTTAGCCTGGGTTTGGGCCAGTTGGGCGTCGATAACGTCCAGGTTTGTGCCTGCCCCGGCGTTGTATCTGGTCTGGGCGATCTTCAGATCTTCCACGGCTTTGTCCACAGCTACTTTGGAGGTTTCAATCCGCTTCTCCGCCTCTTTCATGCTGAGATAGGCCTGCCGGACTTCCAGCTCAATGCTGTCGCGGGTCTGGCGGTCCATTTGGCCGGCCTTGTCGGCGGCCGTCTCGGCCTGCCTGATTTTGGACTTGGTCAGGCCCATGTCAAAGACGTTCCAGTTGGCGGTTACTCCCACCGACCAGTTGCTGTCGTCGCCGGGGAAATCCGGGCCGCTCCAGCCCTGGCTGCCGCTGAGCGAAACCGTCGGCAGCCTGCCGCTATCAGCGGCTTTAACGCCGGCTTTGGCGGCGGCGATGCTGTTTTGGGACTGACCGATTTCCGGCCGGTTGCTCAGGGCTTGTTGAATGCTGTCCTCCAGCGCCCCGTCATATTGGACATAAGCCAGTTCATCTTTCAGCACGCTCTGGCTGTCCAGCGGCTCCCCGATGATATTGTTCAGGGCCGCATGGGCCACATCATAGCTGTTTTGCGCCTTGGTCAGGTTTTGCTGGGCATTGGCCAGTTCGACCTCGGACCGGAGCACATCCGCCTTGGCGACGGTCCCGGCCTCGTACTGGGCCTGAACCTGGTTCAAGTGTTCGGTCAGGTTGGCGACCGACTGCTGATTGACCTTTACCATATTCCCGGCTTGCAGCACATTGTAGTAAGCGGTGGTAGTATCCAGCTTGAGCTGTTGCCGGGCTTTCGTCACACCCAGTTCGGCAGAGTCGGCGTTCTTTTCGGCCTGCTCGATCAGCGCCTCGGTGCGGCCGCCGGTGTACAGCGGCCAGCTGAGCCGGATCGAAGAATTGAAATTGTCGCCGGAAGGCAGATCCGGGCCGCTCTGGCCGCGGGTGCCGCTGGAGTTGAGCGATAGGGACGGCCCATTGGAGGCTTGCGCTTCCTTGACGCCCCAGGCCGCCTTTTCTTTGTCGCTGACAGCGATGCTGATCGACGGGTTATTTTTCAGCGCCATGGCGACGCTGTCGTCGAGGCTGATTTCCGGCGCTGCGAACGCCGTCATGGTTTGCAGCAAAGTAAAGCCGAGTCCGATCGTGGCAACGAGATGTTTATCCCAAGCCCGTTTGGCCATTGTGTAATTCCTCCTATTGTGAGACCGACCAGTCGGTCAGTTATCGTTTTCTTTATTCTGTGTTAGTTATAGCATGACAGGTATTTGTGACAAGGCGATGACACCCGACATCTAACGGTTCTTACTGCCCCAGTGCCGGCGGATTGACAAAATGCTCTGATCCCGGCGTCGCCGGAAGCTTGCCGCCCGGCGCTAATCCTCAGCCGTTTTCCCCGGCGGAACTTTTTCTCACTGGCTTTTTTCACTCCTGTCTATTCCTCGAATAAGTACTGGCGGATCGCCGCCTGCTTGCGCTCAATCGCGAGGAATTTGTCGCGGACCGGCTCGTTAAGTTCTTCCAGATAGGCCAGCCCCCGCGCGGTTATCGTGTATACCCGCCTCCCCCTTTTGGCCGGATTCTCCCGGGTTCCCGCGACCAACCCGTCTTCTTCCATATCCCGCAGCAACGGATACAAAAAATTGGGATTGGGGCGGAGCCCTCCAAAAGTCCGCTGTTTAATGTGGTCCGCAATCTGGTTGCCATAAGCCGAAGTCTGGCGAAGCGTTTTGAGGATGAATAAAGCAGTGATACTCTTGATCCAGGTTTTCGGTTCGTGCCTTACAGGCGGCATAGGCCCACCTCTTTTTAGTTTACATAATTTATTGGACAAACTTAATATTAATAACTTTTGGCGCCTCCGTCAAACTGAGTATTATGTTAAATCAGGAAGATGCTGGGCGCTTTTCCAGATGCCCGGAAACATAGAGAAAACCCGGCTTGCGCCGGGTCCAGCCTAGGTCGTATTCACGGCAAAAAGCCGCCCTTCCGGGCGGCTCTGCCTTATCGCACGTTATATAAGTTCCGTGATCACCGCCACGAACAATAAGCTTGTCAGCACAATTCCGACATACTGCGACCTCCGTCCCGCCCAGCCGGCTTCGCGTCGGCTGAGGACTATATGCACGGTTTGGGCGATGAAGGACAATCCCAGCGTCACGGCCATCGCCCAGCTTCGCAGCTGGCCGTTGAGAACGAGCAACAAAACGGAAACTAGCAGCAGCAGCCGCGCATACCCCCAAAACTTGACTGACCGAATATCCATCGTATCGCTCCTTGAAATACCAAATACCTAGTCATAGTTCGCCGACCTGGCCCCATCTTCCTGTCTCTTCCTTCATGTTCGGTGCCTGCCGGTTAATCCGCAAACATATTCTCGCTGTACAAGCCTTCGTAGAAGGCCTCTTCCCACTGCGGCGGGGCTCCGTCTTGGCGGGAATACTGGTAGTCGGGGCTGAGGACTTCGTCATAGGCCCGCGCCAGCCGTTCGTCTATCCGGGCCCGCCCCCGGACGCCCTCCAGAAAGCGCAAGCTTCGGAGCCCCAGCTCCCCCACGGTTTTTCGCACACTGGGATTGGTCAGATAGCTGAACTCGCGGCGATACTTGTCCACTCCGCCGAGCCTCGCCAATACGGCGACAAGCACCTGCCCCAGCAGAAAAAAATACTCCTCCCCGGATAGGATGGCGAACCTTCCGGCTGTCGCCAAACGTTCACGGAGAGCCTCCCGCAGCTGTTTTCCGTCCATGTCTTTCCCTCACCTTTTCTCCGGCGGATTCCCCTCTGTTATTTGACGGCCGCGTCGAAAATACCTACCGGCGGGAGCGGAAAAGCGTTGAATCGCTAGGATGATGGGGCGGCCCGGGGATTGCGCGCGATAAAAAGAAGCGGCGACCCGCCCGCCGCGGTCCGCCGCTTCCCGTGCCGCACGGAACTATTTGGCCAGCACCGCGGCCAGCCGGAACATCCCGGGAGCGATCTCCTTCTTGTTTTCGACCGCTTCGCCAATATCGACGGCTACAACGGCCCCTTTCTCATAGCCGAACATGACGCCGGAGGCGCCGGATTTCAGGGAAAGCACCGCCTGCTCGCTCAGGGTGCTGGCCAGAATCCGGTCAAATACCGTTGGTGAACCGCCCCGCTGGATATGGCCAAGAACCGATACCCTTGTTTCCAAGCCGGTCTCGGCGATAATCCGGTCGCCGATGTCAGATGCTCCTTCCACTCCTTCGGCGACGACCACAATACTGTATTTTTTCCCGTTGCTGCGCGAAATCCGCAGTTGTTCGCATATCTCCGCCAGGTTTACTTCCATTTCCGGGATGAGAATTTGCTCCGCGCCCCCTGCCAGACCGGAGGTCATTGCGATCCAGCCGGATTTGCGGCCCATGACCTCGATCACCATGACCCGGCCGTGGGCCGACGCGGTATCCCGCAATTTGTTGATGGCATCGACGACGGTGTTAACCGCCGTATCAAAGCCGATGGTATAGTCGGTCCCCCAGATATCGTTATCAATGGTCCCCGGCAGACCGACGACCGGCAGGCCCATTTCACCCAACAGTTTGGCGCCGCGAAGCGATCCGTCGCCGCCGATCACCACCAGGCCCTCCACGCCCCGCCGGCGAAGATTGTCCAGGGCCTGCCGCCGGCCTTCGGCGGTCTTGAAATATTCACAGCGGGCCGTCCCCAGCATGGTTCCGCCGCGGTGGAGAATGTCGCCCACCGCCCGCGAGTCCAAATTGACCATCTGGTCCTCGGTCATGCCGGCGTAACCGTTGATGATTCCCAACACTTCCATTCCCTCGTTCAGCGCCACCCGGACCGTTGAACGGATTGCGGCATTCATGCCGGGCGAATCGCCGCCGCTGGTCATAACTGCAATACGCTTCATCCTTCCACCTCTTTCCGTTGCTATCGGCCGGCCAGTTCCGCCGCGATGGCCTCCAGCCGTCCTTTGATCTCGCCGGCTGTCCGCAGGGTGAGGATTTCCCCCGCCCAGGCCTTGGCCTGAGCCAGGGTCAGCCGACGCAGGCAATCCTTCACCTGCGGCACTGACCGGGTGTTCATGGACAGCTCGGTCAGTCCCAGTCCGACCAAAAGCGGCGCAGCCAAAGGATCGCCGGCCATCTCGCCGCACATCCCGATCCATTTGCCGCCCGCCTGGGCTGCCCGGGACGCCTCGGCGATCAGCCGCACGACGGCGGGATGAAAATAGTCGTTGAGATACGCCACATGCTCGTTCATCCGATCGCAAGCCATGGTATACTGGACCAGATCGTTGGTGCCGATGCTGAAGAAGTCTACTTCCTGAACCAGGATGTCGGCAATAGCCACCGCCGCCGGAACTTCGACCATGATGCCGACAGGCACGTCGGCGCGGTGGGCGACTCCTTCCCCGGCCAGTTCCTCGGCGGCTTCCCGCAGGAGAGCCTTGGCGCTCAGCAGTTCTTCGAGCGTGGCGATCATCGGAAACATAATATGGAGGTTGCCTTCCGTCCCGGCCCTGAGCAAAGCCCGGAGCTGGGTTTTGAAAACATCCCGGTAGGTAAGGCACAGCCGAATGGCGCGGAACCCCAGCGCCGGGTTGGCTTCCGCCAGCGTGCCCAGGAAAGGCAGCTGCTTATCGCCCCCGGCGTCCAGCGTCCGGATGACGATCTTCCGGTCAGGCATAGCCCTGAGAACAGCCGAGTAGGCTTCTGTCTGCTCCTCCTCCGTCGGTACGGCCTGGCGCTCCTGAAACAAAAACTCGGTCCGGAAAAGGCCAACCCCTTCGGCTCCCGCCGCCGCCGCCTTCTCCATGTCCCTGGGGATGCCGATGTTGGCCGCCACCTCCACGCGCCAGCCGTCGGCGGTCATCCCCTCCAGCTTGGCAGCCGACGCGATCTCCGCCGCCTTCGCCTGTTCGAGGGCTTTGCGTTCCCGATATTCCGCCAGTTCGCCGTCACCGGGGTTTACCAGCACCAGCCCGGCATGTCCGTCGACGATGACCGTGTCGCCGTTCTGTAAATCCTCCCACGCCTGTCCCACGCCGACGACAGCCGGAATCCCGGCGGCCCGGGCCAGAATCGAGCTATGGGAGGTTTTTCCGCCGAGCGCGGTGATAAACCCGGTGACAACCTCCAAATCCAGCGCCGCGGTATCGGACGGCAGCAAATCCTGGGCGACGACAATGCCGGTTAGCTTGGCCGACTCGGCGGAACCCTGCAAAATGCGGATGAGCCGCTGCCCGATATCCTTGATGTCCGCCGCCCGTTCCCGCATGTACGCGTCATCCAGGGCGGCCAGCATGCCGGCGATGGCTTCCGCCGCCTCCTCAACCGCCGCCTCGGCGCTGGCATGACGGGCGTCAATGGCTTCCAGCACGGCGTCATTAAACATGGGGTCCTCCAGCATCATCTGGTGAGCCCCGAAAACCTCGGCCTTTTCCTGGCCGAAATTGGCGGCAGTGCGTTTCTTGAGCTCTTCGAGGTCCGCCATCGCTACCTCTTTTGCCGCGGAAAACCGCGCCTTCTCCTGGGCAACCTCCCCGGCGGCGACGGATCGACGAAATTCGTGCTTGATTTTTTGCAGTCTCATAACCTCGCCAATGGCGATTCCTGGCGAAGCGGCTATTCCTTGTACTTTCACGGCATACACTCCTCCGCAGCATCCGGGTCTTTCAATGTCCCGCTATGACATTTTTTGACCCGGTAATTTCTATTTTTATTCTCGAAGCGTTAAAGTTTTCCTGCCCGGGTTCTCAGTCAATCTCATAATAAACTGTTTTGGGCCGTTCCTTCCCGGATTGACACCGCCCCCGGAGGAGATTATGATGGAACTGCACGGCCCCGGGCCGAAAATCATCGAAAAAGGTGATGATTCTTGAAATTACTGGCCACCGATCTGGATGGCACTTTGCTGAATTCCCGCCATGAAATCAGCGCGGAAAATATCGCGGCCCTCGCTTATGCGCGGAACAGGGGAGCCGAAATCGCCGTCGTAACCGGGAGAACTTACGCCGATGCCAGCAGCGTATGCGCCAAGGCGGGCCTCAGGGCCCATATTATCGCCAATAACGGCGCTTTGGTTTACGGGCCGGGAGGAAACCGCCTCCAGGCCGTAACCATTGCCGGGCATTTGCTGCAGCCCTCCCTTCAATGGCTGCACGACAACGCTTATCATTATGAGGCGTCGACCGCCACCGCCGTTTACGTGCCGGCCGCCGTCCAGGACATTCTGGAAAAAGACTTCACCCAGGCCCGCCTTGTCAATCCCGAGCTACAGCCTGACGCGCTCGACCGGATGCTGAGCCTGATTTTTTCCCAGCAAGGCGTCATTCTGGTTGACAGCCTGGAGGAGATCTTCGCGGATACGGCGGGGTATTGCAATATCCTCGGTCTGTCCTTTGACCGGGAGAAACTGGCTAAAGGTAAGGAATATTTCGGCCAGCAGGCCGGTTTATCCTTGCTGTCCTCCAACAAATATAATTTTGAAGTCGTCAACCATACTGTTTCCAAAGGAGTTGCGCTGCAATACCTGATTGACTATTTGGGGATCGGGTTTTCCGACGTAATGGCCATCGGCGACAATTACAACGACCTGCCGATGCTGAGGCTGGCAGGCGTCAGCGTGGCCATGGGCAACGCCGAAGACCCGGTTAAGGAATGCTGCCGCCATGTCTCGCTATCCAATGACGAACACGGGGTGGCCCACATCATTGAGACGCTGAAGGACTGGTTCTAGCTCCCGGTCCCTTCCCCGTCCGGCCTTTATACGGACAAGAGCCTATGGCGCACTGCCCGGCAGTGGTGCATAGGCTCTTATTATTTTCGCGGGCTGCTATTTTATTATTTAACCGTCACCTCAAGGATAACCCCGTCGGCCCGGTCCGGATATTTGACCAGACGTTCGACCTTGTCCGCCATATTCGTGATGACCACCGGCGTAACAAGCTGTTTTCCCTGCCCGCGGATGAATTCCCGGTCAAAGGTCAGCAGCCGGTCCCCGCGTTTCACCTTGTCGCCGGGCCGGGCATGAACCGTAAACCCTTGCCCACCCAGTTCCACCGTATCCAGCCCCACGTGGATGAGAACCTCAACGCCCTCCGGGGACCGTAAGGCAACGGCGTGCCCGGTTCTGGGCATTACAACAATTTCACCGTCGCAGGGGGCAACCACCACTCCTTCGGCAGGCTCCACGGCGACACCGTCCCCCATCATCCCGCTGCGGAACACTTCATCCGGAGTGGCGGCCAAATCAAGCACCGACCCTTTTACCGGAGCATAGAGCAATAAATTTCGCTGTTTGGCGCCAAAGAAGTTGAACATGGTAATCCTCCCATAGCTTTATCGTTTGACTGCAAGATTACAGCTGGAATGTTTTCCGGTATCAGGCGATGTTTTTCTGGATGTATTTGGCTGCGCTTTCCTCGACGATAACCGTGACATCCTGGTGGAGCTGCAGGATCGATGCCGGAGTCTCGGGCGTGATTCCCCGGTACAGGGTTTTGTAGATCGCACCGGCTTTGGTTTCGCCGTTGGCCAGCAACAGGATCCTCTTGGCGTGCATTATTGTCTTGATGCCCATACTGATGGCATAGCGCGGCACTTCAGCAGGGTCGGCGAAAAACCGGGAATTGGCCGTTACCGTCTCCTGGTCGAGCTTTACCTTGTGGGTGGTGGCCTCGAATTTTATATCCGGCTCATTGAAGCCGATATGCCCGTTGGTGCCGATGCCGAGGACCTGGAGATCGATCCCGCCGGCGGCGTGAATCGCCCGGTCATATTCGCCGCACTCCCGCTCCACATCCTTGGCCATTCCGTCAGGGATATGGATGTTCTCGGGATTGATGTTGATATGGCGGAAAAAGTTCCGGTGCATATACCAATGGTAGCTGTGCTCGTCCTCCGGCGGCAGCCCCAGGTATTCGTCCAGATTGAAGGAAATGGCTTCCGAAAAATCCAGCCCCACCGTCCGGTGCATCTCCACCAGCTTCTCATACATCAACAGCGGCGTGCTGCCGGTTGCCAGCCCCAAAACGCTGTTCGGCTTCAGGCACACCTGCCCGGCGACGATCATCGCGGCGCGCGCGCTGAGCTCTTCATAATCCTTAGCAATTATAATCCGCATCCGGATACCCCCTGTACACCATGCGGCCATGACTAAAGGTCGCATAAATCGTCAAGCAATCATCAAAAAGAACCAGGTCGGCGTCCTTGCCGGCCGTTATGCTGCCCTTGCGGTCCGCCACACCGATTCGCCTGGCCGGATTGGCCGACACCAGTTCAATCACCTTGGGCAGCGGCAATCCGCTGGTGGCCCGGAAGTTGGCCGCCGCCCGGCTGAGCGTCAGCACACTGCCGGCAAGGGCGCCGTTGGCCAGGCGGGCCTCTCCGTTTTTCACCGTCACCGGCTGTCCTCCCAGGTCGTACCGGCCTTCCGGCATCAGCCCGGCCCGCATGGCGTCGGTAATCAGCACCATCCGCTCCGGGCCTTTGAGCTTCAGCAGCAGCCGTTGCGCCGCCGGATGAACATGGACATTATCGGCGATCAGCTCGCAGGTGACATCGTCATGATCCGCCAGAGCCCCGATTACACCCGGCTGCCGGTGGTTCATCCCCGCCAGGGCGTTAAAGGTGTGGGTCACATGCGAAGCTCCCGCCTGGATTGCGGCCATGGCCTCGTCATAGGTGGCCGCGCTATGCCCGATCGAAACGACAATGCCCCGCGCGGTCGCCCGGCGGATAAACTCCAGGCTGCCGGGAAGCTCCGGGGCGATTGTCGCGATTTTGATCACGTCGACAAACTTCTCGATTTTTGCGAAGTCCGGCGTCAGGATGTGCCGCTTGTCCTGAGCGCCCCGATAGTTCTCGCTGATAAACGGCCCTTCCATATGGCAGCCGAGGACTTCCGCCCCGCCGGCCGTCCCCATGGCCGTCCGGATCCTCTGCAGAGCCTCTTCTACGCGGTCAAAGGACATTGTCATCGTGGCCGGCAAAAAGGCGGTCACTCCGGTCCGGGGCAAACTCCGGCTCATCCTGGCGAGGGCGTCGCCCGACGAATCCATGGCATCCGCCCCGTCGCAGCCATGGATATGAATATCGATGAAGCCGGGGGCCACATACCGCCCTTGGGCGTCGATCAACTCCGCCGGCTGGTAGGAACTTAGCTCAGTCTCCGGGACAACGGCTTCGATCCGGGAAGAGAAAACGACGGCGTGCCCCGGAAGGATGGTTCCGTCTGTCACGATTTTGGCGTTATAAATTGCTTTTAACATCTTAACCTCTTACCGCCTTTTTCACATAGCCGCCATAGCGCGCCAGCCGTTCTTCGGCCTGAGCCGCCTCAAGCCCGGCGCGCAGCATCACGATGGCGACCTTGGCGCTGAAACCCGCCGCTTCCAGGGCTCTCCGCGAAGCGGCCTCGTCGCAGCCGCTGGCAAGCCGCACGACATCCACGACCCGCCTCCTGAGTTTCTCGTTGAGCGGGCGGACGCCGACCATCAGATTGCCGTAGGTTTTCCCCATCCGGATCATCGCGCAGGACGAAAGCATATTGAGCACCATCTTTTGGGCCGTGCCCGCCTTGAGGCGGGTCGAGCCCATGATGGCTTCCGGTCCGACGTCGACAGAGATGGCGATGTCCACGGCCTGTTCCAGTTTACTGCCCGGCGAGCAAGACAGGCCGACCGTTTGGGCGCCCAGGCGGCGCGCATGATGCGCCGCAGCCAGCACATAGGGCGTACTGCCGCTGGCGCTGATGCATACCAGGACATCCCGGCCGGAAAATGCGTAGGCCTCCAGATCCCGGGCGGCCAGGCGTTCGTCGTCCTCGGTGTCTTCCCGCCAGCCCACGACTCCCTCAAAGCCGCCGGAAATGACGCCAACCACGGTGTTGTCATCCACCCCGAAGGTCGGCGGGCATTCCGAGGCATCCATGACGCCTATCTTTCCGGCGGTGCCGGAGCCGATGTACACCATCCGGCCCCCGGCCTTCAAGACTTGGACGGCGGCGTCAACCGCGGCGGCTATGGCCGTCTTGCATTCCGCCACCGCCAGGGCTACTTTCTGGTCTTCCTGGTTGAACATCTGAATCATCTCAAGGGTGGATACTTCGTCGATATTGCTTGTCGCCGGATTGTACCCCTGCATCGGTCAGCCTCCATTGAATCATTACTGACAAAAAAAGGTCAGGCCGGCCGGCAAAGCCCGGTCCGTTTCAGCCGCGGCCGCCCAATAACGGCGGCCGCTTTGCTCGGAGGACTTTACCGGCAGCCTTATGCCAGTTCTCCATTATATTAGGCTTGGATATTCCTGTTGGCCTGAAGCAGTTTCTTGATTTCATCGGCAATGAGTTCGGCCTTGGTGCCGACGACGACCTGCAGGTTGTTGCCCCGCCGGATAAGGCCGCTGACGCCCAGGGCCTTCAGCTCGTGCTCCTGGATGATGTCCGCATCCTTAACCGTCATGCGCAGGCGGGTGATGCAGGCATCCAGGCTTTGAACATTGCCCTCGCCGCCAAGCTTGGCGAGGAGCAGCGCCGGAAAGGCGGTTTCATCCACCGCGCCTCCGGGAGCGGCTTCCTCTTCCGCATAGCGTCCCGGCGTCGGAAGATCGAAGGCCTTGATCGCCCAGCTGAACACCGCATAATACAGCGCGCCGAAGACGAGGCCGGCCGGAATAATCAGTCCGGGTTTGGTGGCCAGCTTCCAGTTGAGCACATAGTCGATCAGGCCGGCCGAGAAGCCGAAACCGTGGAGCACCCCCAGGTAATAAGTAACCGCCAGAGCCAGGCCGGTGAGCACCGAATGCAGGAAGTACAGGAACGGCGCGAGGAACATAAACATAAACTCGATGGGCTCGGTAATCCCCGTCAGGAACGAAGTAAACGCCACCGAAAACAGCGCGCCGCCGATCGCCTTGCGGTTTTCCGGCAGGGCCCGGTGGTAGATGGCCAAAGCTACGGCGGGAAGAGCAAACATGAAGATCAGGTAAAATCCGGCCATGAAAGTGCCGGCGGAGGGATCGCCGGCGAAAAACCGGTTGAGGTCCCCGGTAACAACCTTGCCGGTCTGGTCGGTGTAGTTGCCGAATACAAACCAGATGAAGCTGTTGATTACATGATGGAGCCCCACCGGAATAAGCAGCCGGTTCAGCAAGCCGTAAGCAAACACGCCGAACGCGCCGGCGCCGATGATCCATTCGCCGATGGCATGAATGCCGGCTTGAATGGGCGCCCAGATAAAGCCGAAGACACCGGCCAGGACGATGGCGGCCAGCGAGGTTATGATCGGGACAAACCGCCGGCCACCGAAAAAGCCCAGGAAATCCGGCAGTTTTTTGTCGTAGTATCTGTTATAGAGATATCCGGCTAATAAACCACTGATAATACCGGCAAGAACACTCATGTTGAGCTGGGGATCAATAGCCTTTACCCCATTGGTGAGCACGAGGTACCCCACCGCGCCGGAAAGGCCTGCCGCCCCGTTGGAATCGTGGGCCAGACCGACGGCGATGCCGATGGCGAAAATCAGGGCCAGATTGTCGAAGATCGCTCCGCCGGCCTTCATGACAAAGGGAATGTTGAGGACGTCGTCGGCCCCAAACCGCAGAAGCAAAGCGGCGGCCGGCAATACGGCGACAGGCAGCATCAGCGCCTTGCCGATCTTTTGAAGTTCACCAAACCAACCTTTCATCATAATCCTCCTATCTTTTTTTCACCCGGGAAAATCCCGCGTGTTAGGACCTCTTCAAGACGATTTCGTATTTGTAGCGGTCACCGCGGTAAATGGCCTTGGTGACCTCCATCGGGACATTGTTCCTTAAATAGGTGCGCCGGGAGAACAGGAGGGCCAGCGCCCCCTCTCGGATCGCCATGATCTCGCTCTCGTAATCGTTCACCGCCACCGGTTCGATGGTCTGATAGGCATAATCGGCTTCCAGGCCGAATTCTCTATTCAAAACATCGTACAGCGACCTGGAGTCGAGCAATTCGGCGGTCAGGCGCGCGCATAAGGCCACCGGGATATAAGCCGTCTCCAGCGCATAGGGCTCACCCGATACCGAGCGGAGGCGGATGATCTCGAAAATCTCCTGGTCGCTGCCGAGCTCCAGTTCTTGCTGCAGCCGTTTCGTGGCCGCCTTCTTGCGGAACGAAAGCAGCCTGGTGGACACCTCCAGCCCGCGGCGCCGCATCTCCTCCGTGAAGCCCAGGAGATTGGAGATTTGATGCTTCTCCTTGCTCCGGGCGACAAAGGTTCCCCGTCCCTGCTCCCGGTATAAAACCCCTTCCGTTACCAGGCTGGTGATGGCCTTATTGGCGGTCATCCGGCTGACGCCATGGTACTCGCACAGCTCCCGCTCGGAAGGAATGGGGTCGTCCGGCTTGAGTTCCTCGTTCTCAATCATCTCGCTGATGATATCCTTCAATTGATAGTAGAGCGGCAATGGGGATTCTTTATCTACTTTTCGCATCGTCTCACTCCAAAATATAAATATATAGCACCTCGATGTTGATATAACGATATGTTGATATGTTGTATATACCAATTCGACTTCATTATACTGTTAAATTCCGGAAAAATCAATAGTATGCTCCGGAAACTTCCTTTTTATCCCCGCCGCCGGCCGCCAGATCTTTCCCGGGCTTCCAGAAAATCCATTGCATCTTCATTTTGTCTATGGCGGACAATAAATGTATCGGATCGACCTTCGACAGCTTCCTGCTGCCAAGAAGGAGGATAGGCATGAAGCACACCAGCCGGCGCAAAAAAACCAAACGACGCTATAGGCGACTGGTAGCGGCCGTTGCCGGGGCCGCGGTCCTGTCGTCGGCCCTGCTGCCCGGTTTGCCGGCTCCCCGGGTCTTCGCCGCCGACGATACGTTTGCGACAGCCTCCGCGAGCCGGTCAGGCAGCCTGACGGGGAACCGGCTCAAGACCCCGAACGACTTCTCGCCGCTGACCCAGACGCGGGTCAAGGCCAGGGGCCGCAGCGAAGGCCAAGTTTTCAAGGCCGATCTTAGCCGGGAAGATGCCGGCGTGCTGAGCGAGCCTGCAAGATCGGACGACTCTTCCACGCCCTATCCCCTTTCCGGGGTAATGCCCCGGTCCATAACCGTTACCGCCGGGACGCTTGCCGCCGACCAGCAGGTATTGTACCAGAGCGCGGACTACAGTGACTGGACCTGGGTCCAAAGCGGCTTTCCGCAGGACATGGTTCTGGGCTTTCTGTTGCAGGACCCCAGGCAATATCAATCGCCCAGAAGCGTCCCGGACTATGTGACCAATCAGCTCAATCAAATTGATTTCAGCCGGCAATTCGTGCTGTATGCGCATCTCGGCACAGTGGCGCCGCAGGGTTATGGAATTGCCATCACCAGGGTGTCCCAGACCGTCAATGACCTTACGGTCGGCGTCCGCATGAAAAGTCCCGCTCCGGCGGGAGACTCCGAGCCGAGCAAAACCGACGATTTTCTTCCTCTCAACCGCTTGGCTTTGGATTTTGGCAGTCCGATCAGCATTACCTTCGTCGACGCGGCGAGCGGCGCCATTCTCATACGCTATAACATCAGTTAGACCCTGTCCGGCAGAGCTGCAACACCCCCTGGGCGAATGGCCTCAAGGGGGTTTTCATTATTCCGTTACTTTTTCGGGCCGAAGACGTTGATAGTTATGAAGACCCGGCGCGTAAAAGGAAAGGAGCCTCTCATGAACAGAAAATCTATCCTGGTCGGACTGGTGCTGGCCAGTTTCGCAATCAGCGGTTGTGCCCCGTCGACCGTGGGGCAGGACCCGGGGCCGGAAATCAGCAAACCGGCCTCGTCGGCGGCCGCTTCTCAGGCGCAACCGGCAATGCCGTCCTACCAGGCTCTTTTGCAAAAGAACGGCGTCAGACCGGCCGAAATCCGCAGCTTCATTGACGGCAACCTGCAGGGGGCCGCTCCGGCGGAGGCGGCGGCCATGATCCTCGGCCTTGAGGAAGTCCAGCAAAGGGAACTTCCTGCCCTCGAACAAGCATTTTCCGCCGAGGCGGTGCAAAAACAGCTGCAGGCTGTCCGGCGCCCCGGCTCCGGGCTCTCCGGCGCCGGCGCCGACCTGCAAGCCCTTCTCCGCCAGGCCCAGGATGACGGCTACAAAATCGAAACCGCCGAGGGAATGTATTTTCCCGTCATCGACTACACCCTGTATCAAAGTTATCAGCCCTTCGTGACCGCCGACATCGCCGCCTATATCGGCATCATGAGCGCCGAGGCCGAACAGCCGCCGGCCAAGGACGCCGCTTTAGTGATCGGCTGGGATGAACTGCTCCGGCGGGCGGCCGCCCAGGAAGCGTTTCTCGGCCGGTATGGCCATTCCGTCCGTCAGGACGCCGTTCAGCAGCTTTACAGCCGTTATGTAACCTTTGCTTTTTACGGCGCCAATAACACCCCGCTGTTCGGCTATGAAAATCAAATCCTTGACGTCGAAGCCAAACGGGACTATCAAGCCGCCTCCGCCAGCGGCGGAAACAGCAGGCTGCTTACGGCCATAGGCGATTTCCTGGCCGTCGCCGCCAAGAACGGCGGCCGGCTGACCGCCGAGGTGGACGAATTCCGCAAAGCTGCGACGGCTGATCTGCTAGCCTCCCCGGCTTCCTCCCGCTAACTGTCCGGAACCGCAAAAAGGCGCTATCGGCTTTGACCGTGGCGCCTTTTCCGGTTCATATTCCTTCCTGCCGGGCGGAGGCCAAAAGTTCGGAATCCAGGGCCAGCCATCGCGCCGTTATTGCCGCCAGGCCCCGATAGAAGCCGCTTGCGGCGTTCCGGGCGACATCGGCGCAGAAGTCCGGCGCCCAGGCCGCGAGATGCTCCCGGAGAAAGAACCCCTGGCCTTCCCGGCAGCGTTCCGCCGCTTCGTCCCCGGCGCCGCCCGCCCGGCAAAGATAAGCCATGAACTCCAGTTCCAGCGCAATATGATCTTCCGGTTCCTCGTTCCTGTGTTTCGACTCCAGCCCGTAAGCCCGGTAAAATTCCCGGACCGCCAGCGTCTGCTCGCCGAAGAGCAGCCGTTCCTGCGACCGGTACACCGACTCCCACGGCGGCGCCGGCAAATGGTCCGGGCCGACAAATAGCCTGGCGTAATCCTCCTGCAGCAAATTTGCGTAAGGCTGGAGTTCCGCCCGGGAAATTTCCTGCTCCACCGCTATGCAATCGCGGGACAACTCGTCGTCGCCCACCCCGCCCAGCAGGGTGGATAAAAGCCGCTCGTCGGCCAGGCTCCGCAGCAAGGCCGGCTGGGGCGCCCTCCGAAAAAGCTGCGCCAGCAGGAGATACACCCAGGCCCGCCACTCATCCAGCGTCAGTTCCTGCCCGGAATCGACCGCCATCCTTACCCCTCCTCGATTTTCTTAGTATCGCTCCAGCATGGCATGGACGCCAGTAGCGTAGAAAAGGCTCCGCCCGATCAGTTGCCCGGCCGCCGTCAAAAGGAACGCTCCGTAAATCATCGCCTCGCCTTGAACGGCCCCCAGACCGATCGCCAAAGGAAGACCGAAGCCGCCGGCGATGGTCAGCCCCTGCCCGATGGCCAGCCATGGCCGACAGGCCGCAAGAAGCCGGGCCGACGCCCGGTCGGCGGCGCCTCCTCCCGCCAGCGCCGGCAGATAGGCGGCCAGGCCTGCCAGTTGCAACCCTGTCCCGGCGGCGACAATCAGCAAGCCCCGCATAGCTTGCTCAGCCTGGCCGCCGGTTATCGCGACGGTGGAGTAGAGAGCCGCCCCCGCCACGATCGCCGCGGAATGAAAGGAATTATGGGTATGCCACCCGCTCCAGGCCGGAATGGCGGTATGGGCGTAAACGGCAGCCATCGAAAATAGACCCAAGGCGCCGGCGCCAAAAGCCAGCCAGCCGACCGCGGCCCTGCCTGCCGGCCCCATCGCCGAGGCGAAAATCCACTCGCTCCAGACCAGCGTAAAGAAAACGCCCAGGCAGGCGATCTCCCGGCTCAACCAGGAGGATTTCAGGTTGCCGAGCGCCCGGTATGCTCCCAGCGGACTGCCCAGATGCAATAAAGAAATGGCCATGCCGGCCGCCGTAAGGGCAAGGGTCCAGCGGAGGACCGCGTCCTCAAGCCCGGCCTTTCCCAGACACCCGGCAACCAGGTAAAGGCCTACGCCGGCCTGGGCCAACAGGGTAAACATCACCAGCGGCAGTTTGTCACGCATGGTCGTCCCCCTCCATGACCACCGCCACCGCGTGGCGGTGGGGTGTGATTACCAGGGACGGGTTGGTCCGGTCCGGAGCGGGCAGCCCCTTGATCCGCTGGATTCCCCCGTGGAGCTTGCGGAGTTCGTCCAGGGGACCGAAGGTCAGCACCCGCATGGGGCACGCCGCCACGCAGGCCGGCTGCTCGCCTTTGGCCAGCAGGTCCCGGCAGAAATCACATTTTCCCATCTTGCCAGTCCGGGGATTGTACTGGGGCGCGCCATAGGGGCAGCTCATCTGGCAATAACGGCAGCCGATGCATTTTGCCTGATCGACAAATACGATGCCGTCCTCCGGCCGCTTTTGCATGGCGCCGGTCGGGCAATTACCGACGCAGGCGGGCTTTTCGCAATGATTGCAGGCCAGGGACAGCCAATAGGCATAGACGTTCTGAACCAGCCCCCGCCCGGTGCCGGCGAAGCCGCCGCCCTCGTACTCCCGCACGCGCCGGAACCGCTGCCCCACTTCCAGGTCGTTCTTGTCCTTGCAGGCGATCTGGCAGGTAAAACAGCCGGCGCAGTAACCCTGCTGAAGATGGAAACCTAATTGCCCGGACATAACATCCCCCCTGTGGCTGAGACTTTCTCCACCTGAACGAGATTGGTGTGCTGGGGATTCCCGTGGGCGAGCGGCGTGGGGTGGTATTTGGTAAGGGTATTGATGTTTCCCCGCCGGTCGACTCCGCCGTTGTCCGGATTCCACCAAGCCCCCTGCGGGATCGCCACCACGCCGGGCATGATCCGCGGCGTGACTTTGGCGGGAATCACAATCATGCCCCGGTCATTGAAAACCCTGACCTGATCGCCGCCGGCAATTCCCCGCTCTGCGGCATCGCCGGCGTTGATCCAGATTTCCTGGGCGGCCGCTTCCTCCAGCCAGGGGATATTGTCAAAGGTGGAATGCACCCGTTGCTTGCAATGATAGCCGATGCACTGCAGCGGAAACTTGCGGCGCAGCGGATCGGCGGGGCCTTCCCAGGCCGGCACATACTTGGGGATGGCCGGGATTTCCCGCGGCTTGCCCATCGCCCAGAGCCTGGGCGAAAAGATTTCGATTTTTCCGGAAGGGGTGGCGAAGGGCTGACCGCCGCGGACTTGCCGTTCGTAAGCGATGACCGGCCGGGCCGGCGCAACCTTGTAAAACCCCCGGGCCGCCAGTTGCTCGAAGGACGGGAAGGCGGGATTTTTCTCCCGCGTCGTCCGCACGATCTCCCGGACCCATTCCCGTTCGGTCCGGCCTTCGGTATACGCCTCGCCGAACCCCAGCCGCGCCGCCAAGCCGCTGCAGACGGAATATACGCTGCGGCATTCGAACAACGGCGGAACCACCTGGCGATGATAAAGGGCGTAGCCTATCCCGGAAGCGTAGCTGGTCAGATCGTCCCTCTCCAGATAGGTGACGTCAGGCAGCAGAATATCGGCGAATTTGGCGCTGGGTGTCATGAACACGTCATGGACCAGGATGAATTCGCACTTTTCCTCGTCCGCCAGGAGCCTGGCCGTGGCGTTGATATCCGAATGCTGATTGATGAGGGTATTGGAAGCATACGACCAGAGCATCTTGACGTCGCTGGGCAGCCGGCCGGCGCCGGTCAGGCCGTCCTGCGCGGTCATCTCCCGGCCGCGCAGGACGGCGTCGGGCCACCGGTAGCAAGGGATGGCCGCCTTCACCGGATTGGCCCCCGCCGGCAGCCAATCCAGGCCGACGCTGTGGCCGCCGGGCCGGAGCCCCGGGCCGCCCCCGGCGACGCCCACATTTCCGGTCATGGCCGCGAGCACCGGCAGCCCCCGCACCGGCTGCTCGCCATAGGCATGGCGCTGCCAGCCCAACCCCTGGATGAGGCAGCAGGGCTTCGTCCGGCCGATCCGACGGGCCAGCCGGACAATGGTGTCCCGGGGGACGCCGGTAACGCCCTCGGCCCACTCCGGGGTCTTGGGCAGCCGGTCGCCGCCCAGCCCGAGCAGGTAGCTTTTATAAGAATTGCCGGCCGGAACGCCGGGCGGCAGATGTTCGTCGTCAAAGCCCAGGCAGTACCGGTCAAGAAACGCCTGGTCGTGAAGATCCTCATTCAATATCACATAGGCCAGGGCGTCAATCAGGGCGTTATCGGTGGTAGGCCGGACCGGAATCCATTCGTCGGCCAGGATGGCGGCCGTGTCGCTGTGGCGCGGGTCGACGACAACGACCTGCGCCCCTGCGCCCTTGGCCCGCTTGAGGTAATAGCCCGCATTGGCCCCGCCGGAACGGGTTTCGATGACATTATCGGCGAACAGAACGATCAGCCGGGAGTTCACCCAGTCATCGGGGCTGTTCCCTTCCACCGTTCCGTAGGTGTAGGGCGCGGCATAGCTGAAGCAGGCCGAGCTGTAAGTATTATAATAGCCGAGGTAGCCGCCGGCCATATGGAGGAAGCGCGGCAACGCCCCGCCCATGGCCGGCGTTATCCAGGACTGGCTGATTTGCCCGTATACGCCGGTGCCGTAGATCAGATGAATGGCCTCATTGCCGTAAGCCTTCCTGATGCGCGTAAGCTCGGCGGCGATCGTGTCGAGGGCCTCGTCCCACCCGATCCGGGCAAACCGGCCTTTGCCCCGGCCGCCGACCCGCTTCATGGGGTAACGCAGCCGGTCCGGGTGATAGAGGCGCTTGCGCTGCGACCGGCCCCGCAGGCAGGCTCTGATCTGGGGCACCTCGGGCGTGTCCGGGGCCGTGTCGGTCGACAGGCGGGTCAGCACCCCGTCCTGGACATGGGCGTAGAGCAGGCAGCGGCCGCCGCAGTTGTGCGTGCAGCTTGTGGGAATAAGCGTTTCCCCTGCTTCCGGGCCGCCGCCGGCCGCGTCGTCCCCGGCGCGGGTTAGGCCCAGCAGCCCCCCGGTCTGGGAACAGAAAGCGAAAAAGCGGTTTTTGGCGAGTCCCCCGTAATCAGACTGGGCCATAGGGCCTCCTTTCTCCGACCCGCTCAACCTCCACCAGCAGGGTGTGCTGCGGATTGGCCCTGGCAAGGGGCGTCGGCCGGTGGCTGGTAAGTACATTGATGCTGCCGCGCCGATCCACCCCGTTTTCGTCCGGGTCCCACCAGGCGCCCTGGGGAATGGCCACAACCCCCGGCATGATTCGGGACGTGACCCGCACGCCGATCATCAGCTCGCCCCGTTCATTGAAGACCCGGGCCCGATCCCCGTCCCGGATTCCCCGGGCCGCGGCGTCCGCGGGGTTTATCGCCATACGCTGGGGAGCCGCCTCTTCCAGCCAGGGGGAATTGTCGAAGGTGGAATGGGCCCGCCGCTTGGAGTGAGGCCCGATACACTGCAGGGGGTACCGGACGGCGAGCTCGTCCTGCGGACCTTCCCAGGCCGGAATATATCGGGGGGTGGGCGGAATTTCCCGGTGATTGCCCATGGCCCAGAGCCTGGGGGAAAAGATTTCGATCTTCCCGGACGGAGTGGCGAAGGGGACCGTGCCGGGATTCTCGATTTGCTCGCTGAAAGCCACGTGAGGCTTGGCGTGCCGGAACTGATAGATGCCACGGACCCGGAGCTCCTCCAGGTCGGGAAATCCCGGATGAAGGGCTTGGGTTTCCCGGATGACGAACCGCAGCCACTCCTCTTCCGTGCGGTCCTCGGCGAACGCCGCTCCGAGCCCCAGCCGCTCGGCCACCATCCTGAGCCACGCATAGTCGTTCTTGCACTCATAAAGAGGCTCAACGGCCTTATCCATGAACAGGACATAATCGCCCCAGGCCCAGGGCGTCACCAGGTCCAGCCTTTCGAGGTGGGTTGTGCCGGGCAGCAGGATATCGGCAAACTTGGCGCTGGGCGTCATGAACTGGTCGCTGACGACAATAAACTCGCACAGCCGGTCGTCGGCCAGGATGGCGGCCGTGCGGTTGATGTTGCCGTGCTGGTTGACAAGGGTATTGCCGGCCAGGTTGAAAATCGCCTTGATCGGCGCAGGCAGCCGGTCGACCCCCTGAACGCCGTCTTGCGGCCCCATATCCCGCCCCCGCAGGACGGCGTCGGTCCAAAGATAGACCGGGATGGCGGCCTTGACAGGATTGGGCGCGCCTACCGAGCCGATCCGCGGCGCTCTTCCATAGCCGGGAAACCCCATTGCGCCGGCCGATCCGCCGGGACGGCCGACGTTTCCCGTCATGGCGGAAAGCGCCGCCGCGCCGCGCGGGGGCTGTTCGCCGTAAGCGTGGCGCTGGATGCCGTAGCCGCAAAGAATGGCCGCCGGCTTGGTCAGGGCATACTCCCGGGCCAGCTTTACGATGGCCTCCCGCGGAACGCCGGTAATCGCCTCCGCCCAGCCCGGGGTTTTGGCGGTTTTGTCCGTCCCCAGGCCCAATACATAGCTTTTATAGGAATTGCCCGGCGGTATGCCGGAAGGCATTTGCCCTTCGTCAAAACCCAGGCAGAACCGGTCAAGAAACGCCTGATCCTGGAGATTCTCCCGGATCATGACATAGGCCATGGCGTCCATGAGGGCGTTGTCGGTCGTGGGCCGCACGGCGATCCACTCATCGGCGAGCGCCGCCGCGGTATCGGTGTACCGGGGGTCGATCGCGATCATTCGCGTCCCCCGCTCACGCGCCAGCCGCAAGTAATACATCGTATTGGTGCCGAATACCGTTTCCGCCGGATTGAAGCCCCAGAGCAGCATCAGCCTGGCGTTGAGCCAGTCCTCCCGGCTGCTGCCGGCATTCTGGTCCCCGTAGGTATAGTTCATCGCCCAAGTGGCGCAGGGGTTGCTGTAGTTGTTATAGTAATTGAGATACCCGCCGCCCAGGGCCAGCAGCCGCCGGGCGAAATTGACGCCCGACAAGGCTCCGGCGTTGCCGGTGGCGTAATGAATGTACAAGGCTTCCCGCCCATACTCGGCGCTGATCCTTTCAATTTGCCGGGCGATCAGGTCACAGGCCTCATCCCAGCTGATCCGCTCAAACCGTCCTTCGCCCCGGCGGCCGACCCGCCGCATCGGGTATTTCAGCCGGTCGGGATGATACTGCCGGGTTCGGTAGGACCGGCAGCGGAGGCAGGACTTGAGAGCCGGCTCGGCCGGACTGTCCTCGGCCGGATCGGTGGTGATCCGCGTGATTACCCCGTCCCGGACATGAATCTTGGCCATGCACCGTCCGCCGCAATTATGGGGCCCGGCGGAAATGACGATGGTCTCGCCCGGCTCGGGCCCTTCCACAGCCCGCCGGAATCCTTCCGGCGTCGCTTTGCGCGGCAGGGACTGCAAGAGCGACCACAGTTTATGAGATATATCGCGCAACGGGGTACCCTCCTGCTCCTGTGTGTCGTTGGCTGGCGGAGGCTGCTCCTCCGGCCGCCTTGCCGGCGTTCCGGGCTCGATCTTCTATGAAGATATTTGACCACCGACGCCGATAACCCTTTTGCCGTCCGCAAAAAACCGCCCCGTCCTGCCGCCGGGCGATGCAAAAAACAACAAGCATCATTTGCCGGAACACCGGAACAAATGATGCTTTCAATCAAAAGGCGAAAAAGCGTTATCGGGAATAACCGTCTTAGGCAGGCCAGGCCTGTCAGCCTCTTGTCCCGCCTTCATGCTCCTGAAGCCATTGCAGGAAAGCCTGCTCCGGCAGCGGCCTACAGATGCCGAAACCCTGGAGAAGATCGCAGGCGCGCTTGCGCAAATAATCCGCCTGGACTTCGGTTTCCACCCCTTCCGCCACCACCTCCAGGCCCAGGTCCCGGGCCAGCCGGATGATGGTGGGGATAATGCCGGAATGTTCGGCTGTTCCGTCGATGCGGCTGATGAACGAGCGGTCGACTTTCAATACCTGCAAAGGCAATTGTTCCAAATAGGTCAGCGAAGAATAGCCTGTACCGAAATCATCCAGCGAGATCCGCACCCCGTACTGCTTGAGCATCGACAGCTTCGCGACATTGGCCTCCAGCGACTCCATCAGCATGGTCTCGGTGATTTCAAGCTCGAGGCAGCTGGGATCCAATCCGGTTTCCTGAATGATCGCCAGCACCCGCTCGACGAAATCGTCCTGCAGGAGCTGCTTCAGGGAAATGTTCACCGCTACCCGGACCGGCAGCTGCCTGGCGGCGATAAGCTGTTTCGCGAACTGGGCCGCGGTGCGCAGCACCCATTCCCCGATCGGGACGATCAGCCCGGTTTCCTCCGCGAGGGGGATGAATTCCCCCGGAGAAACCATTCCGTGCTGCGGGCTATTCCACCGGATCAGCGCCTCCATGGCAACCACCTGGCAGGAGGACGAGTCGACCACCGGCTGATAATGCAGGATAAATTCGTCCCGCTCCAGCGCGTCCCGCAGACTGTTTTCCATCTGTAATTTGCGGAGAACATGCTCGCGCATGGAGGAATCAAAGAAGCAGTATATCTTCTTGCCGGCCTTTTTGGCCGCGTGAAGAGCGGTATCCGCATTCTTCAGCAGTTCGTCGGCGTCTCGTCCGTCAACGGGATACCGGGCGATGCCCAGACTGGCTTTCACATACACCTGGCGCCCTTCCACGGTTTGGGGCTGGTCGAATAAGGAAAGAATCCGCTGGGCGAAATCTTCTACAGATTCTTTTGCTTCAGCCAAGCCGGTCAACAGGACGAACTCATCCCCGCTGAGCCGGGCGACCAGCCGCCCGTCGCCCGCCGCCACCAGCAGCTGCCTGCTGATATTGATCAGCAGTTGATCGCCGAAAGCATGGCCATATACGTCGTTTATCACCTTGAAATCATCCAGGCCCAGCAGCAAAAGAGCGCACTGGCGGCCTTCCACCGACGTAAGCCAGAGCTCCCTGCCCAGCCGTTCGGTCAGAAAAGTCCGGTTAGGCAGCCCGGTCAACGTATCATGGTAAGCAAGATAGCGGATTCGTTCCTCGGTGAGTTTGCGGTCCGTTATATCCGAATAGGAGCCGACGATCCGGACCGGCAGGCCGGAGGCGTCGAACAGCGCCTTGCCGCGGGAAAGCACCCAGAAATATTCCCCGTTTTTGTCCTGCAGCCGGAATTCGCTGGAATAGTAAGATTCGCCGCCGTATAGGCAGGCGGCGAGTTGTTGTTGCCGCTGTTTACGGTCGTCGGGGTGGACCCGTTCCTCGATATCCTGCAAAAAAGCCTTTGTTCCGGGCGCCGGAAAACCGACTCTTTCGGTCAGGCGGCTCGACCATACCAGTTCCCGGGTCGTCATATCCACGTCCCAAATCATATCATTGGCCCCGTCCAGCGCCAGGCGGAAACGTTCCTCGCTGTCCTCCAGCTGCCGCTGCACTTTCGCTTCGCGCCGCAGGACAAAGAGCAGCCCGCCGGTGAACAGGATGACCAGCAGCGACGCGCCGGACGCCGTCTGATAATAAGATCGCTCCGTCGCCCGGAAGGACTGGAGAACACTGTCCACCGGGACGGACACAACAATGATGAGCGGGTACTTGCTGATCGTCCGGTAAAACATAATCCGCTTTATCCCGTTGCCGTCAACGGCCTGATAGGAGCCGCTCGCCGCCGCAGCCTGCCGCGTGAACAGCTTGGTATGGCTCAGGTCGTACCCCGGCTGACGGGAGGAATGAACGAGCGCCGTCCGGCTGTCGGGGTCCACGATTTCGATATTTCCCTTGGGCCCCAGATCGATTTCCGAAAATAACCGGTCAAAGTAGGTGGGGTCCATCGCCGCCACCACAGCCCCGCGCAGCTCGCCATCCGGCCCCGCAAGCATGCGGCTCAGGGGAATTCCGAAACCGGCCATATCCGACAACCGGTATAGCTTGCCGATTACCGGTTGCCGTTTGTCGGCCTTCAGCAGCACGTCGGCCTGGGCGCTGATATAGCTGTTGTTGTACCTGGAAGTGGAGGCGACGACATTGCCCTGCGCATCCAGCACCAAAAACGCCCGCAATACCCGGCTGCGGCTTATCTCGATCTGGTCGGCCAGCCGCTGGCCCATGTCCGTTCCATCTCGCCGGTATTCAAGCGCCAGGAGTTCCAGGGAGGCATTTACTTGGTCGAAGGTGCGAATGACATGTTCCTCAAAGGCGCGGGCCAAATTCATGTTCTGCTTCAGGGCTTCATCCAGCGCCCGTTGACGGCCGCTGTCCACAAGCCAGAACACGATACCCCAGATGGCGACCAGACAACAGACGCCAAAGGCAAGCACTCCCCTGGCGACCGACCCCAGGCGGGGCTGAGCTGTTGTGAGAATTTTGCGTAGTATGTCGAGCTCCTCCCCTCTCAACGACCATTTTCCGTTTTTCTGTAATTGTATATCTTTGCCGTCCGGCGTTTAAATCCTGCCATAATTCGACAAAACGCCGCCGAGTTTTTAATTTTATTATGGAAATTGCCAATTATGGTCCCTTTTTCCGGGAAAAATCCTTTGGTACCCGTTCTGCTGCCCTGCGATCCGGCGGGCGGGAATTTTGTTGGCCTAACCGCGGGCCCGGCGACATACCTTTTTACTAGTGGTTCCCTTCCGGGAGATGGGGGGTCTGCCAAGTGGTTTTTTTCTACGCATTTCTGGCTGTGCTGTGCCTCGGACTCGCGCCCTTCTTCGGCAAATCACTGTTAAACAATGTCAACCCCGTAACCGCTTTCGCCGTCCGGACAGTGATTGCCGCCTCTATAATGGTGGTATGGCTAATCCTAAGCAATTCCTTGGGCGAAATTCTCAACCTCTCGCCTGCCTTCTGGGGTATTGTGTCGCTGGAAGCCCTTCTGGCCGCGGTGCTCGGCGATCTGGCCTATTTCTACGCCCTGCAGCGGGGCAACGTGCAAGAAGTGGCGATTGTGATGTCCTGCGCTCCGATCATAACTCTGGTTGTCGGGTATGTGCTGTTCGAGGAAATCGTTTCATTGCGGCATGTCATGGCCGGAATTTTGATTACCACGGGATTGATTCTACTGAGCTACAACCATTAGGAGCCGGCCGCGCTCGAAATAATGAGAATAAGCGAAGCCGCCCAATTGGGCGGCTTCGCTTATTCTCATCAGGCAACCATCATTTTCCCTGGGCCGGCTTGCCCGTGAACAGGCGCATGACCCACAAAAGCACCACCGCTCCAATGGTCGCGGTGATGAGCGAGCCGATAAGCCCGTAGGCGGTTATTCCCATAAGGCTAAAAATAAAACCGCCTACAAAGGCTCCAATGACCCCCACGATCAGATCGCCCCATAGCCCAAAACCGCCGCCCCGGGAAATCTGTCCCGCCAGCCAACCCGCGACGAGTCCGATAAGCAAAAACCAGATAAAGTTACCCATGTTCCTTCCTCCTTACAACTTCAATACTGTATCAACCAAATATATCCAAAATTGGTTTCGCAATCATTATTTCCACAGAATGCCCCGGCTATTCACTTTCCGGTGTCTTAGCAAAAAAATGCCCCTGCCGGTTCGGCAGAGGCATCGAATGCACATAGTCTTTCCGTCGGATTCTAAAAATTCCTGGGGGTTATCTGTGGCAATTGATCTCGATAATTTTCAGGATGACTTCCATCGATTTTTGCAGCGAATGGATCGGCAGGAATTCATATTTACCGTGGGCGTTATGGCCCCCGTAGAATACATTCGGGCAAGGAAGGCCCATGAAGGAGAGGCGGGCTCCGTCGGTGCCGCCCCGGATAGGGGGCATTTTCGGAGTCAGGCCCACTTCGCTGATCGCCTGCCGGGCCATGTCCACGATATGCATGACCGGTTCGAGTTTCTCCCGCATGTTGTAGTATTGATCCTTCATATCCAGCAGGACCGTGCCCGGGCCGTATTTGTCGTTCAGGTAGGCGGCGATCTTCTCCATCCGGTCCTTCCGGGCGGTGAATATAGCTCGATCATGGTCCCGGATGATATAGGTCATTTTGGTTTCTTCAACGTCGCCCGCCAGCTTGTTGAGGTGGTAAAAGCCTTCATATCCTTCGGTGTGCCCGGGCGTCTCGGCCGGAGGCAGCAGCGCGTGAAGCTCCATGGCGATATGCAGCGCGTTTTTCATTTTATTCTTGGCTTGGCCGGGATGGACATTGCGTCCGCGAACGGTAATCTTCGCCTGAGCGGCGTTGAAGGTTTCATACTCCAGTTCGCCGATGCCGGAGCCGTCTATGGTATAGGCGAAATCAGCCCCGAATCGTGCTACGTCAAAGAGGTCCGCCCCCCGTCCGATCTCTTCGTCCGGGGTAAACCCGACCTTGATGGTCCCGTGAGGAATTTCAGGATGCCGGACCAAATATTCCATCGCCGTCACGATGGCGCAGATTCCCGCCTTATCGTCGGCTCCCAGCAGCGTGGTTCCGTCGGTAGTGATAAGGTCCTGCCCGATATAGCGGGTAAGTTCGGGAAAATCATCCGGCGAAAGAACGATGTTTTCACCGGCGTTGAGCACAATCGGCCGGCCGTCGTAATTCCGGACGACCTGCGGCTTGACGTCGGCCCCGCTCATATCCGGGCTGGTATCGAGATGAGCGATGAAGCCGATGACGGGAACCTTTTCGTCAATCGTGGCGGGCAGCGTCGCCATGACATAACCGTTGCCGTCCATACCGGCGTCACTCAGGCCGATCTCCTTGAGTTGTTTGACGAGGTATTCGCCGAACGCCAACTGGCCCTTGCTGCTGGGACAGGCGGCATTCTCAGCGTCCGACGTAGTGTCGAACTTGGTATAGTCCATAAATCTTTGGACAATTTTTTCCATCTCTAATCACCCCTCTATAGTCTAATACGTCCCAATTTATGGTTATCCTGCCGTCTGTCCCCCGGTCGCGGACAATTTTACAAATATCTCGACATTCTCGACTACTTGGGACAGCGACTGGCGCCAGAAAGCGCCTGAATACAGATCAATCCCCGCGATGCGGGCCACGTCGGCCAGGCTGTTCTTCCCGGTAGCCGCCAGCAGCGCATCATAGCGCGGAACAAATTCCCGGCCGCATTTTTGGTATTCGGCGTACAACCCCAGAGCCAGCAGGAGGCCGAAGGTATACGGGAAGTTATAGTAGTTGCGTGCGGCGTTATAGTAATGAGGCTTGGCGATCCAGGCATAGGGATGGAGCCGGGTTTCGTCCAGGCCGTCGCCGTAGGCTTCCTTCTGGGCCTGGAGCATGAGTTCCTTCAATTCTTCCACAGCCAGCGAGCGGCTTTCCCTGAGCCGGAACAACTCGGATTCGAACAGGAAACGGCTGTAGATATCCACCACTACTTGGGCGGCGGCGCTCAAGTCCTTTTCCAGAATGAACAATTTCTCCCCGGGCTCGGCCGTCCTTAACGCCGCCCGGGTAACGATTGTTTCGCAAAAAGTCGACGCCGTCTCGGCAATCGGCATGGGGTAGCGGCTGTTCAGGGCGCTCTCCTGGTGCAGGCATAAGCCGTGATAGGCGTGCCCCAGTTCATGGGCGAGCGTAATGACACTGTTGAAACTGCTGTCAAAATTGCTGAGAATGCGGCTCTCCCTGATGGCGTGGAGATTACTGCAAAAGGCTCCGCCGACTTTTCCCCGGCGAGGCTCGGCGTCGATCCAGCGGTTGTCGAAAGCTTGCTCGGCCAAGGCTCCCATGCGTTCACTGAAGGAGTAAAAATGCCGGACAATGTAGTCGCGGGCCTCTCGGTAGCTGTAGCGGCCGGCGAGACTTCCCACCGGGGCGAAGATGTCGTAGAACGGCAGGCTGTTCCCATGGCCGAGCATCCGGGCCTTCGCCCGGAAATAGCGGCGGAAGCTCGGCAGGCTGTCCCGCACCGCGCCCAGCAGCGCCTCCAGGATGCCTCCATCCATCCGGGATTCCAGAAGAGCCTGCTCCAGCGGCGAGGCATAACCCCGTTTGGCGGCGAGGGTGATGACCTCGCCTTTAATATTGTTCAAACAGGCGGCCGCCGCCTCTTCCACCTTCCCATAGGCCGCCAGTTCGGCCTGATAAGCTGTTTGGCGCACCGCCGGATCGGCGTCGTAGGCCAGGTTGCGGACAACTGTCCAGGGCAGGGACTTTTGCTCCCCCTCCCAAGCGATATCGACCGACAGGCCGGCGGTGAGAGTTTCATGCAGCTTGGCCCAGGCCCGCGAGCCGGTCACTTGCAGTTGGGCGACGACGGTTTCTTCCGGTTCGCTTAACCGATACCTGCCCAACCGGCGAATCTCCGTCAGGAAAAACCGGTGTTCCGTCAGCAGGGAAGACTGGCCGATAATCCCCTCCAGGTCGGCCAAATCCGTTAGGCATGCGGCAAGGCGGGTATCCACGCCGGCCAGCACCGCCGTCTTTTTCTGTACGCTCTCGAGATATCCCCTGGCCGCGGCATGGCCTGTTTCCGCACTGCTGACCAGCGCCGCATACTGGGTAAGCGCGGAAGTCACCCGGGAGAGCTCCTGCTTTTGGGTAATGTACTCCTCCAGCACCTCTTTGGGGTGGCGGATAACTTCCTCTTTCGTCAGATTGCCCTTGGCCCATTGGCTGAATTTCTCCGTCAGGACGTCGCACTTTTTCAGGTCCTGCCGGAAGGCTTCCCCGTCAAAGCCATCGTACAGGGCATCCAGCGTCCAGCGCATTTCCTCAGTCACTGATAAGCCTCCTTCGTATCTGCTGCGGTTTGTCTGTCGCTTGGTTCCTCCGTTTTTCCTTTCGAGGTCTGATTGACCAATTCCTATTGCCTTCATCCGGTTGTCCGCCCATATGCCAATATTTCTTTCGTGTTGCCGGGGGCTGAAATTCTCATAATAACTTCAGGAGGTGGATGCGCTATGCTGAAAAAGCACTGTCACAAAAAGCACATGCCCATGGGTATGCTGGGGATGGCTGTATTGTCCGCGGCACTGACCGTTCCGCTTATTTATTATGCCATGGACATAGCCCATTCTCTCCGCATTCTCGCCCACGACGACAGCGACGCCGGCCTGTAAACGGCCGGAAAGGCCCGCACCGGGATGGCGCGGGCCTTTCATCGTCCGTTTTTGCCGATGACCTGGTGACAGGGAATGACAATCGGCAGCGGATTGTGATTAACTGGCCTGTCCCACCGACGGCCATATAGACCGGCCCAGGTCGCTATCCAAAACATCATAGGCCGGCATCTACTCGCCCCACCCCGCTTGATCATGGACCTGGCGGTACTGCCGGGGCGTCAGGCCCGTCTCCCGGCGAAAGGCGGCGTAAAAGCTGGACAAGTTCGTGAAGCCCGCCGCCAGACAGGCTTCGGTATTGTTGGCCGAGCCGGTCTTGAGCCGGTCCGCGGCCTTGGCCACCCGAACCTGCTGCAAATATTTCCGGGGCGCCTCTCCCACTCTTTTCTTGAAAAGCCGGCGGAATTGGGAAGAACTGACCCCCATTCGCCCCGGCAGTTCCCGGAGCAGGGCCGGATCGGCGAACTCCCGGTCGATAATCCCGAGCGCCGCTTGAACCATTTCTTCTTCCGGGGCGTAGACAGGCCCCAGATCCGGACGGCACCGTTTGCAGGGGCGGTACCCGGCCGCTACGGCCTCGCTCAGGCCGGCGAAGAAGACGACATTATCCCGGTTGGGAACCTTCGACTTGCAGGACGGGCGGCAAAAAATGCCCGTTGTCTTCACCCCGTAGAAAAACCGGCCGTCATACCGCGGATTGCTTTCGATAACCGCCGCGAACATAGCATCTTCCGACAGGCGCATGCTTTTCCTCCCCCCGCTTGGTCGGTTATTTGCCTTTATCATACCACATCTGCCGGCGCATTTTCGTCTGAAACCGCGCCATTCAATTCGCCCGCAAAAAAAACGGCCAAGGCCCTCGTCCTGTTTTCCAGGCGAAGGCCTTGGCCGTTATGGCGGAGCGGGTGGGATTTGAACCCACGCTAGGGTTACCCCTACTAACGATTTAGCAAACCGTCCTCTTCAGCCGCTTGAGTACCACTCCGCGGACCGTGATTAACTTCAGATGCTCGAGTGTCTCATAAGCCGGGTTTTGGTTCTAAAGCAACATCTATCTCGGCTTTATCAGCCGCTTTCCTTCGGTTGAATTCCCGTCGGAAAGTTCCCCTACCATAATTTGGGTTTCAGGCTTGCGGGGTTTACCCTTGCACCGTCCCGTCGCCGGAACGAATCGTTTCTGTGGCACTTTCAGGCTACTTTCGGCTCGGAGAGTCGATTTTGCCGCCGTTAGGATTGAATCCTACTAACAGTTGTTAGCTGTTACACAATCACTACAGGCATTTCAGCCTGTGCCTGCCCGGACTTTCCTCAGCGGTGATGAAACCGCCGCGTTGCTTCGAACACCTTAGCATCGAAATTATTCACTTATACGACAGATTGTCTCTGTCAGCTTATGCATTATATCGTACTTGGCGAGGAATGTCAAACTGAAACTTCTGCCAATTCTCCCTTAAGCCGGGCGGCTGAGTTTTTCGCGAAGGCGGGCGGTCAGCGGCGTCTGATAAAGCAGATAAGCGATCAGGCTGCCGCCGGCGGTGCTGATCAGGAACGGAATGATGAAGAAGAATGCCCCGACCGGCGAACCGACGAGAAACTTGGCGACCGGATAAGCGGCCAGGCCGCCGATAACGCCTGTACCGACGATTTCTCCGATCACCGCCCCCAGGATATGGTTGGTCCGTTTATAGAGGATACCGGCCAGCGCCGCGCCGAACATGCTGCCGGGAAAGGCCAGGAGCGACCCGGTTCCGAGAAGGACGCGGAGCAGGGAAATGCCAAAGGCGGCGCTGACCGAATACCGCGTCCCCAGGAGGACGGCCAGCAGCACGTTGATCGCGTGTTGAACCGGGAAACACTTGGCTACGCCGACCGGAATATACACCAAATGCGCGGATACAACGCCGATGGTTATGAACAGCGCCGTAAAGGTCAGTTTTCTGATCGACATCGCGCTTTCTCCTTTTAACTGATTTTGCCTTCCCGCAGAATATCCTCCGGCGTCATCCGGGAGACGGCGTCAAACAGGCGAATGCGGAAGGTGCCGATTCCCTCACCCGGCTGAAGCGTTTTTTGGGCCAGTTCGCCGGCGATGCCCATCAGCGCGATGCCGGCCACCGTGCCCACGAAGGGGTCGTCGGCCGCGGCGCAGCAGGCGCCCACCAGAGAGGTCGCCATGCAGCCGGTGCCGGTCACATCGGCGAGCAGCGGGTGGCCGTTATCGATCCGGCAGCTTCGGTTCTGCCCGGCAATAACGTCCGTCTTGCCGGTAACCGCCACAATACACCCCAGCCGGGCGGCCAGGGCCTCGGCGACCGCCGCGCCGTCGGCTTCGTCGGCGGTCGAGTCGACCCCCTTGGTCTGTACCGCCAGACCAAGCAGGGTCTTGATTTCGGACATATTGCCCCTGACGACGGTAGGCCGGACTTCGCTGATGATTTGCCGGGCGGTGGCGGTGCGGTAGGGGGTCGCTCCCGCGCCCACCGGGTCGAAGACCACCGGGATTCCCCGGGAAATCGCCCGCTTCCCCGCAGCCAGCATGGCGGCTACGCTGGAGGCGTTCAAGGTTCCGATGTTGAGCACCAGGCTAGCCGCCAACTGCACCATATCCTCCGCCTCCGCCGGATCGCCGGCCATGACCGGCGAAGCGCCGGCGGCCAGCGTGATATTGGCGCAGTCATTGGCGGTGACATAGTTGGTGATGTGGTGGACAAGCGGTTTTTGGCCTTTTATCTTACCGATAGTTTCGGCAACTTTTTGCAATAGCTCCATTTTTGCGCATACCTCCCGACGACAATATAGATTGCACTCGTAACAACCATCACGGGAACGGTGGCTCCAAGCACAAATTTAAGGTCAAGTATCTGATAGTACAGGGCAACGCCCAGGGCCCATACGGCGAGCGCCCCCCAGTTGCCCCCCAGTTCCGGCCGGATCGTCCGGTTGTTCAGCAGGAAATAATCGGTGAGCAGTACGGCGAACAGCGGGGCGAACACCGACCCGATGGCCAGCAGGAAGCTCTCATAATTCTCCATATCCGCCACCAGGGCCAACCCGGTTCCGATAACCGCCATCGCCAGCGCCACCTGCTTTTCATTCAGTTTGCCATAAAGGGTGGTAAAGCTGACGCCGGCGGAATAGGCATCCATAAACGTAGTTGTCACCGTGGCCAGGACGATGATTGCCAGTGCGGCTATCCCTAAATTGGCCGCCAGCATGATAGCCGAGGGATCGGCGTTGCCTGCGGCGATGGCCCCTCCCAGACCGATGGCGTATATCCAGCAGCTTCCCACGAAATAGCCGATCCAGCTTCCCCACGCCGCTCCTTTGCCGGACTTCGCGAAGCGGGTATAATCGGCAATCAGCGGCAGCCAGGACAGCGGCATCACCACCCCCAGTTCAACCCCCTCGCCGAAGGACATGCCGCCGGCCGCCGGCTTTGCCAGGGCTGCCGGGTCTCTAAAGACAATGGCGCTGAGAATGACCGTCAGGCCAAACAACAGAAAGACCGCCACCATGTTGACCTTTTTCCAGCCACCCTCCCGGCCGAGAGCGATCCAGGCGAAAATAAGGCCGCCGATCGCCACGCTCCAGAGAGCGACATTATCGAGCTGCCATAGCAGCCGGGTGATTTCGTTGACCGACCTGGCGGCGGAAATGATCATGACCGCCGTCCAGCCGACAAGCTGCAGTACATTCAGAACGGAAAACAGCCCTGCGCCGAGAAAGCCGAAGGAAATACGCGTCGATTCGATCGCCGGGACGCGCTCCCGGGTACCGATGATCCCCCCCAGAACAAGCAGGGTAGTGCCGATGAGGTGTCCAAGGAGAATAGCCGCCAGACCTGCGGAGAAACCGAGCGGCGCGAGCAGGCCGCCTGCCAGTATCTCGGCCACCGAGACGGCGGCGCCGAACCACAGGAAGAGAAAATGCCGGAAATGGAGCGACGCGGAACTATCGGTCATTTTATTACCTTCTTTCTGACCCCGTATGAGCTATAGGCGCCGTAAATGAGGCGGCGGGACCAGCCGCAATCGCATCGCCTTGTCGCGCTTCTTACCGCAAAGTAAAAAGCGCGCCCCGGAGGGTGCGCTTATGAAAATGCAAACATGCTCTCGCTGTCCCTACGCTGGCATTACCCAGATCAGGTTAAAGGGTCATAGACTTTCGGGTCTATATCTCAGCCGGCCTATCCAGCCCCCCTAGCCCATCGTATGTTGTTGTCAGGAATATCTTACTATACTTTTCCGCTAAATTCAACCAGTTGTTTGTCCCGCCCCGGTCAGCCCATTCCGCTTCTCCGCGCCGTTTTCCGAGGCGCTGGAATTCCTCCCGCTGCCTGCGGTCATTTTCCTCGCCCGTAAGCTGGAAACCAGGAATCTGCCAACCGCCCCCGGGTAATACTAAAAAAGCACGGCGAGGCTAAGGCGGCACACCCTATTCCGCTCCGGCGCCTCCGCCCGGCTATAGAAAAAAGAGACACCAAACCGCAAGGAGAATGCCGCGATGATGACCTTTCCCCAGCTCATCCGCCACCGCGGAATCGAACCGTTGTTCCGCGCCATCGAGATCTCCGTCGCCGCCCAATATAGCGGACACCCCTTTCACATCCATGCCGAAGGACTCCGTGGAACGGGAAAGACCTCGGTAATCCGGGCGGCGCAGAAGGTGCTCCCTCCCATCACCCGTATCCGGGGCTGTATCTATAACTGCGATCCGGCCAAGCCCCATTGCCCCCTCCATCGCCACCTGTCTCCGGGCGAAGTTGCCGCCATCGGCAGCGAAACCGTCCCCCGGCCTTTCCTGGAAATCTCCCACTCGGCCAAAGCCGGCTCCGTGGTCGGCAGCATTGACCTGGGAAAACTAACCGGCCAGGAAGCTCCCGTGGCCGCGCTGCTTCCAGGGACCATCCCCCAGGCGCACCGCGGGATTATTTTTATTGATGAAATCAATCGCCTGGCCGATACTTGCCCCGAACTGGCCGATATTCTGCTCGATGTGATGGGCACCAAGCCCGGCCGGATCCAGATCGAGGAGCCGGGTCTTCCCACCGTCGAAATGCCCGTTTCGGTCAGCGTCTGGGCGGCCTCCAACCCGGACGAGGACCCCGGCCCGCTGCATCACATTCGGAAACAGCTGGCGGACCGCTTTGACTTTCTCGTCCCGGTCAGCCAGCCGCAAGATCCGCAGGCGGTTTTCGCCATTTTAAAAAGCCGGGATGTGCAGTTCACAGCCCAAGCTGCTATTGCGCCCCTGTCGCCGGCCCGGCTGGATTCCCTTCCTGTTCCCGATGATATCCGCCGGACGCTGGCCACCATCTATGTCGCTTTCCAGCTGGAGAGCCTGAGGGCGGTAGAAACGCTGGAAACCGCCGCTGTACTCGAGGCCCTGCTGTCCGGCAGCAGCACAGTCTCCCTCGACCACCTCTCCCGGGTCCTGCCCTTTGCCTTAGGACACCGTACCAGCGCGGAAATCCTGGCCGCCATCCAGAAGTTCCTGGAAGACCTCAAAGCAGGAGGCCGGGGCGCCAGCAGCGCCGCGGCCGCATCTCCCGGCGTTTTGCTGACTCGCCGCAGCGGGCCGGGGCGGTTCAAAGCCTGGCTCTATTCTCTCCTGTCGCGGCTGCCCCGGAGGGACCGTCCCCCGCAAAGGCCTTCCGGAGCGCCGGAAGCGGAAAAGCGGAATGCCTCTCCCGCAAAGATGCCCAGCCCCCGGGACTCGGTCATCACCGCACCGCCCAAACCGGCAACACCTTTGTCCGAACTGGCCGACGAGCAGCTTATCGCCACCAGCCCCAAGGCTCATGACTGATCCGGATTACAGCATTCTGCCGCCGGCCCGGCTGCAGTCTCCCGCCAAGCGGCTGTGCGCCGAATGCCGGAATAAGTTGGGGGTACGGATCGGCGAAAGCACGGTAGTCAGTAAAAATGTCCATGTCTACAACCCCGGGCGGCCGGAGGAAGTCCAGATTCTCCGGAACTCCGACGCCGGCCGACTCTTTTACCGGCGCCAGCAAGAAGGCGAAATCTTTCACCTTGACAGCTTCCATCAATGCGGCCAGGTCGACCATCGGGTTCTGGCGCTGGCGGTCCATAATGCCGTGATGGCTTTCAACCAAGCCGTCGCCCGGGCGGAAGAGCCGGAGCCAGCCGCCGTCAACCCTGACAGCATCGACATCCAGACCAGCACCGGGGGCGGACGGGTCACCGGCAGCCTGACCCACGGCCAAAAGGAGTCCCTGCGGCGGGCGCACATCAACCATGTCCATGTCGCCGCCCTGCTGCCCGACACGCACATCGCCTGCCTCTTCTATATCGTCCTCGCCGTGGAAAGCGTCATCCTGTCGGCCGGCTTGGAACTGCGGTGCGTGGAGTCGATCGTCGCCGTCGACAACAGCGGCGACCAGCCTGTGGATCTCTCCGAATACACCGATTATTCCGATTCGCTGTTGCGAGGCCGGGATGACCGGCCAGACTTCTCCGGGGGCTCGTCTTCCGGCGTTTCGGGCAAGGCTTCCGCAGCTTCCTCCCAAGCCGGGCCTTCTTCCGGCCCCCGGCAACGCGGCCGGCCCTGCCCCGTGGAAGGTCCCTGCGAGCAGCAGCACCTGCAAGGCCTCACCAAATTCCAAAGTAACCTCCGGCCCGGGGAACGTCCCTCAGGCGAGCAGGCCGCCTCCCGGGTCGGCCGCCTGCCGGACGCCGAAACCCACCTCCGGCGCTTGCTGGCGAAGCTGACTCGCAAGAACGCGGCGGCCGGTCCCGGCTCCGGGGAGCGGCCGCCGGCCGGCCGGCACCCGGCCCGGAGCTCCGGACAAACAGTCGGACATTCGGCGGGAACACTGGACCTGTCGGCTACGGTTCACGCGGCGGCGGCCCGGATGATCACGACCGCGCGCCCCATGCTGACGATTGCCGCCGGCGATCTGCGCTTCCAGCCGCGCCCGTCCGCCCCCAAAGCCGACATCTGCTTCATCCTCGACGCCAGCGCCAGTATGGCTGGCGAAAGGCTCCAAGCCGCCAAGGCGCTTATTTTGCGGCTGCTGTCCACCGCCGCCAGGCGGGTGAGCGTCATTTCCTTTCAGGAGGATACCGCTGAACTGGCCATTTCCTTTACCGCCAACCCCGCCGTTGTCCGGTCGGGACTGGGATCAATCCAGGCCCGGGGTTCGACGCCGCTGGCCATGGGCCTTGCCATGGGCCTCGATTACCTCGGCCGCGTCCCCGCTTATTCCCCCCTCCTGGTACTGATGTCCGACGGTCTGCCCAGCTATGCCTCCGGCAACACCAGCGACCCGGTGGCCGACGCCTTGAAAGTCGCCCGCCAGATCAAACTTCGCGGCCATGCCTTCACCTGCCTGGCGTTGACCCCCCGTCAGCATTACCTGGCCGAACTGGCCGCGGTGGCCGGCGGTTCGCTGCATATCTGCCGCTTGGCCGCCCCTGTCCGCGTCAGGACGCCTGACCCGCCCCCCACACCAATGAATACTCTGGTGCGGTGACGTCGCCGGCCAGGGACGACTTGACGAGCCGGTCCGGACGGTTTAGGGTCACAACGTCAGATACATCTCGTACTGGGCCACGGCGTTTCTTGCAAAACCCAGCCGCTTTAAAAAGCCCTCGAGAAGATGATTATTGGGAAACCCGGTTGAAAACTGCTGCGGCTGCAACTGCGCCTGAGCGGTTCCTAACAGCCTCCGGGCAATCCCCCGGGCGCGGCAGTCGGCGTCGACCCAGAGAAAATGAATCTTTCCCTGGGGATTCACACATAACCCGGCGACGAGTTCGCCGTCGCGGTACGCCCCAAAACAGGAGAGGCTGCTACTCTTCTCCATGTAGTCCATATCGTTTTGCCAATTGATATGGACATTGCTTGCCTTCCGTACCGACTGACGGAGCTCCGGCAAGCCGATCGGGCTTATCCGGTATCCCGTTGTTTCCTGCGGCACCGCCTCCAAGGAGGCCGGAAGGGAAAAGTAGGCCAGATCGTATATCTTTTCATAACCCAGTTTCCGATAAAATTGAATGGCCCGGTCATTTCCCGTCAGAACCTCGAGAAAAAGCTGCCTGCACCCCTGGCTGACCGCTTCCTGCTTATGGAGCTCGAACAGCTTCCGGGCCACGCCGGTGCCCCGGTATTCCGGGTCTACCGCCAAAGTGCCGCAGCGCATGGTTCTGATTCCTTCGTAGTTTTTTAGGCCGCCGAGGATCACCCCGACCGCAGACCCGCCGGCCAGGGCAAGGAAGGAATACTCCCTGCTGTTTCCCTCCGGGCCGAAAAAGCGCTCCATAAAGGCTTGCTCCGCCAGTTCGAACCGGATGCTGTAATCGGAAAATCCCCTGTTGAAAGCCTCAAAAATCAAATTAGCCTCAACATCCGCGCAACATTGATAGCTGACCATAGCTTCCCCTCCGCCAACAGCGCGGGGCCGGACTTGCTAAGCTCCATCCCGGCCGCCGGTTGTCGTTGATATTTATTCCCTAGTGGAAATTATTTCCCTCCGGTTCCGGAAAAACCTGCGCTCTGGAAAAGAAAAGGGGACAAATGAACAAAACCAGGTTCCCTTTCGGGCAACCTGGTTTTTAGCGCCTGTGCCGTTTGCCTGGTTGGACATCCAAAGCTAAGCGGCAAAAGGGTGGGGGGACACACGAGCAGGCGTCGGCAAGCAAATCCAGTATGATCTCATTGGGAGATCCCGGATTGCAATATAGCGCAAAAGTAAGTTCATTGTTTCACATATAGTATTATAACGAAAGGCCACCGCAAAAACAAACAAGAATTGTGAAAAAAATAACTCGTTTCAGTTCTTTTTCCGCCGATTTTCCTATCCTGGTCGATCGGATGACCATTTGCGGGATATTTCAGGCCATAGCGCGCTTGGAGCGCTTTTTTGGCCTTTTCAACCAGATCCGGCCGCCGGCTGTTAACCGAACGATTATAGCCCCATTACCGAAAAGAGCGACACAGCTTTACCGATTCAGTGTATAATTGTTCTATGGTTTTTACCGCCAGGATTGGCTACTCCAGAGAATCGGGTGATTAAGTGGATACCATTTTCGTGTTTATTCTGTTCTTTGCTTTGTTGTTGTTCAGTCTCAGCCACGGGGTTTCCATCCTCTATCCCCTCGTCGCCGGTCTCGTCTGTTTCGTATTGCTGGCGGCGCGGCGAGGGCACCCGCTAAAGGCGATCGGCCGGATGATCGTGAACGGCGCGCAAAAATCGCTCATCGTCATAAAAATCAACGTGTTGATCGGGGCCATCACCGCTGTCTGGCGGGCCTGCGGCACTGTCTCCTTCATCGTTTATTACGGGATAGCCTTCATGAGCGCCAAACTTTTCATCGTGTCGGCCTTTCTGCTGACCTGCCTGGTTTCTTTCCTGTTGGGGACCTCCTTCGGCACAGTCGGCACGGTGGGGGTCGTGCTGATGATTTTGGCCAAAACCGGCAATGTCGACATCAACATGGCCGCGGGCGCCGTCATCGCCGGCGCTTATTTCGGCGACAGATGCTCCCCGATGTCCTCCAGCGCCAATCTTGTCGCCACCCTGACCAATACCCGGCTATATACCAACATCGCCAATATGTTCCAAACCGCCTTCATTCCCCTCCTGCTGTCGGTGATCGCCTACACCCTCCTATCCTGGTGGAACCCGCTGGTCTATGGCGACAACCAGATTGACGCCGAAATCCGGAGAACCTTCCAGCTGGGCCCGGTGGTATTGCTCCCCGCCGTAATCATCCTCGTCCCGGCGCTGTTCAGGGTGGACGTAAAAATCTCCATGGCGCTCAGTATCCTGTCCGGCCTGTTCATCGGCCTTTTTGTGCAGGAACACTCCGTGCCCGAAATGGCGCGGTATATAGTTTGGGGATACAGTATGGAGGGCGGGGGCGTTCTCGCCGACATCATCAAAGGCGGCGGCCTTTATTCCATGCTGAACGTATCGCTCGTCGTGCTGATCTCCTCCACCTATTCAGGCATTTTTGAGGGAACCGGCCTGCTGAAAGAACTGGAAGCCGCCCTGGAAAAGCTCACCGTCAAAATCGGCGAGTACGCCTCCATCGTCCTGACAAGCATAATCGCGGCTTCCTTCGGCTGCACCCAAACCCTGGCGGTTATCCTTACCCATCAGTTCCAGGAAAAGATTTACGCCAGGCGGCAAATCGGCAATTCCCAGTTGGCCCTGGATTTGGAGAACAGCGTCATCGTCCTGTCCGCCCTCATTCCCTGGAATATCGCCAGCGCCGTTCCGGTGGCGACCCTTTCCGCCGATGCCGGTTGCATCCTGTACGCCTTCTATCTCTTCCTCATCCCCCTGGTCAACCTGCTATGGCGCAAGCCCGCTCCCGCCGAAACCTCAGGCTGACGATAAAGATGCGCATTTGCTCCTCAAGCCGCTTGGTTGCGTACGCTCGAAGTACGCGGTTTCCTGCCTGAACGCGGAAGCTGTTTATGAACGCCCCGACGCTGCCGCTTCCCTCCGCTTATCATAAACAGCTTCCGGCCAACACCCTCTTCCGGTGCGGTCCGTCACCGTTCGTGCTCTGTTGCGTACAAGCGAAGGCCGCTGAAAGGACTTGCAAAAACATGCAGCTGACCCCTTCTGCCATCCTGAACTTATCCACATTAAAAACAAAAGCCGCTTGCAGCGGCTTGTTGCTTTTACGGCATTACAAATTGGCGGACCCCCGTCAGGGCTTCCATGAAGATCTTCCGATAGGCGGTGTAAATGCTGAGAAGGGGAGTCACCAGCGTCTCCCGGGACTTGTATTCCTTCAGTTCCCCGCCCTCTTGCCGGCAAAACCGGGACAAGGCGTGAATCATGTAGTATTCCTGTCCGTGTTTCCCCAAATACAGCATGACATGGCCTTTGGAATACAGCGTCGTTCCGGGTTCCAGGCCATCGAACAGCTTCGACCGCTCTTCGAGCGGCATGGCTTCGGGGAGCGGACAGTATTTGCCGAAGGAATGCTCTTGCTCTCCGGCGTTCCGGGGAAGCTTCAGGCCCATCGTCGCGAACGTGTCCATAACCAAGGCCGAGCAATCCCGGGCATTGAACATTCCTCCCCAGCCGTACCGCTCGCCCTGGGCCTTGAAAGCCTGCCGAAGCACGTTCTCCGTGGTATAGGGCAGATAGCCGGGCGAGACATCGCTCGTCCGGGGGATGAAGGCCAGTTGCGTCACTAAGTTGCCCCGCTCGTCCCGGACCGGAAGCTTGACCACAAAATTGCCGGCGGGATTATGGTTGTTGACGCTGGCTGGAATCTCCTCGCGGCCGGCCAGGGGAAGCCGGACTCCCATGTACAGGGGAAGCTCGGAAAGGCTTGCGTCAAAAGGGTTGTAGTTGGTACGCACCCGGCTGCCGGTGACGACCAGGAAAGGGTTATGGCCGGCAAAGCCTAATACCGCCTCCCGGGAGCCGACAGCGACATCGGCCGCCGGAATCCAGGCAAGGTAATTATACATTTGGGCGAAATACCACTGGCCGTCTTTACTGGTATGGAGAATGGCGAGAGGCTCGGCGGGGTAAATCGCGGTTTCTATAAGGCAGTCGAATTCATAGTCGCCCGGCTCGTCAAACACCCGCCCGGCTCCGGGAAGCCTCCTCATCTCCGTCCTCCTCACGGTCAGGCCGAAGCGGACCGGGATGAAGTCCGCCGCGCCGCCGGTGTTCAGATTTGCGGCGAGGGCGGTCCAATACTGCGGCGAAAGAGGTTCGCCCTTGGCGTCATAGAGCGTTCCCGCCGGAATAGCGCTTGCTTTGTTCACCAACTCCAACAGCTTCTCTTTGGTGATTGATGCCGGATATTGTTCTAGTTCGAAGGGCACCGGATACTTTTCGCAAAGCCTCCGGTTAAAATCGTTGATCTCCGCTTCCGTCATAAGGATTTTTCCGAAGCCGTCCTTGATCCAGAAATCCGGATACAACATCTCGGGTCTTACGTTCGGAACGTTGGACTCGAACTGTTCATAACCTTTCGGGTTGGAGCCTGTACATGCCATCTGCCATCCTCCTCGTAGTTAAAATGAAAATAGCATAAACACCCACCCCCAGGCGCTTATGCTGGATTTTGCTTTCGTGCGGAAAAGCAAAGCAGCCGTTTTATTCCTCCCTTGTAGTTCCATACGGAAACCGGAAATCCTCCTAGGAAACCCGCGCGGGAAGAATGCCGCCTTCCCAGCGTTTCAAGCCCGGGAAGGCGGCAAATAGAGGGATTAAACCAAGTTAGTCAATCGTGGCCTCGCGATAATATACGGCGCCCAGGGCGTCCCGGATGACGCCTTTGACTTTCGGATTCTCCAGATATTTATTGGTATAGAAGTAGATGGGGATGACCGGCATCTCGTCGATTAGGATCTTCTCCGCGTCATGCATGGCTTTCATGCGGACCGCCGGATCGGAAGAAGTCTTGGCCTGCTCGACCAGCTTGTCGTAGTCGGGGTTGCCCCAGCGGGTGAGGTTGTTGCCGTTCTTGCTGGTCAAGGTATCCATGAAGGTCATGGCGTCGGCATAGTCGCCGATCCAGGAGCTGCGGGCCAGTTGGAAGTTGCCGGCGTTGCGGGTCTGCAGATAGACCTTCCATTCCTGGTTGCTCAAGGAAGCGCTTACCCCCAGATTTTTCTTCCACATTTCCTGGAGAGCCTCGGCAATTACCTTGTGGGATTCGGAAGTATTGTAAAGAATATCGACAGGCGGCAGGTCCTTGCCGTCCGGATAACCGGCTTCGGCCAGCAGTTTTTTGGCGGTTTCCACATCGTTATCCTTAAACAGGTCGCCGCCGACTTTGCGGAAATCGTCGCCGGCTTTCGCGTCAGGCAGGCCGGGGGACGCCCAGGCCAACGCGGGGGCTTCGCCGCCTTTGATGACATTGTCGATCAAGGTCCTCCGGTCGATGGCCAAAGCAAAGGCTTTACGGACTCTGGGATCGTCGAAAGGGGCTTTGGCGGTATTGACACAGTAATAATAGGTTCCGATGTAGGGGCCGTTTTTCAGCTTGCCCTCTTTGAGCAGACGGGGAATCTCCGGCAGCGGCGGGGTGACTTCCGCGGCATCCAGTTGCTTGTTCTCGAAGGCGTCCAGGATGGTCTTGACGTTGTCGCTCAGAGAAATAACGACCTTGTCCAGCTTAACGACGTCTTTGTTCCAGTAGTTATCGTTTTTGACTAGTTCGATCTTGTCGGTATGAGTCCAGCTGACAATTTTGAAGGGACCATTGCCCACCAGCGTTTTAGGATCGGTATGCCATTTCGGGTTCGCAGCCACGACCTTCTCCGGCACGGGGAAATAGGTCCAGAAAGTCGTCAGGAAGAGGAAATAGGGAGTCGGTTTCTCCAGCTTTACTTCCAGGGTCTTTTCATCCAGAGCCTTTACGCCCACTTCATCAGCCTTGGCGTTCCCTTTATTGTACGCCGCGCCGTTTTTCAGATAATAAAGCTGTTCGGCGTACTTGCTGCCCAATTCAGGGCTTAGGGCGCTTTTCCAGGAAAACTCAAAATCCCTGGCGGTCAGCGGATCGCCGTTGGACCATTTTAGTCCGGAACGCAGAAAGAATTTATAGGTGAGGCCGTCAGGCGACACCTCCCAGCGTTCGGCCACTCCGGGAACAGGTTCGCCCTTCTGGTTCTGCGTACAGAGACCTTCAAAAAGCTGCCGGAGGATCATGCTCTCAGGCACCCCAACCGCAGTTCTCGGGTCCAGGGTTTCCGGCTCGGCGCCATTGGCGGTGCGGAGAATTTTTCCGCCGGCCTGACTTTGCTGATTGCCGCCACAGCCCGCCGCAAGCAGGGCCGTCGTCAATGCGAGCGCCAGCAGTAATGCGCAAAGCTTTTTGCTCTTCATACCCATACACCTCCTGATGATTAGAAAAATGATGCCCCATCTGCTTATACTTGTAACTAACCCCCCTTTTATGGTCGATGATCCTTCCCTCAAAAACAAATCAGCATAAACGCCTTACGGAAAGGCATTTATGCTGGATTTCGCTTTTGTGAGGAAAGCAAAGCAGCCGATATGAAATTCATTTCTTTATATATTTTAATACTTTTGAACGGGTATTGCAACTAAATTCTTTGAATATAGTGAAAGTTCAGCCAAATATCCTCTTGCGAGATGTTCAGCCTTAAAGCGGATCACCGGCCGGACCTTTCTTACAATTTGACTGCTCGGGAGGCTCCTTTCATATCATTGAAGGTGGCTTCACCGTCTTCGACGTAAAAAAGTTCAAAAATCGAATCATCTACGCTATACATTTTGCTCAGCATCGGCATGGCGTCCAACGCAGCCTGCTTCGTGCCCTTATTGGTGTCAAACACCGCTTTGCCGTGCAATCGCAGCCATTCGCCCGTTTTTGCGGTGGTACTCACTTCAAAATGGGGATTGGCTCTGAGTTGTTTATATACCGGCTTCTGGTTACTGGTCGAAAAATATAATTTGCCCTCATACTCCATAATAAAACCGAAAGGGCGCACCTTGGGAATGTTCCCCTCAACAGTGGCAAGATAGAAGATCGGGTTGTCCTTTAAAAATGCGAGAACCTCATTCATGGTCAGCACTCCTTTTCTCATTATTGGGCTTGGGTCGCAGATATCCTTAAAGCGGCCGGCCCGCCAAGCCCTGTATCAAGCCCGAGTTACGGCGGCGCCAGCAGCCGGCCCGCCTATTTGAGCAGCGTTTCGATATCTTCTTTCATGGCCAACGGAGAAGTTGTCGGTTCATAACGGCCTGTTACCTTGCCATTTCGGTCGATCAGAAATTTGGTGAAGTTCCACTTAATGTCATTGCCCTCAAGAAACTCCGGAAAGCTTTCCTGCAGAACACCTTGCAGCTTTTCAGCCACAGGGTGATTCCGGTCAAAGCCTTTGAAGGGAGCCTGTTCCGCCAAATACTTGAACAGGGGATGAGCCGTTTCGCCGCGGACGTCGGTTTTCGCAAAGAGCGGAAAGGTCACGCCATAGTTTATCTGGCAAAAGTTTTGTACTTCCGAATTGCTGCCAGGCTCCTGCGCGGCGAATTGATTGCTGGGAAAGCCCAATATCTCCAAGCCGGCCTGCTGATAGGTACGGTAAAGCTCCTGCAATTCCTCGTACTGGGGTGTAAAACCGCATTTACTGGCGGTATTGACAATTAAGAGAACCTTTCCTTTATACTTTGCCAAGAAAATTTCTTCCCCATCAATCGATCTCATTTGAAAATCATAAATACTCACATCCACACTTCCTTTGCGGTTACTGTCCCAGGCCGTGCCAAGCAGCCTCGCCTTATCCCTCCCCTATGGGCGGCAACCTCGGCCCAGCGCGCTGCCCCCAATATTCTCCGATGGTATTATAGCCAGCGGACCCTTTTTATATCGATTTTCCTGCAGCGGTATCGCAACTAACCGCTACTCCGCCCCCAAAGGCTTCTATATACTTTGAGCCGACCTCATTTGATAATGACGAAAACCCATCCGGTTTATTGCAGCCTAACTTTACCCTTCCTGGCCGGTTGCCGATTCGTACAATAAAAAAGCCGACTCGGCAGGAACGAGCGGTTTTATCCCGCTTCATTCCAGCAATTTCTTCTGATATTGCAAGGAGCGGCAATAACTCGGCCGGGCATAAGAAATAAGGCCTAAACGGCCTTGTCCCCTATTTCGGGGTTTCTTCCGCCAGCAGCCCGACGGCTTGCAGCAGCCGGGCCAGGCGCGGTCCGACCAGCGGAACCAGCCTGACATCGGCGGCTCCTATGCCGCCGATCAACAACATCCCTGTTCCATAGACCGTCACCCCGATAACGATGGCGGACAGCACCGCCAGGTTGTTGCTTTTAGTAAGCGCCACCACTGCGCGAAAAACCAGATGGACTATGCCGCCCATAACGGCAGCGGCGGCGATGCTTTTGCCCAGGGACCGGTAATCGAGAATAAAGCCGGTATGGCGCCGGACATAACGCATGTTCAGCAGCGCCGCGATGCCGATATCCGCCACCGTCGCCCAGGCGGCGCCGGCGATGCCGAGACCGGGAACGACGGTCAGCGTCCAGTTCAATCCGACTTTGGCAACCGCCGAGATAGCCATATTGACTACCGGAATCATGGTCCGCCCCATCCCCTGCAAAACCCCGGTAGACACCTGGTGAACGCCCAGCAGGACGATGCCGGCGGCCAGCACCTCCACCGAGGGCGCCGCCTGGGGAGCGTGATAGAGGATGGTTACCAGCGGTTCGGCCAAGAGCCATACTCCGACGAAAGCCGGAACTGTGACGATATTCGCCAGGCGAAAGGCGGCGGCGGTCCGGCTATATACCCGTTCCCGCTGCCCCAGTGAATGCGCCTCCGATATGGCCGGCACAATGCTCGTAGCCAAGGCGCCGGTCAGCACGGTGGCCAAACCGACGAGCGGGACCGCCATGCCGGTGAGATAGCCGAAGAGTTCGGTCGCCTGCCCCACCGGGTAGCCCGCGTCCTCAAGCCGCCGGGGAACAACCAGCAAATCCAGGTTGGAAACGACCGGAAGCATGATGCTGGCCGCGGAAATCGGGAGCGATAACCGGAGGATGCGTTTGATAACCCCGGCTGGCTTGGTTTCCATTCCGCCGGCGCCGGGGCTGGAAGCCTGGGACAAGCGCCGGCGATGGCGCCAATAAAAAAAAAGCAATACGATCAAGCCGGCCAGCGCTCCGGGCCCCGCCCCGAAGGTAGCTCCGGCGGCGGCGTATTCAATGCCCCTAGGTGCGAGCAGCATGGCGAAAAACAGCATGGTAAGAACCCGCACGACCTGCTCGGCGATCTGCGATACCGCCGTGGGAGTCATAAGCTGCCAGCCTTGCAGGTAGCCGCGAAAGCTGGACAGCAGGGTGACAAAGAAAATAGCCGGCGCCAGGGCCACCAGCGAATAATAAGCCCTGGCGTCCCGGATAAAGCGTTCTTCGATGAGCCAGCCCGCGCCGGAATAGAGAAGCAGACTGAACACCATACCGGTGACCGCCAGGAGCGCCAGGGAAATGCGGAATACGCTTCTGGCTCCGCGATAATCCTGAAGCGCCACCCGCTCGGCCGTGAGAATAGAAATCGCCACAGGAATACCGGCTGAGGAAACACTGAGCGCCAAAAGGTACAGCGGGTACGCCATCTGATAAAGCCCCATGCCTTCGCCGCCGAGCACCCGGGACAGAATAATCCAGTTGAGCGACCCGATAATCTTTACAATAATCCCCGCCGCGGTTAGCACCAACGTACCCTGGAATATATTACTCGCCTGCTGTTTACGTATTTTCATCTTCTTCAGCCTTTGTCGATGAACTTCTTTCCGATACGGCGGCCTGTACCCCTCTTTGAATAACCGGCGCGCAGTCTGCGGTAACGCCCCGGTTCCGGGAAGACAGCCTCGAGGTGCCGACAACGGTGCCCTGGTGAAGTTGTCCTCACCAGTAGCATTCCCAAGGCGCCCGGTCATCAGCCGCCGCTGATCTTAGACCACGCAAAAGAGGGATTTAACTCCTAAATCCCTCCGCGTGAAGGTTTATTTATTGAAGCCCGATGGTTACACGGGTTTATTCTCGATAATGCCCGATAAAATCGTCATATTGGTCAAAATAGCGCTGACAGGGCGGACATAGAAATACAAAGAAAATCAACCAAAGCGCCAGTAGCACAAAAACCGGGATATTGGGCGGCAAAAATCTGGGCACCAGGTCGGCGGTTGTCTTACAGGCCCTGGATTTACCGGATCGCGGCTGCGGCTCCCCCATCTCCGAACTCCTCCCGATGTTCATTATGTTATAGGCTATGGCCGTCAGTCCGAAGTTGTTCCGGAGCAGCACTAAACATCATCGTCGGGATCATCGTCGGGATCACCGTCAGCCGCGTACCGGGCGCTTACCGGTCGGACAATAGTGTTCCGCCCACTCCGACGTTGTCCGGCGGGTTCTCTTTAATAAGGACAGTAAAGGCCTGCTCGGGTACCTTCATAATGGCGCCCGCCGTTCGGGTCAAGGCTTGGGCCAGATCCCGTTTCTGCTCCTTGCTTAAAAGACCGCTTTCCACAGTAATAACCGGCATTGCCATCTCTCCTGTCTAACTTTTCCCTATTAGGATATATCCTTTTTCCGGCCTTGTAAAGTCATAAGGCAGGGTTTTCCTGGTGATACTGAAACCGGAAGGCCGAAGGAGAATCGCGGTTGGGGCACAGCGAGACTTCGATCGGGTGAATGACTCCCCCCTGGACAAAAGAGACTTTTCCGGTCTCTTCGGACACTAACAGCACCAGCGCGTCGGTCTGTTCGCTCAGCCCGATGGCCGCGCGGTGGCGGGTCCCTATCTTTTGCCCTTCGCTGGTGTACTTCTTGTCGGACAGCGGAAAAACGCACCCGGCGGAAATAATGCGGCCTTCCCGGATAATGACCGCGCCGTCGTGCAGGGGATTGCCGGGGTAGAAAATCGTCTCCAGGAGCGGCGCCGACACCTTGGCTTCGATAGCCACCCCGGTCGCTCCGCAAATGGCGATATAGGGCTCCAGATTGTCGTTATTCTCGACCGCCAGCAAGGCCCCATGCCCTTTTCGCGACAAAGAGGCCAGGGCCTTTGCCACTTCCTCCATCCCCTCCAGGCTGGGCAGCAGGGAAGATTGGAAGTGATAAAAGGAGGCCAGCCCGTCCAATTCAAAGGCCATATCTTTAATGCTGGCGATCTCGCACAACAGACAGCCTTCTTTCTGCTCCAGCATTGTCAGAACCGCCTCGACAGTCAGCGAAATTTCCTCCAGCTTGTCCCGGAGGTCGTCTTTCATCCCGTCATTGAGTTGGCAAAGAGTCAAGAAATCCACTGCCTTTCTGGGAAAGCCGCAAGCGCAGCCGGCTTTCCGGAGTCATCCTTAGGTTGCCCGGAGCGCTTCCCGGGAATGTGCATTAGCCTGCGAAAAAAACGCGGCAACAAAAAAGCACCGAAGATAAGCTCCGGTGCCCTGATTGAAGAAACCCAGGATTCACGGACAGTGTACGGGCCAAGTGCTGGCCGGAAGATGTTTATTAAAGCTGCGGGAAGCGGCAGCGTCGGAGCGTTTATAACCATCTTCCGCGTTTAGGCAGGAAACCGCGAACTTCGGGCGCACACAAGCAAACGCGCTAAGGCGCTAAGTGTACAGATGGCCAAAAGCACCGGAATCGCTCCGGTGCTTTTGGGCTGGTCAGTTCAGTTCGCTGTCTTTGTAGTACCTCGTGCCCTTGCCGGTGATTTCCAGCGCCAGGCCTTTATCGGTCATTTGATACATCCAGGCGCCGGGCCAGATGGAAACCGCCCCTTGCAAAGACCCGCCGCTCACGCCGTCGGTGGCGGCCACGGTTGCCTGCCCGCCAAACTCCCAACCCTGATTGATAAATTTCTGAAAAGCTTTGTCGGTCTCAAAAACAAAGACCACGCTGTAATTCTTTACCCCCAAACCCAGGCCGACTCCAATCTGCCCCATCTTCATGAAGGTTTCCGCGCCGGTTGGGTTATAGACCGCCAGGCCTCGGCCCCGTCCGCCGCCAAAGAGGAAAATCTTGACGTCGTAGCTGCTGAACACGGCATAGCCCACGGCATTTTCCACCGCTTTCCTGGCGCTCGGATGAGCCGCATACAGTCTGTCCAGCGTATCATTGGCCATATTTCTTACTGACTGGCGCTTTTCCGCGACCGTCGCCGCTCCCGCCACTGACCCGGCCAGCAGCATGCATATCAGGACCAGCAGCCCGATTCTTAGCGAGACGCCTATCCGCATGGTATCTCCCTCCCGTCTTATTGCTTGGGTCACCTAAAACCTATTCGGCCCGCTTCCGCCGCATTCCTGCCTGGTCATAGCCGGCTTACCGCGCCTTAACGGTCGCATAAAACGTCGCCCCCAGAATGATGATTCCTCCGGCCACTTCCCGGAAAGAAGGCGTCTCGCCAAGCAGCAACGCAGCGCAAATCACGCTGTATAACGGCTCCAGGCTGGCAATGATGCTCGCCGTCTGGGTGGAGATATTCTTCAGACTGCTGATGAACAGGGAGTGGGCGATTCCGGTGAACACAATGCCAAGGAGCGCCAGCATCAGCACGGCCTCCGCATCCAAAGCCGCCGGCTCCAGCAGCAGGGCAGGCAGGAGGAGGACCGTCGCCGTCCCTTGCTGGTAGAAGGAGACCACAATACTGGAGTAGTCCCTTACCATTCTCCGGTTGAGAAGGGAAAGCAACGCGAAGGTAAAACCGGAAAATACTCCCCATAGCACGCCCTGCGTCAGATGGTTCTCCAGCTCGAACCCCGCCGGAATAATGAAAGCCACGCCGGCAAAGGCGGCTATCGCCGCGCCGACATTCCGCGCTTTCAGCTTTTCCCGGAAGAAATAGGGCTCGAGAAACGAAACAAAGACCGGGAAGGTAGCAAAAGTCAGTACCCCGATAGCCACTGTGGACACTTTGATGGACTGAAAGAAAGCCACCCAGTGCACCGCCAGAATAAGCCCGGAAAGCAGCAGGTATAAAAAGTGGCTCCGGTTCCGGACAGCGACCGGAACCTTCCGGTAACGGAGGACGGCCGCCAGGAACAGCGCACCGAAGAAAACCCGGCCCAGAACAATAACTGCCGGGGGAAGCGCCAGCTTGCCGAACAGTCCTGCTATACCGAACAGCAGCACCGCCACATGCACCTTGGCCAAACTGTTGTTAATGCCCATCACCTTCATAAATTCCATATTATTCTTGTTCTATATATTCTTGGAAAAAACCGGCCATCCCTTCGGGTTTTAAAATTTTTTCAGCGGGTAGAAAAATACCGGCGGTTTCTTTATACTTTATGGTAGACATACGTCAGGAGGTAATCCGATGACCCAAGAATTGGAATTCGCGAACCGGCTTATTGATTTTATTTACGCCAGCCCGACAGCCTTTCACGCCGTGGACGCCGCGAAAGGCATTCTGGCGAAACAGGGTTTTCAGGAACTGAAGGAAGAAGACCCGTGGAGTCTTGCCAAAGGCGGCAAATACTTCGTGGCCAAAAACGACTCGGCCATCGTGGCCTTTGCGGTCGGCAGCGGCAATATCGAAGAGCAGGGGTTCAGAATCATCGGCGCCCACACCGATTCTCCGACCTTCCGGATCAAACCGTCCCCCGAAATGACAAGCGAGGGCAGCTATGTCAAACTCAACACCGAAATCTATGGAGGCCCCATCCTGAATACCTGGCTGGACCGGCCGCTGGCCGTCGCCGGACGGATCGCGCTGAAAAGCTCCGATGTTTTATATCCCCAAACCCGGCTGGTGAACCTCCGCAGGCCCCTGTTGGTCATTCCCAACCTGGCGATCCATATGAACCGCGAGGTGAACAAAGGGGTTGAGCTGAATGGGCAAAAGGACACCTTGCCCCTGCTGGCCCAGATCAATGAAAACCTCGAACAGGGCAATTACCTGTTAAGCGCCCTGGCCGCGGAACTAAACGTCGCCGTCGCGGATATCGCCGATTTCGACTTGTTCCTGTACGAATTTGAAAAAGGAAGGATCGTCGGCCTGAACCATGAATTTATTTCCAGCGGGCGGCTGGATGACCTGGCGATGGTCCATGCGGGCCTTGAGGCGCTGGTGAGGGCAGGCGCAGGGGAAGGCACCAGCGTGCTGGTTGCCTTCGACAACGAGGAAGTCGGAAGCGCCACCAAACAAGGCGCCGACTCGCCCTTTCTCGCCAAAGTCCTGGAAAGGATCATGCTGGCTCAAGGCAGAGGGCGGGAGGATTTTTTCCGCGCACTGGCCAAATCCTTCATGATTTCGGCCGACCTGGCCCATGCGGTCCACCCCAACGGCAGCGACAAACATGATCCGGTCAACAAGCCGCTCCTCAACAACGGGCCGGTTATCAAAATCAGCGCCAATCAGAGCTACACGACGGACAGCGCGTCGGCAGCCGTTTATGAGGCCATCTGCCGCAAGGCCGGGGTACCGGTGCAGAAATTCGTCAATCGTTCCGACGCCAAAGGCGGCTCCACCATCGGGCCGAAATCGGCCACTCACCTTGACATCCGGTCCGTGGATATCGGCTCGCCGACGCTGGCCATGCATTCCGCCCGGGAATTGGCCGGTGTTCTCGATCACACCTTCGTAACCCGGTCCTTTGAAGAATTTTATAAGCTGTAACCGGGAGGCGTGGTGGAAACCACGCCTCTTTTGGCCGCGTTCCCCGGACTTCGGCTGAAATCGGCAAGCCGGTCGGCCCCCGGGGGAGACGCCGTGGCTAAAGGCTGTTTATCCCCCGGGGACAGGCCGTCCCGGACCAGCTTCGCCTGCTGCAGGAAGACCGCCAGACCGGGCTGATCCCCGCTGCGGAGCGCCGCTTTTACCTGGTGCAAGGCTGATTCGAGGCCCGCAAGGCCGGATAATATCTCCTCCCGGTTATGCAGCAGGATGTCCTGCCACAGTTGAGGCTCGCCGGCGGCAATCCGGGTGGTGTCCCGGAAGCCGCTTCCGGTGAATGGGACCTCGGCGGCGCTCAGGGAAGACGCCAACAGCGCCGCCAGCAGGTGCGGGACATGGCTGACCCGGGCCGCCACCCGGTCATGCTCCTCCGGAGTGATGAGCACCGGCGAAGCGCCGAGCCGCCTAACCAGCGCCTGCAAGGTCCGGAGGCTTTCCTGCTCATGACAGGCGGCTGGCGTCAGAAAATAGCAGGCCTCCTGAAACAACTCCGCCCGGGCGGCGGCAAACCCGCCCCGTTCCGAGCCCGCCATGGGGTGCCCGCCGATAAAAACCGCCCCGTCGGGCAATACCGTTTCCGCCAATTGGTGGACACAGGTCTTGACGCTTCCCACGTCGGTAACGACGACCCGACGGCCTCCGGCGGCCCGCGCCAGTTCCCGGAAGATGGCTGGATAAGCTCTCAGCGGCGCGGCTACGACAATGAGCCCCTCCTCCACGATTGCTTCCTCCAGGCTGGCGGCAGCGCTGTCAATCGCCTTGGCCGCCAAAGCTTCAGCCAAATTGCCGCCCGCAGTGTCCACCCCAAGGATGGTGCCCTCATAGCCCGATTTTTTCAAGGCCAGGGCCAGCGATCCTCCCATCAGACCCAAGCCGACGATCGTCACTGTTGGAAAACTTTTCATAAGCGAGCCACCCTTCCGTTTGCGATGATATTGAAAAACAAAAAAGAAGAGGCTCTGGTAAGAACCTCTTCTTGCTCCGTCTTGATTAGATATGCTTAGCTGTCCTGAACCAATCAGCTACGGGCGAGCTCTCACCGGCGATGTCCCCCTATGCGTTTTTTCCCAGGCCAAATAACCAACGCTATAATAATAGCCTTGGCCGTAATACAGGGCCGATACCGGGCGCTGAGGGGCTTTCATCATCGCAGTCATTTTATTGCTCCTAACCGTCAAGCCGTATTTTATATTTCAGCTATATTGTATAAAATTATAGTACTCAAGGTGTAAATAAGTCAACAATATTTCCGGTTTTTTATCGCCGACTGTAAATATAACTGGCTTTCTTGCGGATTGCCGCTGCCGGTCGGCGGCGCTTCGTCCCATCTGCCGAAAGGATTCGTTTGAAAAAAGAAGAATAGATAGTATTCGACGAGTATACTTGAATCGCTGTTGATAAAGCATAGGAGAGGTGTAGGTATGCGCATTGTTGAACAGGCTTTCCGGGTCACCGAGCGAACCAGTCTGGTAAAGGCCGATCATCCTACCGAAACTTTGTTTCAAGTCTTTGTAAAAGGCAGGTTGCAGGATAAACGAACATACACCCTTTCCGGGGACACCATCGATTTTGGCTTTGATTGCCTGGTCCCCGGGGACGTGGTGCAAATTTTCTACTTTATTCCCTGACCCTTCGCCGAGCGGACGAAGCATGGAAAAATATTGATGCGGACGCTGCCGCGGGCTTCGGCCCTCGCCGGCCGCAAAAAGGCGGAGCGTGGATCACGCTCCGCCTTTTCCGCAATCTGCCGGAAGTCCGGTCCGCCACAGAAAGATGCCGTTTTCCGGCGCTGCCGGATTGCCGCGAGCCGGCTTGCGCTCATAGATTTTCTCCGGCGTTTCCGGCCTGGCAATGGTTTCTATTCCTTCGCCCGCGTCAGCGGCCTTCAATGGTTTTTTCTTGTTTATTATTCTTTTATGTATGAACAGCAGTAATCAGCCACTTCAGCTACGGAGACCTCGAATTTACAGTTTGCCGGAATTTCAAAGGTCTGTCCCGCTGCAAAGCATGCCCACGCTTTACTGCCGGGCAGTAAAATATTCAGCTTTCCCGCCAATACCTCCATCTGTTCCTTATCCGCTGTGCCAAATTCATATTGGCCGGGCATAATAATCCCCAGTGTTTTTCTTGTTCCGTCCTCCAGCAAAATGGTGCGGCTGGTTACATTGCCGTTGTAATATACATTGGCCTTTTTAACGACAGTAACATTTTCGAGCTTATCCATCTCATGTACCTCCATTAAAATGGTTGCTTCTTAGCAAATGTACTAATGACCAAGTTACTTTTACAAGACTTTCCATATGCTTACTGAGTGACTGCCTGCCGGATTTCAAAAGCAATCTCTTGAGTCCGGGCAATTCCTCTTCTTAATGCGGCATCAAGCGGCGCACCGCTTACCAGGCTGTTGATAACCGCCTCGGTGATCCCTCCTTTCGTAACCATCTTCTTGATATATGCCGCTTTATCTTCATTATTCGCAAAATCGGGCAGAGCCTTTACAGCCCATGCATAAAGCTCGGAAAGCAGCGGATATTCAGCACCGATTCTATCGATCGCCTTTTTTTGTTCGGCTGGATTTTCTATCTTCAATATTGCCGCAGGCATGCAAACGCCAGCGGTAAAGATCTCCAAATCATTTTCCGCCATCGTTTTGACCCAGGTTATATTGATCGAGCGCAACAGTAATTTCAAATGCTCGTGCTCCGGATACATGGCCGCCACACCCTGCCCGGCTACGATGGTGTCCGGTCCGCTGAACATCATCCGATATACATCCGTTCCCAATATCCTATGAAGAAGCTCTATGGGTACTCCCGCCAGGCAGGAAACAACAAGGGCTTTGCTTGATCGGACAGTTTCCCCCAGTGCAAGAATATCTTTCGGCTTGATCGTGATGAAAACAATCCCTGATTCCTTAAACAGTTTTTGGTTTGTAGCAAGGCACGGAGACAGCCCCTGAGCTTCAAGCTTTTGATAGGTAATGGGACTCCCCCCGTAGGATACAAGAAGATTCTCCTTTTTAAGTCCCCGGTTGACCAATGATTGCGCAATTGCTTGACCTAAATGACCGCATCCCACGATTCCAACCTTGAGGTCATTCAGCAATTCCCAATTTTGACTCATTAAGAACTTCACTCCTTTCAAGCCCTGCTATGCATTCTGCGTTTATCGGGTTTGAATCAAATACGACAAAATTTCATTGCCGCGGCACATCTCATCAAAACGTTCCTTTCCCAGCTCATCAATAAGGGCCTTGCCCCAAATATCGTGCTTGATATATTCTTTGGCGGTCAGGATGATGCAGGGCGTGGTTGCCCAGATTCCCACCGCGTCCTTATCGCCGCCCATTTCGCTGATTATAACTTCCTGGGAATCTCCCACCACGACATTTAACCGCTTGCCAAGCCGTTTTTGTGAGCTATCCCCGCAGGAATCCAGATTGACCGTATAGGCACAGCCCGGATTGTACGGGCCGAATATCCCTGCGATGACCCGGATTCCTCTCTGTTCTGCGGAAGCAAGCTGTTCTTCTACAGCTTTGGCCTCTTGCGGCCAAAGGGAAACCAATAAATCTTCCGCCGCGTTTTGAATAACATCGGTCATTTTTTCAATAACGGCCTGGTAGCCTGAAAGATTCCAGGTTATATCAATATCCGGTATAGGTGCTACTTTGTCCAGCAATCCGTTAAGGGTTTCTATCTTTTCGTCAAATTGCCTATGAATTCTGTTGAGAAGCACATCGGGGTCCACGGGGTAATACAGCACTGGCTCAGATGTACTCGACAGAACAATCCCTTTGTTTTTTAAGCTTGTCAGTGTTTCATAAATCTTTGCGGTCGGTATTTTAGCAATTTTGCTTACTTCATAGCCGATGGCCGGATTCTTTTGAAGAAGCGCCAGATAGGCCTTTGCCTCATAGGTCGAAAATCCGAACTGGGTGAGTTTATGAATGATATCGTCCACGATACCCTCCTTTCACCATTTATCCGCGTCTATATCCATATACTACTGCAAGAGTAAGAACAGGGTCAATGACTACTGACACGGGGTAGAATAACTTTTCTTAAAAATCTTTTATGTGACGTCTTTGTCAAGTATGATGATATGCCTGTCCGCCTCGTTTGACGGGGTTTTCTTCACTCCTTATGAGGACATTAAATGTAGCAAGGAGCTAGAAAAGAGGCTTATCGAATAATTGACGGACTCTTGTTTTAGGAAACCGACCTTGATACCAGGAAACCGAAACATAGGCATAAAAAAAGTAACCCGCTGACGGGTTACTTTTTATTTGCCTCTTCCGCGGAAACTTCTTAACTCTGTTCAACAGCGGTTATTGCGGCGGCTGAACCGTAACCTTCTTGATGGTTACCGGCTCGACCGGCCGGTCACTGGCGTTGGTTTTTACCTTTCCGATCGCCCGCACGACATCCATGCCTTCGATGACCTTGCCGAAGATAGCATGCTTATTATCCAGCCACGGCGTTGGCGCCAGCGTGATGAAAAACTGCGACCCGCCCGTATTCGGGCCGGCGTTGGCCATGGAGACGATGCCTTCGGTGGAATGCCTCAGCGCGGAATGAAATTCATCCTTGATCACATAGCCCGGCCCACCGGTGCCGTCGCCTTTCGGGTCTCCTCCCTGGATCATAAACCCGTCGATAACCCGGTGGAATACCAGCCCGTCGTAAAACCCTTTCGTCGCCAGGCTCATAAAGTTGTGAGCCGTATTCGGCGCCTTGTCCTCGTAAAGTTCAATCCGGAAATTGCCCATGCTGGTTTCAAACAAGGCCGTGCTGTTCTTGCCGCTGGACGGAGCTTGTCCCTTGGCGCCGCTGTCGGCCGGCGGCGGCACCGGCTGGCTCGCCCCGGAACACCCGGAAACAAGCAGCAGGCACAACAGCGTCGCCAGGACTGCGATTCGTTTTTTCAATTGCATCACCTCTTCTTTACCATACTATACGGCAGTCAACCATAAATCAAGTCCGCAACGCTATTTCCGCTCTTCCGGCCGGGCCAGGGCGAGATTGATGTGGCAATAGCCGCCCGGCGTTTTCTCGAGATACTCCTGGTGATATTCTTCCGCCGGGAAGAAGCGCCGGAGCGCTTCGACCTCCACGACAATAGGGTTGGCGTGGCCTGCCTGCATAGCCTGCAGGAAATTCTCGATTACAGCCCGGTCCGCCTCTTCCTCATAATAAATTCCGGTGCGATATTGGGTTCCCTGATCCGGCCCCTGGCGGTTGAGGGTCGTGGGATCAATGATCCGGAAATAGTGTTCGAGCACCTTTTGCAGCGGCAGCACCCTTTCGTCGTAGCTCACTTCACAAATCTCGGCATGTCCTGTCGCGCCCGAGCATACCTCCCGGTAAGTCGGATCGTCCGTCGATCCCTGGCCGTAGCCGACCCGGGTGGCAATCACGCCTCTGAGCTGCCGGAAATAGGCCTCGACACCCCAGAAGCAGCCTCCTGCCAACCAAAGCTTGCGCATCATCCCGACCTCCTTTCGCGTCCGTTATCTTCTATTGTACCATACGCAGCCGCGCCATACTCGCCGCGACTGGCGAAATAATTACCAATGCCGCGCCGGGTCTTCCTCCGCCCATCCGTTCGGCACGATCCGAATAGTACGAACTATAAAAATAAGGAAGGCCGGTGAACCGGCCTTCCACAGATTGAAGACAACCCTGGTTTCATTAAATGGTAAACTTCCGCACCACGGCTTGCAGATCTTCGGCGATTTTGGCCAAAGCCTGGCTCGACGCCGCAATCTCCTGCATGGACGCCGACTGCTCTTCGGTGGCGGCGGAAACTGTTTCCGCGTTGCCGGCGGCGTTTTTGCTGATCTGGTCGATCGCCTGAACCGAGGCGACCACCTGCTGACTGCCGCTGGCCACCTGCCGGATGGCGGCGGAAATGCCCCGTATCTGGTCAGACATAAGACTAATCTGTTTGGCGATATCGCGGAAGGTGTTGCCGGCATCCCCGACCACCTGGATGCCGCTCCGGACATCCTCGACCCCGGAGGCCATCGCCGTCACGGCGCTGTCAATGCCCGCCTGGTTGGCGGCAATGAGATCGGCGATTTGTTTGGCGGCGTCATGGGACTGTTCAGCCAGCTTCCTGACTTCCTCGGCGACTACCGCAAAGCCGCGGCCGTGCTCGCCGGCGCGGGCGGCCTCGATGGCGGCGTTCAGCGCCAGCAAATTGGTCTGGCTGGCGATCGTGCCGATCAGATCGACAATCTCGCCAATCTGCTGCGAGCTTGCCGACAGTTGATCCACCGACTTTTGCACCTGCTCCGTGCCCTGGGCAATGTTCTTCATCTGCAGAACAGCCTTCTCGACCGACGCTTTGCCGGCTTCGGTGGCTTCCACGGTTTTATTGGTGGCCTGAGCCACGCTGTCGGCCGTTGCGGCGATGTTCTGAATGCTGGAGGTAATTTCGCCCACCACCGAGGAGGCTTTATGCACCGCTTCAACCTGCTGGTTGGCCCCGGTGGCCACCTCGACGATGGATGTAGCCACGAGCGTGGCCGCCTGAGCACATTGCTCGGCGCTGGCGGTTAATTCTTCGGAAGAGGCGGCAACCTGCTCGGAAGACTGAACAACATTTTTGATAAGGCCCCGCAGGTTCTGCGTCATGGTATTGAAGGCGCGGGCCAGTTGGCCCAGCTCGTCCTGGGAATCAATCTCCAGCGACCGGACGGTAAGGTTGCCGGCGGCCAGGCTTGCGGCGCTCACCGTCAGCGCCGCAAGCTGGGCGGTGATTTTACGGGAGAACAGCCAGCCCACTAGGCCGGACAGCAGAATAGCAAGCAGGGAGATGACCAGGAACGTGTATTTTAGACTGGCCACCTGCCCATAAACGTCATCCGCGTTTACGGCGATAGCCATAATCCAGCCGGTGGAAGGGACTTTGGTGAACAGCATCAGCTTGTCTACACCCTCGTAGCCATAGCTGACCGACCCGTGATCTTGGGCCACCATGGTCGCGAAGACGTCTTTCAGGGCCGGGTTGTCCTTCATATTCTTGGATATTTCGTTGGCGTCGGGATGGGCCAGGATAATCCCGTTCGGGTCGATCAGGAGCGCATAGCCTTTGCCGTGCAGGTGGACGTCTTTCAATTGATCGGTAAGGATGGCGAGCGAAATGTCGATGCCGACAACGCCCCGTAAGGCTCCGGCAGTACTCTTGAGCGGAGTGGCGGCCGATATGACGTATTTATTGGTGAGTACATCGACATAGGCATCGGTGAAAATAAGACTGTTCTTTTCCTTGGCGGCTTTATACCAGCCGCGGGTCCGCGGATCAAAGCCCGCCGGAAGAGCCGACTGGGCGCCTTCGATAAATTTACCGTCTTCCAGCCCTACATAAAGGTCCTGCAAGGCCGGATCCTCCTTGTAACTGTGCATATATTCAACCGGAATGGACCCGTCGCCCAGCACCCTGCGAACCGTCTCGCTGGCGTTCAAGGCTGTCTGGGCTTTCCGGAGCAACCAGCCGTCCAGCTGTTTGGCCTGCGAATCGGCCAGCAGGGCCATCTCGGACTCGATGCTCCGCGTGACTTCTTTCTGTGCAAAATAATAGCCGATGGTCGAGACCGCCAACAACGAAACGGCGGTCACAACCGTAAACAGTAGAAATTTGACTCTCAGCTTCATACCAATTTCCTCCCGCAAATTAAAATTCCACAAAATAAATTCCGGCATAAAAGTGCGTTCAGCTTCTCTCTAAAATTCGAACACAGGCTGTCCCAGGAAAAGAGCCGTTGCCCAATAATTCAATGTCCACAGCGGCATTTCCCGGTAAATTTATCACTCCCGTTCACCTGTCAATCGTTATCGTTATCTAACAAAATCTTACTATTCCCAAGATATTTTGTCCACATAATTCTTTCCAAATCGACACTATTTCCCAGGAAAGTACGTGATGCCTTTTATTGATATTTTTTTGTGCGCAGTCATCAGAAAATAAACAAAGCACCCCCAGGCCCACGGGCCGGAAGCGCTAATAATTTATCGACTTATGTCAATTTACTGATAGGGTTCTACATTTAAAAGCTCGGGAATGGTAACCAAGGTATACCCCTGCTCTCTCAGCCCGTCGATAATTTCCGGCAGGGCTTGCACGGTCCCGCCAAGATGAGGATTGGCGCCGTCGTGCTGCAGAACGATGAAGCCATTCTTCATCTTCGGTAAAATCCGCTGTTTCACGGTTCGCGAATCATATCCCTTCCAGTCCTCGGTGTCCAGTGACCATAAGACGATAATCTCTCCTTTGGCATAGACGAGCTTGTCCACCGTCGGGTTGTGAAAGCCGAAAGGCGGTCGGACGAGCCGGGGACGCTTTCCGGTAATGTTTTGGACAATGTTCGCGCACTCGTCCAGCTCTTTATCCGCCTTGGGCGAACCCACTGTCGCCAGGTTCACGTGGTCAAACGTATGATTGCCGATAACATGGCCCTCGGCGTCGATGCGGCGAAGCATGTCCGGACATCTTTGCGCCTGCGAGCCGAGCACAAAAAAGGTTGCCTTCACGCCCTTCCGGTTTAAAATATCGAGTATTTTGGGAGTCCAGATGTTGTCCGGCCCGTCGTCGAAGGTCAGCGCCACCTTTTTGTCCTGCGCGCTGCCCGCCCAGTACAGCCTTCCGGGAATATTCTGCCCGCGTTTAAACTGGGCGTCGGCTGCCGAAGCCGCATTCCCGACATCCGACTGGATCGAAGTCTCCGGCTTCTGGGCCGGAGTGCAGGCTGCCAGCCACAACGCGGCCACAACCAAAACGGCAATCTTCCATGTCGAGCGCAAGTCAAAACCACCCCTGGCTTAACATGCCACGCGCGGTTTGGTTCTATGCCAGGCCAAATTTGCCATGGCGGTTTAGCGGCATTTCCGGGGGACTCCTCTTCGTTCCGCCCGTACTTTTATCAGTTCCCCGACGATACTGACGGCGATTTCTTCCGGGGTCTCCGCCCCGATGTCCGTTCCGATCGGCGAATGCACCCGGGCAAAATCCTCCGGGCGAAACCCCTTTTTTTCGAGCGAGGAATAGAGTTTATCCCGTTTCCGCCGGCTCCCGATCATCCCGATATAGCCGGCCGCCGTGCGGAGCGCCTGGGCCAGCACAGCCTCGTCGTGAAGGTGCCCCCGGGTGACGATTACCATATAACTGTCCTCATCCACCGGCAATTCCGGCAACCGGCCAAAGGTTTCGATCAGTCGGACGGCGGCGGCTTCGGGAAACCGGCGGCTATCGGCGAACTCCGCCCGGTCGTCCAGAACGGCGGTCTTGAACCCCACCGTCTCACATAGCGGCGCAAGCTTTTGCGACACATGCCCGGCTCCGAAGATATAAACGAGGCCCGCCCGGCGGAGCGGTTCCACGAGAACCCGCCGGCCGCCGTGCGGTTCGCGGTAAAGCGACACGGCATTGCAGCGGGACATCTCCAGCCAAGAATGAATATCTCCATCCGCGCAGCCAATCATACTGCCGTCGGCTTTCACCAGGGAGTGCCGCCCGTTTCGCTCCCCTTCGAGAAAGGTGAGCAGCCAGGCATTCTCGCCGGCGGCCAGCACCTCTGCCGCCGCCTGATAAACGCCATATTCGCCGGCCGCTTCGGCATCGACGAAATCCAGCAGGACCTCACCGCTGCCGCCGCAGATCATATCCATTCCAGCCACATCCTCGCCCTTCAGCGAAAAGGGATACATAAACCCCTTCCCTGACCGGAACACATCCCCGGCCCGGGAAATCGCCTCGGCTTCCAGCTGGCCGCCGCCGATCGTGCCGTAAATTGTGCCGTCGGGCCCGACGGCCATCTTGGCGCCCGCGGTCCGAGGCGCCGAGCCGTCCGAGCTGATAATCGTCGCCACCACCAAACTTTTTTTCTCGCTTAAAAGGCGGGCCATATCCTGAAACAATTTCTGCATGCGCGCTCCCCCCAACACTGAGATTACGCAGACGCCGTACGCGGGTGAGACATACGGCTTTCTCTCCGGGCCGGCTGCACTGCTGCCTAAAAATTCTCCATCGCCGCTGCCATTCCTTCCATAAATATCCATTTAATAATGAAACAACCGCCACTGCGCAAGAAAAGAGCGCTCATGAATGAGCGCCCTTCTTGCCTATTTATTCAAAATACGCGGGAACAACAGCGTATTCACGCCGATCATGACCAGCGAGGCGACGATCAGCACGCCCCAGTCCAGCAGGAGATGGGACTCGGCGGCATGCAGCAGGAGATTGCGCAGCCCGTCAACCAGGTAACTCATCGGATTGATTTTAGCCACCACCTGCAGCCACGGCGGCATGATGGCGATGGGGTAGATGGCGCTCGACGAGAAAAACAGCGGCATCGTGATAAGTTGCCCAATGCCCAGCATCCGTTCCCGCGTTTTCATAAGGGAGGCGATAGCCATCGACATCCCGGCGAAGAACACCCCTCCGAGTATAACGGTCAGGAGCACGCCGAGAATACTCAGGATGTTCCAGTCAAGCGGTATGTTAAGCAGCAGCGAAAGCAGAATCATAATCCCCACCTGGCTGATGGAACGAAAAGAAGCGGACAGCATCTTGCCGATAATCATCGCCGACGGGGGGATGGGCGTGCACATGATTTTCTGCAGCAGCCCCATATCCCGGTCCCACAAGATGGAGATGCCGTAAAAAATGGAAATAAAGGTTATGGATTGAGCAAAGACCCCCGGAGCCAGAAAAGCCTCATAACTGACATTGCCGGTCGGAATCCCCCGGATCCGGCCAAGCGACTGGCCGAAGATCACCAGCCACAGGGCCGGCTGCACGCCGCGCATCAGAAGCTCGGTAGGGTCCTTCCAAAGCTTGCGGACATCCATTTCGACGATCGTCAGCACTTGTTTCACATATCTGAGCCATGGGCCGGCATTATCCCAGTCGTCTGGCGGTGCGGCGACTGCGTGTGACATCCCGGATACCCCCTCTCTCGTTCTCGGCGTCCCCGGCAAAATAGGCAAAAATGTCATCCATGCTCGCCGCCGGGTTCCCCATCGCGTCGCGAAGCTGCTGGACCGTCCCGAGAGCCGCTATGCTCCCCTGGTTCATGATCGCGATCCGGGCGCACAGGGCTTCGGCTTCCTCCATATAGTGAGTGGTCAGCAACACCGTCATACGGTAATGGCTGCGGAGGGTTTCCAGGTGCTCCCATACCGCTTTGCGCGCCACCGGGTCAAGCCCCACGGTCGGTTCATCCAGAAAGAGGACTTTGGGCCGGTGCAGTATCGCCTGGCCGATCTCCAGCCGCCGGATCATTCCTCCCGAATAGGTTTTTACCTGGCGCTGGGCCACTTCCTCAAGACCTATGAGCTTGAGAATTTCCCAAATGCGCTCTTCGCGCACCGCTTGCCGCAGGCCATAGAGTTTGCCGAAAATCAGCAGATTTTCATAACCGGTCAAAACGCCGTCCACCGACAGCATCTGGGGCACATAGCCGATGGACTCCCTGACCCGCATCGGTTCCCGGGACAAGGGATGGCCGGCGATGACGACCTCTCCTTCGTCGCTGTTCAGCAGGGCGATCATCATCTTGATGGTCGTCGACTTGCCGGCTCCGTTGGGGCCCAGCAGCCCGAAGCACTCCCCGCCGAAAACCTCAAAACTGATGTCATCCACAGCCTGCACATCACCGAAACGCTTAGAGAGGTTCCGGACCTCCACGGCGACCTCGCTCATCTATTTTTCACCCCGCTTGGGAAAATATCCCGTCAATTTTCCCAGAAGCCCAACAAGCGTCCGCTGTTCCTCCGGGGACAACTCGTCGAAGGGCGCCGAGAGCGCCTCGATAAACCGGCCTTCGATCTGATGGATGGTATTGATCCCCTCGTCGGTCAGACTGACCACCCGCGCCCTGGCGTCAGTCGTTCCGGTCGAGCGGTATGCCAGGCCGACCTTTTCCAGCCGGTCGATCATCTGGGACATAGTACTGGAACGGACATTGAGATGGTCGGCCAGTTGGCCGATGGTCCGTCCGGGATGGCGGCGCAAATAGCGCAAGATCATCCACTGCACCCGGGTGATCAGGAAATCGCTGTGCTTCCCCTGGTCGAACTGTCCTGCCCGCACATGGCGGTTGATCGTCTGAATCAGCGAAAAAAAGTGTTCAATCATTTCATAGTGCGCCATTTTTCTTCACCTCGCTAAAACTATTATATAGCGAAACTATATAATTTTCAAATGAATCCCCGCGTCTAAGCAAAAAAAAACAGGTGCCCTAGGGCACCCCGGTCTGCGGCGGTATAGGAAATGACGTCCGTCCATATTTCCGCCGGCCTGCCGCGCGAAGCCGGAAAGCCCGGTGTCAAGCCCTCCGGCCGCCGGCCCAGGCGGCGGCGTGGTAGGAGCTGCGGACGAGGGGAGCGGCGGCGACATAGGTGAAACCGAGGGAATAGGCCATTTCCGCGTAGCTTTGGAAACGGTCGGGAGTTACGTATTCGGCCACCGCGAGATGGGCGGGCGACGGCCTGAGGTATTGGCCGACAGTGAGGGCCCGGACGCCGGCGGCGGCCAGGTCGGCGAATACGGCCCGGACTTCGGGCTCAGTCTCGCCCAGGCCGAGCATGATGCCGCTTTTGACGAGGGCGCGGCCGCGCCGGGCGGCGGCGGCCAGGACGGCGAGGGAACGGCGGTAGTCGGCTTGCGGCCTTACCGCGCCGTAGAGGCGGGGCACTGTTTCGATGTTGTGGTTGAAGACTTCGGGACAGGCGTCGAGAACTATTTCCACTGCCGCGGCATCGCCGGCGAAGTCGGGAATGAGCACTTCCACGGTGCTGCCCGGAGTGGCCTGGCGGATGGCGTGGATGCAGGAGGCGAATTGTCCGGCGCCGCCGCGGGGCAGGTCGTCGCGGGTAACCGAGGTGATGACGGCATGGCGAAGCCCGAGGGCGGCGACCGCCCGGGCCACTTGGGCCGGTTCGGCCGGGTCGACGGCCGGCGGGGCGCCGTGGGGCACGGCGCAGAAGCGGCAATCGCGGGTGCAGGCATTGCCGAGGATGAGGAAAGTGGCGGTGCCGCTGCCGAAACATTCGCCGATATTCGGGCAGTGGGCGCTCTGGCAGACGGTGTTGAGGCTGAGGTCGGCGAGCAGGCCGCTGACTTGGGCAAAGGCGCCGCAGGAAGCAAGTCGCTGTTTCAGCCAGGGCGGACGCGGCGGCTGTTGTTGGCCGGTCATCTCCCGGACACCTCCTTGGGCTGGATGAGGGTACATGCGAAAACGGCGGCGATCTGAGCGGCAAGGGCAACGGCCACTTCCGGCAGGGGTGCGGCGACGCCGGCGCGCCGGAGGCTGGTAACGCCGAAGTCGCGGATGCCGCAGGGGACGATGGCGGAAAAGAGGTTGAGATCATTTTCAATGTTGAGGGCGAAGCCGTGGCCGGTGATCCAGCGGCGGACGGATACGCCGATGGCGGCGACCTTTTCGTCTTCCAGCCAGACGCCGGTGTATTGGGGCTTGCGGCCGGCGGCAAGGCCATAGCCGGCCAGCGTGCGGATAATGGCTTCCTCAAGGCTTCGCACATACCAGTGAACATCCTGCCGCCAGCGGGCGAGGTTGAAGACGGGGTAGCCGACGAGCTGGCCGGGGTTGTGGCAGGTGATGTCGCCGCCGCGGTCGGTATGGACGACGTCGACGCCGCGCCGGGTGAGCCATGCGGGGTCGGCCAGCAGGTTTCCGGCGCCGCCGCGGCGGCCGATGGTGATTACGGGGTGATGCTCCAGAAGGATGAGGACGCCGTCGCATCCGCCGGCGGCGACGAGGGCGCGGGCCTTTTGCTGCAAAGCCAGCCCGGTATCGTAGCCTTTGACACCGGGCTGGACGAGAAGACAACTGCGCATAATCACCTCCGAGGCGGCGGCCAGTGGATGGCAGCGTCGGTTACGGCGAGGGCGGCTTCGCCGATGGCTTCGCTGACGGTGGGGTGAGCATGGATGGTGGTGGCGAGTTCGTCGACGGTGGCCTCAAGCCTTATGGCCAGGGCGGCTTCGCCGATGAGGTCGGTGGCGCGGGGGCCGAAGATGTGGACGCCGAGGATTTCGCCGTGCCTGGCGCCGCTGATGATTTTTACCTGGCCGATGCCGCCGCTTTCGATAAGCGCCTTGCCGTTGCCAGCCAAGGGAAAAACGCCGGTCTTGTATTCCAGGCCCTGGCTGCGGGCCGCTTCTTCGGTGAGGCCGACGCCGGCGACCTCCGGGCTGGTGTAGATGCAGGCGGGGATAACGTGGCCGAGATAATTGCCGCTATGGCCGAGGGCGTGCTCAACGGCGGCGATGCCCTGGGCGGAGGCGGCGTGGGCCAGCATAATCTGGCCGTTGCAGTCGCCGATGGCGTAGACGCCGGGGATGGTGGTCTGGAAGCGGTCGTCGACCTTGATGCGGCCGCGCTCCACGGCGATGCCGGCGGCTTCGAGGCCGAGGCCGTCGATGCGCGGCGCGCGGCCGACGGCTACCAGCACATATTGTGCGGTTATTTCCTGCGGCGCATCACCGGTATTGACCACAGCGGCAAGACCGCCGGCCGCGCTTCTTATTTCCTGCAAGCGGGCGCCAGTAAGGAACCTGACGCCCAGCTTGGCCAGCTCGCCGCGGACGAGGGCGGCGATTTCGCCGTCCACCGGCGGCAGGATCTCGGGCAGCATTTCCACGACGGTGACGGCGGCGCCGAAGGCGCGGTACATGGCGGCGAACTCGACGCCGATGACGCCGCCGCCGACAATGACGAGAGAGCCCGGGATGGACGGCAGGGAAAGGGCGGCGGTGCTGTCAATGACTCCCGGCAGGTCGGCGCCGGGAAAGCGCAGGCGCACCGGTTCCGAGCCGGTGGCGAGGATTACGGCGTCGGCTTCGAGGACGGCGGGCTTGTCGCCGCTGATTTCGACCGCGCGGCCGTTGAGCCGGCCGCGACCGCGGTAAACGCTGACGCCGTTGGCTTTCAGGAGTCCTTCCACGCCCCGCACCAGCCGGGCGACAACGGTGTTTTTGCGTTCCATGACCGCCGGCCAGTCGACGCTGAGGCCTTCGGCTTTGAGGCCGAGAAGAGCGCCGTTGAGGACGGCGTGATAGAGTTCGGCGGTGTGGAGGATTGCCTTGGTGGGGATGCAGCCGATGTTGAGGCAGGTGCCGCCGACATGCTCGGCCTCGACGAGATGAGTCTCGGCGCCAAGCTGGGCGGCGCGGATGGCGGCGACATATCCGCCGGGGCCGCCGCCGATGATGACGATGCGTTTCTTCATAGATTCCTCCTATATTTCGCTTCCTCCCATAGCTAAAGCAGGAGCAGGGGTTCTTCCATGAGGGCGCGGACCCTGGCCATGAACCGGGCGGCGAGGGCGCCGTCCACCAGGCGGTGGTCGAAGGATAGGCAAAGGTTCATCATCGGCCGGATGACCACGGCGCCGTCCACCGCCACCGGCCGGTCGACCGCCCGGCATACGCCGAGGATGGCGCTTTCAGGCGGATTGATGATGGGGGTGAAGTGATCGGCGCCGAACATGCCGAGGTTGCTGACGGTGAAGGTGCCGCCGGCGGCTTCGTCGGGGTTGAGGCGGCCCTCCCGCGCTTTTGCGCTGAGGGCGCTTATGTCGGCCCTGAGTTCGGCAAAAGATTTGCGGTCGGCGTTCCGGACCACCGGGACGATCAGGCCGTTGTCGAGGGCCACGGCAACCCCGATGTTGATGTCGCTGTTAAGGATGAAGGCGCCGTTCGCAAGGCTGGCGTTGACCGTCGGGAATTCGCCGAGGGCTTTGGCCGCGCATTTGACGATGATTTCGGTAAAGGAGTATTTCACGCCCGCGGCGGCGGCCAGTTTTTCCCGCAGGCCGCCGGCGGCGGTGGCGTCGACCTCGACGGTGAGGTTGACGTGCGGCGCGGTCTGCCAACTGAGGCTCATGCGTTCGGCGATGATCTTGCGCATGCCGGTGAGGGGCGTGCCGGCGATCGGCGTCGCCGGTGGCAGGGCGGCCATAATGTCGCTTTTCATGATGCGGCCGTCTTTGGCAAGCGCGGCAAGGTCCACGCCGTGCTCGGCCGCCACTTTGGCGGCGAGGGGCGAGGCTTTGGGGGCAGGCGCCGGGCGGTCGAAAAAGGCGAGGACGTCTTTTTCGACCACGCGGCCGCCGGGGCCGGTGCCGGCGACGAGGGCAAGGTCGACGCCTTTTTCGCGGGCGGTCTTCTTGGCCAGGGGCGAGGCAATCACGCGGCCGGTCCCTTCCGGGGCGGCGAAGGCGGCAACCTGCTCCGGGGGCCGGGCGGCGGGCGGAGCGGCCGGCAGGACGCCGGACGTCGCCTCTGCCGCTACTTTTTCGCCGGAAGCGCCGATGACGGCCAGCACCGCCTGAACCTGGGCGACGGCATTTTCAGGTACGCGGATGGCGAGGATGGTGCCGGCGACCGGCGACTCAATCTGGTTGGTTATTTTATCGGTGGAGATTTCGGCCAGGATTTCGCCGGCGTCCACTGTCTCCCCTACCTGCTTGAACCATTTGGAGACCGTTCCTTCGGTCATGGTGAGGCCCAACTGCGGCATGGTGAAGTTTGTTGCCATATATGTTCCCTCCTCGGGTGAATTTGCGCAGGCGACTGCGCTTGAAACTGCGGAAGGGCGACTCAAGGGGTGTAGATTACTTTGCAGGCCTGCCCGCTCCGGGCGAGGTCGATGCCTTCCTGCCAGCGCTCAAGAGGAAGGACGTGGGTTATGGCCGGGGCGGCGGCAAGTTTGCCGCTGGCGAGCAGGTTTTCCATCCGGGCCCAGGTCTCAAACATTTTGCGCCCGTGGATGCCGATGATGTTGGCTTCTTTGAATACGACTTCCTTGCCGAGTTCGAGTTCTATGGGTTTGCCGGGCAGGCCGACGAGGGCCATGCGGCCGCCCTTGCGCAGGTAGCGGAAAGACTGCTTGAGGGCTTCGACGCTGCCGGAGGCTTCGATGACCACATCCGCGCCGTAGCCGCCGGTGGCTTGGAGGACGACCGCCGCCACATCATCCTGAAGGGGATTCACCGGATAGGTGGCGCCCATCCGGCGGGCGATCGCAAGGCGGGCGGGGCTGATATCGGCGGCAAAGACGGTGGCGGCGCCCAACGTGTTCGCGGCGGCGACGGCAAAGAGGCCGATCGGCCCGCAGCCCACCACCATTACGTTGGCGCCGGCGACGCGGGGTTCCGTGGCGGCCCGCAGGGCGGTGCCGAGCGGTTCCATGACGGCGCCGACTTCATAGGGTATTTCCTTGGGAATGGGTTTGGCGCAGAGGGCGGGAACAGCGGCGTATTCGGCGAAGCAGCCGTTCATATGGATGCCGAAAAGACGGAGGTTGTTGCAGATATGTTGCTCATCGCTCCGGCATTGGTAGCACTCGCCGCAAGGGACATGGGTCTCGACGGCGACTTTGTCGCCGCTCCTGGCGCCTTTGGCGTCGCTGCCCACGGCGATAACGTCGCCGCAACATTCGTGGCCCAAGACCAAGGGCAGTTGGATTCCGGCGCCTTGAGCCCAAGGGTTCCATTCGTGGATGTGAAGGTCGGTGCCGCAGAGAGCCGCGGCGCGGACCTTGACCAGGACTTCCCGGGGGCCGCATTCGGGAATGGGAATGCGCTGCAGCTCGGTAGTCGCGGGCGAGGTTTTTACCAGGGCCTGCATCAGGTCCATGCACAAGTCTCCTTTCGCGCGAGTGTAAAACGGGCAAGACTGCCGGTAAACAACCGGAAAAATCGCCGACCGGTCACGCGTCGCGGGCAGAACCTTTGGCCTCGGGAGTTGACGGAAGGTTGCTGGTAGGCAGGTTTTTCCGCAGGGTCAGGATGAGCAGGCCGGCCACGACGAGGGAGAAAGCCAGGTAAATGTAGCCGTACATGAAGGACCCCGTGGTGTCTTTGATGAAACCGGTCAAATAAGGGCCAACCCAGCCGCCGATGTTGCCGATCGAGTTGATCAGGCCGACCGCGCCGGCAGCCGCGGCGCCGGACAGGAAAGAAGTCGGATAGGTCCACCATACGCCCATGCCGCAGTATACGCCGACGGCGCTGACGCAGACGAGAACAAGGCTCAGCAGCGGATCGCTGACAAATGTTCCGACGCCGATGCCGATGGCACCGAGGAACAAGGGAATGGCGACGTGCCAGCGCTTTTCACCGGTGCGCGAGGAGGAACGGCCGACGTAAAGGAAGCCGAGAAGAGCCATGGTCATGGGGATGACGATGATCAAGCCGATGGCGGCATTGGACCAGCCGGACACGGCCTTGAGGACGGTAGGCATCCAGAAGTTGAAGCCCCAAAAGCCGGTGATCCACATGAAGTAGATGACGCAGAGCTTGAGAACTTCCTTGTCGGTAAGCGCTTGCCAGAAGGTGTACTTTTTGGCCGAGTTTTTCGTCTGAATTTCCTGCTCGTATTGGTCGGCCAGCAGTTGCTTCTCTTCCATGGTCAGCCACTTGGCGTCCTTCGGCCAGTCGGGCAGCCAGTATACCAGAGCGAAACCGAGGATGACCGCGGGAATGCCTTCGAGAATGAACAGCACCTGCCAGCCTTGGAGGCCGAAAAGCGACACGCCCAGCAGCCAGCCGGCCAGCGGCGCTCCGACGATGGCGGCGACCAGCAGCGAGGTGAGCATAACCGAGGTGGCCTGGGCCCGTTCTTCCGAACTGAACCAGCGGGGAATGACGACCGCGTAGAGCACGGGATACAGACTGGCTTCAGCCGCCCCGAGCAGGAAACGGAAGATATAGAACTGGGTTTCGTTTTGCATAAACGCCATGAAGGCGCAGACGGCTCCCCAGGTGATCATAATGCGGGCCAGCCATATCCGGGGGCTGTATTTGGCGGCGATCAGCGCTCCGGGAATTTCGAACAAAAGATAGCCGAGGAAGAAGATACCGGCGCCCATCCCAAAAACCTGGGCGGTGAAGCCCATGTCCCGATTCATGGTGAGAGCGGCGTAAGCGATGTTGACCCTGTCGATGTAGGCGAGAACCGAGACCAGAAAAATCGGCAGGATGATATGCAGGTATTTTCTCTTTCTGATGCTTCCCATAATGGCCGAATTGTCCATTTACTCAACCTCCCAATCATATTTCACCCGATAAGTTCGATTCGTAGGTACGAAAGCGCGATGCTCTTTCTGCAGCTTTTCCTCCTTCTTTGAGCGCGGCCTTTTCCGGTTCCTGAGCGTAAGCGTCGGCTTGGGGCTCCGCCCTATGGGGAATCGGCGGCAATAAAAGGAACGCAGGAAGAGCCCGGATCAATCCATGGTGAGTCCGCCGTCGACATTCAGGACCGTGCCGGTGACAAAGGCCGCATCGTCGGATGCGAAAAAGCAGACGGCGGCGGCGATGTCTTCAGGCCGCCCGGCCCGGCCCAACGGCATCATTTGGATGATTGTTTCCCGCTGGGCCGGCGTCAAACCGCCGGTCATGTCGGTGTCGGTGAGAGCCGGAGTGATGGCGTTCGCGGTGATGTTATACGGTCCGCCTTCGCGGGCAACGCCTTTGGTGAAGGCGATGACCCCGCCTTTGGAAGCGGCGTAGCAGGAGTTGCCCAAAAGGCCGCCGCCCCGTTTTCCCGCCACCGAGGCGATATTGATGATGCGGCCGCCGCGATGGTCCATCATAAGCGGAAAGACGGCCTTGCAGCAGAGGAAAACGGCTTTCAGGTTGACGGCCATGACTTTGTCCCAGGCCGCGGGGCTGATGCCGGTAAGCGGCCCGGTCTGGACGACGCCGGCGTTGTTGACGAGAATGTCGACCTTGCCGAAACGAACGACAGCGGCGGCGACCATGTCATTTACCGCTGCTTCGTCGGTTACGTCGACCTTTACGGCCATGGCCCGGCCGCCGCAGGCCGCGATTTCCTCGGCCACGCTCCGGGCGGGGCCCATGTCGATGTCGTTTACGACGATGTCGGCCCCGCGGCCCGCGAGCGCCAGAGTGATGGCGCGGCCGATGCCCCGGCCGGCGCCGGTGATAATGGCCGTTTTTCCTTTGAGCATGATGCTTTCCCCTCCTCCCTATCGATTATTTACATATGGCAAGGGCGGCGCCGGCAATATCGTCGGCGGTTATCTTTACAAGCTTTTCCAGACTGGGGCTGAAGGGCACGGGGACATAGGGGGCTCCCAGCCTTGCGACCGGAGCGTCGAGGAGATCGAGCGCCTCCTCGGCGACAAGGGCGGCGATTTCCGCTCCCACTCCGCCGGTCTTGACGGCTTCATGAGCGATGACGAGCCGGTGGGTTTTGGCAAGAGAGGTGAAGATGGTTTCCTTATCCAGGGGGGAAATGGTCCTGAGATCGATGACTTCGGCCTCGATGCCCTGGCCGGCCAGTTTGTCGGCTGCCTCGAGGGCGCGGTGCGCCATGGCGGAGTAGGAAACGATGGTGACATCCTGCCCGGCCCGGGAAATGCTGGCTTTGCCGATCGGCACGACGTGGTCGCCGCCGGGAACGGGTCCCTTCATCGGAAAAAGGGCTTTGTGCTCAAAGTAGAGCACGGGGTCGTCGCTGCGGATGGCCGCCTTGAGGAGGCCCTTGGCATCGGCGGGGTTGGAGGGGATGACGACTTTAAGGCCTGGTACATGGAGGAACCACGACTCAAGGCTTTGGGAATGCTGGGCCGCCGCCGAGCGGATGATGCCGTCAGGGGCGCGGAGGACGAGGGGTATGGTGCACTGGCCGCCGAACATGTAGCGGATTTTGGCCATTTGGTTGACGACTTCGTCCATGCAGACAGTGATGAAATCGGCGAAATGCATGTCCACCACCGGTCTAAGGCCGGCGAGGGCCGCGCCGACACCGGCACCGGCGATGGCGGTCTCGGAAATGGGGGTGTCGAGCACGCGCCCGGTGCCGAATTTCTGGGGCAAGCCTTTGAACTGTCCGAAAATGCCGCCCTGGCGGGCGATGTCCTCACCCATGACAAAGACGCGGTCGTCACGCTGCATTTCTTCGGTCATGGCTTCCAACGTAGCCTCGGAGAAAGTTATTTTCCGCATGTTATTTTAGCCCCCCTTCCGCATAGAGATCATCGAAGAGTTCGCCGTCCTCCGGGTAGGGCGCCCGGCGGGCTTCCTCCACCGCCTGGGCGACCTCGGCGGCAACCGCGGCCTGGATGGCGTCGAGGTCGGCTTGTTTCAACCATTTGGCGGCGGTAACTTTCTTGGCGAAGTTCTTCAGCGGATCGTTTTCATCAAAGTGTTTCTGTACTTCGGCTTTGGTGCGGTACATTTCGGGGTCGCCGACGAAGTGGCCTTTGATGCGATAAGTCTTGGCCTCGATGAGAGTGGGCCCTCCTCCCTGCCGGGCCCGTTCTACGGCCTGCCTGGCGGTCTCGTACACGGCGAAAGCGTCATTGCCGTCGACGATGACGCCGGGGATACCGTAACCGGCCGCCCGGTCGGCGATATTTTCAATCGCGGTCGTCGTATGGCAGGGAGTCGTCGATGCCCATTGGTTGTTCTCGTTGACGAAGATGACCGGCAGCTTCCAGGCGGCGGCCATGTTGATGCCTTCGTGGAAAGTGCCGCGGTTGGAGGCGCCGTCGCCGAAGAAGCAGACGGCGACCTGGCCGGTTTGGCGCATTTTGGCCGCCAGCGCCGCCCCTACCGCCAGATTGTAACCGCCGCCGACCACGCCGTTGGCGCCCAGCATGCCGACCGTGAAGTCGGCGATATGCATGGAGCCGCCCTTGCCTTTGCAGTAGCCCGCCTTTTTGCCGTAAATCTCGGCCATCATCGGGAGAATCTGCGCCCCTTTGGCGAGGCAGTGTCCATGGCCGCGATGGGTGCTGGTGATGTAGTCCCGGTCGGTGAGGCTGGCGCAGACGCCGACGGCGATGGCTTCTTCACCGATGTACAAATGCACGAATCCCGGCAGCTCGCCGGCGAGAAACAGCTCCCCCACCTTTTCTTCAAACAGTCTGATGCTGACCATACGCCGATAGAGGTAGCGTAAAAACTCTGCATCATAGTTCATGTAGATCTCCTCCTCTTGGCATTAGAAAGGTTTGCGCCCTTCTACCATTGCATGTTCCGTGCCAAGTATGCGGAGAAAAAGAAGCCCAGTGTTCAATCTCTGTACTGGAGCGGTCTCTCTGTCTTAAAAAAACGACGCCCGGCCGGAAAATCCGGCCGGGCGAACCCAATTATCGTTCGATCATCGAACAGCATATGTTCGATGATCGAACGGCGCTACAAAGCAATGGCGTATTCCTTTATTTTGCTGTAGAGGGTATTACGGCCAATACCCAAGAGCTTGGCGGCGTGGGAAATATTGCCCCGGGTCTGGTCGAGCGTCTCTTTGATGATCTTCTTCTCAGCGTCGCGCAAAGATAGCTGGCCCCAGCCGGGAGATACGCTTTTTTCCCCCATGGTGCGCGGCAGGTATTCGACGCCGATTTCGTCGTCTTCACAGATATTGACCGCCCGCTCGACGACGTTTTCGAGTTCCCGCACGTTTCCCGGCCATTCATAGGCCATGATACGGCTCATGGCGTCGGGACCGAACCGCTTGTCCTCCACGTCGAGCTGGCGGCACATTTTGTGGAGCAGATATTCGATGAGGGGCGGAATGTCTTCCTGGCGCTCCCGCAGCGGAGGAATGTAAATCGGCAGGACGTTGAGCCGGTAATAGAGGTCGTGGCGGAAGTTGCCTTCCCGGACTTCGCAGGCGACGTCGCGGTTGGTGGCGGCGATGATGCGGACGTCGATGTCGAAATATCGCTGGCCGCCGACCCTGGTGATGCGCTTTTCCTGCAGCACCCTGAGCAGTTTGACCTGAATGTCGAGAGGCATCTCGCCGATTTCATCCAGGAAAATGCTGCCGCCGTGGGCCAGCTCGAATTTGCCCGGCCGGCCGCCCTGTTTGGCGCCGGTAAAGGCGCCGTCGTCGTAGCCGAAAAGCTCGCTCTCCACCAGGTTGCGGGGAATGGCGCCGCAGTTTATGGCGACGAAGGGGCCTTCCGACCGAAGGCTGGCGTTGTGGACGGCCTGGGCGATCAATTCCTTGCCGGTGCCGCTCTCGCCCTGGACGAGGACGTTGGCGGTGCTGTTGGCAGCGATTTTGGCCAGGCGAAGGCATTCCTGCATAGGCGGGCTATTGCCGATGATATCCTCGAAAGAAAACTGGGCGGTGGCGCCGACCATTTTCGTGACAAGCTGACGGATCTTTTTTATTTCCCGGAAGATGTCGATGACGCCTTCGAGCTCGCCTCTGCTGTTTTTGAGAGGAATGGCGGTTTTGACGAAGTGAAGGAGCCCCCGCTTGGTCTCGATGAAAAATTCCGTATCGGTATAGCCCTGTCCGGTCTCCAAAACTTTGAGGACAACGGGCCTAAAGTCGCACAGGGTGCTAATATGTTTGCCGAGGGCCTCGGCGGCGTCGAAATTCAGGATTCTGGCCCCGGTGGGGTTGACGAAGGTGACGATGCCTTTGTTGTCGAGCATGAGGAGGCCGTCGGATATCGAGTTGACGACGGTAGAATGGATGTGGGCGGTCTGCTCCAGGTCCTGCTGCGCCTTCTGCACGGCCAGGTAATTGCTGATGGCGGCGGCGGCGGACACGACCATGCCAAGGGTGTGGCAGTGGACGAATTCCTTGCGGCCGGTGACACTGAGAACGCCGAGCAGCGCGCCGTCGACGCCGGTGATGGGTGCGGCCGAGCAGGCCCATTCCTGGTGCTTATGGCAATAATGTTCATAGCCGGCCACCTGAATGGGGCCGCTGCCCTGCAGAACGAGGCTGATGGCGGTAGTGCCGACGAGATCCTCCGTCCATTTGACGCCGTTGACGTATTGGATGCCCTTTTTCGGCTCGGTGACTTCCTCGTCGCCGATGACTTCGATGACAAAGCCGTCGCCGTCGACCAAAATGACGGCAAACCCCTCGTCGGTCATCAGATCGTAGAGGTTGCGCATGAAAGGCCGGGCGGCCTCGATAAGCGAAGTATTGCAGAGAAGCAAAGCTTCCAGTTCCTTGCCAGTGACGATTACACTGGAACCGCCGCTGCGGTAATCCACCCCCTGCCGCTGGCAGCGCAGCCAGGAATGGGCGATGGCAGCGCGCACGCTGCCGGGGTCGATTTCCCGGTGAGCAATAAAATGTTCCCAGGCATGCCGCACTTGCTCATCAACAGCCATGTCGCGCCCTCCCATTTCCGTTCGATATTAATACAGTCATACGACAAAATCGATTTCATTGAGAAATGATTTGCCAAGCAAGCGTTCATTTCCTGCACACTGGAATAAATTATTTCAATTTTCTTATAAGCAGATTGTTCAGGCAAATCCGGATAAATGCCCAGATAATACAGTTCTCTTGATTTTACGGGTTATCCTTATAATTTTCACCATTAAACATCTATCGTGTTTCAGGACACTCCGGCCATGCCCGGGGCAGCAGCAACAGCAGAGCAATCACCAGCAGGGAAGTGATGTAGCCGACAATGCCGCCCCAGCCGAAAAGGCTGAGGAACTTCCCCCCGAGCGTGCCGAGGATGCTCGATCCCAGGTAGTAAAAAAGCAGGTAGAGCGAGGAAGCCTGGGCTTTATCGGACTTGGCGGCTTTCCCCACGGAGCTGCTGGCCACCGAATGGCTGCCGAAGAACCCGAAGGTAAAAATGGCGACGCCGGCGATCTTTACCGCCAAAGTGCCGCTCAAGGTCACCAATCCGCCGAACAGCATAATGGCCAGGGATACGGCGAGAATTCTGGAACTGCCGGCCCTGTCGGCCAGCCTTCCCATCAACGTTGAGCTGAAGGTGCCGGTCAGATAGACCAGGAATATGAACCCCACCACCGTCTGGCTAAGATTGTAGGGCGGCGCCATCAGGGTGTAGCCGATATAATTGTAGAGCGTGACAAACCCGCCCTGAAGCAGAAACCCGAGGCCGAAAAGAGTAAGCAGCTCCCGGTCGCGCAACTTTCTGGCCAAAGCGGACAGCAAACCGGCCATCGGGCGCTTTTTCGGAACAAAGTTCCGGGAGTTGGGCAAGCCGAACCAAAACCAAATGCTGACAACCAGGCTCACCCCGCCGATGATGGCCAAGGCCCAGCGCCAGGAAAACAGGTCGGTCATCGCGCCGACCAGCACCCGGCCGAGCATGCCGCCCACCGAGGTCCCGCTGACATAAAGCCCCATGACCAGCCCGGTCGCGGCCGAGTCAAACTCTTCATTGATATAAGCCATGGCGATTGCCGGAAACCCTGCAAGCATAACTCCCTGCAAGGCCCGAACGCCCAGCAGCAGCATAAAGCTTTCGCTGAAGGCGGTCACGATCGCCAACAGGGCGGCGACAAACAGGGCTACGGCCATGATCGGTTTCCGGCCCGCTGCGTCGGACGCCCAGGACATGAGGATCATGCAGAAAGCCAACAGCCCGGTTGCCATGGATACCGACAGGCTGGCGACCGCCGGCGTAGTGCCGAACTCGGCGGAGAACAGCGGAATCAGCGGCTGAGTGCAATAGAGAACGGCAAAGGTAACGAAACTTCCCAGGAACAGAGCCGCGCTGGCCCGCCAATGGACGCGGCTCCCTTGCTGAATATAGCTAGGCATAGAGTGGTTCCCCCAATAAACTGACAATTTGAACAACACCTTCATCGTACCCCACCGGAAGCCCAGCGTCAAATGCATGATTTTTATATTGTTCATGCATTATAATTATAATTAGAAGTTGGCGGATGGCCGCCCCACCTGCAGGAGGATGAAAACTTATGGAATGGCATCAGCTTCAGTACTTCAGAGCGGTGGCCCAACTGCAACACATTACCCGCGCGGCGGAACAGCTATCCCTGTCCCAGCCGGCTCTCAGCCGCTCCATCGCCAAACTGGAGGAAGAGCTGGGAACGCCGCTGTTTGAGCGGCAGGGCAAACGCATTTTCCTAAACCGCCCCGGCAGGGTCTTCCTGGATTATGTGGAACGCGCCCTCCAGGAAATAGCCGAGGGAAAGCAGGCCGTTCAAGACATGCTCGACCCTGATCGCGGCGAAATCGCGCTGGCTTTTTTACATTCGTTGGGGAGCCATTTCGTTCCCGGGCTGGTCGGCGCCTTCCGGTCCGGCTATCCGCACGTTGCGTTCAAGCTGTTCCAGAACTCCGCTATGCATCTTTTGGGGCTGCTGGAAGCCGGCAAGATTGATTTGCTGCTGTCGTCGCCCATTGTGGCCGGGACCGGCGTCGAGTGGTCGCCGTTATTCACCGAAGACCTCTTCGTCATTGTGCCTCGCAGTCATCCGCTGGCCGGCCGCTCGCACGTGTCCCTCCAAGAAATCGCGGCCGACCCGATTATCAGCTTCAAGAAGGAGTATATCCTGCGCGTCATCACTGACCAACTGTTCGCGAAGGTCCATGTCACCCCATCGATAACTTTCGAGGGAGACGAAATCATGACGGTGGCCGGCCTGGTGGAAGCGGAGCTGGGGGTTGCCATAATCCCCCGGATAAGCGGCCTCGACAAGGCCGATATTGCTTTTCTTCCGGTGGCCGAGCCGCTTAGCCGGCGCACAATCGGCATTGCCTGGGGAAAAAACCGTTATCTTTCCCCCGCCGCCATCAAATTTCGGGATTTCGTTATCCATTCCTTCACTGCGCGCTGAATCCCGCAGCCGGCCGGAACTGCCGCTCAGCCGCTGGTTTGGCGTTCCCTGCCGGCAGGCGGCGCGCTGGGCGGCGCGATGATCGGCGATCAATGGATTCAAAAGGAGAAACCGCCGCCGGAGGGCTCCTGCCGGGAACGTGGCAAAAGGCCCAACTGCGATCGCAGTTGGGCCTTTTGCCAGCCTTCTTCTATTGATTCGCCATCTCCGTCACTACCGGATTCATCGTCATCGCCCGGCCCTGCCGGAGGATAACGACCTCAACCTTGCTGCCTATCGCGAGGTTGTCCAGCACGGCGCGCAGATCGGCCAGGCTGTTGACCTCGGTCCCATTGACCTTGCTGATGACATCGCCTTGGCGGATTCCCGCCTGATAGGCAGGACCACCGTTTTCCAGTTGAGCCACCAATAAGCCCTGCTCGATATCTACACCAAAGCGGGCCGCGGCCCGGCCGTCCAGCACGCCGACTCCGAGATAGGCCCGGCTGACCTTGCCCTTGTCAACAAGCTGCTGCAAAATAGGGCGGGCGGAGTCGATCGGGATGGAAAAACCGATGCCTTCGACCCCGGCGGCGGAAATCTTGGCGCTGTTGATGCCGACCACCTCGCCGTCGGCATTGACCAGGGCGCCACCGGAGTTGCCGGGATTAATGGCCGCGTCGGTTTGGATAAGCTTAAACTTGCGGTCGCCAAGCTCAATGGTCCGATTGAGAGCACTGATGACCCCGACCGTTACGCTCCCCCGAAACTCGAGGCCGAGAGGATTCCCGATGGCGATAGCCGGCTCCCCTACCTGCAGGGTATCCGAGTCGCCGAGTACTGCCGCCGGCAGGTCGGCGGCCTCAACCTTGACAACCGCCAGATCGGTCGCCGGGTCGACCCCGAGCACCCGGCCGGTCAGCGTCCGGCCGTCGGCCAGCGAAACGGCGATCTCCTGGGCTCCTTCGACAACATGGTAGTTGGTGGCGATATAGCCCTTGGCGTCGAAAATGACCCCTGATCCCACCCCGCGCTCGACCAAGACCTTTTGGTCAAAATTATCCCGCATATAAGCTTTATTGGTAATACCGACAACCGCCGGTCCAACACTTTTTACCGCCTGGACAACAAATGTATTGCGGGCCTCGGACAACGCCGCATCCTGAACGCCCGGCGGCGGCAGGTCCGGACGGGAAGCGGCCTTGCTGTAGCCCATCATAGCCAGCCCGCCCAACGACGCGCCAATCACCAGCAGGGCGGCCAACCGCTGCATCCATTTATTCATGGTGTTCCTCCTTTGGTCCAGTCTCTGATCCAGTATAGCCCAAAAATATGATAAAACTGTGACAAGCCGTGGCCGCCGGTATAAAAACCATAAGACCCCGGCCTGGCCGGGGTCTTATGGTTGGCGTGATCGTGCTATATGACGCGTTTCAGTAAGCGGTTAGAAAGCGTGGGACAGAGTAACCTCCAGCGAGGTATTGCGCAATCTGCTGTCAATCTCCTTCTGGTCGGTAAAGACCACTTCCAGGGAATCATTTTCCTGGAGTTGATGAGTTACGCCGTATTTAAAGCCGCGATAACCGTTGTCGAAATCACTTTGCCCGCCCATATCGCCATTCGGCTCGACCCGGAAAGCAGTGATATAGGCACCGGTTTTATCATTGAAATCATAATTCCAGGTTGCTGCATAGGCCCGGTTATCATCGCTGCGGTTCGACTGGGTATATTCGACGGTCCAGGCGCTCTTATCGAGCTTGTAAGTGCTGTCCACCGCCCAGTGGTTGGTATTCCCGCCGTCCGTGTAATGGTAGCGGCCCAAGGTCACGCCCCAGTTGAAATTTTCGCTCGGGCTGTAACCGGCTCTTACGGCGTATAGGTTGTTTTTGTCTTCAGACCCGGCATTATCCTCGCGGGCCAGAATGCCGGAAATATCCATGGCCCCAACGGTGCCCGAGAAGCTCAGGCCGTCGACAAAGACTTCCTTGCCGATATTGGAGTCCGGCCGGCTGTACAATAAAGCGGTTGTGCCCACCGCCACATCCTGGCGGCCAAGCTTGTACGTCATTTTTTCGGCCTGATAGGTAAAGCCGAACTGATCAAGGGCCATAACACCCTTTTTCCCCGAATCGTAGGAATCGGGATTGAAATCGCTCTGCGACGGCTCATGGGCATACTGAGCCCCAAAACGGGTGTACAGCGACCATCCGGACCCCAGGTCCGCCACGCCGTTGAGCCGGAAAGTGTAGATCATACCGGACGTATCGTCCGCGCCATCCTCTGTATCCCGCTGGTATTTGGCCGAGACATCGCCGCTGAACGTGAGCGGTTCGGCAAAAGCGGCCGGCGCCATAAAGAGAGTCAACCCCGCCACCATTAAGCCTATAACCTTCTTTTTCACAAGATCACCCTTTCGAAACATAAATAAATTATACCAAGTACTCCACGACCCCACCGGGGTCAGTGCATTCCGTCGGAAAACCGCCCGATCCGCCCCGATCGCGCGGCCGCGCGATATTTTTTTCTGCATCGCGCGGCCGCATCGGGACTGTTGATGGCCCGCCAAACCCCGTAAACAGCGGATACCAGCGCCGCTGCACCAATTCCTGTCATAATTACTGTCGCCATTTTTGCATCCTCCAGTATCCAATGGGGAGTTTCGGAACCACCCAGCCTTTGCTCTATGTTATGACCGCGCGCAGCTTTTCTTCCACCGAAGACCAGGACCGTTTGGCATACACCAGGGGTATCGAACGGGATTTGGCCATATTCTTTACCGTATGAGCCGTCCCGTGATTCACATAGTCTGTCAGCACCACCACGAAAGCCGTAGCTTTGGGCAAAGATATCTTCGTCCTGTCCAAGGCCTTGCGTCCGGAAATATGTACCAATTCAGTCACACCCAAGGAGTACAATTGTTTTTCGATTCCGCCTAGACTGTCACCACCAACTACCACAACCGACATGCATTCACCCCCCGTTCGTATTTTTATTCGATAATTAGCCGACGAAACCAGCCGCGGCCACTGAAGAACACAGGGTCGAAACGAATTTTCGGCTCTCCGCCAAGGCAATCAGCGCATCCGCGACATCCGGGTCGAACTGGCTGCCCCGGCAGCGCCGGACCTCGGCTACCGCCTCGGAGCAAGTGACCACCGAACGATAGGCCCGAAGGGTGGTCATGGCGTCAAACGCGTCAGCCACGGCCACAATCCGGGCTCCCAGGGAAATCTCCGTTCCCCTTAGTCCGTCGGGATAGCCCTTCCCGTCGTATCGTTCATGATGATGCCTCACAATATCGACTACCGGACGAAAAACCTTGACCTTGCCCACAATATGGCTGCCGATATCCGGATGCTGGCGGATTACGGCAAACTCGTCCTCCGTCAATTTGCCGGGCTTATTAAGAATACTGTCAGGCACACCGATTTTACCGATATCGTGCAAATGGGCCCCGATATGGATGCGAGCCTGTTCGGCAGGCGGCAAGCCCAGCGTTTTGGCCAATTGCCAGGAGAGCTCAGCCACCCGTTCCGAATGACCGCACATGCAGGAGCTTTTAGCATCCAGCGCGGCGGCAAGTGCCTCCACAATCTCGTGTAAATCATCCAAGCGCAGATGTGCTAACATAGTTTCCCTTCCTGCTAAGCGCATTTAATCCTGTTTACCGACCGGGTATCGGGATCGAAAACCGCGACGCAGTTACGTCCGCTATGCTTTGAGTGATACAAGGCCTGGTCGGCGTAGTGATATAGTTTTTCTGTATCGAAGCAAGAAAGGCGGGTAAAGGTACAAATACCGATGGAAGCGGTCACTGCAACACGCTCGTCGCCAGCCAGCCGAAAATCATGGTCGGCAACCGCCGCCTGAATGCTGCAGGCCATTCTCCCCGCCTCGGAGGAACAGGCTCCCGGCAAGAGAGCGGCATATTCATCGCCGCCGATGCGCGCGGCCAAGTCGCCGTTTCGGATATTGGCCTGAATAATTTTCGTCATTTCCAGGAGTACCCGGTCGCCGGCCTGATGCCCGTAATCGTCGTTGATGGTTTTAAACTGGTCGATGTCGAAGATCAGCATCGAAAGCGGGCGGCAGGTATAGTCCGTGGAAGCAAGGCATTTTTCCAGCGCTTCGAAGAAGCACCGCCGGTTGGCCAGCGCCGTCAACGGGTCGGTAAGAGCCATCACCTGCATCCGCCGGAAAGCGTTTTCCAGTTCGGCGGATTGTTCACGCAGCCTTTCCTGGGTTGCCAGCAGTTCCGTGTTGGCCGCGGTCAGAAAACGGTTTTGTTCGTCGATACGGCAACGATACTGCTGTAAATCGTCAATGGCCTTTCGCAATTCCTTTTCCCTGGTTTCAATCTTCCGGGCCATCCAGTTCATATCCCGGATAAGCCCCAGCAGCGGATCTTCGTCTTCCCCGTCCCGCGGCTCGTTAGGTAAAACCAGCCGCTCGGAGTATTTTCCCTGCTTTATGCGGGAGCAAAACTGCCGAAGAACATCCATCTGCCGACCGACAATCCAGTCGGTTACCAGGCCCGGCAAGGCCAGGACCAAGAGCAAGGCGCTGGCCAGCGAAGCCGCCTCCGCCTGACCGAAGGTTCTATCCGCGGCCAGCGCCGATTGATACGTCATTTCAAACATTATAACCTGAGGAATCAGCACCAAGACCAGAAATACCATTCGCAGCTTGGTAACCAGACACATCCCTCCCTAGGCCCCGGGATTTGTCAGACCGCTACTTCTTGCCCACCGCGCGGGAGGCCGCGCACCCCTTGTCAGAGCAGGCGCCGCCGCAGCTGCAGGCCGACTTTCCATGGATGCTGGACCAGACCATTCGCGAAATATAGCCCACCGCCAGCAAGCCAATTGCAACCAGAATCAGTTTCTCCATATAGACTCCTCCTTTTCAGAAGCCCAGCAGAATCCCCACGTGATAGACGCCGAACGAGACTAACCAAGCCATGGCCGTAGAGTACGCAACGAGGAAACCCGTCCATTTCCATGAGTTGGTCTCCCGCCGGACGACCGCCAGCGCCGCCAGGCAAGGCGGGTAAATCAAGGTAAAGATCATCAGCGAATAGGCAATCAGCGGCGAGAAGGCCGGATCGGCCGCCAACGCTTCTTGGAGCGGGGTGGCGTCGTCTTCCGCTGCGCCGACACTGTAAATCGTTCCCAGGGTGCTTACCAGCACTTCTTTTGCGGCCATGCCCGCTACCAGGCCGACCCCCATCTTCCAGTCAAACCCCAACGGTTTGATGATCGGTTCGATTGCGTGTCCAACCTGTCCGGCATAGCTGCCGGCCAGTTTTTCGCCGGCTTGTTCCTTATCCAGTTCGTCAGCCGCGTCTTGGCGCGTCTGGTCCAGTTCCTGATAGCGCAAAGCATAGGGGTAAAGCGTCATGTTAGCTTGCTCCAGCTCGGCCAGTTTGCTTTCCGCCAGAGCCGGATCAGGTTCGCCGCCCTCGGCCTCTTCCGCAGCCGGGGCCTTAATCTCGCGGATCTGGTCGACTAGGCTCATCAGAGCGGCGTTGTCTTCCGCCGTCTCGATCCCCAGCGGCAGGAGGACGCCCCCGGCGACTTGATCGGTGAACGTCTGTTCAACCTGCGCCTTGGCTTGGTCGTAATCCTTCGCGTAAGGAACCTCGGCGGGATAGTTGGTCATGAACCACACCAGAATGGAGGCGGCCAGAATCAACGTGCCGGCTTTCTTGAGGTACAACACGCCCCGTTCCCACATATGGGTCAAGACGCTGCGCAACGTCGGCAAATGGTAGGGCGGCATTTCCATGACAAAGGCTTCGGTCGCGCCCGGAAACAAGAACTTGCGGAACACGAGCGCCATAATGACGGCGAGCGCGATTCCCAGCACATAAATGGAGAACAGCACGCTCCCGGCCATTTCCGCCGAGAAAAAGACAGCGATCAGCACCGTATAAACCGGCAGCCGCGCGCTACAGCTCATGAGCGGCGTAACCAGGATCGTAACCATCCGGTCGCGGGGATTTTCCAGCGTACGCGTCCCCATGATGGCCGGTACGCTACAGCCAAAGCCCAGAAGCATCGGAATGAACGACTTTCCGTGGAGCCCCACGGCCCGCATCACCCGGTCCATGACAAAGGCGGCCCGGGCCATGTATCCCGTATCTTCCAACAGAGCGATACCGAAGAAGAGCAGTAAAATTTGCGGCAAGAAAGAAATTACGGCACCGACGCCACCGATAATCCCGTCGACAATCAACGATTTCAGATCGCCGTCGGCCATATTCGCCGCGACTGCCCCGCCCAGCCAGTTCACTCCCTGTTCTACCCAATCCTGAGGGTAAGCGCCGACAGTAAAGACGAAGTTAAAAAGAAGCCACATAATGCCGAAAAAAATAGGAAGGCCCAGCAGGCGATGGGTCAAAATATTATCAATCTTATCCGATGTCGTCAGATTTTGCCCGTTCGAGTTCGCCACCGCCTCCCGGAAGACCTCCCCGGCAAAATGGTAGCGATATTCGGCGATCGCCAGTTCCGGTTCCTCCCCCAGCGCGCTCCGCAGCTCGGTCCGCGACTTTTCCACCGCGGCAAGGACTTCTTGACCCGACGGCATGGCTCCAACGACCCTCACCACTTCCTGGTCGTTCTCCAGCAGTTTGATCGCCAGCCAGCGCTGCGGATATTTGACCTCCGTCAGCGAAGCGAGCAGCTCGGTCAGCAGCTTGATTTGGGGTTCCAGCACCGGGCCGTAGTCGACCGCGAACGAGGTGGACTTATTGTCCTTGGCCGCTTGCGTCACCAGCTTCAGCAGATCATCCATGCCTTGATTGCGATTTCCTACCGTCCGTACCACCGGAATCCCCAGTTTGCGGCTGAGGGCCTGGTCATCCACGGCCATTCCCATTTTTTCCGCCACGTCGGACATATTCAGCGCCAGTACTACCGGGCGTTCAAGCTCCAGCACCTGAACCGCCAAATATAAATTGCGCTCCAGGTTGGACGCGTCAAGAATATTTACAATAATATCCGGTTTTTCATCAATAATTACATTGCGGGCCACCAACTCGTCGAGCGAGTGCGCCGTCAGACTGTACGTTCCTGGCAGGTCCACCAGAAGCATATCCTGTCCCTGATACCGCCGGGAACCTTCCCGTCTTTCCACCGTAACCCCGGGATAGTTGCCAACATGCTGGCGGGCTCCGGTGAGATTGTTGAAAATTGTAGTTTTACCGGAATTGGGATTTCCGGCCAATGCCACTGTTAAACTCGCGGTCGCCATTGTCTTACCTCCTAGCCTATCTCCTTAACTATTGCCGCCTGGTCCGTCGGCAGCCGTTCCATAAATCCGCCGCCTGCCGGCCGTCGTCATTCGGGCTGTAGTTCAATGAGCGCAGCTTCCGACTTGCGCAGGGAAAGATTGAAATTCTTTACTTTGATCTCCATCGGGTCGCCCAGCGGAGCCAATTTGTGCACCTGAACGCGGCTGCCGGCAATCAGTCCCATGTCAATCAGCCGGCGCTTCACCGGCCCGCTGCCCGTTACGCTTTTCACCACGCCAGCCTCACCCGGGCGTAGCAGGTTGAGGGTTTTTGTCATAACGCTTTCACCTTCTTGCTGATATTGAAATTCATTCTCATTAAGATAATAGAACAATGGCCAACTTTTGTCAAGACCTCAGTAGTTGCGAATTTCAAAGTCTTAACCGTAATAGCTGGCAATACCGCTTGTTTGCTGCTCCCCCCGTTCCGCTCCGCCCGGTTTTGGCAGACAAAGGAAAACTCCGCGAGTGTTCGCGGAGTTTTCACCGGAAGATAAGCTAGCTTCGGAAACGCCTATTGGGAAGATGCGGAAGTGTCCGCCGCATTCCGGCTCCTGCGCTGTTCGCGCCGTTGCTGCAATTTTTCGGCGAATCGCTCAACAACCACAAAGAGAACCGGAATGAGAAAGACGCCCAGCAGCGTGGCCATGAACATCCCGCCGACGACCGCCGTTCCCATGGCGTTTCTCGCCCCCGCCCCGGCGCCCTTGGCCAGCGCCAGGGGAAGGCAGCCGATAATGAACGCCAGAGAAGTCATCAGGATGGGCCGGAACCGGAGCTTGGCAGCCTCAATGGCCGCCTGGGCGGGATTCATGCCCTTGTCGACCCGCACCTTGGCAAACTCGACGATGAGGATGGCGTTCTTGGCCGCCAGGCCGATCAGCATGACCAGACCGATCTGCATGTAGATGCTGTTCTCAAGGCTCCGCGCGTACTGGAACAGGAAAGCTCCGAACAGTCCTGTGGGCACGCTGAGAAGGACGGCAAAGGGAATGGTCCAGCTTTCATACAGCGCCGCGAGGCAGAGGAAAACGAACAGCAGGGCGAAACCAAAGACAATCGGAGCCTGGCCGCCGGAAATCTTTTCTTCGCGGCTTTGACCCGACCATTCATAGCTGAATCCGGTCGGCAGTGTCCGGGCCGCCACCTCTTCCAGGGCGGTGATCGCCTGGCCCGAGCTGTAGCCGGCCGCCGGGTTCCCGTTGATCTGAATGGATCGGTAACTGTTATAACGCTTGATGACCGACGCGGCGTTGGTCGGCGAGGCTTTCAGCAGGGTGTTGAGCGGCACCATCGCGCCGGTCGAACTCCGCAGATAAAAGAACCGGGTGGCTTCGACGTCATTGCGGAATTGGGGCTCGGCCTGCAGCATGACCTTGTAGGTCCGCCCAAAGCGGTTGAAATCGTTGACCTGCACGCCGCCCAGGAAGGTCTGCAGCGCGGTGAAGACGTCGCTGACCGGAATGCCGAGCTTCTGCACCTTATCCCGGTCAACCTCGAACTGATAGCCGGGAGTGTCGATCTGGAAGGTCGAGTAAATCATGCCGATTTCCGGCCGCTGGCGGGCCGCGGCGAGAAACTGTTTAGAAACCTGGTCCATGTTGTCCAGCGGGCCGCCGGACCGGTCCTCCAGCATCAGCGTGAACCCGCCCACCACACCCAGGCCGGGCAGCGACGGAGGGTTGAAAGCCAGCACCGTGGCCTCCGGCATCCGGCCGCTGGTCATGAATACCCTGGCGATCTGCTGATCAACCTGAAGTTCGGGGGTGGTCCGCTCCGACCACGGCTTTAGTTTGGCGAAACTCAGCGCCGCGTTCGATTTACTGCCGCCGCCCAGGATGTCGTAGCCGGCAATGGCCATCGTATTCTCGACCCCGGGCTGCGACCGGATGGATTCCGTCACTTGCTCGATGACAGCCTTGGTGCGGTTCAGGCTGGCCCCTTCCGGCAGAGTGACGGCGGTGATCAGGAAACCTTGGTCTTCGGCCGGGATGAACGACGAAGGCACCACCCGGAACAACGCTCCGGCCAGAATGACCAGGACTGCCAGCATCACCATCACCAGCCGGGCCCTGGGAATAATTTTTCCCACTCCGCTGCCGTAGCGTTCCACCATTTCCTCGAACCAGGCGTTGAAACGTTCGAAGAACCGGCCGACCCGTCCGCCATGGGCATCCGGATCATAGGGCTTGAGCAGCAGCGCGCACAACGCCGGGGTCAAGGACAGCGCCACTAGGGCCGACAGGCCCATCGACACGGCGATGGTCAGCGCGAACTGCTTGTAAAGAATCCCCATGGTGCCGCCGAAAAAGGCCACAGGGATGAACACCGAAGCCAGTACGAAGGCGATGGCGACAACCGGTCCGGAGACCTCGCTCATGGCCCGGATGGTGGCGTCCTTCGGGCTGAGGCCGTTATAGCGCATATGATGCTCGACGGCCTCGATGACGACAATGGCGTCGTCCACCACCAGGCCGATGGCCAGCACCATGGCGAACATCGTCAGTGTATTGATCGAAAAGCCGAGAGCGATAAACGCGCCAAAGGTTCCGATGAGCGATACGGGAATGGCGAGCATGGGAATGAGGGTGGCCCTGGCGCTCTGCAAGAACAGAAATACTACCAGCAGCACCAGCAGCAAGGCCTCGGCAAAGGTTTTCGCCACCTCTTTCATAGACTCTTGCACATACTCGGACGTGTCGACGACGACTTTATACTCCAGGTCCGGCGGAAAGCTCTTGGCGGCATTTGCAATAACTTCCCGGACGCCGGCGATGGTCTGGAGGGCGTTGGCATCGCTGCTCAGTTGGACGGCAAAGCCGGCGGTCGGATGCCCGTCGAGCGCCCCGTTGAAGGTATAGTCCTTGCTGCCCAGTTCAACCCGGGCGATATCCTTGAGCCGGACAAAGGAGCCGTCCGGTTGGGAGCGGATAATGATGTTCTCGAATTCATCCTTTTCGCTGAGACGGCCTTGCACCCGGGCGGAATACTGAAACTCCTGATCGGGCAGCGTCGGCGATTTGCCGATCGTTCCGGCTGGGGCCTGGATGTTCTGCGTGGTAATGGCGGCCGAAACATCGCTGGTGGTGATGTTCAGCCTGGCCATTTTATCGGGCTCAAGCCAGATGCGCATACCGTAGTCGGAGCCGAACTCCATAACGTTGCCCACGCCTTTGACCCGTTTGATATCCTCGATCAGGTAGATGCTGCCGTAGTTTTTCAGGAAGGTCTGCTCATAGGTTCCTTCCGGCGACCAGAGCGCAAAAACCAGGGCCATATCCTGGGCGGACTTGCGGGTAGTGATTCCGTTTTGCTGAACCTCGGACGGCATCGACGCATTGGCCTGGGCCACGCGGTTCTGGGTCTGGACCGCGGCGATATCGGCGTTCTTGCCCGGTTCGAACTGGATGTTGAGCGTATAGGTGCCGCTGTCCGTACTGGTCGAGGACATGGAAACCATATCCTCGACCCCGTTGACCTGTTGTTCAAGGCTCTGGGCAATCGTCTGGTCGACGACCTCGGCGTTGGCTCCCGTATAATTGGTGCTTACGCTGATTTGAGGCGGGGTGATCTGGGGATATTGGGCTATCGGCAGATTGACGGCCGCGATCAGGCCCCCCAGCGTGATGACAATCGATAATACTATGGCGAAAATAGGTCGTTCGATAAAAAATCTAGCCACCGGCGCACCCCCTATTGCTTGGCCGGAGTCTGCAGGTCGTCCGGTCCAATCATGACTACTTTCAACAGCATTCCCGGCTGAACCTTGGCCGCCCCTTCCACTACGACGCGGTCAGCAGGCGACAGTCCTTCTTCCACGACCCACAGATTCCCGACGCGGGGGCCCATTTTTACCGGTCTGGTTTCAGCCTTGTCACCCTCGCCCACAACCGTGACGAAGGTTTTGTCCAGGAGCTGCTGCACGGCGCGCTGGGGAACCAGCAGGGCCCCCTTGCGGACTTCCCCTTGTGCCACCACCCTGGCAAACATGCCTGGCAGGAGAAGCTTCTGGGGATTGGCGAACACGGCTTTGAGGGTGAGCGTGCCGGTGTCGGCGGCCACCCCTCTGTCCACCTGTTCGATCTGGCCGGTCACGGGGTATTGCGACCCGTCGCTGAGAAGCAGCGTCAGGTCCCGTCCCCATTCAGCCGGCGTGGTGCCCCGCCCCAGTTGGGCAAATTGCAAATACTCGGTTTCACTCATGCTGAACTGAACGAAAACCGGGTCAATCGAAGAGATCGTGGCCAGCGTCGTCGACCCGGCGGTGACAAAGCTGCCGATGCTCAGATCATTTACGTCGATCCGGCCGTTGAACGGAGCCACAATCAAAGTGTCGGACAGGTCGTCGACCGCCAGCTGCACCTTGGCCCGGTAAGCGTTCACCACAGCGGCGTTCTGTTGTTCCGTCGACTGCTGAGTGTCCAGAGCCTGGCGGGCAATGGCGTTCTGATCCGCCAGTTTCTGATATCGCTGCGTATCCAGGCGGGAGTTGCTGAGAGCCGCTTCCGCCTGAGCCAGTTGGGCCTGGGCGCTCAGCAGCGACGCCTCATACTGCCGCCGGTCGATCTGGAAAAGCGGCTGTCCTTCCTGGACCGTGGCGCCGCCTTCCACCAATTTCGCGACAATGTTTCCGGAGACTTTGGCCCGGATCTGCGCTTCATTCTTGGCCTTTACCTGGCCCACATACTCATATGTAACCGGAGTATCCCGCTGGATAACCTGCATGACCTTCACCTCCGACGGCGAAACCTGGGCAGCCTGCTTGCTGCCGCAGCCGGCGGCCATCGTCATGGCAATGATCGCTATAATACCGCAATAGATGGATTTACTGACCCTTGTGAGCAACACTTTTTTTCCTCCTTTATCCCTGTTCAAAAAATGAAGCATTGTTATCATACCAGCCTGAACCCCCGGCATCCCGTCTTATTTTATTGCGTGTCCGCCAATTTAAGAATGCCTGTCATGCGACTTTCCCCCGTTGCCTTTGCCCCGGTTGGTTGCCTACAATACCGGAGCGGCGGCCCGATGGCTCGGATCGTTTCTCTCCGGGCCTGCCGGCGCAAGCACTCCGCAGAAGAAAATATCGAGGGCCTGTTTGGTGTAATATTCCGCCTGATTCTCCCGGTCGGGCAAGAGATCCTTTGCGAAATGCCGGGCCGCCAGATGGAACCGGAGGACATTGCCCAGCGTCTGGCTGGCGTAATCCGGGTCGAGATCGGACCGGAACCGGCCGAGTGCCATGGCTTGGCTGATACAGTCCCGGAGAAAATAGTGAACCCGGCTTACCCTTGTTCGGACCACGGCCTCAAAACAGGCGGTGGGGTTGATAATTTCAATCAGGAACAGACGCTCCCCCTGAAACTCATCCATACAGCACCGGGCGATAAGCTGCGCAAATTCCCTGAGTTTGTCGACCGGCCCCATCTCCGTCTTTTCCAGGGCGTCCAGCATGCGGTCAAGGGGAAGAAACTGCCGCTCCAGCACCAGCTTATAAAGATTTTCCTTTCCGCCGAAATAGTAGGAAATCAGGGCGATATTCACCCCGGCGGAGTCGGCCAGTTCCTTGACCGACACGGACGAATACCCCTTAGCGGCGAACAACCGGGTGGCTGCCTCGACGATTTTGCTTACTTTTGGCTTGTCTGTCGATACCTCCATCCGCATTTGGCGGACCTCCTTTTCAGCACAGTTTTTAAACCATCATTTAAAATGCTTATTTAATTATAGATGTTTCCATCCCGATTTGTCTACCAAAATCGTCCTGTATTCCCTAAATTCATGATCAAGCCCTCCTAAGCGCATGAACGGCGCTCAGACACCGGGGAGCGAACTATTGCAAGACAAAGAAGAGCACTCGCGCCGCTAAGGCTTGAGTGCTCTTGACTTGAAACGTCCAAACCGCAGGTCGCGCCGACCGGCTCATTGGCGCGTCAGTATTTTGCGGGCGGCCTCAGCCTCACTCCGGCAAAAGGCGCTAAACGCTTCCGCGGGCAAGGAGCGGCCCGGCACCATAATATCGTAATACCTGACCTGGTTTGTGCCGATCCGGCCGGCCAATTCTTCGAGCTTGCCGCAGTCCTCAAACCGGACCGCCTCTACCGGCAGGCCGAAATTATTGTAGAATAAGCCATGGCGATAGCCCAGTTCCAGCAGGAAAGAAAAAATCGCCAACGGCTGCTCCCCGTTTTTTTCCCATAGCTCCGGAAAAAATTCGAAGAACAGGGTGGCTTTGTTTTCCTGCAAAAAATGCCGGGCTCCCCTGAGTACGCAAGCATCAAAACCATCAGTGTCAATCTTCAGCAGGTTTGGCCTGGCTGAATTCGCCATGAATCCCGACGATGCTCGCCAGCGAAAGGGCTTGGGATTCCGGCGCAGACGGCGTTGACGCATGCGAAATGCCCCTTCAGGCGTTTGGTGTTGTCCTGGAGAAGGGAAAAATAGTCGCCGTTTCCTTCGATGCACAAAAACGAGCCAGCCACCGCCTGGGAAATCAGGCAAGCGGAGTCCCCGATATTCGCCCCCACATCAATTACCGCCAGATAGCCGTCGCGGTCCTTCAAGCATCTGGCCAGCCGCGGAGCGCCGTGTCGTACAGGGGGAATAGCGCACGGTAAAAGGGCAGTTGGTGGGAGAGATTCACCAGCAAGGTGTCGGTTCCGATATCCATGGCGATGAGCGGATCGCCCCTTTCAATCAGCGCGCTCCGCAGGGCCAAAAGAAGCTGTAAATAGCGCTGGTCATTTTCCGGCTGATTTTCCCGTCCCCGGATATCCTGAACAATCTCTTCATATATCAGTTGGGCCAGCAGCTTCGATCTCATTCTCCAACCTCGCTTTTCAGACAATTCCCGCCGGGGAAAGCCGCCCCGATCTTTCGCAGGCTTGGGTTCAAGAACCTCCTATTATCGGTATATGCAGAGCTGCAAAGGCCCGGAAGCAAAAACGGAAGCCCACGCGTGAAGCGGGGCTCCGTTTGCCGGGACAACTTCCAGCAGCCGGCCGGAAGGGTCCGGCGATGTTTATTTGGCTTCCTCGATACTTATGCCGTAGTAGGGCATGTTGGACCAGCCGTTCCAGGATACCGTGAAGTTTTTCACCCGCGGTTGAACGACGAATAAATGCTCCAGGGTAAACAGCGGCACCCAGGCGGCGTCCCGGATAACAATCTGCTCCTCCAGCTCTTGATATAACTTGTATCGGGCATTCTGGTCGGTCATTGTCCTCGCCTGCTCCAGCTTGGCGGCCACTGCGGCGTTCTGATAGTTAAACGACCGGACGACGGAGTTTTTCGGGGCAAAGAAGGTATAAATGAAGTTATCAGGATCGTTATAATCGGCTGACCAATCCGACAGGTACATCGGCAGTTGTCCTTGCTTTCTTGTGGCAAACCAGGTGGCCCGGTCCATCTGCTTGATCTCCGCGCGGATGCCGACTTCTTTCAGCATGGCCTGCACAGCTTCATTCACCCGGAGGGATGACGGATTGTCGGTTACCTGGGTGATAACCATATCGAAGCCGTCGGCGTAGCCGGCTTCTTTCAGCAGCTCTTTCGCCTTCTCTAGGTCATAGGCGATTTTCGGCGCGTCCGGGTTGTAGCCGGCCAGACCGGGCGGCATGATGGTGCTTATGAGCTGACCTTTTCCATAATACAGTTTGTCTAGGAGGACCTGACGGTTGACCGCCATCTGAAAAGCTTTTCTGACCCTGACATCGTCGAACGGCTTGATGCTTTCGTTGATGCAGTAATAGTACACGCCGACTCGCGGTCCCTTTACGATTTGGTTTTTCCATTTTTCGTTTTGTTCAAAATAAGGGATCTGCGTTCTGGCATTATCACAATCGAATACATCCAATTCCCCGGTTTCAAACTGCATTTTCTGGGTATCGGGGTCCGGCACAACCTTCAGGACGATTCGCTCCAGGGCAGCCTTTCCCTGCCAGTACTGGTCAAAGGCTTCCAGGGTCACATGGTCGTTTACTTGCCATTCCTTGATTTGGAAGGGGCCGGTGCCGATCGTTTTTTTGGGGTCCAGGCCAAACTGGTCTCCGGCGGCCTCGGTCGCCTTCCGGTTGTAGATGGAGCCGGCCGGAGTCGCCAGGTTGGCCAGGAACGGCCCGAAGGGCTCGGCCAAGGTAATTTCAATGGTATATTTGTCGATGGCCTTCAGGCCTTTGACGGTCTCGGCCTTGCCGTCCAGCCGCTCTTTCGCCCCGGCAATCATATCCAAAAAATCGCTATTCAGCGCTTTGGTTTTCGGATTGAGCATCCTGTCGAAAGTAAACAGCACGTCATCGGCGGTCAGTTCTTCGCCGTTATGAAATTTGACGCCTTGGCGAAGATGGAAAGTATACACCCTACCGTCGGCGGACACGTCCCATTTTTCCGCCAGTCCGGGCACCAGTTCCGACTTGCCGGGCAGGGTGGTCTTGGCTTCTACCAGCCGGTCAAAGATATTCAAAGGTATTCCGTAATCCTCGGTGGTGAGCTGGACATCCGCCGTGTGCGGATCGCTGATCAGAGCCAGTCGCAGGGTGTTCTTGCCAGAAGCCTTGTCAGACATCGAGCATCCCGCCGCGAAGACTAGCAGGAGGCATAATCCAGTGACAATAACCGCTCTAAAGCCCTTCACGTAAACCCCTCCTCTTCCTTGATTGATTAAGGCCCGTCGAAAAAACGAAACTCTCACCGCCTCCTTTTGTTCCGCCGCCGCGTCCAGGAAATCTGCCCTGCCTGCCGGCTGCGGCTCTTTTCATCTTCGAGCTATTTCAAAATGCCTTTGTAATACCCGATATTGGCCTTTTTATCCAGCCTGGGTTTTATTCTCCCCTGCTTGCAGCTCAGGACGGTGACGACGCCGGGGCCGTGACCGGCCAGGATGCAGTTGCTGTGAACAACGACGCCGACCGTAACTGCACCCCTGAAGTAGCCCCTTCCGTAGGTATTGTCGCAATCCCGCAACAGCACCAGATCGCCGAACCTCAGGCTCTCCAGGCCAAAGGCCCGGACTGCCTCCCGGTCCTGGGTCATGATGTCATAATCCCCTTTGTGGGGCACGGTCGACCCAATGCCCGACCCCATAAGAAACGGCGGCACTTCCGCCACGGCGGGCACTTCGAGGCAGCCGTCCTTTTCCCTGATCTCCATTGCCGCCAAAACAGCCGGATCGACGCTCATGATCTGGACGGCCGGATAGTCCAGCAGTTTCAGACCCAGACCCCAGGCCTTGATTTGGACCTTATCGCCGACAGCCAAGCTGTCGAGTTCGCGGGTGTCGAAATAAACCATCGTGTTGTCTCTTCCTCCGTGGGTACCGGTGACAAATCCTTTCAGGCCCTTGCCGTCGCCGGTGATTACGCTGGCTTGGTTGCCGAGGCAGGCCAAAGTGATGAGCGCCGTGTTCTCGACGTCCACCGGGTTGCGGATGGAAACGCCCGGTTCTACATGGTCGCCCTCCCAGCCAAAAACGCTGTCGCCAATCGCTATGTTATAGGTTATGGCCCCGATTCCCGGCAGTATTTGCGGAATTCCGTCCTGTCCCACCTTCCATGGGTTTTCCAGGCGCGGATGGGCGATTTCGCCCATCACCGACTGCATTACCAGCCGGTCGGCATTGGTTCTTAGCATGTCAAGCACCCCCGTTTTTCACTAGCCTAAGGGAAAATGGCAAGCGCATTGTCGCCCGCCGAAATCCGCCAGTTCCGGTTCTTCTGCGGCGCAAATCCCTTTGGCATACGGGCACCGCGTATGAAACCTGCACCCCGGCGGCGGGTTGATGGGACTGGGCACATCGCCTTCCAGGATGCGCTTTTCCCGATTGCGCAGCTTTGGATTGGGCAGCGGCACCGCCATCATCAGAAACTGGGTGTAGGGATGCAGCGGCTGGTCAAATACTGCTTTGCAGCTTCCCAGTTCCACCACCTTGCCCAGAAACATGACGCACACCCGGTTGGCCATATAGCGCACCACACTCAGATTGTGGGAAATAAACAGGTAGGTCAGGCCCAGTTGCTGCTGCAGGTCCTTTAACAAGTTCAAAATCTGCGACTGGATGGAGACATCCAGGGCCGAGACGGGTTCATCGCAGATCAGTAATTCCGGATTGAGAGCCAGCGCCCTGGCGATGCCGATCCTTTGCCGCTGTCCGCCGCTGAATTGATGCGGATACCTCGTCATATAACCTTTTTCCAGGCCGACCAGGTTCATCAGTTCCCCCACCCGGCTGTCCATTTCTTTGCCTTGGGCGAGGCTATGGGTTTCCAGAGGCTCCCCGATGATGCTGCGGACCTTCATCCGGGGATTGAGGGAAGCATACGGGTCCTGAAAGATAATCTGTACTTGTTTCCGGAACGCCGTCCGCTCGGCGGGGTTTAACTTATAGATGTTTTGCCGCTTGAAGTAAACTTCGCCCTCAGTCGGTTCCAACAGATTGATCAGCAGCCTGCCCAGCGTGCTTTTCCCGCAGCCCGATTCCCCCACCAGCGCCAGCGTCTCGTTCTTGCCGATCGCGATATTGATATTGTCGACGGCCCGCACCACGTCCCCGCTCTTGCCAAACCATCCGGCCGAACCTGCGAAGTATTTTTTCAGGCCGTTGCTTGTAACAAGTGTCTCAGCCACAATACCGCCCCCTAACCTTTATACTTCCAACATCGAACCAAATGGCTCCCGCCGGTCTCAAACAGCGCGGGCTCCGCTTCGCGGCAGATCGCCCTGGCCGACTCGCAGCGCGGATGGAACCGGCAACCCTTGGGCAACTGCAGCAAATTGGGCACCATCCCCACGATGTTGTAGAGCCGCTCGTTCTCCTGATACATCTTGGGCAGGGATTTCAGCAACCCCGCCGTATAGGGGTGCAACGCGCGGTCGAACAATTCATAGACATCGGCGTGTTCGACAATTCGGCCGGCATACATAACATTCACATCGTCGCAGATTTCGGCCACAACGCCCAGGTCGTGGGTAATCAGGATAATCGCTGAATTCAGTTCTTCCTGCAGTTCTTTCATCAGCCTGAGAATCTGGGCCTGGACCGTGACGTCGAGGGCGGTGGTGGGTTCGTCGGCGATCAAAAGCTTCGGCCGGCAGCTTAAGGCCATGGCGATCATCACCCGCTGCCGCAGCCCGCCGGAGAGTTGATGCGGATAAACGTCAATCCGCTTTTCCGGTTCGGGTATGCCGACCAGGTTGAACATCGCGAGGGCCTTCTCCCGGGCTTGTGCTTTACTGAGTTTCTGGTGCAGAATCAGGGCTTCCATCACCTGCTTGCCGACGGTGTAAACCGGGTTCAGGGACGTCATGGGTTCCTGAAAGATCATGGAAATTTCGTTGCCGCGGATATGCCCCATCTCTTTCTCGGTAAGTTCCAGCAGGTTTTTCCCGTCCAGAACAACCCTGCCGGCGATAATTTTCCCGGGCGGCGAAGGCACCAGGCGCAGGATGGAAAGGGCGGTGATGCTTTTCCCGCAGCCCGATTCCCCGACAAGTCCCAGAATTTTTCCTCTGCGCACTTCCAGGCTGATATCGTCAACAGCCGGGATCACTCCTTGGCGGGTGGAAAAATAAGTTTTTAACCCTGCTACTGTAAGCATCACTTCACCCTCCGGCCGTTGGTTGCCCGTCGAATCCGCCTTTTGCGCCGTCATGCTGTCATCCGGCATTTTACAGCCTCCCTCAGCCGCTTAGTGTTTCATATAGGGATCGAGGGCGTCTCTCAGCCCGTCGCCTAAGAAGTTAAAGGCCAATACCACCAGCAGGATGGCAATTCCCGGTGTAATTGCCACCCAGGGAGCGACAGAAAGAAATTCCTTCCCGGTCGACACCATGAGTCCCCAGCTTGGCGTAGGCGGCTGAGCGCCCACCCCCAGGAAGCTCAGGCTTGCTTCCGACAGGATGGCTCCCGGAATACCCAGGGTGAACAGCACCAGCAGCGAAGGAACGCAGTTGGGAAACAGATGCCTTGCGATCACTACCCGGTTCTTGACGCCGATGGCCCTGGCGGCTTCAATAAACTCCTTTTCTTTCAGGGAAAGGGTCTGTGCCCTTACCACCCGGGCGATGCCTGCCCAGCCGACCAGGCTGAGGGCAATGAAGATATTGAGAAGGCTCGCCCCCAGCGTATACATGACGACCATCGCCAACAGCAGCGAGGGGAAGGCCATCACGATGTCCGCCGACCGCATGATGGCGGAATCCGTCCTGCCGCCGTAAAATCCGGCCAGCAGCCCCAGAATCGTGCCGATGGCCATGGATATGGCCGTCGGCACCAGCCCGATGACGAGAGATATCCGCGACCCATGGATAATCCGGCTCAGGATGTCCCGGCCGTACATATCGGTGCCCAGCGGATATTCCGGCGAAGGCCTGTGAAACTGGGCGTTCAGGTTTACCAGATATGGATCATGCGGCGAAATATACGGTGCGAAAATCGCCGCAGCCACGAACAGCAGCAGCCCGATTCCTCCAAGCGAAGCGCTGCGATTTTGTTTGATCGAGTACAGCAGTTCGCGCCAAAACGACTCGGTAACCGGTTCTTTTTCTTTCCTGGCCGGAACGCCCGGCGGTCCTGACGGCATATCCGCTTTCGGCTCCATTGCGCTCACCCTCTCGCCTTTTTTGACTCGGTCTATTTGCTTTTAATTCTGGGGTCCAAGATGGAATACATGATGTCAGCCGCAAGATTTCCAATGATGACCAGCAGAGTGGTAAAGATGACCGACGCTTGAAGCAACGGCATATCTCTGGCTTGAATGGCGTTGACGGCGATCCGGCCGATCCCGGGAATGCTGAAAATCGTTTCGGTAATCACCGCGCCGGAAAGCAGCGACGCTACTTGGATGGCCATCACGGTCACAACCGGCAGAAAGGAATTCTTCAGGGCATGGTTCACCAATACGGAAACCGCGGTCAGGCCCTTCGCCCTGGCAGTCCTTATGTAGTCGTTTCCCATGACCTCCAGCAGGCTGGAGCGGGTGAGGCGGGCAATCATTCCCGCCGAACTCCAGCCCAAAACAACAGCGGGCATGATGAGGCACAGCGGGCTATTAAAGCCGGAAACCGGAAGCCAGCCCAACTGGAACGCAAATATGTACTGCATCAGCAAGCCGGCCCAGAAAACCGGCATGGATACGCCCAGCAGCGCAAACCCCATGGAAAAGTAATCAGGGAAGGAGTTTTTCTTGACTACCGACAAAATGCCGGCCGGTATCCCCACCAGCCATGAAAAAAGCGCCGCCGCCACAGCGAGCAGCAAGGTGTTGGGAAAAGCGTCCATCAGCAAGGTCGCCACCGGCCGGTTCATTTTGTAGGAAACGCCAAAATCCCCGTGCAGCGCGTCCCATACGAACCGGCCAAACCGCACATATAACGGATCGTCCAGATGCATTTCGGCGCGCACCCTGGCAACCACGTCCGGATCGATGTGCTCGGCCATCATCAAGGCCACCGGATCTCCAGGAACAACATTCAGCAGGACAAAAATAATCAAAATTACTCCCAGAAGAATCGGAACAGAACCCAGGAGACGGTTCAGAACAAATCTCCCCATTGTTTATACCTCCCGCTTAGAGCATTCAGTCCCAGCGCCCCTGTTGCACGGCCTCACTGCACCGTTCCCGCCAAGGTGACCAGGGTACGGAAGGCTTTATAGGCCGCCAGGATATCGGGAGCCTGAAACGCGACCGAAGTTCCGCCTGTCCGGATCGCGCCGGGCATTATTTCCGCGGCTTCGGCCATGCCGCTATGCAGGAAGGCTACCTCCAGTTGCACCGGCCGCTTGATTTTTACCGGTCTGACCCGTTGTTTCATGATCAAGGCCCGGTAAGCGCCTTCTTCAATGACCCGCCTTGCGTCCTCGGCGCCCAGGCAGATCGCCGCATACCTGCTGCGGGTTTCCTTGACGGTCACCTCGGTCACGTCGGCAATCAGGGCTTTGGCTTCCCCCACCAGTTGGTTGTCGCCGGAAACCATCAGCACAGGTACGTCATAATGCCCGGCAACATAAGCGTTAAGAGCCAGTTCACCGGCCTCCTGCCCGTTGAGCCAAAGACAGCCCACTGTCCGGCTGCTGTACGTATGGCTCAGAACGCCCCGGGCATTCATTCGCGCATGATAGCCAAGCAGCATCACTCCGTCAAACGTGGCGTCCAGCCCTTCCATCATGCTGCCCGGCTTAGGCGAGCCGGTGAGCAGCCTGGCCGGGGACTGAAGCTCCTCAATCAGCAGATTGGTCATCGCGTTATGGGAATCGTTCACCAGAAGTTCCTTTGCCCCGGCCCTCACCGCGCCCCGGACCGCGGCATTGACCTCCTCCGTCATGAGCTTTCGCGCCCTGGCGTAATCGTATCCCCGGCTGGAAGTCTGATCCCAGCTGACAATTCCGGAAATCCCTTCCATATCTACCGAAAAAAACACTTTCAACGCCGCTTTCCTCCTTTTCAGGAAATCAAACTGCAACCTCCTGCCCTTACCGGTTGCAAGCAGTATGCCAACCCCGGAAGCAGCGGTACAAGGAATGCGGCCTCCGGAAGTTGTCCGCCAAAGCGAACAGAAACAGCAAAGCGATGAAGCTAAGATATCGCCTGTTTCCAGGAATTCTTAACTCCACCGCTTATTCGGCAAAACGAATTATTGTTCGGTTTAGCGAACAATATGCAGCTTATATTTTTTCATTTTTTCGTAAAAAGCCGTTCGGCCAATCTGTAATAGTTCCATAGCCTGGGTCATATTGCCGCCGGTTAACCGGATGGCCTCCGCCAAGGCCAGCTTCTCCGCCTTCTCCACCACATTTTTCAGCGGCTGCGGCCTGTCGTATTCGCCGGGCAGAGAAGCAACCGCCGTCCGCATCTGCGCAGGCAATTCATTGACGGTGATGCTGCTGCCGTCGGTGATGGCTGCGGCTCTCTCCAGCACATTTTCGAGTTCTCTGACATTGCCCGGCCAATCATACAGAGTAAACACGCCATAGACCTCGGGGGTCAGATCCCTGATATTCTTCCCCAGCTTCTGGTTTAACCGCGAAAGGATGTGGATCGCCAACGCGTAGATATCGCCCTTGCGCTCGCGCAGAGGAGGAATCGTCAGTTCGATTACGTTCAGCCGGTAGTAAAGGTCCCTGCGAAACCGGCCCTGGCGCACTTCCTCGGCCAGATCACGGTTGGTCGCCGCAATCACTCTGACATCGACCGGCACGGCGGCCCCGGCCCCGACCGGTTGTACGCAATGATCCTGCAATACGCCCAGCAGCTTTACCTGCAAAGCGATGTCCAGGTCCTCGATTTCATCGAGGAAAATCGTCCCGCCATCGGCAAGACGGAATTTTCCCGGCCGCCCGCTTTTGACCGCGCCGGTAAAAGCCCCCTCCTGGTAGCCGAACAATTCGCTTTCCATCAACATAGGCGGGATCGCGGCAGCGTTGACATAGATGAAGGGCTTGTCCCTCCTGGGACCGGCGTCGTGGATGCCCCGCGCGAACAACCCTTTTCCGGTCCCGCTCTCCCCGAGCAAAAGCACGGTGGAATTCGCCCGGGCGACCCGCTGGGCCAGCTTTACGGTTTCACGGATAGCGGTGCTTGTGCCCATTATGGCTGAAAACCCTTGCGCCGCCCCGCTGTCGATTACACAATTCTCCAGTTGCTTGATCTCGGTAATATCCCGGAAAAGCAGCACGGCCCCGCTTACCTTGCCCGTCAGGGCCGTCAGCGGAAAAAGCGAGCAGCGAACATAGATACCGTTGATCTGCGATTCGATTCCCACAACGCCATCGCATTTGCCGCTCAAAATTTCGTCGAGTTGCTGGAAGCCGACGCTCGGAGGATGAAAATCGGTAATTGGCCTTCCGGTCAGCATGGGTTCAGGCACGTCAGTCCCTTTTGCCGCGTACCGTTTCCCGTAAAGGATGTCCCGCAGGGCCTCCCCCCTGGCGGTATAGCCCGGGGCCTGATAAAACTTAATCCGTAAGGCGGCGGGCTCAGCAATGACCATATGGCCGGCACTGATCCGGTAGCGAAGAACATACTCGTTTTTGCCAACCGAAATACTCATGATCTTGGCAACCCGGTTTAAGCTTGCTTTCACAGGATATCCGCTCCAGTTGGAGCTGATCTCCAGTACCCTGTCCCCGCCGGTCCGCTCATTATGCTGCCATACGGCCGGGTCATTGCCGCCGTAAGTCCCGATGGCGACCAGGGCGTGTCCTTTTTGCAAGGCGGCGGGGTCAACGCCAATCAGCCGTAAATCCCCCGGAGCCAAATCGCCGTCGTCGCCGCCCAGTTCGGTATCCACCAAAGCGACCAGGTCACCCGGAGCGATTTGGCCGGCTGGATGCCCCGGCCCCAGCCGCGAGGCAGGATTAAAGATCTCCTTGGCTTTATTGTTATAAAGCGTAATGATTTTCTCCCGGTCAACGACAATAACACCCTGATCGATGAGATCCATGACCTTCAGGATGGATTCCGCCAAGCGCATAATGGCCTCCCGCCCTTTTTTCACACATATTCCCAAAAATCGGACAAAATACCTGCTTATCTGCATGTATTCTTTCCGCGAATTTTTCCGCATGGCATCGGGGGATGCCGCCCCGGCCAACTGGGAACAATACGCTGGAGCCGTTTTGTTTCCCGGTTGGCCGGGCGGAAAATCAGGCTCGGGGAGGATTTCCATGAACTCCGGCGTAATTGCCTTGGTTATCGCTGATACGCACCTGACGGCGCCGGACAGGATGCTGGAATTCCTGTCCCGGTGGCCGGACCCCTTCGATGTTGTCATCCATGCCGGAGATTTCTGCTCCTTGGCCATTGTCGAAATCTGGCAATCCCGCTTTCCTTTTTTCGGCGTCTGGGGAAACAATGATCCCCCGGAAATTCGCGGACTGCTCCCGGAGCGTTGTCTTGTGAATCTCGGAGGCTTTCGCCTGGGAGTCACCCACGGACACGGCGAAGGGAAAAAAGACACCCTGACGCGGGCTTACGAACAATTTCAAGCCGCAAAGCCGGATGCGATTGTTTTTGGCCACAGCCACCAGCCGGTAATATGTACAAAGCAAGGCATCCTGATGCTCAATCCCGGCTCGCTGTTTGCCAAACGCCGCGAGCGCCGGCCTTCCTGCCTGGTCCTGGACCTAAATTATCCTTCCATCAGGGCGGAGCTTGTCTTTGCGCCGGGCTAACCTCCTGGCGCCGCGGCTCCCGGACGGCCCCCCGGAAATGAAAGAGCGGAATTCCGGCACGGAATTCCGCCTTGATGCGTAGGCTGAGTATTTTATTTGCTCACCGGATGCGCTGCTTTCCGCCGAAGTGGTCGCACCCCCAGCGGAAGAAGGCGATGAAGGCGCGGGAAAGCAGGAAGGTTATCGTCAAAGTATAGAAACTGGTGAACCAGGTCCAGTCCAGGTAGTGAATAAGGGCCGTGTACCGTTCCAGGATGTATTCGATAGCGGTAATGCCGGCGCTGAACAGTATGGCAAACAAAAGGATCGCCCCCAGGCCTCGCTTCCGCGTCACCTGGTTGTATAAGACGCAGAGTACGGGAAAAACCCACAGCTCAAACAGGATGGCCGTATCATAATAATGCGGCAGCAGCCGGACGGGATATTCGATTAACTTTAGTTCCACAACCGGACTCCCCCAGATAAAGTCCAGCAGTGATTTGAATAGCAGAATAACTACCCAGTCCCTGAAATGGCTCCAGTCGACCGCAAAGATCAGCAAGATCAGGGCAACGACCGCTGAGCTCAACATAATCCACTGATCAACAGTAAAGCTCACCGCTCTCCCTCCCGGTCCCCGGCTCTCCAAATCCTCAGCAGTTGCATATATTCCCTCCGTGCCCGCGGCTCTTCCTTTGCGCTCCGGGCAATGCGCTCCAGTCTTGGCTTGGAATATCGAACGCAGTTTTGTTTTGTTATAGGATGCCCCACCTCGTTTCCTGTTTATAAGTAAAAATGCAGCTGCAACCCGGCAGGAAAATTGTATATTTAAAATATCGAATGCATAATAAAACATCCTCCGGCAGGAACTGGACCTGCCGGAGGATGTCGGTTCTTAGAGTCTTATAAGGTTTTTGCCGCTATTCCTTGGACGCTGCGGCCTGGGCATAAGTCTCGTCGTACATTTTCGCCAGCCGCTTGTAGGTGTCCAGTCTTTCCTTCGCGTCTTGCGCGGTTTTGGCGAAGAGAACTTCCGCCTGCTCGGGGAACTGTTGCTTGAGCGAAGAATAGCGAACTTCTCCCATCAGGAATTCTTTGAAATCCGCAGTAGGTTCTTTGGAGTCGAGGCTGAAGGGATTCTTGCCGGTTTCCTTGAGCGCCGGATTGTAGCGGTACAATGCCCAGTAGCCGGATTCAACCGCTTTCTTGGCTTCCAATTGGCTGTTGGCCATGCCGGACTTGATGCCATGGTTGATGCACGGCGCATAGGCGATGACGAGCGACGGCCCGGGATAGGCCTCCGCTTCCGCAATGGCCTTGAGGGTTTGGTTCTTGTCGGCTCCCATCGAGATCTGGGCCACATAGACATAACCGTAGCTCATCGCGATCATGCCGAGGTCTTTCTTCTTGGTCGCCTTGCCGCTGGCGGCAAATTTCGCGATGGCGGCGGTAGGAGTCGCCTTCGAGGATTGTCCGCCGGTGTTGGAATACACCTCGGTATCGAATACGAGGACGTTGATGTTTTCATTGGAAGCCAACACGTGGTCGAGGCCGCCGAAGCCGATGTCGTAGGCCCAGCCGTCGCCGCCGAAAATCCACTGCGACCGTTTGATGAAGAAATCCCTGTTTTTGTAGATATCGTTCAGCAGCGCGTTATTGCCCTTTTCGGCTTCCAGGAGAGCGATCAGCTTGTCGGCTCTTTCCCTGGTGCCGGCGCCATTTTCCTGGTTGGCCAGCCAGTCTTCCAAGGCGGCTTTCAGTTCGGCGCTGACGGAGAGTTTAGCGGCTTCTTCAATCTTGGCCGCCAAGGTGGCGCGTACTTGTTTGACGCCCAGGAACATGCCAAGGCCGTATTCGGCGTTATCCTCGAACAGCGAGTTGGCCCAGGCAGGGCCATGGCCGCGGTGATTCTTGGTGTAGGGCATGGAAGGCGCGCTGGCGCCCCAGATGGAGGAGCAGCCGGTCGCATTGGCGATCATCATCCGGTCGCCGAAGAGCTGGGTGACAAGCTTGGCATACGGAGTTTCGCCGCAGCCGGCGCACGCTCCCGAGAACTCAAGCAGCGGCTCTTCGAACTGGCTGCCTTTGACGGTCAGCTTGTTCAGGGGGTTGGGCTTCGGCGCCACACGGACCGCGTAATCCCACAGCTCAACCTGGCCAAGCTGGGTGCCAAGCGGCTTCATGACCAGGGCCTTCTCTTTGGCCGGGCAAACCTGGGCGCAGTTGCCGCAGCCGGTGCAATCGAGCGGCGAAACGGCAATGCGGAAGCTCATGTCTTTGACTCCGACCGCCGGTTTTGCGGTGAAGCCGGCCGGAGCGGCCTTGACTTCGGCGTCGGTCAGCAGCACGGGACGGATGGCGGCATGCGGGCAGACATAGGAGCATTGGTTGCATTGGATACAGTTGTTGACCTGCCACTCCGGCACATCAATCGCGATGCCCCGTTTTTCGTAAGCGGAGGTACCGGTCGGGAAAGTGCCGTCCTCCATGCCCACAAAGGCGCTTACCGGCAGATCGTCGCCTTCCTGGCGGTTCATCGGCACAAGCACGTTTTTGATGAAGTCCGGCTGCTTCCCGCTTGCGGAGGCTTCATCCTTGGCATCCTGCCAGGCGGCCGGCACGGTGACTCTGACCAGGGCGTTCACGCCTTTATCGATAGCGGCGTTGTTCATGTTGACAATTTTCTGGCCTTTGCTGCCGTAGGAATCCTCAACCGCCTGTTTCAGATACTTGACGGCGTCTTCGAGGGGGATGATGTTGGCGAGCTTGAAGAAGGCCGACTGCATGATCATGTTGATGCGGCCGCCCAAGCCGATTTCCTGGGCAATGGCGACGGCGTCGAGAATGTAAAACTGGATGTTGTTCTTTGCGATGTACCGTTTCATGGCCGCCGGCAGATTTTCGTCCAGTTCCTTCTCGCTCCAGACGCAGTTGAGCAGGAACACTCCGCCCGCTTTCAGGCCGCTCAGAACGTTGTATTTATAGACATAAGACTGATTATGGCAGGCGACAAAGTCCGCCTTGTTGATGAGATAGGGCGATTTGATCGGCTGCTTGCCGAACCGCAAGTGAGAGATGGTAACGCCGCCCGATTTCTTGGAGTCATAGGCAAAATAGCCTTGGGCATACATGTCCGTGTGATCGCCGATAATCTTGATGGCGCTCTTGTTGGCGCCAACCGTGCCGTCCGAGCCCAGGCCCCAGAATTTACAGGCCGTGGTGCCTTTGGGGGTGGTGTCGACGTCTTCTCCGACCGGCAGCGAAGTATGGGTAACGTCGTCGACGATGCTGACGGTAAAGTGATCCTTCGGCTGAGCCAGCTTGAGGTTGTCGAAGATGGGGATAATGTGGGCCGGAACAACGTCCTTGGATCCCAGGCCGTAGCGGCCGCCGACAATAACCGGCTGCCAGTCCTTGCCGTAAAAGGCGGTCTTGACATCCAGGTACAGGGGCTCAGCGATGGCGCCGGGCTCTTTCGTACGGTCGAGAACCGCGATTTTCTTAACGGTTTTCGGAATATACTTGAAGAAATGCTCAAGAGAGAAAGGACGGTACAGGTGAACGGTCAGCAGGCCGACCTTTTCGCCTTTGGCGTTCAGATAGTCGACCGTCTCTTCGATGGCGTCGCAGACCGATCCCATGGCTATGATGATGCGGTCGGCGTCCTGGGCGCCGTAATAATTGAAGAGATGATATTCCCGTCCGGTCAGCTTGCTGATCTGCGCCATATACTCTTCCACGATGGCCGGGACGGCCTGATAGTACGTATTGGATACTTCCCGCTCCTGGAAGTAGATGTCCGGATTCTGAGCGGTGCCGCGGACAACGGGATGATCAGGGTTGAGCGCCCGGCGGCGGAAAGCGTCCACTGCGTCCATGTCGACGAGTTTTGCCAGGTCGCCGTAGTCGAGAGCTTCTATCTTCTGAATCTCATGAGAAGTGCGGAAGCCGTCGAAGAAGTTGACGAACGGGACGCGGCCTTTGATGGCTGCAAGATGGGCAACCGCGCCCAAGTCCATGACCTGTTGCACGCTGCTTCCCGCCAGAAGGGCGAAGCCTGTCTGCCTGGCGGCCATAACATCCTGATGGTCGCCGAAAATGTTGAGCGAGTTGGCGGCCAGCGCACGGGCGCTGACGTGGAAGACTCCAGGCAACAGCTCACCGGCGATCTTGTACATGTTGGGGATCATCAGCAGAAGCCCTTGGGACGCCGTATACGTCGTCGTCAGCGCGCCTGCCTGCAGCGAGCCGTGAACCGCACCCGCGGCGCCTGCTTCAGACTGCATCTCGACCACTTTGACCGGTTGGCCGAAAATATTTTTGCGTCCTTCCGCAACCCATTCATCTACATACTCGGCCATGGGTGAGGATGGGGTGATCGGATAGATCGCTGCCACTTCGGTAAAAGCGTACGACACGTGGGCTGCGGCAGTGTTTCCATCCATGGTCTTCATTTTGCCCATAGATATCCCTTCTTTCGTCTTTTTTTGATGGCTATTTCACTTAAGCCCCGCCAAAAGCGCGTCTCGGAGACCTCGCGAAGCTTAAGAAAAAGTTAAATAACACCTCCATAAACCGAGGCGTATTATTATTACTTCTCCTTAAGTTGTCATCATCCTTTCGCATTCGCAAAAAATTGTATACAAGATTCATGAATCCCGAAAGAAATTGCCACCAAATACCACTTTTCCCTTGGCCTTCCATACCTGTAAATACGGGCCCGAGACCGTCAAATCCCGGGTGGACGGCAGCTTGAGCGGACGCCTTCATACCAAAAACCAATGGCCTGTGATCGGAATAAATAATACAATTCAGCGAATAAAACAATAGAACCTCCCGCAAGGGAGGTTTCCTTCGTTCTCCGGTCAAACCAAAAAGTCCTCCCGGGGAGGCGTGAAGGCGTCAATAATGACGGAATCGTCTTCCAGGGACACTACGCCGTGCAGGATATTTTTCGCCGCATAGTAGCTGTCGCCTTGTTTGAGAATTCTTTTGTCGCTGCCCGCCAGCACCTCGAAACTGCCTTTGTGAAACGGGTTGCCGCTGCGTTTCCCGGCCGGTTCTGCGAGAACCTCTAATCATAATATTACATAACATATAAGGAGACGTATCAGGAAAGCGGGTCGTATCCAGACTTGGCATCGTGTCCTGCGGACATTCTCCCGTGCACATTGTGCCGGAGGCGGAAGGAGGTGAAATAATGGCAAATAATAATACCTGCCGGGATTTTGCCCGGATCTTGGGCGGTACCGTCTTGACTTCGAGCAGTACTGCCTGTGTTGTGATGAGGATGCGGGATATAAGCGCAACCATTCTGGGCCGAGCGACCGGATCGCCGCTCGCGCTGGCCGCGATGTTCTCCTATGAAGCCCCGGACAGTCAAGGACGCACGCTCAATCTGGGTGAAACCGTAATTCTGGCCCGGGAAATCAACCCGTTCATCGATGTTCTGCGGGACAACGGCATAACCATCACAGCTCTCCATAATCACTGGCTTTTCGACCGGCCGCGCTTGATGTATATCCACTTTGAATCGGTCGAAGCTCCGCTGAGCTTTGCCCAGAAGGTGTCGGACGCCTTTGCCGTCTTTGCCGAAAGGGTAGATGACGATAGCCTGGAATAACGATAACGATGCAAGAGGGAAGACCGGAGGCGATCTTCCCTCTTAATCCGTCGCCTGCCGGCGCCGCTCCATAAGCCTTGCCGTCCTACAAGCCGAACAGTCCCGTATCCACCCATTTCATACTGACAATCGACCAGAAATCGGTCGCAATCCCGTTCAGCGCATAGTCGTAGGGCAGCCAGCCGTAGCCCTGGTCGCCCCAGCCGGCGCCCCAGGAATTGCGGATAAGCAGCGCTCCGGTGGTTGCCACGTTGTAAGCCGTATTTTTAATGCGGATGCCGTCGTCATAGCCGGCCGCCACCACGGCGTGCCCCCACTCGGCCTTCTCGTCGGGGCCGGGATAAGGAATCCCGCCGGGGACATCTCCCTGCTCGAAGGACGGAAAGCCATAAAACCCGAACATAGTGGGAATGCCGGCAGCCAGATATTTTTTAATGCTCCCCAGCGTTTCCTGCTTTGCCGTTGTCGCCCCGGGCCCGTCATGGCAAAAATACTGAACCGTTTCATAATTATCGGCCAGAGAGTACACAAAAGCCGGAGGCTCCTGATCAAAATCCGGGCTGCGATCGGTATAGGGCCAGTACTTTTCCGGCGGAGCGCCGCACAGCACAAGGGCGGCCATCGTGTCCCGCAGATAAGCGCCGGTGTCGCCGGTGACCTTCATAAGGCCGCGGGTCGTTTTATAAATGAATAGCCGGGATACATCCACGTAGTTGTTAAAGGCCTTGCGTTCGAAATATTCCACTATGCCGGCCGCGGCATTGGCCGTGCAAGCGCCCAGGTTTCCCTGATTCTCCACCGGAGAGCACCAGGAGCGCAAGTCGGTTTTGTCCGGCAGCCTGGCTTCTTCCTTGCCGATTCCCAGTTGGCTGACAACTGCGGCGATCTTGGGATGCTGATCGGTATAATCGCGCAGGTCAGGCAAAGGCGGCAGCCAGCCGGTCCCCATCACTTCCCCGGTGGCGGCGATCACTACCTTGCGGTTGGTATCATCCATGGCTTTCCCCCCTGACTTTCTGTCGCTTGCTCGAAGTATCCGGTTTTTTCGGAAAAATTTATAGCCATTTTAGAAACTTCTCCGCGCCGCCGCCAATTCCTTCCATATATTGGAACATATGATAAATAGGAAAACAGCCGCAGAATTGCGGCTGTTTTCGGTTTCGGCCTGGCTCCGAATCTTCGGTCAGCCAGGCCCTTTTTATAAAATTTCATTCGAGGTGATCTGCACGGAGTAATCGCCCTTTGCCGTACGCTTGATCACAGCCTTTTTCCCTGCGCCGTCGTCTGCGGTGATCGCCTGCAGGTTGTGTTCCAGCAGGAAGTTCAAGACATCTTGTTTCACGAACGCTTCCCAACTCGTCTTCCGGACCTCATCTTCGTTCTCTACGGTGATATCTGTCGCCATCCAACGTCCCTCCCTTCGTTGATCGGTGCGCTATGCGCGTACTACCTATTCGCCGCAGGGCCGGGAAAACCTGCCTGAATCCGAAGTTCTTTCGCTTTCGCGGATTCGGCCGGCCCGTCCGCCGGAGGGGATTTTCACCTGAGCGATTACTTGCCGAGGAAGCAGGATAAAATGAATCCGCCCAGCGTACCGCCGACAATCGCCGAGATCGCGGTCGGCAGCGCTCTGGCCAAATTGGCGCCGCTGTATATTCCGCCGATTAAAAGCCCGATGCCGACCGCATAGGCCATATCAATCCAGGCCCGCCCGCTCTGATGGATCAGCCCGACGCCATGATTGAGGGTCCAGGCGGTACCCACAATAAAAGCCGCCGCCAGCCACCCGCCGATCGGGCCAAATTTTTCGACCAGCGGCCCCCAGCAAAATGCCACCAAAAACGCGAAAATAAAACCGCCGGCGAAAGTTGCAATCGCAAAATTCACAGCCATAGGCTCACCCCCTATTATTCACTGCTTTTTCCGGTCCGCCGTCAAGCGCTGCGGCTTGTCGCCTCGCTTTGCGCTTTTGCAGCGGCGCTCCGGGCCTTCGCCAGATCTTGCTGGAACATGGCCGCGCAAACCGCGCCGGCTATACCGCCCAGGCCGACGAACAGCAAAGTCGGCAGCGACTCGATCAGCGGGGAGATGGATCCGGCCATAAACACGTCGCGCATGGAGCCGGCGATGCCGATCCCCAGCGCCTGATCCACCGGCGCCGCTCCGGCCTGGTTATCGATGACCCCCAGACAATGATTGAAGAACCACGCGGTGCCGATGATGATGAAGCCCGCAAACCAGCCGCCGGCAATCCCGTACTTTGCGGCAAAGGCGCCCCACACGCTCATGACAAAGATGCCCGCAATCGCCGAGCCTACAATTGTTCTGAAATTTCCCACTCCTTTCACCTCCTTGTTCAGCATTAGCCAGCGCAGGGTTCGCTCATCCCTCTCTCCTGCGTACCAATCAGGAATGCAAGCGCCATGCCAGCGAAAACCGGCGGCGGCGGAAAACGGGAAACCCAAGCGGACCAGGGCTTCCGGTCCGCTTGAGTCCGACGATCGCAGCACCCCCTTTAAAAGAAACCGGGAATTTTTTCTCACGGCGAGAAAAAATTCCCGAAACTTAGGCGCCCCGTCAAGTAAACATCCAACGGTTGATCCAGTCCATCAACCCGTATTTCTGCGCCTTCGCCGCCACCGTTTTATGGGTAATCCCCAGCACCTTGGCGGCGGCGGTATAGCTTCCGTGTTTGGCGAGGGCGGCGCGGATAATTTGCTTCTCGTATTCCTCCAGCGGGAAGATCTTCTCCTTGACGATCGAGCCGTACAGCGCGCCCGGGTCGCTGTCGACGGCCGCCTCCCGGCAGAGAAAATAGGGAAGATCGTCGTTATCAATATGGCTCGCGTCGGTGAGCACAACGATGCGCTCCATGATGTTCTTGAGTTCCCGCACATTACCCGGCCAGTCGTAGCGAATCAGCGTATCCATCGCCGCCCGACTTATTCCGCTGATCTGTTTTCCTATCTGCTCGTTGAACTGCCGGAGAAAATGATCGACCAGCAACGGGATATCTTCCTTGCGATCTTTCAAAGGCGGCAGATAAATCGGGATGACGTTCAGCCGGTAGTACAAGTCCTCCCGGAACCGGCCGTCCTTAACCATTTGGGCGAGATCGCGGTTGGTGGCGGCGACCACTCGCACGTCCACCCGGAGAGTGACTTCGCCGCCGACCCGCTCGAAGGTATTGTTCTGCAGCACCCTGAGCAGCTTGGTCTGCATGCTCAGCTCCAATTCGCCGATTTCATCCAAAAACAGAGTGCCCTTGTCGGCGAGTTCAAACTTGCCCAATTTCTTGCGGATAGCTCCGGTGAAAGCCCCTTTTTCGTGGCCGAACAGTTCGCTTTCCAATAGATTGGCCGGTATGGCGGCGCAGTTTACCCGCAGGAGAGGCTGCTGGGCGCGTGGACTGGCCCGGTGGATGCCTTCGGCGACCAATTCTTTTCCTGTGCCGCTTTTGCCGGAGATTAAAACCGTCGAATGGGCCTTGGCCGCTTTTCCCGCCAGCGTCAAGGCCTCCAGGACCTCCGGGTTTACCCCGATAAATGCTTCGAAACAGCTGCCGGACTTAAGATCCCTGACCAGTTTGCGTTCCAGAGTCTCGCCGACATAACGCCCCGGGTGCCAGTGCGTCTCATGGTCTCTTTTTATTTTTTGCTCCATATAGCTGGCCTTGGCGGTTGCAATCTTCAAATTATCGTGCAGAATCCTCATGGCTGTATCAGCCCTTACCATCGCCGCGACAGCGAGCAGTCTGCCGTCGACAACGACCGGCCGCATTTCCACCGTCAGTTTCGCCCCGCTTGGGGCGTGGTCAACCGCTCTCTGCACGACCGTCTCGCCGGAAGCTGCCTCGCGGAAAAGATCGCCCAGGCAAGTGTCGTCCACCCTTGCCCCGGTCATTTCTTCCCGCGGCCAGCCGAGAATGTCGGCAAAAGCATCATTTAAGTGATGAATATAACCGGTTTCGTCCACGATGCAAATCCCGTCGTCGACAAACCCGATAACGGACTGCAGTATATACCCCAATTCCTTATCCGTAACGTCTGCTCGCTCCTCGTTGGTCATAGCCGCTTTCCGCATGCCCGCATCCTCCAGACAGTTACTTATTGTTCTATATGGCCAAGCGCTTTACCCCACGCCCGCTTTCCGGCTAACCGCCGCCGCAAAAATAGAATACCGGCAAGATTTCAGCACTAGGAAAGCAAAGCGCAAAAATCTATGCCGGTTCTCTGAAGCTCCGCAGCATATGTCTTATGAGACGGAAGAATCTCTCCCGTTTTGAGAAATCGATAGTGTAAACTCGGCTTATACTACCATTATATACCAATCCCAAGGATATTCAAGTCTCTTTTGCCGGCGCCGGGGAATTTCCGCAGCATTGCTTGCCCCTTAATCCTCGGCCGTGACGATCCCCCGAAAGGGGGCGGCTTTCCAGCCGTTCCCCTTTGATTTTCCAGGTCGGCGGCAGGCAATCTTCGACCGGGTCACTGCCGGCAAACCGTCCTGGAGCTTTTGGCGGCGCAAGCGTGGAAAATCATTCCATGGTCCAATATATAACAGACAACTTCACGCAGAGATAGGAAAAACTAATCTTGAACCATCACAATCGCTGGTGCAAGGGAGGTGATAAAGCTTGAGTTATCTCAGCCGCATCAGGACGCGAGTCGGCGAGGAGGGATATTGGAACACCTTTAAGTACGGGACTTTAGTCGGCTTGGACAGTTTGCGCGGTTTTGCCCGGGACAGCTACCTGGATCTGAGGTACAGCGGCAAAGTTCTCCACGGCAACCAGGCAAGCGAATTTAAAGCCCTGGGAGCGAATGACGTTTACCATACCGATTACGGCGCCATGCCCTTCATCTTTGGCCAGGCGGCGATTGCGCCGGAGGACGTCCTGGTGGATGTCGGCTGCGGAAAAGGCCGGGTCATCAACTACTGGTTGAGCTGCAGCTACGCCAACCGCATTGTCGGCCTTGAGCTGGACCCTGCGGTGGCCGCTTCGACCGCCCGGCAGTTTGCCGCCCGTCCCAATGTCGCCATTGTTCCGGGAGACGCGATTGCCAACTTGCCGCCCGACGGAACAGTGTTTTATTTTTATAACCCCTTCACGGAGGAGAAGGTCGGCGAATTCGAGCGGACACTCCGGAAGCGGGCCGGGAAAAAGGCGGTAAAAGTCGTCTATTATAATCCCAAAAGCCTGCATGCTTTTGATAATCCCCACTGGTCCATCCAGACCTTCGATTTTGCGAAAGACTTCGGAGTGAAGCGGTGGGGACGCTTGAACAAATATCATGACCTGGCCGTCATCACCAAAACAAACCCGGCCTTTGCCGGACAAGTTTCCGGCGGATTGCCGCCGGAAACCTGCGTTCCATAGTAAAACCCCCTTGGACTGTCAGGGAACGCCTGCCAGTTCAAGGGGGCCCATCATGCTACCATTCGGTTTTAACGGTTGGATCGGCCCGTTTCTGGGCCTCGCCCACCTTGCACAGATGATATAAGAGCCACAATCCGCCATACCAGAACGGCGCGACATAGAGCCCGACAAGATTATCGGGGTCAAGCCGCATCATGACAATAACGACCAGCAGAAAACCGATGACCAGATAATTTCCGAAGGGATACAGCGGCATGGGAAACTTTAGCTTGGCCGTTTGCTCGGGGCTCAGCCCCCTGCGCCATTTCAGATGGATGAGCATGATGACCATCCAGGCCCAGATGCTGCCGGTGACCGAAACGGCGCCCATATAATAGAACACATTTTCCGGCGCGAACCAGTTCAGAAACACCCCGATCAGCGACACCGCGCCGGTAAACAGAATCCCGTTGACCGGCACCTGGGCGGAATTGAGTTTTCCCAGGAACCGGGGAGCCTCGTTGCGCAGCGACAAGCCGTACAGCATCCGCCCGCAGATGTAGAGCCCGCTGTTCAGGCACGAGGCCGCCGAAGTCATAATAACGAAGTTCATGACCGAGGCCGCGTAGGGAATGCCCATCTTGTCAAAGATCGAGACAAATGGGCTGACTTTGGTGCCCAAGCTGTCCCACGGATAAATCGACAGAATGACGGCGCAGGAACCTACGTAGAAAATAAGAACCCGCCAAAACACTTTATCAATAGCGGAAGACAGCGATTTTTCCGCGTCTTTTGCTTCGCCGGAGGTTATTCCGATCAGCTCCACTCCGGAATAGGCCCAGGTCACCATGACCAGGGCCATTCCCACGCCGGTCCAGCCAAAGGGCAGGAAGCCGCCGTGGCTCCACAGATTTGAGAAGCCTACCGGCACTCCGCCGTTTCCCAGGCCAAACAGGATCATGGCCCCGCCCAGCAACAACATGCAGATGATCGTGCAAACCTTGATCAGCGCAAACCAGAACTCAAATTCGCCATACACCTTCACGGCGATCAAATTGACGGTAACCATAATGGCCAGGGTTACAATCGCCGTTATCCACTGGGGAAAATCAGGCCACCAGAATCGGATAAACAGGCCGACCGCCGATATCTCGGCCATGCAGATAATCACCCACATATACCAGTAAGTCCAACCCGTCATATAGGAAATCTTCGGTCCCAAGAAAGCCTTTGCGTACCCGGCGAAGGAAGAGGAAACGGGATATTCCACAGCGACTTCCCCCAAGGCCCGCAACACGAAATACATAATGATGCCGCCGAGAGCGTAGGACAGAATAAGACCCGGCCCGGCCAGCTTGATCGACTGGGCCGACCCCATGAACAAAGCCACGCCAATAACCCCGCCGATGGCAATGAGCTGGATATGTCTGTCTTTTAAGTCTTTCTTCAAATTTTCCTTTTGAATCTCCATACCTTTCCTCCCGTCTTTTTCCCGCCGTCACGCCACCTCCGGATGCGTCGGTCAGCCTTTACATGAGAAAAATTCATTCATTCTTTAATTTTTATATTAGCAAAATGATTCTGACAAATCTATGCAATCGTGAAAATACTTGTCGTCAATTTTTACATACATGAAACTGATACCATGAAAATTCTTCAATCATCCGGAATGCCGGACAACCTGTCCGGCCAGTCAGCCCGCCGCCCGCCCGCCGTTCAGGCCGCAAAAAAAAAGCCTGCGCAGCAGGCTTTTTCACGGCGATCCCAGTCAAAAGATCGACGGGGTAATCAGACACAGAACCCGGGTCGGCTCGGTGAGCGGATTGGTCCACAGGTGGGGCAGGGTTGACGGATAATGAATGGACTCCCCTTTTTTCACCGGGTACTTCTTTCCCTCCAGTTCGAGCTCCAGCAATCCATCCAGCACATAGACAAATTCCTCGCCGGCATAACTGAACTTCGTTCCGGTATCGGCGCCGGGCGGCATGGTAATCAATAGCGCTTCCATCGTCCGATTGGAAAAATCGCCGCTGAGCCGGATGTACTCGTTGCCGGCCCCCTTCATCTGGAATACTTTCTGGTCTTCCAATTTGACATGAAAACTGTTGTTTTGGGTCGAAGCGAAAAAGTAAACAATAGGAACATCCAGAGCGTCGGCGACTTTCTTCAGCGAAGTGATCGCCAGGGAGGACGCCCCATTTTCAATCTGAGACAAAAAACTGATGGACAAGCCCGTCTTATCGCTCAGTTCTTTTAGGGTAAAACCTTTTTGTTTCCGTAAAGCTGAAATTTTTTGCGCTATTTCTTCGATCATAGCTCCTCCAACGATCAGGCTGCTTGAATAATAGAATCTTTGTTCTCGGTTCTTGTTTTCACGAATAAACTCCTGCCGGCCAACCGATTATTACAGGATACGACACGCAAACGGCACCGGGTCTGATCAGTCAACCGCCGCTAGGGATCCGTCTGGACGAAATTCCGCCCCAGCCGCTTGGCTCTGTATAAGGCGGCGTCCGCTTTTTTCAGGAGATCGTCCAGCGAGTCGGCTGCTTTGTCCCGGGAAGCCACCCCGGCGCTGATGGTCAGCGCTACCCGTTCGTTCTCGCCAACCGGCAGCTTTTGCTCTTCCAGCGTCGCCCGGATGCGCTCCGCCACCTGGACGGCTTCGCTGAGCCCGGTTTCGGGAAGCAGTACGGCGAATTCGTCGCCGCCCAGCCTCCCCAGTACGTCGGAATTCCGCAGTTCTTTCCGGACCAGTCCGGCGAACCAGGTCAGGGTTTGATCCCCGGCCTTGTGCCCGAAGGTGTCGTTGATCTGCTTGAAATGGTCGATATCGACGAACATCAGGGAAATGGGCCGGTTATAGCGATTGGCCCGCTCCATCTCCTGCTTCCCCATTTCCATAAACCGGAACCGGTTCACCGCGCCCGTCAGCTCGTCGATGGTGGCCAGGCGGACAAGATCCTCCTGCAGCCGCTTTCGTTCGGTAATATCCCGGGCTATGCCCAGCAGCCCGCCTGCCTCCATATCGCCGTCCTTCAGCTGATTGATCCTGGCCTCGACCCACAGGCGGCCTCCGTTTCGGTGCAGCATCAGAAATTCAGACATTTTGCTCTTGGCATCCTGCTCGTTGCCCGCCAGCAGCGCGTTGAAACGCTCTTCCACCAGCGGACGGAATTCAGGTGCAACCAGATCGAGTATCTTGCGGTTCAGCAGTTCTTCCGGAGCGTAGCCGTGAACGCGCTGAACCGACGGACTTATATAGGTAATGTGCCCCGTGTGGTCGACGGTCCAGATGACATCTCCCACATTTTCCGCCAGCAGCCGGTACTTCTTTTCACTGATTGCTAGACGCTCCTCGGCCAGCAGCCGGTCGGTCATATCGTGCAGCAAGCCGATCAGAGTGACGCTTCCTCCCCACTTCTGCCTGGCGACGACTACCTCGCACCACTTGCTGCCACCGTCTTTACGCCGGATATGCATGATATAAGACGGCAGTTCGGAAAAGCCCTGCTGCCGGCGGATGCCGCGCTCCCTCACCTCATCGCGCTGAGCCGGGTGCACGATCTCCCAGAAGTTCATCGTCAGCAGTTCCGCTTCGTCAAACCCGGTTATCCGCTGGGTCGAAGGGTTGACATAGATGAATTTGTCCCTTTGGACCATGAACACGCCGGTGCGAAGATTCTCAACAAGCAGCCGGAACTTCTCCTCGCCCTCGGCGAGGGTAGCCTCCAGGGCGACGGTTTGCGTAATATCCCGCACGATGCTGACCAGCGCTTCGCCGCTTTCCATGCGAACGCACTGCGAACTGACCTCCACCGGGAAGAATATCCCGTCCCGCCGCCGGTGGAAGGTGCGGAACAGTACGCCCGTCTCCCTTGCCTGCTGCAGTTGTTCCTCAACCTCCATCCGCGTTCCCGGCGCACGAAGATCATGAACGGTGCGGGCGCAAAGCTCCCCGGACGTATATCCGTAAGCTTCCAGCGCCGCTTGGTTGGCATCCAGGATCGTACCGTCAGGCAGGAGAACCAAAATGATATCCCGGGCCTGCTTCATGATATTTCTGTAGAAGGTGGTGTTGATAAAGTCGGTTCTATCCGCGCCATGCTTCTGCTTCATAAGGCTCCTCCACCCGAATTGCATTATACTCTTGCCGCCAGATGCCTGCCAATCGTTTTTTGTTGCATATGATTATTCGCTGATTTGCCGCCGTTTCCCTTTGTCCGGCGTTGGCTACCGTAAGGGTTTTCCGGTCAGTTGCCCCGCCAATAGAGAAGCGCCTCCCGAGTCAGGCGGCGCAACGCACTTTACCAGCGGTCATTATGGATGCGGGTCCGGTCAAATCGCTCCGCAGGCGGCGGCGCTTGCACCGGATGCCCGACGGCGACCAGCGAAAACGGTACAATCTCCTCCGGCGCGGCGACAATCCCCCGGATGGCGGTGACGCGTTCTTCGATCGGATAGACGCCAAGCCAGACCGCGCCCAATCCCAAGGCATTGGCGGCAATCAGCAGGTTCTCGGTAGCGGCCGCGCAATCCTGGATCCAAAAGCCCTCGTATTTTTGGCGGTTGAAATCGCCGCAAACCAGGATCGCCACCGGACAGTGCCGCAGCATCTGCCCGTAGGCGTGGACATCGGCGATGCGGTCCAACGTCGGACGGTCCCGCAGGACGACGAATTCCCAGGGTTGCTCATTACCTGCCGAGGGAGCGCTCATCGCCGCTTTCAACAATTCTTCCACCGTTTCGCCGCCGACTTCCCGGCGAGCAAAATTCCGCACGCTCCGGCGGGTGAGAATCGCTTCCAACATAGGCGTCCTCCTCAAAACCCTTTTATAATCTTTATATTTTATAATCTTTCGATAAGATTATACCATTTTCTTCCCCGCTCCGGCTGCTTCTCCATCCCGGTCCGCCTTGCCGGTCAGCGGCGCAGGCTGCTAAATATTGTATTTTGACGCCCAATGATGTATCATACTAAAATAATCCAAACTAGTTTGTGGAAAGAAGGCCCCCCATGAAATCCTTTTGCACCTACAAGCCGACCGCGGAGCAAGCCGGCCTGACCGTCGAGGCCTATCTCAAACAAGTGCTTCAGTTTTCCGGCCGCAAGCTCCAGAGGCTCACCCGGCAAAAAGGCATCTTGCTGAACGGCCGGCCCGCTTATCTGCAGAAAAAACTGCGCCCCCAGGACACCCTGAAGGTGCTCGTCCAGGAGGATGCCGCTTACGGAGTTCTGCCGGAACCGGGAAGTGTCGCCATCCTGTATGAAGACGCCGCCCTGCTCGTGTTGAACAAGCCCGCCGGTCAGCTGGTCCATCCCGCCGGACAGACCGGCGGCGGCACGCTGGCCAATTTCCTGGCCGGCCATCTCCGGCAGCAGGGAATCATAAGCGCCATCCGCCCGGTCCACCGGCTGGACCGGGATACTTCCGGCTGCGTCCTGTTCGCCAAAAACGCTCACAGCCAGCACCTGCTCGAACAGCAACTGGCGGCCGGCTCGCTGAACCGCGTTTACTGGGCGTTGGTGCAAGGAAAAGCCGTTCCCCCGGCCGGAACCATCGACGCCCCCATCGGCCCCCATCCCCGCCTGCCGAACCGGCGGTCAATCGACAGCCGGGGCGAAGCGGCAACGACGCATTACCGGACCCTCCGGCAATTCCCGGAAGCCGCGCTGCTCGAGCTGACCCTCGACACCGGCCGGACCCACCAGATCCGGGTCCATCTGGCGCATCTGGGCTATCCCATTATCGGCGACGGGATGTACGGCGCGCGCTCCACCGCGATAGCCCGCCAGGCTTTGCACGCCGCTTTCCTTACTTTCCGCCACCTGGAAGAAGACCGGGAAGTCACGGTTCAGGCGCCTCTTCCCGCCGACTTTAGCCGCGCCGTCGATGCGCTGAGCGGGAGCCGCGCCGAAGGGCTCCCCTAAAGCTGCGCCAGCAGCAGCCTCGCCCTGCCGGAAAGGCGTTGGCAGCGGCGCCGTTTGGTTCGGCCTAGCCTATTCGGTGCGGAACCGCCTGGCGGTCGGTGAATACCAGCACTTCCTCATAGCCGAATTGCTTGACATACTCTTCCGCCTGATCGATAAACCGCCCGCAATCCTCAGGCCGGTGAGCGTCCGAAGACAGGATGATCGGCAGCCCGCAGCGTTTTGCGGCCTCCATGAACAACGGATAGGGGGAAATTTCCCGGACAGGATAGCGGTACAGGGTTCCGGTGTTTACATCGATAGCCATCCCGGCCTCCTGCAGCGCCGCGGCGGCGCGATCCAGCAGCGGCGCAACGTCGAAATCGGGAAAATTCCTGAACAGGCGGAGGTTGAACGGGTGGCCGAGAATATCATAGGCGGCGGAACGGCATAAGTCGACAATGGCCTGCGTATACCACTCATAAATGTCCCGCAGCGGATAATCGTCCCACACCTGCTTGATCTCGGCGAAATCATAGCCCCAGCCGTTGAGAAAATGAACCGAGCCGATGATGTAGTCAAACCGGTGTCGGTCCAAAATCTCGCGCACCCGGTTCTGGTCGCGGAAATTACACACTTCGATGCCGGTTTTTACCGGATAGCCTTTTTTCTTCAGCAAAGCCATAAACTCCAGGTACTCTTCCAGAGTGTGGCGAAACTTCCCTTTGGCCAGCCATTGCCTTTGATACCGACCGACCAAAGATTCGCCGAGAATGAGTTCATCCTGGTACAAGTCCTTAAACTCGCGAAAACCGTGGCTGTGCTCGGTAATGCCAATCTCGTCTATTCCCCGTTGCCGCGCATGGTCAAAAAACCCCTGAACCCATTCCAGGTCATAGCTTCCATATTCAAAATGCATATGATAGTCGATCCTCATCCAGCCGCCTCCCAATCCGGTTATATGGCATCTCCGATACCCTTATTCTATAATCTTACCTTAAATGGGAATCTTCCACCAGAAATCGGTGGAAATTTCAAGTATAATAATGGTGGCGGCGACTCCCACTCCTTAGAGCGCCGGACCACCGCCCCGCGATACACCTATAAAGGAGCGTACCATGACCGAACAAAAACCGCCCTTCGTGACAAAACCGCTTCTGCTGATTGCGCTCAGCCATATGCTGACCGACCTGAGCCAGGGGGCGCTGCCCATCCTGTTGCCCTTCCTGAAAAATGCCTTTAGCCTTACCTATTCCCAGGTCGGGTTTATCGTCTTGACGCAGAATTTCACTTCATCGGTCATTCAGCCGATTTTCGGCTATATTACCGATCGACTGTCCCTGCCTTGGCTCATACCCGCCGGCCTGCTGCTTTCGGGCCTGGGGATGGCGGCCACCGGCTTTGCTTCCTCTTACCACGGCCTGCTGCTCATTGTCGTGGTTACCGGCCTGGGCATCGCCGCCTTCCATCCGCAGGGGGCCAAAGGCGTCCACGTCATCAGCGAGGTGCGCATTCGCGGTCAAAGCATGGCGATTTTCTCTCTCAGCGGCAATCTGGGCCAGGCCTGCGGGTCCGTGTTCATGATGGCCCTTCTGACCTTGCCCGGCTCCATAACCAACACCCTGTATTTCGGCATCCCGGCCGTCCTCTTGTCGCTGTTGGTGTGGCTGAATCTTCCCCTGCTGCTTCCCCCGGCCCCGCTTCACCAGCCCGGCGGCAAAAAGGCCGCGGTCAAAACCCCCATTCCTTTTGCCATGATCGGCATCCTCCTGGTATATATCTTTCTCCGGACAAGTATATCCGCCGGCTTGACCACCTTTATCCCGCTGTATTACGCCGACTACCTGGGCGGCAGCCACGCCTATGCCAGCTACCTGCTATCAGCCTATTTGCTGAGCGGGGTCGCCGGCACCTATGTGGGCGGGGTCCTGGGCGATAAATACGGCCGCAAAACCGTTATCTTAGGATCAATGCTGCTTACCCTGCCGCTGTTGATCCTTCTGAAATACGCCGCCGGCTTCTGGGCCCTGCCGCTGGTGGTGGCCATCGGTTTTGTTTATATCGCGTCCTTCTCTTCCACCATCGTGCTGGCTCAGGAGATGATGCCCGGCTATGAAGCGCTGGGAGCCAGCCTCACCACCGGGTTCAGCATCGGGCTGGGCGGCGTGGCGGTCACGCTGCTCGGCTTTGTGGCCGACCATTTCGGCGTTCCCAGCGTATTTACCGTAATTTCGGTCATCCCGGTGGCCGCGTTCGCCTGCGCCTTCCTGCTGCCCGGAAAACTCTTCCGGGCGGACAATCTGGCGGCGGGAAAAAATTAGAAGGAAAGCCGCACATCTACGTGCAGCTTTCCTTGCCATAGTCGAACGTTTATGCCGCCCGCTCGATGAGCGGGCGTTTTTCATTGCCTCGCGCGGGCGGCCGCTTATCGCTGCAGCAGATCCCACATCTGTTTGCTGATCATCGCCGCCGCCATGAAAATAAACAACGGCCGGACATAGGCCGCCCCCTTGCGGATCGCCAGCCGCGATCCGGCGAGCGCCCCCAGGATCATGGCCGCCCCCATCGGGAGGGCATAAAGAAAATGAATGGAGCCAAACAGGCCGAAGGCGATTACCGCCGCCAGATTGCTGGCGAAATTGAGAGCTTTGGCGTTGCCGGCCGCCACGACAAAATCGAACCCGACCAATAAAAAAGCAAAAATCAGGAACGTTCCCGTTCCCGGACCAAAAAACCCGTCGTAAAATCCCAGTCCCAGGGCCGCCAGCCCGCTAAGCCAGGCAGTTCGCCCTTTCACTCCCGCATAGGTGGATGCCGAACCCCAATCCTTCCTGGTGAAGGTATAGACCGTGATCACCCCAAGCATCACCACCACCAGGGGAGTCAAAAACCGGGCGGGTATCTGCTGCACAACATAGACTCCGGCTGCAGACCCGAAAAAAGCCAGGGGAAACTGCCAGCAGATGATTCGTACATCGATCTTTCCCGACCGCAGGAAAGACAGCGTGCTGGTCAGGCTTCCCATAAGGCTGGCCAGCTTATTGGTCCCCAGCGCGGCTGTCGGCGGCAAACCCGTCAGCAGCAACGCCGGCAGGGAAATCAACCCGCCGCCGCCCACCACCGAGTCGACAAAGGCTGCACTAAAACCAGCGCCCATAAGAAAAACGACGATTTGTACATCAATATGTCCCATCTGCATCCACCTCGGTATTCCGTGCCGCCATTATCGTGCTTCATTCACCCTTGACGATCACCTTTACCATACTAACGCCAAAACAAACCAGCGTCAAGAAAATAGGAAGTTTTGGGAAAAATACAATAATTCTACAAATTTCGCGATTTTTTTCAAAATTTGTAGAATTACGTCAAGGAATGTGGAGTATTTTGGCTAATATATACAAAAAAGCTGTAAAATGCAGGATAGCCATAAACAACGCCAAAGCGGGGTGGAGTTATGCGAAGAGTAATTGCTTTTGAACTCAAACCGGGGATGATCGTCGCAGAACCGATTTTTTCCCTCGACCACAAGCAGATTTTGGTTAATGCCGGCAGTGAATTGACGGAAAAAGTCATCCAGATGATCATCAATTGGGACGTTCCCTATGTAATGGTCTCTGAGCAGGGCGAAGCAGGCCTGTTGCCGGATGAAAAACGCACGGAGGATATTGAGCAAGAGGTCGCAGCCCTTCCTGAGGTTCTGGCGAAGAAAACCATTGACTTTGTGCAAAACCTGGAGGCGGCTATTTCCCAGGTCGCTGCGCTTCTTGAGGAAACCCGGGAAAACAAGGCCATAGACCTGGAGCAATTCCGCAATGTCGCCGTCCAGGTAGCCGGCCATCTTATCCAGCCCTCCGAGGCAATCAACAAAATGTTGTTCCGGATCCCTTCCCGCACCAGCCGCGACTATCTGGCCTACCATTCCGTGGCGGTCGCCGCTTTATCCGGCATGCTGGCCGACTGGCTGGAGCTTTCGCCCGGCGCGGTGGCCGATGTCGTCCTCGCCGGAGTGCTTCATGACGCAGGAAAGACGCAAATCCCCCGCAGCCTGATAGCGGATGCCGATCCAACGCCCGATCGCCGGGAAATCATTGAGCAGCATGTCCTTCTCGCCGTGCAGATGCTGAAGGAACAGCCCAGGCTGGCTCAGGATGTACTGGTTGCCATCATGCAGCACCACGAGAGGCTGGACGGCAGCGGTTATCCCCTCGGCCTGACCGAAAACGACATCCGCCAGTACGCCCGGATCATCGCGCTGGCCGACCGGCTGTGCAATATCGCGGCCGATGCCGGCAGGGTCAATCCCTTTACGCTCCTGGAGACCATCAAAAATGAAATGTTCGCCAAGCTCGACCCCACGGTAACCGATACCTTCATTCGCCGTTTCACCGACTACCTGATGAATAATCCCGTAAAACTGAACGACGGCCGTAAAGCCAAGGTGGTTTTCCTTCCCGGCGTTAACCCTACCTCTCCGGTGCTGCAAACCGAGAATGAGGAGTTTATTGACCTGACCAAAAACAAGGAAGTGAAGATTATGGGCCTAACCATTTGACTCGCCCACCACGGATCACTTCTCCTTCCGGTCGGGTGTTTCCGCGCTCTCCGGGTGCCGGTCCGGCCGATCGTTATTTTCTGCCGTTGTCTGCGGCCGGGCGTTCCTCGCGGGTGCGCCGTAGAGGCCCGCCGAGACGACTTGGGCCGTGTAGCGGTTCCCGGGTCCGCCGAATGCCGCGGTGGGTTCCGCAGCGTATACCATGGCGGCGACCGGGGCAGCCATGATCATAAAGGTTGTAAGGATACTCAAGATTTCGCTTATCATACGCCGTAAAACTTGTTTCATTGCCTATCCCTTTCTGATGTATTGCCGTGGTACCTAAGGATATTATACCGCCTTATTTTTAGTTTTCTTTTAGAATGCGGCGAAACAACAAGGAGGCACTTGCCCGATGCAAGTGCCTCCTTTCTATATAAACGAGCTGTCAATCGCTCCGTTTTCCCTCAGGGGCGTAGGCCCAAACTCTTTACTGTTTAAAAGTAACCGCCTAGGAGTTGTCGCGGGCTTCGTGCTTATGCATCGGACCCTTGCCGTTGATCATGTCGGTCACATGCTGGTCCATGCCGGCTTTCATTTTTTCGGCCCGGTCCGCCGGGATGCGGCCGGCTTTGACCCCTTCGTCGATCCGCTCCGTCATTTGTTCGACCAGGAAGGCTTTGAGGGCCTGCTCGGATACCCCGCGCTCGCCGGCGATGGCCACCAGCGTTTTGCCGCCCTGCATTTCGCTTTTCAGGGTATCGGCGTCAGTCTTCAGGAACGCAGCCAGCTTTCCGTCCGCTAAGAAGGCGCGGCCGGCCATCGGCTTATGGGCGAACATCGGACCCTTGCCGTTGATCATGGCGGTCACCCGTTTGTCCATGTCGGCTTTCATTTTTTCAGCCCGGTCAGCCGGAATGCGGCCGGCTTTGACATCGGCGTCGATACGTTGGGTAATCTCCGAAACCATGAAGTCTTTCAGCTTCTTCTCGGAAACCCCGTGTTCCTTGGCGATGGCCGCCAAGGTCTTACCGTCCTGCATTTCGCTCTTCAGGGTATCGGCGTCAATCTTGAGAAGAGCCAGCAGCTTTTCGTTGGCGAAGGGGGCGTGGCCGGCCATCGGACCGTGGCCAAAGGGCCCTTTGCCGTTGATCATGGCGGTCACGTGTTTATCCATGTCGGTTTTCATCTTTTCGGCCCGGTCCGCCGGGATGCGGCCGGCTGCTACACCTTCATCGATCCGCTCAGTCATTTGCTCAACCAGGAAGGCTTTGAGCTCCTGCTCGGATATTCCCTGCTCCTTGGCGATGGCCACCAGCGTTTTGCCGTCCTTCATTTCGGCTTTAAAAGTCGCCTCGTCGATTTTGAGGAAGGCCAGCAGTTTGTCGACCTCGGCCTTGAACGCCTGGCGATCCCCTTTAAACTGGCCGTGGCCGGCCCCAGTCTTGGCCTGGGGAGCCTCCTGCTTTTCCGCATTGACCGGCGCCATGGCCATCCCGCTTGCAGTAACCGCGGCTACGAGCCCGGCCGCAACCAGCCAGTTTTTTTTGCTGTTCATAATATAATCATCCTTTCGTTTTAGCATTGGTTTAGTGAGGGTATGACTGTATTATGAACGATGGTTTTTAGAAATTCTTTAGAATTCGGACGGCTATGGAACGCGATGCTTGCCTGCCGGCAGCATCACCGTAAATTTGGTGCCTTTCCCCGGCTCGCTCTCGACTTGGATTTTCCCCTTATGTTTTTCCACGATCCATTTGGCGATCGCCAGCCCCAGGCCGGTTCCGCCGGTATCGCGGGAGCGGGCCTTGTCGCCCCGGAAGAAGCGGTCGAACACCCGGGGCAGATGCTCCGGCGATATCCCGATGCCGGTATCCTCCACGCGGAGAACGATATTTTTTCCGGACTGAACCCCCGTTATGCGCACCTGCCCGCCCTTAGCCGTATATTTGAAAGCATTGTCCAACAGAATGACCAGCAGTTGATGCAGCCGCTCCCTGTCGGCAACCAGGCTTAGGCCGGGCTTGACGTCGAGGACAAGGCTGACCCCGCTCAGCTCTTCCATGGCCTTAAACCCTTCCGCGACGATCGGAATGATTTCGCTTACATTGACCGGCGCCAGCTGCAGTTCCGCCTTGCCGGCGTCCGACCGGGCCAGGGTGAGCAGGCTGGCTATCAGCCGGGTCATCCGGGTTGATTCTTTCAAAATGGTATTGACGCGGTGACTTTCTTCCTCGATCGTCCGCTCCGGGTGCCTCAGCATCAGTTCCGCGTTGCTGTGGATGCCCGTGATCGGCGAACGCAGCTCATGGGAGGCGTCGGAAACAAACTGCTGCTGTCTTTCCCACGCGTCCTGAATGGGAACCATGGCGCGTTTCGCCAAAAAATATCCGGCCAGAATAATCCCCGCCGTGCTGAAAATGCCGCCAAAGACGATAATCCAAAACACCCGGTTGAGCAACCCGACTTCGGAATCGACAATGCTTACGGCAATAATCGCCTGAATGGCGATATCGCGCTCCGAACCAAAAGTGTTCTCCTGCTGGCGGTACGGCACACTGAGGATGCGGTAAACATGCCCCTCATATTCTCTGGTCTTCAGTTCCCCGGGTTCGGCGTCCGCCGCGATTTCCGCGACATCGCCGGCCAGGTCGCTGCGAAAGGGATTGGGCACGATGACTCTGCCGTCGGTAGTCCGGATCACCAGGAAAATACGCGGGTCGAAAAGCGTTCGCCCCAACGGCGCCGGGCGTCCGTTCACGATCCGGAAGGAGTTGGCCTGGTTCCACATCGTGTCGTCGATTTTATCAAACAGCCGGATGGAAATATACCCGTAAAGGATTGCGTTGAAAGCTCCGAAAATCAGCAGGAAAACCAGCGAGTTTAAAACCGTCAGCCTTCGTAGCGTACTTAGGAACATCCCGGTTTCTCCTTCAGCATGAATCCGGCTCCCCGTACCGTCCGGATCAGGCAGTCCAGCCCGTGGGGCGCGAGTTTCCTGCGCAGATAATGGATATACAGATCGACGATACTGATGGTCGTGTCCGAATCAAGGCCCCATATCCGGTCAAAAATCTGGTCCCGGGTGAGAATCTGTTCCTTATTCAGGATGAGAAATTCCAGGACGTCATACTCCTTGGCGCTGAGCCCGAGAGGCTGATCCACGACCAGGCCTTCCCGGGCCCTGCTGTTCAGCGTGATTCCTCCGTAACTGATCAGGCCGTCCATGGCTACGTTGCCCTTGCGGCGTATCAGGGCCTTTATCCTGGCCAGAAGTTCCCTGATGGCGAAAGGCTTGACCAGGTAATCATCCGCTCCCGATTCCAGCCCGATCACCCGGTCGTCCACACTGTCCCGGGCCGTGAGCAGCAGAATGGGAACCAGGGACCCTTTGCCGCGCAACGCCCTTACAATCTCCAGTCCGCTCACCTCCGGGAGCATGATATCCAGCACCAGCAGATCATGAATGCCCTGCTCCGCCGCATACAGTCCCTCATCGCCGGCCGCCGCTTCGTCCACGTCATATTGCTCTTCTGACAGCAGTGCAACAACCGCCTCTCTCAGGACATCATCATCTTCCACGACCAATATTCGCATTCCGAACCTCCTTACTTCCCCGCCAGTCCCATGACGCAGCTTGGCCTATCTCCTTATTATCCGATGGCCGAAATAGGGTTATTCTCCCGCCCTGTCCCTTCCTCCGCTGGAATAATCGGGCACAAAACCTCCGGAAGAGGAGGGTGAGCAAAAGGTAGTATATTTTGGCTAAGCCTCGGAAACCGGCGTATTTTCTATATTTTTGCCGCTAACAGAACCTGCCATGTCTATTATAACAGGATAATGGGCGAAAGGCGCGAATCATTATGGCTATAGTCAGTTAACATAAAAAGAAAGGTGGGTATCGCATGATAAACAACTTTATCAAGACGCAGCTCGTTCCGTGCCTTCTCACGCTTTCACTTGTCGCCACATCCTTCGGCGGCGCTTTCGCGTCCTCCGTTTCCGCGGCTTCCGTCGACTCCGAGGAGGCGGTGGAAGACAGTTCTTCCGGCACCGCCATTCTTGCCGGACTGGCAGCCGTCGGCCTTATCGCCGCTCTCTCCCATCACGGCGGATCGGACAAGGATTCAGGTTCGTCCAAAAACGTAGGCTCCTCTTCCGGCTCATCGGGATCGAATTCCGGCTCGAGCTCCGGCTCGAACTCCTCATCATCCCCGTCAAACGGATCGTCCTCGGAAGTGCAGCAAGCGGTCACTCTTCTGAACCAGGACCGCACCGCCAACGGCTTGTCAACATTAAAAGTCAATTCCCAACTGACTAATCTGGCTCAGAACTACGCCTTGGACATGGCCACCCGCGGCTTCTTCTCCCACAACAATCCGGAGGGCCAGACCCCGTTTGACCGGATGAAGCAAGCCGGCATCAGCTACAAATACGCCGGAGAGAACCTGGCGATCAATACCAGCGTTCCTGCCGCCGAAGTAGCGTTCATGAACAGTTCCGGGCACCGGGCAAATATCCTGAACGGCAATTATACAGATGTCGGAGTCGGTGTAGTACATAGCAAAGGCTCTGTCTACGTCGTCCAGGAATTCATCGGCAAATAGCCGGAGAGTTCCCGTCCAGCCGGCAGAAACGCCAGGAACCGCGGAATCCGCGGTTCCTGGCGTTTTTATCGCCTCGTGTCAGTCGATCCCCCATATCCGCCTTACATCTTCGGGGGCGGCGATTTCCCGCCCCATGGCCCCGGCAATGGCCGCGATGCGCCGGATTAGCTCTTGATTGGTAGCCAGGACGCCGCGCGAATAATAAATATTGTCTTCGAGCCCTGCCCGCACATGCCCGCCGAGCGCGATAGCGACCGTCGAGAGGGGAACGTGCGGCGGGCCGATGATCGAAACCGACCATACCGCCCCTTCCGGCAGACTCTCCACAAGGTAGAAGAGATTTTTGGCGGTGGAGGGAAGGGAACCCTTAACCCCCAGTACGAGATTGAACACCAGGGGGTCCTTAAGCAGGCCTTCCTTCTTCAGGTCCAGCGCGTTTTGGATCATGGCCGCGTCAAACACTTCGATCTCCGGTTTGATGCCAAGAGCCAGCATCCGGTCGGCAAGGAACCGGACCAGCGCCGGATCGTTGGCGTTTACCGCCGTGGGAAAGTTGGAGGAACCTGTCGCCAAGCTTGCGGAAACCGGCCGCAGCGCAAGGGCTTCCGCCCGCTCCTCGGCCGACTTGCCGGCGCGGGCTCCGGTGGATAGCTGGCGGATGACCGGACAGCCCGAGGCGGTCAGCCGCTCCATAATCGCGGCGAAGTGCTTCTCCTGGTGAGTCGGCTTGCCCGCATCATCCCGGGCGTGGATGTGGCACACCGAGGCTCCTTCCCCGTAGCAGGCCACAATATCCCCGGCGATCTCCTCCGGGGCCACCGGCACGTGCGGGGTCATGGCCTTAACCGGAACATTGCCGGTGGGAGCCACGGTAATAATCAGCTTTTCCATCTCATCACCTCAGCGCGGTAAATTCTTGCTCAAGCTCCGAAAATCCGTTCACCATGGCGGAGACAATCTCGTCGGCCTGGTCCCGGGTGAGAATAAGCGGCGGCGCCAGCAGGAACTGATCGCCATCCTCCCCGTCGGCGTTGCCGGTGCCGGGATAGACGATAATGCCATGGTCGATCAGCTTCTGGGCGACTTTCTCCGCTACCCCCGCCTTTACCGGGAACGGCGCTTTCGTCTTTTTATCGCGGACAAACTCTACGCCCTGCATCAGCCCCTTGCCCCTTACGTCGCCGACAAACCAGAAGGGCAGCAGTTTTTCCCGGAGCCGGTCCAGCAAGTAGCCGCCAAGGTTCCGCGCGTTTTCCACCAGCCCGTCGTCCAGCAGCGTCTTCACCACTGCGACAGCGGTCGCCGCCGCCAGGGGGTTGCCGCCATAGGTATGGCCATGGACGAAAATGCCGGAACCGGCAAGGAAGGCCTGGAAGATTTCCTCCTTGACGATGACCCCTCCAAGCGGCGCATAACCCGCGCTCATGCCTTTCGCCGCGCAGATCATGTCCGGTACGACGCCGAAATCCTCGATGGCGAACATGCTGCCCGCCCGGCCGAACCCGGCCATCACTTCGTCGTCAATGAGCAGAATGTCATAGTGGTCGCAAATCTGCCGGACAATTTTAAAATACTCGGAGTGGGGAACCACCGCCCCGCAGGCGGCGCCGACAATCGGTTCGGCAATGAAGGCCGTGACCGAGTCGGCCCCCTCCAGCTTGAGAACCCGCTCCAGGTCATGGGCGCAGTTTACCTCGCAGGTGTCCGGCCGCCGGTCGAAGGGACAGCGGTAACAGTAACAGGGCGCCGCTTTGGGGAAATTCAGCAGCAGCGGGGTGTATTTCTTCCGCCGTTTGTCGCCGGTCATCGACAGGGCTCCGATCGTATTGCCGTGAAAACTTTTCCAGCGCGAAACCACTTTGTACTTGCCGGTCCGTCCGTCCCGCTCCAGGAAGTATTGGCGCGCCATTTTCAGGGCCGCCTCCGTTGCTTCCGAGCCTCCCGAAACAAGATACAGTTTGTTCAAATCGGCGGGGGCGAGGCCGGCGACAAGGTCGGCCAACTCCCGGGCCGGCCTGGAGGTCCAGCGCGACAGGTGACTGAACGCGACCTTCCGCGCCTGCTCGGTGAGCGCCCGCACCACGTTGGGATGGGCGTGGCCAAGGTTGGCCACCGCCGCGCCGGAGCAGGCGTCGAGGTACCGCCTCCCGGCAGTGTCATACAGATAGACCCCCTCGCCATGATCGACTTCCATATAGGGCTTGCGCACGTTCCGGTAAAATACGTTATCCAGCATCCTCTCCCCCTTTAAGAAATTTTATTTTCATTTTACCACCGATATAGAAATTTTTCCATCATATTCATTTGTTTTTCCTGATAGTCCACAGTCCCGCCCGGTATTGTAAAAGGACAGAGGCCGGTGCCGGCCCCTGTCCTTTTTATTCTTCATAATACACGTGATATTGCTTCCACAGCGCCTCCAGGGACCGGAACGAAGCTCTGGTCCGAGCCGAATCCTCGGTGCCCGCCGCCACGATGAGCGCATTGATCAATGAAAGCGGGGCGACGAACGAGTCGATAAACGAGGACATGTCCCGCTGGGCCACCAGCACCGTGTCCCCATACGTCGCCAGAGGCGATGTATTCGCGTCGGTAATCGCGATCCGCTGCGCCCCGCGCTCCTGGGCAAAACGCAGCCCTTCCACGGTCTGCCTTGTATACCGGGCAAAGGAAATCCCGATCACCAGATCGTCAGGGCCGATATCCGCCAGTTCGTTTATCATGGTATCGGAGCTTTTAACCTGCCGGCAGTTCTTCCTCAGAATCTGCAGGTAAAACTCCAGGAAAACGCCCAGGGCGGCGGCGCTGCGGAAGCTTACGACAAAAATCCGCCTGGCCTTGACGATCTTGTTGACCGCTTCCTGAAAATTCACCGGGTCCTGCTCTCCGAGCGTCCGCTTGATATTGGCGATATCCCGGTTCATAACGTTTTCCAAAGTCGCGGCTTTGGGCGTTTGCAGGGAGATTTCCAGCCGCTCCACCGTGGTAATCCGGGTTCGCACCATCTCCCCCAAGGCCCTGCTCATCGCGGGATAACCTTCATAACCCAAGGCCACCGCAAACCGGGTAACCGTCGCCTCGCTCACCCCCAGGTCCCGGGCCAGCTCCTTTGCGGTCTGAAACGCCGCCTTGTCGTAGTGTTCCGCTAAGTATCCGGCGATTTTTCGATGTTTTGGGCTCAGGTCCTGAAACCTGGCTTGGATTCTTTTCAGTACCGGTACCGGCATCGCAGCGCCCCCCATCCTTTGCGTATAGTATACAACAAACTCCGGCGATGTCCTCCTCCGGATAAGTCCCGCTGTTTTTCCGGCCTTCCCGGATATCCGGATATTATGGAGCAAGCCCGATGGATGCCGGCAGACCGGGGAGCTTCTTGCCGGGTTCTATTTGGGGAAGTACGCCACCTGGCCGGCTGCCGTCGCAGGCTGCTGTTTCGCTCGCAGAACCAGCGCCACGAAAAGGGAAAGGACAAACCAGCCTGAAAAGACGATCAAGGTGCCGTTATAACTATGAGTCGCCTCCCGGACCCAGGCCACGAGAAGCGGCCCCGCAACCCCGGCTGCGGCCCAGGCGGTGAGAATCTTCCCGTGGATGGCGCTCAGATCCCTTGTGCCGAAGAGGTCGCTGAGGAACGCCGGAATCGTGGCGAACCCGCCGCCGTAACAGGAAATGATGAGATAGATCAGCAGTTGGAACAGCGTGCTTTCCGTAGTCTTGGCCAACAGGAAAAACGCGAATATCTGAATAACGAAAAAAGCGATATAGGTATTGGCCCGGCCCAGGTAGTCGGACGCCGCCGCCCAGAACAGCCTGCCGCAGCCGTTGATCAGGCCGATGACGCCGACCATGGCCGCCGCCGCCAGCGGCGACATCCTTACCGTTTCCTGGGCCATCGGCGACGCGACGCTCAGGAGTCCGATACCGCAGGTGATATTGGTGAAGAGCATCCACCACAAGGTATAAAACTGCCAGGTCTTAAGAGCCTGGGTTGAGGTCAACTGGGTCGCCCCGGTAAGGGGGCAGCAGGCGCCGGATGCCGCCACCAATTCCTGGACGTCTTCCGGCGGGGCGAGATACAGGGCCGAAGGCACCATGATCATCAGATAAGCAAGCCCCATGATTTCAAACGACGCCACAAGCCCGTACTGCTCTATCAGCATCTGGAACAGCGGCCCGGCAATCATGCTGGCGAAACCGAACCCCATGATCGCAATGCCGGTGGCAAAGCCCCGCTTTTTCGGGAACCACTTTACCAGCGTCGAAACAGGAGTGATATACCCGGTGCCCAGGCCGATTCCTCCGATGACGCCGTAAAACAGGTATATGAGGGGCAGGCTTTTCAAAAAAACCGCCAGCCCGGTTCCAAACATCCCGGTGCAAAAGCAGGCGGCCGCGAAAAGACCGGATTTCCGCGGCCCGTACTTTTCGACATGAGACCCCAGAAACGCCGCGGAAAGGCCCAAAAATAAAATAGCCAGCGAAAATGTCCACTGGGTTTCCTTAAGCCCCAGCCCCAGTTCGTTCATGATAGGTTTGGTCAGAACGCTCCAGGCGTAGACGCTGCCGATGCAAATATGAATTCCCACTGCGGATGCAGCGATCAGCCACCGATTTTTCATTGGAACAGCTCCTTTTCAACTCTATTGCTTGCCTCTAGTCAGATCGATTTCTCCCGGAAAAAAGCAAAAACCGCCTGGACAAAACAAATGTTGTTGCCCAGGCGGTCGACATTCCTCCGCTACGGTCCATGTGGTTGCTTCCACTTTCTCCGCCAGTTCCGCAGCGTGTCTATTCGGTTGACAAACAAACAAAAAACCCCCTGAGCGTCCCAATTCGTTGCCCAGGCGGTCGACATCAAGCCGGTACGGTTCATGTGGTTGCTTCCACTTATCCGCCAGTTCCGTACCGTTCGTATTGAACTATGGTGTGATTATAGCAATCCGTCCGCTTTTTGTCAACAGCCATTTATCCCGGCCGTTCCTCCCGGCGCCGCGCACCCCGGTTAGTGCAATTCGCCGCGGAGCCGCGCCAACTCAGCCTGGTCCTCGCGATAATACCATCTGATGGATCTGCCCACCATACACCGTGCTGCGTCCATTTTCCCCTCGAGGGCCAATTTTCGCATTTTGGCGGTATTGAAACCGTTGGAAGAAAAATAGCTGGTCGGAACAAAGCCCCGGTTGACAAGCTCTTTACGGTAGCGTTCAAAATCCCTGGCATCCATATCAACACGCCATATTGCCACGAATATCCCAGCCTTTCCTATGTCAACTACACATCCATCATAAACGATTTGAATGCCGTAATTGTTAAGCAAAGGTAAAAAGTTTTTAACAATCATCACGCTGCTTTTGAAGGCCGGGCCGCTTTTAACCGGGCGGGGCGGCCAGCTGCAACTTATAAAACGCTGTATCGACTTTCATGACCGGAAAGGCCGCCGGAAGAGCGTGGGCGGGTATCGCCGAAAACCGTTTTCCCCGTAAAAACGGTAGCGGGGCCAGAAATTTCGATAATGAGCCGGATGACGTCCGCAACCGCCAAACAGCTTATTGCAGGCTCCGGACCAGTTCCGCCAGCCGGACCAGGCCCCGGTCCAGCGCCGCCAGCGGCGCAAAGGCGTAGGAAATGCGGATATACGGATTTTTGGCGAAATCATAAAGGCTTCCGGGATTGATAAGAAGTTTCTCGGCCAGGGCCAAATGAAACAATTTTTCGGTCGGTACGCCGTCAGGCAGTCTCAGCCATATATAAAACCCTCCCGCCGGGGTGTTCCAGGCGGCGAGGCCCTTAAAGCAGCCTTCCAGCACCCTCAGGACATATTCCCGCCGTTCTTTCAGCCGCTTCCGGAGAATCGCGAGATGTTCATCATACAGGCCGCTCTCGATCCATTCCGTCAAAGCCCACTGGGAAAGGGAACTCGTACCGTAGTCGGTCTGCATTTTGACATCGCCGAGGCGTTCCACCACCGGCTCGGGTCCGGCCAGCCACCCCAGCCGCAGCCCCGCCGCAAGGGTTTTGGAGACGGTGCCCGTATACAGCACCGTGCCGCTTTGGTCCCTGGCTTTCATGGGCAGCGGCGGCGGCTCGTCCAGCCACAGTTCGCGATAAGCGTCGTCTTCAATCATCGGGAGGCGGTTGCCCGCACACCACTCCAGAAGCTCCCGGCGGCGGTCCTCCGTCATTACCGTGCCGGTCGGGTTGTGGAAGGTCGGGATGGTATAAAGAAGCGCGGTGCCGCGGGAGCTTTTCTTGCGGCTGAGCATCGCCGGCAGCAATCCCCGGTCGTCCATCGGGACGCCTGCCAGCTTCATTCCCGCCGACTGGAAAACATGGAGGGATTTTATATAAGAAGGGGTTTCGACGAAAACCGTCGACCCGGGCTGCAGCAGCCCGATGGAAATGAGCTGAAGGGCCTGGAGCGAGCCGGATACGATCAAGAGATTGGACGGCGATACCTTGAGACCGTATTTCTCCAGATACCGGCTCAGGGTCTTCCTGAGCTCCGGCAAGCCGAGCGGCTCGATATAACTGAGCGAATGCACCCTCTCCGGCAATTTGCAAAGCACCTTTTGCATCATGTCGTAGGGAAAAAGGTCCGGGGATATCTCGCCCGTGCTCAGCCGGGTAATCCCGGCCATAAACTCCTGCTTGTTGATGACCTGGACCGTCGGAAGATTGGCCTGGTGGATGCCCGAGCTGATATAACTCTGCCAGTTGGTGGGCGGAGTGGATATCATGAGCGACCAGGTATTATTGACGATTTGCGTTCCCTGCCCGAAATTGCCCTCGATCAGCCCTTGCGCCTTGAGTTCTTCCAAGGCTTCAACGACGGTGCTCCGGTTGACGTTGAACAGCTTCGCCATTTCCCGCTGGGCCGGAAGCTTGTACCCGACAAGCCAGTCGCCGCTGGAAATCTTCCGGCTTATAAAACTTACGATTTGCTTGTACACAGGCACCTTGCTGGCCGGATCCGGTTTCCAGTCGATTGCCACCGCTCCTGTTTTTGTTGACATCGTCCGCCTCCTGGAGAATTACTTCGCTTATCCCGATAATTTTACTATAAACTTGGTTGGGTTCATACACAATAGAATGGATGGATACATTTGTAAAAATACCGGTTAGAATGGAGAAAAGAACCTCAAAGGCTTGGTGATGAAAATGCGCCTTAAGGATTTTGAGCTGGAAGTCTACTTTGACAAATACGAATTTACCGCCCCCTACCTGCTGAGCCAATCCGATTGTCAGTCGATGGCCATTGGAGAGCTGCTCGCCCTGGAGCCCGGGGCACAGGAAAATCTCATGAAAACTTGGTTGGGCTATTCCGAAGTACGCGGCAACCCCGGGCTCAGGCAGGAAATCGCCGGACTCTACGACCGGCTGACTGCCGAAAATATACTGGTTCACGCCGGAGCCCAGGAGCCCATCTTCAATTTCATGAATGTCGCCCTCAGCCCCGGCGACCATGTCGTCTGCATGGTTCCTACCTATCAGTCCCTGTTCGAGGTGGCCGGCGCCATCGGCTGCCAAGTGGCCCGGTGGGAACTGGCGCAGGGTGAAAGCGGCTGGCTGCTGGACCTCGACGCGCTCGGGAAACTCATCACCCCCAAGACCAGGGCCATCGTCCTCAATTCCCCCAATAATCCGACCGGCTATACGCTGAGCAGGGAAGAAATGCAGGCTGTAACGGCAATAGCCCGCCGGCATGGCCTTTATGTTTTCAGCGACGAGGTTTATAAAGACTTGGAACTGGATGGACAGCAGCGGCCTTGGTTCGCGGATATGTATGAAAACGCCGTGTCCCTCGGCGTCATGTCCAAGGCTTATGGCCTGGCGGGCCTGCGGATCGGCTGGATCGCCACGCCCAACAGGCAACTTTATGAAAAGATGGCCAGGTTTAAGCACTACACCACCATCTGCAGCAGCAGCCCCAGTGAATACCTGGCCCTCGTCGCCCTGCGGAACAGGGATAAAATCCTGAGCAGAAACCGGGCGATCATCCGGGAAAATCTCGATCTGGCCGAAGCATTCTTTGCCCGGCATCCTCATTTCTTCCTCAATAACCGGCCCATGGGCGGCCCCATCGCTTTCCATCAGCTTAAAATCAAGGAGCCGGTCGCCGATTTCTGCGAAGCTTTGGTGGCCCGGAAAGGCGTTCTGCTTCTGCCGTCCACCGTATATTCCTTCCCCGGCCCTTATATCCGTATGGGATACGGCCGCAAGAACTTCCCGGCCTGTTTGGAAAAACTGGAAGAGTATCTCCGGGAAGATTACCGCCCCTGAAAATAAGTTGTTTCACAGCCGGAGCTACCCCAAGGGCTACGGCTGTCAAATTCCCTCCGGGCTGGCAGGCCGCTATGCAGCGGCCTGCCAGCCCGTCTCTTTTTGTCACAGGCGGTCCTTATCCGACATCATCCGTTCGGGCGCGGGGCACCATAGCATTAATCCGGCCGAGTCCATTAGGCTGCTTGGAGGTATCGGCAATTTCGGCGGAGAATTTTAATATGATTTCCTGTTTATGCAGCTCGCTTCTTGTTGATTTCCGGAGGAGGAATGGCGGATGAAACACTTTAGCGATTTTAAAACCCAGTTTTTAGGGTTCCATGACCTGATGAAATTCCGGGTGACCGAGATTCTTCTCGTTTCAACGCCTTACGACGGATTTGTCCTCGAGGAGGACGGGCGGTTGTCCGAACAGCTCTATAACCAATTCGCCGACCTTAACATTCCCTTCATTCCCCGCATCCGCAGGGTCTCCAGCCCCCAGGAGGCTTTTGAAGCCTTAAAGAAAAAAGTCCCCCACCTCATCATCATCATGTCCAGCATCAGCGACATGAGCACCTTTGAGTTCGAGAAAAAACTGAAGGAACTGCATCCGCGCATCCCGCTGGTCATGCTGTCTTATGAACGCCTGTCGGCCGGGATGATCGCCCAGGTCCGGGAAAACGCCTATATTGACAGAATCTTTCACTGGTCAGGCGACAGCAAGATCTTGCTGGCCATCATCAAAAGCATGGAAGACCGGCATAACGTCGAAGCCGACAGCAGGCAGGGAGTCCAGGCCATCCTGGTGGTCGACGACTCTCCGGTGTATTACTCGCAGTTTCTGCCGATGATGTATACCGAGATTCTGACCCAGACCCGCTACCTGGTGTCCCACGCCGTAAGCAGCAGCCACGGCTTGCTGCGGGTCCGCCTGCGGCCCAAAATTCTGCTCGCGGAGACCTATGAGGAGGCGATGACGATCATCCGGAAATATCGCCATAATTTGCTTGGCGTTATTTCCGACGTCCGGTTTCCCAAAGACGGGAAGGTCCATCCGGCCGCCGGCCTGAAACTGGCTCAGAAAGTCCGCGAAATCATCCCCGACCTGCCATTTCTCCTGCAGTCCGAAGAAGAGGAGAACGCTGAAAAAGCCCAAAAGATCAATATCCCCTACCTCGATAAGAATTCCCAGAACCTAGTGCTCGAACTGCGGTCCTATATCCTCCAAAACTACGGGTTTGGCTCATTCACATTCAAATACCCCGACGGAACGGTTATCGCCGAAGCCAGGGACATTACCGAGCTGGAAAGAATTATCCGGATACTGCCGGACGAAAGTTTGTACTACCACGGCAGCAACAACCACTTCTCGACCTGGTTCAGGGCCCGCACCGAGTTTGAGATCGCCGACGAACTCCGCAGCATGGCCGCCGCCCAGTTCGCCAGCATTTCCGAAATCCGGGCGTTTATCCTGGAGGTGCTGCAGGCCTTCTTTCAGCGCTACCAGTCGGGGGTGCTGGATTTCGAAGGGTTGTCCAAAAAGGATATGGAAAATGCCTTCATCAAGCTGGGGAACGGCTCTCTGGGGGGGAAAGCCCGGGGGATCGCCTTCTTTAAATCGCTGCTGGCCGAATCCGATCTGGCGGAAAAATACGAGGACATGAAGGTGAAAACGCCTCGTTCCTTCGTCGTGTGCAGCGAAGTCTTCGAAGAGTTCATGGAGCACAATAATCTCTATGACGCCACCATTTATGGCGGCAAGGAGACGGAAATAGCGCAGAAGTTTCTGACTGCCAAGCTGCCGGCGACCATTGCGGACAACCTCCGCATCCTCATCCAGCATATCAGGTCGCCGCTGGCGGTCCGCTCGTCCAGCATCCTGGAGGATTCCAGGGTTCAGCCCTTCGCCGGAATCTATAAAACCTACATCGTTCCCAACAACCACGCGGACCCTGCCGTCCGCTTCCAGCAGCTTTCCGACGCCGTCAAACTGGTTTATGCCTCGGTCTTCTATTCCTCGCCGGTCCATTACGCCAAAAACGTCGATATCCGCATTGAAGAGGAAAAAATGGCGGTCCTCATCCAGGAATTGGTGGGGGAGTACTACGGCGACCTATACTATCCGGTCATCTCCGGCGTCGCCCAGTCCTATAACTTTTACCCCTACTCCCACATGGAGGCCGAAGAAGGCACCGTCAGCCTCGCCCTAGGGTTCGGCAAGGCCATCGTCGACGGGGATCAGGTATACCGGTTTTCTCCCGCCCATCCGCGGATTACCCCGCCCTTCGCCGGCCCGCGCGATTTCTTCGTGAAAACACAGACCGGCTTTTACGCCCTAAACCTCGAAAAATCCTCGGACATCCAGTTGGGGACCGACGACAACTGCACCTATGAAAAGCATTCCCTGTCCCGGGCCGAACAGGACAATACTCTGGAGTTCGTCGGCAGCACCTATTCGCGGGACGACGACTGCATATACGACAACGCCTTTTCGAGCGGCCCCAAGCTGGTGACTTTCGCCCCCATCCTCAAATATGAGCGGTTGCCCTTGACCGAAATCATTCAGGAACTGCTCACCCTGGGAAAACAATCCTTCGGCACCGACGTGGAAATCGAATTCGCCGTCAATATCCCCAAGGACAAAACCAAGCCCAAGGAGTTCTACTTCCTCCAGGCCAGGCCGATGGTCGTGGGCCGGGAGGCGGTTCAGGTCAAGCTGGATGACGAACGGGAGGTACTGTGCTCCAGCCACCACACCGTCGGCAACGGCGTATTCGAAAATATCCGGGATATTATTTTCGTCGACCCGGAATTGTTCGAACTCAAGGACACCATCCAGATCGCCTCGGAGATCGGCGAGCTCAACGAGCGCTTGTTCCAGGAGGACCGCAAATGCATTCTCATCGGGTTTGGCCGCTTGGGAACGTCCGACCGCTGGCTGGGCATCCCGCTGGAGTGGTCCCAGATGTCGCAGGCCCGCGTGGTGGTGGAAGTCGACCGCGCCGACCTCAAGCCCGAACCGTCGCTCGGCAGCCATTTCTTCCATAACCTCACGTCGATGAATATGGGCTATTTCCATATTCAGCACAACAATAGCGCGGAACGGGTCGACTGGGGCTGGCTCAACAGCCTGCCCGTGCTCCAAGAGACCAAATACGTCAAACTCGTGCGGAGCGAGGAGCCGTTGTTAGTCAAAATCGACGGCCGGAGCTTTAAAGGAAACATCTATCGCTGAGCGGCGCTCTCCCCGCTTGTGGAACCAAAGGAAATTTGTTATTATTAAATAAAAATTGCATCGCTTTCCTATATCTTCGGGGTAGGGTGAAACTCCCAGCCGGTGGTAAGCGGCTTTGCCGCAAGCCCACGAGCCGCAAGGCAGACTTGGTGCGATTCCAAGGCCGACAGTACAGCCTGGATGAGAGAAGATAAGCGTAAAAATCTTATATCCCGAAGATTTTCGGGATTTTTTGTTTGCAACATTTCTACCAGGAGGAATTCGTCGTGTACCAATCCAAAGTGAATTTTTTGGCCAAAGTCGGCTTACTTTCCGCCATGTCCACCATCCTGATGTTTTTGGATATGCCGGTGCCCTTGATGCCGCTGTTTCTCAAACTCGATATCAGCGAACTGCCGGCGGTGATCGCCGCCTTCTCCATGGGGCCGATGGCCGCCGTACTGGTCGAGCTGATCAAAAACCTCCTGCATATAGCCAACACGCAAACGCTCGGTATCGGTGAATGCGCCAACTTTTTGGTCGGTGTGGCCTTTCTGGTCCCGGCCGGCTACGTGTACCGCCGTCGGGCCGATTACCCGGGGGCGGTACTGGCGCTGACGCTCGGCACGGTGTCGATGGTCTTCTGGGCTTCCGTCCTGAATTATTTCGTGCTGCTGCCCGTTTATCAGGCTGTCCTCCATTTCCCGCTGGACCGGATCGTCGCTCTCGGGTCGGCGGCCAATCCGCACATCACGGATTTGAAATCCTTTATTACGCTGGCCATTGCGCCCTTCAACGCCCTCAAAGGATTCGTCATATCCCTCTGCACGGTGCTCATTTACCGGCGGGTCCTGCCCCTGCTCCGCCCGGAGTAGCCGGAGGCGGAAAAGAAAAAGCATCATTTTGCCGCTCGGCAAATGATGCTTTGTTTATTTCCCGAAAGCTTATCTTTGGGTCACTAGGCTGTCGATCAACTGGATAAGCTGCTCGATCTCGGGTTTGGTGACCTGGGCGTCGGCGCCGATCGCCTCGCCTTTACGCCGCATTTCTTCATTAATCAACGAAGAGAAGATCACCACCGGCACTTCCTTCAGATCATTGTGTTCCTTAATTTTCTTCGTCAGATGATGGCCGTCCATTTTTGGCATCTCGATATCGGTAATAACCAAGTCGAAGCGCTTGGCGCCTTTGTTTGCCAGATTTTTTTCCAGCTCATCCCAGGCCTCTTTGCCATTTTCCTTGGTGACGACCTGGGTGTACCCGGCCGTATGCAAAGTGGCCAGAATCAAATCCCTCAGCAGATGTGAATCTTCAGCCACCAGGATGGTTTTCCCCTGGCGGGCGTCTACGATATTCTGGGCTGATGCCGGTATTTTGCTCAGCTTGGCGCTGATCGTCGGATTGATATCCGCCACGATGCGTTCAAAATCCAGCAGCAGAATAAGCTTGTCCTGCATCTTGATTATGCCGTTTACCAGGTTGGCGTTGGCGACCTCGGGCGGCGGCTCCATGGCTTCCCAGGATATCCGGTGAATCCTGGATACGGAAGACACCTTGAAGCCCACATAAACTTGGTTCAATTCCCCCACGATGATATTGAATTTCTCCGAGTCTTCCGTCCCCAGGCACCGCGCCAGATTGATCAGGGGCATGACTTTGCCCCTCAGGGTGAAGATGCCGTCCGTATAGGGATGGGAATTCGGCAGTTTGGTCACTTCGACAGGATTGATTACTTCGCGGACTTTCGCCACGTTGATGCCGCCAATAAGTGAACCTACAGCAAATTCAACAATTTCAAACTCATTGGTCCCCGTCTCCAGCAAAATCCCTGTCTTGTCTTGCATAAATCAGCCTCCCGTCAAAGTATTGACGTTATCGCGGCAGCGCTTGTCCAGACCGCTGTATAATCATTATACTATTAAATTCCAATTCGCAATAGGAATTTTTCGACCGGCCTCAACAAAAAAAGACTTTTTCTCCCAGCGCATAAAAAAACCCGCTTTCGCGGGTTTTTATTGCTGAGCGGGATGAAACGTGCGGAGTGAAACCGGCCGCTTGTCCGCAGTCTTCCGGCTTATTTCGGGAAGAGCTTGAACAGGTCTTTCTTCACGCCGCACACGGGACAGTAGTCCGGCGTCTCCCGGTCGCCGGTAAAGCCGCAGACCGGACAGATATAGACCTCGTCCCCCAGTTCCATATCCTTGCCTTGCCTGGCGGCGTTCTGCGCGTCCTGGAACATCTTGGCGTGGATTTTTTCCGCCTCCAGGGCATACCGGAAGGACCGCTCGGCGCCGCTTTCCTTCTGAAACTGAGCCGCGTTCAGATAGACGGGATACATCTGCTCGATCTCATGAACCTCGCCGTCAATGGCTCCCTGCAGATTCTCCACCACCGACCCCAGACCGAATACTGCGCCGGAGGTTACCGTCGCGCCGCCCTGCTGCGCGCCGAGCTCCTTGAAATGATTGTTGGCATGGACCTGTTCGGCATAGGAGATCGCCCGGTAAAGCCTGGCAATGTTGGCCATCCCCTGTTTTTCCGCATGATCGGCCCAAGCAAGGTACCGCATATGCGCCATGGATTCCCCGCCGTAAGCGGAGCGCAAAAAATCAGCAGTCATGTCGTTCTTAACCGTCACTGTCATCACTCCTTCGGCCGTCTGTCGAGGCCTTAAATCTAGCCGCGGATCCGGCTTTTTACCCAACCTGGGTGGTCAAAAAGATCGGCAGGGTCATATGGGAGATCTGATCCTGCAGTTCTTCGATCTTATCCATATGGTCGTCTTCGTCGTTCAAAATGTTTTCCAGTATCTCGCGGGTAGCGAAGTCATTGACTTCACCGGCGAGTCTGATTGCCGCATTGTAGGCTTCAATGGCCCCCTCTTCCGAAATGCGGTCGTTTTCCAGTTGCACGGGCACATCACTGCCGATATGGATCGGCCTGAGCTGCGATACGACAGGCGTCCCTTCCAGGAAAAGAATCCTGGCGATGAGCTTTTCCGCATGCTTCATCTCATCGATAGCCCGTTTTTCAAACCGGGCGTGGAGCTTCTCGTAGCCCCAGTTGGCACACATCTCGGAATGCACGATGTACTGGTTGATGGCGCTGAGTTCATCGGCGAGCAGGGAATTTAAAGCCTCAATGAGTTTAGGGTTGCCTTTCATCCGGGAAATCCCCCTTTCAGCTTAGAGTGACTTTTATTATAGTTATTCGTTCACTGATAAATTTTTCCTGTACGAACTCGCTCCATTGCCTAACTTTTTGTAAAGCCGGCCCGCTCCTCCCAGTCCTCCTTGCTGACCGGCCCAAACGTGGACTGAGCCAGGGACCGCTTCCCCGGCTCAGTTTCACGCTTGGGCGGCATCGGCAATTGGCTGGTAGATGTCCAGCTCGCAGTAATTATCCCGGGACAAGGCCGCATCAATATACTCGAACCGGAAGGTATCGGCGAATTTGAATCCCGATTTGAAAATCCATTTGGAATACATATGGACCAACAGCCGGCCCACCTGCCGTCCGTTGATATCGTCGGGCCGGAAGAAACCGACAAAGCGGAAGACCACGTACTTGTGGGCCGGAATGGCGATCCCTTTCATGCCGGCGGGGACATCGCCCAGGTCCTGAACCTGGATGGAAGGCATGTAGTAGATATATCCTGCGTCATTGGCGCTCCAGTCCGTATACCCGAAATAAACATCCGGATTGACAGGGTTCGGGACCTTCAGGCGGTGGTTGTAGAAGAAGTCCCGCCCATAAGCGTTGGCAACCCGGTCGCCCGACTTGCTCATAATCTTGTAGGGGATGCCGGCGAGGCAGAACTTCTGCCGAAACACAAAGGACGGTTTATAGATGATGGAATTGTCGATCGCCATGATGTCGTCAACGTTCAGCTTTTCCTTGATAACCAGCGCCATCTGCTCGGATCTCACTTTTAACGGGGTATAGCCGAATTTCTTCCGGAAGGCCCGGATATAGGACTGCTCGTAGTCAAAGCCGTATTCGAGGGCTATGTCGATGATCCGCATATTCGTAGCCACCAGATCCCCGATGCTGGACGAAAGCTTCCGGGACTGGACATATTCCATCAGCGATTCTCCGGTAAGGGATTTGAATATCCGGTGCAGATGATATTTCGATATTCCGCAATACCCGGCGATGTCGTCCAGCGTAATCTTGCGGTGCATGTTGTCTTCGATATAGCGGATGCAGCCGCCCATCGTTTCCTTGAGATCGATCATTCCTCCACCCCCTTTCGGAATTTGTCCGGCATTCCGGCCGCGGACACCGACGGCAAGACAGCTTACCGGTACGCCTTGAGAACCAGTGACGCGTTATGCCCGCCGAAACCGAAAGAATTCGTGAGGGCATGAACAAGCTTTGCCGCCGTTCCCTGATTGGGCACATAGTTCAGGTCGCATTCCGGGTCGGGTTCGGCGTAGTTGATCGTCGGCGGCAGAAAGCCTTCCTTCAAGGCATAGGCGGTAATAATCGTCTCAACCGCCCCGGCGGCCCCCAGCAGATGCCCGGTCATCGATTTGGTGGAACTTACGGCCAGGCGCTGGGCGTGCGCTCCAAAAACAGCTTTGATGGCGGTGGTTTCGGTTTTGTCGTTCAGTTCCGTCGAAGTTCCATGGGCATTAATATACTGGATATCGGCGGGACTTAGGCCCGCGTCCGCCAGAGCGAGCCGCATGCACGCGGCGGCTCCTTCGCCGCCGGGAGCGGGGGCGGTGATATGGTGGGCGTCGTTGGTACAGCCGTACCCCACTACCTCGGCGAGGATATCCGCGCCGCGGTTTACGGCATGATCGAGCTCTTCCAGGACCAAAACCCCTGCTCCCTCTCCCATTATAAACCCATCCCGGTTGGAATCAAACGGCCGGCAAGCAGTGGCGGCGTCCGGATTGGCGGTCATCGTCCTGCTGGCGCAGAACCCGGCCATACCTAGCCGGGTGATGGGCGCTTCCGCCCCGCCGGCGATCATAATATCCGCCGCATCCTGCTGGATGCTCCGGCAGGCGTCGCCAATGGCGTTCGCCGACGAAGAACAGGCGGTGACGACGCACTCGACAAACCCCGTAATGCCGTACTTGATGGCAATCATCCCGGCGGCCATATTGGGCAGCATCATCGGCACCATAAAAGGGCTGACCCGGTCGGCGCCCTTTTCCAATAGCACCCGGTGCTGGCTCTCCAGCGTTTCCAGTCCGCCGATGCCCGTACCCAGAATGATGCCCGTCCGTCCCCGGCTGACGGCTCCGTCCGGCAGTCCCGCCGTTTCGAGCGCCAGTTGCGTGGCGGCAACGGCGTACTGGGTGAACCGGTCCATCCGTTTGGCCTCTTTTTTCTCCATATACAGGCCAGGTTCGAAATCCTTGATTTCCGCGGCGACCTTGGTGGGAAAGTCCTCGACATCAATCCTTTCAATCCGGCTGATGCCCGATTTTCCGCTTCTTACGGCCCGCCAAAGGGGCTCGGCTCCCACTCCCAGCGAAGTAACCGCTCCCCTCCCGGTTATAACTACCCGTCTTTTCATATCTGTTCCTCCTAATTTCTTCTGTTTATTTTGCATTTTCCCCAAGGAGCGCTTCCACTCCCGCGGGCGAGCGGGCCTTGGTCCTGAACCCTTACTAACTGTAGCACATGCCTTTCCGCAAAAATGAACAGCGATTGCTTTTGGCAAGAAATAGAATCCCGTCTTCCCGCAGCACCGCACAGGCGCAACAGCCGGTTATATTTACATAAAATCAAATCATATAAATGAAAAAGCCGCTGAGTATCAGCGGCTTTCCTGTTCCTGACTTTCTATTGCTATGGGCAAGCAAGGGGGCTGCCCCTTGCCGGCCAGGCTGACATTCTGCCTGTCAGCCCATATATCCTGAATGCTTGGCATGGGCCAGGCAATCGGCCTTATTTACATAGCCCGGGGAGTATTCAATAAGCTTGCCGGTAAACGTTGTGCGCTTCCACCGCCAGTTGCCCTGCGAGTCCTGATAAAACCACCAAAAATCTTTGCTTTTCATGTCTTCCTCCTTACTGCAGCGCGAGTCCGACCAACTGTGGGCCAAAAGGCGCTTCGCGTCATCCAAAGTCAGTTTCTACCGGGAAATCCGCAAAGTTATGCGCTATGCGCCAGTCGGAAACTACCGTAAAGAAACTTCATGGCAGAACGGTCAATGGATAATTAATTAAATTATTTTATCAATATTATTTTACACTATTAGATTAAAATTAGCAATAATCCAATAGGATTAATCATTTCCCCAGGCAGGCTTAAACGGCAAAACCTAAGGAAAACCGCCCGCCGCCGCCCCCTCTCTCCGTCAGGCTAATAATTTACCGCTCCCTCTTCCGGGCCGGCGGCCAAAATGCCGCCCGGGCACCTCGCGCCTCGGTCCCTACCGTTTGGGAGCAAGGCTCTGGGCTCTCTCAAGCGCCGTCAGATCGAAGGGAGTTTCCTGATAGACGTAGTAATTGAGCCAATTGGCGAATAAGAGGCTCGCGGCGCCCCGCCAGCTGACCACCGGGGGACGGGCGGGATTGTCTCCGGGATAATAATTGTAAGGGACCTGGATCGGAAGCCCTAAAGACGCGTCGCGATCATATTCGGCCTTGAGCGTCAAGGAGTCGTATTCCGAGTGGCCGGTAAGAAAAAACTGCCGGCGGCCGATGTCGGCCACGGCGTAAACTCCGGATAATTCAGACTCGGAAAGGATTTCGAGAACCGGAATTTTCTCGATATCTTCCCGCCGGATTTCGGTATGGCGCGAATGCGGGACGTGAAACACATCGTCGAAGCCGCGGAACAGCTTGTCGTGCTTGGCAAGAACTCTATGGGGGAAAATGCCGAACATCTTCTGCGGCAACTCATATTTGGGGACGCCGTAGTGGTAGTAAAGGCCGGCCTGCGCCCCCCAGCAGATATGCAGGGTGGAAAAGGCGTGAGTTTGGCTCCACTCCAGGATTTCGCAGAGTTCTTTCCAGTAGGCCACCTGTTCGAAGGGAAGCTGTTCCACCGGCGCTCCGGTAATGACCATTCCGTCGTAGTTCCGCGACCGGACGTCGTCGAAGGTTTCGTAAAACTTTATGAGGTGCTCCTGGGGAGTATTAGTCGGCGCATAGCTGGCTGTGTAAATAAAGTCCACTTCCACCTGCAGCGGCGAATTCCCCAGCAGGCGGAGCAACTGAGTCTCGGTGACGATCTTGGTGGGCATGAGATTGAGCAGCAGAAGCTTAAGCGGTCGAATATCCTGGGTGTAAGCGCGATTTTCGTACATCACGAAGATGTTTTCTCCTTCGAGAATGCTGGTCGCCGGCAAATTGTCCGGAATCTTGATCGGCATAACGTTCCTCTTCCTTCCCTAGTCGTAACTGCCTCCTACCGATCTCGCCCAGACGACGGAAATATAAAAAAAACCCTTTCCGAGGAAAGGGTTTTATGTTCTTTCCTCTCATCTGCCAGGATTTCTCCTGCTGGATTTAGCACCACTGCGTTTCCGCCGGTTGCCGGGTGTCATCGGGCCAGTCCCTCGACCTCTCTCGATAAGAGTGTTACATATGATATTGTATTGGATGGTAACACAGGAACGTCCCGGGTGTCAAGAGCCGCAATCCATTTTCTTGTGTTTAGCCGGCGGAAGTCTGGCCCGGCCCATAGCGGAGCGAGTCATCCTCCGCAGGGGCCACGATCCGGCTGGTCACCACGCCGGCCACCATGGCGTCGCTGACATTGAGCGCCGTCCGCCCCATGTCGATGAGCGGCTCAATCGCGATCAGCAGGCCGACGATGCCCACCGGCAAGCCCAGCGTGGACAAAACCAGCAGTGCGGCAAAAGTGGCGCCGCCGCCCACCCCGGCTATGCCGAAAGACCCGAGAGCAACCACCAGGACAAGCTTTATCAGGAAGACCGGCTCCAGAGGATTGATGCCGACCGTAGGGGCGACCATGACTGCCAGCATGGCCGGGTAAACGCCTGCGCAGCCGTTCTGTCCGATGCTGGTGCCGAAGGAAGCCGCCAGGTTGGCGTAGCCTTCCGGCACTCCAAGCCTCTCGGTCATGGTCTTGATGGTCAGCGGCAGCGTGCCCGCGCTGGTGCGGGAAGTAAAGGCAAAGGCCAGGGCCGGGAAGGCCTCCCGGATATAGGTGGCGGGATTGACCCGGACGCCGGCCAGAATGACCAGGTGAATGATAAACATGATCACCAGGGCCAGGTAGGACGCTACGACAAACTGGGCCAGCTTGAGGATATCGGCGAAATTGCTGACCGCTACAAACCTGGCCATAAGGGCCAGCACGCCGTAAGGAGTCAGCCGCAAGACGAAAGCCACCAGCCGCATGACCACATCATGGAGGGAATCGACGATTTGCACGAAGAACTCCGCGGACCGGGGATTTTTCCTGCGGATGCCGAGCACCGCAATGCCGACCAGAGCGGCAAAAAACACCACCGACAACGTATCGGAGCTTCCCTGGCCGGTCAAGGCATTAAACGGGTTGGCGGGAATAATTTCGATGAGCTGCTGTTGGATGGGCTTGGCCTGGAAGGTCGTCAGCCGCCCCTCAACGCTTTTTTGGGCGCTCATTTCCGCGTCCCCGGTGGGCAGTCCCGCGGCGCTGAGATCGAAGGCCAGCGCCGCCCCTGCGCCGACAACGGCGGCAATGGCCGTAGTGGCCAATAAAATGCCGAGAATCAGTCCGCTCACTTTCCGCAGCGAGCCGCTGTCTTTCACATGGACGATAGCCGAAGTGATCGATACCAGCAGAAGCGGCATGACAATCATTTTCAAAAGCCGCACATAACCGTTGCCGATTACATCGAACCAGCTTACGGACGACTTGATGACCGCCGGCGTCCCGGCAAAAACGAAATGGAGGGCCGCCCCCAAAAGCACCCCCAGCCCCAGCCCGGCCAGCACCCGCTTGCCGAAGCTGACCTGCCGCCGCTGCAGGAGGTGCAAACCGGCCACCAGGGCCAACAGGACCAGTACATTGATCGCCACTACATAATTCATACCATAATTTCCTCCTTATAATAATCGCCGGGCAACCCGCAGTGCACGGACGCCGGGCGCTCCGGCCGGCCTACCCTTGCAGGCAAGGCGCAACCCGGCCCTTGGCTTTACTTCGATTATATTAACAGCCCAGGTCGGCAATGCCTATAAAACGACAGGCGGCCCCGCCCGGCCGTCGATATCCCCCTTCGCCCTTGATGCCGCTTGGTGTGTTATGTAGCGCCCGCCGCGGCGGGAGCGGGTCTTCCCCCTCATGGCTGCGCAAAAAGTGGTTGCAGGGGGAAGAATCGAACTTCACAGGTCCGGGTATGAGCCGACCTCGTGCACCAGCACTAATAACCCCTGCCTTGCGGGCGCCGCAACGCCGGCGGCGCAATAAGAAAAGGCCAAGCGCCCTAAGGGTGCTTAGCCTTCAGTATTTCTGATCAGCCGACTACTCTCGGTCAGGATGAAGTATTGAATTGTTATTGATGTTACCATGACAAAATCAAGCTGTCAATACTCTGCAGCCATTTGGGCGAACTTTCGCGTAGCGCCGCGCCGAAGCCGGAACCTTTTACGGCCTGGCGCCGGCCACCGGCGCCAGGCCCAGCCCCCGGATCGTCGCGATGTCCGCGGCCGCGCCCCGGCCGCTGGTTGTAAGGTAGTTGCCGATCAGCATGCCGTTCATCCCGGCGAGAAAACCCAGCGGAACCAGTTCGCCCAGGGCTCTTTCCCGGCCACCGGCATAGCGGAGGATTTTGTCCGGCAGAATCAGCCGGAATAAGGCGAAGGTCTGCAAAACCTCCAGTGGTTTTAACGGCGGCTGGTTTTCCAGGGCGGTGCCCTTGACCGGATTTAAGATATTGATCGGCACTGAATCGACATCAAGTTCCCGCAGGGCGAAAGCCAGCTCGATCCGGTGCTCCCAGCCCTCCCCCATGCCGATGATCCCGCCGGAACATACCTCAAGCCCGGCAGCTTTTACCAGTCTTATGGTTTCCACCCGCTCTTCGTAGCTGTGGGTCGTGCAAATCTTGCTGAAGAAGCTTTGGCCGGCTTCGAGATTGTGATGATAGCGGGTTATGCCGGCGGCTTTCAAAGCCTTCACCTGCTCCGGCCCGAGAATCCCCAGGGAGCAGCACCGCTCAAGCCCCGTGTCCCGTCCGATCCGTTCGATGGCGGCGGTGATCCGGCCGAAGTCCGGATCGTTCTTCATGCCGCACCCGGCGGTAACAATGCAGAAGCGGTAAGCGCCATGGGACTCCGCCTGCTTCGCCGCCGCCAAAATCCGCGCCTCGCTCAGCAAGGGATAAGGTTCAAGCTTTACGTCATGCCGGGCCGACTGGGCGCAAAATTTGCAGTCCTCCGAACAGCCGCCCGACCGGGCGTTGACGATTTCGCAGGTATCGACCCGATTGCCGGTAAAATGAGCCCGGACTTTGTTGGCGACGGCCAGCAAAAGCGGAATATCCTCCTCCGCTATCCGGGTAAGCGCCAAGGCCTCGTCACAGCTCAGCCTTCCGCCCGCCAGAACCTGTTTCCCCAAAGCGAAAATGCGGTCATAACTCATTTTGTTTCCTCCCTGCCAACGAGCCGGGCACTAGCCCGGCATCGTGCACCATGGTGAAATCCGCGCGGCTGTCGCGCCCGCCGAAGGTCAAGTAATTGCCCACAATCAGCCCGTTCGCCCCTGCCAGCAGGAGAGCGCCCTGCATATCCCGCAGGTTGATCTCCCGGCCTCCGGCCGGACGGATGACTTTATCCGGCAGGATAAACCGGAAGATGGCGAAGGTCTTGATGATTTCCAGGGGATGGAGCGGCGGCTGCCCTTCCAGCGCCGTTCCCTTGACGGGGTTTAAAATATTGACCGGCACCGAACTGACGGCCAGGGCGCGCAGCGCCAGAGCCAAGTCGATCCTGTCCTCCCAGGTCTCGCCAAGGCCGATGATGCCGCCTGAGCAAAGTTCAAGGCCGGCGCTTTTGGCGGCTTGCAAGGTATTCCACCGCTCTTCGTAGGAATGGGTGGTGCAGACCGAGGGATAAAACCGCCGGCTCGTCTCCAAGTTGTGGGCATAGCGTTTCAGGCCGGCCGCGGCCAGGGCCGCCGCCTGCTCAAGCCCGATGGTGCCCAGGTTGGCGCAAACGCCGATTTCCGCGGTTTCGATCCCCCGCCGGAGCAGCGCGATGATTGCCGCAAAGTCAGGATCATGAACCATTCCTTTGCCGCTTGTCACAATACTGGCGCGACGGGCGCCGGCCCTGTCCAGTTCTTTTAGCGCCTTTTCCGCCTCGTCGGGCGAGATGAGGGGGAAAGGGCGGCAGTTGGTGCGGTGATGGACGGATTGGGCGCAGAAGCCGCAATCCTCCGGGCATAATCCCGAGCGGGCGTTTACGACTCCGCACATATCTACTTCTTGTCCGGCGAATTTCGCCCGGATCTTGTTGGCGTAGGCCCCCAGGAGGGGAATATCCTCCACCCCGGTTTCCGCCAGCCGGAGAGCTTCCCCGCGGGTGACCGGATGGCCTTCCAGAACCAGCTCGGCCAGGGCGATTATCTCTCTTGAGTGCATCGGCAAATCCTCGTTGATCGTTAACCTGTATTTTTACCATTGTTTACAATATGGTTTTAGCATACACCTTGCAATGCCATTTGTAAACCTCAAAAATCATTAAAGTTGACATTCCCCCGGTCTGCCGCCTGCTATCAAACCGCATGTGGCTCTTTTTCCTGAAGCGCGGACGAATTATGCCTGGCCTGTTGCCGGCGAAGGTTTAGGCGCCGGCGCCGGGAGCGTAAACAGTCATCCGCCCGGCCCGGCAAAGCTTGTGCAGCGAAAGGGCCCCGGCTTAATTCGCCGGGGCCCTTTCCTTTCCAGACCTCTTTAATCACTAATAGGGTTTTTCAGCCATCAGCAACCGCAGTCTTTCTTCCAGAAGCTGGAGCTCCCCGACAATCCGGTTGCGCTGGCGGATAAATCCGGTTGACAGAAAGAGAAATTCGTCGGCCGGGAGAGCCTCCCTGCGTATCCCGGCGACTTTTTGCAGGCCGGGAAAGAGCTTTGCCGGAAAGGTGCTGTCATAATCGTACGGGCTGCTTGCGGAGTGGACCAGCCGGTTCAACACGCCTCCCGCCGTTTTGACCACCTTGTCGACATCAATTCCCGGCGTCCCGAGGCATTGCACGACCGTGCCCTCGGCCCCGTTCAACGCGGCAAGAACCGGCTCGAAATCAAACGCCGAATCGCTCTCGCCGGCTATGGCGCCGACGACTTCGCGCAGCCGGGAAAAATAGGCGCCAAAGTCGGCCGGCAATTGCCGGGAGCAGGCCAGCTGAAAGACGGTGGCGGCGTTTAGCCTGGCGTCCCTCAGCAGGATACGGGCATCGACCTTGTCCAAGGTGTCGAATTCGGTATGCCACCACCAGCCCCCGCCCGAACCGGGGCAGTTATACTTTTTTTCCGCCGGCGGCGGCTCGTATTTGTACATGAGGTGGATTGGAATATCGACACCCCAGAACGACTGGTCAGCCCCTCTTGGTATATCGAGAGTGACTGCCGGTACTCTGCCGGTATGCTCCTGAATGAGCTTTGCAGTAAAGCCGAGCCCCTCCAGGCGGGTGGTGCGGGGCAAAACGATTTCTCCCCCCTGGGAGCCCGGGGAGTCGATATTGAGATGCGCAACGCAATGGGACCTGAGTTCGGTCCAGAACTGGTCGCAATACCAGGCGGAACCCATATACCTGCCGTTGGAGTGGCCGGGCCACCAGGCGATTACCAAGCTCCGCTCCAGTTCTCCCGCCAGCGCGGAAAATACCCTGGCCATCTCCAGACAAACCGCATTGCCGACGGCATTATCGGTCACACCCTCGTACCAGGAATCATAGTGGCCGGATACCAGCACAAAATCGGGCGACTTCCCCGGTATATGGGCGATTGGCAGCCAAGCGGCGGCCACCCGGTTTTCGACCCAGGCGCAAATCCTCGCCTGAACCGGTTCATGGTCCATTTGCTCCAGCAGTCGCACGCCCTCCGCCTTAGTGATCCCGACTACCGGAATAGTTGGCAGCGAATCTTTGTCTCCGTCGGCCGGCGTCCCCCATATCGGTCCGACGGTTTCTTCATGGATGGCCTCTTCACCGGTTTCCCAGATATGGATCAGCCCTAAGGCGCCGGAAGCTTCGATCTTCTTCACATAGTCTTCGTAGAAGTTCCAGCTGACCACGATTTTTCCCCGGAACTGCCTGTACCAGTCCCGCTCCTCGGCCTTCGCCAGCTTGGGTCCTGCGCTGCGGCGGTCGTATATGGCCTCGGCGGTTACGCCTTCCGGGCAATTGGCGCCGAAGGATCTTGGCCGGGAGGGTATAGGCCGCGCGGTTGTCCCTGTAACCGTAAGCTGGCTCTTGACAGGATCGCTGAAATAACCGTCCAGCTCATACTGACGGCAGGAGACGCCATATTCCACGAGCTTGCCGATGATGTACCCGGAGGCTTGCCGGCTGCCGGCCGTACCGGTTAGGCGATTGAGGCGGCTGAAATAAACCAGCAGCTTCTCCATTTCTCCGTACTCAACCTTGCCTAGCAGTTCCTGATAAAGGCTTTCTTTCATAACCGCACCCCGATCTTCTTATGAAATTTGGCTACATATGGCCGCCTTTTCCCGGTGGAACTCGTCAATGATTCCGGCCAGCAAATTCCCGTCCTGAATCAGGTCCGCAGCCGTCAGGGCGAGAATTTTGGCCCCGAGGATGATCGCCTCGTACGCTTCCGGCGCTTTTCCCCTGTCCAGCCATGCCCGGCTATGCGCCGTTGTCCCTTTCTCGATAAACGGGACGCGTATGCAAGATCCGGGGACGTGATACATCACCGACGCGAAATCCGTGGAACCGGTCTTTTCCCGCGGCGGTGCGATCGCCTTCGCTCCCGCGGTCTCCGCATTTTCCATCAACAGGCGGTTCAGGGACCGTACCGGGATTTTATTATGCATATCGGCAACCCTTTTTACCTCATAATTCGTGTCCGTCATCAGTGCGGCTCCCTCAAGGATACGCAGGACACGGGCGATTACCTCGTCCAGGTAGGGGCGGTCATAGGACCGCACCTCAATCCGGGCCGCCGCCGCTTCAGGGATGGCATTGACCGCCTGCCCGCCATTTTCAATAATTCCATGGATGCGGACATCATCCCGCACATGACCGCGCAGATAGGCGATCCCGTTGAAAGCCAGCATCAGCGCTTCCAGCGCGCTCCTCCCCTTGTCGGGCGCCACGGCCGAATGCGAGGATATTCCGTTGAAGGTGACAACGAACTCGGACAACGCCATGGACTTGACATCCGTCTGGGTGGCGTCTCCCCCGTGCATCATTAAGGCGATATCCAGCTGGGTGAAAGCGCCGTTCGCCAGCATGACGTTCTTGCCGCCTTCCGCAGTCTCTTCGGCCGGCGTCCCGATCACTTCCAGGGTATAGGGGAAATCCCGCATGATGTCCTTGAGCGCCACCGCCGCTCCGGCGATGCTCGGTCCCTGCAGGTGATGAGCGCACACATGGCCGAGGTTGAGGACGGCGTCGTATTCGCACAACAGACCGATGCAGGGACCGCCGCTGCCATTTTGGCAGACGGCCCGAAAGGCTGTTGCCAGCCCTCCGTAGCCCGGGGAAACCTCAAACCCGTTGCTGCGCAGGAAACCGGCCAGCAGCCGGGAGGCTTCCACCTCCCGGTAGCCTACTTCAGGATGGTCAAAGATATAATCACTCATTTTTGTCAGCTCGGGTTTCAACTTGTCAATCGCTCTCATCAATTCCGTCTTCCGTGCTTGAAGATTGATATCCGCCATATCCTGCATCCCTTCTCCGGTTATGTAATTTTTCTATTGATAACCGATCATCGACGCGAGAACCGCGAACAGCGCTCCGATAAGCAGCCATATCAGTTCAAGCGGCAGCATGAATTTGAACCAGCGTTCAAAGGGAATCTTGGCCACGGACAGGGCCCCCATGGTGGCGGCGGATGTAGGTAGAATGGAGTTGGTGAATCCGTCCGGGCACTGGAAGATCAGGACCGCCGTCTGCCGAGAAATCCCCAGCAGGTCCGACAGGGGAACCATAATCGGCATCGTGACCACCGCTTGGCCCGAGCTGGACCCGATGATCAGGCTGACGATGGTTTGGACCACATACATTCCTAACAATTGTACCGTATGCGGCAGCACACTCACCCAGACAGCCAGATTGTTGACGATGGTATCGACAATTTTGGCGTCCTGCATTACGACGAAAATGGCCCGGGCAAAGCCGATAATGAGCGCTCCGAAGGTAACGCTCCTGGCCCCTGCCACAAAACAGTTCGCCACCTTGCTGGGGCCGTAGCCGGCGACAAAGCCGCTGAATACGCCGATCATCATAAACGTAGCCGCCATCTCGTTAATCCACCAATTCTTGGCGGATACGCCCCAGAACAATAGGGCGAATCCCGCCACCACAACAGCCAGCACCCCAAAGTGAAAGGGTTTAAGTTCCGGTAATGCCGCATCTTTTTGATCGAAGTCCGTAACCAGGTCGGGTACGCCTGCCACGACGCTGCGGGAAGGATCGGCCTTGACGCGGTTGGCGTAGCGTAATATATAGGCGCTGGTGACAAGGAGGAGCACCACCAGCATGAGGACCCGCAGCCACATGCCGGAAAAGAGCGGCAGTTGGGCAATCGCCTGCGCAATGCCCACGCTGAAGGGATTCATCAGCCCTGCAGTGTAGCCTACTCCCGCCCCCAGCACCACCATCGCGGTTCCGGTCACGACATCATAGCCGAGCGACCTGGCCATAATGATGCCGATGGGGACGAATACCAGCACCTCGGCCGACATTCCCATGGTAAAGCCGCCTATGGAGAAAACGCTGAGAAAAATAGGCACTACCCAGGCTTCGCGCCCGCGCAGCACCAGAGCCAGGCGTCCCGTAAAGGCGTTGATCATATTCGTGTGGGTTATGATTTCAAACGCGCCGGCAACGACAAAAACGAAGAAAATGATATCGCTGGCATCGACCAGTCCCTTAAACAGCACCACGGGAATCTCCAGCAGGCCAAGCGGCTTTGCGGCAACCTGATGGTAGCTGCCGGGAACAATCAGCGTCTTGCCGCTGGCAACGTCTTTGGCCCGGCTGAACTCTCCGGCGGGGATGAGGTAGGTAAGCCCGGCGGCCAGTATGACAAGGATTACCAGGAGCACGTATGTGTGCGGTACGGTACAGACTCTACGCCAGAAACTCGTTTGGGGGGTTTTCATACTTTCACTCCTTTGTTTGGCGATATAGGTCAGGTTCCTGAGTGCCGCTTTCAGTGACCGCTTTCCCCTCCTCCATAAGTTTGTTCGGTTATGGCCGCCGCATCTCCCCAGGGTCATCGCCCCTCCCGGCGGGACCTGATAAGGAGAAGATGGGGACCTTCTTGGTAAGAATTGTAGTATAATCGGGGAAATAAGAAAAATAACTAGTTTTTTCCCTTCGCCATAAATTATTTTTATAATCGGCGGCATGCTTACCCGCCTGACTGACCGGGGCCTTGGGAGCGGCGCTCCCCGCCAGTGCCTGGGGTGTCATGTGGCCGCTCCGAAATAAGGACAAACCCGCTTTATCAGCGGGTTTGTCCTTATTTCAGGCCGAGAGCCTTTTTCCGTTCTTCAGTTTTTCGTCAGCTTGGCCTTTTCGCGGTCGAATTCAGCGCGAATTTTCCTTACCGCCTGGCCGTCTTCGATAAGGTCCAGCACGGTCATCGCCAGGATTTTCGCCCCCGTCAGCAGGGCCTCGTGGGCGTCGTCCGACAATCCCTTGGCCAACCATTCCCGGCTGTGGGCGGTAACGCCCTTGTCGACAAAGGCCACCCGGATGCAGGAGCCCGGCACAAAATACATGACCGAGGCAAAGTCGGTGGAGCCGGTCTTTTCCCGGGGCGGCGCAATGGCCTTGGCTTCCGCGAGTTCAGCGTTCTTCATGAGGAGCTCGTTCAGCGTCAATACCGGGATTTTATTGTGGAAGTTGCCGACCCGCCGCACTTCGTAGGCAGTATCGGTCATCAGGGCCGCTCCGGCGAAAATTCTCTGGACCCGCTCGATCATTTCATCCAGGTAAGGGCGGTCATAGGCCCGCACCTCAATCCGGGCCGTCGCCTTTTCCGGGATGGCGTTCACCGCCTGCCCGCCATTGTCGATAATTCCGTGGATCCGGGCGTCGTCCCGCACATGGCCGCGCAGATAAGCCAAGCCGTTAAAGACCAGCATCAAGGCTTCCAGCGCACTCCGGCCCTTCTCCGGAGCGATGGCGGCATGGGCCGCCACGCCCGTGAAGGTAACCGCAAACTGCGTGCAGGCCATGGATTTGATGTCGGTTGTGGTGGTGTCGGAACCATGCATCATCAGCGCCACGTCCAAATCCTTGAAGGCACCGTTTTCCAGCATGATGTTTTTGCCGCCTTCGGCCATTTCCTCCGCCGGCGTCCCGATAATCTCCAGGGTATACGGCCGGTCTCCCGCCGCCGCCCGGACGGCCAAGGCGGCACCGGCCATACAAGGTCCCTGCAGGTGATGGGCGCAGGCGTGCCCGACATTTTCAATGGCGTCATACTCGCATAACAGCCCGATGCGGGGTCCGCCGCTCCCCTGGCGGTACACGGCCCTAAAGGCGGTGTCCAGTCCGCCGTAGCCCGTTTCCACCGTGAAGCCGTTGGCCCGAAAAAATCCGGCCAGCAGCTTCGAAGCCTCATATTCTTGATAGCCGATCTCGGGATGCTGATAAATGAAATCACTTAAAGCCGCCAGTTGACTTTTCAGTTCATCAACCGTTTCGATCAATTTTCTCTTCCGATCGTCACTCTTGTTCGTCAAGCTCTGTCCTCCTCCATGGCAATCCCGCGCCCGCGAGGGCCCTCCCGGAATGGGGCGGGCTGTCTATATGCCTTTGACCACGAAGCGCATGAACAGCATCCCGGCAACCCCGTTAAACAAGGTAACGCCCCAGACGAGGGGATAAAACCGCGGGCTGATGTTAATAACCCCGAAAATCCGGCCGACGTTCTGAATCTGCCCGCCCATCAGGAAGATGGCCGGCAGAACGATCGTGAGGTCGGCCGCGCTCAAAGTGCCGGAAGTGAAAAGGCTCATCGCCACGCCGGTGCCGCCGCCCATCGACAAAAGGGAAGCCAAAAGAACCATGATCGCCTGCCCCGGCAGGCCGAAGACCGACATAACCGGCGCGCAGATACTGCCGAGGGCTTTCATTACGCCCGTATCATCCAGAATCTTGATCAACGTAAAGGCCATCACCACATTGGGCAGCAGCGCCTGTATTCCGATCCGCCAACCCTCGCGGGCGCCTTCCACAAACATCTCGACATAAGTCTTTTTAGCCACTGGGTCATTCCTCCCCTGCGTTATTTAGGACTGATAAAATCCGTTCCTCCCGGCCTGCTCAGTTCGCAAGCTCTTCCTCCTTGTAGAACTTGTTGAGGATCAGCCGGGCGATATTGGCGCCGATGAATTTCATGATCAGGATAACGGCAAAAGGGATTCCCATGGCCACCACGATATAGGGAAACGCCGCTGCGCCGATGGAGATGAAATTGCCGATGGCCGCTGCCCCGGAATTCTCATAGGTGGTAAAAATCAGGCGCTCTTTCCCGTTCAGCTCGCCTTTTTCAAACATGACCCGCGTTAAGCTGGCCCCGGCATCCGTGCTCTGGGTGCTGGCGATCAGCGCCAGGCTGGCGCAGCCGGGCAAGCCCATCAAAGGGCGCAGGATGGGCGTCAGGACCTTTTGGGCAACCTTCATTCCGCCGGTTTGCTCGACAATGCTCATGATTCCCACGCTCAGCATGACCGCCGGAATAAGCCCCAGGCCGAACAGAAAGCCCTGCTTGGCCCCCGTGCCGCCTGATCCGACGAAAGTTTGCGCGGCGTTTTTCATGGTGCCGAAATCGCCGGTCAGGGAATTGAAGTCAAAGGCCTTAAGCCACCCCTGGGTGCCGGCCAGCGCGCCGGAAAGAATAATAATTGCCAGAAAAGGGTTGATATAGGACATGATATCGATTTCATTTTTTTGTTCCACCGGAGTATTGTCTTGTCCCACAGCGGGGTTGGTTTCCTGTTTCATCTGCTTTCCTCCTTTTGTCCAGCGGCACCGGAAGGGTCAACCTTTTCTGCCCAGCTCCATAAACAGCCGGGACAGCAGGTATAACCGGGGCGCCACACTGGCGACGGCGGTCCGTTCTTTATCGGTGTGATTGATCCCGCCCTTGACCGGCCCTAACCCGTCGATAACCGTCGCGCCGGCCGCCGCCGCCCAATTGGCGTCGGAAGCGCCGCCGGCCGCATTGGTTAAAAGGGTCTTGCCGATCTCGCCGTACAATTGCTGGGCCGTGGCGATCAGGGCATCCGTCGATTCGTTCCGCGGGAACGGGGGATTGTGCCGGATAAGAGTTACCTCCACCCGGGTATCGGGAATGGCTTTTTGCTGGGCGATCGTCCGGGCGGCCTGCTCAATCCGGTCCAGTTCTTCCGGATATGCGACCCGGACATCCGCCGTAGCCACGGCATAATCCGGAATGACATTGTTGCGGTCGCCGCCCTGGATGGTGGTAAAATTCAGCGTGGTCAGCTTGGCCGGATTTTCCAGCGCGCTCATCTGCCGGATCTGATGCGTCATCTCCATAATGGCGTTTCGCCCGTCCTGGGGAGCGTTTCCGGCATGGGAAGCCCGTCCGTGCACCTCCACCTTCAGCACCGCCGAGCCCTTGCGTGACAGTACGACGCCGTCGCCGAACTGGCCGGGTTCGCAGCACAACACATAATCGTGCTCCTTGGTCAGCCGCTGGATGAGGTCCCGTGAGCTGGGCGAACCGATTTCTTCGTCACAGTTAAACAGGCAAGTGATTTTGCCGTAGTCCCCGTACCGGGTTTCCTGCAGCAGCTTGAGCGCAAACAGGCACAAGGCGACGCTCCCTTTGCAATCGGAAACGCCCGGGCCATAAGCCCATTCCCCTTCAATCCGGAAAGGGCGCTTGGCGGCCGTCCCCGGCGGAAACACGGTGTCCAGGTGCGCCATGGCCAGGACGCTGCCCGTTCCCTGGCCGGAAAAGGTCGCTATGATATTAAATCCGGCACCCGGCGTATCCGAATCCACCGTTTTAATCTCAGCTCCCAGCTCCTCGAGAAAGCGGAGGACTATTCCCCCCATTCGGACAAGGCCTTCGCCATATCCGGTTCCGGTGTCGATATTGACCAGTTGTTCCCAGAGCTTCACATAATCGGCCTGATAGTCCTGACACTTTTGATATAGGCTATTCTGCAACGTTAACGCTCCTTTCGCCTGCCTGCCGCAGCTATATGCGCGGCAGGCGTCCCTTTGTCCGCCAACCGGCATTGTTGACAAAGAATTTTACCGGTAAACCATCACCTTCCTTCAGCCAAAAGACAGTTTTCCCCTTTCGGGTGCCCGGAAGAATGCGCGCAGCTTCCTCCGGCCATATTTCTCCTGGCCTTTGATAAGAATTGTAGTATAATTAGGGGAATAAGAAAAATAACTAGTTTCTTTCCTTCATCATAAATTATTTTTATAAAGGCGGCGACACTATGGATGAAAAGGACTGGATCGCCCTCAAAACCGTGGTCGAAGAACGCAGTATCACCAAAGCTGCCGAGCGTCTCTACCTGTCCCAGCCCGCACTGACCTATCGCCTCAAGAACCTCGAAAAAGAGTTCGGGGTTCCGCTTTTTAGCCGGCGCCCGGCAGGGGCCCTATTCACCGAGCAGGGCGAGTATCTGTTGCACTACGCGGAGGAAATGCTGGCCAAGCTGGGCAAGACCAAGGAGCACGTCCGCAGCATGGGCGGAAAAGTGCAGGGTACCCTCCGTCTCGGGTCTTCCACTACCTTTGCCCAGTGGTGCCTGGCCCCGCTTCTCAAATCCTTTAAGGAACAGTATCCGCTGGTCGAAATCTACCTGCGGTCGCGGGTGAGTTCCCATCTCATCAATCTCTTGCGGGAACAGGAAGTGTCCGTAGCCATCATCCGGGGCGACATTCACTGGCCGGAAAACCGGCATCTCCTCCAGGAGGAAGCCCTGTGCCTAGTGTCGGCAACGCCGATCGACATGGACGAACTGCCCAATCTTCCCTGGATTCAATATGACATTGATTTTTTGATCAATGCCACGGATGAGGACTGGTGGCGGGAGCACTTCAGCGTTCCGCCGCTGACCAACATAAAAGTGGACAAGATCGATACCTGCCTTCAGATGGTCCTCCATGGGCTGGGGTGGACCATCCTTCCGGAAATCTGGCTCCGGAATCACCCCTCGCTCCATGCGCAGCCGATGTTTTCCAAAAGCGGCGCCGCGCTTACCCGCAAGACCTGGATGCTTTACAAAACCGAGGCCTTGGAGCGCGCCGCCGTCAAGGCCTTTATCGAGCATATGGCCGCCAGTCATCCCGCTGGCGTCAAATAAGGACAAACCCGCTGCTAAAGCGGGTTTGTCCTTATTTAGCATTGATTTTAAAAACAATTTGCTGATTTATCCGCAAATAGCAGACAATTTTTTCGCAATATTATGGTATTATAGATTAGGAATTGACTGACGAAAGAGGTGCAGCAATGAAAAATGTGGCTATTCTGGCCACCGGCGGCACAATTGCCGGAGTGTCCTACTCCCCCACCGATACGACCGGCTATCATTCCGCGGTATTATCAATTGATGAAATCGTCCAGACAATCGGGCCTTTAAAGGCCGTTGCGAATATAACCTGTGAACAGATCGCCCAAATCGACAGCGCCGATATGAGCCACGCGACCTGGCTGCAACTGGCCAACCGCATCAATACCCTGCTGAAGCAGCCGGAAATCGACGGAGTCGTCATCACCCACGGAACCGACACCATGGAAGAAACCGCCTATTTCCTCAATTTAGTGGTGAAAAGCGATAAACCCGTCGTCCTGGTGGGAGCGATGCGCCCGGCCACCGCCATAAGCTCCGACGGGCCGATGAACCTGTATAACGCAGTAATCCTTGCCTCCAGCTCCGCGGCCAGAGGCAAGGGCGTTCTTGTGGCCCTGAACGACACCATCAACTCCAGCCGCGACGTGACCAAGACCAACACCGCGCTCCAGGACACCTTCAAAGCTCCCGAGCTGGGTTATCTCGGCTATATTATCGACGGCCACCCGCATTTCTACCGTCTGCCGATCCGCAAACATACCTATATGACCGAGTTTGAAATCGAAGGCGTCGCCGAATTGCCCCAGGTGGAAATCATCTACGGCCATGTAAACGACAACGGCGCCTTGGCTTACGCGGCGGCGGAGGCCGGAGCCAAGGGACTGGTCTACGCCGGTCTTGGCAACGGAAATATGTCCGAACATATGAAAAAAGTCCTCAGCGATCTCCAGCGCCGGGGCATCATCGTTGTGCGCAGCACCCGGGTGGGCAACGGAGTGGTAACCCGCAACGGAGCCATCAACGACGACCGCTATGACTTTATCGCCGCCGATACGCTGAATCCGCAGAAGGCTCAGATTCTTCTGATGCTGGCGCTGCTCGAAACCACCAAACCGGCCGAGATCCAGCGCATCTTCTGGATGTATTAACAGTCAGCCGGCCATCGTCTTCCGGCTGACTCATCACAAAGCCCGCCTTCGGTCCGCGCCAGCGGGCAATCCCGGCTTTAAGCTTATGGCAAAAAGCGCGCAGCCTACCCCGGCTGCGCGCTTTTGATCTCCTACGGTTTCTTGGTCACTTCCCGGAACTCGTCCATAGCCCGCTTGACGATGCGGTCCAGCATCGCCACCGGCTCCCTGCCGTTTCCGTCCCGCATATCGACCAGAAGCCATACCTTTCGGGAAGCTCCGGTTGTCTTCAGCGAAAACTCCGCTCCGGCATGGCCAACCGTTTCGTAATGGGCCGGAATTACACTGGTACGCTGCACGGGAACCTGAGCGGCCTGAGTAGTGTAATATACATTCCCGTTGGCTCCGTACACGGGCACGGTCACGTAGCTGGTCTGATATTCGGTATAAGTGTACATGGATTCCGGCACAAAGACCTGGGTCGTCGCCAGCGCCTTGATTTGAATGTCAAGAACGGCCTCAGCCAACTTGGGGGTGTATTCATTCAAGGCGGCGTCATATTTCGCGCTGTCCTCCAGCCGGAGCCGCCCCATATCCTCATCGATGATCTTACCGATCGTGCCTTCCAATTCGGCTTGGGAAACAAACCGGATCCGCTGCTGGTTGCCGGCTTTAAGCACCTGTGTCTCGATAAGCTCTTCCACCTTTTTCCGGTCCGCCTCGCTCAGCGAGAGCGCACTGTCGACGGAAAGCTGAACAACAACGCTGCGAACGGTTCTAAAGTCAAAGGACTGGTCTTTCCATTCATCCTTCCTTTCTTCGCCAAAGCATGCCGCCGTCCAGAATAAGACCAGGCATACACCGACCGCCATTGCTCTGCGGATCATGCGCCATCCACCACCTTCCTGACACTAGGGATATTCCCGCCGGTCTTTTCCTATACCTCCAAGGCTGAAATATAACTCGCAAACCCGTTCGCCGAGCCCGCCCCGGCCCAGGAGCCCCGGCGGGAGCGCCGGCCAGCCTCGCCTTTTATAGCTTTTCCGTCACAACCTCGATCGCCTTGGCAAGTTGGGGATCATTGCCTTCGTCGCCGGCTTCGGCCGCCTCCACCTGAATGTCCGGCTCAAGACCGGTGCCGTGGATCGAACGGTTTTTCGGAGTGTAGTATTTGGCAATCGTCATCTTGATCCCGTAACCGTCCCCCAGGCTGAAGACCGACTGGACCGAACCTTTGCCAAAAGTCTTGGTTCCGACCAGAGTGCCGGCTCCCGTATCCTGCACCGCTCCGGCCACAATCTCGGAAGCGCTGGCGCTTCCGCCGTTCACCAGCACAGCCAGCGGATATTTCGGCTGCTCCAGGGAGGAGTTGTAGGTTTCTTTCGCTCCATCCTTGGTTACGTACGAAACCACCGGTCCCTTGGGCACAAAGTAGCCCGCCACTTTGACGCATTCCGTCACCAGCCCCCCGGGGTTGTTCCGCAGGTCCAGGATCGCCGCCTTCATCCCCTGGCCTTCCAATTCCTTCAATTTGGCGGCAAATTCGGCGCCGGTGTTCTCGCTGAACTGAGAAATGCGAAGATAGCCGATTCCGTTATCCAGCATCTTGCCGGAAACGGTGTTAATCTGGATATTGGCGCGGATAATGGTATATTCCGTAGTCTCCTGGCCCCGGCTGATGGTGAGGGTGATCGAAGTTCCTTCCGGGCCGCGGATCATATTGACCGCCTCGTCCAGGGTCATGTCCTTGGTTTCCTGGGCGTTGATCTTGACAACCTTGTCCCCGCTTTTGATGCCGGCCCGCTCAGCCGGTGTCCCGTCAATCGGCGCCACAACCGTCAGGATATTATCCTTCAGGCCGAGGACGATTCCCACCCCGCTGAAAGCTCCCTTCGTATAGGCGGTCAAATCCTTCAGGGCCTTCGGGTCCATATAAACGGTATAGGGATCGCCCAGAGCGTTTACCGATCCCTTTATCGCTCCGGACAACAGTTCATCATCAGAAACATCCCCGGGAAATTTGGCTTTCGCCAGTTGCATCACCCGGAACATTTTCAGAGTAGTGGCCAAGTCATCAGCGTCCATCTGAACCAAGTACTGCTCAATTTCATTGATCGCCAGCAGCTTTGCAAAATCCGGCGCCTTGGCAGACTGAGCCGTCCTCGCCCGGGAGGGTTCCTGCCCGCCGCCGGCGCCTTGGGCGGCGAGACACACTCCGCTCGATAAAACGGCGACAGCCAGAAAGCCCGCCAGTATTTTCAGTCTAATGTTCCTTATCAACTGCATAGCTCTTCCTCCACTATTTACTCACTCGCTTTCTTTATTACTAATTCGACTCCTTCAGGCGCGTTCCTTCCGGGATTGGCCCTGCTATCTTTTTTACGGCCGGTCGTCGCCGAAGGCGGGACGCCTGTTCAAAGGCAAATAAGGAGGAAGGTCAGCAGGAAGGGGACAAGAAAGGTCAGGATCGTCCCGGTTATCAAAGTAACCAGGCCAAACTCCGCACCAATCACTTTGGTAACCGGAACCAGCATGGTATCCATATTTCCCGCGGCGCCCGCGGCAATCGGGCTTCCCGGGCTGATGCGGGCCAGGAGGGGAGCCAGCAGAACGGTAAGAAACTCCCGGGCGACATTCACCAGAAAACCATAGGTTCCGCCTTCAATGCCGTAGGCCTGCGTCAGCATCGCGCCGGTGAGGCTGTAATAGCTCATCCCGGCGGCAGCGGCCACGGCGGTCCGCAGGGGCATATCCAGCAAAACCCCGGCCAGTCCTCCCCCGGCCAGGCTTCCCAGTGTAATCGCCACCGGGATGAAAGCCACCCTCCAGCTTAACTTCTTAAAAGATTGCAATACCCCGCTGTTCATGCCGAAACTCATTCCCACGCCGATATACAGTACAAATAGCGAAAAAGTCACTCCGCCGTCCAGCAGATACAGGCAATCAGCCGGCAGCGCCAGGTATCCCCCCAGGACGCCGACAATCAGGCTGCCGGGCATAACCCAGAGCAAGGGCGGCGCGCCGGTGGTCTCCAGTTGTTCAAGCGGCGCCGCTTGCGCGGTCGCCGCCTTTTCCTGCAACAAATTCAGCCGCACCTGGGCCAGCGGAAGAATGGTCTTCTCCAGCGCCGCCATGAACAGAGCGCTCCCGGCGATGGCGCAGAACGCAACAATCAGGCACTGAAAGCCAACGAGGTCCAGTTTGCTGAACAGCGCCTCGCTGCTTCCCACTTTCGCGCCGAGGGTGAGCATGAGGACAATCAGTCCGCCATGGACGACGGGGTCGGCATACCTCGCTATTTGGGCGGCGTTTCTGTGCAGGCCAAGTAAGACCCCGGCCGCCAGGCAAACAAACGGAAACCACATCATTGCCTCCTCCCCTCCGGCGTAAATCAGCCGGAATTAACCTATCCGTAGAGACTTCTTTGCAAGTTCCGTACCATAAAGGCTGCATTCTCTGGAGGCCTACCATCCAATGAAACCCTTGAAGCCGGCGCAGCCTTGCCTTATTCCATCCGGTATCCAGGCGCAAAATGCCGGAAATTCGGCTTTGCAATCGCTGAATTTCCGGCATTTTATCCCCGTTTGCCCTGGTCAATCACAAACCTATTCTTCCGCATTGAAATATACCTTATAAAAGTGCATGCCCTTTTTCTCGTCATACCCGCGCTCGATAAAATCCTCAGCCGTTTCGGCGGTTGCGGTTTTTACCTTTATTTCAATAGCGGTATCCAGTTTGATCAGGCCTTTCAGGTTCCGCTTGGCGGTTTTCACAGCCTGTTCCGAGATGCTGAAGGCTTCGGCCGGCGGCAGTCCCTGGTTGATTTCATAAAGCTGCTTATGTTCACGGAACCGCTCAATCAGTTCAGGCTCTCTGACCACCTTCCGGACGAAATCTTCCAGTTGAAACTCGTCCTCCTGCTCGAGATAGGCAAGGGCATTATGGACAAACATGACCTGGTCTTTTTTGTCGGCTTGGTATTCCGCGCCATAGACGTTCTCCGCAAAATCCCGGCATAGGTCGACGTGCTGCCGGGTATGGAAATATTCATTTTGCACATCGGTCAATCGCAGGAATTCTTCCTTCCAGTACATAGCTTCGTTGTCGCCCTTGCTGACGGCGTCGACAATCGCCACCCGGTAGCCGTCGGTAGACTCGGTATGAAAAATAAACGCCCCTTTATCCAGCCTCCGGATGTTGATGCCCTGGTCTGCGGCGATCGAGCTGCCGGCCCGACTGGCGACGACCTTGAGATAAGGATCGCGGCGCTCGGTTTTGAACATCCCGAGGGCGTCCACTTCCTGGCCGTTGATTCTGCAGCCGGAAAAATAGGCGGCATAAAACTCGCCTCCTTTGATCTGGGGATGAACGGACTTTTCATACAAATGCTGCAAAAGGTTCAGCGACTGTTCATAGAAGCTCTCGGGGCGGATAAAGATCGAGCTTGCATGCATATACGCAGGATTGAGATGAAGGTCGGTTTCATGAAAAAACTTGTAAAGCACCTTCTCCTTAAAGGAGGAGGAAAAGTACCGCAGCAACAGTTCTTCCGCATTGCCGTCGGCCGAATGGTGCAGGGAAGGCGACACAATGAAGCCCTCGCCCCTGAGTTTATTGCCGACGTGATGCACCACCAACTGCTTCATTTGCATGCCGGTAAAATCAAACACACTCTCATCCCCTTATGAAAATCACATGACGGCTTTTATTCTATCAAACCCGGGCCCAAAACGAAATACCCTTCTACTTCCCGGGCAGGGAAGCGGTCTCCACCAGACGCCTGACTTCCTCGCCCGCCAGCGTTTCTTGGGCGAGGAGCGCGTTCGCCAGGCTGTGCAGGCCACTGATGTTGTCCCTGATGATTCCCTCCGTCTTGCTATAGGCCTCAGCGATGATTTTGCGCACTTCCTTGTCCACGCAAGCGGCGAATTCTTCGCTGTGATGGCGGGTGTGGGCAATGTCCCGGCCGAGGAATACCTGATCTTCGGCCTGCCCGAAGGCCATCGGGCCGATCGCCTCGCTCATCCCATAGTCGCAGACCATTTTGCGGGCAATTTCGGCGACCTTTTGCAGATCATTCTGCGCTCCGGTGCTGATTTCCCCCAGCACCGCCCCCTCGGCGACCCGGCCGCCCAGCAGTACTTTAAGCTGGTCGAACAGCTCGCTCCTGGTCAGCAAATACCGTTCCTCCCGCGGCAGGAGGAGGGTGTAGCCGCCTGAGCGCCCCCGCTGGATGATCGACACCTTGTGGACGGTGTCTCCGTGGTCTACCATTGTACTGACCAAGGCGTGCCCGGCTTCATGATAGGCGGCGATCGTCCGTTCTTTTTCGCTGATGATCCGGCTTTTTCTCTCGGGGCCGGCCACTACGAGCTCGGTTGCCTCTTCCAGTTCCTGCATCCCGATCTGGGTCTTTTGCCGGCGAATCGCCAGAAGCGCAGCTTCGTTGACCAGGTTGCCGATGTCCGCGCCGGTGAAGCCCGGGGTCCGCCGGGCGATCACTCCCAGATCGGCTTCAGTTGACAAAGGTTTGCCCGCAGTATGCACTTTCAGTATTTCAAGCCGGCCGCCGATGTCCGGCTTATCCACGACAATCCGGCGGTCGAAGCGGCCCGGCCGCAACAAAGCCGGGTCCAGAATATCCGGACGGTTGGTGGCGGCAATGACGATAACCCCTTTAGCTCCGCCAAAACCGTCCATCTCCACCAGCAATTGATTGAGAGTCTGCTCGCGCTCGTCATGGCCCCCGCCAAGGCCGGTACCCCGCTCGCGGCCGACCGCGTCGATCTCGTCGATGAACACAATGCTGGGAGCGCTCTTTCTGGCTTGTTTGAACAGGTCCCGCACGCGGGAGGCACCCACGCCGACAAACATTTCCACGAATTCCGACGCGCTGATGCTGAAGAAGGCTACTCCCGCTTCGCCGGCGATGGCTCGGGCCAGCAGCGTTTTGCCGGTCCCCGGGGGGCCGTACAGAAGAATGCCGCTCGGGACCCGGGCGCCCATTTCGCGAAATTTCTTGGGATGTTTTAAAAATTCGAGAACCTCCTCCAGACTCTGTCTTACTTCATCAACCCCGGCCACATCCTTCAGGGTTACTTTTGGTTTCTCCTTAGCCCGCAGTTTGTTGTTGCTCCGGCCATAAGGCATACTCTTTGCTCCTCCCTGCAGCACGCAACGGTTATTGCCGCTCCGCCCATAGCCGTAAGAAAACGTTCCGGCGGAGCCGCCCATCTCTTTGCCTCATCCCACATGTTATGTCTTTTTATTCTATTCCTCCAGGCCCGGACTATGTTACAGCCGCCGGACGACTCTGCCGTTTCCCCCTGCGCGCAGCCATTTGCGGCAAAAAGGGCATACTATTGCCAGAACCCCTGAACCGGAGGTTTCCGCCCTGGCGGCGGACCGTAAAAGTAGGCCTTCTCCGCCGCCCCCGGGTGTGCTATGATAATATCTGTCATCTGCTTCAACCAAGGTTGTTGAAACAAAACGGAGGAATTTTAAAATGTTCCGTATTCTACGTCGGCTGTTGATCGGCCATCCCTTGGACAACAAGGATATGGCTCACGAACGGCTGCCAAAGTGGAAGGCCCTTTCCATCTTCTCCTCGGACGCCCTCTCCTCGGTCGCCTATGGCCCGGAACAGGCCATGCTCATCCTGGTCGCCACCCCGGGGCTGGTATCCTACGGCTACCTGGGCCCTATCGCCGTCGCCATCTTCCTGCTGCTGCTCATCGTCGCCCTGTCCTATGCCCAAGTGGCGAAAGCCAACCCCGCCGGCGGCGGAGCCTATGCCGTAGCCAAAGCCAATCTGGGAGCGACGCCCGCCCTTATAGCCGCCGCGGCTGTATTTGCCGATTATATCCTGACGGCGGCCGTGAGTGTATGCGCCGGAACGGACGCCATCGTATCCGCCTTTCCCCGGCTGAACGGCCTGCAGGTCGACCTGGATTTACTCGTATTGTTTTTTATTTTAATGTTGGTCAACCTTCGCGGCATCCGCGAGTCTTCCAACGCCTTCGTCTTTCCGACCTATGCGTTCCTTTTCGGAATACTGGCGCTCATTATAACCGGCATCGTTCAGGCCTTCGCCTACCCGGACGCTTTAATCCCGCCTGAGTCGCTGGAAACCAAGCCGCTGGACTGGGCGATGCTCTTCATTGCCCTCCGGGCGTTTGCCAACGGCTGCAGCTCCATGACCGGCATCGAAGCCATCGCGGACAGCGTGCCGCTGTTCAGGAAGCCGGAAGACCGCAACGCGGTTGTCACGACTTACTGGATGGCGGGTATCCTGGGCTTCATGCTTCTCGGGATATCCTTCCTCTTGATGCACTATCATGTTACCCCCATTCCCGGGGTAACGGCGCTCTCCCAACTGGTCGAGCATGTATTCGGCCGCTCTTATCTCTACTACTATATCCAGATTGCCACCATGGTCGTGCTCTACCTCGCCGCAAACACCGCTTACAACGGGCTGCCGATCCTGCTGTCGATTGTCGCCAAGGACGGCTACATGCCGCGCTACCTTTCCTCGCGCGGCGAGCGGCTGACCTACTCCAACAACATCGTCCTGCTGACCTTGGCTGCCGCCGGCCTGATCATCGCCTATAAGGGCGATATCGAACACCTGATATCCCTCTATGCCATCGGCGTATTCCTGTCCTTCACGATCGCCCAGACCAGCATGGTCGTTCACTGGTACCGCGAAAAGCGGAAGGGCTGGATTGCCAAGGCGGCCATCAACGGCACCGGAGCCTTGGCCACGGGAATCGTCGTTGTCATTATCACCATCACCAAATTTGCCCAGGGAGCCTGGATCATTCTCCTCTTCATCCCGGCCATGACGTTCATTTTCAAGAAAATCAGGCATCATTACGACGATGTCGCGGAACAGTTGAGCCTGGCGCATAAGGTTTTCGACAATAAGTACCAAGGCCCGCGGGCGAAAAACCTGGCGCTTGTTCCCATCTCCAGCCCTACCAGCGTGGTGGCGGAAACGCTTCACTATGCCCAATCCATCAGCGACTCGGTTATCGCCCTGTATATCGCCACCGACGAGGAGGCGCGCAAGAAAATCGAGGACAAATGGCAAGCCTGGAATCCGGGCGTCCAGTTGGTTACCGTTTATTCCCCCTATCGCTTCGTCATCCAGCCGATTCTCGATTTCATCAGCGAATTGCAACTGCAGAAATGCAACTATGACTATATTACAGTGGTTATTCCCGAATTCGAAACAAAGAAATGGTGGCACCGTCTGCTCCACGGACAAACCGGCTGGATTCTCCGGACCCTGCTGATCCTGAAAGAGGATGTCATTGTCGCTACCATTCCCTATCATCTGAAAAAGTAGCCCCTGTCCGCAGGGGAAGCCCCTGTAAAGGAGCCTCCCATTTCGCCAGTTTGCAAAGAAGGCAGCCGCACGAGCGGCTGCCTTCTTTGCGAGCAGCATTACCGAATTATCGATTTCATTCCAGGGTGATCATGTTCTGACCGGTCTGAATGGCTTCGCCGGTCTTGACGTGAATGGCCCGGACGACGCCGGCTCTGGCGGCCAGAATGGGATTATGCATTTTCATCGCCTCTACAACCATTACTTCCTGCCCCTCCTGAACGGCATCGCCGACAGCAACCTTCAAGGCGATTACTTTTCCCGGCATGGGCGCGGCAATGCTATAGCTGCCGCCGGCGGCCGGAGCCGCGGCTTTCCCCGGAGTCGGGGGGGCGGCAGGCTGGGGGGCCGGCGCCGGGGCAGCCTGCGGAACTACCGACAATGCGGGAGCGGCGGTACCGGCGGTTTTCTTCTGGACCACTACGTCGTAAGTCTTTCCGTTCAAAGTGATGGTATAAGTAGTTGCGTTCATTTTCGTGCCTCCTAGTTGTTATTGGCGAACTACTGTTAAAGGCGATTCCGCATAAGCTCCGCGCGGCCGAACAGCGCCCAACTGCGGCTGCGCCGCCTGATGCTTACCACCTGAAACTCGCCATCCCCTTCAAACTCGGCAATGGCGGCGGCAATCACCGCAAACAGCTCTTCCTCGGTATCGGCGGCCGGGTCCTCGTAAACGGATTTGGCGGTTGCCGCCGGCATCGCCTTCGCCTGATGCCCCCGGAAAAAGTACGCGACAACAGCTAATGCGGCAATGATTCCAAGCCAGGTCATGCGTCCATTCCTCCTCGTGAGTTTTTATCCTGCCCCAGCTCCGGCCGGGACCGCCTGCGGTAGGATACATAGGCGTAATAGCCTAAAGTCGCGATAAGGCCCACTGCAAACGCCGTCACATTCATTATCGCTCTCTCCCCCCTCCCGCTACTTGACCCCGAGCAGGGCCAGCAGGATTCCGCCGGAGATCGCCGTGCCGAACACGCCGGCCAGGTTCGGGCCCATGGCGTGCATGATCAGGAAATTGTAGGGGTTCTCCTTGAGGGCAACCACGTGGGAAACGCGGGCCGCAATCGGCACCGAGGCTATCCCGGCCGAACCGACAAGGGGATTAATCTTGCCGCCGCTGAACCAGTTCATAATCCGGGCGGCAATTACGCCGGAAGCGGTCCCGCCCATAAAGGCGATCAGGCCGAGGACGATAATTTCCAGCGTCTTGATATTCAGAAACTTGTCCGCCGCCATGGTTGAACCGATAGCCACCGTCAGCGTAATGGTCACGACATTCATCATTTCGTTGGCCGCCGTCTGGGCCAGCCGGTCCACCAGCAGGACTTCCCGCAGCAGGTTCCCCAGCATGAGCATGGTGATGAGAGGCGCGACCGGGGGCAGAAGCAAATTAACGATGATGGCGATGACAAACGGAAAGACGATTTTCTCCAGCCGCGTTACCTGCCGGGTCTGGGTCATCATAATCTGCCGCTCCTCCTTCGTTGTCAGAAGTTTCATCACCGGCGGCTGGATAAGCGGCATCAGCGCCATATAGGAATAAGCGGCCACCGCGATCTGCGGCAGAAGATGCGGCGCCAGCTTCATAGTCACAAAGATGGCCATGGGTCCGTCGGCGCCGCCGATAATGCCGATTGCGCCGGCTTCACTGAGGGTGAAGCCTAGAGCCTTGGCGCCGATGATTGCGATGAAGATGCCCAGATGGGCCGCCGCGCCCAAAATCATGAGGCTGGGATTGGCGATCATCGGGCCGAAATCGGTCATCGCCCCGACCCCGAGAAAGATGAGCGGCGGCAGAATAACCAGCTCCACACCGCGATAGGCATAGTAGAACAGCCCGCCGGGCTGGGTGAGGTCCGACCCGGGTACATTGGCGACGATACAGGAAAAGCCGATGCCGAGCAGGAGAAAAGGCTCGTACTTTTTGGCAAGGGCCAAATAGATCAGCCCCGCCCCGACTAAAATCATGACAACATTTCCCCACCAGAGCTGCGCCAAGCCGGTCTGCTCAGCCAGGGACCAAAGCAAAGACGATATCTGTTCCTGCATGAATGCATCCTCCTTGGTCTAGTGACCACCTTTAAGTTTGTTTTCATCCATTGCGCCGAGTTTGTTCAAATGCGGAAAGATGTAAAGCACCAAGCTGATGCCCCAAATAAATACAATGCTCAGGAAAAAATCGATTACACTCAAAATAATGGCGCCATCCAGACTGTCAGGCACGGTCATTTTCCCTCCTCCTTTCCCATCCGGTATATAAAACCACATTACACAGAAGTCAATAATCCAAAATAAAAACACCTTAGGTTTGCAAACCCAGGTGTCTACCGGCTAGCTGCCTGCCGCCGCACGAAGCGGCAGACCGTCAGCAACACGAGTTCGATATTAGCTTCCGGCAGGGCATGAATTCCTCTGCCGTCCACAAGTTCGAGCTTTCGGTTTTCAAGGTATTGATTGCTGTATAATACGGCTAAGCAAAACCGCAATAAAAAACCGGTTGACTGCAACCAGGTTTTCACTACGCTCACCCGGCTTTCCGGCGGCGGACAATAGTGGCAATCGTTTGTCCAAGGCTTGGCGGTAACAGATCGTCGCTTCGTCTGCCAAGTATACAAAATACAAAAACCACTTTCATGTTTATTATATTCCTGGAAAAACCATAATGCAACTGTTTTCTGGAAATTGTTTTTTCCCGGCATTCCCCCTGCGCCTCTGGCTCACTACTGAACCACGCGGATTTTCCGGGCCTGGCATGCCCCATCCCCTCATGATGAATAGGCCGCAAAAAATCCGGCATTGGCCCCCCCAAAAAAGCAAAAACCGCCAATGGCGGTTTTTGCTTTACTATGTCCGATTGACTTGACCGGTGGAACCTGAAAGACCCATCACCTGTTCTTGTTATGGACGCAATCGCCACAATCCTGGACTTCGCAGTTTCCGCACACCTCGGTCTCCATACCGGCGCCCCCATCATTTTCTTATGCCTCATGGCTCAATCCCGCGGCTTGGTGCTGGAGCAGCTTTCCACCATGCCTCCCTTGCGAAGGATCCCGCCTCCGGCTTGCTGCTTCCATATTAGTATATTCAACGAGGAACGTCAACCGTCCCACAAGGGACAATAATTGTCCCTTGTGGGCAATCCGCCGCCGGCCATTAGGCAGCCGGAGGACGGACTCCTTCGGTTCCCCTGGGTTATCCGAGTTTTCCGCCCTCCTTAAGGATAATCTCCCGGGCGGCCTGCACAAGATTACTCTTGGACCCGAAATAATAGTTGATGGCCGCCCCGTTGGCCTCAGCCAGGGCGGCGACTTTCCTCACGGTTGCGCCTTGAACTCCGCGGCTCTGGATAATCTTTACCGCCGCATGCAAAATTCTTTCTTTGGTCCTCCCCATAATACGCTTCATCTCTTCCTGCTCAATCCCCTCATCGGCTATTTGGCCTTGCCTTCCAATTGCAGCGGAGCGATCTGGTTGGCGATTACGCCTCGGGAGTCATGGATAAAAGCTTCCAACGGCGTCAGATTATAAGTGCCCATCGAAAAACTGACCGTACTGGCTACAGCGCCGGTGGAAACATCATAGACCGTCTGATCCAGCGTTATATAGTAGACGACGTTTTTTTCCTGCTTCGCCCGGTAACCTCTGACTTCCGGTATGATCAGCCATTTGCAGCCGGCGGCCGCAGCCTGCTTGCGATAGGCGGCAGGCGCCGCAGCGTCGGCCAGCAGATAGCCGGGAACCAGTTCGCGGTATTGGTCCGCAAGCGCTTGCTGCATGTACCAGAATTCGCCGGTCAGTGCTTCCGGCAGGTTGTTGCGCAGCGGGGCTATATATATGCCTGCTTCCCCGGGCTGTTTCCCCGAGCGGCTGGGGAGCGTGATTTCACCTGAAGCAAGCGCCTGTTGACGCTGGTCGTAATATTTTTTGATCGCCAGATCGCCGTATTCGGCCAGCCTGTGGGGCTGATCCGCGGTAGCCGGCATCTCCCAGAGCACTTCCCGCCCGAATTGCTTGTAACCGCCCACCAGCGTTTGAAGCGCGCCGGTAACCGGATCGCCGGAGATGACCACCCGCGTCAGGTCGAGGGCCCCCCCGCACTGGTCGGCAAACGCCGCGTTGCCGACCGCCGGGGCGCCAAAAGTGATAATTTCAATCTGCTCCGGCAGGACCCCCATGCTGACCAGCCTTGCTCCGGCAAGCGTAGCCGCGGCTCCGCCGAGGCTATGGCCCACAAGATAAATCTTGCGGTTCTTGTCGGCCAGGAGAAGCTCGCTGAGCGGTTTGGGCTCGCCTTTGCCGTCAGGCATGCTGGCGGTCAAGGCGGCCTGCACAAACTGGTGATAGCCCCGGTGCACCTTGGGGGCTGTAGCCGGCATATCGTCTTTCTGTGAATTGGCTTCGAACTCGTCCAACGTGCTTCCGGCGAAATAGACCTTGTCCACCTTCAGATTGGTCTTCACATCTCTGGCGTTTTCCGTACCGACAATGGCCAGCACATACATCTCCCGCCCGTCGCCGGCCCGGTGCTTCGCCACCAGGAAACGTGCGTCCGCCCCGCCGGATGTTTGCTCATAGTGTTCAATTTTCCAGCCATTCTGTTCCAGATAGCGGTTGGCTAAGCCGCCGTACCGATCGCTGTATGCGGCCATGCAAGCCCCGGCGGCGATATATACTTTGTAGGCCTGTTCATAATCTTCCCTAGCGCCGGCCTGGCCCAAGCCGGACATCCATACAATCAGGCAGCAGGTCAGAATAACTAGCCGTCGCAATGTTATTCGCTCCTATCCGCAGTTATTTATTCGCATTGCTTTTCGCTCTGGAGAGCAAAGCCTTCCTGAAAGGTCGCCATATCCTTTAATTCCTTTTCCGTTCTGTCAACCAAGTCCAGTATTTGCGCGCCCCGTTCGCAAAGCGCCTGCCCCACCTTCGTCAAACGTATTTCCCGTCCTGCTTTTTCCAGCAATTGGACCCCCAATTCATTTTCCAAGACCTTCATCTGCTGGCTGAGCGGGGGCTGGGCCATGTGCAGGCGTTTAGCAGCTTTGGTTATCTTGCCTTCCTCGGCCACTGTCAGGAAGTAGCGCAATCTTCTAAGATCCATACCTTCCTCCGCTAACCTTTACTCTCCCATTGGCGGTGTTGCGTTACCGAAGCCCTGTCGGTTCACCATACCGCGGCCGAAAGGAAAATAATTCTTATATCCGGCGATCGCTATGCTGACAAGGGACCAATAGGCCGCCAGTTCAGCCCACTCTTCCAGGACTTCCTCCTGCAGATATAAAAAAGGAATGGTGCTGGCGCCTTTTTCAAACCATACGTTCAGGCCCGCCGCCAGGATGAACACGATAATATCCCAGGCCGGCAGCTCTGTGCGGCGAAGATAGGTTAAAGGGCCATTGCGGCAAATACCCACCAGCATGATAAGGGCGAGCAGGATGGTGACCGGATTGACGAGAAAGCCGTACCGGAGCTGATCGATAGCGATAAACTTCGGGCCGTGCTCCCCAATGGCAACCTGGTAGAACACCCGCCCCCAGCTTAATTCGCGGCCGATGCATAACAGCCAGAAGAGGGCCAGCCATCGCCAAAGATTGCGGGCTTTCCGGTTGCCGCAATTCTGGCGCGCGGCGAACAACGTTACGGCCAGACCGCACCCCAGAACCAAAACCTGCGTATTTTCCAGCGGTCCGTTTTCCCAGCCCCACTCAATCGGCAGGGTAAGTCCGAGGGGGAGCAGCAACATCAGTAAAAGCACTGACAGCCAGGTCGGCGGCGTTGGCTTCCAGTTCAATTCCATATAGTTTTTCCTTAACATAATACCACTTCCTGTGTTAATAAATATCTATAAGGATACCATATGTCGCTTGCTCCCATAAGGCTATTCGGGAATAATTTTACAGGCGCCCGCTTTCTTCCGCCTTTTTTCAATTATCAATACTTTTTAGCCGTTCAAGCCGACTTTCCTGCTGCATCCCCGGTTCCACTTTGTACCAGGCCGATTAGCCCGGGCGGCGCGGCCGTCAGCGTCAGCAACATTTTGGGGGATGCTTTGCAATTGGAGCCTCCTCACTTGCCGTCTGGGGGGACAAATTACCCTTAAAAAGTAAAAAAGACTACCAGACAAAGGGCAACTCCTCCTGCGACCACCCGTAATAGCCTTTATTCTTAATCAGATTTCGCATACTATCGCTTAAGTTGACTTGAACTGCGGCCAATCCGGCGCGGTTGGCCAATTCCGCGACCGACCGCTATTTAGGCGTTTTTCTTGATACGGCATACTGATTTAAAGCCTCTTCCAGCAATCGGGCCGCTTCGACCTTGTCGCAGTCTGCCTGCTCAAGCCCTTGCGTGATGCGGCGGATTGTTTCAATAAGTTCCGCCTCTTCGCGCGCATTGGATTCTGCTGGCCGCTCCATCCTTTCACATCCCCCGCCAATAGTTCCTTTAGCAATGCTTTGACTGATGTCAGTCAAAACATTGGGCAAACCTTCCCTTCCGTCATTCGGAAACGGAAAATCTCAGCATGCCCGCCGGGGCTCCCAGGGCCGTTTCGACCAGCCTTCCGGCAATTTCGAGGCGATAGGCCAGATGGTCCTCCGTACACGGTTTGTACAAGGAATCGATCAGGCAATGAACAATGGCGAGAATAAAGCCGATCGTTTCTTCGGGGCGAGCCACCGCGAAGTTGCCTTCCTCCACTCCCTCCTTAACAATCTTGAGCAGTATGGGACAAGCCAGTTCTTCGCCTTGCCGGCCGATTTTATCTAAAATATGTACATACCGGTCATTGTGGAGGTACTCAAACAGCAACCCGTTCTGGCCGCGGATGTTCTTCAGGATCGCGCTTACAATGAGCTCCATCTTGCGGGGGGCCGTTATGCTGCCGATGGCGGTGAAGGACTCGATCTCGGCGATGATTTCGGATAGCTGTTGCCTGACGACGGCTTCCAGCACTTCGTCTTTCGACTTGAAATAATAATAAAACGTGCCCTGGGCTACGCCGATTTCTTTGACAATGTCGCTGACCTGGGTCTCGTGATAACCTTGGGCGTTGAATAACCTTTTGGCGGCGTCCAGTATTTCGGCCATCCGGATTTGCGGGTCCTTCGTCACACGAGCCATAAAAATACTTCACCTCTAATGACTGACTTCAGTCAAATTATAATCCATCTGGATGATATTGTCAAGAGGCCTGGCTCCAAGAGCCATATAGCTCCTTATACCTATGCCGATATCCCTGGCCGTCCATTCCCCGAGCATCAAAGAAACCACCTGAGCTGAGCTCAGGTGGTTTGGGAAGTCTATCAGTTGTCCAGCACTTCCTCCAAAGGCTCCTTCTTGCTTCTCAGCCTTTTCAGGAAGGAGGCGCCGCCGGTGCGAAAGCTTCCGGCCGTAAGATCATCCAGGAGCGTATATACTACCGGGACGACCACCAGCGTCAGGATCGTCGAAGTGATCAGCCCGCCGATAATGGCGTGAGCCATCGGCGCGCGGACTTCCGCGCCCGGGCCGATGCCGAGCGCCAGCGGAAGCATCCCGAAGATCATCGCCGCGGTTGTCATCAGGATCGGGCGCATCCGGACGACCGCCGCTTCAACCAGGGCCTGATTGCGCTCCACGCCCGCGGCGATCCGCTGTTTCGCGAAGTCGATCAGCAGGATGGCGTTCTTGGTAACCAAACCCATGAGCATGATGATCCCGATGAGGGACATCATGCTGAGCTGGCTATGCATGACGAGCAGGCCCAGGATGGCGCCGATAATCGCCAGCGGCAGCGCCAGCATGATGGCGAAGGGGTCGATATAGCTTTCGAACTGGGCGGCCAGCACGAAGAAGATGAACAGAACCGCCATGGCAAGAGCCATAATGATGCCGGTGAAGGCATCGTTCATCTGCTGGGTCTGGCCGGTGGCGACAAACTTATAGCCGTCCGGCAGGTTGAATGCGGCCAGTTTTTTATCCAACTCCCGGTTAAAGTCGCCCAGGGTCTTGCCGTCCAGGTTCGCGGAAATGGTGATCTGCTCCTGACGGTCATAGCGCTTGATCTGCGTGGGGCTGGTCGCATATTCGGTTTGGGTGACCTGAGACAGCGGCACCATGATGGCCTGACCGTTTTTATCCCGGTTGGAGCTGGCCAGATAGACATTGTTGACGTCGGTCAGGCTGACCCGGTCGCTCGGAGCCAGCATCAGGCGCACGTCATAGGCGTCTTCCTCTTCTTTATAGGAGGAAACTACCGTGCCGTTGAACATCGTCTGCAAAGTAGTGGCGACGCCGGAGGTCGATATTCCAAGGTCGGAAGCCTTGTCCCGGTTGACTACGATTTTGGCGTCCGGTTTACCGGCTTCGTAGCTGGAAGACACATCCATCGCCCCCGGCGTGCTGGCCACAATCTGCTTGACTTGTTCGGCGATCTCGGCCAGCTTGTCGAGCGAAGTGCCCTGGATAACGAGGGAAACAGGCTTTCCGCTGCTCATGCCGGATTTTTTGGATACGCTGACTTCCGCGCCGGCCATGTCTTTCATCTTGGTTCTGAGGTCGGCGATAATCTGGTTGTCGCTTTGTTTGCGTTCATTTTTCGGTGTCAGCTTGGCCAGGATATTGATATTGTTGACATCGGCGGTGCTGTAGGTCATGGTGACCTCCGGACGCTCCCGGACAATCCGGGCCATATGGTCGGCAATTTCGCCGACGGCCTGAGGACTCATGCCCGGATCGACTGTCGCGGCAATGGTGATTTCTCCGTTGTCGGCGTCTGGAACGAAGGTTGAACCCAGGAAGGGCAACAGTCCCAGGCTGCCGACAAAGAGCACGACGGCCATAACCATTATTATTTTCCGGTGTCCCAGCGCGTATTTGAGGAACTCGCCGTACCGGACGGTGAGCTGGTCGAATTTCCGGTTCCATTTGCCCCAGGCCCGGCTGAAGGCGTTATCGGCTTCCCGCTCGGTGGCGACGAGATATTTAGCCGACAGCATTGGCGTCAGGGTAAAGGCGACGAACAAGGATACCAAAACACTGACCGCCACCGTAATCCCGAACTGTTTGAAAAACTGCCCGATAATCCCGGTCATCATCCCGACCGGCAGGAATACGGCGACCAAGGTAAGGGTCGTGGCGGTGACGGCCAGACCGATTTCGGCGGTTCCGTCCGCCGCTGCGCTGTACTTGTCTTTTCCCATCTCCATATGTCGCACGATATTTTCGATTACGACGATGGCGTCGTCAATCAGGAGGCCTACCGCCAATGACAGCGCCAGGAGGGACACGGTATTCAGGGTGAAATCCAACAGCTTCATCACCGCAAAGGAGGTGATGATCGACGTAGGAATGGCAATCGCCGAAATAATCGTGCTCCGCCAGTTGCCGAGAAACAGGAACACGATGGCGACCGCCAGCACCCCGCCCAGCACCAGGTTGAACAATACGTCGTGGATGGAATCCTTGATATTCTTGGAGTTATCGCGCACCAGCGTCAGCGTCACCCCGGCAGGTAAATCTTTTTGGATCTTTTCCAGTTCTTTTTTGACATTGTCCACAACCTGCACGGTGTTGCTGCCGGACTGCTTCATGATATCCAGGCCGATCGCCGGAGTATCGTTGAACTTGGTGACCGAGGTGACGGTTTTCGTCGTGTCGCTGACGGTGGCGAAGTTGCTGAGATAGAGTTGCACTCCGTCCCGCCGGGCAATGGGAAGATCAAGGAACTGGTCGGGCGAGGTTATGTTGCCCACCGCCCGCAGGCTGGTTTCCCGCTTCCCGTCGGTGACCTTGCCGCCCGGAGTCTCCATGTTCTCGCTGCGCAGACTGTTTACCACGTCCTGGATCGTCAGCCCGTAGGCATTGACTTTGTCGCTATTCATATGAATCTGGATTTCGCGGTCGATGCCGCCCTGCATATTGATTGCCGCCACGCCGTTGATGGCCTCCAGCCGGTCGGCCACGTCATCCTTGGCCAGAATGGTAAGTTCCCGCTGACTGACCGGGCCAGTGATCGCAATCGAGGCAATCGGCATTTCCGACGGGTCGAACCGGGTTACGATCGGCGCGTCGGCGTCGTCCGGCAGCACCCCCGCCAGCCGGCCCACCTTGTCGCGCACGTCCTGGGCGGCGGTGGCCGCGGATGTTTCCATGGTGAACTGGATGACTGTAGTCGACGTTCCCTCTTTGACCGTTGAACTGATATGTTCCACACCCGGAACGACGCTTACCGTTTCTTCGACCTTTTGCGTAACCTTCGTGGCCACCTGCTCCGGCGCCGCCCCGGGATAGTTCACCGTAACGGCCACTACCGGAATCTCCACGTCCGGATACTCGTCCACGTTGAGCGACATATAACTGAACAGTCCCAGCACCACCAGCGCCAAAATCGTCACGGTGGCGAAAACGGGACGTTTCAGACTTATTTCCGTAAGTTTCATGCTAATCTCCTCTAGTCTGTCAGTTTGACGGCTTGTCCGTCCTTCAGCTGGCTGGCGCTGGTGATGATGACCATTTCACCGGCCTGCAGGCCGGACTTGATCTGGATGGTGTCGCCGGCTACATCGCCGATTTCGACCTGATGGCGAACCGCTTTGTTGTTTTCCAGAGTGAACACAAAATACAGGCCCTGCTTCTGGATGACGGCCGCCTGCGGAACTGTCAGCACTTGCGAGGCTTCCCCGACAGCCAGCCGCACTTTCGCGAACATCCCGGGGCGCAGCGCCCCGTCGCTGTTGTCGATCTTCACCTTAGTGCGAAACATCCGGTTGGAGGCTCCCGCTTCAGGGTTTATGACCTCGACAGACCCTTCGAAGGCTTTGTCCTGGTAGGCGTCTACCGCCACCTCGGCTTTTTGGCCGATTTTGACCCTTCCCAAGTCTTTCTGTTCAATATTTACGACCGCGTACACCTGATCAATGTCCTCGACCGTCATCAGGGCCGCGCCAGGGGAGACCACCTGGCCGATGGTCGCCGTTTTGTTGGCGACCACTCCGTCCACAGGCGCCACAATCACGCCATATCCATATTGCTGCCGGGCGTTGTCCCGATTGGCGTTCGCGCTGGACAAGTCGGCCTGGGCCGATTTGAGCTTGGCCTCGGCGGCTTGGAATTGCTGCTCGGACACCGCGCCGATCTCGTACAGTTTGTTGTAACGGTTGTAATCCGCGGTGGCCAAATCCAGATTGATTTTGGCTTTGGTGACGGCGTCCTCGGCGGAACGCACCGAATTGGCCAGTTCCACGCTTTCCAGCTTGACCAGGGCGTCGCCGGCTTTGACCGGCTGGCCTTCCTGCACGAGGACTTCTTCAATCCGCCCCGCCAGTTTCGCGCTGATCGTGGCCGAAGTCTTGCCTTCCAGCGAACCGTTCAGCGTCAATGTGGGCACCACGTCGCTAAAACCGGCGGCAACCGCTCTTACGCTTAGGGCGTTGATTTCCGCCGGAGTTTTCGTTTTTTCGTTGGAGAAGGCTCCGCTGCGGAACAGGATGGTCGCGCCCAGAAAGATAATAACCGGGACGACCCAATATTTCAGTTTGAAACCTTTCATCCCATTTCCTCCTCGCCCTGTAGGGGCTAGCTTTTATCGTGGTTGTCCGAAGCCCGGCATACCTGCCGGTCGGTAGGTATGCCGCCAAAAAAATATTCTGTGGCCGCCGCCCTAGGTTAGGAAGCAATCATCCTCACCAGGGAGTCGGCCGTTTCTTGCCGTTTGTCCGGATTGTCAAACCGCGAGGCCAATAGTTGTTGCCCGCTCAGAACCGAAAACAGGATGGTTCCTATGGCGGTGCCGACCAGATCGCGGCGAATCTCCCCCTTCTCCATCGCCGCCGCCACTCTTTCTTCGACAATGCGGCAGCAGTTGGCGTGGCTTTGTTCAAGACGCGCCTGGATATCGGGAAAGTGCTGCATAATTTCCAGGGCAAAATGAACATGCCGTCCTTCGCGCATCGCCGGGTCTATGCCCAGCAGTTCCTGAATGTAACGCTCCAGTTCCTGGTCGGCGATCATCGACCGCACCGTCTCCCGAAGCGGCACGGCGCCACTAAACAGCTCGCCGTATTTCTGCTCCACCCGGTCCAGAAAATAGTGAACCGCCTCGCGGAGCAGCGCCTCCTTGCTGGAGAAGTAATGATAAATGCCGCCTTTGGTCATGCCGAGTTCTCTGGCGACATCAATCAGCGAGACATAGTTGTAGCCACGCAGCCAAAACAGGCGTAACGCGGCTATTGTGATATTCTCTCTTCTGTTCATAACTTACTCCTCCTATGCGGAAAGCCTGTCGGACCGGTCGCCATGCTGCTATTATCGCGTATCGCCGGGACAGTGTCAAAATGAAATCTTATCCGTTTTTTTTGACAAGTTTTAGCCGGGAAGGGGCTGACCCCAGCCAGGTCGCGCGTTGCCGGGCGCCCGCCGGAAATATTGGTAATCCACTGCTTGGCAATTCTTGATTTATTTGCTATAATACACGCAAAAAATGAGAATTGTCTGCCGCAGGGAGCGGAAATCACGGACATGGAAAATGGAAAGAGGTCGGATATGAAACTGGTGTCATGGAATGTAAATGGGCTGAGAGCCTGCCTTGGCAAAGGCTTTCATGATTTTTTCACCGCCATTGACGCGGATGTCTTTTGTATTCAGGAGACCAAGATGCAGGAGGATCAGGCCGAACTCAATCTGGCCGGCTTCCGCCAGTACTGGAACAGCGCCGTCAAAAAAGGCTATTCCGGTACGGCCGTCTTCACCCGGGTGGAACCCGTGTCAGTAACCTATGGGATGAATATCGCCGAGCACGACCAGGAGGGCCGGATCATTACGCTGGAGCTGGATGAATTCTATCTCGTAAACACCTATACCCCCAATTCCCAGCGGGGCCTGCTGCGCCTTGACTATCGCCTGAAGTGGGAAGACGACTTCCGCAGCTATCTCCTGCAACTGGATAAAGTCAAACCGGTTATTGTCTGCGGCGATATCAACGTGGCCCACCAGGAGATCGACATCAAAAACCCCAAGGCCAATCGCCGCAACGCCGGGTTTACCGATGAAGAAAGGGAAAAACTGAGCCTGCTGCTGCAAGCCGGATTCACCGACTCCTTCCGCCACTTATATCCCGACAAGCGGGACGCCTACACCTGGTGGTCCTATATGATGAATGCGCGGGCCCGCAACATCGGGTGGCGCATCGACTATTTCCTGGTATCCGAACGGCTGAGAGATTCTATCCGCGATTCCTTCATCTATCCCGATATCCTGGGCAGCGACCACTGCCCGGTCGGGCTGGAAATATTTTAGCCGCGCCGGTCAGCCTTGACCGTAGATAACGAACAAAACAGGCCGGAATTCTGCTGGAAATACCAGGTAGAATTCCGGCCTGTTTTGTGCTACGATTACCTCAAAACAGCCATTGCGGAAAATAAGTCAGGAGGTTTTAGGCCATGCGCTTGGACAAGTTGACATGGAAACAGGCGGAAGCCGCCGTCGGGGAAGATGCCACCGTTTTACTGCCGGTCGGAAGCATCGAGCAGCACGGACCGCTGGGGCCGCTGGGCACGGACTATATCATTCCTGAGGAAATAGCCCGGCGGTTGGCGGACCAGCCCGGCCTGCTGGTGCTGCCCGCCCTGCCCTACGGCGTCTGCCCCGGCCATCTTGAGTTTCCCGGCACGATCGATATCGGCCATGACGCCTTTCGGGCCGTGGTTGTCAACATTGCCCTGAGTCTGATGAAACACGGCGTCCGGAAATTCATATTCCTGAACGGGCACGGCGGCAACACCGCCCCGTTGGGCGAAGCGGGGCTCGCCGTTTATCAAAATGGCGGGCTGGCGGCCATCATCGATTGGTGGTCCCTGGCTCCGCAACTCAATCCGTCCTGGTTAGGCGGCCACGGCGCCGGGCAGGAAACCTCCGTGATGATGGCCATCAAACCGGAATGGGTCGACAAGAGCCTGTACTTTCCTGCCGAAATCCGTCAGCTTTCAACCAACCTCACCGCCACCCACCTGGGAACGGTGAGGTTCGGCGACGGCGTCATCCGCATTGTCCGCGAGGTCCGGGACGTGACAACCAGCGGCGCCTTCGGCCCCGACGACCCGCGGGAGGCAAACGCCGCCTGGGGAACCGAAATGCTGGCCGGAGTGACCGATTATATTCAGCGGTTCATCGAGGAATTCCAGCGGATTGAGCTGCCGCCGCGCGGAGCGCCGGGGGCGGATTTACACGGGAACCGGCAAGGGCGATTCACGCCCCGCGGCTAAAAAAATTTTCCTTACGCCGGAGTGCAGCCTGGAACCGGACAAGGCTTTGCCGGTCCCCAATGGTTGCCCGGGCCTGTGATAAGCCTCCGGAAGCGTTTCAACGCCTTCATCCCTGCCCGCAATCGCAAAGGCTGCCCCGCTTTTTACAGCAGGGCAGCCTTTTTCAGAGCGCTGCAGGCTGGAAAAACCTTACCCCGCGTCGTCAGCTCAGCTTCGCAGCGTCGCAATCAGCCGCTTGGGCCTCAGCAGAAGCTCGATGGCGTCGACGGGGCCGGTGGTCACGACATCCACCTGGCTCAGACTGCGAAAGTAGGCGCCTTCCCGGCCGACGACGCCGATGGCCAGGGCCGCCAGCCGGAACATTTCGGCATCGTTGGCGCCGTTGCCGATGCAGACGGTCTGGTCACTCCCGATCGCCCTGACCAGATCGGCTTTTTGCGCAGCCTCATTGCCGGGCGCGATAATATGGAGGCCGACCGAGGGAACGTCGGACAATTCTTCCCGGGCCGCCCCGAAGGTGTCCGCCGTCACCACCAATACGCTCAGTTCCTTCGCCAAATCGGCCAGGCGCTGTTTGACGGCATCCGTCAATCGCCCGTCCACCGCCAGCGTCCCGTTATAATCAAACACCGCATGGGTCAGGGCCAGCATTTTTCCGTCCGGAAACACAATTTTTTTCATGCTTTCTCCTCCATCAGCCTAGCTGGCCAAACAAAAAGTCCTTACTTCGCTCCTTTTGGGGCTGGGATAACAGTTTTTCGGTTTCGCCAAACTCCACCAGTTCTCCCTCCAGCAGCAGCGCGGTGTCCCGGGCGATTCTCCTGGCTTGCTGCAAATTATGGGTCACAATGACGACCGTCACCCGGTCGGCGAGTTTCAGCAGCAATTCCTCTATCTGGCGAATGGACCGGATATCCAGGCTGGAACATGGCTCATCAAACAGGATTGCTTTCGGGTCCAGCGCCAAAACACGGGCGATCGACAAACGCTGCAACTGCCCGCCGGATAGGTTGCTAGCCGGGGATGAGAGCTTGTCTTTCACTTCGTCCCATAGCGCCACTTCCCGGAGGCAGCGCTCGGCGACGGCCTCCGCCTCCGTCCGGGCTATTCCGTAATACCGCGGGCCGAACAACACGTTCTCCTTAATGCTCATCGGCAGGGCGATCGGGTTTTGAAATACCATGGCAATGCTGCGGCGGGCGGTCACTGCATCCAGCGCGCGGTACAGATCGATTCCCGCCAGTAAAATATCGCCCTTGCGGCGGAAGCCCGGCTGCAGTTCGGCGGTGCGGTTGATGGACTTCAGCAGCGTTGTTTTGCCGCAGCCGGACGGGCCAATGATGGCGGAAATCTGCCTGGATTTAAACTCCACCCCGACATCTTTCAGAATATGGCAGGCTGAATACCAAACATTCAAGTTCCGTAACGTAATATTCATAGGCTTCCGGTCTCCCTTTGGGCCATTTTTCGGATGACGAGCGCCGCGATATTGCAGACAAGCAACAGCCCCAGCAAGACCAGGGCGGTGGCGTACGCCCGTTCGAGGGAAATATGCTGGCTGAACAAGATGTATAAGTGATAGGGAAGCGCCATCACCGGCTGGGTTAACTCGATGGATCCCCGGGACATGATGACCGCGGCGGTCACCATGATGGGCGCGGTCGCCCCGGCGGCATAGCCGATCGCCAGCAGCGCCGCGCTTACGAGCCCCGGAACGGCGGCAGGCAGGGTAACCCGCAGCAGCAGATACCACCGGGAGACTCCCAGGCTTAAACCCAGGGCGCGGTATTTGTCGGCAGCCGACAAGATACTGTTGCGCATGAGGGCTACCAAGGTGGGAAAAACCATTATTGCCAAGGTGAGACTCCCGGACAGCAGGGAAAGGCCAAAACCAAGATAGACGACGAATACCGCATACCCGAACATCCCGGTAAGAATCGAGGGCAAGCCCACCATGCCGGTAATGATCGCGTAGAGCGCCCGGTCCGCCCGCGAGGAATACCCGTACTCCGCCAGATAAACCGCCGTAATCAGGGCCACGGGAGCAGCAAAGGCCATCGACAGTCCGATTAAGCCGAGCGTTCCTTTTATCGCCGGCAGAATTCCGCCCGCTGCCCCAAGGACGGCTCCTTTAGGCAGCGTGGAAAGGAACTCCCAGGAAATAACGCGCCCGCCCTTCCAGACCAGGCAGCCGACTATAAACAGCAAAATCGCCGGCAGGAGCAAGCCGCTGCCCCATAAGAGGAATAGCCCCAGCCTGTCCCAAAATATTCTGGCAGACGTCAGCTTCATCGGCCATCCTCCTCCCTCCGCGGGCTCAGCCAGCCGTTAACCCCTATGTTTATCGCCGTAACCAGCGCCAGCAGAACCAACCCGGCGGCAAACAAGCCCTGGTGATGGAGGCTGCCGGCCTCGGAGCTGCCCAGTTCCAGGGCGATCAGCGCCGAGAGCGTCTCGCCTTTGCTGAACCAGGAGTCCGGCATAGTTAACGTGTTGCCGGCCAGCATCAGCACCGCCATCGTTTCCCCGGTGGCTCGGCCGAAGGCTATCGCGATGGCCGCCGCTATGTTTTTGTAGACCAGCGGCAACAGCACCCGGGTCACGGCGTACGGCTCAGAAACCCCCAGGGCTGACGCGGCCTCGCGGTACCCGGCGGGGATTGACTGAAGAGCATGATAGCTGCCGGAAATAATATAAGGCAGGATCATGACCGCCAGCACGATGGATCCGCAGAACAGCGACTCGCCGCTGGCCATGCCCAATTTCACCTCAAAGAAGGTTACCAGGACGGCCGCGCCCAAAAAGCCATAGACAACGGATGGAATGCCCGTCAGCAAAAGAATAACCGGCCGCATCAGCTGCCCTACCCAGGGCGGTGCGACTTCGGAGAGAAATATCGCACTGCAGACCCCCAGCGGGCTCGCCAGCAGCAAGGCGCCAACCGCACACCACAGCGTACTGGCAATCATCGTCAGAATACCCAGGCGAGGCTGCTGTCCCAAGGGTGCCCAGGCGTCGCTTCTCAAAATTTCCAGCCCGAACTGGTGCCAGGCCGCTGAACTTCCATAACCGATAAAACCATAGATGGATATAAGAAAGCCGGCCGCCAGGCAGGAAACGAGCATTCCCACCGCGGCAAGCCGTTTATCGGTTTTGTCTCCCCTGACCGGCGTCATGATATCATCTCGCTTTGCAACAGGCAAGGGTAGTTGTGCGCCAACTACCCTTATTTACTGCTATTTTACTCTTACAGGAACAAAACCCATCGCCTCGATGGCTTTATAACCGTTCTCGGAAAGCAGATACTCGATGAAATTCTGTTGTTTGTCGTCCGGCTTGTCCTTGGTGATGATAATCAGCGGTCTTGCTATCTGGTACTTGCCGGCTGCGATATTTTCAGAGGTCGGAGCAATACCGTTCACCGACAGAACGCCAAACTTGGCCTTGTCCGCCTGAACAAACCCCACTGAAACATACCCTATCGCATCAACATTTTCCTGTACTTTTCCGGCCAGCGCTCCCATGGAAGGAAGCTGAATGGCTTCTTTGGTTATAGGCGTGCCCTTCATGATCGCCTCGTCAAAAGCCTGCGTCGCGCCGCCGCCTAAATCCCTCACCGCGACGACAATCGGACGGTTGGGCAGCGAAGCGTCCAATTGCTGCCAGGTCTTCAGTTCTCCGGAGAATATCTTCTTGACTTCCTCCGCGGTCAGGTTCGGTTTGACTTGAAGGACCGGGTTCTTGGGATTCACGGCGATCGTGAGGGCATCATAGCCCAAGGTGTAAAATTTGTGATTCGGCAGCTTGGCCTTTTCACTGTCCTTGATTTCCCGGGATACCAGGCCGATATCTACCGTGCCGTTTATGGCCGAGTTTACACCCAGCCCCGACCCGCCGGAGGCGACAAAGATGACAATTTGCTCATCAGGCAACTGGGCATTGACCTTTTTCCAGGTCTGGTATTTTTCCGTGAAGTCGTTGGCGCAATTGGCGATCGTCGGCGCCAGTGTGCTGGAACCGCCAATTTTGATCGAGCTGTCTTTCGGCGCCGGCGCCTGGGTGTTGGTCGAGCCGCAACCGGCCGTAACCGCCAGACTGACAATCAGCAACAGTAATAAAACTTTTTTCATTCTCCTATACCACCTTTCAGTAGAACCAAGATATTCCATATATCATTTTTATGCATCCTCAGCATTTTGTCAATGCCTGTCGCCGGTGTCTGCCGGCATTATCCATACTTGCCCACCAGCGGCAAAGAAAAAAAGCCCTACTGCATGCAGCAGGGCCCGCCTCGCTCTTCCGGCGGTATTACCCGTAATGGAAACGCGGCTTTGCTCATCCCCGCGGCTGATTCAGACGTTATGACCTGTCCTCCTCCTGCCGGGCCAGCGCCAGCCGGATATGGTCGTACAACTGACCCAGATGGGTTTCATCGGCGATCCGCAGCCAGGCTTCGCGCGAATATCGCTTATTGATGCACTCCAAAGCCCCGCCCCCGTCCTCATGGAGAATGACTTCCGCCAGGCGGGAATAGGGGATGATCCGCCATTCGCCATGCTGCCCGCCCGGAGACCCGGTAAAACTGTACAACCCTTGATCGGTCGCCACCAGTACCCCCGTCTCGCCCTCCACTTCCGCTTCCGGCACGACAAGCTGCACCTTTTCTCCCAGCCACAGCGCTCCCGGAACATTCCGCAGCAGGCGCTTGACTTCGCTATTCAGGCCCGAAAAGCCGGGAATGACTTCCTCCACGGGCGTACCGGTTGCAAAATCCCCTTTGAGCACCGTGTAATGCAAGCGTTCGTCCTCGAATATGGAAACAGCGGCCTGAATGTCGGCAAGCTTACTCTTGTACATAATGATGCAGGGCACCATGTCAACAGCCATCCGGGTAGCCGTCAGCCCCCGGCGGAGAACCTCGCTCAGCCGCCTGGTGAGACGCTCGCTATCGCCGGTGGATTTGAGCACTACGCTATAGTGGTCGCCGGAACGGTCGCCGTCTCTGACAGGCTCCGCCCGTCCAAGGACCAAGCGTTTATTGCCGCGGGCCGGCAGCTCGGCCTTCAGTCTGGCGAACAGGGCGGCGGCCTGACGCCGCACCTCGGCCTCGTCCAGTCCCTGCGACCGTAAATCCGCAACAAATCGATCGTAGGAATTCGCGAGGTCGGCGGTGGATTGCCCGCGGCTGCCGGCCCCGGCAGTCGGAGCGCCGGCGGGTTCGGAAGCCACCGGTCCGGGCGCGCCAAACGCCGCGAGATTTTCCCCGCAGAACGTACAGTATTTTACGGCAGCCACCTGAGGAAGCCTCCCGCCGCAGGAAGGGCAAAAACAAAGCAGCACCAACATTCCTCCTTCCAGCCTATCACCGAACTAGAAATTAGAAATCACTTCGGCCTCACCGGGACAAATTCCTTTTCCGGCACCACGACGCGCGGTTCCGGCCCCCCATTGCCTGCAAAACTTCCGCCGTACCGGCAAATTCGCCAAGGGCGGCCAGGCTGGAAGCCTTTCGCCGCAAGAGCCAAGCCGAAAAAACCAAAACCGCGGATCGCGGTTTTGGTTTTTTCGGCCATATCCCGAGCGGGAGGCAATCAGGTCGTCACTTCGCGGATTGCAGCAGGAAGCAACGCATAGAAACGGAGGCGTTCTGGATGCCTTCATGGATAAACCGCAGCTCGTCCGTTTCCTCCTGCAGGGCAAGGGTGTACAGCATGGGCAGGTAGTGTTCGTTGGTGGGGATCGCCAGTTGGGCGTGGAGCAGCTCTTCATAGTTAATCAAGGCCGTGTGGTTTTTGCTTTGCAACAGCTGTTTCATTTCCTCGTCCGCCTTTACCGCCCAGTCATAGGGTTCGGCCTTCTCGTCCCACTGGGCCATCCGGAGATTATGTACGATATTTCCGCTGCCGATGATGAGTACCCCTTCGCTTCGCAGCGGCGCCAGCGCCTTGGCCAGCTCGTAGTGATAGTGCGCCGGTTTCCGGATATCCAGGCTCAACTCGCTAACCGGGATATCGGCGTCGGGATACAGCCAGGTCAGGACCGCCCAGGCGGCATGATCGAGTCCCCAGCCCTGGTCGCAGACGACCTTTGCGTCGCCGACGGCCGCCGCCACCCGCGCCGCACATTCCGGTGCGCCCGGGCAGGCGTATTGGACCCGGTATAACTCGGGAGGAAACCCGTAGAAATCATAAATGGTTTTCGGCCGCTCCTCGCAGGTGACATGCGTTCCGTCCGTCAGCCAATGGGCCGAGACCACCACAATCGCCTGCGGCCGGGGAATGCTCCGCCCCAGCTTGGCCAGACTCCTGGTATAGCCGTTGTCCGCGACGATGTTCATCGGCGATCCGTGCCCGATAAATAAAACCGGCATCTTATTCATCATAACCCCACCTCCCCGGTACAATTGCAGTATCTTATTCCGCGCAGAACGGGAAAAGACCTTTTCCGGCCTTCCGTTATTTAAATTGCAGACTCCCCTCGCGGGCTCGGGCCGGCCGCTTCACAGCCCTGTCCCCGAGAGGCTTTACAGGCTGGCGATCAGGGCCCGGTCAACCTCGAACCTTCCCTTTTTCAATATGACGCCGACGATCTCGGATGAAGGTCGTCCGGTTTTGCGCTTTGCCCAAACCAACATCTGAACGAGATATTTGAACTTGATTCTTTCTTCCGGCTTGCGGGACAGAGGGGGATTAGGGCTTTTCATACCATCACCTCCATTGATTTCAGGCGAAATCCAGAAATACATAACCAATTATCACCAGCAGCTTCTAATTATTATTTATCATTTTATCCATAGATTGTCAATAATAATTTTCCGTTAATAATTATTATGTCTAATTATTTGCCTCCTTCACCAGTCCGGGCGCCGATTGTCCCGGCTCTGACCCGTAGCGGGTGAATCCCCCTAAAAAAATAAAACCCGCTGCGCGGGTTTGGCTGTAAAACGTCGGCTAGGGATGGAGCAGCTGTTTCTAGCGATCTAACGCCTGGAGAGAACAGGCGATCGACAGAGCGCTCGTAAAATTGTAGGGAACCAGCGAGACTGTTTTCTCGACCCCGCCACGGCTCCAAGCGACGGACAGGTCCCGCCCCCCCGTCAGGTAGCGGCTGACTCGGAAAGTAATTCCGTCCTTTTCGGCGGAAAGACTCACGGCAGCCTCGTAGTTAACCGGCTGCTCACTGCGCTTCACGGTGAAGCCCAGCTTCTCCAACTTATTTTGATAACCGTCGAGTTCCTTATGAATGGCGTCATGGGTGATTGTTGTCTTCGGGTGATAACTGAAAGCTGAAATTCGTTTCATGATCGACATATTAGCCACTCCTGCTTTATTCTCCGCCGGCAACTCCGGCCAGGCATATTTACTATGCTTATATTGTACCTCAGAGCTTTCCATAAGTAAAATAGATATATAGCATATTCACTATACACGAAATAGATAGTATAATAGAGCCGGAGGGATGATAACAATGGAAATAATCCACTTGAAATATTTTATCGAAGTTGCCCGCCACCGGAGCTTCAGCAAAGCCGCCGCCGCATCCCACGTCTCCCAGTCGGTCGTGAGCAAGCTGATCAAAGACCTGGAACGGGAGCTTGACGCAATCCTGTTCAGCCGGACCGCCAGGCAGGTTACGTTAACCGACTTCGGGACCATCTTTCTGGCCGAGGCCGAACAGGTAGTGACGCTCTTCAACAATCTCATTGTCAATTTCGACAGCAAGCGCAAGCTTCCCCGGGGAAAGATCACGATCGGCCTCCCCTTGATGACCAACGCGGTGATCTTTGCCCAGTTTCTCGGGGAATTCAAGAAACGGTATCCGGATATTGAAATCCAGCTCTATGAATACGGCTCCAAAAAAATCGAACTGGCCGTTCAGGAAGGGCTCCTGGACATAGGCATCATTTGCCGTCTGCCGGGCAACCCTGAAATATATGATTACTTTTCTTTCTCCCGCGACCCGCTTCGCGTCGTGGTTCACCCCGAACATGCTCTCGCCGGACGGCAAGAGCTCCGGCTCGCCCATCTGGCCGGCGAATCCTTCATCCTGTCCAGCAGCGACTTCAGCCTGCATGACGAAATCATCAAACGGTGCGGTCAGGCGGGATTTCAACCAAAGATTGTCCTGGAAACCTCCCAGCGGGAACTCATGGTGCAATCCGTGGCCGCCAATCTCGGCATCACCCTGATGCCCGCCAATGCCTGCGCAACGTTAAGTCCCGCTCTGGTGCGGACGATTCCTCTCGTCGAGCCGGAAATAGTCCACTGCATGTCCGCCATCTGGCGAAAGGGGCGGCCGCTTTCCTATCCCGCCAAGCTGTGCCTGGATTTCGCCAGGGAATACTTCCTCCAAGGAGAAGCTTGCTAGCCCTCACGCATCTTTTATTCGCCAGCCGCCCGCCGGCAGGTTTTCAGGCAATGGAAGCCAGGACTAACCTGGATAATAAAGAATCATGCTGAGGCGCGCCGGATTGCTGCCGGTATTATGATACACGTGGGCTTTATCCGCCTTGAACCGGATGGAATCGCCCTGTTTCATCGTATATTTGCTGTCGTTTACTTTAACCGTCAGTTCCCCTTCAAAAACCGTGATGAATTCTTCGGTCCGCTCACTGTGGCCATCGGCGCGGTACAGGCAGCCCTGATCGAATTCGACGGTATACATCTCAAAACTGCGGCCATCTTCATAGGGAAATATCGGATAAACCCGGTAGCGTCCCTTCTCCTCGACCAGCGGTTCGATAGCCGACCCCTTCACGACGACCGCCTCGCACCGGGGCGAATTGATCAGCGAGGTGACCGATACCCGCAAGCCGGTCGACAACTTCTTGACGGTGGTGACGGTGGGGTTGGACACGCCCCGCTCGATCTGCCCCAGCATCGACTTGCTGACCCCCGTCATAGCGGCGACCCTGTCCAGGCTCAGCTTCCGTTCCTCACGAATCTGCTTCAGGTTGTGGGCAATAATCAAACTCAGTTCCTGCAAAATGTCTTCTCCCCTACTTGTATTTACTGCCGGCTATGGTTATAATAAACATACAGGCGTTATAACGCACATTTTATTATTTAATAACGCACAGCGGCTATTTTATTATACCACATGGACGGAATGATTCATCACGCTTCACTGCTGCGGAAGAAAAAAGGGGGAGGCACTATGGATTTTAGCAGAGAAAAGGCCTGGTCAGTCTTGACCGAACATGTCGGCGACATGGCGCTCCGCAAGCATTGCGTGGCGGTGGAAATCGCCATGCGGGCTTATGCGGAAAAGTTCGGCGAAGACCCTGAATACTGGGGAGCGGTCGGCCTGCTGCACGACATCGATTTCGACAAGTTCCCGGACGAACACCCGAGGCATGCCGCCGAGCTGCTCGCGCCCTACGGCTACGACCGGCAATTTGCCGACGACATAATGGCCCACAGCCCGGATTGGGCGCCGGAACGGACCCGGCTGCAAAAAACGCTGGTAGCCGTCGATCCGCTGACAGGCTTCATACTGGCCTGCGCCCTGGTCAGGCCGGACAAAAGCCTGGATAACCTGGAGCTTAAATCGATACTGAAAAAAATGAAAGATAACTCCTTCAGCCGCGCCATCAAGCGGGAGTGGATCATTGACAGCGCCCAGGCCCTGGGCGTCGGCCTGGAGGAACACATGGAATTTGTCCGGACCGCTTTGGCGGAGGCGGTCAAAACCCCGCTGTACCGCGCCGCCCGCCTGGTCGGCTGACGCCCGGTCCGGCTGCAAGCCGTTATTCTGGACAAAAGGGTTCTTTACCGCGCGGTAAAGAACCCTTTTGTAATTTTCTAGCGCAAGGAACTGAACTTAATCTCCCCGCCCTGGGCGTAGAACGAGATAAACTGAAGCGGCTGACTGAGAACCTTGGTCAATGACCCCAGCGCGACTTTGGTGCCGGGATAAATAAAGCCGCTAATCCGGATTCTGCCTGGTTTGAGAGTATTCAGCAGTTCCTCGATGCCGGCTGCGCGCTGCCGCATTTCCTCCAAGCGTTCGGTCAGGGCATGATAGTCGGCCTCATGTTTTTGGTAACGCTCCCGTTTTTCCCGGGAAAGCTGATCGGCGCCCTGGCTGCGGATATAGGAAACCGATAACTTGAGTTCTTCATACAAGGCTTCCGACTTCTTGATTTCTTTGCGAAGGCTGAGCAGTTCCTCCTTGAGGAACGGGTTGACCGAGACCTCCAGCTCGGTGTTGACGCCGGACTGATTGCCCACGGTGCTGGCGCGGATCACCTCGCCGGCCGATATCCGCCCGCCCCGGACAAGTCCGCGCCGGCCTTCCACCATGACCCGCATCCCCGCAAATACCGAACTGTTCAATATCGCGTCGTTGACGATGACGTCCTGGTCGGCGTACACGGTGGCGTTTTCGATGAAGTTGGCCACCAGGCGCTCCCGGGCTTTGATGATGCTGCGGTTCATTCCCTGGATGCCCTTGCGGATAATGATGTTGGTGGCTTCCACCATGCCGCCGCTGATGGTGCCGTATACCTCCAGGTTGCAGCCGGCCTTTACGACAAAGTCCGGCTGCACCGAGCCGCGGACGATGACGCTGCCCTTGAACTCGATGTTTCCGGTGGCATAATCCACGTCGCCGTCAATGACAATGATCGGAATGACGTTGATGCGTTTGTCCAGAAAAATGTTCAGGTGGCCGTCGATCGCGGCATATAATCGCCAATCATCCACATTCACCACATTTTTCCCGACAGGCAGCCGCCTGTCCCGGCCCGCTCGGGGCGGAATGGGCGAACCGAAGACGTCCATTCCCGGGGTCCCCGGGGTAGCCGGTACTTTTTCGACCAGCAGTTGTCCTTCCTGGACGCAAAGAAAACTGTTTATTTCTTTGAAATCAACCCGCCCGTCCTCCATTTCCACCGGCCGGCCCTGACTGTCCGGGTCAATATGATACTTCAATTGGGCGTCTTCCCCATTGCAGGCGGCGGTGCCGCGGGCACAGACGACATTGGCCCCCGAGCCGGCTTGCGCCAGCGTTTCCAGCACCGCTTCGTCGATTCCATAAACTACGCCGGCCGCCTTCAGTTCATCCATAAGCTGCGTCACGGTAACCGCCGGAGCGTCGGGGGACCTGGTGACATCCACCCTGGCTTCCAGGTGGTCGAGCCCCACCTTGACCCGTACATTCTGAACGGGTTGGGCGGACGAAAATGAATTGACGATCAGTACCGGCGACCCGATGGCCTCCTTGATCACCCTGGCGATGAAATCCCTGTCGTAGTTAACGAAGTTACGCCTGGCCAGTTCCTGGATAACGGCGGATCTGGCCACCGGAGCGCCGCCGTTGGCCGGCGCCCAGATGCTGAGGTAAACGCCGGCGTCGGTGGCTGTGATTTGATAATGCCCGTCCACAGGCGGCAGGTAACCGACAATTTGCACCGGCGATCCGATGGCTTCCCGGATGACGGTGGCGATGAAGTCGGCGTCAAAATTGGTGCAATTGCGGGACATCAGGTCCTGAATCACCGCGGCTTTCCTTACCGGCTCCCCGCCGTAGGCCGGGGCCCAGACGCTGAGGTAAACGCCGGCGTCGGTGGCTGTGATTTGATAACGCCCGTCCAGCGGCGTCAGCAAGCTGACAACCTGCACCGGGGTACCCAGGGCCTCCCGGATGACGGTGGCGATGAAGTCGGCGTCAAAATTAGTGCAATTGCGGGACATTAGGTCCTGAATCACCGCGGCTTTNNGCTTTCCTTACCGGCTCCCCGCCATAGGCGGGTGCCCACACACTAAGATAAACGCCGGTGTCGGTTTCAATAATTTGATAATGTCCGTCCAGCGGCGGCAGAGAACTGACAATTTGGATCGGTGTGCCGAGAGCCTCTTTGATCACCGTGGCGATGAAGTCCTGATCAAAGTTTGTGCACCGGCGAGCGGTCAAATCTTGCATAATGACGGACTTTGATACCGGCGAGCCGCCTTCGGCCGGTCCCCACACGCTAAGAAACACCCCGGCATCGGTCACTGTGATTTCATATTTTCCGTCTTTTGCGGCAGAAGAAATTGCATCCACAACCATCACCGCCCTGTCGTTAATCGAGCTAAACGCCTATACTGCTCAACCCAAAGGAATTACCTGCTCCGGCAACCACCGGGGGAATCCCGGCCGGCCCTTGCCGCTGCTATTCTTTTCCTGATAATTTACCAAAGGTTTGCATAATTCCTGCCAAAATAATACAAAATACGTCATATTTTTTCTAAATAGCTGAATATCCATTGTTTTTCGACTCGCTTGCATACCTTCGGCGTGCCTATATTCTTATATAAAATGGTTTAAGAAATCAGGACCACCTCTTTGGCGGGCGGCCGGAGGAAGAAAGAACCGCATTCTCGCCTTGCGGCTTGAAAGCGGTTCTTTCTTCCTCGGTCGGACTCCTGGCCCGGAGATATGGCGGCGCACCACCATCATGGCATCATCGCCGGCGCTTGGACCCTTCGCAGCATGCATAAAGTCCGGCGCGCCTCCTGTTCATCCTCCGTCAGCCGATCCTATCCGCAAAGTTTCGCCAGCTGGCGTGGCCGGCCGCCAATAAGGCCCCCGCCAGGTCCCCGATGAGATCGACGTCGGTGTCCAGCAGGCTGGGCTGACTGGGGGGATAAGGCCGGGAGATGCTGTCGGTAAAAAACTCGAGGATTTCGTAAAGTCCGCCCATACTCAGCCCGAGAGCCGCCACCAGGATGAATTTCACCGGCCTGGCCAGCGGGCCGGGCTGGAACTGGGCCACTAGAATATAGGCGAATAACGAAACGGAGTACGCGCCAAAGACGTGCAGTAGTTTGTCGAAGACAAAGGAGGTCGCGTACAAATCGAAATAATAGCCGAAAAAAGCGTCGGCAAAGATGGTGAGCACCATCAGCACCCGCACATAGGCGTTCATATAAAGACTGTACCTGGCCTCCAGAAAACTGTAGGCCACCCAGAAACCCGTGGTCGCCATCACGCTCCGGATATAGTCGGCCTGGCCCTTATGCGCCAATGCCAGCACAACGGCCGCCTGGGCCGCCAAAAACACCGTGGTGATCGTAACCATTGCCCAATTACGCTTCAGCAACAAATGACCTCCTGCAAACGTGCTCCTTTCTTGAGTATGCCCAATTTGCCGACAGTCCAGCAGGAGGCGGAAGCATATCGTAAACGGAGGCTATTGCGGTTGGCCATAGCCCCCCTTACAGGCCCGGCATGACCCGGCAGATGATGTCGTGCATCAAATCGTCGTCATTGCTCACCGCGATGATATCAGCGATCTTCCGCACGTCGTCGTGAGCGTTGGCCGGCGCGATTCCCCAGTCGGCGATCCGCAGCATTTCGATGTCGTTGTGGAAATCACCCGCGGCAACGAGTGTTTTGCCGCGGAAGGCTTCGATATTCCGGAATTCGCCCAGCATGTTTCCCTTGGACACCCGTTTGTCCACGATCTCCAGATAGGTCAGCGCGGAGAAAAAATTATTGGTCTTGGCATCCAGGCCTGCCGATGACAACAGATCCCGGGCGGCGAGCAAATCGTCGTGTTCGGCGCACAGGATGACCTTGATCCACGTTTTTTCGACGATGTCCTCCAGAGCGGCATAGGCGAATTCCTGTTTTTCCCGCACCATATGCTCGTCGACATTGGCGGGGTCGGTGATCACATAGAGCTGCTCCCGGGTAAAAACCTGGATGCACATTTGGGGGAACCGCGCGATGCACCAGGTCAGAAACAAGGCCACGTCAGCGCCGGCCAGCGGCCTTGTTTTCAGAAAGCGCTGCTCCTGCCAGGAAAAAAGCGCGCCGCCGTTGTAAAGGATGCAGGGCGCGTTGACGGCCAGTCCCTCGATATAGGGAACGACATTTTTCTGCGTGCGGCCCGTCGCCACCGCGAAATGCCCGCCGCCCGCCACGAAGCAGGCGATGGCCTCCTTGTTCCTTTCCGAAACCTTATGCTCGCTGTTCGCCAGCGTTCCGTCGATATCCGTCACAAGGATAAAATCCTTATAGGTTTTCACCGCTCATCTCCCCCATCTATTTATGGATAATGCCGCCGCTGTTTTTTATGAACTCCGTCGGCGAAGTTTGAGTGTATTTTTTGAAGACCAGGCAAAAATGCTTATAGTCGCTGAACCCGGTCATATCCGAAACTTCATAGACGCGGTAGCGGCCCTTCTTCAATAAGCTGATGGCCTTTTGGATGCGGTAGCGCGTCAGCAATTCCAAAAAGGTCTGCGCCGTCGCCTCTTTGAATTTCCGGCTCAAATAGCTCGCGCTTACGCCCAGTTCCTCGGCGATGGATTCAATGCTGATTTTTTCGGCATAATGGTCGCGGATTTTGTATAAAGCCTGGGCGACATAATAATTCAGGGAAACCTCTTCATTGAAATACAGATCCCAATCGATCAGTTTGCCGCTATCCTGCTTTTTGGTCAGGGCGGCAAGACTGGAATAAGCCTTGATCTCGTCCATGCTTTTTTTGATTCTGTTGATGGTGCTTCGGAGCTCCTCTTCATCCACCGGCTTGAGCAGATAGTCGGCCGCCGCCAGGTGGACGGCCTTGCGGGCGTAGTCAAAGTTGGCGTGGCTGGTCAGAATGATGCTTTTGAACGGCTTGAGCGCGAGGCTTTGGGCGGCCTCCAGCATTTCAATGCCCGTCATCTCCGGCATAAGGATGTCGGCGATGACGATATCCGCCTCCTGTTGCTGCAGCAGGGCCAGCCCTTCCTTGCCGTTGGCGGCCGCGCCTACCACCGTGCAACCCATGCCCAGCCAGTCGATGGTGTACACCAGCCCCCTGCGGATAATTTCTTCGTCCTCGACGATCAATACCTTGAGCATGTCAGCTTTACTCCCTTGTTGCGCCATAATCGATCAGCCGCGTTGTTTATGAACCGGCAGCACGATTTTCACTGCGGTCCCTTCCTCCGGCCCGCTGGTGATTTCAAGGCCGTACGCCTCGCCATACATCAGTTGAATCCGCCGGTTGACATTATAGAGCCCCGAATGCTGGGAATCGTTGGCGGGCGACGTCATCCTGCAGCGGATTTCGCGCAGCGTCTCGTCATCAATGGCCGCGCCGTTGTTTTTGATCAGGATGACCAGCTTCCCTTCCCGGATGCCGATCTCGATCTCCACCAGCAGTTGCCGGCAGTCGCGGACGCCGTATTTTACGGCATTTTCAATAATCGGCTGGATGATCAGCTTGGGAACGATACAGCGCCTGAGTTCCGCAGGAATGCGAATGATGAAGCCAAGCCGGGTTCCGAAGCGGGTTTTTTGAATATCCAAATAATTTTGGGTATATTCCATATCCTCTTCGATCGTCACTTCGCTGCTGTTGTTATCGATGCTGTAACGCAGCAGGTTGGACAAGGCGATAATCATTTTGCCGGCTGCCGCGGGGTCCAGCTTAATCATGAATTTGATATTTTCCAGGGTATTAAACAGAAAATGAGGATTAAACTGCGACTCCAGCTGTTTGATCTCGGAAATGACCGTTGCCCGCGCCTTTTCCTGGTTGGTCCGCATCAGGTCCTTCAGGCTGCCCAGCATCATATTGTAGGCTTCGCCGATGATTTCAAATTCGTTATTGGTCTGGATGTTGAGCCGCATATCCAGATTGCCGGTTTTCACTGCGGAAAATGCTTCTACCAACTGATCGATTATCTTTGTCTTTTCCTCGGCCTGCTTTCGCACGCTGACCACAATGGACAGAGACAGAATGACCAGCACGCCGAGGAGAATGATGACCGCCGTTATGAGTTGATTGACCATGCCGCCGATAAACGTGAAGGCATAGACCGTCAATTCGCCGTTCAGAATCTCTTTTTTACTGACATAATACTTCCGGTCGGCGAAAGCGAAAGAACCGTTGGCGTCTTTCAATTCGGGCTTCATTTTGTTCATTACGTCCGCAAAGAACTCGTCCGGGCAAATCGGCGTATAATCATAGCGGTCCTTTACGACGATCTGCACATAAGGATTGGCCAGCGCGCCTGAAAGCTGGGCCGCCGGCACGGCAAACAGGACATAGCCGGCAATCTCGCCCCTTTCGAGTATCGCCTTGCCGACGACGAGGTCCATCTGGGGTCCGGGATTCTTGACGGAGCCGGCGAAAGTAAAACAGGGCGCCGCCGGGTTTCGCTTGAGCTGTCCGATAATGCCCCAATCGGCCGCCTTTGCCGTCTGGATATAGTCCGGCTCTTGGGGCCGGTTCGAAATCAGCCGGTTCATCCGGTCGTCGAAAATATAGAAGTCGGTGATTACCGGCAATTTACCGGTATACTGATAGAGATTTTCATACATTGCCATCCGCGCGGCGTTGCTCTCCCGCAGCGCGGTTATATCGCCCAACGCCGCAATATCCCCGGCCTTGTCCAGATACCCTGAAATCATGGCCGTCAGGACGGCGCACGCGGCGTCCAGACGGCTCCGGTTCCGTTCCAGCACATTGGTGTTCCAATAGGCGAACGCCAGCAGGAAAACAATGATGGAAATAATAAAGGTCGGAATGAGCGCGTAAAGCGTAAAGGTTCTCCTGAGTTCATCCTTTAAATGGCTTACTTTTCTGCTCATGCGTCACCCCGGCGTTTCTCCGCAAACTGCACGGTTTTGTAGAAAATATTATAAACTGATGTCTTTGCTGCCGGAAACCTTGAAGAATAACAGCAGCGCAAGAACTGTCGTAAGCGTCAGGATCGTGGAAAGGGCCGCCGCCGTGCCGTAGCTTGCCCGGATGACTTCGGTGTAAATGGCCACCGCCATGGTTCTTGTCCCGCCGGTGTACAGGATGACCGACGAGCTCAATTCGTTGATGCAGGTAATCCAGCTCAGAATGGCTCCCGACAAGACCCCGGGAATCATCATGACCGCCGTAATCTTGAAGAAGGTCTTGAGCGGCGATGCGCCAAGGCTGATGGAAGCTTCCTCGACGCTGGGGCTGATTTGATACAAAATGGCGGAGCTGGACCTGAGCGTGTAGGGCAGACGCCGGATTACCAGGGAGACAATGATGATCGTCGCCGTGCCGGACAAGATCAGCGGCTCGTCGTTGAAGGCCAAGAGCAGGGTGATGCCCAGCACCGACCCGGGAATGATATAAGGAAACATCGTAAGGGTATCGATGATATTGGTCAGCCAGTTCCTTCTCCGCGTCGTGATATAGGCGACAAGCATCCCCAAAAGCACGATCGCCAGGATGGCGATAAAGGAATAAGCATAGGTGTTGGTGATGGCCAGCGCCAGATTGTCGAAAACGGTGATATAGCTATTCAGCGAAAACCCCGGCACAAAAATCTGGCCGCTCGTTTTTAAAAACGAGGTATAGGTGACCGTCAGCTGCGGGATGACGGACACCAATACCAGCAAATAAATGCCGGCATGCATCACTATATTTTTCCACCCGGTCAGCTGTTTCGCCTGCAACGGACGGAGCGAACTCATGGTAAACGATTTTTTGTTCACGGCGTATTTCTGCAACAGGAAAATCGCGGAGGTGATCATCACCATCATCGCCGCCATCGCCGCGGCGAAATTGGCCTGGCCGCCCACTTCGTTGATAAATTCGGAATAAATCATGACCGGCATGACGTTGAAACCTTCGCCGATGAGCATGGGGGTGCCGAAATCGGCCAGGGCGTTCATAAAGACCATCAGCCCGCCCGCGAATACGGTAGGCATAATTAAGGGCATGATCACGGTCGCCACTTTTTTCAGGCCGCTGCAGCCAAGGCTTTCCGCCGCCTCGATCAGCGAGGCGTCAATCTTTTTGAGGGCTCCCGCGACATATAGGTAAATAAACGGGTACAGCTTCAGCGTAAGAACCAGGAGGATGCCGCTGAAGCCGTAGATCGAAGGCCATTCGGTCTGGAACAGGTCGGAGAGAAACCTGGTGAGCACACCGCTCCGTCCGCCCAGCAGCACCCAGGAGTAAGCCCCGATAAAGGGCGGCGACAGCATCGAAATGATCACCAGGATCTCGACCGAACCCTTGGCTTTCACCTTGAACGCCGTCATGAAATAGGCCAGCGCCGTGCCGATGATGATCGAAAGAAGGGTAACGCAGGTCGTGACCCACATGCTGTTGATCAAAGACTGGTAGTAATACTTCCGCTCAACGAACCGGATGAAATTCTTCATCGTAAAGGAACCGGTGGCGGGATCCTGAAAACTGCTGGCAAACAGGGAAAACAACGGATAAATGAGAAACAGGCCAAAGACAGCCGCCGCCAAGACGGTGACCAGCGTCCAGAAATCCCAGTTCAGCAGCCGTTTACGCATACTGCTTCACGTCCTTAATCAGATTGGCGGATTGGTCGGCGGTAAAAACATTGATTTTGGCTTTATTGGGGCGAAGGGTGACGCTGTCCCCCAATTCAAAGATTTTTTCCGCATGCCCCAGATCCTGCGAAAACTCGATGGCGGGCTGATTGGGAACCAGCATATCGGGCGCGAAGGTCAGGGTGTAATTTACGTATTTGCCGAGAAATACGCGGGAGTGAATGCGGCAGCTCAGTCCGGTTTCCTGTACGGAAAACTCTTCGGGCCTGACGGCGACGACAACCTCCTGCCCGTCGGCCACCGGTCCCAGGTTATCCATTTCGACCTGATAACCGTCCTGGAACACGACATACTTCTCGCTTCCGGCGATTTTTATCCTGCCCCTGAAGAGATTGGAATGGCCGATAAAGGTCGAGACAAATCCGTTATACGGCCGGGTGTAAATCGCATGGGGCTTGCCGATCTGATGGATGACGCCGGCCTGCATGACGGCGATCCGGTCGGAAATGGCCAGGGCTTCCTCCTGGTCGTGGGTTACATAGACCGTGGTGATTCCCACCTGGTTCTGCACTTCCCGGATCGCCCCCCGCATCTCCACCCGGAGCTTGGCGTCCAGATTGGACAGCGGCTCATCCATCAGCAGGACGCTGGGATGAATGACAATGGCCCTGGCGAGGGCGACCCGCTGCTGCTGGCCGCCGGAAAGCCGCTCCGGCAGGCGGTCCTGGTATTCTTCAATCTTCACCACCCGCAAAATATCATCGACCTTTTGCCGCATGGCCGCTTTGTCGAGCCGGCGCAGCTTCAGGCCGTATTCCACATTCTCCCGCACCGTCAGATGGGGAAAGATCGCATAGTTCTGAAACACCATCCCGATATTGCGCTTATGGGTCGGAATATCGTTGATGACCAACGCGTCGAATTTGATCTGGCCGCCTTCAATGCTGTTAAACCCGGCGATCATTCTCAGCAGGGTCGTCTTGCCGCAGCCCGACGGCCCCAGCAAAGTGAAAAACTCGCCGTTTTGAATATCAGCCGACAAATCCGGGATAATCGTTGTCTGATCATAGCGTTTGACGACATGCTCGATATGGATTGCCACACTCATGCGCAGAGCCCCCGCCTTCAAGTTAATGCATCGCGATAGAGGGACAGCCCACACGGAATAACTGTGTGGGCTGTCTTACGGACAACGGGCAATCAGTTCACACTGGTGAAGATATCCTTGAATTGATCCAGCCATTTCTGTTTATTGGCGATAACAACGCTTTCATCATCATTGATGATGTTGATTTTGGCTTTCTCGATCAGCCCTTTGGGCGGCTCAACGTCGTCCCGGACAGACCGCCGGTGCAATTGCTGCACGATAATGGTCTGGGCGTCCTTGCTGGTGACGAAATCGATGAATTTCTTGGCGTTTTGCATATTCTTGGCGTTTTTAATGATATAGACGCCGTCCGGCTTGGAAATGACGCCTTCCTTCATATACACCAGTTTGACCGGAGCGCCGTCGGCGACATAGGTCGCGCCGCCTTCCTCGAAGGTGCAGCCCACCGTGTACTCGCCGTCGGCCACCCCTTTATAGACCGCCGAGGAGCCGCTGAGCAGCTTGCCGTCCAGGTTGGCGCAGAACGCTTTTACATAATCCCAGCCTTTTTCGGGATCGCCTTTGCCCATGGCATACAGCATGTTGATCAGATGCTCATAAGACGAAGAGGATTTGGCCGGGTCCGAAAACGCGATTTTGCCTTTCAGTTTGGGATTCAGCAGGTCTTCATACCCTTCGACCTTGATGTCCCCGATCAGATTGGTATTGACCATGATGACGCTCGGAATGTCGGTGAACCGGGTCAAGGAGCCTTCCACATTCTTGAAGGCCGGCTGGATCCTGTCCTCATTGGCCGAAGTGTATTTTTCAAACAACCCCGCCTGCGGTTTCATCGTGCCGAGCGAACCGCCCCAGAAAATATCCCCCAAGGGATTGGCCTTTTCCGATTCCACCCGCTTCAGCAGCTCCCCGCTGCCGGCTGCCACGACTTCGACTTTCACGCCGGTCCGCTTTTCAAATTCCGTAACCAGCGGATTGATAAAAGTCAGGGGATGCGGACAGTAAATCACCAGTTTGTCGGTTTTTTCCGCCGGACTTTCCGTGGCCGCTTTATTGCCGCCGCAGCCGGCGAGAACCAGGCCGGGAAGCAGCAGCGCGAGTATCAGGGCCGCAAATTTCTTCATAAGACACCTCCGGTCAAGTTTTTTCACTCAAATTATATATAACCCGCCCTCCCCGAACAATCCCACAATTATCCACAACTATCGCAAATAATGAACTTTCAGTTTATTTTGCCAATAGTCCGGCTATTTTCCGACAAACTCAAAACGGTCGAGGCGGCGACCGCTTCGACCGTTTCTTATCTTGGCACATAGTTCTTCCCCGGGACCTCGCCGGGATATTCCAGTCCGCTACCGGTTCAGCATTTTTCCGATCTTCGCGGTCAGCAGCGGCAGGATTTCCAAGGCGTCGCCCACGATGCCGTAGTCGGCCACCTTGAAGATCGGCGCGTCGGGGTCCTTATTGATGGCGATGATGATATCCGAGGACGACATGCCGGCCAGGTGCTGCACAGCTCCGGAGATCCCGCAGGCAAAGTAGATTTTGGGGCCGACGGTCTTGCCGGTCTGCCCGACCTGGTGCACGGCCGGAATCCATCCGGCGTCCACGACCGCGCGCGAAGCGCCTACGGTCCCGCCCAGCGTGTCCGCGAGGTTCTGCAGCAGCGCAAAGGCTTCGGCTCCGCCCAGGCCGCGTCCGCCGGACACGATGACGTCGGCTTCCTCGAGGTTGCAGCCCGCCGCGCAGACCTGGACGGTCTCCAGCAATCTGGTGCGGATATCCCCGCTTTGGACTTTGCTGGCCACTCGGATAACCTGGCCGGTGCGCGCGGCGTCCGCCTCCGGCCGCTGAAAGATTCTCGGCCGGACGGTGCCCATCTGCGGCCGGTGTTCCGGGCAGAGGGCGGTCGCCAGGATGCGGCCTCCGAACGCCGGACGCGTCCAGGCGACCAGTCCGGTTTCTTCATCAACGCCAAGTTCGATGCAGTCCGCAACCAGGCCCGTGCCCAGGCGGCAGGAAACGCGCGGCGCCAGGTCGCGGCCGTCGTTGGTCGCGCCGATCAATACCGCGGACGGGCGGCAGGCGCCGACGACATCCTCCATGGCGATGGCGTAGCCGTCGGTGCTGTAGGCGCCGTATTCCGGCCCTTCTACCACATAAACCTTGTCCGCGCCGCGGGCGATGAGCGCCGGGGCCAGGCCGGCGACATCTTCGCCGATCACCAGCGCCGCCAGTTCCTGGCCCAGGGCGTCGGCCAGCTTGCGACCCGCGCTCAGCAGCTCGTACCCGACGTTTTTGAGCTTGCCGCGATCTTGTTCGGCGTACACCAGAACCCCCCGGTACTCTGCCTTGTCTTTGCCCACGGTTTTTTCACCGGCCCCGCGCTCCGGCGCACCCGCCGCGCATTCGCCGCCGCGTTTTTCCGTGTTTACTGCCAGTGCCATGTCGGCTTCCCTCCTTAAATGACCTTCCGGTCGCTCAGCTTTCGCAGCAGCGCATCCACCGCCTCCGCGGCGGATTCCGCCTGGATGACCTCGCCCTGGGCGCGCGGCGGCGGCGCGGATATTTTCCGCACCCGGACCGGCGATCCGCCGAGGCCCGGCTTTCGAACGCAGGCTTGCAGCTCGGCGGCCGCCATCACGGCGATTTCCTTCCGGTTGGCCTTCATGGTGTCCCTTACGGTCGGATAGCGGGGAACGTTGATGCCCTTCCCCACCGTGACCAAGAGCGGCATGCCGCTTTCGACGACGTCGTACCCTTCTTCCGTCTCGCGTTCGACGCGCGCGGCCGTTCCGTCGAGCTCAATCTTTTGGACGCAGGTGACCTGGGGAATGCCGAGACATTCGGCGATTCCCGGTCCCACCTGGGCGGTGTCGCCGTCAATGGCCTGCCTGCCGCAGATAATAAGGTCATACCGCTCCAAGGCCCGGATGGCGGCAGCCAGGGCGCGGCTTGTCGCCAGAGCATCGGCGCCCGCGAGGGCCCGGTCGCTGACAAGAACGGCTTCATCAGCCCCCATGGCGATGCATTCCTTCAAGGCGTTTTTCGCCTGAGGCGGCCCCATCGTGACCACGGTAACCTTGCCGCCGGTTTTTTCCCTCAGTTGCAACGCCGCTTCGACCGCATTCTTGTCGAAGGGATTGACGATACCCGGCACGCCTTCGCGGATCAGGGTATTCGTCCCGGAATCAAATCTTATCTCGGTTGTATCCGGGACCTGCTTGACGCAGACCACAATTTCCATAAAAAACCCTCCTTGCCGTAAGTCTCAGACCCTTCTCCGCAGCCCGCTTCGCCCCGAGGAGCTCCTCGGCCCGGAACCGAAAGAGGCGGGGACCGGAGCCCTCGCCTCTTTCTTACGCAAACCACCTCGGGCCGGGCGCGCTAACGCAGGATATTGCCGGCTATGACCATGCGCTGGGCCTGGTTGGTGCCTTCGTAAATCTGCGTGATCTTGACGTCCCGCATCAGGCGTTCCACCGGATACTCCCGGCTGTAGCCGTAGCCGCCGAAAATCTGAACGGCGTCGGTGGTGACCCGCATGGCGATGTCGGACGCGAACATCTTGGCCATGGCGGCTTCCTTGCTGTAAGGGAGGTCGTGGGACTTGTGAAAGGCGGCGCGCAGGGTCAGAAGGCGCGCGGCCTCCACCTGGGTCGCCATGTCGGCCAGCATGAAGCTGACGGCCTGCTGGCTGGCGATGGGCTTGCCGAACTGGACGCGCTCTTTGGCGTAACGGACGGCATAGTCCAGGGCGGCCTGGGCGATGCCCACCGCCTGGGCGGCCACGCCGATGCGGCCGCCGTCCAGGGTGCTCATGGCGATCTTGAAGCCCTGCCCTTCTTTCCCCAGGAGGTTGGCCGCGGGAACGCGGCAGTTCTCAAAAATCAGCTCGCGCTGCACCGACGAGCGGATACCCATTTTGACCTCTTTTTTGCCGAAGGAAAACCCGGGGGTGCCTTTTTCGACGATGAAGGCGCTCATGCCCTTGAACGGGCCGGCGGCTTTGTCGGTGAGGGCGAAAATGACTTCGATTTCCGCCTCGCCGCCGTTGGTGTTGAATACCTTGGTGCCGTTCAGCACATAGGTGTCGCCGTCTTTCACCGCCGAAGCCGCCGCGCCGCCCACGTCCGTGCCGGCGTTCGGCTCCGTCAGGCCGAAGGCGCCGAGCTTGCTCCCTTCGGCCAGCGGCGTAAGGAATTTCTTTTTCTGCTCTTCGCTGCCATACTTGTAAATCGGCCAGGAGCAAAGCGAGGTGTGCACCGAAACGCCTATCCCGGTCGACGCGCAGGCCTTGGAAATCTCCTCGACCGCGATGGCGTAGGCGACGAAATCCATGCCCGCGCCGCCGTATTCCTCGGGATAGGGCAGTCCGAGAAAGCCCATGCTGCCCATCTCGGCGAAAAGCTCCCGGGGGAAAAGCTCCTTTTCGTCCCGTTCGGCGGCGGACGGAGCAATTTTGGCGGCGGCAAAATCGCGCACCAGTTTCCGGATATCTTCCTGCTCCGGAGTCAACGTAAAATTCATTTTGGTCCTCCTTTACTTTCCCTGAAATGCGGCCGCCCGCTTCGCCAAAAAGGCGCTCATGCCTTCCACCCGGTCGGCGGTGGAAAAGGCCGTGGTATAAGCCTCGGCCTCATAGGCGACCCCCGAGGCCAGATCGACGTCCAGCCCGCGGTTGATCGCCCGCTTCGCCATCCGGACCGCTACCGGCGCCTTGCCGGCGATGGTTCCGGCCACCTCCCGGCAAACCTCCAGCAATTCCCCGGCCTTTACGACCCGGTCCGCGAGCCCCAGTTCGAAGGCGGCGGCCGCCGGAATCATTTCTCCGGTCAGGATATAGTACTTCGCCCGGCCCCGGCCGATCAGCCTGGGCAGCCGCTGGGTGCCGCCGAAGCCGGGAATGATGCCGAGGTTGACCTCCGGCTGGCCGAACTTCGCGTTCTCCGCGGCGATCCGGATGTCGCAGGCCATGGCCAGCTCGCAGCCGCCGCCGAGGGCGAAGCCGTTGACCGCCGCAATCACCGGTTTCTCTATATTTTCAATAATCTGGAAGACCTCCTGCCCCAGCATGGTCATCCGGCGGCCTTCCAGGGTCGTCAGCTCCCGCATCTGGGCGATATCGGCCCCGGCCACGAAAGCCTTCTCCCCGGCGCCGGTGATGATCAGCACCGCGGCTTCCACGGCGGCCTCCGCCGCCAGCACCGCCTCTTTCAGCTCGTTCAGCATGGCGGTATTGAGGGCGTTCAGCGCCTTCGGCCGGTTCAGCGTTATGGTGGCGATGCCGTCGGCGATTTCCATCAGCACATTTTCTCCCCAAGCCATCTGTCTCACCCCTTGTCAATACGTATAGAAGCCCCGGCCGGTTTTGCGGCCCAGGTGCCCGGCCCTCACCATCTTCCGCAGCAAGGGCGCCGGCCGGTATTTGGGGTCGCCGTACTCGCGGTAAAGCACCTCCATAACCGCCAGCAGCACATCCAGGCCGATCAGGTCGGTGAGCGCCAGCGGCCCCATCGGATGATTGCAGCCGTTGATCATGCCCTTGTCGATATCCTCGACCGACGCCACTCCTTCATCCAGCATGAAGATGGCTTCGTTGAGCATCGGGTCGAGAATGCGGTTGACGACAAACCCCGGGCTGTCCTTGGAAACGATCGCGACCTTGCCCAGCTTTGCGCCTGCGGCCTGCGCCGCCTGCAGCGTCGCTTCGGCGGTCGCCAGGCCGCGGGTTATCTCCAGCAGCTTCATGACCGGCACCGGATTGAAGAAGTGCATGCCGATGACCTGTTCCGGCCGCTTCGTACTTGCCGCGATCTCGGTGATCGATATCGACGACGTGTTGCTGGCCATGACGACGCCGGGTTTGCCGATCCGGTCCAGTTCGGAAAATAGTTTCTTCTTCAGGCTGACGTCTTCGAAGACGGCCTCAATGATCAGGTCCGCCTCGGCGGCGGCGGCCAGGTCGGTCGTTTTATCCAGCCGGCCGAGGCATTCTTCCGTTTGCCGCTTCTCCGCCCTGCCTTTTTCGACCAGGCGGGCGAAGTTTTTTTCGATGGTTTTGGCCCCGCGGACGACCATCTCTTCCGTCGTATCGTGCAGCGTCACCCGGCAGCCGGCCTGGAGGGCCGCCTGCGCGATGCCCGAGCCCATCTGGCCCGCGCCCACGATGAATATGCGGTCGATGCTCATGCCGATATCCCCCTTTATTCGCAACGTTCCACAAGGGTCGCTATTCCCTGGCCGCCGCCGATGCACAGGCTGATTACCCCGTACCGGGCCGACCGGCGCCGCAGCTCGTTCATCAGCGTGACCAGCAGGCGGGCTCCGGTGCAGCCCACCGGATGCCCGAGAGCCACCGCGCCGCCGTTTACATTCACCTTGGCCGCGTCCAGGCCCAGTTCCTTGACGCAGGCCGCGGCCTGGGCGGCGAACGCTTCGTTGAGCTCAAACAGGTCGATCTCCTCGCGCCTGAGGTTGGCTTTGGCCAGCAGTTTGCCCACCGCCGGCACCGGGCCGTAGCCCATGATGGACGGGTCCACGCCGGCCGACGCGAAAGCCCGGAAGGCGACCAGCGGTTTGAGGCCCAGTTCCTCGGCCTTGTCTTTCGCCATGATCACCACCGCCGCCGCGCCGTCGTTGATGCCCGAGGCATTGCCGGCGGTAACCGTGCCGCCTTCCTTGAAGGCCGGCTTCATTTTGGCCAGCGCCTCCAGGGTCAGATTGTCCCGGATGGTTTCGTCCTCGGCAAACAGAACGGTCTCTTTGCGTTTTTTGATTTCGACCGGCACGATCTCGTCGGCGAACTTGCCCTCCCGTCTGGCCCTGGCCGCCTTTTGGTGGCTCTGAAGGGCGAATTCGTCCTGCAGCTCGCGGCTGATGCCGCACCTCGCGGCGACATTCTCGGCGGTCATTCCCATGTGATAGTTCATGAAAGGGTCGACAAGCCCGTCGTACATCATGGAGTCCAGCAGCTCGCCGCCGCCCATGCGGGCGCCGAAGCGGTGCTTGTGGATCATATAGGGGATCCGGCTCATGGTTTCGCAGCCGCCGGCGACAATGATATCGGCTTCGCCCAGCATGACCATCTGGGCCGCCAGGTTGACCGCCTTGAGGCCGGTGCCGCAATTCTTGTTGGGAGTCCAGGCCGGCACTTCGACCGGCAGGCCGGCGTAAATCGCCGCCTGGCGGGCCGAGTTAGCCTTGATCCCCGCCTGGAAGTGGGTGCCGACAATGACTTCGTCGACCTGTTCCCCGGCAATGCCGGCCCGCCGGAGGGCTTCCTTGACCACCAGCGCCCCCAGCTCGGGAGCGTCGATTTCGCTGAGGGCCCCGCCGAAGACGCCGGTCGGCGTCCGTGCGCCGCTCACGACCACTGCTTCGCGAATATCCATACCATTCACTCCTACTGTTCGATCTTGGCCAGCTTGCGCGCCAGTTTTTTCTTGTGCTCCAGATTGGTTTCCCGGTACAGCATGACCCGCATGGCCTGCGGCGAACCCGCCCCGTGCATCGACTCGGCCAGCGCCGTGCCGCCGGTCATGTTCTCCAGCAGCCGGGCCATCCGGATCCGGTGCTCGGTGGGTATTCTAGGATTGGCGGCAAAATATTTCTCGATATACGGCCTAGTCTCCGGCGCCTTGTAGTCGGCCTCGTAGGGCAGGGTGGCGATGAAACCGCCCGCGATATCGTGGGCCAGCCGGGATATTTCGTACATGAAACGGGTGCAGTTGAGCTTGACCGTATTGGCCAGCAGGGTATCGACGTAATAGCTGCCGGCCTCGGTTTTATGCCCCTCGGCCGAACAGGCGATCGAGCAGTTGTACATCGTCTCGGCCAGGTGGATCATTTCGATGAGTTTGTCTTTGATATGCGAGACGTTGGGAACGCCGTTGTATTCGGCCATCGCCGCCGTGGCGCCGATGATGACGTCGGCCACGCCGACCTTGCAGCCGCCGTAGTTCTGCCGGTGATAGGCGGCGAAGGTCTCCACGTATTCCTGGGCGTATTGGTACTCGCCGCACATGAAGACCCGCTCCCAGGGCACGAACACATCATTGAGCACCGTCAGCGTCTCGCCGCCGACAATGGCGTACTCGGCGTTTCCCGTGTCGATGTCCCCCTGCAGCCTGCGCCCGTCATTGGTCTGGCGGCCGAAGATGTGGACGACCCCCGGGGCGTCCACCGGGATGGCGCAGGCCACGGCGTAGTCCTTGTCCTCCGGCCCCAGGTTGGTGGTCGGCAGGATGAGCATTTCGTGGGAATTAACCATGCCGGTCTGGTGGGCCTTGGCGCCGCGGACCACGATGCCGTCGTCCCGCCGCTCGACGATGTGGACAAAGAGGTCGGGGTCGGCCTGCTGGCCGGGCTTCTTGCTCCGGTCCCCCTTGACGTCGGTCATTGAGCCGGCGATCATCAAATCCTGTTCCTGAACCTCTTGCATATACTTGACGAACCGCTCGTGATAGCTCGTCCCGCACTCCTTATCGACCTTATGGGTGACGATATAGGTGGCGTTCAGGGCGTCGAGGCCGACGCAGCGCTGAAAGCAGGTACCGGTCTTCTGGCCGATCATCCGGAGCATCTTGACTTTTTTCACCAGATCGTCGGTGCTCTGATGCAGATGGGTGAAACGGTTGATTTCCCTGCCGGTCAGGCTGGATGTGGCCACAACCAGGTCGTTGTATTCCGGGTCGTGGGCCAGTTCGTAGGTCATCGCCGCCGAATTGACATGCGGACGCGTCATCGGATCGTCCACGACACTTTCGATTTTCCTGCCGTTGCAGTAGATGACCGGCTTGAGCTTGCGCAGACTCGCCAGATACTGTTCTTTATTCATCATGGAAAAGCACCTCCATTCGTTTGCCGGGCAATCCGCCGGGCAAGCCCGGCCGGAAGCTATCGGGGCCCGGCCGCCGGGGCGTCGCCCAGTATTTCTATGTCGGCATTGCCGGCGATTTCCGGGCAAAGGTTCTCTGAAACCCATAGGTCTTCCAAATGCAGTGTATCCTTGATCCGGACCAGGCGGGGGCAGGAGCTGTCGATCCTGCTGCAGCACCGCACGGCGGCGGCGACAGCCTCCAATTCGCTGTCCAGGATTACGGGAATTCTGCCGGCTTCCGGGTTCGCCGACGCGATTACGTTGGCATAGGTCGACAGATAATCCAGCTTCGCGAAGGCCGTCCGGGTGACAAAGTCCGCCAGGCCGATGCCGCAAGCGTTGCCGTGGGTGGCCTCGGTCAGGTCGAGAACGACGATCCGCTGAATGGACGGCCCGGCGAAACCGGGCAGTTTGCCCTTGGTCGTCCGGCCGATGATATTGGGGTCCATGCCGGCGCCGCTGATGTCCTTGCCGATTTGCTCAACAATCAGCACATCGATGGCCGGAACCATGATCCTCGGCATGCGCTGTTTCGCCGCTGCCAGCAGTCCGGGTTCCTCGGCCAGAAACTCGCTCGCCCGCACCGCCTTGATCAGGCAGGTTTTGTCATAAGCGTTTTCGACGATGGCCAGGCCAAAGGCAATATTCGCCCGTTCCAGGAAGACCTTGGCCACTTCGGGAATGAGCGCCGGGAAACTGTCGAACCCCTCTTGGTGGAGGCGGCTGCAGCCAAGATGCTTGCCGAGGCCGATCGCCATCATTTTGCACAGTCCGCTTTCGAATTCTCCCTTGAAATCGGTATGGGGCTTGACGCGGGCGACCAAAACCGTCAGATCGGCCTGGTAAGCGTTCTTGTCCATGTATACCGGGACTGCGTTCCCGGTTTGACCGAGCGGGACGACTTCCATGGAGGCAACGACCGGCATGGCCACCGCCTGCTGCGTTATCCCCAGCGACGCCAGCACCGCCCGCTGCCCTTCCGCCGTCCCGCCGCCGTGGCTGCCCATCGCGGGGACAATAAAGGGCTGGGCGCCTAAGTCCTTCAGCCGCGCGCCCAAAACTTTTACAATGCTGTCAAGGTTGCTGATTCCCCGGCTGCCCACCGCAATCGCCACCCGCGACCCCGGCTTGATCAAGCCGCCGATGTCGGGCCGGCCGATTTCCGCGCTTACGCCTTTTTCCACATCCGGGATTTCGGCGGCGTCGAACTTCTGGCGCACCCTGACCATCGCGGGCATTTGAAACGTCAAAGCCTCCGCCGGCAAAATCGGCATAGTTATTCCCCCTTCCTCTCTCGCCTAAGAAAAAGCCCTTCCCTCAAAATGCATCACCCATGAGGAAAGGAACAAAAGCATTTACTTTGCAGATATCCGCGGAACGCCAAAGTAAAAAGCGCCTGGACGGAAAGGATGATCGCCGGGCCGGCTGGCCCTATTGGGCTGAGACTTTCCCCTGCACCACCTGCGAGGCGTCGCTGCCGACCTTTTTACTAAAGTCGAGGAACAGGGCGGACACCAGGATCATAATCCCGAATCCCACAAACATCATTAGGGCGCCGTTGTAGGAGCCGGTCAGCGACACGATAAGCCCGATGCAGATCGGCGTAAATACGCCGGCCAGATTGCCGACAAAATTCATGCAACCGGCTACGGTGCCGACGTGGTTGCGCTGCGAAATGGCCGGCGGGATGACAAAAAACAGCATGCCGGCCCACCGCTCGAAGGAAACGCCGATCGTCAGCCACGCCAGCGCTGCGGTCAACGTGGTGGCTTTGCTCAGGAAGTACATGCTGACCGACATGCCGATCGCCAGCAGTCCCAAAAGCGTCCGCATGACGGTGTTGATGTCGCCGGTCTGCCGCCATTTGTCGGTAACCATGCCGCCGATGAGTTCCACGACGGCGCCGGTGCCAAAAATCAGCAATACCGAACCGCCGATCGTTTTGATGTCGAGTTTCTGGGTATCCGCCAGGAAGTTGGGGCCCCAGGTCATCAGACCGAACCAGTAGGCGTCGATCGCAAAGAAACCGATCAGCATGCACCAGAAATTGCGGCTGGTCAGATAGTCCCTGATCCCGACATTTTTCAGGATCGACCCACCCGCGGTTTTACTGCCTTCGTATTCTTCCGCCAACGCGTTTTTGATATAATCGCGTTCGGATTGATTGACCCGCGGATTGGTTTCAGGAGTGCCTTTGATAAACCGCCAGGACATGGCCGCGACCGCCAGGGTGACGATGCCTGCGCCGATCAGGGCGCCCCGCCAGCCGCCGAACCAGGTCATGAACAATATCACCAGCGGCCCGCCGACCGCGTTGCCCAGCGCTGCGCCGGAATCCATCAGGGACGAGCCCCTGGCCCGTTCCTTGGAAGTCAGCCAAACGGACTGCAGTTTGGTGCCGCCGGGATAGATAGGCGATTCGGAAATACCCAGCAGAACCCGCAAAAACATAAACATTTTGCTGGATGAGACGAAACCGGTCAGCATCTGGAATACGCCCCACAATGCGGCCGAAACGACGATCAGCTTATCGGGGCGGAAGCGGTCCAGCAGCCAGCCGACAGGAATTTGCATCGCTGCATAGCCCCAAAAGAACGAACTCAAAATAACCCCTACAATTGCCGGATCCAAGGACAAATCTTTTTGAATGGCAGGCATGCAGATCGACAGAACCGCTCTGTCAACATAGTTGATTGTGCACAGGACCAGCAGGGTGAAAAATACCCCCCACCGGACATTCGTTGGCTTCATACTGGTCATTTTTTGGCCTCCTCGTATTCATTTTTCCGACAATGCGGCGTTTCGCCGCGCCGCCCGTCGTCACCTATCCGTCCAGCCGCCTTGACCAACCAACAACCAGAATGGTTCACAAAAATCACTGCTGCCGTTTATCTGCCACTCGTTTTTATCCCTTCCGGCTGTTTGAGCAAACACTCCTCAATCCACCTTCACGACTTTGCCGGGATTCATGATATTGTTGGGATCGAGCGCTTTCTTCACCGCCCTCATCATTTTCAGTTCCACCGGATGGGCGAATTTCTCCATCAGCTGCAGGCGCTTGTAGCCGATCCCGTGCTCACCCGACAGTTTGCCGCCCAGCGCATACACGAATTGATAGATCTCTTCCTGGATTCTTGGCAGCAGCTCGTTCCATTTCCCGATATCCATGTCTTCCTTCAGAATATCGGCATGAACGTTGCCGTCGGCGGCGTGGGCCACGCAGTGAATAAAGACGTCGTGCTTTCGGCTCAGTTCCGCTACTTTGTCAACCACCTGGCCGATCTCCGACATGGGAACGACAATGTCTTCCGCCGAAAAGATGCGGCTGCGGGCCCGGCTGGCCTCGCCGAAGGATTTGCGGGCCCGCCAGATTTTGACCGGATCGGCGATCACCACTTCCAGGGCCCCGTCGGCCGAACAGATATCGTCCACGAGGACGCATTGCTCTTCCAGCGCCGTTTCCTCGTTGCCTTCGATCGACACGATTATATAATGGCCTTTGTCGCTGTGCGGCAGTTTTTCGTTCAGAAAAGCCTCGCAGCTTCGGATGCTGCGGTTATCCATAAATTCCACGCATACCGGATTGATGCCGGATTTGATGATTTTGGGAACGATGCGGATGGCCGAATCCATGCTGGGGAAGATGGCCAGAAGATCCATAACGTGCTTGGGGCGGGGAACCAGGCGCAGGTACACCTTGGTGACAATGCCCAGCGTCCCTTCCGAACCGATGATCAGCTGGGTCAGGCAATACCCGGTGGAGTCCTTTTTGAGTTTGCCGCCCAGCGTGACAATTTCGCCTTCCGGGGTGACGATTTCCACCCCGGCGACCTGCTGCCGCGTAGTCCCGTATTTGATGGCTTTATTGCCGCCGGCGTTGGTGGCCACATTGCCGCCGATAAACGAACTGTCGCCGCTGGAAGGGTCGCCCGGGTACAAATAGTCCTTGGCCCCGGCGGCCTTTTGCACCTCGCTGGTCCTGACGCCGGGCTCGGCAACCATGATGAGATTTTGTTCATCGATTTCGAGAATTTGGTCCATGCGTTCGGTCGTCAATACGATACCGCCCTGAAAAGCCACCGCCGAACAGGCGTACCCGGTTCCTGCCCCCCGCGGCACCACCGGAATGAGTTCCCGGTTGGCCAGCCGGACGATCGCCGCGATTTCTTCCGCAGTCTTCGGAAAGACCACGACTTCGGGGATCTTGATGTACTTTTCCCCGGTAACCTCATCATGCGAATAGGGCTCCATCCTCTCCGGGTCCGTCCAGACGTGCTTGTCGCCGACAATGTCCTTAAGCGCCGCGACAATCTCCACCGTGACCGAATGATATTGGCTCATGATTTACCTCCTTCAGCCGGGTCGCGCCCGCCGGCGGCCCTTCTTTCCGTTAATCGGCCGGGTCAGCAGCCCAGATAGCCTCCGTCCACCGCGATGATCGCTCCGTTGATATAGTCGGAGGCCGCTGACGCCAGAAAAACAACTGTACCCTTCATATCGCCGGCAGTGCCCCAGCGGCCTGCGGGGATTCGGTCCAGGATCCTCCTGTTGCGCACGGGATCGTTGATCAGCGCGGCATTCAAGGGCGTATCCATATATCCGGGCGCTATGGCGTTGACATTAACGCCGCGGCCGGCCCACTCATTGGCGAGGGCCTTGGTCAGCTGCATCACGCCGCCCTTGCTGGCCGCATAGGCGGGGACGGTATAGCCGCCGAAGAAACTCAGCATCGAGGCAATGTTGATGATCTTCCCCCTTCCCTTGTCGAGCATCAGCCTACCGCTCAACTGGCACAGCGAAAACACCGCCGTCAGATTGGCCTCGATGACGGCATCCCAGTCCTCGATGGGAAAAGCGGCGCTGGGGCTGCGGCGCTGGATGCCCGCGCAATTGACGAGGATATCGAGCGTTCCGTCCAGCTTTGCCACCGCTTCCGCAAACACCCTGTCCAGGTCGCCCCGGTCGCCGAGGTCCCCGCTGACCCCGTACGCCCCGGCCCCCGACCGGCCGATCCTGTCGGCCAGTTCGTGGCACTTCGCCGACCTGCCGACAATGACAACCTCCGCCCCGGCTTCGTGCAGCCCCTCCACCAAGCCCAGGCCCAGGCCGCCGCTTCCCCCGGTCACGATGGCCTTTTTTCCCGTCAGGTCAAATAAATCCATACTGTTTCCCCTCCCTTGCTTTTTCGTCTTCCCAAGGCACCCGGACTGCGGGCTGACGCCGGGCCTCTCGAGAAGCTAGGCCTTTTCGCGGCCGGCCGGCTCCCATCTGCCGCTGATTACGGCCCATTCCCGGTCCCGCTGTTCTTCGATTACGTTCCACTCGGCCGGCCCGAGGTGCCTGAACCGCTTCTGGGTTTTCAGGTACTCCCTGACCGGGATAAACTCTTTGGGCCGGTAATTCAGCGTGACCCGGCCGTCCTGGTATTCCGCCAGGAACCACAAGCCGCTCTCCACCGCCAGCCGGGCGATTTCCATCGTCCGTTCCGCCGCGAATCCCCAGCCGGTCGGGCAGGGGGCATGGATGTGGAGAAACGAAGGCCCGTCGGTATCTTTCGCTTTCGCGACTTTGCCGAGCAGATCGGCGATGTTGGCGACACTGGCTGTCGCGCAATAAGGAATGCGGTGGGCCACCATAATTTCAAACAGATTTTTCTTGAATTTCTTCTCGCCGATCGCCCCGCCCGCTTTGCCGGCCGGCGAAGTGGTGGTGGCAGCCCCGTAAGGCGTCAGGCTGCTGCGTTGGATGCCGGTATTCATATAGGCTTCGTTGTCGTAGCAGACATACAGGATGCGGTCGCCCCGCTCGACCGCCCCCGACACGGCCTGCAGGCCGATGTCGGCCGTGCCCCCGTCGCCGGCAATGCCCAGGACCGTCACGTCCTGCATTTTTTTGGCCTTTACGGCGGCGGCCATCCCCGACAGCACCGCCCCCGTCGCCGCGAACGGCGCGGTGAAGGACGGCACGGCAAAGGCCATCTGCGGATAAATGCTTGTCACCGTGGACAGGCAACTGGCGGGATAAGCCAGAAAGGTCCGCTCGCCGGTAACCTTGAGAATAAGCCGCGCCACCGTTCCGGCGGCGCAGCCGGGACAGGCCTTGTGTCCGTATAGCAGTTCCCGCTCGGGCAAGTCGCGCACATTCACCACTGTTCCCACCTCAACCCCACGAATTGTATTTCCTCTTCCGCCTGACCCCGGGCCAGGTCGATCACCTTGCGATACATGGCTTCGATATTGTCCTTGGTCACATCGCGCCCGGACAGGCCGGCGATGAAGTTGATCGCCGGCGCGGCGCCCTGCACCGCCCCTTTTACCTCGGTCCCCAGCGCTCCCTCATAGCCGAAGGAGATATCGCGGTCGACAATCCCGATGCCCTTCACCCCTTGGGCCAGGCGGACAATCTCTTCCCTGGGGAAAGGCCGGAACGAGCGGATTTTCACCAGGCCGGCCTTGACGCCCCCCTCGCGGAGCTTATCCACCACCAGGCGGGCGGTGCCGGCGATCGTCCCCATCATCAGCAGCACGTATTCGGCGTCCTCACAGCGGTACTCTTCCAGCAGCCCGCCGTAGCGCCGCCCGAATTGGGCGCCGAACGCGGCGTCTACGTCGCCGATGATTTTTTTGGCGGCTTGCATGGCCGCATGCTGTTTATAGCGGTATTCGGTCTGCCACTCCGGCGAGACCGATATGCAGCAGCTTTTCGGCGCCGCCAGGTCCAGCCGGTTTTCCGTCGGCGCATAGGGAGGGAGAAACCGGTCGACTTCTGCCTGGGACGGCACCTTGACCACTTCATAGGTATGGGTCAGAACGAACCCGTCCAGGCAAACCATGACCGGCGTCATCACCTGGTGGTTCTCGGCGACCTTATAGGCCTGAATGACGGTGTCCAGGGCCTCCTGCGCGCTTTCGACATATAACTGAAGCCAGCCCGCGTCCCGCATGGCGATCGAATCGCGGTGATCGCCGTAAATGTTCCAGGGCGCCGCCACGGTGCGGTTGGCGTTCATCATGACGATGGGGAGGCGGCTGCCGCTGACATAGTGCAGCATCTCGCACATATACAGAAGCCCCTGCGAGGAAGAAGCGGTAAAGGTCCTGCAGCCCATCAGCGCCGCCCCCAGGCAGGCGGCCATGGCGCTGTGCTCGCTTTCCACATTGACGTACTGGCAATCCATCTCCTGGTTGGCGACGAATTCGGACAGCTTTTCCACAACCGTTGTTTGCGGCGTTATCGGGTACGCGGCAATCACTTCCGGCCGGCACAGCCTCACACCGTAAGAAACCGCGTCATTGGCCGATATGAATTGCCGGCTGGCCGCCAAATCCTTACTCAACGTCGTCACCTTCCTTTTCCATTCGGATGGACTTGGTCGGGCATTCATAGGCGCATATGCCGCAACCCTTGCAAAAAGCGTAGTCAATGGCATAGTCTTTCCCCGAGCGGTCGATCGCGCCATCGGGGCAAATGAGCCAGCACTTCAGGCATTTCACGCACTTTGCCGCATCGAGCACCGGACGGAAAACGCGCCAGCCGGCGTTGGCCTCCACCAGAACTCCGGCGTCCGCGCAGGGGCCTGACGGCATCTCGCCGATGCTGCCGGGATATTGGAAAGAATGGTTGATGGAAGGTTTTTGCATAAAGGTTACCTCCGTAGCTGATGATAGGCGGTTTCCACGGCCTTTTTGTTCTTTTCCCACAATTCCTGCGGAAGGGTAAGCTCAACGGCCGTCAGGGCCGCTTCCAGCGATACGGCTCCGGACACCGCGACAAGGGCTCCGAACATCGCCGTATTGGTGACGGGCTGCCCCAAAATCTCAAGGGCGATGCCGGTAGCCCATAGGGTGAAGACTTCATAGTCGGGCGACGCACCGAAGGCTTCGGGCCTGCGCTCGGAGTTAATCAGCAGCACCCCGCCCTTTTTTATCCCTTCCCGCACGTCGACCACATCCAGGAGACTCTCGTCGAGGACCACCACATAGTCGCAGGAATAGACCTTGCTGCGATCGTGGATGGGCTGGGTATCGATACGGGTAAACCCCAGGACAGGCGCGCCCCGGCGCTCCGGCCCGAACGACGGGAAAGCCTGCACGTAATAATCGTCATACAAGGAACCGGCCATTCCCAGGAGGCGGGCCGCCGTAAAACCGCCCTGGCCCCCTCTGCCATGCCACCTGATTTCTTTCAACATCGATCACTCTTTTCTCCATGACTTTTTTCCGTCTAGCAATAACCTTTTTACGGAAATTTTGTATTCACTAGTTATGCCAAGCACAATTCCCAAATGTCGCCCATCACCACACCTTTTGATTTTTATATTTTAAAAAATAAATATCAAAAATTTACAATATAGCAATACTAATTACAATTTACTAGAACTTAACCTCAAAGATATAAGGATTATTTCTTTTCATATTGTAAAATTCATTTTCATTTTAATCTTATATGTCTAAATTGTCAATATTGTCCATGGATTTTTATGCCATAAAAAAACAAGCGGTCCGCTAATTGGACCGCTTGTTACATAAGCAAAATCTCTAGTTTACATGCCGCAATCAAATTGAAAAGTCATTTCCATTAACGCAAAAGCGCGAAGCAAGCCGTAAGCAAACCGGGGCATCGCCGCGGAAAACCCCGGCGGGCCGCATTAGGTGTAAACGCAGCCTTTACTGGACAGTGTAGCCCATTTGTTTCGAAATCTTGAGGGCCGCATCCCTGACCAGCAGGGAGTATTGGTTTACAACCAGTTCCATCTCCATCGTCGAATCAACCCCGGATATGCTGATTGCCGCCACGACGCTTCCCGTATAGTCTTGAATCGGCGCGGCAACGCAGCGGACGCCCCGTTCGTTTTCCAAGTCGTCGATCGCATAGCCGTTCTCCCGCACCTTTTTTACCTCGCCCAGAAACGCCTCGGCGTCCACGATCGTCTGTTCCGTAAGCGCCGGCATGCCCTTCATGGCGAGGAGTTCCTTGATTTTGTCGGCACTCATGCGGGAAACCAGACATTTTCCGTTCGCCGTCGAATGAATATAGTTGCGCGAGCCGACTCCCGCCGCCAATTTAATGTTGCGATGACTGTCAATTTTATCAATATAAATGATATCGCCGTTGACCTTGTCCAAAGCGGCGAGATAGATCGTCTCCTTGGTTTGCTCGTTCAGGTCCTCCATGTACTTGTGGGCATAATTCGTAAGGATTAAGTTATTCTTTACGATATTGCCCAGAGTCAGGAGACTGAAACCCAGCACATAGTTGCCGTCATCCTTTTCGGCCAGATACTGCCAGGCCACCAGGTTCTGGATGATCCGGTACACCGTGCTGACCGGCAATTCAATGGCTTCCGCCACCTCGCTCAGACTGAGGCCCCGCTCGTTGACCCGGCTTATTTCGTCGACGATGGCCAGGGCTCTGTTTATGGACTGGACATAAAATTTGCTGTCCATATTCCTGGGCTTTTGCATATGATCCTCCTTATCGGAAATCCGCGCCTGCATTTTCCGCGTGCGGCTTCCCGCATTATGGTTTTCAGTTTCCATTTTAAATCGCTTGGACTAGTCCTTGAAATTCCATACTTGCCGGTAAAATTCCTCCAAAAGGCCTTTGGCAATATTGGTGAGGGCGTTCGTCAGGAAGATCACCGCCGAGCGATTGGACGAGCGGCCGCAAAGCAGGCTCCGGCGGGGAAGCCGCCAATGCAAAAAGAGCTATCGGCCCACAGCCGATAGCTCAATCCGGTCCCGGACATCAATCAATAAACAGCGCAGAAATTTGTCACAATAAGCAAATGAATCGCGCTGTCAGGACGAACAGAGGCGGACAGGCGCGCACCCTTCAGCCTCGCCGGCGCCCAGGAGCCCGGCGGCGTCGGCGCGGCACCTGCGGCAGTGGTAGATCTGGGGAAGGTAGCCGGAAACCGCCTTTCGGATGCGAGCCACCTCGGCATCCGTAGGGGGCGTGACATTCGCGAAAGGAGTGTCGTGGACGGGGATCAACGGCATGCAGTTCATAGTATCGGCGCCCCACGCCGCCGCTTTGGCGGCGATGGCGGGGATGTGAGCAGCATTGATGCCGGGCATGACGACCGTATTGATCTTGACCGTCAGCCCTCGTCTCTTGAGGGCCACAACGGCCTCCTCCTGACGGCTCAGGAGGAGTTCGGCGGCCTCAAGGCCCCGATAGGTCCGTTCATTCAGCGTGACCGAGGCGTAAATCCGCTGGCCGATATCGGGCTGAACGGCGTTGACCGTGACCGTGACATGGGTCACGCCGGCGTCGGCCAGCTCGTCGATATGGCCGGGCAGATTCAGGCCGTTGGTGGAAACGCAGATCAGGAGCCCGGGATGGATGGCGTGAACGGCGCGCAGCGTTTGGAGCGTCCGCTCGGGATCGCAGAGGGGATCTCCCGGGCCGGCGATCCCGACGACGGCGATGTCCGATCGCCGCCGCAGAAGCTGATTCAGGTCCGCAAGGGCTTCCGCAGGCTCGAGGATGCGCCGGGTCACCCCCGGCCGGCTTTCGTTGACGCAGTCATAGAGCCGGTTGCAAAAATTGCACTGGATGTTGCAGTGGGGCGCCACCGGCAGGTGAACCCGGCCCCAGCGGGCGCTCGCCTTTCCGTGGAAACAGGGGTGATCGTCGAGGGACCGTCGTTCCCGGGATTTACTCATCGGATTTCCTCTTTCGGCCGAATTTGATCGCATCTACGGGACAGGTTTTCAGGCAATCGCCGCAGTTGGTGCAATTGACTTCATCGGGACGGGTTCCCATTTCGCAGCGCCGCAAACAGGCGTCGCAGTCGTTGCAGGCGCTGGTCTTGAAGACGCGGAAAAGGGCCATGCCTTTGAAGAGCTCCAGCAAGCCGCCCGTGGGGCAGGCGAACCGGCACCACAGATTGGCGATAAAGAGTCCCGCCGCCACCAGTCCCAGAACAACAAAGGTGCGGACCAGCCAATACGGGGAAGCGTGTTCGAAGGACAGGCGGAGCGAGCCCCAGAATTCGCCGACCCGGATCGGCACCATCGAGCGGGGATTGTCCAGACCGAACCAGAGCGCCAGAACGATCAGCAGCCCAAGGCCCATGCCCAGCGGGGCGAACTTCAGAACCCGGTTGCGGACGCGCAGCTTGGCAAACGACAGCTTGCCGATCATCTGATTGACGAAACCCCCGGGACAGAGCCAGCCGCAAAACGCCCGCCCGACAAATAATACCGACAACGGGAGGAACAGCCAGAAGCCCCAGAAGTAACTCGTGATCCTTCCCCAGCAGGTGATGATCGGACAGACCTGGCAATTCACGAAAGGAACGAGAAAGGGACAGCGAAAGATGCCGTAAAAGGCCCATTGTCCCATAACAGCCAGCATGGCCGCCTGAATGCCCCGGCGAACCTTCGGCAGAAAAAAACCGTCTGGTTTGGATATTGCTGTTTGATTAGACATCTTTTACCCCCAGCTTTTCGATCAAAGTCCGCCCCTTGGCGGAGGCGGCGGGGATGAAGCCATGCCGGTCGAAAATTGCCTGGGCCTCATCGGAGCAGATGAAATTCACGTAGTCGTCGGCCAGGGCGCGATCCTTGGCGTACTTCATCACCCCGATGGTAAAGGTCAGCGGGCCGGGCGGAAAAAGGGCCTCGGGGATGGGAATGACCTCCACTTTCCCGGCGAATCTGTCCATGCGGGTCAAGCGCCTTTCCACGATGGAAGCAGCGCCTTCGCCGCTTATGATTTGCGGCATCATCTTGATGACACAGCTTTCTTTCTCGATCGTGTTTTTGAGAACCGCCTGGTCGACGCCGGCTTTTTTGAGAATGCCCATGACGGCGTCTCCGCCCGGAGGAGAAGCTCCCAGGGGCAGAATGACCCGCACCCCTGGTCGGGCCATATCTTGAACGGTTTGGATCTGGGCGGGGTTCCCGAGGGGGGTGATCAAAACGTACTCCGTAAAACACAGGGGCCGGAAATAGAGCATTTTACCGGCAGTTCTCAGGTTTTGGGCCAATTGCAGCACCCGTCCGGCGAAGACCTCGGTGACGGCCCCGCCCAGCAGCGACTTCCCCAGCGCGGCCGCGAAAGCCCCCGTATAATTGATCTGGACGCCGTTTCGCTGCTCATACAAGCCGTTAGCCTCCATGAAGGCCTCGGACAAGCCTCCGCAGGACCATACTTGCAGCGAATCCGACTGGAAACGCCCCGCGGACAGCAGGCCGGGCGCCAGGGCCGCGGCAGCGAGGGAAGCCACGGCGGTCTTGAGGAAGGCTCTCCTCTTTACTCCATCTTTTTTGGGTTCCATGATTAGCTCCTTTCGTCAGAAACAGTTTACCGAAAGCAATAAGGCCAAAATAGAGAAATCCTGCAATAGGCATAAGAAAAGCCCATGAGGGATAACTGATCTTGACGGCCGGACAAATCGCAGGCGTTGCCGCATCACCGTCGTCAACCCGGCGCCAATCGGAAATTCAACCGTCAATCAGTATGCTTCATCGGCAATATGTAGTTCAATGCCTGCAAAAGATAGAAACTGGGACCTGTCAAACCAGCTGCATTGTTTCGAGCAAATATTAATGAAATGAATATAAGATCATTATTTTTTTTATAAACTTTTTAAATTATAGCATGAATTCCTTATTTCGACAATAAAGGTGCTAAACTCTGACACCCTTAAACATTTAATACGCAATCAATCAATTATTTCATTGAAAAAAAGCTTCAGTAATCTTTTTGCCTATTTATCTGCCTAAGCCTGCACTTTTTTATATGTTGCGTTCCGCAAAGAAATAATCGGGAGAGTTCGCATGGTTGCGGACTTTCCCGATCGCAGACAACCCCAGGCTGTGAGAAAGGCTCTTAGCGTGTCAAAAAGACAAGGATATCGCCGGCATCTTGCTGTTGTTCGAGGCAATCGGGCGCATCAGCCAGATTTTCGACATAAACGGGAGCGACAACAGCCACTTTCAAAGCCGGAGCGAGCAACTGCAATTTTTCCACGACCCCCAGCCGCCCCCGGCTGTGGAAATCGCCCTGGTAGTGAGCAATCTTATAATCAGGCCTTAAGTGGTTGTAGCGGGCGATTTTTTCGGCCATCGCGTCGTCCTTCAGGCATTGCGCCCGGTAATAATTCTCCAGCCGGTTCCGGTCGACAGGCATTCGGGCGCTGTTGGCAGAGTCGGTCATATAGGCCATGAACTTCTGCCGGTATTTCCCGGGCGGCGCGCTGTGCACCGCCGGCAGGTAAACCGCCATTTCCGCAGCAACTTTGTCCAGGGACCCTTCCCTGGCATACTGGGCGGCCAGGGGCCGGGGGATATTGGCGGCCATAACCGGCAAAGAACGGGCTCTGGCAAACTCCACCAGCGGCCGGTACGCCTCCCGATAATTCTTCCAGGGACGGGACTTGGCCAAAAACTCCTGTTCCGTAATCCGGCCTGCCAAATAAGCGTCGAGCTGGCTCTGCGCATCCTGTTCGAACATCTCCAAAGACACGGCCAGCTTGGGCTGTCTTGCGTAAAGCTCGGTCAGCAGGGCCAATTCCAGGCGGTGCAAAACGGCATTATCGTGATATTCGCCGAATACCAGCACATCATAGCGGCCGAGCAGCCCGGCCGCTTCCCCCACCGTCACCGGCCGGCCGGCGGCGGTGTAAAGCCGATACGCCGGCCCGGCCTGAACCCCGCCGGTCATGGCCAGAAAAAGCAGCAGCGCCGCAAGGGTTTTGTACAGGCTCGCCATTATATTTTGAAAAGCACGCCGGCCCGGAAGATGGAGCCCAACAGGTTGAGCTCGTCGTCTTTCTTGTTGAAAATATTGTCAACACCGATATAACTGCTGAAATTATCATTCCATTTTTTATTGACCGATACGTTCCACAACGAGTAGGTTTTGTGGATATCGCTGCTGGATGAATACAGATAGTCCTTCCGCCACTCGTTCCATAACACCGCGCTGATGCCATTCTCGCGAATGTTGTCATAATGCAGCTGCACCGTTCCCTGATGCTTGGACCGGCCTTCCAGCCGCTGCCCGCCCGTGCCGGTGGCGTCGAGATAGGTGTAATTTACCTTGAGGGTAAGCTTATCGCTCAAATGCCGGCCGATCTCGAACTCCACGCCGTCGATGTCGGCCCTGTCTTCATTCAGATAGACCGAATCCATGCGGATGAGCGGCGGCAGCCCCGGACGCGGCGTAATCGTCCGCGTGGTGCGGGTCGTAATCAGGTCGGTAACATCATTGACAAAATAGCTCAGTTTGCCGAAGGTGTTGCCCTTTTCGCCTTCAATGCCCAGTTCATAGCTGGTGGATTTCTCCGGCTTGAGATCGGGATTGCCGGTTACGTGCACGACTATGCCGCCCATGATCTTGGTCATTTCCATGTACATGTCGTCCAGCGTCGGGGCTTTGAAGCCCTTGCCCACGTTTGCCTTCAGGCGAAAATTGTCATTCATCTTGTAGGTCACGCCCAGTTTGGGGCTGACATTGCCGGAGAATCGGTTGCTGTCGTCATAGCGCAGCGAAGGAATGATCAGCAGGCGGTCGCTGACCAGCCACTCATCCTGCGCGTACAGGGCGGAGTAGTCGATGTCGGCTTCCGAGCCTTGCTTGGTTACGTCGCCGTAGGTCAGCGTGTAGGGATTTTTGCCGGTGCCGATCCTCGTGCCCCGGTATTCTTCGTTGCGCAATTCGCCGCCCACGGTCAAGAGGTGCCTGTCGCTGAGCTGGGCCGACTGGTGTCCTTCCAGCGTCCAGGTTTTGCGCTCGGAGACGTCGAAGTCGACCAGCTTGCCGTTGCTGGTTAAAAAGCCCCTGTTGTCTTTGTCATGTTCGCCGTAATAAGCCCGCAGCTGATAGTCGCCGCTTTTGGTCTGGCCTCGCAGGCCCAGGCTGTATTGATTACGGGTATTCTCGTAGCGGTCGTTGCGCAGGGCCCCGCTGGTCTCGATGCTGCGGCCGTTCAATTTCTCGCTCAGCCGGTTTACGGAAATATCCAGATGTTGATCGGCCGCCAATTCGTAGCTGCCTTCCAAATTGATATCTTCGCGGCGGCCGAACTGGTTTTTGGTGGTATTGTCGGCATTGGTGTAAGCATCGGTATCGGTCCGGTCGGCGCTGATGATCCAGGACCATTTATTTTCCTTGCCGGTGTCATAGCGGAAGAAGTAATTGTTGCCGCCGACATCGCTCCTGTCGCTGTAGCGCCTGGGGCTGAGGGAAAAGGTGAATTCTTCCTTCTGCGGCTTGCGGGTGATGATATTGATCACGCCGCCCAGAGCGTCCGAACCGTACAGCGAACTGACCGGCCCCCGGACGATTTCGATCCGCTCGACATTGGCCATATTGATGCGTTCCAATTCATAGGAATTGGCGGTGGAATAACTGCCTTCCGAAACCAGCCGCTTGCCGTCGATCATGATCAACGTGTGCCTCGTCGACATGCCCCGCACCGTAACACTGCTGCCGGCCATGGCCGGAGTGCCGACATTGATGCTTGTGGCCATTTTTAAGGCATCGGCTAAATTATGGGCCCCGATTTTGTCCAGGTCTTCCCTGGTGATGATTTCTACGGCCGAAGGCGTTTCTTTGACCTCCTGCTCGGTCCGGGTGGCCGTTACCAGCACGTCCCGGGTGTTGGCCGTCTCCTCGGCGGCGCAGACCGGCATGGCCAAAGCGGTCAGTACCGACATGCCCAGCAATGTCAGACTCTTTTTCCTGTTGACTGATTTGCGCATACCACAACTCCTTTACTTGATTTTATGGACAATAAATAATAAAACTCCATGCGGTCAAAAACCGATCATGGAGCTCGCAGGCTCTCTCAATTCCCGGCGTCAGCCTTGGGCGGCCACCGGCTGCACCGCCACCGAATGCTCGCCGTCCAGCAGGGCGTGCAAGCATTCCAAAACCGATTGCGCGATATTCATGTACCAGAACTGGCCGGCCACCGTCAGGCGGGCCGCCGCCGGGCCGGATTCCAGCAGGCCGCGGGACTCCCAAAGCTCCAGCAGCGTCCCCAGTTCCCGAACGACAGGACCGTACCGGGCGGCCAGGGCATTGAGATTCAGATAGCCCCGCTCAAGCTGGGCGACGACGGTGCTATGGAGACCGCTACCTGCCGGCTGGAGCAGCATGCCGGCCAGCGGCTTGTGGCCTTGTTCGATGCTGCGGACATATTGGGCGATATCCCGGGTCAGATGCATCGTCACCCCGCCGACATTGCCGCCGGCGCCGGCCCCGAAGGGGATGACGCTGCGGCCGGCCTTGGTGAGGGTATTATACATACTGCGCTCGCGGCTGGTTTTCGCCCAGTGGCAGATGCTCAACCGGGAAAACATGTGGCCCGACAGCTCGGCCTCCGCTGCGGCGAACATCTCCGCCTGCTCGGCCGTGGTGGCCGCCGGGGCCACCCGGCCGGCGTCGATGGCCCGCTGGAGAGCGCTGTTTTCGTAAAGGTTCAGTTGGTATAAATCCATGCCGTCGATGGCCGCTTGTTTAAGCAGATCCAGATCGGCGGCCCAGACGGCCGCCGTCTGATAAGGCAGGCCGTAGATCAGGTCGATGATGACGGCGGCCTGATTGTACCGGGTCAGCCGTTCCAGCCGCCGGAGAATGGTCTGGGTGTCATCCAGCCGGCCTACCGCCCGCCGCACCTCCGTATCGAAGGACTGGACACCGATCGACAGGCGGTTTACCCCCTGCGCCAGCCAGGTTTCCATCTTGGCCGGCATCAGATCGTTGACCCGCCCTTCGAGGGTGAGCTCATAATCATTGGCCAGCGGCAGGCACTCCCGCACGGCTGTCAGCAGCCGGGCGGCATTCTCCGGCGACAGCGTGCTGGGCGTGCCGCCGCCGATGAATACGGCGTTGACCGGTGCGCCGGCGAGTTGGCGGCTGTCCCGGCTCATCCGCAGTTCCTTGATCAGATTGTCGATATACACCGTTTCCAGTTCTTCGTTGGAATAGTTCTGGAAAAAACCGCAATACAAGCAGCGATGCTGGCAAAAAGGAATGTGGATGTAGGCCGCCCTCGGCTCGGGCTGCGGTTGCCGTTCCAGCAGCGCCTGCCAGGTGTTTTGCCATTCGCCCGGCATGAGCGGCTTGCCGCGGACGCCGGCGTGGATGACCCGCCGTTTGGCGAAGGCCGACGTCAGCGGCTTTTCGGTCGCCGCGCCGACGGTCAGGGCGTACTGCTCGGCATTCATGTCCGCCAGAATCTGGTTTAGTTGGTTTCTCCGCAAGCAGCGGTCACCTCGCTTCGGTTCTGCCCGGCCGCCGGCTCCAGCCGGTCTCGGATGGCGGCAAAAACCGCCTGGGCGGCCTGCAGGTCTTTGGCGTCGGGATGCTTGGCGGCTTCCCGGTGCCGTTCCAGACGCTCGGGGGTGAGCGCGTGGGGATGACCCGCCGGAAATTTTTTGAACTGTTCGATCAGCCGGGGATCGACCTTGCCCTGACAGATAAAGGTTCCCAGCAGCTGATTGCTGCCGTCCAGCAGGGCCGCCGCGTTTTTCAGGCTGCTGGCGGCGTGCTCGGAATCGGGGTAGGCTCCCAAGGTGGCGAACAGCGCCACCGGCTTGCTGCGGATGGCCTCCAGATAAGCCTGCGCTTTCTTGTCGGCCGTGCCTTTGTCCACCCAAAAGCCGACCACCACCCAATCGTAGGCGGCAGGGTCCGGCGCGTTTTCGACCGGAAACAGCGCGGCTTCCTCGCCCAAGACCTCCCGAATCGCTTCCGCCACTTTCCGGGTATTACCGGTTAAACTGGAATAAACAATCAACGATTTCATCGCAAAAAGCCTCCTGTCCAAATAAATTATTGAAGAAACCGGGCCTCATTCATCATACTGCTTCAGGCCCCGGACTCCCCACCACAGAAAGCCGCAGCCCATCGCCGCCAAAACCGCCGCCCCGCCGGCGGCCTGAATGGTCCAGGCCTCCAGCCGGAGCAGGTTGTTGGCGATGCTCAAAGGCAATACCGCCAAAACGGCCCGCAGGGCTTCCGGCAGGTTTTGCATGGGGAAAAAGGACCCGCAGAAAAAAATCATCGGCGTGATAATAAAATTGTTGACCAGGGATATTTCATCCGCGTCGCCGATCACAAGTCCGACGGCGATGCCAAAGGCCGCGAAGCAAAAAGCCGACAGGCAGAGCCCCGTTACGGCGGCGCCGGACAGCGCCGGCACGCCGAACGCCAGCCAGGCCACGCCGTAGATCAGCCCTCCCACCAGCAGGCCGCGGGTCATCCCGGCCAGGGCGATCCCGCCGGCGATCTGCAGCGCCGGCACCGGGCTGAGGATAATCGTCTGGAAGGTGCGCTGGTACAGCCGCCCGGCGCTGACCGACAGGGAGGTCTGCTGGAAGGCGTTGAGCATCACCGTCAGGCTGATGATGCCCTTCGCCAGAAAGGGCACATAGCCGCCACTGACCTCCACCCGGGACCCCAGCCCCAGGCCGAAGGCGAACAGATAAATGACCGGAAACATCACCGAAGAAAACACATAGCCCAATTTGCCGATCTTTTTCTGCATCAGCAGCATTTCCCGCCGGTAAACCGCCAGCAAACCCCTCATGAGCTTTCTCCCCGGATCAGGCGGAGAAAGGCGCTTTCCAAAGTCATAGCCGCGCTCGGGGCGGCGGCCAGGCTTTTGATCCCGTCCGGCGTATCCACCGTCATGACGCGGCCGTCCTTCAGCAGGGCGACCCGGTGGCAAAGCTGCTCGGCTTCCTCCATATAATGGGTTGTCATAAAAATCGTTACGCTGTCAGCCGCCAGCTGCCGGACAATGTTCCAGATATCCTGCCGTACGTCGGGATCGAGCCCCACGGTGGGTTCGTCCAGCAGCAACAGCCGCGGCTCGGGCAAGAGCGCTCTGGCGATCAGCAGCCGCCGGGCCATTCCGCCGGATAAAACCGCCACTTTTTTGTCCCGCAGGCCGTATAGGTCGAATTGACGGCTGACCTCTTCCACCCGCCGCGCAGGGTCGGCGATGCCGAAGAGCCTGGCGTAAGTCAATAGCGCCTCCCGCACGGTGAACTCCCGCTCCAGGTTGCTTTCCTGGGCCACCAGGGCGATCAGCTGCTTGATGCCCGCCCGCTCCCCGCCGCCGTCCCGGCCGAATATCGCCAGCCGGCCCGAATCAGGCCGGCTCAGGCCGGCGATCAGCTTCATCAGCGTGGTCTTGCCCGCGCCGTTGGGGCCCAGCAGGCCGAATATCTCGCCTTTCGCCACGGCCAGCGAGATGCCGCTCAGCACCTGCTGCCGCCCGTAAGCCTTGCCCAGTTGGTGCAAGAGGAGCGCAGGCTCAGGCGCCGCAGGGCAGACAGCAGTCATGCGGGAAACAGACAAGATGCGAACTCCCCCCTTGCTCAATGGTCATGACCGTTGTTTCTACGCCGTACAGGGCTCGCAAATTCTCGGCGGTGAATATCTCCCGGACCGATCCATCGGCAAAGACCAGGCCGTCCTTGACGGCGATGATCCGCTGGCTGAAGCGGGCCGCGTGATTTAAGTCGTGCAATACCATAATGACCGTCAGCTGCATATCCTGGTGGAACTTGCGGACCAGCTTCATGAATTCCAATTGATGATGAATGTCGAGATAGGTGGTCGGCTCATCCAGCAGCAGCAGGCGGGGCTGCTGGGCGAGGGCCATGGCCAGCCAGGCCCGCTGCCGCTCGCCACCGGACAGACTGTCCAGACGGCGGTGCTGCAAGCCCTGCATGCCGGTGGCTTCCAGCGCCGCCCCAATGCAATCTCGGTCCGCGTCCGCCAGTTGTTCGAACATCCTTTTATAGGGCATGCGGCCATGAGCCACCAGGTCGCAAACGGTCATATCCCCCGGCGCCTGCACCGTCTGAGGCAGTATGGCCATGACCTTGGCCACTTCCCGCGGCGGCAGGCGATGAATATCCTTGCCGTCCAGCAGCACTGAACCGCCTACGGGAGCCAGCAGCCGGCTCAGCGCCTTCAGCAGCGTGGATTTGCCCGAGCCGTTCGGGCCGATGATCGAGATGACTTCCGGTTTGTCGACCCTCAGGTCGATCTTGGGAACGACCACTTTGCCGCCGTAGCCCAGCTTGACAGCCCGCGCTTCTATGGTGTGGTTCATCTTCGTACCCCCTTTCTTAGCAGGTAAATAAAGAAAGGCGCTCCCAGAAAAGCCATGAAAATGCCCACCGGGACTTCCACCGGACTGAAGGCCGCCCGGGCCACCGTATCGGCGGCCACCACCAGGGCGGCTCCCAGCACCGCCGCGCAGGGCATGAGGTATTCAAAATCCGACCCCACCAGCATCCGGGTAATATGGGGAACAATCAGGCCGACAAAGCCCAGCAGCCCGGCCACGCTGACTGCCGACGCCGCCAGCAGGGCCGCCAGCGCCACCAGGAAAAACCTGACCCGTTCCACCCGGATTCCCAGGCCTTTGGCCACTTCCTCGCCCAGTTGCAGCGCATTCAAATACCGGCAGGAAAGGATCGCCGCCAAGATTCCGGCCAGGCTGTACGGCACGATCATCTGCACATGCGCCCAACTGCGCCCCTGGAAGCCTCCGGCCAGCCAGTTGACCGTCCCCTGTACTTTATCGGAATGAAACACCATCAGCGCGCTCATGCCGCCGCCAAAAAAGGCCGCCAAGGCTACGCCGGCCAGGATCAGCCGGAGCGGCTGCACCCCCCGGTCCCAGGACAGCAGGAATACGATGGCCGCGGCCACCAGCGCCCCGGCGAAAGCTGCCGCCGGCACCAGCGCCGTATACCCGGGCCAGAGAATCATCACCGCCATGGCGGCCAGACCGGCCCCGGCCGATACGCCGATAATGCCGGGATCGGCCAGCGGATTGCGCAACACCCCCTGCAGGATGCAGCCGGCCAAAGCCAGGTTTATTCCGGTCAAAGCGCCCACAATCACCCGCGGCACCCTGATATTGTAAATGATCTGGTACACCTCGTCGCCGGCCGGCGCAACGAATACATTCCAGATGTCGAGACTGCTGACCGGCACCGCTCCGACCCTAATTCCCAAGAGCAGCGCCGCCGCCAGCGCCGCCAGGCCGGAGAGGGCGACCGCCGTCCGCCAGGCCGCGCGGGGATCGGCGGCCAAGTCCCGCGTCATTCGGCCGCCCCCGGATACAGGAAGCCGGCCAGAACCGCCAGCGCTTCGCCGACCTGGGTTCCCGGATTTACGGCAAACAAATTGTAGGGCAGCCGGTGGACCTGATTGTTGGCGACGGCCTTCAGTCCCTTCCAGGCCGGGTGGCCGGCCAGCTCATTGCGGAATTTCTCGCTGATTTTCTCATCCGAGCTGTGGGTTATCAGAAAGATCATATCCGGATTCTGCCTGGCGATATATTCGATGCTGAGCGGCACATAGCCCATCTGGCCGCCGCCGTCATCCCCCCGGTCGGCCAAGTTGACCGCCCCCAGGCGCTTGGCCAGATCGCCGGGAAAACTGCGGGAGGTTGCCATGTTGAAGCTTTCCGGCGATCCCCAGATAATCACGATTTTGGGGGCCGGGCGATCGCGGCTGCCGCTGACGACCGCCTTATAGCGCGCTTCAATCCGCTCAACGGCGGCCTCGGCCCGTTGCGGCTGCCCGGACAGCTCGCCGTAAAAATGCAGGGTATCGATGATCTGCTGATAGTTGTCAAGGGATTGCAGCAAAATGGGAATGCCAGCCTTGTCCAGCACCGGAATGAGATTGTGATGGAAGGCCATGTTGACCCCCAGCACCAAATCCGGCTTCAGCGCGACGATCTGCTCCATATTGGGGTTGGGCGTAATGCCCACGGCCGGCACGTTCCGGACGGCGGCCTTGACTTCCGGCGGCAGCGCCTCGGTGCTGGGACGGCCGATCGCCGTCCCGCCCGCCGCGTAAAAAAGTTCCAGGTTGGAAGCGTTCAAAACCACCACCCGCTGCGGACGGCGGGGTATTTCCACCTGCCGGCCGGCGCTGTCGGTGACGGTATACCGGCCCGAGGGCTCACTCGCAGGTGTCTCCATATGGGACCTGAACAGCAGCACGGCGCTGACAATCACCAATAAGGCGATGACGCCGGTTGTTATTCTATTGATCATTCGACTCATTCTCGCGCCCCATTTCCCTGTATGTCATGCATTTTCCGTCGTTTTTTCGTTCTGCGCACCGCGCCCGGCCTGAATTCCTTGCTTTCACTTTTACTCCTCCAATCGATAGGCTATGGGAATATTCATCGTAATGGGCCGGCCGGCGTTATGGGGAAAAGGGCAAACCTTCCGGACCAGCAGCAGCGCCGCTTCATCCAGGGCCGCCACTCCCGAGGACCGGACGATCTGTTCCCCGGCCAGTTCCCCGGCCGCCGTCAGGCGGACCGTCACGATCACCCGTCCTTCCTGGCCCCGCCGCCGGGCCATATAGGGATAATCCTTGCGTTTTTCAATTTGCCGCAGAAAGGCCTCGATAATACCGTCGAGATCCCCGCCGCCGGTCGCCGCCGGCCCGGAACCGCCGCCCGGCTGAACGGCGAAAGCCGCGCCGCCGCTGCCGGCCGGCAGGGCCGACGCAGCCGCGCCGTTGCCGTTTGATGCGGCCTGCTCCACTCCCGGGC
>DLGF01000001.1 GCA_002482545.1 Sporomusaceae bacterium UBA7701
CGGCATCAGGAACGGCTTGTCGGTCGCCCGTTCCGGCGTGGGGATGTATTCGTCCACGTTGTCCATCAGTTCGAAAATTTTTCCGCACCATTGGCAGTCCCGCTTCGCGCAGCCGCACTCGAGCGCTTTCACCGCCGAGCCCGCGATGACCGGAATGTCGTCGCCGGGGAATTCGTAGCTGGTCAAGAGTTCGCGAACTTCCATTTCCACCAGTTCCATCAGTTCGGGATCGTCAACCATGTCGGCCTTGTTCAGAAACACAACCATGGCCGGCACGCCTACTTGGCGGGACAGCAGAATGTGTTCGCGCGTCTGCGGCATCGGGCCGTCAGCGGCGCTTACTACAAGGATCGCGCCGTCCATCTGGGCAGCACCGGTGATCATGTTTTTGACGTAGTCCGCGTGGCCCGGGCAGTCCACGTGCGCGTAATGCCTCTTGTCAGTTTCATATTCTACGTGGGCCGTGTTGATGGTGATGCCCCGTTCCCGCTCTTCCGGCGCTTTGTCGATCTGGTCATAGGCCATGAATTCCGCTTTCCCCTGTTTCGACAATAGCAGTGTGATAGCCGCGGTCAACGATGTCTTCCCATGGTCTACGTGACCGATCGTCCCGATATTGACGTGCGGTTTCGTTCTCTCAAACTTTTTCTTTGCCATAGTACGTCCTCCTTAAACCGAGTAAATTCGGGTTTGGCTACACTAGTATTTTACAGAAATGAGATATTCTATAAATCAATGTAAATTCCCTGCTAAAAAAATAAAAACCTCGCCGCTGCGAGGTCGATTTACGTTGTGGTGGCGGCGCAGGGATTTGAACCCCGGACACTTCGGGTATGAACCGAATGCTCTAGCCAACTGAGCTACGCCGCCAATCCAATGGAGCTGATGACCGGGATTGAACCGGTGACCTTATCCTTACCAAGGATACGCTCTACCTACTGAGCTACACCAGCCCGTGTATCTTGTCGGCCCATGAAACGCGGCCGATAACAAGCATGGTTGCGGGGGCAGGATTTGAACCTGCGACCTTCGGGTTATGAGCCCGACGAGCTGCCAGCTGCTCCACCCCGCGATATGAATGGTGGAGGGGGCTGGATTCGAACCAGCGAAGGCAAAGCCGGCAGATTTACAGTCTGCTCCCTTTAACCACTCGGGAACCCCTCCGGATTAGCATTATTCAGTTTCATGGAGCTGGCGAGAGGAATTGAACCCCCAACCTGCTGATTACAAGTCAGCTGCTCTGCCAGTTGAGCTACGCCAGCGCAGATGAACGATCACAGTGACAAAATTTATTATATAATGATCGCTGGTTTATGTCAATACCCAATTCCTGCTTTATTGCCGCTGCCGCCCAAGCCTGCCCAGCCTGACGAGATATAAGTATATCATATCGCCCCCGGTCTGACAAGAGGGAAATAGTGACACCTATCGCAGGAAGAAGTAATAGTAGGACCAGCCGGCCAGAATGAACCGGTAGTAAGCAAAAGAGGCCAGCGTCGAGGTATTGAGAAAGCGCAGGAACCAAAGAATCGAAGCATAGGCCACGGCGAAAGCCACGACGAAGCCGATGCCGATCATCTGCAGGTCCCCGCCGCTCAGTTGATCCAGGTTCTTCACCAGATCATAGATACAGGCCACAGCCATAAGCGGAACGGCAATAATAAAGGAAAACTCCGCGGCCGCGGTCCGACTGAGGCCAAGCAGCAAACCGCCGGCTATGGTCGATCCGGAACGGGAAAAGCCCGGCCATAGCGACAAAACCTGAAACAAACCCACGAAAAACGCCTGCGCCAAGGTCATGTCGTCGACCTTCCGGGTCACCGGCCTCTTGGCGATCTTCTCCGCCGCCAGCATGATCACCGCTCCGGCCACCAGTCCGATAATGACCGTAAAAGGACTAAACAAATACTCTTTGATCGGCTTATGCAGAAAAAAGGCAATCCCCATGACCGGCACAATCCCGGCGGCGACATGAAACGCGGAAAGACCGCCGGTGATGCTCGGCCGTCTCATATCCAGCATTCGCCGGAATTTATCCCGGTACAGGATGAGTACCGACAGGATGGCCCCCAGTTGAATGAATACCTGCAACACGCTGGCCTCATTGCCTTCGTAGCCGAGAAGCGAACCAACCAGAATCATATGCCCGGTGGAGGAGATCGGCAGAAATTCCGTCAAACCTTCCACGATGCCAATGATAACTGCAATTATGCTGTCATTCACCCTATTGCCTCCTCCCGGAATCAGACCACATTTCACTATTATACACGATCGGGACTCGAAAGCAAGGCTCGCAGTTCATCAATAACCGCCTGGTCGGTCGGAAAGGCCAGCGGCGGGAGCGCCGCCAAAGAAAAGTAGTCGAGAGCGTCGATATCATCCCCGGGCCGGAGTTCTCCTCCCACCACCCGGGTAAAAAACCAGATGCCTACCGTATGAACCTCGGGATTATGCCAGTTGGACCGGACGGAGCACACACCGGTCACTTCCACCTTCAGGCCGGTTTCCTCCAGCACCTCCCGCTTTACGGCGTCATATACGTCTTCATCATATTCCACATACCCGCAAGGTATGCACCATAAGCCGGGGCGGGTGGAAGCCGCCGACCGCCGGCCCAGCAGCAGCTTGGTTCCTTCCCTTATAATCCCGGCAACTCCCGCGACAGGATTTTCATATAACACATAGCTGCATTGACCGCAAACCAGCCTCGACCGGTCGGCAAGCTTTCGATAGGCCAACCGGCCGCCGCATTTCGGGCAAAACCAGAACCGTTGCTTCACCGCATCGCCGCCTTTCGTCCCTTGGCCTCGCGGGGAGGCCGAATGGCAAAATTCGCCGTCCGCCCGGCCAATTCCTGTTCAATGCAGGAAGGTGCCCGTTTCCGAAACATCTTCTTTCACGACATGCATTTGCCTGCTCTTATCCATGAAGGCCACGAACACCTCGTTCAGGCGGTCGCCGTATTGGTCCCGGAAGTCCGCAATCTGCCGTTCGGTAAAACCCAGTTTCTGCAGCACCTGCTCCTGAAGCTCCCCCTCCATGATAACCGGCACCAGCACCTTGTTCGGAGCGACTTCAACCCTGAGCTGGGAAGGCGTCACCGGCAGAAACTCCGCTTTTTTCAACACGCTCAGCTTTCCTGTCGGTTCGAGAATAGCCAGTTCGACCTCGCAGATGTCAAACACATCCTTTTCCCTCAACAACTGCAGCAGCATTTCCGCCGTTATCCTCGCCTTGCGCAAATTAGCCTTGATAAACTGGCCGTTTTCCACCACGACGGTTGGCTCAAAGTTCAGCCGGCAGTAAAGCGGCCGGCTTTTCAGCGTAAGCCAGCTCACGGCAATCTGCAGCAGGCCAAGCACAACCAGCGCGATAACCACCTGCGCCACCTCGATCCGGGGGTCGACGATCCCCGCACCGGCCACCGTGCCGGCGGTGATCGAAATCCCGAAATCAAAAGGAGTCATTTCCCCGATCTGGCGTTTGCCCATGGCCAGCCAAGTGCCGAGCAAAACCGCCATAACCACCAGGACCGTAAAGGTAATCGTGCCGAGTTTCTCCACCCTTTCACCTCCCTGATCTTCTCCGGTTAGTGTGGGCAGCCGTTGGACCGTTTATGTCCGGCCCTCTTTGAAATAAGTTCCGCGGGATGCATGGCTCCAGGAGGCACCGCCGGACATACGGCCGCTCGGAGTCCCTGCTCCCCGTGGGCCGGCGGACCGTCCGACAGAACGGCCGGGTCGGCAAAAGCCGCCCCGGCCGTCACGCCTCAACCTCTTCGGTTCGCCTTACAACGTCTTTTCCCCGGGCTGCCAATTCAGGGGGCAAAGTCCTCCGGTCTGCAGGGCCTGCAATACGCGGAGAGTCTCGTCCACGCTGCGGCCGACGTTGAGATCGCTGATCACCTGGTATCTCAGGATGCCGTCCGGATCAATGATAAACAGCCCCCGCAGGGCTACACCCTCATCCTCGATCAGAACCCCGTAATCCCGCGCCACCTGCTTGGTAATGTCGGAAGCCAGCGGATACTCCAGTCCGCCCAGTCCGCCCTCGGCCTGGGGCAGCTTGATCCAGGCCCGGTGGCTGTGGACGCTGTCGACACTGACGCCCAGGATTTCCGCTCCCGCGCCGCGGAAATCCCGCAGCCGGGCATTGAACCCCCTGATTTCGGTCGGGCAGACAAATGTAAAATCCAGAGGATAGAAGAATAGTATCAGCCATTTTCCCTGGTAGTCGGAAAGCTTGGCCACATGGTCAAGCGTCTCCATATTCTTGGTGGTAGGCATTGAGAAATCCGGAGCCTTCTGGCCAACTTTTGCTGTCATAGGGTAGGACCTCCTTCAAGCAATTACGCTTTCTATTATTTATTAATAATAATTCTCCGTATCTTGAATTTTTCCTCCTTCTCCCAGCTTATTATGACATATTTTTTTTAAAAAATACGCCGATCCACAAAGTATGGATTCGGCGTACTCAGTTATCCTATTTCGATGACCTTGACTTCATCGGCAGGGTACCGGTGCGGTTCGCTCTGACCCAATTCCAGGTAGGTCAGGCTTCCGTCCTCGTAGGCCCCGGGCCAGGCGGCGATCAGCGTGTGCTTCCTGCCCAGCTGTTTGAGAATCGCCAGGGGATCGAGATTGAGCATCGGTGTAAACAGGACTTGGAGATTGTCCAGCAGGATTACTTCCGCCTGCAGACGGGTAAGGATTCCTCCCATGATCTGGGGAGCTTCCTGCGGCCTGGCCTTAGGAACCAGTTCCAGCAGCTCGTCGGTCACCAGTTCCCGACAGTTGATGTACCGCCAGCCCCGGTTGGTGGCGAGTTCGCGCATCATCTTACTTTTTCCGCTTCCCGGCTTTCCTACAACAAGCACAAGCCGGTCCGGAGCACCCTCGACTTCCTGCACGTAATCAACAATCATCTGAACAGCTAACGGCATGCATGGCCCCCCTTGGATAGCGGTAGTATAGTATTCTAAATACATACTTCGGCAAGGTGTTTCATAATCCTCTCGATATTGACAAAAAAACTACGGCGAGCCGGAAAGGATCGCCCGGCCGTTTACGCTCCCGGCCGGCGGACGGCAATCAAGAGCCACCCGGCGGCAGTCCAGCGTGAACCGAAGAACCAGTTGATCTCCCCGATAACAAAAATACTCGTCCGGCACAATGTAGATAATCAGGTCAACGTCATCCACCCTGGCGGCTCCGCCCGCGAATTCCACCGTGAGGTCATGGGCGGAGTAAAACGCCAGCCGCGTACCCACCCGCTGATTGGCAATCACCTCAGGAGTCAGGTCGACGACTTTTGCCGGGTTTCCCGGACTTTTCACCAGAAACTCCATCCTGTTCTCCTCTTTAGTATAACTAAATTCCTTTTCCCCGATAACCTTATTCTATCGTACCGCCGGAAAGGTTTTCCGCCGAGCCGGCTCCGGCCGCGGCAAATATGATATAATCAATTCAGCGATCGATCGCATGAAAGGGTGGGGAGGCGCCTTGCGCAAATTTGCCTGCGGCTGCGGCCGGAACGTCCGCGATGTCTATTACAAGAATGGGGAATACCTGTGCGGGAAATGCTTCTGGCAGGACTGTGAAAGCCCCTATGACTACATTATCAACCTCCTGGCGGCCCGCGGCCTGGCCATCACCTTCAAAAACGAACCGGTCTTCCTGCTGCGGCAGTTTAGCGCCGACGATCTGGCTGAGAAGGAGTCGCTGGTCAAGCCGACCGCCGACTGGATTGTCCTCAGCGGCGACAATTTCTGGCTGAACTTCACCGGACGGACCGACCAGCTCCGCAATTATCTGTCAAGTTATACGGTACGCAAAAAAGGCTGCTCTACCAAGGAGGACTAGGACAAAAAACGACACCCCATCGGGTGTCGTTTTTCGTCAATCATCGACGCTATCGTTATAATCATCAAGATCAGCCTGGATTTCTTTGTTCAACCCGGCAAGGCCCTTGTAAACGCCGCCGAGATCGCCTTCGTCGCTGCCGCGATTGTCGAGGTACCGTTCCAGCTTGCGCTTTACGCGCTGAAGCGCATTATCGATCGATTTAACGTGGCGGTCGAGTTCGACCGCAATCTCCTGATAGGATTTGCCATCAAGATAGGACATCAGCACTTTCCATTCCAGGTCACTCAAGATTTCGCCCATCTTCTCTTCGATGTCGACAAATTCCTCACGGCTGATGACAAGCTCTTCCGGGTCAGAGATTTTGGAACCGGACAGCACATCCAGCAGCGTGCGGTCGGAATCCTCGTCATAGATCGGCTTATTCAGCGATACGTATGAATTCAAAGGAATATGTTTCTGACGGGTCGCGGTCTTGATTGCCGTAATAATCTGGCGCGTCACGCAAAGTTCAGCAAACGCCCGGAAAGAGGACAATTTGTCGTTGCGGAAGTCCCTAATGGCCTTATATAAACCGATCATGCCCTCCTGGATGATATCCTCGCGGTCTGCCCCGATGAGGAAATACGACCGGGCTTTGGCGCGAACGAAATTGCGGTATTTGTTGATCAAATACTCCAGTGCGACTGTATTGTCGTTGTCTTTGGCGTCGATTACGATTTCTTCGTCAGTCATGTTTTCGAAACAACTGTACAGGTCGCGTTGGGTATTAACCCGCATCACATCGCCCCCACTCTTCAGTTTTGCCCCGTCGAAAAAGAAAATGCACTAAACAGGTTAGTGCCCGCTCGATTGTCCACGTCACTTTCAAACCAAATTATAACCCACACCTGTTAGTTAGTCAAGCTGTTCTTGGCGGGCGCAGCCCGTCAGCGCCCGCGGCGCATCTCGTCGAGGCGTTTCAGGATGTCCGCCCCCAGCCGGTTGCCGAGCTCATGCCGCCGGCGATTCAACACATTCTCCGCATGGGTGTGTTCGATCTCCTTGTTCATTTCCAGGACGGCGTTCCGGAGTTCGCGGGACGACACCCGCCAAGCGCCCGCTCCCAGGATGACCAGTTGCTCAGCCCAGTCGGAAGTGACGACATAGACTCCCCGGCCCTCCCGCACCAGTTGATAGGCCAGTTTTTCAATACAACTGTCGGCTGTTTCGCCCTCCCTGGTATAAATTACCTGCAGTTTCTCCGGCAGGACGTCGTAACAGACATCGGCTCCGGCCGTGGCATGGGCGTCAAACACAATGACAACCCTATATTCTTTATATGCGCCATACCCTGCTAGAATGTCCACCAATTTATCCCGGGCGTGCTCCAGGTTCTCCTTGAACACGTTCAGTTCCGGCCAGGCGTTGATAACATTGTAGCCGTCCACCAGCAAGAAATCGGGCACGTCCTTTTCTCCTCCGCCTGTTGCTTCCTTACTTGTTATTTTCGTCTTCTCTGTCCCGGGCCTTACCCTTTTTCTCCGCCGGAGGAGTTTTGGTCCCTACCTTGACAATCGTGTTTTCCGGCAAATAGCGGTCCTTCGCCAATATTTCCCGTCTAATCTCCCGGCCGCCCGCGCTCACGACCCGAATGGTCGTGATTTCATAGCCGGGTTTGCCGCGCTGGTCCACCTTCGTCTCCCCGATCAGAAGATCGGAATCCTGTTTCTTGACAACCGGCGGCGGGATGACCTGGCGGTTGTCGGATAGGAGTTCGACCTTTTCGGTCAGGGGGCGTTGTCCGACAATCCCCACCATCAGCCGGTTCTTTTCCGTTTCAGCCATAATCATAACCGGGGAATCGCTGCTGTTGATAAATTTGAAGTCAAGCACGCCGTAGGCTACCGTCGCATCCCGCCCCAGCCCGACATAGCCCAAGGGTTTGGAATGATTATACCGTTCGGCGATGGCCAAATCGGCCAGCAATACCGCGTTATACAAGGTAGACGAAAGCTGGCATACGCCGCCGCCTATCCCGGGCACAAATTCGCCGTCGACGATTTCCAGAGCCTCCTTGAAGCCATGCTCTTTGTCCCGGGGGCCCACCACCTGGTTAAAGGAAAAAGTCTGTCCGGGATAGAGGATATAGCCGTTGATCTTCCGGGCCGAAAGCCGGATATTGGCGGAACGGTTGATATCCGACGCATCAAAGGCGGTGGTGAAGGTTGCCCAAAATTCCTTTAATCCGGTCTGCTCCAAATCGGCGGTCGTAACCTCGGGGTACAACGCCGTGACCGGCAGGGGCACCCGCGCCACGTCCTCCTGGCGCATCGCCTGGAGGACAAGGGGCTTCAGGGCGTCTACCTCCAGGCGGCGTCCCGGCTGCTGGGGAATGATGCCGCCGGTCACGAGGCTCAGCGCCGCATTCTGCGGAGTACGGTCGATCGCCTCCCGCCACTCGTCGAAAAAGGCGGTCAGCTTGCTTTCATTATACCGGACCCTGACCGGCACCCGGTAGCCATCCCGGACGGCGGCCCGGATGCTGGCCATTCTTTCCCACGGCGAGCCGTGACGGCCATAGTTCCAGACTTCGTCCGCCGTGGCTTCCACATCCAGGTCATAATCAATGTCGTCCGCCTTCAGCGCGAAGGTGGTGTCTCCATAGTAAACGACGATATGGCGGCTACGGAATTCCGGCCGCCACACGGTCAGCAGCTGTTTTACTTCCTCGCGGCTCTTGCCGCCGACTTCGACGCCTTCGAGCCGGACCCCCGAATATACCTTGGGCGAAACCAGGAAATAGGCAACGGCCAAAAAAATAGTAGCGCCGACGGCAACCGCTGCGATCAACCACCGCTTTTGGTTCACTTCGTTCCCGACTCCCTTTGCCGAAATACTTCGTATAACAACAACGAACAGGCAACCGAAGCATTGAGCGAGGTTATGCTTCCCCGCATGGGAATACGCACCAGAAAGTCACAAACCTCTTTGGTCAGGCGGCCGAGTCCCCGGCCTTCGCTCCCCACCACTACGAGCAGCGGGCCGCGAAGATCGGCCTCATAGTAGGTTTTATCGCCGTCCATGTCGGCGCCGACAACCCACAGGCCTTCTTTCTTCAGATCCTCAATGGTCCGGGACACATTGCCGATCCGGGCCACCGGCACGTATTCGACCGCGCCGGCGGAAGTTTTAGCCACGGCGGCCGACAGCGGACAACTCCTTCGTTTGGGAATGAGAACGCCGTGGACCCCGGCTGCGTCGGCGGTCCGCAAAATAGCCCCCAGGTTGTGGGGATCTTCCAGTTCGTCCAACAGGACGAGGAAAGGGGGTTCGCCCCGGCGGCGGGCCTCCGCCAGCAAATCCTCAACTTCAACGTACGCAACCGGCGCCACCATGGCCACGATGCCCTGGTGGCGGGTTCCTTCGGCAAGCTGATCCAATCTGGCCGGTTCCGCCTCCTGCACGACAAGGCCCCGCTCGCGGGCAAGGCCGACAATTTCCCGCACGGAGCCCTGCCTGCCGCCCTTGGCCACCAATATTTTATTGATCGCCCGGCCGCTTTTCAACGCTTCCAGCACGCTGTTGCGCCCGGCGATATATTCTTCACTCATCGAGGTACCTCCGAAAACCGTAATCCGCTCACCGGAAAAACCATCCCCGGCGCGCCTGCTCTCAGCCAGCCGGCACTCATATTCTTTACCGGTTTCCGCCGGGATATGTAGCTTCGTGCCTCTGCAAGCGACGCGCGAAAACTGCGCTTACTTTTTGCCTTGCAGGGCCGCCAGCCGGCCGCAGGACAAGTCGCCTTCCCCGCAATAGGCGCCGGTGACGCAGGTCGGCCCGGCCTTGCGGAACAGCTTCGGCGCCACCCGCCGCACTTCCGCCAGCATGGCCTCGGCCAGTTGGCGGATTTCCCATTGGGCTCGCGTGCAGCATCTCAGTTCAAAGAAATGCAGCAGCGATCTGGCATTCATGCTGACAACGATTTTGGTCTCGGTGGCATTGGCCAGGCAATAGCGGGCATCCTCCCGATGAATTCCGAGCGCGGTCAATTCGTCGTATACCCTGCGGATCTCTTCCATCAGCCCGTCGAATTTGGCTTTGGCTTCGGGATGGACGGCCACGGCCGGCGGCACGATATATTCAAAATCATGCTCCTTCACATAACGCTGGGACTGCTGGGAATAGGAAGCAATGCGGTGCCGCACCAGTTGATGGGTCAGCACCCGCGACACTCCCTCGACGGCAAAAGTGAACGTCACGTGTTCAAAGGTAGAAAGATGCCCCATCTCGACAATCTTATCCACCAGCTTGCCCACCTGCTCGTCGGTCATCTGTTCCGCCAGTTGTTCGGCTCCCACCGCGGAATAGCAAAGCCGCGCCGCCATGGCCACGGTCCGCTCGGGCTCAGGGGTGTGCCCCATCAGTTTAACATTCATTACTCCTCACAACTCCCATCCAAATTCGCTAATTTCCGGGAAATAATTGCAAAAGCGTGTTCGGCAAGCTCGGTTAACCGCGTATTTTCTCCCTTAAGGTAGAGAAAGCCGAGCAACGCCTCAAACCCGGTGCTATAGCGGTAATCAGCGACAGACGCACTCTTGGGCACAGTCGATTTGGCGTTTCGCCCCCGCCGCACGACCGCCCGTTCTTCTTCCGTAAGTTCATCCTCCAGGGCCCTCAGCGCATAGGCCTGCAAGGTCGCCGAGACCATCCGGGACCCGTGGCTGTGCAGCACCCGGACCTTATTCTGCTCAAAGTGCAGGAGTCTTGTCCGCACAAATAGGTTAAAAAAACCGTCGCCGATATAGGCGAGCACCAGCGGATGAAGCTCGGGGGGAACGGCGGCGAACCTGGCCGTGGGCGTTCCGCTCTCGTCCAGGTCGCCAAAGGTTTTCCGGCTCAGCCGCGTGTATTGATCAAACTTCACCGTTTCTTCCACCTCGCGCCTTGAGGCGAATCCTCGATTACATAGCCGATTTCGGCCAGCCGGTCGCGAATTTGGTCGGCGGTGGCCCAGTCCTTTTTCTTGCGGGCGTCCTGGCGAATTGCCAGGATGAGATCCAGCAGGCCCGCTATTGTCTGATCGTCCGTGCCCGCCGCCCCGCCGCACACATCCAGGGTTCCGGTCCGCTCCGCCACCAGCAGGCCGAGAATGTCGGCCAGTTCATAATAGACGGCCTGGACTGTGGCTAAAGTTTCGGCGTCATGGGGAATTTTACCTGCCATGATGGCGCTATAGTAAATATTGATCTCCTTGGCCAGCCCGTGCATCACACTGATGGCCAGCGCGGTATTGAAATCGTCGTCCATCGCTCCGTAGAACTCGGTTTTGGCCTGGTTCGCGGCATTGGCAAGGACCTGGGACTCTTCGCTCGCGCCCCTCGCCACCGTCGAGTTGGCAAGGTATTTCATGTTAAGGACCGCCGTCTTGAGCCGTTCCAGCCCGCGGGCCGACTCGCTCAGACGCTCGTCGCTGAAATCGAGCGGACTGCGGTAGTGGGTGGACAGAATGAAGAACCGCAGCACTTCCGGCGGGAAGTGTTCGAGAATATCCCGCACCAGGAAGAAATTGCCCAGCGACTTCGACATTTTCTCTTCATTGACCGTGATAAACCCGTTATGCAGCCAGTAGCGCACAAACGGGGAATCACCCGCATAAGCTTCGGATTGCGCGATCTCATTTTCATGATGGGGAAAAATAAGGTCGCTGCCGCCGCCGTGAAAATCGAATTCCATCCCCAGATACTTCAGCGACATGGCCGAGCATTCGATATGCCAGCCCGGCCGCCCCTTGCCCCAGGGACTGTCCCAGGCCGGCTCTCCCGGTTTGGCGCTCTTCCATAAGGCGAAGTCCATGGGGTGGGTCTTGCGCTCGTCCACATCCACCCTGGCTCCGGCCTTCATATCCTCCAGGCTGCGGCCGCTGAGCTTGCCGTAGTCGTCAAACTTCTCGACACTGTAATAAACATCTCCCCCGACCTCATAGGCAAACCCTTTGCGGACCAAAGTTTCCACCATCTCGACGATTTCCGCCATATGGTCGGACACGCGCGGATAGAGATGGGCCCGGCGGATGTTGAGCTTATCCATGACCTCGAAGTAAGACTCGATATACCGGCTGACAATAACGTCCCAGCTCACGCCCTCCGTCTTCGCGGCATTAATGATCTTGTCATCGACATCGGTAAAATTTTGCACATGGAACACGGTATAGCCCCGGTGCTCCAGGTAGCGCCGGATGACGTCCCAGGTGACAAACGGCCTGGCGTTGCCGATATGGGGATGGTTATAAGGAGTCACGCCGCACACATACATCTTTACCTGTTCCGGATCTCTGGGCCGGAACTCTTCCTTGCGTTTCGTCAGACTGTTAAACACCTTTAGCGCCATGTTGTTTTAACTCCTCCTCTAACTGGGTTATCCTCTTTTCCAGCAGCAGCAAACTGCGTTGCAGACAAAGCAGCATTTCGCCTTCCGGGTCAGGTAATTGATTATGTTCGAGATCGATGCCGCCGGCTCCTTGTTCAATTTTGCACCCGTCCCTTACGACCACCTTGCCGGGTATTCCCACCACCGTCGAGTTGGGCGGCACCTCGCTCAGCACCACCGACCCCGCGCCAATTTTGGAATTGTCCCCGACCTTAAAGGAGCCGAGAACTTTAGCGCCGCTGGCAATAACGACATTATCGCCCACCGTCGGATGCCTTTTCCCTTTTTCCTTGCCGGTTCCGCCCAGGGTCACCCCCTGGTAAAGGGTTACATTATTGCCGACTTCGGCCGTTTCGCCGATTACGACCCCCATGCCGTGGTCGATGAATAGGCCTTCGCCGATGGTAGCGCCGGGATGAATTTCGATACCGGTCATAAAGCGGGCCACATTCGAAATCAGGCGGGGCCAGAATACCCATCCCCGGCGGTATAGCCGGCTGGCCAGGCGATGCAGCCAGATGGCGTGCAACCCCGGATAGCAAAAGACCACTTCCAGCACGCTCTTGGCCGCCGGATCCCGTTCAAACACCGCTTGAACGTCCTTCTTTAGGCGCTCAAACATATTGTCTCCTCTCCTCGCGCATAGTATTGCATGAAAAAAACCACCATCTCTTCAGAGACGGTGGTCCGTGGTTCCACTCTGGTTAGGTGCGCTCGCACCCCACTCGGCGGGCTGGCGCTAAGCATGCCAAGCCCCAGCCGGTAACGGCGGCGTCCGGAACGGCATACTGTACTTCCGCCGCTCTGCTCCCGGGCGCACTTCAGCGCTTCCTGCCCCAGCACCGCTTTCAGCCGGTGACGGTACCTCTCTGCCGGGCGGCGGGCGCTTACTTCTCCCGTTCGTTGCAATTGGCCATATAGAACACGATTATTTTATATTATAACGAGAGACAATCTTCCCTGTCAACCGGTTAAAGAGCTTTCAGCGAAGCGTCGATCCGGGCCAGCACCCGTTCCCGCCCGATGAGCACGATCAGCTTGAGCAGGTCGGGCCCGTGAACCTGGCCGGTAATAGCCGCCCGAATCGGCATGTAGACCTTCTTGCCGCCCACCTTCAGTTCCTTGACGATACTCTTCAGGACCCCTTGCACCGCGGTTTCGTCAACGGTATCAAGCGCCGAGAGCTTTTCCCGGAAGGCCGCCATGACCCGGGGAATATCCGGATCGCACAAGACTTCCCGCGCCTCGTCATTTTCGAACTTGACTTCTTCGCGGAAGAAGACGGCGGCGTGTTCGGGAATCTGGGCCGCATAGCTGACATACTCGGTGACGGCGGCGACGACCTGGATCAGCCAGGCTTCCTTTTCCGGGGGCAGCGGTTCCTCGACATATCCGGCCGCCACAAGGTGGGGCAAGGCCATCGCGGTGAGCCGCTCCGGGCCGATCTGGCGGAGATAATGAGCATTGATGAAGTTCAGTTTATCCACATCGAACACGGCCGGATTTTTCGCCACCCGGTCCAGGGAGAACTGTTCCACCAGTTCGGACAGCGAAAAAATCTCCTGGTCGCCGGCCGGCGACCAGCCCAAAAGAGCCAGGAAATTGACCAGCGCTTCCGGCAGATAGCCGAGCTGCCGGTACTGGTCCACCGAGGTGGCGCCATGCCGTTTGCTCATCTTGGAACGGTCCTTGCCCAGAATCAGCGAGATATGGCCGAACTCCGGCACAGGCAGTCCCAAGGCTTCGAACAGCACAATCTGACGGGGAGTGTTGGACAGGTGCTCTTCCGCCCGGATGACGTGAGTGATGCCCATCAGAGCGTCATCCAGCACCACCGCGTAATTATAAACGGGAATCCCGTCGGACTTGACAATTACGAAATCCCCGACGCCGTTGGATTCAAAACTGACGGTCCCGCGCACCAAGTCGTTAAAAACAATCTGTCGATTTTCGGGCACATGAAACCGCACCGTGGATTTGCGGCCTTCGGCCTCCAGAGCCTTCCGCCCTTCAGGGGTCAGAGACCGGCAACGTCCGGTATAGCGGGGGGTCTCCCCGCGCGCCAGTTGCTCCTGCCGTTCGGCATCCAGTTCTTCCTCCGTGCAATAACAAGGATAGGCCTTTCCTTCGGCCAGCAATTGTTCCGTGTACTTACGGTATATGTCAAGACGCTCCGTCTGGCGATAGGGTCCGTGGTCTCCGCCGATATCGATGCCTTCGTCCCAATCCATGCCCAGCCACTGGAGAGCGGCTTTAATGTTTTCTTCCCATTCCCGCTTGGATCTTTCCAAATCCGTATCTTCAATACGGAGCACGAACTTGCCGCCGCATTTCCGGGCCAGCAGCCAGTTAAAAAGAGCCGAGCGCGCGCCGCCGATATGGAACGGTCCGGTAGGGCTCGGCGCAAAGCGTACCCTTACTTCCTGCTTCATGATACTCCCTCCAAATTTACCCGCAGTAAATATTGCCATTATTCTCTTGCTATTGTAAATCATCTTGCCGGAATACGCAAACGTAAAGTCCGTCATAAATACAAAAGCACTTATTCTCATAAGTGCTTTTGGCAGGCGCCGGCGGCTATTGGTTGTAAACTTTCAGCTTAAACAGCCCGCTGTCGATATCGGGCACGACGACGGTCGTGTGGCTGGGCCCCGTGGTGGCTGCCGGCTGAGCCCCGTCACTTACCAGTTTAAGCCGCCACAAAACCCGGTCGTTATACCAGATCTCGCCGACGGTCGAGCCATCCGCCTGGCGAACCACCGCAACGTTAAACGTAAAGTCCGACGCCTCGGCCGGCAACGGCCACAGCAAACTTAAGCCCAGAAGAAAAGTGCACAATAACCTGGTCATTCCCTTTCACCTCGCAAAAAAATCGAGTTCAGGTGTTCCCTGTTATTATGCACTTCGACGCTACTTTCATGCAGGTATCAATTGGCACGCACGATCGTCGCGACGGCGTGGGCGGCGATACCTTCGCGCCGGCCGGCAAAACCCAGCCCCTCAGTCGTTGTGGCTTTCACATTGACCTGCCCGGTACAAATTCCGAGGGCATCGGCGATATTCGCGTTCATCGCCTGAATATAGGGGGCAACCTTCGGCTGCTCCGCCACGATAACGGCATCGACGTTGTGGGCGCGCCAGCCAGCGCCGGCCAGGATGCCGCGGACCTCCGCCAGGAGTTTCAGGCTGGATACCCCCTTGTAACGGGGATCGCGGTCCGGGAAATGCCGCCCGATATCGCCTTGCGCCGCTGCCCCCAGCAGGGCATCCTTGACGGCATGCAGCAGCACATCGGCGTCGGAATGGCCTTCCAGCCCATAAGCGAATGGAATTTCCACCCCGCCCAGGACGAGCTTTCGGCCTTCCACCAGACAATGCACATCATAACCCATTCCGACCCGCTGCATTCCGTTCGCCTCTTTTCCCAGTAAAGCTTCCGCGATGATCAAATCCTCGGGAGTGGTAACCTTCAGATTGCGATAGCTCCCCCGCACAATCTTGACTTTCCCCCCGATCTGTTCGACAAGGGCCGCATCGTCCGTCGCCAGGGCGCCCGCCCGCTCGGCTGCTTGGTAGGCCTGTTTCAAAACCGAGGCGCGAAAAGCCTGCGGGGTTTGAATCGACCAGATGATGCTCCGGTCAAGGGTCCGAGCTACGAATCCGGCGTCATCCACCGTCTTCACCGTCTCCTTGAGGGGAACGGCGACCACCGCCGCGCCGAACTCAGCGGCGGCGGTGATGGCCTCTTCCACGCTCTCCGGACCGGCGAGCGGGCGGGCCCCGTCATGGATGACGACAATATCGCTATCCGCCGGAATCGCCCGGAGCGCGTTGGCGACCGAGTACTGCCGTTCGCTGCCGCCGGTCACAATCTTCCAGGGTTTGCCGATCATTCCTTCGCGCAGCACTTGCGCTATATCCGCCTCTTCTCCGGCGGCGGCCACCACAATCAGGGTTTCAATACTCGCACAGGCCGCGAGCGCCCGGATGCTGTATTCCAGCGTAGGCCGCCCCGCCAAGGGGATGAACACCTTGTTGGTATCTCCGCCCATCCGTCTTCCGCTGCCCGCTGCGGCAATAATCGCCGTTGCCAATATCATCCCTCCACCATGGACCTAATCATCCAGGAAACAATTTCATTATAAGCCAAAGCGCTCCCAAGCGGCAATGCAGCCATTCCCGCAAGAAAGCCGGACAGCCAGGTTCCCGCCCCGCCGGCCGCGCGCAAAACAAACCCGCAGATGAATGACATCTGCGGGCAGCTTGACTTTCGCGGAAAAGCTATAGCGCCTTGGGTTTGGCAAAAATCATCCGGCCGGCCGCGGTCTGCAATACCGAAGTAACCAATACGCCGATGGTTTCACCGATGTGCCGCTTGCCGCCGTCGACGACGATCATCGTTCCGTCGTCGAGATACGCCACCCCTTGGCCGAATTCCTTCCCGTCTTTGACCACATGCACGACCATTTCCTCACCGGGCAGCACCACCGGTTTGACTGCATTGGCCAGTTCGTTGATGTTCAAAACCTGCACTCCCTGCAGTTCGGCCACCTTGTTGAGGTTATAGTCGTTGGTGAGAACCTTGGCTTTCAAGAGCTGGCCCAACTTGACCAGCTTGGAATCGACTTCGGCGATATCCTCAAAGTCCCGGCTGTCGATCTGGACATACATACCGAGTTCCTTCTGGATGCGGTTCAAAATATCGAGCCCCCGGCGGCCGCGATTGCGTTTCAGCAGATCGGACGAATCGGCGATATGTTGCAGTTCCTCCAGTACAAAGCCTGGAATAAGCAACGTGCCTTCGATAAAACCGCTTTTGCAAATATCGGCAATACGGCCATCGATGATGACACTCGTATCCAGTATCTTATACTGCGAAATATTCGTGCCTTTGTCTTTATTGCCTTTATCCTTGTTCATCCAGGGAACCATCGCAAAGAGGTTAAAAAGTTCCTCCCGTTTGCGGATGGCCACATTTATGCCGAGATAGCCGAGGATGATACTGATTATGCCCGGAACATACTTGCCGACAATTGGTATGGGAAGAAAGGCAGAACCCAATAAATTAGAAATTATAAGTCCGACAGCCAATCCCAGAGAACCGGCTAATACATCATTGACAGGCATCTTGTTCAGCCTGGTTTCCACCCAATAGGTGAACTGCCAGACCCGTTTAATGATGAAAGGAGATAGTAAGTAGCCTATCACCCCGCCGGCGACCGCGCCAACCACGAAAGACAGGAAAGTCGCCATAGTGATGTTGAGAAAACCCATCCGCAAGAACTCAATGCCGAAAATCGAAGTCAGCACGGGAATAATCCGGTCGGTCATCATGAGCCCGCCGATGGCCGCAAGGACTGTAATGACGAATCTTAGTACTTTATCAAGCAATCTTTCACCCCCAATGGTAAGGTACTATTCAATTATAAAGGACTTTCCACGTTCCGGCAAGACTGTGCAGCAATTAATATCCCAAAAATTGGCAATTAATTCTATTATTTCCCGCCTCAAACAAAAAAATACGTCAGTTACCTGGCGTATTCTCTTGAAACAATCCGTCGATCCATGTCTCTACGCTTCCCAGGTCCTTGTTGCAGGCCAGAACAAGCTCGCTGACCAAAATCTGTCGGGCGGTATCAAGCAGCCGGCGTTCCCCGGTAGAGAGTTTTTTGGCTTTATCCTGAAGCATCAGGCTGCGAACAACTTCAGCCACTTCGAAGATGTTGCCGCTCTTAATTTTGGCCAGGTGTGTATTGAACCGCCGGTTCCAGTTCGCGTTGGTATGGATCGGAGCGGTACGCAAAACATCGATAACTTTAGAAACCTCAGGTTCGCCGATCACTTCCCGGAGACCGATGCTATCGGCGCTCTTCATCGGGATCATAACCCGCATCCCGCCGTACGGCATCGTAAGAATATAGTAAAACTGCCGCTGCCCGAGCACCTCATGTTCTTCGACGGCTTCAATTACCCCAGCGCCATGCATAGGGTAGACTACTTTGTCACCAATTGCAAGCATCGCGGCACCCCCCACTATAGGATATAGTATACCACAGAGGGGTCTCCCTGTCAAAATTTAATATTTTAACACAGCAATCCAGTACTTGTCAATTGATGAATTGAATTGATCGCACCATTGACAATGCTGAAGCCCAATCTATATAATAAGCCTAAGTGAGGTGTTCGCACATGCACGACAAATGTTGCGCCGATTTCCAGGCTGCAGTTGACGACTATCTGATCCGGCACCGCAGCATAATCGACGTTCTGACGAAGTACCAGGAGGCAACCGCGCGGGTCAACCGGGCCTTTGCCAAGGCGGTAACCGGCTGCGGCTGCGTGGAAATCAAGGCCGGCCGGCAACAAATTCCAGCCGAGACTTCCTTTAGCGACCTGAAGCAATTCATGTCCACCCATGTTTCGGGTGAACCCTGTGAACATTGTAAAGAAGTGCTTGTTACCGAACTGGGGCACAGCCTGTTCTACATGGCTGCCCTCTGTAACCTGTCAGGCCTCAAGTTTCACGATGTTATGCGGCAGGAATGCCAAAATGTAAAAACCTTGGGCGTATATCACCTCTCCTAGTCATTGCAAGGATTCAATAAGGCTGCCAAACACGGCTGATTCCCTCCGTGTTCGGCAGCCTTATTTTACATATTTGCCGGCCTAAGCGGACACCCTATGGTGGAGGAATCTTGTCCGCCCTAACCCAATCAGGCGGAATACGGCTATCATTCCTGTCAACAAACACTGATATCCGCTTGTGAGGTGCGATATGAAAGCGATACCGGTTTGGGTAATGTTTTTCACCATTTTCCTCGGGCCGGCCGCCTGGGCCGCCGCCCCGTTTACCGCTCCCGAGCTGGCCACAGGTTTTATGACGATCTTCGACGAACAGGGAAGCGTCGTTTTAGAGACCGGACTGCCGGTCCACCCCGGTGACGAATACATCGCGGAAGACAATCGCCTATATGAGGTGGTTGTGGTGGAGGGGCTGATGGCCAAAGCCCGCTATGTGGGGGATGAGACGATGGCCGCCGCCCCTTCCGCTCAGGCGGTGCAGGCTCCGGTCGCCCAGCCGCCCGGCCCCCTTCAGCCGGCGGCGCCGCCTTCGCCCGACCCGGCCCAGCCTGAGCCGGCTTATTCGGCTCCTCCCACTCCGCCGCCGCAGCTAGTTGCCGTCTACTATACCCATAGCGATGAATCCTATACGCCGACCGACGGCGCGGCAACCATTCCCGGCAACGGAGGCATATTCAAAGTGGGTTCATCCTTCTCGCAGCGGTTGGCCGACTTGGGGTACCAGGTGGAAAATGACATGACCCGCCACGAGCCTCACGACGCGAATGCCTACCAGCGTTCACGCCGCACGTTTACCCGGCTCCTGCAGCACCAGCCGGCGGCGCTGTTTGATTTTCACCGGGACAGCGCTCCCCTTAAAGCCTATCAGACAACGATCAACGGCCAGCCGGCGGCGAAACTTCTGCTGGTCGTCGGACGCCAGAACCAAAACCGCCAGACTTCCATGGACTACGCCAAAAGCATCAAAGCGGCCGCGGATTCCAAATATGCCGGTCTGGTGCGCGGCATCTTCATCGCTCACGGCAATTACAACCAGGATCTGAACCCCCGCGCCATGCTTGTGGAAATCGGCACCCAGTATAATTCCCGGGACGCCGCCGAATACAGCGCAACCCTGTTTGCCGATCTTGTCCCGATGTTTCTGGGCATCAACCCGGCTCCCGTAGCCGGATCGGCAGCGGCAAACGGCCCGGGCGGCGGCGAACCCGTCCCGGCCCGGTCTTACACCCGGGATATTCTGACGATAGTCGGCGTCCTGACGGCCGGAGTAATCGGCTATTTGGTCATCAGCACAGGCAGTTGGCGGGAGGCCAAACGCAAGCTGGCCAACTTCCGCAAAATTGAGTTTGCAAACTTTCTGGGCCCCCGCAAAGGACGAAAAAAATAGCCAGGGGATATGCCAATGGTCAAGCGCCGCTCAATCCTATTACTGACAATCTTCATCCTCGGCACGATAGCGATACTTGCCTCCCTGCACCTGCTGCCGCTCAACATCCTCTCCATCCAGCAGAAACCGGAGCAAGCCCCGCAGAAGGTTTATGACTATTATCTCATCATCGACGAAACCGACAACCAGACACTCATGTACGTCCCCCTGGTCGTCAGCGTCGGTGACGAAGTCATTACCGAAGAAAACAAGCGCTACCAGATTGTAAAGGTAGAAGAAAACCGGGCCTACGCCCGGTTTGTGGAGTACGTCGATATTAAGCAATATCAGCAGAAACCGAAATAATCTATATTTGGCGGTTCAGGAGAGCTTGCTCCCGCAGGCGCCTGAGACCGTCTTTTATTGTTTTGGCCCGGACTTCGCCGATCCCCTCGACTTCGTCCAGATCATTGATAGTAGCGTTATAAATGCGTTTTAGAGTTTTAAAATGCACCACCAGATTTTCCACCACCGGCATCGGCAGCCTGGGGATGCGGTTCAAGAGCCGGAAGCCCCGCGGCACGACCGGAACGTCGATGGCGTTGGGGGTCACGCCATAGCCGAGAATACGGCAGACATTGTAAGGGTCCAGATTTTCCTCCGGCAGCGTCGCCAGCTGTTCCCGAACCGTTTCATGGGTGTCATTGTCGGCGCTTACACAGTAGTCCTTGATCAGCAGCAAAACATCGTCCTCTTCCGGCGTCAGCTCTTCAATCTGCATACTGATCAAGCGCCCCTCATTGCCGAGTTCGATAATGTTGCGGTGAATCTCGGTCGCAATGCGGCTGACATGCTCGGCGCGGATGATGACGCCGGCCACGTCGCTTAATGTGGCCAAGTCCTCAAACTCCAGCGCGCTTAAGGTGCTGAGGCCGTTGGTCAATACGGTCTTGTATTTCTCCAGCGTTTGGAGAGCCTGATTGGCCCGGCTGAGAATGACGGTGATGTCGTTCAACGTATAGCGGAGATTGCCCAGATACAAAGTAATGATGTTCCGCCGCTGGGATATGGCAATGACCAACGACCCGGTCTGTCTGGCGACCCGCTCGGCGGTACGATGACGGGTGCCGGTCTCCGAAGTCGTAACCGCAGGGTCAGGCACCATCTGGGCATTTACGCAAAGAATCCGCCTCGCGTCTGTGGAAAGGACAAGAGCGCCATCCATCTTCGCCAGTTCATAAAAACCGGCCGGGGTAAATTCGCAGTTGATGGCAAAGCCTCCATCCACGATGTCCATTACCCTGGGGCCGTCGCCCACCACCACCAGGGCGCCCATTTTGGCCCGGAGTACGTTCTCCAGCCCCTCCCGGAAAGTGGTCCCCGGCGCCAGACTTTTCAGCGTCTTGATAAATCTCGCGTCCCATAATTGTTCTTCCCGCACTTTCGTCATACCAGCACCGCCTCCATCGCCTCAACGACATTACTGACACCGATTATCTCAAGACCGGCCTGGCGGGACTTCAATCCGCTCAGATTGCCAGCCGGAATGACTATGCGGCGAAACCCCAGGGCGGCGGCTTCCCTCACCCTGAGATCGATCCGGGAAACCATCCGTACCTCGCCGGTCAAGCCAACCTCGCCGGTAGCGACGGTGTGGGGATCGACCGCCAAATTCCGGAAGCTCGACGCTAAGGCAAGACAGACGGCAAGATCGGCAGCCGGCTCATCGATCCGGATCCCTCCGACAGCATTGACATAGGCGTCCTGGTTGCCGAGCATGAGCCCCACCCGCTTCTCCAGGACCGCCATCAGCAAGATCAGCCGGTTGTAATCAAACCCTGCCGCCATTCGTCGCGGCATCCCAAAGCAAGTCGTACTTACCAATGCCTGTATTTCGATCAACAGCGGCCGGGCTCCTTCCAGGCAGGCCAAGACAATTGAGCCCGGAGCCCCCTGAGGGCGCTCCGACAACAACAGCAGCGAAGGGTTCTTGACCTGGGTAAGCCCGCTCTCCTCCATGCCGAAAAGCCCGCTCTCGGTGGTGGATCCGAAGCGGTTTTTCATCGCTCGCAGGACCCGGAAGGCGTAATTTCTCTCTCCTTCAAAATACAGCACGACATCGACCATATGCTCCAGAAGGCGCGGACCGGCAATATTGCCCTCCTTGGTGACATGGCCGATGATCACCACCGGAACATCGCATTCTTTGGCGAAACGCAGAAGCTTTCCGGTCGACTCGCGTACCTGCCCTACGCTGCCGGGAGCGGAGGGAATGTCGGGCGTATACATGGTCTGAATGGAATCGACCACCATCAGGGCGGGTTTGCCGGCTGTCGCCTCGGCAATGATGGCATCCAGATTGGTTTCCGTCATAATCAGCAAATGATCGTTTATCTTATCCAGCCGTTCGGCCCTCAGCCGGATTTGCGCCGCCGACTCTTCGCCGGTCACGTACAGGACCGGGCCGCCGCCTCGGCTGACGGCTCCCGCCACCTGCAAGAGCAGCGTGGATTTGCCGATACCCGGATCGCCGCCGATCAGGATCAGGGACCCGGGAACAATCCCCCCGCCCAACACCCTGTCAAATTCCTCGATTCCCGTTGTCAGCCGCGGAACGGAGCCGCCGTCCACCTGACTGACCGGGCGGGGTTTCGCCGGCGGAAGAAGGTGGCCGCCGGCAGCCGGCTTGGTGGCCAGTTCCTCGACCATCGTGTTCCAGGCTCCGCAACCGGGGCATCTGCCCAGCCATTTCGGCGAATCAGCGCCGCACTCTTGGCAGACATAGCGGATCTTTGTCTTGGACACTCCTCCACTCCTTCCTTTATGATGAACCGTTCCTCCAGTCTCTAATCCGGGCTATTACCCGCCCATTAGATTATCAACAGGAAAAAAGGTACACAAGCTCTGCCTGGTACCTTTTTTCGCGATATTTCGACTTGTTTCCTTCTTATTTTACTTTTTTGTAAAAATTAGTTTTCCAGCTTCATCCGCATCCACCAAAACCACTGAGCCAAGTTCGAGCTCCCGGCGCAGCAGCATTTCAGCGATCGGGTCCTCGACCAGCTTCTGAATGGCCCGCCGGAGCGGCCTGGCGCCGTAGGCATAGTCGCGGCCTTCCTCCAGGAGCCGGCTCTTGGCCTTGTCGGCGACTTCCAGTCCCAGATTATTCTCGCTGAGCCGCTGGACGACGCCGGCGAGCATGATCTCGACGACCTGCTTGAGTTCCTCGTCGCTTAAACTGGTGAAGACGATAATTTCATCCACCCGGTTGAGAAACTCCGGCCGGAAGGTGCGGCGGGCCTCCTCCAGCACGTGGCTTTTCGCGCTGGCCGCATCCTGGGTATCATTGCCGGCCAGGAAGCCCAAGGCGGCCGAATCCTTCTTCAAATGCTTGGCGCCCACATTGGAAGTCATAATGATGACCGTATTCTTGAAGTCCACAGTGCGGCCGTGGCTGTCGGTCAGTCTTCCGTCCTCCAGAATCTGGAGCAGGATGTTGAACACATCGTAGTGGGCTTTTTCAATTTCGTCGAAGAGGATGACCGAGTACGGTTTGCGGCGAACCGCGTCCGTCAGTTGGCCGCCCTCATCGTATCCCACATAACCCGGAGGCGCCCCCACCAGACGGGAAACCGTATGTTTCTCCATATACTCCGACATATCCAGACGGATCATCGAGTTTTCATCGCCGAACAGAGCCTCGGCCAGAGCCCGGGCCAATTCGGTTTTCCCGACCCCGGTCGGTCCCAGGAAGATAAAGGAGCCGATGGGACGCTTGGGATCCTTCAGGCCGGAACGGGCCCGGCGGACGGCGCGGGCGACCGCTTCCACCGCTTCATGCTGGCCGACTACGCGTTTGTGGAGCACCTCCTCCAATTTGAGCAGACGCTCGGATTCCTCCTCCGCCAGCCGCTTGACAGGTATGCCCGTCCAACTGGCCACGACCTGGGCAATGTCTTCCGCCGTGACGGTTATGCGGTCATTGCCGCCTTGCTTCCACTCTTTCTGTTTGCTTTCCAGCTCTTCGCGAAGCTTTTGCTCATCGTCGCGAAGGCGGGCCGCCCGCTCATATTCCTGAGCCGCGATAGCCGCTTCCTTCTCCGTATGAAGCTTGGCGAGCCTTTCCTCGATGGCTTTGAGGTCAGGCGGAGCGACGAAGGCTTTCAGCCGCACCCTGGAAGATGCCTCATCCATCAGGTCGATGGCCTTATCCGGAAGATAGCGGTCCGAAATGTACCGGTCGGAAAGCTTGACGGCCGCGTCGATCGCGTCGTCGGTGATCTGGGCCCGGTGAAACGCCTCATATTTGTCGCGCAGGCCTTTGAGGATGGCGATGGCTTCTTCAACCGTCGGCTCGCCCACTTGGATCGGCTGGAAACGCCGTTCCAGCGCGGCGTCCTTTTCGATATGTTTTTTGTATTCGTTCAGCGTGGTGGCGCCGATCGTCTGCAATTCGCCACGGGCCAGGGCGGGTTTAAGAATATTCGCGGCGTCGATGGCGCCTTCCGCTGCGCCGGCGCCGATCAGCGTATGAAGCTCATCGATAAATACGACGATGTTTCCCGCGCGGTGGATCTCATCCATAACCTTCTTCAGGCGCTCTTCAAATTCACCGCGATACTTGGTGCCGGCCACCATGGAGCCCAGATTGAGGGATACGACCCGTTTGTCCCGCAGGATTTCAGGCACCTTGCCCTCGATAATGCGCTGGGCCAAACCTTCGGCGATGGCAGTTTTGCCGACGCCCGGCTCGCCGATCAGCACCGGATTATTCTTGGTACGGCGGCTGAGAATCTGAATCACCCGTTCAATCTCGGTATCCCGGCCGATTACCGGGTCAATCTTGCCCTCCTGGGCGAGCTTATTTAAGTCCCGCCCGAATTCATTCAATGTGGGTGTATTGGCCGCCTGCCGGCCGGCGTTGGGCGCGGCGGCTTTCGGCTGCGGCGACGGTCCCGTCAGGGCAAACCCCCCCAGCATTTCGATGACCCGCTGGCGGACCATGCCGATGTCGGCCCCCATACCGGCGAGCACTTGGGCGGCGACGCCTTCCCCCTCCCGGAGCAGGCCGAGCAGCAGATGCTCGGTGCCGATGTAGTTGTGGCCCAGGTTTTGCGCTTCCTCGACCGCCAGTTCAATGACCTTCTTGGCCCGGGGAGTATAATTGGGCTCGGCCGCCGGTTCATCGCCCCGGCCGATGCTGTTCTCCACGGTGTCCCGGACGTTGGCCAGATTAATATTCAGCGATCCGAGAGCCTTGGCGGCCACTCCCTCGCCCTCCGACAACAGCCCGAGCAGGATATGCTCGGTGCCGATATACGGATGCCCAAGGCGGGCCGCTTCCTGGTGGGCCAAAACGAGCACTTTGCGGGCCCGTTCGGTAAATCTGTTAAGCATGATGCTGTTCCTCCTTCAATTTTTCACGAATTAATTGAGCGCGCAGACGATCGCGTTCGACCGGGTCGATTTCGTTCCGTCCGGCGATTTTTTGCAGAAAGTTCGGGCGGGTGGTCACCAGCAGTTCATTAAAAATGCTTGCCGGCACATCGGGGATGATGCCGAGGTCAATGCCCAATCTTACTTCGCTGAGCATAGTCAGGGCTTCCTGCCCGGACAGGATCCGCGCGTACCGGAGGACGCCGTAGGCGCGCCACACCCGGTCCACCAGGGCGTCGGCGGAACCTTTGTACAGCGCGGCTCTGGCGGCGCGTTCCTGTTCGACCACTTGCCTGGCGATTCCTTGGAGATTATCGATCACCTCTTGCTCGGTATGACCGAGGGTGAGTTGGTTGGATATCTGGAATATGTTGCCGATGGCTTCGGTCCCTTCCCCATACAGCCCCCTCACCGCCAGGCCCAGTTGGGTCGCGGCCGCGATGATGCGGTTGATCTGCCGGGATAATACCAGGGCGGGAAGATGGACCATGACGGACGCCCTCAGACCGGTCCCGACATTGGTCGGGCAGGCTGTCAGATAGCCGAACTCCTCATGATAGGCGAAATCGTGTTTCGCCTCCAATACGTCATCAATGCGGTTCGCCAGGGCGAACGCCTCCTGCAGATTAAGCCCGGGTACGAGACACTGGATACGGAGATGATCTTCTTCATTTACCATAATGCTTACAGCGGCGTCATCCCGCACGATCAGCGCACGATGCGCCGGGTCCTCGGCATAATTCGGGCTGATGATGTGTTTCTCCACCAGAACATTGCGTTCCAGCGGCGATAGTTTATCCATTTCCACGAACAGGTAGACATGCCGGTCGGAGCCGCCGAGTTCGCCGACGGACTTGCGGAAGCTGTCCGCCACCTTGTCTAATTCCTCCCCGCCCGCTTTGCAGGGAAAGGGCTCCCCTTCCAGGTTGCGGGCCAGCCGGATGCGGCTGGATAAGACGATGTCGGAATCCGGGCCGTCCCCGGCCATCCAGGGAGTAAGCGGTGAATCCAGCAAATTTTCTATCGACACGGGTGTCACCCCTCTCACTTCGTAATCTCTTTCTCCAGCAGCCTGATCTCGTCGCGCACCCGGGCAGCCTGTTCATACTCCTCATGGCAGACATGGCGGTCGAGCTCCTGCCGCAGTTGCTGGAGCTTGCGCTGCATCGCCAACTTGCCGCCGTTGCGTTTCGGCACCTTTCCGGTATGGCTGCTTGTACCGTGAATGCGCCGCAGCAAAGGCTTCAGCCGTTCCCCGAAGGCAGCGAAGCACTGGCTGCAGCCAATTTTGCCGCCCCGGCTGAAATCACTGTAACTCATCCCGCAATGCGGACAAGTATACTCGGTCCGCGGAGCAGGCTGGCTGGAAAAACCGTAGCTGAACATGCTTTTCAGGAAATCCTGCACCGTATGCTGGGCTTCGGTCGAAAAAGTCAGTTCGCCGGACTTTTGCGCACAGATATCGCATAAATGCTTCTCCGTTTTCTTATTGTTGTTGATCTTCGTGATATGCACGCTGGCAGGTCGTTCTTTACAATCGTCGCAAAGCACCTTGCTCCCCCCTTATGAATTGTCAAGCAGTTTCCGAATCAGCGACCGCAGGATAAGGGTGCGGTCGTGAGCATCCAGCCGCTCGCCGGCAATATCGAAAAAATGCTTCAGCAGTTCGGCTTCCCGCCGGCTCAAAAGTCCGTCGGCCTGAAGATGCCGGAGCATTTGCCCCGCTTCTTCCGCACGAACGTCTTCCTTTACCTGCCTGACGGCATCTTCATGGACAATCTGCTGGACGGGAATGCGCACAATCCGGACGAAGCCCCCCAGCCCCCGCCGGGATTCGACCATGAAGCCCCGCTCCACCGTGAACCGGGTGCTCAAAACATAGCTGATCTGCGATGGGGCGCACTCCAATTCTTCGGCCAGCTCATTGCGCTTGAGTACGGTCACCTCTTCCCTTTCGCCCCTGATCTTGCTCAGAATAAACTGCTCGATGTAATCAGCCAGATTGGACATTTACAACACACCTTACCGAGTATTTGACTTTTTAGCTCTTTGACTATTTGACCTTTTCTTTAATCATATTTGACTTTTTGACTTTTTGCAACCATTTATTTCTTCCTAATATAGCAATAGGCGGCGGCGCCGGCCGATCTACCGCAAGAATCTCTTCCAGGATCGCCCATTCGCCGCCGCGCTTTTATTATTACTGCACTTCAAGAACCAGATATTTCAGGTAATGAGTCTCAGGCGCTGCAGGCAATATGGGATGATCTTTGCCTTGGGTACGGTGCTCGATCTGCCGGATCGTGCGTCTGGCGTCGCGGGCGGCGTCGAGGACAATCGCCAGAAAGAGCTCCTCATCCATATGGTAAGAGCAGGAGCATGTCACCAGGTAGCCCCCGGGCCGCACCAGCTTCAGCCCCCGCAGGTTGATCTCCTTATAGCCCCGGGCGGCGCCTTCGATATTGCTGCGGCTCTTGGTAAACGCCGGGGGATCCAGGATAACCACATCATAGGTTTTCTTCGCGTCCGACAGAGTCCTTAAAATATCGAAGGCATTGGCTTCCTGGAAGGTGCAGCGGTCCTCGACGCCGTTGAGTACGGCATTTTTTCGCGCCAGAGCGACGGCTTCGGCGGATATGTCCACCCCGGTCACGCTCTTAGCGCCATAAAGGGCGGCGTGAATGCTGAAAGACCCCGTATGGCAAAAACAGTCGAGCACTTCGGCCCCTTTGACAAACGGCCGGAGCGTTGTCCGGTTTTCCCGCTGGTCGTAAAAGAAACCGGTCTTCTGGCCGCCTTCAATATCGGCGTAAAACGGGATGTCATTTTCCCTCACTTGGATGAGGGTCGGAAAATGACCCTTGATATAACCTTTTTGCTGTTCCATCCCTTCCAGTTCCCGGACCGGCACATCATTGCGTTCATAAATGCCCGCCGGGGAAAACATCTCATCCAGGAGCGAGATAATCAGGTCTTTATGTACGTCGATGCCGAGGGCCAAGGTCTGGATCACGAGATAAGGGCCGAACTTGTCAACAATCAGCGCCGGCAGGAAATCGGCCTCGCCAAAGACCAAGCGGCAGTAATCCGGCTCGGCCAGAAATCTCTGCCGATACTGCCAGGCCTTTTCCAGGCGCCGGCGGAAAAACTCCCGGTCGATCGGCTCCTGCTCCCGGGTAAGAATGCGCACAATAATCTGGGAGCGGGGATTGATATAGCCCCTGCCGATAAAACGGCGGCGAAAATTGTAGACATCAACGATATCGCCTGGTTGAAATTCTCCTTCAATCCTATCCAGTTCGGTCTGGTATACCCAGGGGTGGCCGCCTTCAATCCGGTGCTGGGCCCCCTTACGGATGATCACTTTTGCCATCTCGGTCATATTTATTCCTCGCTTTTATGGGTTTTCCACCAATGATATACAAGATAAAGCCCCGCGAGAGCCATCAGAATGCCGTTTACCCATTTAAATTCCCGCGCGAAATAGGCCGGCTCCCAGTAGGATATTGGGCTGTGCACCGCAGCCAGCGACAGCGGATACAGATAAAAATTGGCATAAGCGGCGTGAGTCAGGCCGTCGATGAGCAAGTGCGAGCCCCATCCCACGATAAAGGCCTGTACCCGGTTGAAGCCTGGCAATAGACTCAGCAGAAAGGCTCCGCTCCATATTACCACCGAATGACCGATTAAATCAATATGCATTGCCCAAGGGTACAGCGGGATATAAGTCATGAATACGGTGGGCGACAGGCTCATCACTTCCCGCCAGCCAATCTCCCGGGTGAACAGCAGCGTTCCGAGCAGCACAAGATAAATGTAATCAGGCAGCATGGAGCCAAAGACAAATTGCCACACTCGGGGATGACGGCGTGAAAAAAAATAAATCCAGAAGCCGTGGTGTAAGGTAAACATCTCCCACCTCATTGCCGCGAAATTTACTGCTGTCGCTAAACACCAAGTATCTTATATTGTTTACCATGGTTCAGCCGGTATACAGCTAAAAGAGCGCTAGCCTTCACCACAACAGGTCATCCGTTTGGGGATACAAAGTGTACATGGGGCTGCCGGCAGCCCCATGCGGTTGGATTATTTCAAAAGATCCGGGGCCTTGGTCAGCGCCTCTTCCGCCTCGGCCATCATCCGTTCCAGGATGGTCCGGACCGGTTCCATCTCTTGCAGCGGCATAAGGCTCTGCCCGGCCTGAACCATTCCGTTCTCCACGTCGCCCTCCACGGCCGCCATCCGGCTGGTCCCGGTCGCGAGCCTGTCGAGCTCTTCGGCGGAAGCTCCCTGGCGTTCCAGCGCCAAATACTTGTCGGTAAAAGAGTTCCGCACCCCCCGCACACCGTGGCCGACGCTAAAACCGGTGACGACCGTATCGGTATCCGTCGCGGCAAATAACCGTTGTTTGAAGCTGGGATGAACGCCGCACTCCTCGGCCGCCAAAAATCGGGTGCCAATTTGAACCCCCGCCGCGCCCATCACGAACGCCGCAGCCAGTCCCCGCCCGTCGGCAAAGCCGCCGGCCGCGATGACCGGGATATGAATCAGAGGAATAACCTGAGTCATGAGAGCCATCGTGGTGAGCACCCCGATATGGCCGCCTGCCTCCATCCCTTCAATAATAATGGCGTCGGCGCCGCCGGCTTCGACCCGCTGGGCCAGGCGGGAATTAGGGACAACCGGAATTTTCCGGATGCCCGCTTCGGAAAACTTGGCGAAATAGGGAACCGGGTTCCCGGCCCCGAGCGTAACATAGGCCACTTTTTCTTCGCAGATGGTATCCACGACCTCATCCCGGTTCGGCGCCATCAGCATGACGTTAACGCCAAAGGGTTTGTCGGTCAGCCTCTTAGCTTGGCGTATCTGGTCGCGCACCCAGGCCGCCTCCCGGCCCCCGGTGGCGATCGTGCCGGCCCCGCCGGCTTCCGATACGGCGGCAGCCAGCCTAGCGTCGGACACCCAGGCCATTGCCCCCTGGATGACGGGATAGCGGATGGACAGCAGGGAAGTAAGTTTGGTATTCATGATTCTCTCCTTTATCGATTAATAATAAGAAGTCTTCTTTATGGAAAGATTTTACTATCAAATACCAAGCTCCGCAAGATAGTCTCCCCCGGTTTGGAGGAAAAAAGTCGGGCCGGAAATTTTTTATTCCAAATTTCAAAAATATCTCTTTACAATCATGTCCCAGGCATTTATAATGAAAAACTGTATAATGCATATAATAAATGGCGAAAGATAGCTAATCCTTATTTATAATCCCGCTTTTCCCGGAAATCCAGCTAAATTTGGGTCCTTTTTGCGGAAATAGGAGCGCTCTTTCGGTTGTTAACTATCCTGACGTAAAGGGGCGATGTATGATGAAAGTAATTGGCAAGCATCTGACGGTTGATATGTACGGCTGTAGCTTCGAAAGTCTGGATGACCTCGAATTCGTTAAACTGGCCATGCATACCGCCGTGCGGGAAGCCAATATGACTCTACTTGACTTTTCTTACTACAAGTTCGAGCCGCAAGGCTTGACAGCTTTGGCTCTACTGGCGGAGAGTCATATGAGTATTCATACGTACCCTGAACTTGGCTACGCGGCGGTGGATGTTTTCACCTGCGGCGATCATAGCCGCCCGGATAAGGCCGTTGCTATCCTGAAGACCTTTCTGAAACCCGAGAAAACCAAAATTACCAACATTAAGCGGGGAGACTTCGGTTCCGAGAGTGACATGAAGCCGAAAGTCAAGGTAACCATGACGCCCCTGCGCCGGGTTCGCAGCACCGGAGCAAAAGTGCTGAACTTCCTGTCCCGGGCGAAATAACTGAGGCAGCCTCCTCTAAAGAGGATAGGCTGCCTTTTTTAGTCCTGAGCACCTTAATGAGTACAGGGGCGGAAAAATGGGTACAATTAAAAGAAATGGAATTTTTTCTTGACATTTGGCCAGAAATGGATAATAATATTCCATGGATAATAAATATCTTCAGGAGGGGTTACCATGAGTACGGAAAAAAATCTTGCCGCCGCGTTTGCCGGCGAAGCCCAGGCCAATCGCAAATATCTTGCTTTCGCCAAGCAGGCTGACCTGGACGGCTATCCTCAGATCGCGAAATTATTCCGCGCCACCGCTGAAGCCGAGACCATTCACGCTCACGCTCATCTCAAAGCAATGGGTGGAATCAAATCCACTGCGGAAAACCTGAAAACAGCCGTCTCCGGGGAAACTTATGAGTTCAGCGAAATGTATCCTCCGTTCATCAAAGAAGCCGAAGCCGAAAACAATACTGCGGCTGTAAGGACTTTCAAACTGGCCAATGAAGCGGAAAAAGTTCACGCGGAGCTATACCAGAAAGCTCTCGACACTCTGGACAAGAAGGAAGTTGCCGACCTGTACCTCTGTACCGTCTGTGGCCACATCGCCGAGGGCTCGCTGCCTGACGCCTGCCCCATCTGCGGAGCCAAACACCAGGCTTATAAAAAGGTTGATTAAGCAAAAGGGACCGGTAAAACCGGTCCTTTTTATTTTTCCCGTCTACGTTACCGACCATCGCCTACATCATCCGAAGCGGCCTCCTGCCTTGACGTCAGAAGGAACAGGGACTCAATCCAAGCGACGCCAGTCTCCCGTCTGCGTTACCGACCATCGCCTACCACCATCGAAACGGCCTCTCCTACCTTTGTAATCACGAGGAACAGGGACTCAATCCAAGCGACGCCAGTCGCCTCCTTCATCCCCCCGTACTCCCCCGTCCCCCCACTCCCACGCCTCCTTCGTCCCACTCCACGTCCCGCACACACTCCACACCAAACACAAAAAAAGCACTTGCTTAAGCAAGTGCCTT
>DLGF01000019.1 GCA_002482545.1 Sporomusaceae bacterium UBA7701
TGTAGCGCCAGGATCACCTGTGGGTCCGGTTGGTCCTGTAGGGCCGGTCGCCCCAGTAGGCCCGGCAGGCCCGTTAGACGGCCCTGTCGGTCCGGTGATACCAGTAGGTCCGGTAGGTCCGGTGGGGCCAGTTGGCCCGGTGGGGCCGGTTGGTCCCGTGGCACCCGCTCCTCCAGTGGCTCCTGGAGGTCCGGGAGGGTTAATTATTATTACAGGATCACAGCAGCAGTTTTTGCCATGGTGGTCATGATGACAGCAGTCTTTGTCATGGTGATCATGGCAGCAGTCTTTATCATGATGATCATGGCAGCAGTCTTTGTCATGATGGTCATGACAGCAGTCTTTGTCAGGCTGAAGATGAAAATGGTGATGGTGATGATGTTTACAATGTTTGTGATGTTTACAATGTTTACGATGCTTGCGGCGTTCAAGATCAAGATCAGGTGTCTGGTCCATGCTAAACCTCCCCCCATATTTCAGTAGGTATTACATAATATACTATGAATAATAATAGCTAACGGCTACTCATCTTAGCGATTTGGTGAAGCTGGCCGAATAAATTGCCAGCCCGGCCCCGGGCTGGCAATTTATTCCTGTAGTAAAAAGAGCAGTCGGCGCATAGGATTTAACATTTGATGCGATCGGGAGGTCCTCATAATTTCCAGCCTCGCTGCTGGAACGGTCAACCCCAAGGCAAAAAAAGCTGATAAAGAGGGTATGGGCATGACCAGTATCATTATCGTTACCTATAATAAATTTGACTATAATAAGCTCTGCATTGAAAGCATTCGCCAATATACCGAACCAGGTTCTTATGAAATCATCGTTGTCGACAACAATTCTACCGACGGCACGGTGGAGTGGCTGCAAAGACAGCCGGATATCCGCCTGATTTGCAACCGGGAAAATGTCGGATTTCCGGCCGGCTGCAATCAAGGGATGGCCGTAGCCGGCGGCGACAGCATTCTCCTGTTGAATAACGATACTATTGTTACGCCTCAATGGCTGACAAATCTAAAAAAGTGTTTATTTAACGCCGATGATATTGGCGCGGTCGGAGCTGTCACCAATTCCTGCTCCAATTTCCAAAGCATTCCTACAGAATATGCCAGTATCGAAGAAATGATCGGTTTTGCCCGGCAAATCAATCATTCCGACCCCGAGCTCTGGGAGGAGCGAGCAAGGCTCGTAGGTTACTGTATGCTTATCAAGGCGGAGGTTGTGCGTAAAATCGGCCTATTGGACGAATTTTTTTCGCCGGGAAATTATGAAGATGACGATTACAGTTTACGCATCAGAAATGCCGGGTATCGCTTGGTATTGTGCCGCGATACCTTTATTCATCATTTCGGCAGCGTTTCTTTCGGAGAACGGACAGATCAATTCAATCATCTCCTGGAAACCAACAAACAGAGATTCACCGAAAAATGGGGGATTGCGCCCTTTAGCATCCTTCCGTCAAACCGGATACAGGACACGGGGCTCAAACAGTGGTTTACCTATCAGCATGATTACCATTTTTACCGGCAACTGATGGAAAATGCCCGGTATAAATTTGGCTCATTGGTCAACCAGGCCGAATTTGCCTTTCTATCCGGCGATCAGGAAAAGGCAATGCTGACCGTCATGCGTGCAGCAGATTCTGCGCACCATTCCCACCCCGGATTCTTCACTTCGCCAATGTTGGAGTCCATCCTGAGAAAGATTGCGGAAAAGCTGGAGGCCAAAATAGCGGATATTTTCCCCGCCGTGTCGGGCAAGCAGCGGGTCAAGCGCAATATCCTGCATGTTATCAGCCAAGGTTACGCTGCGGGCGGTCATACCAAAGCGCTCGAACGTTGGATTCTGATGGATACCCAGTCCGTCCATTCAATCCTTGTCACTCTCAACAGCGCCACCAATCCACCCTGGCTGGCGAGCGCGGCCATGCAGTCCGGCGGCTGGTATCATAGCCTGGCCGACGGAAAAATTTCCTTGACCCAGCGGGCGAGGCTGTTGCGGGATATGGCCAATCGTTGGGCGGACGTGGTTGTCCTGCATGGCCATCCCCATGACCCGATTCCTCCGGTGGCTTTTGGGGTTGCCGGCGGTCCGCCGGTCATCTTCGTGAATCATGCCGACCAGGCTTTTTCCATCGGCATGCCGGCAGCCGACCTGATTGCCGAGCATCGCGCCGCCGGGCAGGCCGTCACTCAGGCCCGCCGGAAAATTTTGCGAAGCCGTCTGCTGCCGCTTCCCTTGGGGATGCCGCATGCTTCAGAGAATAAGCAAATCGTCAGACAGAAGCTCGGCATCGATGAGGACGGCATTGTTATGCTGACGGTGGCTCACGCTTATCAGCTTGTTCCGTGTGGGGAATATCATTTCATAAACCTGCTTGCAGAAATAAGCAACCGGTACCCCAACGTCGTTGCGCTGATAATCGGTCCGTCAGAATCTCCGGATTGGGCCCGGCTTAACAGCGAAAGCGGCGGCCGTATCAGGCTTGTGGCTCCCCAGAGTGACTTAGGGCCATACCGCAGCGCGGCGGATGTGTATCTGGATTCCCTGCCGTTAGGTTCATTTGCCGAGGCGCTTGAAGCCGGCGCTCTAGGGATGCCCGTAGTCGGCCTGGCTACCGCTGTTGCCGGACACCTGAGCGGCAATATCCAGCCGGACGCTCTGCTCACCCATTTCCCCAGCCGGGAAGAATTGTTCGCGGTTGTCGACAGCTTGGTCGGCGATCCGGTTTACCGCCGCGAACAGGGCGATTGCCTGCAGGCCGCCGTCCTGCAAAACCATTGTTCCGGATGGTGCGAGAAGGTGGCGGAACTGTATTCACTGGTCCCGGACAATCATGTTCCGGCAGACATACCAGTTGACGAGGTCCTCGATTCCGATTGGAACGATGTGGTTTGGTCGTATTTTCAGCGGCAATCCGGCTTGAGTAACTGCCGTTTTGGTTGACAGCCGCCGTACTGCTTGCCGCCGGGTTATTACCGGCGGTTTTTAGTTTTCCGTCGGCTGCGGCCAAGCGGGCGGAAATGGAACTCTTTTGGCTACCGGACGCATATGATGACAGAAAGCAGACGGAAAAGCAAAAATAGAGGCAGGCATGAAACCACGTATCAGGATTGGGACGTATCAATAATCAACTGACGCATAGGCACAGTGTTTTGCGAATATTAAAAGCCCCGGGGGTGCCTGCCGGTTATCAAGTTGAACGGCTGCGACAGCCGATTCGGTTGCCGGAAATTACGGTTAGGAAGTGGGAAAGGTGATTGACAAGGGGATTATTTTAGCCGGCGGCTCGGGTACGCGGTTGTATCCGCTGACCAAGGTAGTGAGCAAGCAGCTTATGCCGGTATACGATAAGCCAATGGTCTATTATCCGCTGACGACGCTCATGCTGGCAGGCATCAGCGATATTTTGGTCATTACGACCCCCCAGGATCAACTGCTGTATCAACAGCTTCTGCTGGATGGAGCGCAGTGGGGAGTGAATATCTCCTATGCGACTCAGCCCCGGCCGGAAGGGATCGCCCAAGCCTTTATCCTTGGCGAAGAATTTATTGGCGGAAAGGGCTGTGCCTTGATGCTGGGTGACAACATTTGCTACGGCGACGGTCTCTCCGGCAAACTGCAACAAGCCGCCGGCATCGACGAAGGAGCCGTCGTCTTCGGCTATTGGGTCAGCAATCCGCAGGCGTACGGCGTCGTCGAGTTTGACGCTGCCGGCAAGGCGATCAGCATTGAGGAAAAGCCGGACCATCCCAAGTCCAATTACGCGGTAACCGGTCTGTATTTTTATGACCGTCAGGTGGTTGATATGGCCAAAGAGCTTAAACCGAGCGCCAGGGGGGAACTGGAGATTACCGATATCAACAATCGCTATCTCGGCAAGGGACAGCTGCAGGTTGAGCGGCTGGGGCGGGGAGTCGCCTGGCTCGACACCGGGACCCACAATTCGCTGCTCCAGGCGGCGACATTTATTGAAACCATCGAAAAACGGCAAGGGCTGAAGATTGCCTGCCCGGAGGAGGTCGCCTACCGGATGGGGTATATTTCGGTGGAGCAGATACTCAAACTGGCCGGGTTTTACAAAAATAACGAATATGGCAGCTATTTGCTGAAGATCGTCCAAGAGTAGACGCCGCCCTTTGGGCGGCGGGCTTCTTGCAGAAACAGAACAAGGGCGCTTTGTCTTATGACAAAGCGCCCTTGATTTCTGGCAAATAAAATTGCGGGTTTGAATGGTGGAGACGAGGGGATTCGAACCCCTGACCTCTTGAATGCGAGCCAAGCGCTCTCCCGACTGAGCTACGCCCCCATGATTCCCAAGTAGTATTGTATAACAGTGCCGCGAGTTTTGCAAGTGTTGACTTATTTTGCTATATCGTTCAAAGCCCGCTCTTCCGCGGGAATTCGGACGGCGAAAAGCAGCCAGGCATTGAGCAGGCTGGCGATGAGACAAGTATGCCAGGCCCCGAAAATGAGGGGGGCGCAGGCCAGTTCCACGGAGACTGCGAGATAGTTCGGGTGGCGCAGGTAGCGGTAGGGGCCTTGCCGGACCGGCGGGTGGCCGGGAATGACCAGGATGCGGGTGTTCCAGCGGCGGCCTAGGGTGAAGATGCACCAGTAGCGGAGACCCTGGGCAGCCAGGAAAAATAAGAGCCAGAGCGGCCAAATGGCCGGGAGCGATACCTGCTTCGCCGCTTCGGCCACCCACCCGGCCAGCCAGCCGGAATGGAGCAGAATAAAGAGGGGATAGTGGCCGGAAGCAAACTCCACTCCGCCCTGCGCCAGCACCCAGCGCTTATTCCGGGCAGCCAGCCATAGTTCAGCCGACCGCTGGATGATCACAATCCCTGCCAGAACCAGAACCCACTTTACCATCGGAATAGCACCTGTTCGGCGCTAAAGCCCGGCCCGAGGGCCAGCATCACTCCGTATTCGCCGCTGGGGGCGTGGGCTTTAAGGTATTGCTTCAGTACGAAAAGGACGGAGGCGCTGGACATATTCCCGTAGCCGGTGAGTATCGCCAGCGCTTCGGCCAGGGTCTCCGGCGGCAGGTTCAAGCTTTCGGAATAGGCGTCGAGGACCTTGACCCCTCCCGGATGGACGACATAGTGCTTCAAGCTGTCGGCAGATATATTCCACTCGCCGCAGGCCTGCTTGATCAAGGCAGGCAAGTGCTGGCGGACGATACTGGGGATATCGCGGGAAAAACGGACCTTCAGGCCGGTCTCAACCACGTCCCAGCCCATAATATCCTCCGTAGCGGCGAATAACGTGCTATGACTGGCGCAAAGCTCAGGGCCGGCGGCGCCGTTGTCGGACAGAATCGCCGCGGCCGCCCCATCGGCAAAAATACCCGCCCCGACGAGGTTGGCCTTGGAAAAATCATTTTGCTGGAAGGTCAGACTGCAAAGCTCAACCGTCACCAGCAGCACAACCCGTCCCGCCAGCGCTCCGGCCAACTCGGCGGAACGGGCCAGGCCGGCCACGCCGCCGGCGCACCCCAGGCCCCAGATTGGCAGCCGTGCGGTGTGGGGGGACAGCCCCAGCCGCTGGATGAGCTTGGCGTCCAGCGTAGGGGTTGCAATACCGGTAGAGGAAACCAGGACGACGAGATCGATATCCCGGGCAGAAAGGCCTGCTTCCGCCATGGCCTGACGGGAGGCGTTTTCAGCCAGCTCAAGGCCGGCTTCTTCATAACGCCGGTTGGTCTCGGAAAACGTATGCGGCACGGCATACCATTCCAGCGGCTGAGCCAAATGCCGAACCGCGATGCAGGCGTTATCAAAGACGGGGAGCAGCCGATCCAAGTTTTCCATTTTATCCCGGAAGAGAGTTGCGGCAAAGACTTTGAGGTCCTCCTGGCGGATGGCGTGCGGCGGCACTGCCAGCCCTACTGAGCAAATCCGCGGTTTTTTCATTAGTCCACCACCTAAATAGAATGACCTGACTCATGAAACCCTATGTCGGACAGTGGTGAAAAATTCCCGCTTTTACGGAAGCCTCCCGGCCGGCGCCTAAGGCAGGCATAACCCGCAGCGCAAACAAAAACAGAAGGCGCGCGCCTTCTGTCCATAAGCCTGTTCTTTCCGTGCGGAATGCTTATCAGCCGCCCCAGGTGAAAATAGGTTCCGTATATTCGGGGGATGTGACGGTGATGACCTCGGTCTGGCCATTGTTGCGCACGAACAGGTTGTAGGTGCCGAGGACGACGTTTTTAGCGCTGCAAACCTGAATTTGCATATCGACCAGGGCGTTTTTCTCCGTCACGATCGTCACCTTGCCGGAAGATTTGCCTGCATTCACTACGACCTCGCGATCCGTCGAACGGGCGTAGTCCCCTATTCCCCAGGCGACCTTAATGGTCGCCGGCACGGCCATATCGCCGCCTTTGGTCAAAAAGGTGAATTTCCAGAACAGCGGAGCGACATCGACATTGACCTGGACGGTCATTTTGGCCGTCGGTGCAGGAGTTGAGCCTGCGGCCAGCGCCGGCGATGAAAAAGCTATAACCATTCCCCATGCCGCTAACAGGGTAAGGGCAACTTTAAAAAAACGAAACATCATGTAGAGCCTCCTGCTTATACTATTTCATTCAAAATTATACCATATGGAGGAAGCGGGGGAAAGATGGCCGGTCAAGGGAAAAGTCCGGGTTTATTCTTCCAACAGCAAGGACGCCTCCCCGGACGGGATTTCCTCTACCTGGCGCAGTTTCCGTTCGATGGTCCGGGACTTCCGGGCTGCGGTATCGATGGAATTACTGGCCTCCTGCAGTTTCTTCTGGGTTTTCTCCAGCATTTCGCCAAAGCGGCCGAACTCGGTTTTAACCGCCCCGAGAAGGGCCCAGACTTCGCTGGAACGCCGTTCCACGGCCAGGGTCCTAAAGCCCATCTGCAGGCTGTTCAGAAGGGCGGCCAGCGTCGTGGGGCCGGTGAGCACCACCCGGTAGTCGCGCAGCAGGGTGTCGCATAAGCCGGGACGGCGCAGCACTTCGGCGTACAGCCCCTCGACCGGCAGGAAAAGAATGGCGAAATCCGTGGTGTGAGGCGGATCGACATATTTTTCCTTGATGTCCTTGGCCTCGGATTTGACCCGGGCCTCCAGGGCTTTGGCGGTTTCTTCGGCCAACGCCGCATTGGCCTGGTCCTGCGCATCGAGAAGCCGCTGATAGTCTTCCTGGGGAAACTTGGCATCGATGGGCAGCCAGACGCAGGTGTCGTTTTTGTCTCGCCCGGGCAATTTGACCGCAAACTCAACCCGCTCCGAACTGCCCTGTTTCGTGGCGACATTGCGGGCGAATTGCTCGGGGGTCAGAATCTGCTCCAGCAGGTTGGCGAGATGGATTTCTCCCCAAAGGCCCCGGGTTTTGACGTTGGTCAAGACCCGCTTCAGGTCGCCGACACCGGAAGCCAGGGTCTGCATTTCGCCCAAGCCTTTGTGAACCAGCTCCAGCCGCTCGCTGACGAGCTTGAAGGACTCTCCCAGCCGCTTCTCCAAGGTGGCGTGGAGCTTTTCATCAACCGTGGCCCGCATTTCTTCCAGCCGCCGGTTGTTGTCCTGCTGCAGAAGCTTGAGGCGTTCTTCCACCGTTTCCCGCAGCCGGTCCAGCTTGGCTTCGTTGCTCTGGGTCAGCTTCAGGAGCTGGCTGGAGAAGGTATCCAGTTGCTTGGCCTGAAGCCCGGCAATGTCGGACATCCGGGCCAGTACGGAGTCGTTGAAGTGCCGGAGCGACTGGCTTGCTTCCTGACGGTTGCGGGAAATTTCGTCTTTGACGACCCGGTCTACTTTTTCCTGGTTTTTTTCCCACAGAGGAGTCAGCGCTTGGCCGATCTGTCGTGCGGAGCTGCGGGACAGCGCAACGGCAAGGGCGATGCCGAGGGCTATATTGGCGGCAAGCGACAGGTATAGTGCTGTTTCGGACATAATTGCGCTCCCTTCCATCGCTGAATAACGCTTCTTCTTTCGTTTCCATGCGGAGCGGCCTTTTCCCTTCCGCTCTTCGCTGTGGCGCAGCGATCTCACGGCGGCTTTCGACAGGAGAAGGAATTGGGATCGACAAAAACGAGGGCGGGAAATTGTCCGGTGCTGTCCTGGCGACAACAGAAACGACCTGAACAATGCGTCAGGTCGTTTCTGTTTCGGATTCCGGGCCAGTCCCGTTGTACTCGGTAATTAACCTGCAGAATAAAGCCACAAGCCCCGGGTCCCAGCGACTGCCTGCTCCGTTTGCCAGGACGGCTAGAGCTGCCTGCGGCGACAGCGCTTTTCGGTGAGGCCTGTCGTTGGTAAGCGCGTCGTAGGCGTCCGCGATGGCCAGGATTCGCGCCCCGAGGGGGATGGCGGCGCCCTTTAGCTTGTCAGGATAGCCTGTTCCGTCGTAATTTTCATGATGATGCCGGATATAAGGCAAAACCGGCTTGAAGCTGGCCAGCGCCGAGCAAATGGTTTCGCCGGTAAGCGGATGGTTTTGGATGTGAGCCAATTCCTCCGGTGTAAGCCTGTCCCCCTGCAGCAGGATAGACTCCGGAACCGTTACATAGCCAATATCGTGAACCAGGGCGGCCAGCCGGATTTCTTCCTGCTGCCAGGACTGAAGCAGCTCCAGCCGCGCCAGGCGCACGGCGTAGTGGGCCGTGCGGCAGCTGTGGCCTGAACGGAAGAGGTGCTTATCGTCCAGCATGGCGGCAATGGAAATCAACGTCTTTTGCGCGGCATCCAGTTCGTCATGGAGGACTTTGACCCGAAGCAGCGCTTTAATCTTCGCCTTCAGCTCCTGCGGATTGACCGGCTTGATGATGAAGCCGTCCGCTCCCTTGGCTAGGGATTTGAGCTTCTCATCCATTCCGCCGAGGGCTGAAACGGCTAGGACGGGAATTCCCCGGGTATGGGCGGAATTTTTAACAATCGACAGCACGGAATAGCCGTCGATGCCAGGCATCATTACATCCAGCAATATAAGGTCGGGCTTCTGGTCGGAGATTTGCTTCAGGGCAAGACGGCCGCTGGTTGCTTCAGTTGTGTCGTAATCCGGAAGGAGTGATTTGAGCAAAGCAATATTGGGTTGTTGATCGTCGACAATGAGAATCTTGGGTTTGCTCATTCACTGGCCCTCCTCTTATCCGGGGAAAAGTTGCATAATTCGACTATAAACGACAATTCGCGCGGCGGAGGGATTTATCCTGCCGGATTTTAATTTAAGAACGAAACTTCTTGGATACATTGCTGCCGCCTTGCTTACAATACAGCCTAGAGGAGGGATGAGACATGCCGACAGAACGGATGATTATTGCGAGCTTCCCGTCGAGCGGCAAGGCGGCGGAGGCTGCGGAAGTTCTGAACGATGCAGGATTTCCCGATGTGCACATTCGCCGGAATACGCGGTTTGGAGTTTCCCAGGACGCCCGCTATAATAATCCCGTTTCGCATCAGGCCGAATCACTTACCGCGCTTACGTTATATTCGACGAATGCTTCCCAGGATGAAAACAGCGCTACCCGGGTTCTGCTCGGCGCCGATCCGTCGGTCAGCGGTTATAGCGCCAGGGGATACGGCCTCTCCGGCGGCCAGGCCTTTGTCCTTGTTGCCTTTGTGCCGGAAGAGCGGGTGGATCAGGCGGTAGGCCTGATCAAGCAGCAAGGGGGCGAGGTCTAGCCTGGGCGACTTTCCGTTGCCAGGGACAAAGGAGGTGGATGAAGTTGCGGAAGCCTGACATCAAATCCGGCTACGGGGCCAATAACCCCGAGCCGCCGGCCATGAAAATGCCGGACGCTCCCGAGGATATTACGCATGATTCCCTGCACGCGGCAACCGAATATCTGGCTGGGCCCTACCTGAGCCCCTCAGGGGAAAGACAGCCTGCGGACGGTCCGCAGGAAAAAAGAGACGGTTAACCGTCTCTTTTGCTTTTCTGGTGGGTTAGTGGAGCATAAGAAAAAACAGGGACGGATAAACGAGGAGCAAAAAAAGCGCGGTTGTCAGCACGAAGGCGGCCATGGCCAGGTGAAGGTTCAGATCGTGCAGCCGTACGGTGATAACGGCGTTGATGGCGGTGGGAGTGCTGGCCACCACTACCAGGGTATTCAGCGCGATGGGGTCCTGGAGGAGCAATGTGCCGAGCGCGAAGGTGCATAGCGGAGTGACAAGAAATTTGATGAACGAGAGATCGATCATATCCCGCCAGTATTTCTGCATTTCCGTGAAGTCCGCCGAATAGCCGACCGGAATGAGAGCGGTCCAGGCGGCGATATGCACAAGGGGATCGAAGACGGCGGTGGCCCAGGCCGGCCGAGGCAGGCCGCCGGCGTAGAGAAAAATGCCGATAGCAACGCCGAGGACCGGCAACTGATTGCGGTTGAACAAAACGGCCTTAAAGGATAAGCCTGACCCGCCCGGCTGGTTCCGCCGGCGGTAATACTGAGCAAGAGGATAACAAAACAGAAAAACGACGAGATTATAAAACAGGACAATGAGCTGGACATAGGCAAAGCCGGTTTCCCCATACAGGATGAAAACGCAGAGGCCGCCCAGCGTCAAGTGATTGGAAAGGATGGCGGAAAGAATGTAGCTGCCTTGGTCCAAGCCGCCGGCGTATTTGGCTCGGGCGCGGGGGTAGGCGGCCAGGCCGGCGATCAAGCTGGTGAATACGCCTAAGAAGGGCAGCCAGATCAGCTCGCTGTTGAGGCGCATTACCCAGAAGCTCAGGATCGAGAGAACGGGGTAGAGCACCAGGACATTGAGGGTGATCATCCGGCTGAAAAAAGCTTCGTTAAAATAGTTACGCCGTCTGCACCAGTAGCCGATCGCCAATGGAAAAAGTAAATCGACGACAAAGATTAGAAGTTTTTGCGAGATATCCATTCCTGAAATTAGCGGGCTAGCCGCTATTCTCCTCCCTGGAGGCTCTGCGGGTTTGGTCTACTCCTGCTCCCCGCATGGCGACCCGGCGCGAAGGTCGGCAAGCGCCTCGGTGATCTCAGCGCGGTGCCGGGGTTCGGCATAGACGGCGCCCCAGCCCTTTTGAGCCTGAAACAGGCCGTCGTAGGCCGCGTCGTAATAGGATTTCACCAGATGGGGAATGTTGCGTTCCGCCAAAAGGGCGGTCAGCAATTCAGCTTCAAACTGGTTATCCAAAACGGCGATTTTTTCATAGTTGGGCATAGTATCGTCTCCTCGTCCTTATCCGGTTCTGCGGTGAATCGCCAAGCCGTCACGCCTTGCGGGACAGCTTGGCGGCAACAAATTGATTGAAAGCTTCCGGATTTATCCGCCGCATGTGGCGGTCGGGATCGTCTAGGGCGCTAAAGCCGTATTGGCGATAGAGCCCGTGAGCGTCCTGGGTGCGAAGGCACCAGTGCCTGACATACCGCGTATCGGGATGGGACAGTACGGACTCCATGAGCCACTTTCCCAGACCGTGGCCGCGATGGGCCTCATCAATAATGACGTCGCACAGGTACGCGAAAACCGCCGTATCGGTAACAACCCGGGCGAAGCCGATCAGCTCGTCCTGATGGTACGCCGAGAAACACAGGGAGTGCGCCAAGGTTGCGTCGATGACTTCCCTGGGACGGGCATTGGCCCAATAACTGCTGGCCAGAAGCCGGTACAGGGCGTCGCGGTCCAGCTTGCCGGGATCGGTTGTAATAATATAGTCGCCCTTTTGATATACTGCGGATTGAAACATCCTAAGCCCCCTCCACCCATAGCTGCTAATATTTCTATTATGCCTGGAGCGGCAATATCCTCCTCGGATTTGTTTTGCAGTTTTCTTCCGATATAATGAAAAAAGTAAAGTTAATTACAATTTTCACGGCAAAATATTCCAAAATTCGGCAATATCGAGTAAAATGTAGTTACTGTAGGAATTTGTTGCCATAACTAGAGGACAAATAGGGGGTGTTGGATTGTTCAGAAGTCTACGGGGTAATCTGTTTCTGGGCTTTGGTTGTATGCTTGCCATTATGCTGGTTTCTACCGTTATCACCTTCTATCATTTCCGGCAAATCGAAAAGGCTTCCGCGGACATCGTCGAAGATGCTCTTCCCATGGTGCAGATGGGGGAGCAAATTATTACCGAGCTGGTGAATGAGGAAACCGGGGTTCGCGGCTATTTGATTACTAAGACCAATTCCTATCTTGAGCCCTATAATTCCGGCCATAAAAACATCACCAAGCTGTTCCGGGAGATGGAAGCTTATTATCCGAAACATCCGGAACTGGCGGAATTGGTCGAATCCGAGATGAAACCGAAAATTACCGCGATTGAAGCATATTACGCAGGCCAAATCGACCTGGTGAAAAATGGGAATATGGAAGAGGCTCAGAAGCGGGTCGGCTATGGCAAAGGACTGATGGACAATTACGGCATTACCCATGGCAAGTTTAAGGAGCTGATCGCCAAGAATGCCGCAGCCCAAGCCGAGATAGCACGGGCTGCGAGCGCCAACGCCAAGGCAACCAGCACCAGTCTTTTAGGCGTCAGTGTCGTGCTGGCGGTTATCATATCCTGGCTGATTACCCGGATGATCCGCAAACGCCTGGGCCGCGCCGTCGCCTTGCTGAATGAGGTTGCCCAGGGCAATCTGGCGATTGGCGCGGTGGCGACGAGAAATAACGATGAGATAAGTCAACTGGGGAAAGTCATTGAAGTGATGGCCGGCAACCTCAGAAAAGTGGTGGTCCAGGTAACCCAGGCTGCTGAACAGGTTGCGTCCTCTTCCGAGCAATTTACCTCCACGGCCGAGCAGTCGGCGCAGGCCGCCAACCAAGTGTCCGTCAACATTACTGATGTTGCCGCCGGTTCGGAGCAGCAACTTCGCGCCGTGGAAGCCGCCGCCGCGACGTTTGACGGTATTTCTTCCAGTATTAAGCAGGTAGCGGCCAATGCCAACACGGTGGCGGGCACTTCCCACCAAACGGCTGAGGCGGCTAAGACCGGGGCCCGGTCGGTGGAGACCGCCGTTGCCCAGATGGCGACCATCGAGCGCACCGTCTCCGAATCGGCGGCGGTCGTAGCCAAGCTAGGCGAGCGGTCGAAGGAAATTGGCCAGATTGTCGACACCATCGCCGGTATTGCGGGCCAGACGAACCTCTTGGCCTTGAACGCCGCGATTGAAGCTGCCCGCGCGGGCGAACAAGGAAGGGGCTTCGCGGTGGTGGCCGAGGAGGTCCGGAAGCTGGCGGAACAGTCTGAAGAAGCCGCCAAGCAGATTGCCGGCCTGATTTACGAGATTCAGGGCGATACCGACCGCGCCGTCACCGCGATGAATGACGGCACGCGGGAAGTGAAGGTCGGGGCGGAAGTGGTTCAATCAGCGGGGCAATCCTTTGGACAAATCGCCAAACTGATCGATGATGTATCGTTCCAGGTCAAGGAAATATCCGCTGCGATCCAGCAGGTTGCGGCAAACAGTCAACATATCGTCTCCACCATTCAATCCATTGAGGAAATCAGTAAAAACACCGCCGGCCAGACCCATGCCGTATCGGCGGCAACGGAAGAGCAGACCGCATCGATGCAGGAAATCGCCGCAAGCAGCCAGGAGTTGGCCAAGATGGCGGAGGAATTGCAGCAGGCTATTCGGAAGTTCAGAGTTTAAACGGAAAGGACCGGCAACGCCGGTCCTTGTATATTTTTCTGCCATGGAAGAGAAGAAGCGTATCCGCAAGCCGATAATTACCATGGACGGTGACGTTGACAAGGATTTAGGCAAATGATATAATTCTTCAGGTGGAAGATGCCGATGCAGTCTGTAAGTCAGCGCCGTAAAGCCCGGCTTACAGTTACGGCATGATATGCGCCCGTAGCTCAGAGGATAGAGCAGCGGTTTCCTAAACCGCGTGTCGGACGTTCGAGTCGTCTCGGGCGCACCAGGCTTATTAGGCGTGGTGAGCGAGATGCTGAGCGATTATGATTTTATGGAGCTGGCCTTACAAGAGGCGCGGGAAGCCTATGCGCTGGGCGAGGTGCCGATCGGCGCCGTCCTGGTGATCGATGGAAAGGTCATCGCCGCCGGGCATAACCTGCGCGAAACCTGGCAGGACGCTACCGCCCATGCGGAGGTCATCGCTATTCAGGCCGCCTGCCGGAAATTGGGTCGCTGGCGTTTGACCGGAGCTACGCTTTATGTTACTATAGAACCGTGTCCCATGTGTGCCGGGGCGCTGGTGATGAGCCGCATAGACCGCTTGGTCTATGGCAGTCCCGATTATAAGGCGGGGGCGGTCGAGTCGCTTTTCAACATTGTTCAGAACGACGCCTTGAATCACCGGATTGAAGTATTGGCAGGCGTCCGTGCCGACGAATGCGCCGCGCTGATGCGGGAGTTTTTCCGCGAACGGCGGAAATAGAAGGCTCATCAATTTGTTTTGCACTAAGCCAGAATAATGGAGAGGTGTCCGAGCTGGTCGAAGGAGCTCGACTCGAAATCGAGTAGGCGGGGAACCGTCTCGTGGGTTCGAATCCCACCCTCTCCGCCATATTGCCAAACCCTATAGATTTATATATAATGGAATGGTCGCTTAGCTTAGTAGAGCACACGGAGAGGTGTCCGAGTGGTTGAAGGAGCACGATTGGAAATCGTGTGTACTGTGAAAGGTACCGAGGGTTCGAATCCCTCTCTCTCCGCCATATTTCCCTTGAGTTTTTAAGGTCGGACCACGGTAGATATCGGGTCTTGCGCAATAGGAACTCATGAACCCCGCCAGGTCCGGAAGGAAGCAACGGTAAGTGACAATTCTTATGTGCCGCGAGGCAGCCTGATGGCTATCGTGGCCCGACGTTAAAAACGCCGCATAGCAGCCTTTTAGGCTGCTATTGTTGTATTTGCCCGAGCGGCAAAAGGGAAACGGTCCGGTTATGTGGAATAACCGAAAGATGGCAAAATGCGATAATGAAGTAAGGAGGTGTCGGCTTATCTTATGGCCTATGTAGCATTATATCGCTTGTGGCGACCACAGGATTTTGACAACTTATTCGGCCAGGAGCATATTCGCACTACCCTGAAAAACGCCATAAGCGCCGGCAAAATCGCTCACGCTTATCTTTTTGCCGGTCCGCGGGGCACTGGTAAAACCACTACCGCCAAAATACTGGCCAAGGCCCTGAATTGCGCGGAAGGACCCACTCCCACGCCCTGCAACCGCTGCCTCAGCTGCGAACGAATCACGGCCGGGTCTTCGATGGACGTTTTTGAAATTGACGCCGCCTCCAACCGGGGTATCGACGAGATCCGGGATCTTCGCGAGGCGGTCAAGTTTGCGCCGGTTGAGGGCCGCTACAAAGTATATATCATCGACGAAGTACATATGTTAACGACAGAAGCCTTCAACGCCTTGCTGAAGACGCTGGAGGAACCGCCGTCCCATATCGTTTTTATTCTGGCTACTACCGAACCGCATAAAATTCCGGCGACCATTCACTCCCGGTGCCAGCGCTATGATTTTCGCCGTATACCCGTGCAGGAGATCGAAAGGCGGTTGACGGAGGTTGCAGCCAGCATCAACCTCGATATCGCGCCGGAAGCTATGCGGCTTATCGCCTCCCATGCCGACGGAGGGCTTCGGGATGCGTTGAGCATCCTCGATCAGTGTACCGCGCTAGGCGAAGCCAAGATTACCGGAGCCATGGTGCAGAATCTGCTCGGCCTGGTCGGACACGAGTGGGTCTGGCGGCTGACCGACGCGGTGGCGGATAAAGACGCGCCTGCGGTGCTCCAAGCCTTGGATGAGCTGGTGGCGCTGGGGAAAGACGTCCGGCAGGTGCTGTTGGAGCTCGCGCTTCACTTCCGGAGTCTCATGCTGCATAAAGCTGCTCCCGACATGACCAACCTGGAGCTCTATAGTGAGGACCGGGAAATCCTCGCGGCCCAAAGCGCCCGATTCAGCCATGACGAGCTTGTGCAGATCATTCAGGCCTTCCAGTCCGCGGCCAACGAAGCGAAATGGGCTCCCGAGCCGCGTATTACTGCGGAAATGGCGCTGCTCTCGGCGGCGCGCGGCGTAATTCGAAATTCGGATATTGCAGGTTTGTCCGCCCGGGTTGCGGCACTGGAAGCCGCGCTGGCCAGGCCGAGTCAGCCTCAGCCGGCGCATACCCCGCCGCAGGCTGTTGTCCGCCCGGCCGCCAAAGAAGCGCCGGTGAGAATGGAGCCGGTTAAGGCGGAAGCGGCCGGGCCGGGACCGGTCAAGGCTGCTGCAACCGCCCAGCCGATTGCGGACCCCTGCCAGGTTTGGGAAGTGGTCTTGAAGGATCTGTTGGCCGGTGGCAAACGTTCGGTGCATGCCTGCGTGTCCCAGGGGCAGTTGACCGAACTTGGCGCGGGCCATGCAACGGTCCAGTTCGGGTCGGCCTTTGCCAAGGAACGCAGTGAAAAAGAAGATTATCGCCAAATGATTGAGAGTGCGCTAGGGCAGATTGCCGGCCAGCCGGTCAGGCTGATCTGCACGCTGGGGACGCCTGCGCGCCCCAAGGAAAAGCCGGCGCCGGCAACTGCCAAAGGGCCGGAGGAGCATCATCCGGCCCTCGACCAGGCGATTATGATGTTTGGCGGGAAAGTTATAAAGGAAGAAAAGAATGGGGAGGACTAATGGATGTTTGGAAACATGGGAAATATGAACAACATGATGAAGAAGGTTCAAAAGCTGCAGGCGGATATGACCAAGCTGCAGGAAGAGCTGAAGGCCAGAACCCTGGAGGCTACGGCCGGCGGCGGAGCGGTTAAGGTAGTTGTTAACGGCGAAAAGCAGGTTGTTTCTCTCAAAATCGACCCGGCGGCCGTTGATCCTGAAGATATGGAAATGCTTGAAGACATGATCGTCGCGGCCATCAACGAAGGTATCAAGAAAGTTGACGATCTTATGGCCCAAGAGATGGGGAAGCTGACCGGCGGGATGAAACTCCCCGGTATGTTCTAGCTCGCGATGCAGCATATTGCGCCTCTGGCGAGGCTTGTTGAACAGTTCCGGAGATTGCCCGGCATCGGCCCTAAAAGTGCTGCCCGGCTAGCCTACCATGTTCTGGCGATGGACCGGGAGCAAAGCCGGGAACTGGCCGAAGCGATTGTTGACGCGAAAGAGAAGATCGGTTATTGTTCCGTCTGTTTCAATTTGACGGACTGCAACCCTTGCCGGATTTGTCAGAGCGAAGAACGGGACACCGGCGTAATCTGTGTGGTGGAAGAGCCGCAGGATGTCGCGGCAATGGAGCGCACCCGGGAGTTCAAGGGGCTGTACCATGTATTGCATGGGTCGCTTTCGCCGCTCGACGGTATCGGCCCGGATGAATTGCGGCTCAAGGAACTGCTTTCCCGGCTCCGGGAAGGCGGCGTCAACGAGGTGATTATGGCCACCAATCCCGACGTGGAAGGGGAAGCTACCGCGATGTATATCGCCCGGCTGTTGAAGCCGCTGGGGATAAAGGTCACGCGTATCGGCCACGGGCTGCCTGTCGGCGGTGATCTGGAATACGCCGATGAGGTAACCTTGTCCAAAGCACTGGAGAACAGACGGGAAATGTAGCCCGGAGAAAAACGGACGCACCTGCCGGCGTCTGTTTTGCGTATCATTCCGTTAGTTGGCTTCGAGTGAGCGGATTGCGTTTATCTCTGCCTGTTTCTGGCAACACTAATGCCAGGAGGGGATAAACATGAAATTGGCGTTGCCGCGAGACTTGAATATCACTTGGCCCCGGAAAATTCTGTCCAGCCTGATCGAGAACGAATCCGGTACCACGGTTTCTGTTCCGGCTCTGCCGGATGCAGTTGAGCAAGCGAGGCAGGAGTGGCTTAGCGCGCAGAATTACTACAACTCGGTATCGGACAGCGATCTTGTAGACCATGCGGTATATCTGATGCAGGCCGCCGAGAAGAAGTATATGTACCTGCTGAAAAGGGCCCGTAATGAAGGTGTGACCTATTCGCCCTACTCTTCAGAAGAGACTTCCCAAACCGAGCATGGTTAAAGGTAGCTGTTCCGCGCCTTTGACCCAGTTCCTGTTCCTCGTATTCTTACAGTTTACTGTTAGCGAAAAATTCGGGCCACCGAAAATGGAAGAAGCAAAGCGGAGCCGGCTTTGGTCTGAGCGGGAGAACAAACGCAGACGAATGAGCCGGCTCTATTTTTTTGTCATAGGAAGGACGGGCCGCCGATATATTCTAATAGGATGCCCACACCCCCTGGCAAGACCTGGGGTTCTCGTTTAGAATAGAACTAGGTGGGTTTGAAAGGAGAAATGAACATGCCTGGTATTCCTGGACTGAGCTGGGACTTCAATGTTGTCATTGCTTTTGCTTTCGGTATTCTGCTGATTTACCTGATCGGCAGACTCTTTCTCATGCCGCTGAAACTCATTTTCCGGCTGGTTTACAATGCGATCGTGGGGGCCCTCGTGCTGTGGGCGCTCAACTATGTGGGCGGGCATTTCGGCTTCACCATTGCCATTAACCCCATAACCGCGCTTGTCGTAGGCTTCCTCGGCCTGCCGGGAGTCATTATCCTGATCTTGTTCAAATTATTCATTACTTGAGGTTTATCAGAGCATACTAGGTTAGAATAATTAGGACGAAGGACTTCAGGGCACTTATATTCGGGCAGCGCCGGATAGGGAGCGCCGTTTCATCGGACAAGGAGGTGTCGGCTATAACGCCGATCATTGAGGCCTATGTCGGGGAATACGCCAGCGGTAAAAGCGAGAATGCCGTCAACCGGGCGATGGAGCTTTGCCGCAAAGCCCTGCCGGTAACCTTGGTCGACCTGGATACCGTTGAACCGGTCTATACCATCCGGCCCATCAAGCGGGAGCTGGAAGCGATGGGGATGACGGTTGTCGCCTGGGAAACCCGCGATACCGTAGGTCTGGGCGAAGCGGGCAATGTTATGAAAGGCGCCATGCGCTGGGTTCTTAGGCGTTCCGGCAATATCATCATGGATGTCGGCTATGGCGTTCACGGCGCCCGCATTTTCAATCTGATTGAAGGAGCCTATGAGAATCCTTATCTTGAGATTATCGCTGTCATCAATATGTCCCGCCCCTTTACGGCTACTGTCGACCGGATTGTCGACTATGTATCCACTCTGGGACGCGTTGATGCATTACTCAACAATACCCATATGGCGGAAGAGACCACGGTTGAAATTGTGCAAAACGGCGCCCGCGGCATTGCTGAAGCAGGTCGGATACTGGGACTTCCGCTCATCGCCACCGCGGCTGTCGGGGAAATTGCCGACCGGATTGGCGCCAGAGACTGTGTCGGAAGCCCCGTGCGCCCTTTGGAACGCATCATGCCCAAGACCTTTTGGTAACGCTGGCTCGAATTATGGACACCGAACGGGGTTTATTCAAAACAGAAGCATAAATTAGCCATGCTGAGCATACAATCACAATTGGAGCCGGGATGCTAAATTTGTACCGGATTTCGCCATAGAACCGGAATAGGCGAAGTTGGCGCAACCCCTGATGTATGATATATTATAAAAGCTGTCGCACTATAAAAGCTGCGTCGGCAGAGGGAAAAAATAACATGTTGACATAACGAAAGAGTTGTGTTAATATATAAAAGTCGCCCGTCGCCGAACTGGATGAAAACTCCAGCAGGCAAGCGCGGCAAAGTAGGCAAAAAAAGATAGCTTGACAGAAGCTGAAGAAGCTGGTAAGCTATCAAACGTCGCTCTAAAAAAAAGCAGCGGCAAGTGTTC
>DLGF01000007.1 GCA_002482545.1 Sporomusaceae bacterium UBA7701
CATCCCCTACAACGAGGTTTGCCGAGCCGGTCGCCGTGGAGGCAGCTCCCACGACTCCATTCAGGGTGCCGGAGGCGGTGCTGGCGTTGCCGATGACGGCGTTGGCCGTGCCGATAGCGGCAGAAGCGTTGCCGGCAATAAGGTTGTAATTTCCGTTGACGGAGTTCTTATTGCCAAGCACTGCGTTACTATTGCCGGCAAGGGCATTGTTGTTTCCGGCGATCCCGTTGTTGTTGCCGGAAATCGTATTATAGTCGCCCAGTGCAACCAAGTTGCCGTTGCCAGCGACGGCGTTGTCGCCGCCGGCAATGGTGTTGTTGTTGCCGGTTAAGGCGTTTTGCGATCCGAGGATTTGATTGCCGTCGCCGGCAACGGCATTCCGGTCACCGAGGGCCACGCCGTTGTTATTGCCGGTTATCGCATTGCTATTGCCGACGGAAACGCTATTGTTGCTCCCGGCTATCGCATTACTGCTCCCGGTGAGGACGGCATTGGCATTGCCGGAAATGGCGTTGCTGTCGCCGCCGGTTATCGTGTTGTTGTTCCCGGCAATCGCGTTGGCGTTACCGATGGCAAGGCTATTGCCAGCGCCGGTTACACGATTGTTCCCGGCAAGAGTGAGCGTGTTGCCGTTGCCGGTGACCGTGTTTGCGGTCCCGGCGGTGAAGTTATTGCCGCTGCCGGAGACAGTATTGCCATTGCTCAGAAGTTTAAACTGATTGTCATCACCGCCCACTATATTGTTTGAACTGGCTGAAAACTCGTTTCCGTCACCGGTTGCGTTGTTATTGGCGGAAAGTTCCAGCCTATTGCCATTTCCGGAGACGGTATTGCTGCTACTGGACGAGAATTCGTTGCTGTCGCCGTTAACGGTATTATCGCTGCTGCCCCCCAGAAGCGTTGCAGACAAAGTATTGCCGTTTCCGGCAATCGTATTGTTGCCACTAAACCCGGATATGGTGTTATTGTCACCGGTTACCATATTGTTGCTCGCTTTCGTGGTGGTAACAAGTAGGCTATTTCCTAACTTATTCCCATCGCCGGTGACGTTGTTGGCGTCGCCGTAGATGGTGTTTTCGTCGCCCGTTACGCGGTTGCCGTTAGACGGATCAAGAACAACTGTTCCAATCACGGGTAGCTTTTTTCCTAGACCTACCGTGTTGTCGTTTCCGGACACTTTGTCATCTTGACCATAAACTTGGTTGTTGTCGCCAGTGACGGTGTCGGTGGAAGGATCGGACACTACGTTTCCGGCCCAAGCCGGTGCTATGGCGAACAGCATTAGCACAGTGATCAGGCAGATGGCCCGGAGAGATTTTTTCCAGTGCGACTTCAATGTTTTACCTCCTTACGATATAATGTTGCCAGAGAACAAAAACAAGGATGAATAAGCTCCATACGCCTCCTCTCTCGTAAAAACTATGGACGGAAATGCCTGGAGGTAGTAATGTTCAGCAAGGTAGAATTATTCATTTACAGGGAATTTTCACATCCAGACATTTCTCGCATCATTAACATTTTCCATATTTTTACATATATAAATTGTCTTATACTGCAGACTGTGACTTAAAAAAATGTGACACCGAAACGAAAATATAAACAAAAAAAAACAAGCCCCCGCTGCTGTCACAAAGACCGGGACGCAGGGCTTGTTTAGGGAAATGCCGGGTAGCGCAGTATACTGGGCATTTGCTTTTCGGAGAGAAAAATCTTCCAGCCGAGCGAAGAAAGGTTAGGAGTCGTATTTTACAGGATTTTAGCCTGCAGGCGTCGAAAGTTTCTAAAGTTTAGGAGACAAAAGAACGATATTATTGAAAGAGCAATCGGAACCGAAATAACTATGGAGCTTTGCGAGCGCCCGAGGAATACCCGGAGGAGGCTTTCAGCACTCTATATACAGCGTGAAAGCGACGGAGGGAAGTAAGACCATGCCGATTCGAATTCTTATTGCCGACGATCATGCCTTGTTACGGCAAGGAATAAAAAACGTTCTGGAGCTCGAAAAGGACTTCACTATTGTTGCCGAGGCCGGCGACGGCGAAGAGGCTGTGCGGAAAGCCGGTGAGTTTAATCCGGATATTGCACTTTTGGATATCAATATGCCCCGGCTCAGCGGGCTCGAAGTTACGAAACGGATTCGGGCGGCCTACCCGGAGGTTAAGGTTATTATTTTGACCATTCATGATGACGACAGTTACGTAGTCGAGGTGGTGAAAGCAGGGGCCGCCGGATATCTGCTGAAGGATATTGAGCCGGGCATGCTGGTGAAAGCGATCCGTACCGTCCATGACGGGGAATCTTTTATCTATCCCACCCTGGCCAAAAAACTGTTCGGCGAGATCAATCGCCTGGAGGAGGAGCGGCGCCATGGCGCAACTACCTTGTTTCAGCATGGCAGGGATGAGCGGCTGACCTTGCGGGAGCTCGAAGTTCTCCAGTTGATTGCCAAGGGCCTCAGCAATCACGAAATTGCCCAACGGCTTTTTCTGAGTGAAAAGACGGTCAAGAATCACCTGACGAATATTTTCCGGAAAATCGATGTTGCCGACCGCACCCAAGCCGTGCTGTACGCCATCAAAAACAAGATTGTCGTGCTGGATTAGCGACAGGCACGAGTATTTATAACCGAACATATATTATCCTATCCCAAAGCCAAGGGGGTAGGATATTTTGTTTTTTTCCTATACGATCAGTGTAGTGCTATTGTCACTGGCGATCTATGGGCTTTGTCAGGTACTGCGGGACCTATGGCAGTTTCTTACCGCACCGGAATGGGAGAAGTCACCTTGTATGAGCCTGCTGATTATCGTGCGTAACATGGAGTATCGCATTGAGGGGCTGGTCCGGTATCTGCTGCAGGAAGCGGCGGACAACCCCGCCTGGTGCGATATTGTGATTGTCGACTATGGGTCCGATGATTTAACCGCAGCCATTCTCGACCGACTGGCGCTTTCCGATCCGATCCTGAAGGTCATCCACTTGGCTTCCGCATCCCGGCCGACCGGCGAAGGGCTGGCGTTTTGCCAGGGGGAGATCGTCCAGATTCTGGATTTTGTCAACCGCCTGCGGGTCGAGGATGCGGGTTCCGCGATACGCTTGGTACTGCGCCGGGAATGAAATGTCGCCAAATCGTATAAATTGCGGGCGGAATGAATATACTGCATAGCGATGAACGAGGGAGGCGAAATAAACATAATGGAACGACCGGATAACGCCGAGACAGGATACAAATGCAGCCGATGTGGCGGAATGTTCGGCAGCCACGAACAGAACGTGATAAGCTGTCCGTTCTGCGGTATGCTTTGTGAGGAGACAAGCTGCCGGGTAGTGGACTTCAGCAATGAGGAGTACTAGGCAGGAAATCACTGCCCCAAAGCGAATAGGTAGACATATCCAGTAAGTTTGACAATATGATGGGAGGAATGACAGTGGCATATGGCAAACCAGAATCTGGAGCAATGGATGCTTCGCCCATGGAACAATTGTTAATCTGGCTGCGGGAAGATCTCATGGGGGAGCTGCAAGCCATAAACCAGTACCAAGCCCATATCGACAATATAAGCGATCCGGAGATTAAAGAGCTGCTTTCGCATATCCGCGATGACGAAAAAGAGCACGTCGCGGAAATTACTCACCTCATTGCCCGTATTGACTCCATTCAACAGCAAAAATTCGCCAGTGATCATACCGTTGCGCCTGAAAACCGCGTGGTTGCCGCTTCAGAGGAAAACAAGGCCCTGACGGTCGGCAGCATGTTTGGGCGTAAGTGAGAGGAGGAAGAAATATGGATTATTTAGATCGAAATTCAGCCCCTCTTACCGACGGCGAATGGGCCCGCCTCGACGAAGCGGTGGTTAGTACCGCCCGCAGCATGCTGGTAGGCCGCCGCATTATCGAGGTTTTAGGTCCGCTCGGGTCGGGCGTGTACAGTATCCCTTACTCGGTATTCAGCGGAAAAGCTACCGCCGGTATCGATATGGTGGGCGAAAACGACGGCTATGTGGTAGAAGCTACCCGGCGGGCGACCATCAACCTGCCGATCCTTTACAAAGATTTCAAGATTATGTGGCGGGATGTGGAGGCCGACCGGCATCTCGGTCTGCCGCTGGACGTATCGACTGCCGCGGTGGCCGCCAACTTTGTAGCGGTTCAGGAAGACAGCCTGATTTTCAACGGCAACAGCGAGCTGGGGCATGAAGGCCTGCTTAACGCTAAAGGCCGGCTGACGGTTAAGGCCAGCAGCTGGGACGATTGCGGAAACGCGTTGGCCGACACGGTGAAAGCGGTGGGAAAACTCAGTGAGGCCGGACATTACGGGCCTTATGCGATGGTGGTCAGCCCCGCGCTCTATGGCCGCATGATCCGGGTGTTCGGCAATACGGGCATGCTGGAGCTGGATCAGGTAAAAGCCCTGATCAGTGGCGGAGTATACTATTCGAATGTAATTGGCGGCAATAAAGCCGTTGTAGTGGCAACAGGATCACAAAACCTGAATTTGGCGGTTGGCCAAGACATGGTCACGGCCTCCATGGGGCCGGCCAACATGAACCACGTCTTCCGGGTATTGGAAACCATCGCTCTCCTGGTGCGCCGTCCTGACGCCATCTGTACCATTGAGTAGTTAGTCAAGCCAGACGCCTCATAAGCAGCGAAATTCCGGTATTGAATTCGCAAACCGCCTGTATCCGCTCATCATGCGATTGCAGCGACGGGGGCCGCTTGGGGGACGGATTCCTCAGACGGCCCGTTCCGTTTGACGAAAGACGGTGGTGCCGCGCTGACCGATAGGAATATACGGGACGGTTGGTGGAGGCTTGCGATGAAATATCTCCTCAGCGCGGTTACATGGGACGAGTTTCTGCGTTCGGGCATGTGCCAGCTCGAATTGGTTCCGCTGGCTGACAAGTACGATTGCGCCGGCATTGAATTCCGCCCGTATTGGCGCAGGGCGATGGAAGAACTCCCGGCCATCAGGGAGTTCCTGGCGGAGTATGAGTTGATCTCCGCCTATGCCTGCGACGAGAGCCTGCTCGGGCAATCGGAAGAATCCGCCCGGCAGAGCTTGCGAGCCGTGGACCGCAGTCTTACCTTCGCCGGGTTCCTGGGCTCTGCCGTACTCCAGGTGAATATCGCCAACGAGCCGTTCAGCCCTGCCTTGGTCCAGGCTCAATGGTGGCAGGAGGAGATTCGCAGGCTTATCGCTAAGGCTAGAGAAAAGGAAATTTTGCTTGCGGTGCAAAACATTCCCTATGGTTGGAGTGGCGACCCGGTTTTTCTGCGCGATCTGGTGGAGCTTTTCGACTCCCCGTGGCTTCGGGTCTCGTTTGCCGCCGGGAACTGGCTCGCGGCCGGATGGGAGCCGGGTGAGGCGCTGGATGTTCTCAAGGGTTACCTTGGCTATGTGCATATTCAAGACATTTCTGGGTCGCAAGGCAGCTACCGCTCTTGCCCGCCGGGGACGGGGCTTGTTGACGTCGGGGGGCTGATCGGCCGGCTGCGTCAAGCGGGCTATCAGGGGTATTGCGCACTGGCGCTTCCAGGGGGAAAGTCGCCGGCAGCCTCGGTCAAAGCCGGCTTGCAGCTCTTGCAGCAGGAAATTGAATAGCTGTCGCCGAATCAAAACTACCGGCTCCTGCAGCTTGCGGGAGCCGGTAGATTCTTGCCTTGCGAAACCAGGCGGGAATAATCAAGGATGGGTTTCTTATCCGGGCATGGGACGCACCGCCTGCCTACAGGCTTGTGAAGCGGTGCCTTTTCGCGTGAGAGGTGGACAATGGGAATATTAAAAGTATCAGGATTGATGAAAGCTTATGGTTCGCAGACCATCTTTTCCGAAATAAACTTCGAGTTCGGCCGGGGGGAAAAAATCGGTCTGATTGGCGCCAACGGGGCGGGAAAAACCACCCTGTTCCGCTGTCTACTGGGCCTGGAGCCGGTTGACGGCGGCCAGGCGAGCCTCCCTGCCGGCGAAACGACGGGTTATGTGGAGCAGGCGCCGGTTGCCGGCGGCGGAACGCTATATGACCATCTCCGTTCAGCGTATCAGGACGTAGACCGGTGGCAGGAAAAAATGCACGACCTCGAAGCGGCGATTGCCGAGGAACGGGAGGAGACTGCCTTGGCGGCCCTGATGCGGGAGTATGCCCGGATTGTCGAGCGCTTTGAAAGAAGCGGCGGCTATGCGGTAGAAAATATGATCCGCCGCGTGGCAAGCGGTCTGGGCTTTGAAAACGATGAGCTTGACCGGGACCTCAGCACCTTTTCCGGCGGTCAGAAAACCAGGATCAGCCTAGCGAGAGCATTGATCCGGCAGCCGGATTTTCTGTTCCTGGACGAGCCCACCAACCACCTGGACATAGCAATGACGGAATGGCTGGAAAACTACTTGCGGGATTACTCCGGCGGGGTTTTGGTGATCTCCCATGACCGGTACTTTCTGGATCGGGTGGCTGACCGCATTTTGGAATTGGAAAATGGCCGACTGACAAGCTATCGGGGAAACTATAGCGAGTTTCTCCGCCAAAAGGCGGAAAAGACGCTAAGCCTCCAAAACGCTTACGAAAAACAGCAGGATTACATCGCCAAGACGGAGGCCTATATCAACAAATACCGCGCGGGAATAAAGGCCAAGCAGGCCCGGGGACGGCAATCGCTGCTCGACCGGCTGGAACGGATCGCCCCGCCCGGCGAGGCGGACAAACTTGGTTTGGCCTTTCAGCCTTTGGCGGACTGCGCCGAACGGGTTGCCGAGCTAATTGATGTCACGGTGGCTTATGATGAAAAGCCGGTGCTTGCCGGTCTCTCCCTGTTGATCCGGCGCGGCGAAGGAGTAGCTTTGATCGGACCCAACGGCGCCGGCAAGACGACGATACTCAAGCTCCTGACCGGCGAACTCCAGCCCCGGCGGGGATCGGTCAAACTGGGAAGCCGGGTTCGCGTGGGGTATTTCGCGCAGGAGCATGAGGGGCTTACCGGCCAAAACTCCTTGCTGACCGAAGTGATGAATGAGTTCGGCTTCGGCGAGGAGCGGGCCAGAAACTGTCTGGGCGCTTTTTTGTTCCGGGGTGACGATGCTTACAAGCAGATCGGCGATCTCAGCGGCGGCGAGAAGGCCCGGCTGGTGCTCTTAAAGCTTATGCTGAGCGGAGCCAACTTTCTGGTGCTGGACGAGCCGACCAATCACCTGGACATCGCCGCCAAGGAGGCTGTCGAGGATGCTGTTCTGGAGTTTCCGGGCACCTTTTTGGTGGTATCCCATGACCGTTACTTTCTCGACAAGGTGGCTGACCGGGTGGCGGAATTGGCGGACGGACGGCTTGTCGAGTATGCGGGTAATTATAGCTACTACCGGGAAAAAAAGCGCAGGGACGAAAGGCGCGATTTGCCTCCGCCGGTCTCCAAGGAACAAAAGAAGAGCGAAAAACCCCGTCGCCGTCAACAAGACATCAGCCGTACAGTCAGGCGGCTGGAGGAGGAAATCGCCGCCCTGGAGGAGGAAATCGCCGCCTGCGAGCTTAGGCTCAATGATCCGGAAAGCCATGCCGACCCGGAAGTCAGCAGGTCGCTGGCGGAGGAATATGCAAAGCTCCAGCAGGTGCTTGAGCAAAAATACGAGGAACTGCTGGCGGTGTCCGAGGCCCAGGCCGTGGAGCCCGCCGGCGGACATAGCCCTGCCGGCCCGGATGGGGCCCTGAGGGAAATATAAAATCCAGGCGCATTTTGCGCCTGGATTTGTATTAAACCGGTGGCTTTATCCCCGAAACATAACCGACAATGTGAGAGCAGCATAGGCCAGGCCAAAAACAACGGCGGCTCTGACCAGGAAATCCGATGTTTTCTCCGGCTTAACGACAGAGCGACTTTTGTAATAGTGATAGGTATACATCTCTTCTTTCAAACTACCCCACCCTCCTGCGTTTAAAATTGCTACCTTTTTCCACGTATTACTAGAATATTCCTGCTGCCAACTAAAAATATTTGCAGGATTTGGGAGAGTCGGCTGCGAATTGCAGAACTGTTGTTTGGGAAATGGAGTGGCCGCTATGGAAATTTTGATAGGAACTGTTGAAAATATCGTATTCCAAAGTGATAAGGGCGATTTTGCCGTTTTTAGGCTCCAACCGTCTAATGGGGCCTATGTCACCGTAGTGGGCAACATGGCGGCGCCCCTGGTAGGCGAGGAGTTGGAGCTGGAAGGGGAATGGGGTGATCATCCCCGGTTCGGACGGCAATTTCGCGTGCAAGTTCTGCGGCGGCGAAGTCCGATGACGGTTCGCGGAATCGAGCGGTTTCTGGCGTCCGGCACGATCAAGGGCCTCGGCCCGGCCCTGGCAGGCAGGCTTGTTCAGCGTTTCGGCGACAGAACACTGGAAATTATCGAGTATTTTCCCCACCGCCTCCGCGAAGTTGCAGGAATCGGGGCCAAGAAGGCCGAGATCATTTGCCGGTCGTTCGCGGAACAATCCGAACTTAAGGAAATTATGCTGTTTTTGGAGACCCATGGGGTAGCCGGCTCCTATGCCAGCCGAATCTATAAGCACTATGGGGCGGCCGCGCTGGATATTTTGCGGCAGAACCCCTTTCTTCCGGCCCGGGAAGTGGAAGGAATCGGTTTTCGGACAGCCGACCGCATTGCGATGGCGCTGGGCTGGGACCGCAATGATCCGGAACGCTTGGCAGCCGGCCTCGATTATGCCCTTGCGCAGACAGCCCAGTCGGGGCACTGCTGTGTTCCGGAGGCGCACCTGATCGATGAAACGGCCAAACTTCTGGGAGCCGGGAAGATGGAGGTAGCTCTATGCTTATCGGAACTTATTCGGGAGGATAGGCTGCATACGGAAGACTACCAGGGCATGACCCTTGTCTATCCCGGCAGGCTGTATGACGCCGAGGTCCAGGTGGCGGACCGGCTGATTGACCTGAAAGAGCGGGCCAAGCCGGTGCTGTGCGACGATATTGCCGCGGCTGTGGCCGAGTGGGAAGCCGGAGCGGACATAAAGCTGGCCGACGCGCAACGCGAAGCGATGGCCGCGGCTCTCCGGCACGGAGTGCTGGTTTTGACCGGGGGTCCCGGAACCGGCAAGACGGTGACCATCAAGGGCATTCTTGCGGTGCTGGCCGCTCAAAGGTTCAAGATTGTACTGGGAGCGCCCACCGGGCGAGCGGCGAAGCGGCTGGGCGAAGCGTGCGGACGGGAAGCGTCCACCATCCACCGTTTGCTGGAATCGACCGGCGGAGCGGAGGGGGCGCCACTGTTCGCCCGCAATGAGCGCAACCCATTGGATGCCGATGTCATCATCATTGATGAAGCATCGATGATCGATATCCTGTTGATGCACTATTTGTTAAGGGCGGTGCCGCAGGGCTGCCGGGTCGTGCTGGTGGGCGATGTCGATCAGTTGCCGGCGGTGGGGCCTGGTTCGGTGCTCAAGGATATCATCCGGTCGGGAAGGGTTCCGGTGGTCCGACTGACCGAAGTATTCCGCCAGGCCGGGGAGAGCATGATCGTAGCCAACGCGCACCGGATCAACCGCGGCTTATTGCCGGACTGGCGGACAAGCCCTGAATTCCAGTTCCGGGAAATAACCGACGAACTGGCGGTGGCCGAAGCCGTTGTAACACTTGTCCGGGTGGAGCTTCCCGGAGAAGGCTTTGACGCCCTGCAGGAAGTGCAGGTTTTGTCGCCGATGCATCGGCAGGCCTGTGGGGTCGGCAACTTAAACCACCTGCTGCAGGCCGCCTTTTATCCCCCAAGGCCCGGGGCTCTGTCCGCCGGTGGCCTGGGGCAGTCCTTCGGCATGGGGGACAAGGTTATGCAAATTCGCAATAACTATGACAAAGGCGTCTTCAACGGCGATATCGGATTTGTCGCCGGGCTGGACGACGGTGCGGTGATTGTACGGTACCCCGACCTGGACGTGCTGTATGAACACGGTGAATTGGATGAACTGGCTCTGGCCTATGCTATGAGCGTGCATAAGAGTCAGGGCAGCGAATATCCGGTGGTGGTTATGCCGCTGGTGGCCGGCCATCACCTGATGCTGCAGCGCAACTTATTGTACACGGCAGTAACCCGCGCCAAAAAAAGGGTCGTACTCCTCGGCAGCAAAGCGGCGCTCAACACGGCGCTCGCCAATGACCGGACCCGGCGGAGGTATTCGCTGCTGGCCGAGCGCCTGCAGGGGGAAGGGCTATGCTAAAAAGCTGGTGGGCCGCGTTCTTGGATCTTCTATATCCGCCCAAATGTCCGGTCTGCCGGACCCCGGTGCAGCAACACGGGGCCTGGTGCCAGCCCTGCCTGGCCCAAGTCATCGCCTGGCGGGAAATAAATGTGGCCGGGCGGCGGCTTTCGGCCCTGGATTCCTGCTGGGCGCTATGCGAGTATTCGGCGGGAGCCAAGCGGGTCCTTCAGCAACTGAAATACCGGCGCGCTTCCGAGTACGCGGTATATTGCCAATGGCTGCTGAGCCGGCTGGATGCGGGCCGGCTGCCGAGAATCGACGTTGTCGTGCCTGTCCCGCTGCATGCTGCGCGGCAGGCTGAACGCGGCTTCAACCAGACCGAGCTTATTTTTCGGCGGTGGGCCGGGCAGCGGGGGTGGCCGTGGGCGGAAGCCGTGATCCGGACCCGCGCCACGGCGCCGCAGTGGGAACTCGCGCCTGGGGAACGGCGTAAAAATATAAAGGGCGCGTTTTGTCTCACGCGCCCGGAGGTTATTCGTAATCAGACGGTTTTGCTGGTGGACGATATATTGACTACCGGAATGACGCTGAATGAGTGCGCCCGAGTGCTGAAAAAGGGCGGCGCCGGAAAGGTGTTCGGGCTGGCCCTGGCCAGCGGGGCGGCCGATCAGCCGAGTGAATCGACAAAGGCCTTCACCACATCGGGATCGAAGGCTGTGCCGGAATGATTGCCAAGCTCCCGGACAACCTCTTTCTTGGTTTTGATCCAGTGCTGCGTGCAAGGATTGATGAAGCGGTCGTAATGATTGGCCACGGCGATAATCCGGGCTCCGAGGGGAATGTTCACACCCTTGAGACGTTTCGGGTAGCCCTTGCCGTCCCAGCGTTCGTGATGGTAGCGGATATAAGGAATGATCTCCTGGCACGCCGGGATATTTTCCAGCATGCAGCTTCCGGCGTTGCAGTGATTTTTGTAGACGCTCATTTCCCGGGTGGAGAGATAGGGGATTTTGGCCAACACCGAGTTAGGCACCGTGAGGTGTCCCAAGTCGTGGAGCACGGCCGCTACCTGGATCCGCTCGATTTCATCCCGGGGCAGCCCCATCTTTGCGGCAATGCTTACGGCGTAGTTGGCCACTTGCTGGCTGTGAAGATAGAGCTTGGGATTTTTCCATTCGATCAGCCGCGTAAGGATCGTCACTATTTCGCCCAGTGCCTTCACGGCATCGGCGCTATTTTCAACAGCCTGTAATAGGGTTAACATATACACAGTAAACTGCCTCTCGTCGCATGATAAAATATCAAGATAAAGTATATTTAATTTTGACTATCGACCGGAATAATCCTGCCTGACCGGTAAAAAAATGTCCGCTTGCCGCGAAAATGAAGCTGCGGCCCTAGCAGATTTTGACAGATATGATATAATGCTGACAGATATGTTATAATGCAGGTAGAGAGGGGGCAGAAGGAAGTGAAGTTGACCTACTGTGTAGAATGCGGCACTTTATGCGTCGAGAATCCGACCGGGTTGTGCCCAAGCTGTGTCCGGGAGGAAGAAGCGGCCGAGGACCGGGTATCGGAGTTTCTGAAAGAGCAGAAAAGGGCATCGCTGGAGGATATCCACAAAGCCACCGGGGTGAAGCATAAGGTCATTCTCCGGATGATAAAACGAGGACGCATTACAGCCGATGCAATTATCACCTACCCCTGTGAGACGTGCGGTCAACCGATTTCCGCCGGCCGGGTCTGCGACGAATGCAATAAGAATATTATCAGCCAGCTCAAGACGGACGAATGGCAATCGCAGCCGGATCAGCGTCTGGAATCGGCCAAAAACGAGCGGATGTATATCAAAGACCTGATCAAGAGAAAATAGAAACGTACATAGGCGGGAACGGGAGAGAAACGCTTAAAAGCCGCTATATCCAGTGATAAATGTTATAAAACAGCTAAAGGCGGGGATTATGATCCTCGCCTTTCTTGACGATACATTTACAGGAGTTTTTGTGAACGTAAGCGAGGTGTGACCCATGATTATTTCAAGTAAGCAAATTCAAAGCATAATGAAAGCCTATACGGATCAAAACAAGGTTTCCCAAAGCCAGAAGACCCAAAGCGCTTCTCCCGTGTCCAAGAAGGACGAAGTCATACTGTCCAGCCAGGCCCAGGAAGTAGGCCAGCTATACCAGGCTATCCGGGCGTTGCCCGAGGTTCGGGAGGACAGGGTGCGGGAGATTTCCGCAAAAATCGCGCAAGGGACTTATGACGTCGACGCCCAGGCGGTGGCGGAAAAGATGCTGGCGCGGACTTTCGCGGACGGATTGCGGTAGGGAGGCCGAACGTGAAGGAAAAATGGGATAAATTGGCTGCTCTGACGGAAGAAGCACGGGACATGTACGGCGTCATCGTCGAACTGGCCCGCCAAAAGCGGGATATATTAGTCGGGGTCAGGGCTGAGGAACTGGATAAAATTACCCGCCAGGAGGAACTTCTCATTCCCCGGATCGGCAAGCTTCAGGGAGGCCGGGATTCGATCATGCGGGAACTGGCTGCCCGCTATCACCTGACGGATCAGAGCACCTTCGAAGAATTTACCGCGTTCGCCCCCGAGGATGTCGCGGAGCGGCTGGTGAAAGCGACCCGCGAGTGGGGAGAACTGGTTCAGGAACTGGTTCAGCTTAACCAGGTAAATGCCGACATGCTGCAACGGACGCTGTCCTTTATTGATTACAATATGAACCTGTTGTCGCGGACCATGGCCAACACCACCTATACTCCGCCGGGACAGACGCAGCTTTCCCGCTCAGGAGTGGCTCGGTCGCTGATCGACCAGAAGCTGTAGAACCAAAACGGCACAAGTAAAGGAAGGCAGTCTGGAATGACCAACAAAGTGAACGGCGAGCTTGAATCTGTCGAGATTCTGACAAAGCTTGTTGCGATATACAAAGCGGCTTTGGAAGCGGCGAAACGGAAACAGGCTGTTTTGGGCAGCGGCACGATTGCGGACCTGAAGGAAACCCTGAGGACCGAAGAAACCTTGGCGGAATCCATCCGGAAGCTGGAGCGGGAGCGCCTGGCCCTTCAGGAGCACTACGGGTGGCCAGGAAGCATCCGGCAACTGGTCGCCCTTCTGCCGGAGGAACACCAAAGCCGGGCCGCAGAGCTCGCGGACGAGCTTTCCGGGACCGTCCGCGCTCTGGCGCTTCAAAACAGCATTAATAGCGAAATCATAACCCATCTGCAGAATTTCATAAGCAACAATCTCGATCTCATCCACAATATGCAATCCGGCCCGGCTTACAATCCCGGCGGCGAGGTTTCACCCCTGCCTGCCGGCGGCCGGTCGATCGTGGATAGAAAGATTTAGGAGCGTGAACCGATGATACCGACATTTATGGGACTCAACACCATGACCTTGGCCCTGGCGGCTCAACAGGCCAGTCAGAACACCACCGGGCATAACATGGCAAACGCCAACACCGACGGGTACTCCCGCCAGAGGGCCAACCTGGCTACGACCTATCCGGTGACGCTCTATCAGGGCGGCGGCCCGCTCAAGGTGGGAACCGGGGTTCAGGTCCAGTCCGTCACCCGCGCGCGGGACTCCTACATCGACATGCAGTACCGGCAGCAGAACTCTTCGAAAAGCTTCTGGGAAGACCAGGCCAGCACCTTTACCCAGCTCGAGCAAATCTTTCACGACGGCAAAGTCGGCACGCAAGTCGTGGGAATTCAGGCGGGGATCAATAACTTCTGGACCTCGCTCGGAACCCTCGCCGCCGATCCGACCAGCGTGGGGGCCCGGACCAACGTCCGGGAGATGGCTAACGCTCTGGTCCAGACGCTGAAACAGGACAGCGACCACCTCCGGGCGCTGGCTAACGACCTGACCACCCAGATCGCCACGCAAGTCGACAACATCAACAATATCGCCCAGCAAATCGCTTCCCTCAATAAGCAAATCAGCGCCCAGGAGAGCACCGGCACGATCGCCAACGACCTGCGCGACCAGCGGGATCTCCTGGTGGACAAGCTTTCCGATATCGCCAATATCCAGGTGTATGAAGATTCTTCCCACAACTATCAGGTCCAGGCCGGCGGCGTAACCCTGGTGCTGGGAGATACGGCGATACCGATGACCGTCACCGCCGAACGCAATACGAAATACAGCTTTGACACCAGCACCGTCATCGAAGCCAACGGGTTGCCCGGAACGATCAAATTCACCAGCGGCAAACTGGCCAGCATGATCCAGATGCGGGACCAGACGATCACGGGCTATTTGGACAGCATCGATAAAATGGCCCAATTCCTGATGCAGGATTTCAACAACCAGCATAAGCAAGGCCTCGACAATACCACCCCGGCCGTCCCCGGCACTCACGGCGACAATTTCTTCGGCGTAACCGGCGAGGACTATACGGCATATACTCCGGCCACCTGCTGGCTGGACGAATTGGAAGTCAACAAAGATTTTTACACCGATACCGGACTGGATAAAATCGCGGCCCGCGATGCCGGCAGCGCCGGCCTGGACGAAGGCACCAACGCCCAACGCCTGGCGGACGTGCTGAAAAAAACGCCCGATCCGCTGCCGTCTCCGCCCAATGCCCTGGGCAACCTCAGCCTGCTGGACTATTACAGCACGATCATCGGCACGCTGGGCGTCCAATCCCAGCAGGCCAGCAATATGGCCACCAACCAGGGCGTACTGGTCAGTTCCACCCAAAATTGGCGGGAATCGATATCCGGCGTCAATATGGACGAGGAAATGTCCAATATGATCCGGTTCCAAAAGGCCTATGGCGCCGCCGCCAACGTCGTGGCCACGATGAACAGCATGCTCGATACCCTGATCAACCGGATGGTAGGATAAGATTGAGAGGTGAAGACCTATGCGGATAACCGATAATATGTTGACCAATAATTTTATTTACAACTTCAACGGCTCGCTGTCCAAGATCAGCAAGCTTCAGGACCAACTGTCCAGCGGCCTGGCGGTTAACAAACCCTCCGACGATCCCGTCAAGTCGGTGCGCAGCCTGAAATTCCGGGCCGATCTTACGGAGAATGACATGTTCAGCCAAAATGCCTCGGACGCCGTTTCATGGATGCAGACCAGCGACGGGGCCATGACCAACGCCGAAAACGTTATGCAGAGCATTAAGACGCTCATCATTCGGGTAACGGCTCCTAACCCCGACATTGCTTATGAGGCTGCCGCCGCACAACTGGATGGATATATCAATGAACTGATGAACTTGGGCAATACCCAGCTCGGTGGCCGCTATCTGTTCGCCGGGCAAAACACCCAATCCCAGCCGTTTACGCGGGATCCGGCCACCGGCGTCGTTACCTACAATGGCACCTACGACGGCCAAGGCGGCAATCCCTATGCCGGCACGGTAACGATGAAAGTCAGCCCCGGGGCGCCGGACCCGATCCGCGACAAGGTAAATGTCGATGGCCAGTCGTTTTTCGGGACGATCGACGCTGCCGGTCAGCCGCAGCTCTTTGCCAACCTCAACCAGATTAAGGCAGATATGCTGGCCGGCGATGTAGATACGCTAAGTGCTGATCTTGGAATATGGGAGACCGACAATGATAATTTGCTCAAGGCGCAGACCGGACTGGGAGCCAGACAGTCTGTATATACGACCATGAAAGAGCGTTTAACTTCCGATTATGTAACCATCAAGAGCGACCTGTCCCAGAACGAAGACCTGGATGCCGCCAAAGCCAGCATCGATTTCCAGAGCGCCCAGAATGTCTATAATGCCGCTTTGGCGATCGGCGCAAAAATTCTTCCCCAGTCTTTAGCCGACTATCTGAAGTAGCGCTGCGGGGAGGAGACCTAATATGAGCATACCTCAACTCGGTTTAATCATCACCCCGCCGAACTTGAAGCTGTATATAAAGGCTCCGGACCTGGATATCAACACCCGGGCTCCTGATCTGACGGTTCGGACCACTTCGCCGGAGATTATCATCGATCTCCGGGAGTCTTTCAATTCCATGGGACTCAAAGATATCGCCGCGGCGATGCGGGACGTGGTTGAGGAGGCCCGGGCGACTGTTCTCCAAGGGATTGAGCGCCGGGCCGACGAAGGGGATGCCATGGGCCGGGCCAACGGACCCAGCGTCACCGCGCTGGCGGATGAAGCATCGAAACCGAAGGAAAAGAAGCTGGAAATCGGCCTCATGCCTTCGGTTCCACCGAAAATATCCGCTAAACCCGGTACGATCAAGGGCTATTACAGTCCGGGCGACGTTTCGGTCCGCCTCAACCGCGGCGGGGTGAACGGCAACTTTCGCTGGGGAAAGATCGAAGGATACCTTGAGGGTGAACCATCCGTCGATATTAAAGCATAATCGGGAGGCAGTCATGCCAGTTAACTCTGCATTGAAAAATCCGCCGGACGCGATCGAAGAAAAAGTCATTACCTTTCCCGAAGGGCTGATCGGCTTGGAAGACTACCGGACCTTTACCCTCGCTGCATTGCCCGATCAGGAGCTGTTTCGGGTTTTACAGAGCCTGGACGACGAATTCTTTGGCCTGATCGTCACCGAGCCCTTCTGGTTTGCCCCGGAATACAGTTTCGAGCTGCCTGATACTTATACGGCCAAGCTGGGCAAACCGGAGGATGTCCAGGTTTTCGTCGCGATCACCCTGGCGGACGAGCCCCAGGATATCACCGCCAATCTTCTCGGGCCGATTGTCATCAACCGGAAGCTCGGCGTGGGATTCCAAGTATTGGCCGCGGAGAAGGAGTATTCAACGCGGTATAAGATTTGCCCAAGCGGCGGGAGTAAATGATATGCTGATTTTAGCCCGCAAGAAAAACCAGTCTTTGCGAATCGGCGACGACATTGTCATCACCGTGGTCGATGTCCAGGGAGACCAGATCCGGCTGGGCATCAACGCGCCGCAGGATGTAAAGATCCTGCGCCAGGAACTTTATGACGCGGTGAAGGATTCCAACCGGCAGGCCGCGCAAGCGGCTCACCAGGTTGATGTCGCCGCGGTGTTAAAACAGGTAAAGCAGCTTAAAGAAGAGGAAACAGGGAGCAAGAACTAGAAACTTCTCCAAAAATCTGCAAAATTATTTAATTTTCGACTAAAATGCTCTTAATCTTTTGCTAAAATACACGATATATCCGGTGAAGGGCAATAATTACCCTGATGACAAGCTGGCCAGCTGTCATAGATTTTGGCAAGGATGCCAAAAAAGCAAAATTCAAGGAGGAAAAAAAGAATGATTATCAACACCAACGTACCTGCGTTGAATGCCTGGAGAAACCTCGAAATCCAAAACAGTTCCGTTAGTAAATCCTTGGAGAAACTGGCTTCCGGCAAACGGATCAACAAAGCTGCCGACGATGCCGCCGGTCTGGCCATCTCCGAAAAAATGATCAGCCAGATCAACGGTTTGAACCAAGCTTCTTCCAACGCTCAGGACGGCATTTCGCTCATCCAGACCGCTGAAGGCGCGCTGAATGAAACTTCTGCTATCCTTCAACGGATGCGCCAACTGGCTGTTCAATCCGCCAACGGTACCAACACCGACGAAGACCGCGGCCAAATCGACCTGGAATTCCAACAATTGATTTCCGAAGTCGACCGCATCGCTTCGACTACCCAGTTCAATACCAAAAGCCTGCTGGCAGGCAGCGCCTTCCGGTTCCAAATCGGCGCCAACGCCAATCAAACCGTTAGCATCACGATTGCGAAAGGTGACGCTGCTACGCTCACCATCGATGGTTTGGATGTAACCACCTCCGCCACCGCCGACGCGGCTATCACCGCTCTTGACACTGCTCTGAGCACTGTTTCCTCGAGCCGCGCCAACCTCGGTGCCATGCAAAACCGCCTCGAGCATACCGTCAACAACCTGAACGTTGCCTCGGAAAACCTCACCGCTGCAAACTCCCGGATCCGCGACGTAGACATGGCGAAAGAAATGGCTTCCTTCACCAAAACTCAGATTCTCGTCCAATCGGGTACGGCCATGCTGGCGCAAGCCAACCAGGCTCCCCAAGCAGTTCTCAAACTGCTCGGCTAATACGTATCCCAACAAGACCGGCCGGCGGCATGCCGGCCGGTCTTTTAACAAGGAAAGAAGGATTGCCTGATGAAGATAAGTGCGGTCAACCCGACCAAGCCGCTTCTTGACGCCGGGCAAAAACCGCCGGCGCCGGGGAACGCGGCAGTGGCTAACGACTCGGCGGCTTCAACAGACACCCGCCCTAAGGATCTGGAAAAAATTGTAGATAAGATGAACCAGGATGCTGAAGCGGCAAATCGCCAGGTTCGCTTTGCTCTCCGTGAAGATGCCCACCGGATCGTGGTTGAAGTGGTGGATAGGAGTACCAATGAAGTGATTGCGACCTTTCCGCCCAAGCAGATTCTTGATATGATGGCGTCCTTTGCGGAAGAGGCGAAAGCCGACCAAGAGGCAAAATCGTCCAAGATGCCGGAAAAAGTTCAATCGCTCTGCCATAAAGTATAGTCAGGAGGTGACATTATGGCAACTACCACGGGTCTCTCATTCCTTACCTCGCCTTCCCTCGGGACCGCCCATATGAACGGTCTGGCGTCCGGCCTCGACATCGACGGCCTGGTTAGCGCCACTATGCAGATGGAAAGCCTGCCGATGCAGCTCTTGCAGAACAAGAATACCCTGCTGCAGTCCAGGCTGAATAGCTATAACAACATTAAGACTTCGCTCTGGACCTTGAAAAGCGCCGCCACGGACCTTACTTATTCGTCGGCCTTCAAAGCCCGGACCGCAACGACGTCCAACGACAAGGTTGTTACCGCCACCGCCAAAAACGGAACCAGCAGCGGCAGCTATACTATCGAAGTGACCGAGGTGGCGACCGCGGCCAAGATCACCGGCTCCGCCATAACCGGGATGAGTACCGGCCAGTATGCGAGTGTGACCGGAGGAGTACTGGCTCTGCCCCGCGATACAGACCTGAACCGTTCCTGCACCTTGACCGTCAATGGCAAGGCTATCAGTGTAGTGGACGGCGATACCATCAATGACATCATAAACAAGATCAATAACTCGTCAGCCGGAGTGACGGCAAAGGTTTCGAGCGACGGAAAACAAATTATCCTTGCTCAAAAGACGATTGGTGAAAAGCCGATTACCATTAGCAGCAGCGACAGTGAACTGCTGACAGAACTCGGTTTGGACTCAGGCTCGATCGTTGCGCAAAGTGACGGCCAGGCCGCGGATAGAACGGTTGCCTTTTCCAAACTGGACGGCGCTAATGCGCTTTCGGAGGTAACTAGCGGCTATTTCTCAATCAATGGAACTTTCATTAAGGTGGATAAAGACAACGACACGCTCGACTCGATTGTGAAAAAAATCAATAGTTCCAATGCCGGGGTGTCGGCGATTTATGATTCCACCAACAACCAGCTCATCCTGACCTCCAAGAAGCTCGGCGATGACCCCATTGAACTTAAAAGCGACGGGTCGAATTTCCTGGATAAGGTGGGCCTTGGTGCCGGAGCCACAGTGGAGTCGGGCAAACCCGCCCAGGTCAAGGTAAATGGCGTTGCGGTGACTCCGGTTGGCAATACCGTGGAGATGGATGATATTACCTTTAATCTAACCGGCACTGGTACTGCAACGGTTACCGTCCAGCAGGACGCTGACGCAATCGTGGAGAAAGTCAAAAATTTTATCAGCCAGTATAACGCCGTTCTTGATCTTGTCAACGGTAAGCTAACGGAGAAGCCGGATTCCGCATCTGATGATCCTGCGCTGGGTAATCTGTTCGGCGACAGCATTCTCCGTAGCATCAACCAGGGATTGCGCAGCTTTACCTACACCAGGCTTTCTTCGGTTGATTATCCTTATAGCGACTTGAGCCAGATTGGCATCACGACAGGCAAAGTGGGCCAGACAATAGCCGAAACGCTGACCGGACACCTTAGCCTGGACGAGAATGCATTGCGGGACGCCCTCAAAGCGGATCCCGACGCGGTAGCGAAATTATTTGGCAATTCCTTGGCTTCCGATACGATGACCTTTACAGGGGCCGGCCAGACCGAAATCCAGCTGGATCATCCTTCTTCGGTGTCCAGCGTGACAGTTACTGTGGATGGTGTGACCTATAAGCAGGTAGCTTCCCCACCGAAGCCCTATAATCCGTCCGGGACTCCCGCTGTGACTGAGCACCAGTTTTCTGTCGATCTCAAGACCGGCAAGATTGTTTTTGCCGACCCGCTTCCTGCGGGAAAAGACGTTAAAATTCAGTATAACTACGAACTTCCTGATGCCAGCAAAGGGGTTATCGCCCAGATGGCCAATATGCTGGACGGCTACACCCAGGTAGGCGGCACTTTTGATTCGGTTACCGGCTCCAACGGGTCGATTACCAAACAGATCGACTACAATAAGAAGCGGATTGATGAGATGACCAGCCGGCTGCAAATGCGGCAGGATTCGCTCTATCGCATTTACCAGGCGATGGAATCTCAGCTCCAGACCTTAAAAAGCCAGTCCAGTTTCCTGACTTCCCAACTGGCCAGCTTACCGTCGTGGAATTCGAACTCCAAATAGATTATGGATGGTCAACAGCTTTGTTGGCCATCCATAATACCGCTAATTGTTAGCTAATGTCTAGTTGTGTTCACATGGAGGTTTTAATGCGTGAACAATTTGCACCATGAAGTGGTTCGGTTGCTGACGGAAAAGGCAACCTCCTACGCTCAGCCGATGACTTCAAAGGAAATCGGTGAAATCTTGAAAGTGACGCCATCCTATGTGCGGGCTCAATTATCGATGCTAGTAAAGGACTGCAGGGTAAGAGTGCGGCGCGGCAACGGTGGGGGTTATTACGTTATAAGGGAGGATGCCTATCGTCATGGCAAACACAGTTGATCAGCAACAACAACTCGATACTTTGGCCAGCGTACTGGCTGGCATGCAGGAGTATTTGCCCAGGCTGGCTCAAGGGTGCGAAAGTTTGGCGGGAACGCTTCACGCCATGGATAAGGCAGAGGCCTTGGTTACATTATCGCAAATTGTGGAAGGGATGAGTTACTGCCCCAAGTTAATTCAGTCTGCCACCGCCCTGTTGGGGATAAAGGTCGCGGAGCCGCTCTGCGGAAATATTTCGCCTGCGTCTTACATCGGCGATTTGTGTCTGATTTTTAACAATATAAACGAAGCGACTCAAAATGAAGATTATTCAATGATAGCCGACTTAACGGAGTATGATTTGCTCCCAGCCGTTCAAACGGCTCAGGAATTGTTTGCTGAGATACAAAAGCGTTCCATGGAAAGGATTGGAGACTAAGGTGCAAGAGACTGAAAACAGCTGGGCCGGCGGCAACTGGTCGGCTTGGCAGGAGCGCTACGGGCAATATCTTCCGCCTGAATACGTCCACGAGCCAGGTAGAGTAGAGATTATTACCAGTAGGACCGGGCTGCCTACAGTGCGGGTTAGGGCGGATAATGGCCATCCAGTATTTTTACATAGCTCAGTCGACCCGGTTAAGGAAGCGCAACGGGTTGCCGCAGATGTGCCGGCGGAACCAGGGGCGGTTGTGATTGTTTATGGATTTGGTCTGGGCTATTTAGTGGAAGCGTTGTTAGCACAATTGAGTGAGAAAGTCCTCTTGTTTGTGCTGGAACCGGATAGCGAGCTTTTTCACACCGTGATGGAAACCCGGGATATCCGTCCGGTTATAGGCAATGAACGGGTGGTTATTTTGGTTCATGATTCTGCTGCAATAGTAAAAGATGTGTTTTTTCGTTTTTATGATCCTGCCCGGTTTAAACAGGTTCTACCGGCCGGATTGCCGGGGCACCAAACGGTTTATGAAGGCTTTTGTGCAGCCGCCAGGAAAAGTATTCTGGACGCCAGGGTTACTCATCAGGTTGAACTCAAAACAGCAATGAAGCTTGGCCCAGGCGCAATGACCAGCACAATTCTAAACTTGGTCAATTATTATACTCATCCGGGCCTCCGAGCATTATACGGACGGTTCGCAGACCGGCCGGCCATCATTGTTTCAGCCGGTCCATCCTTAAACAAAAATATTGACTTATTGCACGAAGCCAAGGGAAAAGCGGTTATCCTGGCTGTTGGAACAGCGGCCAAGGCCTTGCAAAAACGTGGCATCGAGCCGGATTTTATTGTTTCTATCGACCCAGGCTTACCGAACTATGAACACTTTAAAGGATTAAATACCACCCAATCCTGTCTGATTACCGAAAGTTACTCCCATCATTTCATATTGGAGGAATTTGCGGGTCCGATGTTTGTGTGTGGCCGGACACCGGTTCATGATTGGTTCGGCGAACTGCTTGAAGACAAGGGGAAAACCGAAAGCGGAGGATCGGTGGCCAACAACGCCTTTACCGCTGCATACAAGATGGGGGCTAACCCTATTATCCTGATTGGGCAGGACCTGGCTTTCGCCCCGGATGGCAGAACTCATGCCGCGGGAACTACATATGAAAATGACGTCGTAAACCGTGATAAAAACCGGGGCTATATGAACATAAAAGCCAACGATGGCGGTGAAGTTCTGACCGATGCCGTTTTTTATCAGTTCCTCTGTTTTTTTCAGGAGTGGATCAAGGATTACCCGGACCGGGAATATATAAATGCCACCGAAGGCGGTGCTTTTATCAAGGGAACTCAGGTGATGACCCTGCGGGAGGCATTAAACAAGTATTGCCATGATCCTATTGATGCGCCTGCGGTTATTCGCCAAATCCAAGATACATTTAAGGTGCCTGATCTGGAGCCTTTTATAGGAGTCTTGCATTCCCAGAAGAAAAAAATGGAGGCTGCTATTGCTGAAACGCAATCAGCGATAAGTCGCCTTGGGCAGCTTAAGAAGGCCTGCGAAAGCAAGCAAGGTAAGAAAGTATCTCAGCACTTGGCTGCCATCCGGAAGATATATGAACAAATTAACGCCGACGAATTTATTGCCGCGCTGCCGGACTGGTTTGCAAAACAAGATATCCATGCAGTGATGACGAGGACCCACCAGGCTGAGCAGACGGAAAAGGACGACTTTTCCGCTGCGATTGAAGATTATCATATATATTATGAAAAGATTCGCAACGGAGCGGAACAAGTCAGGGCGCTTATTGGGATATGTATCCAAGAGGCTGAGAGGAGGATGGAATGTGGTAGGTAACCCTTACGAGCAATATAAGCGGACTCAGTTTGAAACAGCCAGCCAAGGGCGGCTTATTCTCATGCTGTACGACGGAGTTCTAAAGAATCTGCGGATCGCGCAGACGAGCATCGTGAACAAGAAGCCGATGGCGGCGAATACTAGCTTGAAAAAAGCCCAGGATATCATTTTGGAGCTCAATCTGACCTTAAATATGGATGCCGGGGAGATAGCTCAGCATCTGCGCGGGTTATATTCCTATATTCACCAACGCCTGATCGAGGCCAATATGAAGAAGGACGCTGCTATTGTGCAGGAAGCCATCGATCTTCTGTCGGAGTTGAAAGAAGCCTGGGAGACCATCATTTTAAAGGCTAGGACAACTACTACTGCGCCTTAACGGGAGGGATAGAATTGTCGCAAGAAGCAAAGGGAGATGTCCTTTTAAAACATTATTCAAACATCAAGCAACTTACCCAGCGCCAACTCGAACTCCTTAGATCAGGGTATTCGGAGGAAATCGGAGAATTGATTTCCCAAAAACAAATAATTGTCGATACCATTAGAAACAGTGACCCGGATTTGGCTGGAGGCGGCTTTTCCACCGAGGCCATCGAGAAATGCCGCCATATCCTAAGTGAGATTACCGCTATGGAAGAGGAAAGCGAGAGGTTATTGCATAACCATATGGCTTCTACCCGTGGCGAACTCGTAACTTCTCAGCAAGGTAAGACGCTTCGGCAAGCCTACGAAGCCCCTTTTGCATCCGGGAATGTCGTCAACAGGGTTAAATAGAGAAGCTAACCTATAAAAGGTAGGATAGATAATGTTTAATAATAAAAGCACTTTGATAACCGGCGGGACCGGTTCTTTTGGCAAACGGTTTATCAGGATGATGCTCGAGCGATACAAGCCCAAGCGTCTTATCGTCTTTTCCCGCGACGAACTCAAGCAGTACGAGATGCAGCAGGAATACAACGCTCCTTGCATGCGCTATTTCCTTGGCGATGTCCGGGACGGCGAGCGGCTCAAGCAGGCCATGCGGGGCGTCGACTACGTGGTGCACGCCGCCGCCTTGAAGCAGGTCCCGGCGGCGGAATACAATCCGATGGAATGCGTCAAAACCAATATTAACGGGGCGGAGAATGTCATCAAAGCCGCTATTGACAACAACGTTGCCAAGGTTGTGGCGCTGTCCACGGACAAGGCGGCCAATCCGATCAATCTCTACGGCGCTACCAAACTGGTTTCGGACAAGCTGTTTGTATCGGCCAACAATATTGTCGGCGGGCAGGATACCCACTTTGCGGTAGTTCGGTATGGCAATGTCGTCGGATCCCGCGGTTCGGTGGTGCCTTTTTTCAAGAAGCTTGTGGAGCAAGGAACTTCGGAAATTCCCATAACGGACATGCGGATGACGCGGTTCTGGATTACCTTGCCGCAAGGCGTCGAATTTGTGCTGAAAGCGTTCCAGCGCATGCAGGGCGGGGAGATCTTCGTACCGAAAATTCCCTCCAGCCGGATTTCCGATCTGGCTGAAGCGATCGCCCCAGGAGTTCCGATTAAAGTTATCGGAATCCGTCCCGGCGAAAAGCTGCATGAGACGATGTGTCCGGCCGATGATTCCCATCTCACTATCGAGTTCGCCGATCATTTTGTTATTCGCCCCTCAATCGTCTTTTCCGCCCCGGTGGGGTATGCGGAAAACCGGTTGGGCGAAAAGGGGCAGCCGGTAGCGCAAGGGTTCGAATATAATTCCGGGAGCAATCATCACTTTCTTACCGTACAAGAACTGCGGGGGCTGATTTAGATGAGAACCATACCCTACGGGCGGCAAGATATTAGTGAAAGAGATATACAAGCAGTCGCCGATGTTTTACGGTCGGACTGGCTTACCCAAGGCCCGGCGGTTGAGTTTTTCGAAAAGAAAGTGGCCGCCTATTGCGGCGCCAAGTATGCCGTAGCGGTGAACAGCGCCACTTCGGCTCTCCACATTGCCGCAATGGCGGCAGACTTAGGACCGGGAGATGTACTCTGGACCTCGCCCAACACCTTTGTGGCTTCGGCGAACTGCGGGAGATACTGCGGCGCCGACGTCGATTTCGTCGATATTGACAGCCGTACTTATAATCTGAGCGTGGAAGAATTGGAACAGAAGCTCGCAACGACCGCCCGAAGCGGAGGCAAGCTGCCCAAAGCAGTCATTCCCGTACATTTTACCGGGCAGTCGTGTGAGATGGATCAAATTTGGACATTGGCTCAGCAATATGGCTTTATCGTCATTGAAGACGCCTCTCATGCTATCGGAGGAGAATATCAGGGTTCTAAGGTTGGTTCCTGCCGGTTTTCGGATATGACGGTTTTTAGCTATCATCCGGTGAAGGTGATTACCTCCGCTGAAGGCGGAATGGTTCTGACGAATCGGGACGATTTTTATCAGAAGCTGCTGCTTAGCCGCAGTCACGGTATCACCAGAAATCCGGCTTTCATGACCGAGGAGCCCCATGGCCCATGGTACTATCAGATGCTGGAACTGGGCTTCAATTACCGCATGACCGATCTGCAGGCGGCGCTGGGAGCCAGCCAGATGGACAGGGTTGACGAGTTCGTCCGGAGAAGGCACAGCATCGCCGAACGGTATAATCGAGAACTCAGCGGTTTGCCGCTACGATTGCCCTGGCAGCATCCTGACAACTATTCAGGCTATCACCTCTATGTCGTCTGCCTGGAGCAAGACAAAGAGGTCAAGCCCCATAGGCAGGTGTTTGAAGAGTTGCGAGCCGCGGGAATAGGCGTAAATCTCCATTATATTCCTGTCCATACCCAGCCGTACTATCAGCGGCTCGGCTTTCATTGGGGCGATTTTCCCAAGGCGGAAAGCTATTACCGTTCGGCGATCAGTATTCCCATGTATGCCGCTCTCAGGGATGAAGATCAAATGTTTGTGATTGATACGATAAAAGAGGTTTTACGATGAAAACGGTCATTATTGTCCAGGCCCGGATGACTTCGACCAGGCTGCCGGGCAAGGTGCTGAAAGAAGTGTTAGGCAAACCGCTGCTGGAGTACCAGATCGAGCGGTTAAGAAGGGTCAATCTGGCGGATGATATCGTGATTGCCACTACGATCAACGAGACCGATCTACCGATTGTGCAATTATGCGAAAAGCTGAATATAGCATACTTCAGAGGTTCAGAGGAGGATGTGCTGTCCCGGTATTATTATGCTGCAGTGCAGTATCAAGCCGATGCGGTTGTCCGGATTACTTCCGATTGTCCGATCATTGATCCGCGGCTTGTGGACGAGGTTATCGCGCTATATCGCAACAACTACCCGCAGTTTGACTATGTGTCCAATGTCGGCAAAAGAACCTTTCCCCGGGGGATGGACACTGAAGTTTTTTTGTTTCAAGCACTGCAGGAGGCTCATAGGGAAGCGACTTTGCCGGAGGACCGGGAGCATGTGACGCCGTTCATCCGCCGCAACACGGGACGGTATAAAGCGGCAAATCTCCGATATCCTGAGGATCAAAGCGCCCATCGGTGGACCGTTGATACACCTGAGGACTTTGCGCTGATAGAAAAAATTATCGTGGCGCTGGCGGATTGCAGGCCGGAGTTTACTCTGGAAGATTGCCTGCGACTATTGCGTGAGAATCCGGAGTGGTCATCGATCAACGAAGCTATTAAGCAAAAGGAAAGCTAGATCTGAAGGGGCTTACTTGCGGTAGCGTTCAGTCAGGTCGACCGCTTTGTTCAGGAGTAACCATGAATATAGCCATTCGAACCGATTCGTCGGTAACAATCGGCAGCGGGCATGTTATGCGGTGCTTTACGCTTGCCGATTTACTAGCGGACAAAGGCCACAGAGTATACTTTATTTGTCGGGACCTCCCGGGTAATATGAGCAACATGTTGGTGGCGAGGGGTTATCCGGTCTTTTTATTGCCGGGGGAAGATTTTAATGGGGTGCAGGATGCTGCCCAAACGGCAGCTTTGCTGGCTGAACAGAAGCCCGACTGGTTGATAACTGACCACTACCAGATTGATGAAAAATGGGAAGCGCTCCAACGCCGGTATGTCGGAAGCATCATGGCGATCGACGACTTGGCTGACAGAAAGCATGACTGTGACCTGCTATTGGACCAAAATTTGTACCAGAACCAAGGTGCCCGGTATGAAGGCCTGGTTCCGTCTAACTGCCGCAAATTGCTAGGCCCGCGTTTTGTTTTATTACGAAAAGAATTCGATGAAGCGCGCAGAAGGCTCAAGCCGCGTACCGGAAATATCAGCAGGATTCTCCTCTTTTTTGGCGGAAGCGACCCCGACAATGTTACGGCAAAAGCCCTAAAAGCATTTGAGCTATTTGACTATGATGACATTTGCCTTGATGTCGTAGTTGGGGAGATGAATCCTAATAAACAGCAAATTGAAGAGGATTGTAGCCGGCTGAAAAACGCTCGTTATTATTGCCAGGTGGACAACATGGCAAGTCTTATGCTGGAAGCCGACCTGGCTATTGGAGCCGGAGGAACCGCTACTTGGGAGAGAAGTTGCTTAGGATTGCCCTGTATAACGCTCTTGATTGCCGAAAATCAGGTGGAAGTGACTGAGGCGGTAGCATCCAACGATGCGACCTGGAACCTGGGTTGGCACGAGACTGTCACTTCCGAGCGAATTGCTGAAGTCATTCAATTTGCCAGGAACAATCCTCTTATAGTAAAACGAGTAGGGGAAAAGGCCTTGGCATTAATGGTGGGAAATGAGGAAGGAAGGCAACTGCTTGTTACAGAGCTTGCGAGGTGAACTGGATTGAACACCATATATCGCTTGCGACCCCTCTCGGAGACGGATCAAGATTTGCTTTTTAACTGGCGCAATTCGGAAAAAGTCCGTGTTAATATGTATCAAAATCACCTTATTTCTTGGGAAGAACACTGTCGATGGTTTACAGCTACTGTGAGTAACCGGTGTAACCGATATAGGCTCTTCGAAATTGATAGCAGCCCGGTAGGCCTGATATATCTCACTGATATTAATCTTACGGACAATGTATGTTTTTGGGGTTTTTATATAGGAGCCGATAAACCACCCAAAGGAAGCGGCTCAATTATGGGCTTTTTGGGTCTGGATTACATATATCATGAGATGTCCTTACGGAAAGTTTGCGGCGAATGTTTTTCATTTAATACTGCTAGTATCAGGTTCCATGAACGGCTGGGGTTCCAGCGGGAAGGATATTTCGTAAAGCATATATGCCGGAATGGACAATACGAGGATATCATACGTTTTGCCCTGTTTAATGATGAGTGGTCCCGGAAGCGAAAGGAAATCGGACGGGTAATATTTGGCGAGGAGGTTGCGGATGACCTGCGTAATTGTTACTAACCGGACATGGTATGAGCATCTGCCGGATATGCTTGAGGGCATCACCGGGCATCGGTTTATTTTGATCAATCAGAAGAATGACTTAACTTACGACCGGCTGCAGGAAATCCGACCCCGATATGTATTTTTTCTTCATTGGTCTTATATTGTACCCTCAGAAATATATGAGAATTTTGAGTGCGTGATATTCCATATGACGGATGTTCCTTTTGGCCGGGGGGGAAGCCCGCTCCAGAACCTCATCGCCAGAGGCGTTTATGAAACAAAAATATCAGCTTTGCGTTGCGAAAAAGATATCGACGCCGGACCGGTATACTTGAAAAAAAGCTTTTCCCTTCACGGTGCAGCCGAAGAAATATATATGCGGGCGGCAACTGTGATCCAAGCGATGATCGCGGAAATCATCATGAGTGAACCGCAGCCGGTCGCCCAGACCGGTGAGCCTGTCTTCTTCCCCCGCCGGAAACCGGAGGATGGGGCGATCAACAATCTGACGGAACTGGAGAAAATATACGACTATATCCGCATGCTGGATGCCGAGGGGTATCCCCCGGCCTATCTCGAAACTGACAATTTCCGCTTCGAGTTTTCAAGAGCAGCCTTGAAGGACGGCCACGTAGTTGCCGATGTCATAATCAAAAGGAAGGCGTAGAAATGGCAAAAGTAGTTCTGGTGGTTGCGGCGCATCCGGACGACGAGGTTCTCGGTTGTGGCGCCACAATGGCCAAACATGTTGCGGATGGCGACGAAGTTCATGTGGTTATCTTGGCGGAAGGACTTACCAGCAGAGAACAAAAAAGAAATATTACCGATGAGCAACAACTAAAGTTGCAGGAACTTCATAAAACAGCCCGCCAAGCCAATGCGGCATTGGGGGTTTTTTCCCTCAACCTTCATAGTCTGCCGGATAATAGAATGGATTCGTTGGAACTCTTGGACGTTGTCAAAATCATCGAAAGCTACATCTCCCAATACCGGCCGGATACGGTCTATACCCACCATCTTGGAGATGTGAATATTGATCATAAAATCACGCATCAGGCGGTGGTGACCGCCTGCAGACCGCTTCCCGGACAGCCGGTCAAGACGCTGCTTTTTTTTGAAGTCGCTTCCAGTACAGAATGGCAGGTGGCAAAGGGCGAGTGCCCGTTCGTTCCCAACTGGTTTGTGGATGTCTCAAATACCATTGAACTAAAAAAACAGGCGCTGGGTTTTTATTCTGGTGAAATGCGGGAATATCCCCATCCCCGGTCAATTATCGCGATCGAACATCTGGCAAGATGGCGTGGAGCCAGTGTCGGGGTTAAGGCTGCTGAAGCGTTTGTTTTGGGAAGAAGCCTGGTGCAATAGGAGGCATGTAATTGATGAAGGATATCGTAATTGCCGATCGGAGAATAGGCCGGGATGCTAAGCCTTTTATTATCGCCGAGATGTCCGGCAATCACAACCAATCATTGGAGCGCGCCATCAGTATCGTCGAAGCTGCGGCCGAGGCCGGAGCCGACGCGTTAAAAATCCAAACCTATACTGCGGATACCATGACGCTGGATATTCATGGCCAAGAGGACTTCGTCATCAGCGATTCAGCCAGTCTATGGAAGGGCAATCATCTTTACCAGCTCTATCAACAGGCTTACACTCCGTGGGAGTGGCATAAATCTATTTTTGAGCGTTGCCACGAACTGGGAATAATCGGTTTTAGTACGCCTTTTGATGCGAGCGCGGTCGATTTTCTGGAAACATTGGACGTTCCCTGTTATAAAATCGCGTCCTTTGAGAATATTGATCTGCCGCTCATTCAAAAAGTCGCCGCTACCGGCAAACCCATTATCATGTCGACCGGAATGGCGAGCCTCGCCGAACTGGACGATGCGGTGCGAACTATGAGAGAGGCCGGGTGCAGCGATATTATCCTGCTCAAATGCACCAGCAGCTATCCGGCTACTCCAGAAAACTCAAATATCAACACCATACCGCATATGCGAGACCTCTTCGGCTGCCAGGTCGGCCTGTCGGATCACACTCTTGGTATCGGCGCCGCAATCGCGTCGATAGCCCTTGGTTCGACCGTAATCGAAAAACACTTTACGCTCGCCCGGAAGGACGGAGGGGTTGATTCGGCCTTTTCGCTGGAACCTGAGGAATTTAAATGGCTTGTTGCCGAGGCTGAAAATGCCCGGCTGAGTTTAGGCCGAATCAGCTATGGCCTGAACGAGAGTGAAATGGCATCGCGGAAATACAGAAGATCGATTTATGTCGCCCAGGATATCCGGGCGGGAGAGGTATTTACGAAAGCGAATATAAGGTGCGTCAGGCCCGGATATGGTTTGCCTCCTAAATTTTATGATATTATTATTGGCCGGACGGCTAAGACGGATCTTCGGAAAGGGACCCCGCTTACCTGGGAATACCTGGGCTGAGATGTCTTGCCCAGGGGAATCCTAACCAGGGCGCATACTTTGTTTCAGCTTATATCTGGCCGGGGAGCCGGCGGATCATGACAGGAGGCTAGCAATGTCAGTACTTCTACAACCCCAATATGCAGGCCGCTTCCGCTGCATCGGACCGGATTGCGAGGACACCTGCTGCCACTATTGGAAGATTGCCATCGACAAGAAGACCTACCAACGCTACCGCAGTTGTCCGGATCCGGGGTTTAGGGCAAAGCTGGACAAATATGTCGTCCGGAACCGGAGTACTCCTACCGATAATAATTATGCCAAAATTAAGCTGGATGAAAGCGGATATTGTCCTTTTCTGGATAACGAGAGATTATGTTCGATTCAGCGTAATTGGGGGAAAGATTATTTATCAGAAATTTGTGCCACCTATCCCAGGACTTTTTTCCGGGTCGACGACGCCTGGGAAATGGCAATCCAGCTATCATGCCCGGCGGCCGCCCGCCTGGCTTTGTTGGACCCCAATCCTATGGAGTTCGAATATGTGGCGAATCCCTATTCCTTGTCGACAAAAAAATACAGAGAATTTAAATCAGCTGTGCCTGATCAGAAGAACAAAAATAAACGCTACTTTTGGCCCATCCGTATTTTTGTCATCTCTTTGCTGCAGAACCGTTCTTACCTGTTGTGGCAGCGCATGGTCATCCTCGGCTTTTTCATGAATGCCATCGAAAATATTGACAATCCAGAAGAGATACCATCGGTTATTGAAAAGTATGACAACCGGGTCGCTGGGGGCGCTTTCCAGGGGGCATTAGACGAAATTCCCGCGCAGGATGATGTCCAGCTCGGCTTACTTTTGCAATTGTTCCAATATCGCTTTACCACAGCGGTTACGCCTAAGTTCCTCGAATGCTCCAAGAAGTTTACGGAAGTTATTGCGCCTGAAGAGGAATTAAAGGATGAAGTAGTCGCCCAGCGTTTTAAGGAAGCCTTTGAGCACTACTATATTCCTTTTATGAACGATCATGAATATATCCTGGAGAACTACCTGGTACATCAGGTATTTAAGAGTAAACTCCAGCTATTTTCCGATTATGTTCTCTTGGTGTTGAATTATGCGATCGTTAAGCTGCTGCTTGTCGGAATTGCGGGCTATTATAAGGAAACTTTTTCGACCGACCATGCTATCGAGCTGATCTACTCATTCTCCCGGAATATCGAACATAATGTCCAGTATTTGGATGAAATCTATCGAATGTTCGAAGAGAACGAACTCAACACGCTGCCCTATATGGCCATTTTGCTCCGCAACTAGCAGCGATGCGGTTAACCTCGAGGGCAAAGCATCATAACATCGTCTGGCCCTCCCTCCTCCCAAAACATTTTGCTTGCTTTTTTTGGCGTCCAAAATTATAATTTGGGGTAAAGAACCTTTTGCTTAGGTCTGTGGTTGAAAATCGATGCCAGTCGCAGGCGAAACGATCCACGTAAGGAACTCAAAAAAGGGTTTTGAGCATGGTGCGGCTTAGAGGTAAGTCCTGCCGGCCGGCGCGTCAGCGTCAGAAGTCGAGAGGGGTAGTAGTGAGGGGACTGAACTCCTAGTAGCGAACCTTCCAGCAGGCGAGTGTGGGGTCAAAGACCAGGTCGGCTAAGCAAGGTCCTTTAATTTCAAAAGGGTGAGGGGATTTCGTTAATGGCTTTCCAGGACAAGACGTTAAAGTGCAAAGACTGCGGGTCAGACTTCGTCTTCACGGCGGGAGAGCAAGAATTCTACGCCGAGAAAGGGTTTGAGAACGAGCCTGCGCGTTGCCGCGACTGCCGTGACGCGAGAAGACGCAGTCGCGATGGTGGCGAAGCCAGACCAGCTCAGCGCGAAATGCATGACGCGGTCTGCGCCGAATGCGGCGTGACCACACAGGTGCCGTTCAAGCCGCGCAACGATCGTCCCATTTATTGCCGTGAATGCTTTGCCGCTAAAAGACCATAATAGTGGATGAACAGCCCGGAAATTTTTTCCGGGTTTTTTTACTGCCTTTTTTAGCATAACTATACGGTTCCTGTAAAATAAAGGGCTCATGACAGGCGTGGAGCTCCGAACTGGGTCCTTGGTCCCAGCCCCTGATTCTTTGGTCCCTGTAGATAGATTATCTGCTTGTAAAGCCTTTTTCCCCATCTTATCCCCAACAGAAATGAGCGGAATATCAGGTTATCAACATATTTATCCACACTATCCACAATTTTAGTGCAAAAGAGATTGTGGATGACGATCCTCCTGCTACAAAAAAATTTATAAAGATAGCTTGATTATTTATGCGAAAATATGTATAATTATGAGCATAGATGATATCTGAGGAGGAACGGTACATGTCTAAGAAGGTTCTGGCTCTTATTGTATTGACCGCTTTCGCGTTAGCGCTGGGGCTTGCGGGGTGCGGCAGCCAACAGACGGCTGAGCAGGCCAAGGTTTTGAAAGTCGGTATGGATGCGGCGTTTGCGCCTTTCGAGTTCCAGGATGATAAGTCCAAAGATTACACCGGTTTTGACGTTGACCTGATTAACGCCATCGGCAAGCAGATGGGCTATGAAGTGAAAATCCAAAATACCGGTTTTGACGGCTTGATTCCTGCGCTGGAGGCCGGCAACATCGATGTAATTATTTCGGCGATGACCATCACCGAAGAACGCGCTAAAAAGGTTAACTTCTCCAAGCCTTACTATAAGTCCGGTTTGTCGATTGTTGTCAAGAGCGACAACAATACCATCAAAGGCTTCAAAGACCTGGAAGGAAAACAGATTGCGGTCCAGATCGGTTCGACCGGCGCTGTAGAAGCCAAAAAGATCAAAGATGCCAAAATTCGCGAATTCAACACTGTGCCGGAAGCTTTTCTGGAGCTCAAAGCCGGCGGAGTGGACGCCGTTGTCAATGATCTGCCTGTCAACGACTATTATATTGCCAAGTCCGGAGCCAAGGACGCCAAGCTGGTCGGCGACCTGCTTACCGCTGAAGACTATGGCATAGCAACCACCAAGAAGAATGCCGAACTGGCCCAAAAAATCGACAAGGCGCTGGAAGAGCTCAAGACGAACGGCGAGTATGCTAAAATCTTCGAAAAATGGTTTGGCAAGAAGCCGCAATAATAGCAGCAGCGAAACCCGGGCACGACTAATTGTCGTGCCCGCCAGGCTGGCGATAAAGGCCCATCTGCGGCGTTGCTCCTCAGAGCGTTTGCTTGCGTACGACCTAGTACGCGGCGCGACACGCTCCTCCGGTGCGCCTTGCATCTGGACCTTTCTCACCAGCCTGGGATTGTCTTAGTTCAGAAGGGGCACGACTAATTGTCGTGCCCGCAATTTTTTCCGGACCCAAGGAACCTTTGGGCGAATGAATAGGCGGGGTGGCTACGGTATAAATGGGCTGTCCCCCCAGGTGCCTGCCGCGTGGCCGCAGTCTGCGGGGGCGGGATTTACAGGCCGCTGGCGGCCTGTTACGAAGGCATCGGCAATTATTGGGAATAAAGCGGCCGTTGACAGGGGAGTTATTGTATGTTTATAATCAAATATGCATTAATATGCAATTCGCGATGGGCCAGGAGCTTCCGGCCGGGAGGGCGGGGCGCACAAACCCTCGTATACAAAGGGTGAGACTATGGATTTTGATATTCAATTGGTGATTAATTCCTTTCCGCTGCTTCTGGCCGGAGCGGTGATAACGGTACAGATTACGGCGATCAGTGTCGGATGCGGCCTGTTTATCGGCATGTTCGCCGGGGTGGCCAGGCTGTCGAAGGTCTGGCCGGTGAAAACTCTGGCGGCGGTTTATGTCGATTTTATCCGCGGAACTCCCCTGCTGGTGCAAATTTTCATTATTTATTTCGCCATCCCGCTGGCGACCGGCCACCGCATGGATCCCTTCGTAGCCGCGGTCACCGCCTGCAGTATCAACAGCGGCGCTTATGTGGCCGAAATTTTCCGGGCCGGCATTCAGTCGATTGACAAGGGGCAGATGGAAGCGGGGCGCTCGCTGGGCATGTCCTGGGCTCAGACCATGCGCCATATTATCATGCCCCAGGCCTTCAAGCGGATTATTCCTCCGCTGGGGAACGAGTTCATCGCCATGCTGAAAGACTCCTCGCTTGTCTCGGTAATCGGTTTCGAAGAACTGACCCGCCGGGGCCAGCTCATTATCGCCCGCACCTACGGGTCTTTTGAAATCTGGCTGACGGTGGCGTTCATTTACCTGCTCATGACGCTTACCATATCCCGCCTGGTCGATTATCTCGAGCGGAGGTACAAAATCGATGATAAGCATTAAAAATGTCCATAAACGGTTTGGTAAACTGCATGTGCTAAAGGGTATTGATGCTCAGGTCAGCGAACAGGAAGTCGTCGTGATCATCGGCCCCAGCGGATCGGGAAAAAGCACGCTGCTTCGCTGCATAAACTATCTGGAGGAGCCCACGGAAGGGGAGATTGTCGTCGACGGCATTCCCTTGACCGGCGAGGCGAATATCAACAAGGTCCGGGCCGAAGTGGGCATGGTCTTCCAGCGCTTCAACCTATTCCCCCACATGTCGGTTTTGGACAATATTACCCTCGCTCCCCGGATCATCCGGAAGATGCCGAAAGCCGAGGCGGAGACCGTCGCCCTTGACCTGCTGACGAAAGTCGGCTTGGCGGACAAGGCCCGTGCCTATCCCGAGCAGTTGTCCGGCGGACAGCAGCAGCGGGTGGCGATCGCCCGGGCTTTGGCGATGCGTCCGAAGGTCATGCTGTTTGATGAGCCGACTTCGGCCCTTGATCCGGAGATGATCAAGGAAGTGCTGGATGTTATGAAAGCGTTGGCTGAGGAAGGAATGACAATGGTCGTGGTCACCCACGAAATGGGTTTTGCCCGTGAGGTGGGCGACCGGGTGATTTTCATGGACGAAGGGCGGATTGTCGAGGAAGGAACCCCGGAGGCGATCTTCGCCAACGCCCAGGAAGAGCGGACCCGGACTTTTCTTTCCAAGATTCTGTAGTTCTCGCTCCAGAAGCTGCCAACGTTGACATCCTCAACCAGAGTGTGCTATAGTAGTGGCTGTGGCCATAGAGTGGCCTGTAGTACACTTTTAGGAGGAATTTGGTACATGATCGGCAAGGTTAAATGGTTCAGCGCAGAGAAAGGCTATGGCTTCCTGGAGAGGGAAGACGGCGGCGACGTATTCGTGCATTTCTCGGCGATTCAGGAAGACGGCTTTAAAAGTTTGGCCGAAGGCCAGCAAGTCGAATTCGACATAGTGGAAGGTGCCCGCGGACCGCAAGCTGCCAACGTTTCGAAAGTCTAACCAGCCTTTTAGATACCCGACCTTGACCGGTCGGGTTTTTAGTTGGCGCCAGTTTACCGCGGCAAGCTTTACAATATTTCTATTCCTGTCGATTACAGACAGGAATTTTTTAGTTTCAAGGGAATAATATTAATAAGATTCTGGAAAGGGGATGGGGTCTGTGGCAATAACTGTACGAGGAAAGAACATCGACATCACACCGGCACTGAAAGATTATGTGGAAAAGCGCGTCGGCAAGATTACGAAATACTTTGATACGCTCGGTGAGATTACCGTAGTCCTCACTGTCGCCAAGGGCAGGCATATCGTTGAAGTCACCGTTCCGGTCAACGGTATGTTGCTAAGAGGAGAAGAGTCCACAACCGACATGTACGCCTCAATCGACCTTGTCATCGAGAAACTGGAAAAACAAATTGACAAATATAAAACCAAAATTGCCCGCAAGCTTCGGGGCGGCGCCTTCAAGGGCGAACTGCCGGCAGAGATGCGGGAGCCGGACCGGGACGAATTCGAAGTGGTTAAAATCAAGCGGTTCGCCATTAAGCCGATGACCACGGAAGAGGCGATCATGCAGATGAATCTCATCAACCACGACTTCTTCGTTTTCACCAACGCCGAGACGGAAGATGTAAACGTAGTCTATCGCCGCAGGGACGGCGGCTACGGCTTGATTGAGCCGGAGTATTAACCCAAAGGCAAAAAAAACCGGGGAGCAATCCCCGGTTTTGGTTTTTCCGAAATATTCTAGCGGCTGGCGCTTTTGACCGGCTTGGCCCGCCGGCTGAGGAGGATCTCCGCCAGGCTGGCCTGTTCCAGTTCGCGGGCTTTCAAGGCAAATTCCTGGCGGGTGAACACGCCCTTCGCGATTAATAGTTCAATCAGCACGGACACCGCCAGGGTATTCTTATAATCGGTGTCTTTCAGGTCGGCGATCTGCCCGATGATTTCCATGGTATTCATGATACCCCTCCTGTTAACCGTAACAATTAATTGTGCAGCCTTTTAGGACAGCTTGTATTACAGCTATTCCCAGTCTCGGCCAGACTTATACCTGCACGGGGAAGGTGCTATTATTCGGCCGAACAGGACATAATAGGGCCGACGGGCAGCGATGAATAGCCAGTCCCTGTTTTTGACTTATGCCGTACATTCTGGTAAAATTTTGAGATAGGTATGAAGGAGATGATAGGAAGTTGCTAAAGTTTCTCAAGAGTATCTTTGGAGATGACAACGAGCGCGAAATAAAGCGCATGATGAAGTATGTGGAAGAAATCAACGCGCTTGAAGGAGATATGCACAAGCTGAGCGACGCGTCCCTGGCGGCGAAGACGGGCGAGTTCAAGGCGCGGCTGGCTCAGGGCGCGGCTTTGGATGATTTGCTGGTCGAAGCCTTTGCCGTTGTCCGGGAAGCGTCCCGCCGCACCCTGGGGATGCGGCAATTTGATGTTCAACTTTTGGGCGGGATAACCCTCCATGGCGGCAATATCGCCGAGATGCGCACCGGCGAAGGAAAAACCCTGGTGGCGACGCTGCCCGTGTACCTCAATGCGCTGACCGGCAAAGGCGTTCATGTCATAACCGTGAACGATTACCTGGCCCGCCGCGACAGCGAATGGATGGGGAAAGTCTATCGCTTCCTCGGGCTAAATGTCGGCCTGATTGTTCACGGCCTGGATTTCGCCGAACGCAAGGCGGCGTATGCCGCCGATGTCACCTATGGCACCAACAATGAATTCGGGTTCGACTATCTGCGGGATAACATGGTCATTTATCCCGACCAGATGGTGCAGCGGGAGCTGAACTACGGCATCGTGGACGAAGTCGACAGCATCCTCGTCGACGAGGCCCGGACCCCGCTGATTATCTCGGGGCCCGGCGAAAAGTCCACCGACCTGTATTTCGTGCTGGCCAAGGTGGTGCCCAAGCTAAAAGAAACCGAAGACTACACGGTGGACGAAAAGGCTCACACCGTAGCCCCCACTGAGAGCGGCATCGCCAAGGCGGAAAAGCTGCTGGGCGTCAAGAACCTTTACGAGAATGAAAACATGGAGCTTTCCCACCACTTTAACCAGGCGCTCAAAGCCCACGCTCTGATGAAGCGCGACCGGGACTATGTGGTGAAGGAAGGCGAAGTCATCATTGTCGACGAGTTCACCGGCCGGCTGATGTTCGGCCGCCGCTACTCCGACGGCCTTCACCAGGCCATCGAAGCCAAGGAAGGCGTCAAGATCGAGCGGGAAAGCCAGACGCTGGCGTCCATCACCTTCCAGAACTACTTCCGGATGTACAAGAAACTGGCCGGCATGACCGGCACGGCCAAGACCGAGGAAGAAGAATTCCGCAAGATTTACGGCCTGGATGTCCTGGTCATTCCCACCCACAATCCGATGGTCCGGGAAGACCTGCCTGACGTTATCTATAAAACCAAACGGGCCAAATACAAGTCCGTTATTGCCGACATCGCCGAACGGCATGCCAAAGGGCAGCCCATCCTCGTCGGCACGACGTCGATCGCCCAGTCGGAAGATTTGAGCGCCCAGCTCAAGCAGCAAGGCGTGCCCCACAATGTACTGAACGCCAAGTACCACGAGAAAGAGGCCGAAATCGTCGCCCGGGCGGGGCAGCGCGGCGAGGTAACCATTGCCACCAACATGGCCGGACGTGGTACGGACATCGTGCTGGGGGAAGGCGTGCCCGATTTGGGAGGCCTGCATATTATCGGCACCGAGCGGCATGAGAGCCGCCGGATCGATAACCAGCTCCGCGGCCGTTCCGGCCGGCAGGGCGACCCTGGTTCGTCGCGGTTCTATCTTTCCCTGGAAGATGACCTGATGCGGCTTTTCGGCTCGGAAAACATCGCCAGCATTATGGATAAACTGGGGATGGAAGAAGATGAGCCCATTGAGCATCCGCTGATAACCAGGTCCATTGAGCAGGCCCAGAAGAAGGTCGAGGCCCGGAACTTCGATATCCGCAAACATGTGCTGGAATACGACGATGTCATGAACCAGCAGCGGGAAATCATCTACGGGCAGCGTCGCCAAATCCTCATGGGCGACAACCTGAAAGAGAACATTTTCCATATGGTCGAAAAGATGGCCGACCGGGGAATGGAGTTCTATGCCAACGAGAAAGTCTATCCGGAAGAGTGGGACTATAAAGGCCTGATCGAGTTCTGCGAAGGCTTCTTTGTACCGGCCGGCGAATTGAAGGCCGCTGTGCTGGAAAATCTCAGCCGGGAGGAGCTCCGGGAGCATCTTGTCGCCGCAGCCACCGGTTCCTATGAGGCGCGGGAGACGCTGTTCGGCTCCGACAACATGCGCGAACTGGAGAAGGTCGTCATGTTGAAGGTTGTCGACTCCAAGTGGATGGATCATCTCGACGCCATGGATATGCTGCGCGAGGGCATCGGACTCAGGGCTTACGGCCAGAAGAATCCGCTCATCGAGTACAAAATTGAAGCTTACGATATGTTCCAGCAAATGATCGAACACATTCAGGAGGATATTGTCCGGTACATCTACCGGGTCAATATTGTCACCCAGCCGGAAGACCGCCTGCAGCAGGCCCATGCCGCCCATGGCGAGGATGCCGCGGCCAAGGCGCCGACCGTCAATAAGGAGCAGATCGGCCGGAATGACCCTTGTCCCTGTGGATCGGGGAAAAAATACAAGAAATGTTGCGGTGAAGGCAAATAGTTTTGGCCGCGTGGTTATGAAACCGGCGGCTTGCTAGTATGATAATTAGGGGGATGAGCGTATTGCTAGAAGATTTACGCCACGAGATTGTGAGCCTGGCGGAAAGGCTCGATGAAGTGAGGGTTTCTCTTTGACGTAGCCGGAAAGGAGCGTCAGATCGAAGACCTGGAACATAAACTGGCGGCTCCCGACTTCTGGGACGATCCGGCGACCGCCCAGAAAGTCATGCAGGAGCTTACCCGCCTGAAAGACAGCCTCAGTCATTATCATGCCCTCCACAGCCGCTACAGCGACATGGCCACTCTCTGGGAATTGGGCCAGGAGGAAGGCGATGAAAGCGTATGCCCGGAAATTGCCGACATGCTGGCGGCGTTGGGCAAGGAAATCGAGCATCTGGAACTCACCCTGATGCTTTCCGGCGAATACGACGCCAACAATGCCATTCTTACGCTTCATGCCGGGGCGGGCGGGACCGAAGCCCAGGACTGGGTGCAGATGCTGCTCCGCATGTATGTGCGGTGGGCGGAAAAAAACGACTATAAAGTCGAGACGCTGGATTTTCTCGCCGGCGACGAAGCCGGCGTCAAAAGCGCCACGATACTGGTAACCGGGCGCAACGCCTACGGATATCTGAAAGCAGAAAAGGGAGTCCACCGCCTGGTGCGCATATCGCCTTTCGACGCTTCGGGAAGGCGCCATACCTCCTTTGCGGCCGCCGATGTCATGCCCGAGATCGACGACGCCATTGAAGTCAACATCAACCCGGTCGATCTCAAAGTGGATACTTTCCGCGCCGGAGGCGCCGGGGGACAACATATCAACAAGACGGACTCCGCCGTGCGCATGACCCACCTGCCGACCGGGGTGGTTGTTCAGTGCCAGAGCGAGCGGTCTCAGATTCAGAACCGCGAACAATGCATGCGCCTCCTCCGGGCCAAACTGTTTGAATTGGAACGGCAGAAGCAGGCGGAGAAAAAAGAGGAACTGGGCGGCGACTATCAGGCTATCGAATGGGGTAGCCAGATCCGGTCCTATGTTTTCCATCCCTATAGCTTGGTAAAAGACCATCGGACAGGAACCGAAACGGGAAATGTGCAGGCGGTCATGGACGGCGATATCGACGCCTTTATCGAAGCGTATCTCAAAGGGGACGGCAAGGAGAGCGAAAGATAGGGAGGCGCAACATGGTAAAACGCCTGAGCATCATCGTAGTCATTCTGCTGGCGCTATTTGCGGGCGAAGAACTTCTTCTTCCCCGCTTTGTCAGCACCCTTATAGCGCACGGGATGACCCAGGCTGCCGGCACAGACCAAATCGAGGCTCAAGTGTCCAAGCGGCCCGCCTTTCTCATGCTGGGCGGACGCTTCGACAGTGTCCGCATCCTGGCCCGCGACGCCAAAGTGGATAAAATAGCCTTTTCCGAACTCGACACGGCTTTGACGAATGTGGAGCTTGATATGAACGCCCTGATGACCCGAAAGGCGGTCGCCATTAAGTCGGTAGGGGATATCGATCTTACGGCGGTCATTACCCAGGACGAACTGACCCGCTACCTCAACCAGTCGGTCAAGGGCATCAGAAATGTAGAGGTTGCCATTAACGACGGCAAAGTACAAGTCAGCGGCAAACTGACCCTTTCGTCGATCGCCAGCCTTGCGGTCACGCTGGACGGCAAAATTGTCGGCGACGGGCAAAAAATAAAGTTTGTTACCGAACGGTTTTTATTGAATAATGCTTCCGTGGGCAATTTCGGCGGCACCCTGCTGACCGAAATTCCCCTGGTGGATATGAAGAAGTTGCCGTTTGGCACCGAAGTTCGTTCGATTACCAGCGAGAACGGCAAAATAACCATCTATGCCGACAACCGCGGGAAATAGAGGCTGTTGCAAGGGAACCGGCCCGGTGCCGGGGACCGACCAACAGCCTTTCCTTTTGCGAATCTCCGCAAGTTTTTCTTTGCCAATAGGCAGGACAATGGAATCAACTGGCAGAATATCATAAATTTGCGGCGGATTGAATGCTCGCATATTCCTTGGTTAAATCAGGAAAAATATAGTGGTCCGGCTCAGGTGCTTTTGATCATGTTGATAAGGTGGAGAGAGGTATTGGCTAATTATAAATATAACAAAATACTCCTGGCGCTTATTGTACTCGGCCTTGTCGCCGCCTTGATAATCGGATGGCAGCGCCATCTGGTGGAAGAAAACAACTCCCGCGTGGAAATGGTTATGGATTACGACGAAATCGTGGAACTGGCCCGCATCGAGGGGATTGCCGTCCCTGAGGCCATGCGCCGCTTCAAGGAGGCCGGCGTGACCTCGCTGGCTGTTTATGATACGACCCTGGAAAAATTTCAGAATAACGGCAAATTGACGGTTGTCACCGGAGCCGACCTGTTGGCGCGGTATCGCACCGGAGAAATTGAGAAACCATTATTCGGCGATCCGGACGGAACAATCGATCCGAATTCCATGTACCTATTTGTCGGCCGTCAGGAACCCGGCGGCCCTGCCCGGTTTGCCGAGGTAAAGGACGATTTGGCCCGGCGGCTTGGACCAGGCCGGGTACAGGAGTTTGCAACCGCCGACAACCGCCTGGCGATGGCGGTGGAAGCCAACTTTGAAAAAGTGCTCAAATGGAATCTTGGCCTCTCCAGCGAAGAAATGCAGGAGGTGGCGGACAACGGCTTCTATATCGTGGTCAGGCCGACCAACTATACGAAAGTCAAGCCCGAGGACATCGACGCCGTTTTTGACCGGCTGGGACGCTTCCCGGGAGTGACGGGCGTCATGTTCGCCGGCGAGGAATCGCTGGGGGTATTGGGATTTCCTGATCTATTGCCGCTCACTGCCAAGAAGATCCTGGAGCACGGCCTCAAACTATACATGATCGAAAATCCGCTCCAGCTCCAGTTCCTGAGACAGGAAGGACTGATGCCCCTCGCCACTGCGGCCAACTATCAGGCGGCCCGGGTATACGTCATCCCCAAGGACGAACAGCCTAAGCTGAAGCTGGAGACTGCCGTCCATCGCTGGGGCGGAACCGACGCCGAGCGCAACATTCGCGTCAACCTCATCCGCAAATATGACAAGCCGGTACCCGGCTTGACCCTGCTCGAAACCAACCTCAAATACGTCCGGGACATCAAGCAGGACCTGATCGAGAAAGGCTTCACCCTGGGGCCGGCTCAGGCCTATCAGCTCTATTACCCGTCTCCCTGGCTGCTGGCCGTCGTCATCATCGGCGCGACGGCGGCGGGGGTCTTGTTCCTGACCCTGGTGTGGCCAATTGCGCCCCGCTGCCAGTACATCCTGCTCGTTCTCCTGGCGGCGCTGCTGCTTTGGCCCGTCCTTAAAGGGAGCGGGACCCTGGTGCGCCAAGCGGCGGCCCTGGTCTCCGCCAGCCTGTTTCCGGTGCTGGCCATGTCCTGGCAGCTTGACCGCTGGCGGGCGCGGGAGCCTTTCCGCGGTTCCTCGCTGTCCCGGATTCTGGTGGACGGGCTGGTTGCCCTGCTTGTCACGACAGGTCTGGCGATGGTCGGCGGTTTTTATATCGGGGCGCTCCTGGCGGATGTCCGGTTTTTGCTGGAGATGGAAATCTTCCGGGGCGTTAAATTAACCTTTGTTATGCCGCTGCTGCTGATCACGCTGACCTATCTTGTCCGGTACAATCCTTTGGGCGATCAGCCGATCAGCCGGCCTGAGGATGTCGCGCGGCAGGTGGCGAAAATGCTTGATTATCCCATCTATTTGAAGACGCTGCTGCTGTTTGGCCTGGGGGCCATCGCCGCCTGGATCTATGTCGGCCGTTCCGGCCATACCGCCGGAGTGCCGGTGCCGGCCATCGAAATAAAACTCAGGGCTTTCCTGGAAGACGCCATGTATGCCCGGCCCAGGGAAAAGGAATTTCTGATCGGGCATCCCGCCTTTATGCTGGCGGTCGTTGCCGTGTACCGCCAATGGCCGAGGCTGCTGCATTATCTGCTGGTCGTCGCCGCTACCATCGGACAGGGTTCCTTGGTAGAAACCTTTGCTCATATACGGACTCCCATTTTTATGTCCTTTGTACGGGGAGTCGACGGGCTCTTGCTCGGCGCAGCCCTTGGCATCTTGGCCGTCTTCGCCGTGCAGGTTCTGCATTACCTGTCGTACTTGCTGGGAAGGAGACCGGCCGCACATGAGTGAAATTGTTATCTCGGGCTACTACGGGTTTGGCAACGCCGGGGATGAGGCTATGCTTACAGCCATGATCGAAGCCCTGACCGATGTCGATCCCGGGGCCCAAATCACCGTCATTTCCGGCAATCCTGCCGATACCCGCCGCCGCCACGGCGTAGCGGCGGTCTATCGGCTGAACTATCCGGAAATTACGCGGATTCTGCTCAGAAGCGATCTTCTAATCAGCGGCGGCGGCAGCCTGCTGCAAGATGTCACCAGCGACCGCAGCCTGTATTATTATCTAAGCATTATGCTGTTGGCCAGGAAACTGGGCAAGCCGGTCATGCTCTACGCCCAGGGAATCGGTCCGGTGCGGGGCGGGATGGCCAGGGCGGCCATGCGCTGCGTCGGCAATATGGTCGATCTGATTACCGTCCGGGATGAAGGCTCCCTCCAGGAACTCAAGTCCCTAGGCGTGAAAGTGCCCCCTGTCCGGGTCACCGCCGACCCGGTACTGGCCCTCCATCCGGTTGATCGGGATATCGGTCGGGTTGTGCTCCGCCAGTATGGCTTGGAAGGAGCTGCGCCGCTCCTGGGGATATCCCCCCGGGAGTGGAAGGACTGGACACACTATAAGGAAGTCATCGCGCAAGCGGCGGATGCCCTTGTGGAGGAACTGGGGGTCCGAATCGTATTCCTGCCCATGCAGTACCCGGGGGACGGCGAGGTGTCGCGCCGGATCCAAAGCCGCATGCGCCAGCCGTCCGTACTGCTGGACCGGGAATTCACCACCAGCGAGCTGCTTTCCATCGTGGGAAATTTGGACATGCTGATCGGCATCCGGCTTCATGCTCTTATTTTCGCCGCCGTAATGCATGTCCCGATGATCGGCATCTCCTATGATCCGAAGATCGACCGGTTTCTCGAGACGCTGGGGGACCGCCACATCGGGACCTTGGCGAACATTACCACTGCCGGCATGATCGAGAAGGTCCGGGCTTTGTGGCCGGAAATCCGCCAGTTGAATAAACTCCGGGACGAGAGGATCAATGCTCTTCGCAACCAAGCGTTCCAAAACGCCGAGCTGGCCATTGCGCTGGTGGAGGACAGGAGACGGGGGTGACAAAAGGGGATGGCAATCCGCAGCATCGTCGGCATTACCATCGGAGCAATCCTGACGGCAGTAGCCCTGAATATGTTTCTTATTCCTAACAAGGTGGCCGCCGGCGGCGTGAGCGGCATGGCCACGGTGCTTCATTACCTCATAGGCGTGCCGGTGGGCGTTACGATGCTGGCCCTTAACGTGCCGCTGTTTCTTGCCAGCGTTAAAGTGCTTGGCGCCAAATTCGGCATGCGCACGCTTTATGGCGCGGCTATTTTGTCGGTCTTCATCGACTTGACGGCGCCGTTCACGCCGGTCCTGACCCATGATTTGCTGCTCAGCTCGCTCTACGGCGGCGTATTGTCCGGCGTGGGCATGGGGCTGGTGTTCCGCTTTGGCGGGACGACGGCCGGCACCGACCTTTTGGCGGCGATCATCAATCGTCTGACAAGAGTGAGTGTCGGACAAGCCCTGCTGGCGGTCGACTTTTTTGTCATTGCTTCGGCCGGCGTGGCCTTCGCCAGCGCCGAATTGTCTTTATATGCCCTTATTTCCCTTTGGTTGACCACTCATATTATTGATCTCATCCAGGAAGGACCGAGCACTGCAAAAGCTTTCTTCATCATGAGTGAAAAATCTGCCGAGGTCGCTGAGAAAGTCATGAGCGAGCTCGGACGGGGCGTCACCTTTTTCGAAAGCAGGGGAGGTTATACCGGCCAGCCCCGCGATGTTCTGTTTTGCGCCGTGAGCACCGGCGAAGTCGTCCGGCTCAAAGAACTGATCAGCAGCATCGATTCCCGCGCCTTTGTAATTGTAGCCGACGCCCACGAAGTGATGGGCGAAGGCTTTACCAATAAGACGATGTAACAGAGGAGGCTAATCAATTGGCTGAGAAACTTACTTCCGAAAAAGTCGCGGAATTAGGCCGCCGGGCAAAGTCTGTGCGGCGCAATATTGTAAGCATGGTTACCGCGGCTAAGTCCGGCCACCCCGGAGGGTCCCTGTCGGCGGCCGATATTTTGGTCACCCTTTATTTTGCGGTGATGAAAGTCGACCCGAACGCTCCGGCTGATCCCGAGCGAGACCGTTTCGTCCTGTCCAAGGGCCATGCCGCTCCTGTGCTGTATGCGACTTTGGCGGAAAAAGGCTTTTTGCCCCAGGAGGAACTGGTGACTCTTCGTAAAATCGACAGTCGCCTTCAGGGACACCCGGATATGAAGGGCATTCCCGGCGTGGATATGTCCACCGGATCGCTGGGACAAGGCTTGAGCGCCGCAAACGGAATGGCCCTTGCAGGCCGCCTGGACGGCCGGCCGTACCGGGTCTACGCGCTCCTCGGCGACGGGGAATTGGAAGAGGGCCAGGTATGGGAAGCGGCCATGTTCGCCGCCCATTACAAGCTGGATAACCTGACCGCGTTTGTCGACTACAACGGGCTGCAGATCGACGGCCCGGTCAGCGAGGTCATGTCGCCGTTGCCCATTCCCGAGAAATGGCGGGCCTTTGGCTGGAATGTAATCGAGATCGACGGACATGACTATAACGCCATCTACGACGCCGTCCAGGCCGCAAAAACGGTGAAGGGACAACCGACCATGATCGTTGCGCGGACAGTGAAAGGCAAAGGCGTATCCGGAATGGAAAATATCGCCGACTGGCACGGCAAAGCGCCGACCCAGGAAGAATGCAACCTGTTTTTGAGCGAACTGTGCGACTAGGCCTCAGAGACGGTTAGGCACTAAGGGGAACGTCTCGCTGTAACCGTGCCGCCGCGACGTTGTTCGAATCAACCTGTTCGCTGGCGGAGCCGGGCAAACTGCCGCCCGGTATCCGGCGAACAGACTTTAGAGAGGGGTTGTAAACAAATGGGTAAAGCGACGAGGGAAGCATACGGCGAGGCGCTCAAGGAACTGGGGGCCCGCTGCCGGGATATCGTCGTGCTGGACGCCGACTTGTCCAAATCGACCAAAACCAACGTATTTGGCAAGGCCTATCCCGATCGTTTCTTCAATGTCGGCATTGCCGAGCAGAACCTGATGGGAACCGCCGCCGGCCTGGCGGCTGCCGGGAAAATTCCCGTGGTTTCCACCTTTGCCATGTTCGCTGCCGGGCGGGCTTTCGAACAAGTCCGCAACTCGATCTGCTATCCTAAGCTGAACGTGAAGATCGCCGCCACCCACGCCGGCCTGACGGTGGGCGAAGACGGGGCTTCCCATCAGGCCATTGAGGATATCAGCCTGATGCGCACCATCCCCAACATGACCGTAATTGTTCCGGCTGATGCCACCGAAACCCGCCAGGCCCTGGCTTGGGCCATCGAGTATAAAGGGCCGGTCTACCTCCGGCTGGGCCGGGCCTCGGTGCCGGATGTTTTCGGCGACGGTTATGAATTCCACCATGGCAAGGCCGTTCAACTGGCTGAGGGCGCCGACCTGACCATCGTGGCCACAGGCATCATGGTCGGCCCGGCAAGGCAGGCCGCCGATGAACTGATCCAATCCGGGCTCAGCGCCCGTGTTTTAAATATCCATACCATCAAACCGATCGACCGGGAGGCTATTGCCAAGGCGGCGACGGATACCGGGGCCGTCGTGACCTGCGAGGAACACAGCATTATCGGCGGTCTGGGCAGCGCCGTGGCCGAGGCGCTGGTAGAAAGCCACCCGGTGCCCATGGAACGGGTCGGAGTCATGGATACTTTCGGGGAGTCGGGTACGCCTGATGCGCTGCTGGCCAAGTATAACCTGACCGTGGCCGACGTCGTACGGGCCGCCAAACGGGTTGTGGCGAGGAAAAGGTAGACGCGCTGCGGAGATTATTGGTTCATTTCGACATAAAGAGACTCGCTTATTGCATATATATAAGCGAGTCTCTTTTCGTTTTGCCCGGAGCCGCGGAAGGCGGCTCCGGCATCTGTTGGAGGGATACCATGGCCTTGTGGAAAGTCGTCCGGCTGGGCAACCGCATACTGCGGCGCGTCTGGGTGTGCCTGGCGGGCTTGGTCGCAATGCTTAACCTGGGGCCCGCTGCCACCGCCGCTATGAGTATGCTGGTTTCGTTGGTACTGTATGCTTTTGCTTTCGGGTGGAAATTCGCCGTTGGATTCATCCTGCTGCTGTTTGTCCATGAACTGGGCCACTTTGCCGCCGCCCATATTGTGGGCCTGAGGTCTTCACCGCCGATGTTCGTGCCTTTCGTCGGTGCGGTCATCAGCCTGAGGCAGGCTCCCAAAAATGCCAAGATGGAGGCCAATATCGCGATTGGCGGACCGGCCACCGGGACGCTCAGCGCCCTGGTGTGCCTTGTTTTTTATTTATGGACGGATAGCGCCCTGATGCTGGTACTGGCCTATACCGCCTGCGTCCTCAACCTTTTTAACCTCATTCCTTGTGCTCCGCTGGACGGCGGCAAGATCGCCGCCGCCATATCCCCACACATGTGGTGGCTGGGAAGCATAGCGGCAGGTGCATTATTTCTTTATACCTACAATATTGTCATTCTAATCATCTTTATTTTTTCGCTGTTCAGGCTTTGGCAAGGGGATGCGGGCGAGAGTGAACGGTACTACCATCTCACCTTCCGCCAGCGGGTGAAAGTCGGTTTCTGGTACTTCGGCCTGCTGGCGGTGCTGGGGGTGACAACGGTGTATCTGATCGGGCTGCTGCACTGATTTTAGGCAGAAGTTTGTAGAGAAAAGAAGGTTTTTTAGGGACGGAGTCGAAATTTTAAAAGTCGGATCAAGCCCGGCCGCCATCGGGCCGCAAGGCTTCCGGCAGACTGTTATTGCAAAGGGGGAGCGGTTTTATGATACATATGTCCGGCATTTCAAAAATATATAGCAACGGATCAGTCGCCCTCTCCGACGTTTCAGTTGGAATCGAAAAAGGCGATTTCGTTTTTGTTGTCGGTCCCAGCGGCGCTGGCAAATCGACGTTTATCAAACTGATTTTCCGGGAGGAGTTGCCTTCCAGCGGCAAGCTCACGGTAAACGGACGGAGCGTGGTGGACCTGCTTCCCGCGGAAGTGCCCTACCTCAGACGGGGGTTGGGGATCGTATTTCAGGATTATCGCCTGCTTCCGAATAAAACCGTATACGAGAATGTGGCCTTCGCCATGGAGGTCATCGAAGCTCCCAGGCGGGAAATCCAAAAACGGGTCAATCATGTACTCGACCTGGTCGGGCTCAGGCATAAGATCAGGACTTATCCGACCCAATTGTCGGGCGGAGAGCAGCAACGGGTGGCGATAGCCAGGGCCATCGTCAACAGCCCGATGGTGGTAATCGCCGATGAGCCGACCGGCAACCTGGATCCTGACACGTCCTGGGAAATCATGAAGATCTTTGAGCGCATCAACAAAGTCGGCACAACCATTGTCATGGCTACCCATGACAAGCCGGTGGTGGATGCGATGAAAAAGCGCGTTATCGCCATTGAGAAGGGCTGCATTGTCCGCGACCAGGATGGAGGGGCATACGGCTATGAAGATTAGAACCTGGGAGTATTTTATCCGCGAGGCGGTCGCTTCCCTGCGCCACAACGGCCTGATGAGCATGGCTTCGGTCAGCACGGTGGCGCTTTCCCTGCTCATCCTGGGAATGTTTCTGATCATGGTCCTCAATCTGAATAATCTGGCGGTGGCCCTTGAGTCCCAGGTGCAGATCTCGGTGTATCTTCAGGATAATCTCAGCGACCGGGACATGCGGGAAGTCGGCACCAGGATAACCAAATTGCCGGGAGTCACCGAAGTGACCTTCGTCACCAAGGACGAAGCCCTCGAACGGTTCAAGGAGCGACTGGGCGACCAGCAAAGCCTTCTGGCCGCCCTGGGCGACACCAACCCCCTGCCCTATTCCTTCGAGGTGAAGGTGGACAAGCCGGAGCGGGTCAAGCAGGTTGCCCAGGCGACCGGCCAGATGAAGGGCGTTGAAAACGCCAAATTTGGGGAAAAGGTGGTTGAGCAGCTTTTCACCTTGACGAAATGGATTCGGATTGTCGGGCTGATTCTCATCGTCTTCCTGGCGATGGCGGCCCTGTTCATTATCGCCAATACCATCCGGATCACCGTTTTTGCCCGCCGCAAGGAAATCGGCATCATGAAATATGTGGGAGCCACCAACGCCTTTATCCGCTGGCCGTTCCTGATTGAAGGAATGATATTGGGCTTCGGCGGAGCGCTGATCGCCGTGCTGCTTCTCACCAAAGCCTACGGTCTGCTGGCCGAGCAGGTCTATGCGAATTTAGTCTTCCTTCCTCTTATTCCGCAGTACCCTTTCCTAATCCATATGAGTGTTTTGTTGCTTGTCGTCGGGACCGCCATCGGAGCTCTGGGCAGCACCATCTCGCTCAACCGGTTTATGAAGGTGTGACGGAGGTGCCTATGATCAGCTTTAGACGGTTTACCGCATTTTCATTAATCCTGCTGTTGGTGCTGGCGCTTGTGTCGCCGGTGCTGGCCGACGCGTCGGAGGAAGAGCTCCAGGACATTCAGCGGCAGATGCGGCAGCAGCAGAGCCGCCGCAACGACGCCCAGCGGCAGGTCGACAACCTGTCCGACAGGCTGGGGCTCATTCAGGCCGACCTGGATGCCGCCCAAAGCGACTATAAGGCCATCCAGGCCAAGCGGGCGGCGACCGAGCAGCAGATTAAGCTCAATACCGAAATTCTCGCCAAGACGGAGCGGAACCTGGCCGAACGGACCCAGATATTGAACAAACGAATGCGGGATATTTATGAAAATGGACAGATCAGCTACCTCGACGTACTGCTTGGGTCAGCGGATTTCCGCGATTTTGCCACCCGGGTCGATATTCTCCGCCGCGTGCTGGACCAGGATGCCGCTTTGATCGCCCAAGTGCGCGCCGAACGCGAACTCGTGATTCAGAAGCGGGAGGAACTGGAACGGGACAAGGCGGCCATCTTGACGCTGGAGCAAGAAGCCGCCGCCAAGAAAGAAATTATCGAAGCCCGCAAACAAGAGCAACAGGCCGTTCTGGATACGGCGGTCAATGAACGGGACGCCGCCGAGCAGGCCTACCGGGAACTGCAGGAAACTTCCCGCCGCATCGAAAGGATGCTCCAGAGCATTCAATCCGGCAACCGGGAAGCCGCTGGAGCGAGCGGCGCAATGATGTGGCCGGTGCAAGGCGTTATCACTTCGCCCTTTGGCTGGCGGACCCATCCGATTTTTGGCACATCGATCTTTCACAGCGGGCTGGATATCGGCGTCGACTACGGCGAGCCGGTAAAGGCCGCCGATGGCGGCATTGTCGTCGAAGCCGGCTGGATGGGCGGCTACGGCAAAGCGGTAATCATTGATCACGGCGGCGGGATATCCACGCTCTATGGACACAACTCCGAACTTCTGGTGGGCGCCGGCCAGCGGATCGGTAAAGGCCAGGTCATTGCCCTGGCAGGCTCGACCGGTTATTCGACCGGACCGCACGTGCATTTTGAAGTCCGGAAAAACGGCGAACCTGTCAATCCATACAACTATCTGCCATAGCCGGACGCATATCCGGCCGGATTTTTACATATAGTTAACTACGGCGTTTTGGCAAACAAGAATAGAGGTGTGTGCGTTGTCCAACCGGGGCAAAGTGATAATTGGGGCCATCACGCTTGTGGTGGTTACCGTGGTGCTGACACTCGGTACCCTGCTGTATATGTTCAAGGTCGGGGCGAACGACGTCGTCAATCTGTTTCGGGTCATTTACATCGTCAAGTCCCGTTATGTTGAGGAAGTGTCGCCCGGCACGCTGCTGACCGGGGCGGTGAAAGGAGTCGTAGGCTCCCTGGGCGATCCCCACTCGATCTATATGGATCCCAAACTGTACAAGGAATTCATGATTGAAACCGAAGGCTCCTTCGGCGGCGTTGGAATTGTCCTGGGAGTCAAGGACAAAGTACTGACCGTAGTGTCGCCCATCGAAGGCACCCCGGGGGAAAAAGCCGGGATCAAAAGCGGGGACCAGATCGTTCAGATCGACGGGCAGGACACGAAAGACATGGCTCTCGACGAGGCGGTCGGGAAAATCCGGGGTCCGGAGGGAAGCCAAGTGACCCTGGGCATCCGGCGAAACCAGGAGATCAAAGACTATACCCTAACCCGCTCCAACATCCAGATCAAGACGGTATCCGGAAAGATGCTGCCGGACGGAATCGGCTATATCCGGCTGTCCATGTTTAATGAAAATACCGGCAACGACTTCTACCGGAAATATCAGGAACTGGAAAAGGAAGGCATGAAGGCCCTTATCCTCGATCTTCGGGATAACCCCGGCGGTCTGTTGCAGGAGAGTGTCAAGGTGGCCGGCAAGCTCGTGCCCAAAGGGCCGATCGTATCGGTGATTCAGCGCGGCGGGCAACCCGAAACCCAGTATTCGATGCTGGAAGCTCCCCAGTATCCGCTGGTGGTGCTGGTCAACGGCGGCAGCGCCAGCGCATCCGAGATCGTATCGGGCGCCGTCCAGGATACCGGCGCGGGGACCCTTGTCGGAACCAAAACCTTTGGCAAAGGCTCGGTTCAGACCATCATGCCGCTGGGCGGCGGCGCGGCGATCAAATTGACCATTGCCAAGTACTATACCCCCAACGGCCGCTCGATCAATGGCGTCGGCATTGAACCGGACGTGGAAATCGAGGCCCAGGAAACCCAGGAACCAGGCAAGGATGTCCAACTGGACAAGGCGATCGAAGTGATCAAGGGGAAAATCAAGTAAGAAGATAAGCGGGCCGCACGGCCCGCTGTTTATTTTTGCTCCAGCCTTTAGAAAACGGGGCCGGAGGAGGGATCGGCAGGACGGCGAAATCTGTATGGAGCAGGAGCCGCCAAGCTTTGGGCGGCTCGTCCCGGCCGAGCTGCCTGTCCGCCGGGGATAGCTCCCGATCCGGCGGCCGGTCCGGTGTCTCCGCCGGACTCCCGGGATATTGTCGTTCCGGTATACAGTCCAAGGATCCTGTAAAATATCCAATCCCATCCAGGAACGAGCTTTCGTCTTCGAACAGGAGCGCACAATGGGAAAGCACCCGGAGATCCCCGCCCGCATCGAACCGTGCGGCGGAATCTTTCGCGCGGGCAAGCGGGGAGGGCCGGGGTAGTCGGCAGGTGCCCGCGTGCGGAATAGAAGTTGCCCTGATGGGGAGTGGACAAAGGTTCCGTGAGCAGGTTGCTGCCGAAAATTCGGCAGCAACCTGCCAAATTTTTGGCACAAAACACCATAAAAACGCAAGCCGTAGGGAGGTCAGCTGCAGTAACCCGGGCGGTTTCCGCGGGAGCCGGAGCTCAATACGGTTGGAACGGAATTTGCATATGGATTGGTGTGGAGTTTCACCGGCCGCGGGGTCAAGCCGACCAGTGCGGCAGGTAAAATTTACTGATAACTATTTATTCGAACGGCTTGCATTCGAACATGGAGGGGTGTAAATATGGAAAAAACCGGCTGCCTGTACGGCACCCATCGCGTGCTGGAGCCCAAAGGGGTTCTGCCGCAACCGGCCTGGAAGATCGACAACACGATGGAGCTTTACGACAACGAGCTCCTGATTGAGGTGGATACCTTAAACATTGATGCGGCCAGTTTCACGCAGATCAAGAAGGAAGCCCAGAATGACCCGGCCGTCGTGGCCCAGACCATGCTGGATATCGTGGCCAAGCGAGGCAAGCACCACAACCCGGTGACCGGCTCCGGCGGCATGCTGATCGGTCGGGTCGCGCAAATCGGCCCGAAATGGTCCGGCAAGACGCCGGTCAAGGTCGGGGACCGCATTGCGACCTTGGTCTCCTTGTCGCTGACCCCGCTGAAAATCAAGGCGATAAAAAAAGTGCATTTGGATAAGGAGCAGGTGGAGGTCGAAGCCCAGGCCATTCTGTTCAGCAGCGGCATTTATGCCGTATTGCCGGAGGATATGCCGCCGGCCCTGGCGCTGGCGGTGCTGGACGTGGCCGGCGCGCCCGCTCAGACCGCGCGCCTGGTGAAGCCCGGCGACAACGTGCTGATTATCGGCGGAGGCGGAAAGTCCGGCATGTTGTGCCTTTATGAGGCCAAGAAGCGGGCGGGCGTGACCGGCAAGGTGATCGGCCTGGGATCGGGCAGGACCAGCTGCGAACGCATGCGAGCCCTGGGCTTCGCCGACGTTGTGCTGCAGGCGGACGCCACCGACCCGCTTGCGGTCATGCGGGCGGTGGCCGAGGCCACCGACGGGGCCATGGCGGATGTCACCATCAACTGCGTCAATATTCCCGGCACGGAGATGGCCTCGATCATGGCAACCCGGGATTACGGAGTGGTGTATTTCTTCAGCATGTCCACCAGTTTCACCGGAGCCGCCCTGGGGGCGGAAGGCATCGGCAAGGACGTCACCATGCTCATCGGCAACGGCTATTGCAAGGATCACGCCGCCTTTACCCTGGCGACGGTCCGGGAAAATCCGGTTCTTTACCGGACCTTCCAGGAATTGTACACCTGATAGCCAATATGTTTAAGTGGAGAGAGCTGTTTTCCGCGCCTCCGTCGGTGCTCACGGTGGTGGGCATGGCCAAGAACGCCGGCAAGACGGTGGCGATGAATTATATTCAGGCGATGCTTCGCGCCGACGGGCATACGATCGGCCTTACCTCGGTCGGACGGGACGGCGAGCAGTTCGACGCGCTGACGCTGCTTGCCAAACCCGCTGTAGGCGTTGAGCCGGGCACCCTGGTGGCGACCGCCGAGGCAACGGTTGTTGCCCGGGAATGCTGGGACTGCCTCGAACGCATCCCGATCCGCACGCCGCTTGGCGCAGTTGGGATATTGCGGGCCCGGGACAAGACCCAGGTCGTGCTGGCGGGTCCCAGCAAAAACAGCGAGGTGCAGGCGGTTGTAAAAAAGCTGGCCGGTCATGGCGCGGACTGTGTGATTATCGACGGAGCCTTTGACCGCCAGAGCTCGGCCGATCCGACGGTGAGCGAGCAGGTTGTTTTGGCCACCGGCGCCACGCTGAGCCGGAATATGGCGGAACTGATCGATTTTACCAGGACCCGGATTGAACAACTGGCGCTGCCGCCGGCCGGCGAGCACCTCGCCGCGGCGGCCGGGGCCGAGGCCCGGATCGTGGCCCT
>DLGF01000020.1 GCA_002482545.1 Sporomusaceae bacterium UBA7701
CCGTTACCGGGTTGATTGAAGATGAGCGGGATCGAAGACGGAGGTAGGCCCTTCGTGCCTTTGATCCAGTTCCTGTTCCTCGTGATTTGCAGTTTGAGCACCCGTTACCGGGTTGATTGAAGATGAGCGGGATCGTAGACGGAAGGAGTGTAGGATTTGCAGCACGGGAGAATATGGGTTGCCCTGGCGCTCGTGGCAGTGACGGCGCTTGGCGGCTGCAGCCGTCAGGCCGAGCCGGAGAAAAACGCCGCACCGGCCAAGATGCAGCCTGGCGGGCAGCTGATTTATGGAAGTTTGCAAGAACCGAATACCTTGAACCCCTTGCTTTCCGACCTGCTGGCCACCGCCGAGGTGGGGAGCCTGGTGTTCAGCGGACTGGTACAAGTCAATGAAAAAGGCGAATGGATCGCCGATCTGGCTGCCGATGTTCCAACCCTGCAAAACGGAGGCATCAGCCCGGACGGCCTGACGGTGACTTACCGGCTCAGGCCGGGGGTGGCCTGGCATGACGGTGCCCCCTTCACTTCGGATGACGTCAAGTTTACCTGGCAGACCATCATGAACCGCAAAGTCAACATAACCGCACGCGACGGATATGACCGGATCGTTTCTGTTGATACGCCCGATCCGGCGACCGTCGTCGTCCGTTTCCGGGAATATTACGCGCCCTACCTTACCCTGTTCGGCACGATCCTGCCCCGTCATCTCCTGGAGAATGCGGGGGATCTTAATAAGGCGGCCTTCAACCGGGCCCCGGTCGGGACAGGCCCTTTCAAATTCAAGGAATGGCGGATCGCCGAAGCCATCGTCCTGGAGGCCAATCCGGGCTATTACCGCGGCCGCCCCAACCTGGACGGCATTTTGTATAAAATTATTCCCGACACCAGCATCATGCTGACTCAACTGAAAGGCGGCGAGGTCGACATCGTCAGCAACATCGGCCTGGCCCAACTGGAGCAGGCCAAAGGCATCAACGGGGTGCGGGCGATCGTAACGCCGAACATGATCTGGGAGCATCTCGATTTCAACCTGGACAGCGTGTTCTTCCAGGATGTCCGCGTTCGCCAGGCCATTGCGCTGGGCCTCGACCGGCAGGGGCTTATCAATAACCTCATGAAGGGCGTCGCCAGTCCGGCTGTCGGCGATCAGTCGCCGCTGTCCTGGGCCTTTAACCCCAGCCTGCGGGCGCCGGCCCGGGATGTTGAAACCGCGAAAGGGCTTTTGGCCCAGGCGGGGTGGAAAGCCGGCGCAGACGGCATTCTCGTCCGGGAAGGCCGGCGCTTCTCCTTCGGCCTGGCCACAACAGCCGGGAACAAGACCCGCGAGGCCGTCGCCCGCTCCATCGCCCAACAGCTGAAAGAACTCGGGATCGAAGTGGAGGTGCGCCTGATCGACGTTCCCGTGTTCTTTGGCGACGTATTGAAAAACCGGCGGTTTGAATCCGCCATGTACGCATGGGTGGCGGGACTCGACCCCGATAACGCCAGCCTGTGGAATTCCAAGAACATTCCCGGCCCGGGCAACGGCTACCAAGGGCAGAACTATCCCGCCTGGCGCAACGCCGAAGTCGACGGCCTGACCGAGCAGGGGGCCCGTACGGTCGATTTGGAGACCCGCCGGCAAATCTATTTCCGGCTTCAGGAGCTTATCGTCCAGGACGTTCCGGTCATTCCGCTCTACTTCCGCTCCAATATCGACGCTATCCGGGACACAGTGGTAAACTATAAGCCCAATCCCGCCCAGGGGGGCAATATGTGGAACGCCTGGCAATGGGGCCTGACGAAAAAAAGGTAGGAGAAAAAGGCTTGACGGCCTTTTAACATTATGGTAAGATAATTTTGTCGCTGTAAGGGCGGCAACAAGGAGAAATGCGGTCGTGGCGGAACGGCAGACGCGCTAGCCTCAGGAGCTAGTGGGGGCAACCTCGTGGTGGTTCAAATCCACTCGACCGCACCACTTCAATTTAATAAGTTTTTTAGGACGATGCGGTAGTGGCGGAACGGCAGACGCACCAGCTTGAGGGGCTGGCGGGGGCAACCTCGTGGTGGTTCAAATCCACTCTACCGCACCATAGGAAACGATATCCCGGGATAACATCCCGGGTTTTTCTTTTGCCGGCAAAGCGGGACCGCCTGGCGTTCCCGCTTTTTTTAGTGAAAAGGGGGTGGCGGTTGGGGTTTATTATAAGCGGAGGTTAAGCGCCCGCGGCGGAGCGTTAATAAACCCCAACCGCCCATCAGGGTCGACAGCGATTGCGGTCAGGTCCGCCGGCCGCATTCTTCCCGCCACAGCCGGATGGATTGCTTATAGCCCGCGGGAAGATTCAGGTCGTCCAGTTGATCCAGGCCAATCCACGCCCCGCCCTGGTGCTCGTCGCTGACTTTGAACGCGGTGGATCCGGGGCTCAGACAGCCGTAAGCCAGAATGAGCACATGAACATTCTCGAAGATCGAGTATAACCAGCTGTCGATAAGCCTGACCGGAACGATATCCAGGCTCAGTTCCTCCTTGAGCTCCCGCCTGACGCACGCCGGCGGGCTTTCGCCCAGTTCCAGCTTTCCGCCTGGCAGTTCCCATTCGTTGCGCTCGTTTTTCAGTAATAATACCCGGTCGTCCTTAAGGACGACTCCTTTAACCGAAACCGGAAACCGGTGCGCCATGGCGAATTCCTCCCATTTCCCTCAGGTGGTATGGAGGTTTTTTTGACGGGTCGGAGGAAAAATCCTCCCAAGACTGGCGGTAATCCGGTTTAGGAAAAACGACGGTTTTCTGAAATCTTTGGAGGAGATAGGATCATGAATCCCGAAATATTCCATTATATGCCTTATTTCGACAATTTTAGACGATGGGAGAAAACCGGATGAGGGCTTCGAACAGGCGAAAGAGCGATCAAAAACGGAATATCGGCAAGGTAGCCCTGGAGCGGTTTGCGACGATTCAGTTGGGGGTTCTGGCGGTTGCGGCTTTCCTGTTCTTCGGGCGGGAAGCGCTCCCGGCGTCTTCTGCGGCCACCCTCACGGTGATCCACTATGTTTTGACTTGCGTGGGGATGACCCTGAGCGCGTGGTTCAACCGGAGCCGGGTGTTTTATGTACTGCTGCTCCTGCTGCTGGTGCAGACGGCGGACGGATGGCCTGTTCCCGCAGGCCTCGATCCTTTCGTGTTCGGGATGGCGTTGTACTATTTTTCCTGCCTGCTCCCTTTTATTACCATACTGGTATTGGCGTTCGTCCGGGAGCGGGGGCTGCTTTCGCCCGGCGGCAAGGTGATCGGCGGGTTTATTCTGCTGCAGCTGATGTTTGCGGCGGTGGTTATCATGTCGCAGGATAAGGATATGCTGGCCCTTATAAACCGGGAAATTCTGTTTCCGCCTGACATAGCCCGCCAGACGCCGGTTCCCTTTACGCCTCTCGCCGTTGCTTTTGTTGCTTTCGCCATGCTGGGCTGCAAGCAATTGCTGAAAAAGTCGCCGGTGGAAAATGCATTTTTCTATGTTCTTCCTGTACTGGCGGCGGCCTTCCATTTTAAAAGCGCGCCAATCGCCAGCCCCCTGTTTTTCGCCACCGCCGGAGCGATGCTGATGATTGCGACCATTAAGGAGTCTTATGCCCTGGCCTATCTGGACGAATTGACCGGCTTGCCCGGGCGGCGGGCGCTTCAGGATGAAATGGCTCAATTGGGCGACATATACACCATCGCGATGGTGGATATCGACTATTTTAAGAAATTCAATGACAAGTATGGCCATGATGTCGGAGACGACGCCCTGAGACTGGTGTCGGCCATGGCGAAAGAGATTAAAGGCGGCGGTCACGCCTTCCGGTATGGCGGTGAGGAGTTTGCCGTGCTGTTTGCCGGAAAGGGGCTGGAGGAAGCGTTGCCCTTCCTGGAAGAACTCCGGGAACAGATTGCGCGCCGGCCGTTTTTTCTAAGAGTGAAACAGGTTGGTGAAAAGCGGCTTTCGATCACGGTCAGCATCGGGGCCGCCGAGAAGGCGCCCGGCCATAAGCTGCCGGAAGAGGTGCTGAAAGCCGCCGACGAAGCCTTGTACCGGGCCAAAGGGAACGGGCGCAACTGTGTATGTAGCTGACCTCAGCCGGAAATCAAATACCAAAGAACCGTTCCTGACCGGAACGGTTCTTTGCATTTTCCATGGATTGTGCCCTAAGGCTATGTTGGCGAGCCGGCTGCCGGGGTATCCCGCGGTGGTTCAGAAAGGTCAGTATATTTGCGGATAGCAGGAAAAAGTAGGGGTGCAGGAATTGAAGGGATAGCAACCATAGGGATAGCAGTAGGTGCGGGGATAGCAGGAACGGCGGGGGGAACAACAACGCGGCCGGCAATGGCGCCTGGGCCGGCAAAGGGCGACAACCCCCACCGCCGCTATTCCCAGCGCGCCGAGCGGCAGGCATCTGGGCGATGAACCGCGGTCAAAGTCTTCGTCCCAGTCAACCAGTTCGGGTGGTTCCCAGGGGTGGTACCTGTTAAAGGCCAAAGCAGTCACCTCCTTCCCTTTCCGGCGGTTCTCTTTTACATAGTATGCTTACAGCTCGAATAAAGTGCAGGCGTTGGCGACAAGCGGGAAGGATGCGTTATTGAACAGCCTTTTTGACGAATTAGATTGTAAAAAGAAGGAATTTTTGGAATTAAGTCGAAATCAGTCAAAAAAAGAACTCGAAGCAACGAGTTTATGGAACGCAATCCCAATTTGCATGGAAAGCTAGGCAAAACCGCCCGGGCTTATGCGAGTCCGGGGTGCGTTTTTTTGCATTATGGACCGGTCGCCCTAACAAAACGCAAGGGGGTAGCGATATGGTGGAAGCGGATGCTGCCAGGAAGTTAACGGCAATGATTGATCGGATCGACAAGCTGACGACGGAACTCGAACGCCTGGGGGCGATGGGGGAGGATCCGGGCGAAACCTTGCTCCAGCTGGAGGAAGCGCTGGAAAATTATCGGCTTTTCCAACAAAACAGGGGGAAAGAGTAAAGGCGGGCATTAGCCCCGCCTTTTTTGTTTGCCGAATCCGGGGAAAGTTCAATGCAAACGAGGCTTGGAACCCAGAGCCTCCGCTTCAGCCACCGCGTCAATCAGCGGGACGCCCTGGATTTCAATATTTGAATCGATGGTCCAGCCCTGGTTGTGGCCATGATACTTGTTCAACAGATTCTGGAGGTTGTGGGTGAAACCGGCGATGTCAATGCCGGGGTGGGGATACACGATGATGTAGGGCGTATCCCGGCTGGCCAGTTTGTCTTCGAGCTCGCGCGGGTCGTATTGCATGCCGTCACATCCTTTCTCCGCTATTATGTGAGAGAGGGCGGCGGCGTATTCCTGCATGAAAAAGGAACGGCTAGACCAAGCTGCGCGCGGGCGCGTTTTACCCGCGTGACCGGACGGAGGCCGGGAGCGGCAGTGCCGGGCGGCGGAATTTTGCCAGGTATAGCCGGGTTGTCTCATGAATATATACAAACTAGCCGCGGGTGCGGGCAGAAATGGGGTGGGCCTGATGGTCTGGGCAGGGGCTGTTGTCGTCCTGGTTACTTTCGCTGCGCTGCTGAAACGCTATGAAACGCGAATGGTTTTGCTGGTTTCCGGAGCCTTGATGGCGGCGCTGTCGGGAAACCTGACCGCAGCGTTAGACGCTTTCGGCAAGGCCATGGTGAATGACGGGCTTGTGCCGGTCATTTGCACGGTTATGGGCTTTGCCTTTGTAATGAAACACACGCAATGCGACGTTCATCTATTCCATTGGCTGACAGGGTTCCTGAAATCCGGACGGAAGCTCCTCATACCCGGTACGGTTTTGGTCACCTTTGCGATCAATGCCGCCTTGCCGAGTGCGGCGGGCTGCGCTGCGGCAGTCGGCGCCATTTTAATTCCCCTGCTGACCAGCGCCGGCATTCATCCGGCGATCGCCGGCAGCGCGGTACTGGCCGGGACCTGGGGGAGCTCTCTCAATCCAGGCAACATCCATAACCCGCTTATCGCCAAAATGGCGGGCGTCAGTGTCGGGTCGGTCATCGCCGGGCATACGGTTGCCGCCTTGGCCGGAGTGGCGGCCGCGGCGCTGGCCCTTGCCGCGGTGGCGGCCTGCCGGCGGGAGCACAAGGATTATGAAGGGCCGGTCGCCGCGGCGGACGATGCTGCGGAGTTCAAGGTCGAGGCCGCGAAGGCGGTTGTCCCGGTTGTTCCGTTGGCGCTCCTGGTGGTGGGCGGCTTTAGCCGGCAATTTCCATTTGTCCCGGCGGTCAGCGTGCCCCAGGCCATGCTGCTGGGAGCAGTGCTCGGCCTCCTGGCAAGCCGGGGACGGCCTGACGATATTTCCCAACAATTTTTTAGCGGTATGGGAGACGCCTATGCCCGTGTGATCGGAATGATTATCGCCGCCGCGGTGTTTAATGAGGGGATGCGGCTGATCGGCCTTACGGAGGCGCTCGTCGGCGCCATGAAGCAGTCCCAGGCTGCCGCCGGGCTGGCTGCCACGCTCGGCCCCTTTGCGGTCGCGGTGCTGTCCGGCTCAGGCGACGCGGCCACGCTGGCCTTCAACGGGACCGTCACGCCCTATGCCGCGCAGGCGGGTTTTTCGATCCCGCAGCTGGGCTCGCAGGCCTTTCTGGCGGGGGCGTTGGGCCGGTCGATGTCGCCAGTGGCAGGAGCGGCCATGGTTTGCGCGGCGCTGGCCGGAGTCCATCCCATCGAAATAGCCAAACGCAACGCGCCGGGCATGGCGCTTGCGGCGATTCTGACGATGCTCATCCTTTTATAAGTCCTGATCCTTCAAATAAGGAAGCGCCCGGCCGAACGACGGCCGGGCGCTCTAATGCACGCTAGCGGATGAGGCTTGCGTACTTCCCGAGGATATTGTCGCATTTGCAGGAATTCCGCAGTTGACCAATGCTGGCGGGCGGCATCGGCGGGAGTTGGAAGTTTCCGATGTCCAGGCTATACCATTTGACATCATGCCAGCGGTTGAATTTATAGCCGACATGGCGATAGACACCGACCGGCCTGAAGCCGAAGGATTCATGGAAGCCTTCGCTTTTTTCATTGGGGATGGTCACTCCCGCAAAAGCGTTATAGTAGCCCTGGAGGGTGAGGAGGTCGCGCAGCGCCGAATATAAGGCGGTGGCGATATTTCGCTTATGGTAGGCCGGGTCGATATACACGGACAAGTCCACCGACCATTGGTAAGCCGTCCGGGCCCGGTGCTTCGACGCATAGGCATACCCGGCTGCTTTGCCGTCTATTTCGCCAACCAGCCACGGAAACTGTTCCAGGGTGGCCGCGATCCGGCTGCGGAAATCCTGGGTGGAAGGCGGAGCCAATTCGAAAGAAATGACGGTGTTTTTGACATAAGGGCTATAGATGGCCAGCAGGGAAGGGCAATCCTCCGGGGTGGCAAAACGAAGCTTGTTCATGTTCGAACCTCCACTTGTTGGTACCGGTTGATAACGGCATTTTTAAGTTCTCACAAGTATTCGGCGGGAGAGGGAAAATTCCTGTCGTAGCGGTTCGGATTTCCCTCTTTTGCGACACAATTCAGGCCGCGGAGGCGCCGGCGGAAGGTCTGTCCCGTTTTTGGCCGAATATAGTTTCTGTGAATACCGTCTTGCGCCGAGCGGGCACACTGAGGCGGGAACGAAAGAAACAGGGGGTTACAACATGTTTTTCAGCCAACTGCGCAATGTGGACAAAGATAAAGCGATACTGGCGAAATCCTTGCATATCGGGCTGGATTTCGTCAGCCAGGCGGATTTCAGCGGGTTGTCCGACGGAAAGCACGAAATCGGCGAAGGCGCCTATGTCTCGATATCGACCTATAACACCCAGCCGGCCCAGGAGCGCCGTCCCGAATCGCACTATGCGTATATCGACCTTCAGTTTGTCATCGAGGGCGAGGAATGGATCGGTTATACCGATATCGCCCAGGCCGGCGAGGTCGGGGAGAGAAATACCGCCGGGGACTTGGCATTTTACAAGGCGGTGGACAATGAAACCATGCTGAAAATGCTGCCCGGCAGCTACGCCATTTTTTATCCTTGGGACGTGCATCGCCCCAACTGCATGGCCGGCAGCAGCGGCCGCGTCCGCAAGGCGGTCGTGAAGATTCCCGTCGGCCGGTAGCCTAACCCTGGCCAGGCGGACAAAAAAACTTCTATTGCATTTTTATACAAATAAATGTATTATAATAAGAAAAGCGAGATGGTTGCAAAAAGTAAATAGGGTGTGGGCCGGAACAACCGGGCGGCGCTGCTGCCTGAAGTTCCGGGCGGACGGCCGGGCGGATGGCGAAACGTAGCCTTTGTGCGGCGGGGTTGCCGAGCCGGTTGGGAGCCTGCTTTTTCCCAAGGGGATTTCAGCGGGCATGACCGGAATATTGATGAATGTTTATGCATTGATATTGACAAGCTTGGGCAATTTCTGCTAAACTACCTGTAATAACATTATAGCCTTTAAGCTGATCCAGTGAGGTCAGGAAGGAACGGTTATTTTAAGGGGACTGGTATAGCCTTCTTGCGGCCTCACGCAGGAAGGCTATTTTGCTAGCTGCATAAGGATGTGCCTTTAAGCTGGTCCTGCGAGGCCGGAAGGAACTACCGACAGAGGGAAGTATAGCCTTCTTGCGCCTTGCGCCAAGATGGCTATTTTTTTCTGAACTTGAGGGCCGAGCCGGGGCATGATATGTATGGAAATACGGGAGGAGAGTGGCTATGACAAAAGCTCAGGTATCGCTGCGCGGCAAGGATATCCTCGGACTCAGAACCATGAGTGTCCCCGAGATCGAACTCATTCTCGACACAGCCCGGGAAATGAAACACATCATCGACCGTGACATAAAAAAGGTGCCGACGCTTCGCGGCAAGTCGGTCGTCAACCTGTTCTTCGAGCCCAGCACCCGGACCCGCACCTCGTTCGAACTGGCGGGCAAATACCTGGGAGCCGACGTGGTGAACATCACCACCAGCGCCTCCAGCGTGGTGAAGGGGGAAAGCCTGCGGGACACGCTGCTCACGGTGGAGGCCATGGGGGTCGATATCATCGTCATGCGCCACGAGGCCGAAGGGTCGGCCCACTTTGCCGCCAAGGCGGTGAAGCCGGTCATTATCAACGCCGGCGACGGGGCCCACGAGCACCCCACCCAGGGCCTCTTGGATCTGTTCACGGTCAAGGAGAAAAAAGGAAGCATCGCGGGCCTCCAGGTAGCGATCATCGGCGATATTCTCCACAGCCGGGTGGCCCGCTCGAATATCTGGGGCCTCCAGAAGCTGGGAGCCCAAGTCCGGGTGGCCGGGCCACGCACCTTGCTGCCCCGCGATATCGAGCAAATGGGCGTGAAGGTTTACGACCGGGTGGAGCCGGCGCTCGAAGGCGCCGATGTCGTCAACATTCTGCGGCTTCAGCGCGAGCGCCAGCAAAAAGGGCTCTTTCCCACCGCCCGGGAGTACGCGCGAATCTTCGGCATCAACCCGCAGCGGCTGGCGCTGGCTCAGCCGGATGCGCTGGTGATGCATCCCGGTCCGATGAACCGCGGACTGGAAATTTCCCCCGAGGTGGCCTATTCGGAACAGTCGGCCATTCAGGAGCAGGTCAAAAACGGCCTGGCGGTTCGCATGGCGCTCTTGTTCCTAGTGCTGATGGGAGGGACGAAAATTGAAACTACTGCTTAAAGGCGGCCGCATTATCGACCCGGCGCAGAACGTGGACCTGGTGGGCGATGTGCTCGTCCAGGACGGCCGGATCGCGAAAGTCGGCGGGCAAATCGATCCCGGCGACGCCGAGGTGCTGGAGGCGCGAGGGCTGGTGGTCGCCCCGGGACTGATCGATCTTCACACCCACCTGCGGGAGCCCGGCCTGGAGGCCAAGGAAGACATCGGCTCAGGCACGCGGGCCGCAGCCGCCGGAGGCTTCACCACCATCTGCTGCATGCCGAACACCAGGCCGGTCATCGACAACGCCGTCCTGGTGGCGGGCGTCACCCAGCGGGCCGGGCTGGAAGGCGCCGTAAACGTCCGGGTAATCGGGGCGCTGACCAAGGGGCAGGAGGGGAAGGAATTGGCCGAGATCGGCGACATGATCGCCGCCGGAGCGGTGGCGCTGTCCGATGACGGGCATTTTGTCGAAAGCGCCCGGATTTTTCGGACCGGCCTGGAATATGCCGGGATGTTCGACGGGGTCGTCGTGTCCCACGCCGAAGACGAGTCCCTCGCCGGAGACGGTTATATGCACGAAGGGGCGGTTTCGGCAGCCCTGGGCTTGCGGGGCCGGCCGGCGGTATCGGAGGATATCGCGGTGGCCCGGGACGTCATGCTGGCGGAATACACGGGGGCGCTCCTCCATATCGCCCACGTCAGCACCCTGGGGGCGGTGGAAATCATCCGCCAGGCCAAGCGGCGCGGCGTGCGGGTGACGGCGGAGGTCACCCCCCATCATCTGACTCTGACCGATGAGGCGGTGCTGGGCTTTGATCCGGCGGCCAAAGTCCATCCGCCGCTCCGCTCCGGCGAACATGTCGAGGCGCTGCTCGCCGGCCTGAAGGATGGCACGCTCGACGTCATCGCCACCGATCACGCCCCCCACGCCTTCGAAGAGAAAGATGTGGAGTTCCGGTACGCGCCCAGCGGTTTCGCCGGTCTGGAAACGGCGCTGGGCGTGGTGCTCACTGAGCTGTATCATACCGGCAAGTTTACCCTGCCGGAGCTGATCGACCGCATGGCGGCCGCTCCGGCCCGCGTCTTCGGGCTGGAGGGCGGCACCCTCAAACCCGGGGCGCCGGCGGACATCACCCTCTTCGATCCCAACCAAGAATGGCGGGTGGACAGCAGCCTGTTTTATACCCGGGGCAAATGCACCCCCTTTGCGGGCAAATCGCTGAAAGGCAAAGCGGTCGCCACTATCGTGGGGGGGCGTGTGGTGATGAAAAATGGGGAGGTGCGTGCATGAACGGCAAATTGATCCTGGAAGACGGCAGCGAATTTAACGGCGAACTGCTGTCGGACGCCAAAGCCGCAGGGGAAGTCGTATTCAACACCGGGATGACCGGCTATCAGGAAGTGCTCACCGACCCATCCTATTGCGGCCAGATTGTGACCATGACCTTCCCGCTCATCGGCAACTACGGAACGGCGCGGGTGTTCGACCAGGCCGACGCCTCCTTCGTGCGCGGGTTTGTCATCGGGGAGCTGTGCTGCGGCCCCAGCAACTGGCAGGCCGAGGACAGCCTGCCCCACTATCTCAGGACCCGCGGCGTACCCTGCATCCATGGGGTGGACACCCGGGCCGTCACCCGCCGCATCCGTTCGGCCGGGACGATGAAAGGCATCATCGTGCCGGACGGGACCCCGGCGGACGAAATCGCTGAACTGCTCGCCCGCCCGCCCGAGATCGAGACGGTGGCGGAAGTGACGACCCGGGAAATCTACCGTATCCCGGCCGGGGGGCCGAAGGTGGCGGTGCTGGACTATGGAATCAAGCGGAATATTCTCCATTCTCTGGCCAAAGTGGGCTGCGACCTGACGGTTTTCCCGGCGGATACCGGCGCCGAAGAAATCCTGGCGGGAGATTTCGCCGGGGTATTCCTCTCGAACGGTCCCGGCGACCCCAAGGATGTGCCGAAGTCGATCGCGGCCGTAAAAAACCTCCTCGGCAAGAAGCCCATCTTCGGCATCTGCCTGGGGCACCAGCTCCTGGCCCTGGCCATGGGCGCCAACACCTACAAGCTGAAGTTCGGACACCGCGGCGCCAACCACCCGGTAAAAGAGCTCTTGTCCGGCCGGGTGCACATCACTTCCCAGAACCACGGCTACGCGGTTGAGGAAGAGACGCTTGAGGGCAAGGATATCGTGGTCACTCACCGGGCGGTGAACGACGGGACGGTGGAAGGCATGCGGCACAGGTCGCTGCCGGTGTTCTCGGTCCAGTATCACCCCGAGGCCGCCCCCGGGCCGGACGACAATACCTACCTGTTCGACCGGTATATGGATATTTTGCGGAAGGGGGAATAGCGGGTGCCGAAAAAAGCGCATCTTCAGAAAGTAATGGTTATCGGCTCCGGCCCGATCGTCATCGGCCAGGCGGCCGAGTTCGACTACGCCGGCACCCAGGCCTGCCGCGCCCTGAAGGATGAAGGCATCAAGGTGGTGCTGATCAACTCCAACCCGGCGACTATCATGACGGACGCCAACGTGGCCGACCGTGTGTATATCGAGCCGATTTCGCCGGAGTTCGTGGAGGAAGTCATCCGCAAGGAGCGGCCGGACGGCCTGCTGCCGACCCTCGGCGGGCAGGTCGGCCTCAATATGGCGGTGGAAGTCGCCAAACGCGGGGTGCTGGAAAAATACAAGGTGGAGCTTCTGGGCACGCCGCTGGAGGCCATCCAAAAGGCCGAGGACCGCGAACTTTTCAAAATGACGATGGAAGAGCTCGGCCAGCCCATCCCGGAAAGCGCCATCGTCTCGGATATCGAAAGCGCCCGGGCCTTTGCCCGGGAGATCGGGTTCCCGCTGATCGTCCGCCCGGCCTACACCCTGGGCGGTACCGGCGGCGGCATCGTGGAAAATGAAGGCGAACTGGCCGAGGTGGTCAACCGGGGCCTCAAATACAGCATGATCGGCCAGGCGCTCATCGAGCGCAGCGTGGCCGGCTGGAAGGAAGTCGAATACGAAGTCATCCGGGATGCGGCCGACAACTGCATCACCGTCTGCAATATGGAGAATTTCGACCCGGTGGGGATTCACACCGGCGACAGCATCGTAGTGGCCCCTTCCCAGACGCTGACCGACTACGAGTACCAGATGCTCCGCACCGCATCGCTGAAGATTATCCGCGCCCTGGGCATCGAGGGCGGCTGCAACGTCCAGTACGCCCTCGACCCCAAGAGCAGCCGCTATTATGTCATCGAGGTCAATCCGCGGGTCAGCCGTTCGAGCGCCCTGGCTTCCAAGGCTACCGGCTACCCCATCGCCAAAGTGGCCAGCAAGATCGCCGTCGGCTATCACCTGGACGAGATTGTCAACGCGGTGACGGAGAAAACCAAGGCCTGTTTCGAACCGGCCCTCGACTATGTCGTGGTGAAGTTTCCCCGCTGGCCTTTCGATAAATTCAACTTCGCCGACCGCATTCTCGGCACCCAGATGAAGGCCACCGGCGAGGTCATGGCCATCGACCGCTCCTTCGAGGGGGCGCTCCTCAAGGCGGTGCGCTCACTGGAGATCGGCCTCAACCGCCTGCACATCCCCGAGATCGGGGCCATGGACACCGAAGGCATCCGGACCAATCTCAAGCTGGCCAACGACGAGCGGCTGTTCGTCGTCGCCGAGGCCATCCGCCGGGGCATCCCGGTGGAGGAGATCAACCAGGTAACCGGCATCGACCGCTGGTTCCTCGACCGCATCGCCCATATCGTCGCCATGGAGGATCGGCTGGCCCAAGGCGGACTGAACCCCGAAGTACTGACCGCCGCGAAACGGCTGGGTTTCGCCGACCGCTCCATCGGGGAACTGGCTGGGCTCGGCGCCGACGAGGTGCATAAGCTCCGCAAAGCCAACGGCATCATTCCTTGTTATAAAATGGTCGACACCTGCGCCGCCGAGTTCGAGGCGGCCACTCCCTACTACTACTCCACCTACGCCCAGGAGGACGAGGTCAGGACGACCGACCGCCGCAAGGTGGTCGTGCTGGGGTCGGGACCCATCCGCATCGGCCAGGGGGTGGAGTTCGACTATTGCTCGGTGCACTCGGTATGGGCCCTCCGGGAGATGGGGGTCGAATCCATCATCATCAACAATAACCCGGAAACGGTCAGCACCGACTTCGACACCTCGGACCGGCTGTATTTTGAGCCGCTGACCGCCGAAGACGTGCTGAACATTATCGATAAAGAGAAGCCGGAAGGGGTCATCGTCCAGTTCGGCGGTCAGACCGCCATCAACCTGGCCGGGCCGCTGGCCAGGGCCGGGGTGCCGATCATCGGCACGGCGGTGGGGGATATCGACCAGGCTGAGGACCGGGAAAAGTTCGACGCCCTGCTGGAAGCCCTCGCCATACCGCGCCCGAAGGGAACGACGGTGACCAGCGCCGAAGCGGCCCTCGCCGCCGCCAGGGAAGTCGGCTTCCCGGTCGTCGTCCGGCCGTCCTACGTGCTGGGCGGACGGGCCATGGAGATCGTCTACAACCTGGATGAACTGCAGGACTATATGCAATATGCCGTAAAAGCTTCGCATGAGCATCCGGTGCTGATCGACCGCTACATGCAGGGGACCGAGGTGGAGGTCGACGCCATCGCGGACGCCGAGGAGGTGCTCATCCCCGGGATCATGGAGCACGTGGAGCGGGCCGGAGTCCATTCCGGCGACAGCATCGCGGTGTATCCCACCCAAACGCTGTCCAGGAAGGTCCGGGACACCATCGTCCGGTATACCACCGCGCTGGCCCGCGCCCTCAAGGTCAAGGGACTTATCAACATCCAGTACGTGGTGGTGGATGAGGTGGTCTACGTCCTGGAGGTCAATCCCCGCTCCAGCCGTACCATCCCCTTCCTGAGCAAGGTCACCAACACGCCGATGGTCAACATCGCCACCCGGGTGGCGATGGGGGCGACTCTCAAGGAACTGGGCTACGAAGGAGGCTTGCTGCCGATCGCCGAATACACGGCGGTCAAAGCCCCGGTTTTCTCCTTCGCCAAGATGCAGCAGGTGGACATCACCCTCGGGCCGGAGATGAAATCGACCGGCGAAGTCATGGGAATCGACTTCAACTATGCCCGGGCCCTCTTCAAAGCCCTGACGGCCTCGGGAATGAACGTGCCCAAAGCCGGCACGGTGCTGTTCACGGTGGCGGACAAGGACAAGGCCGAGGCGGGGGAACTGGCGAAACGGTTCGCCGATCTCGGCTACAGCCTGGTGGCGACGTCCGGAACGGCGTCGTACCTGGAGTCGATCGGACTGGAGGTCGGCACCGTGGCGCGCGTCAGCGAGGGAGGCCTCACGATTATCGATTTGATCAAAGCCGGCAAGATCAATATGGTGATCAGCACCCTGACCAGGGGCAAGCAGCCTGAACGGGACGGCTTCAAGATCCGCCGGGCGACGGTGGAGCACGCCATACCTTGCCTCACCTCCATCGACACGGCCCGGGAGGTGCTGCACGTGCTCGAGGTCATGCGGGAGCGGCGGCTGGTCTACGTGCTGGCGCTGCAGGACTATGTGGGGGGAGGCGACACCTTTGTCTAAAACGGTGTCGATGGCCCTTGTCCGGGACCAGAAAACCATCGGTCCGCTGGTCAAGCTGCTGACCCTGGAAGCGCCTGAAATAGCGAAAAATGCGAGGCCCGGCCAGTTTGTGCACCTCCGGGTGAACGACGGCCCGGCACCGCTCCTCCGCCGTCCCCTCAGCCTGGCCGGGGCGGACGCCGGGCAAGGCACGCTCACGCTGATCTACCGGATCGTCGGGCAGGGCACGGCGCTTCTGGCCAGGCTCAAGACGGGCGACAGGGTCGACTGCATGGGGCCGCTCGGCGCCGGTTTTGACCTCGACTGCGAACGGCCCCTGTTGGTCGGGGGCGGCATGGGACTCGCGCCGCTCCTCTACCTGGCCGGGGCGCTCTGCCCGCGCCCGGTAGCCGTGCTGATGGGCGGGCGCAGCCAGGAGGAGCTTTTCTGGCAGGGACTGTTCGCCGAGGCCTGCCGGCATATCCATATCACCACCGATGACGGCTCGCTGGGGCGGCGGGGCGTCACCCTCGACCTCCTCCCGGAGCTGCTGGCCGGGGGTGAGTTCGACCGGGTGGCGGCCTGCGGGCCCCGGCTCATGCTGGAGGGAGCCGGGCGGCTGGCGGCCAGGCACAAGATCGCTTGCCAGGTGTCGCTGGAAGACTACATGGCCTGCGGCGTCGGGGCCTGCCTGTCCTGCACCTGCGCCGGCGCCGACGGACGCCGCCGCAAGGTCTGCGCCGACGGCCCGGTATTCTGGGCGGGGGAGGTGTTCGCGCTGTGATGCTGAATGTCGACCTGGCGGGTATCCCCATGAAGACGCCGGTGATGACGGCCTCGGGGACCTTCGGGTTCGGGCCGGAATACGCCGACTTCGTCGACCTCAACCGGCTGGGGGCCATCGTCGTCAAGGGGACTACCCTGAAACCGCGCCCCGGCAACGACGGCCGGCGGATCGCCGAGACTCCCGCCGGGATGCTGAATGCCATCGGCCTGGAAAACCCCGGCGTGGATGAATTCCTGGCCCATACGCTGCCGAAGCTCCAAGGCATCGACACCCCGGTGATCGTCAATATCTCCGGCAATACCGTGGAGGAATACGGCGAGCTGGCGGCCCGCCTCGACGTGTCCGGGGTGGCCGGGATCGAGATCAATATCTCCTGCCCCAACGTCAAGGAAGGCGGCATCGCCTTCGGGACAAGCTGCGCCAGCGCGGCGGCGGTGGTGAAAGCCGTAAAGGGCAACACGGCCAAGCCGGTGATCACCAAGCTTTCGCCCAACGTCACCGACATCGCCGAAATGGCCCGGGCGGTGGAAGCGGCCGGAACCGACGCCATTTCCCTCATCAACACCCTGCTCGGGATGGCCATCGATATCCATAGCTGGCGGCCGGTGCTGGGCAATGTGGTCGGCGGCCTGTCGGGGCCGGCGGTCAAGCCGGTGGCGGTGCGGATGGTCTGGCAGGTGGCCCGGGCGGTCCGGTGCCCGGTCATCGGCATGGGTGGGATCATGACGGCCCGGGACGCCGTCGAGTTTCTCCTGGCGGGCGCCAGCGCGGTGGCCGTCGGGACGGCCAATTTCGTCAATCCGCGGGCCGGCGTGGAAGTGGCGGAAGGCATCCGGGACTACCTGGCGGAGAAAGGGCTGACGCATGTCAGGCAACTGATCGGACGGGTGAATGATTTTACAGGGCGGTGAAAATATGAAAGCCGATAAACGCCTCATCGTGGCGCTCGATGTGCATGCCATGCCCGAGATGCGGGGCCTGGTGGCCCGGCTGGGGGATTCGGCAGGCTACTACAAGGTCGGGATGGAGCTTTTCTACAGCGTGGGGGCCGAAGCCATCCGCTACCTGCGCCAGGCCGGCAAGGACGTGTTCCTGGATCTCAAGCTGCACGACATACCCAATACGGTGGCTCACAGCGCCCGCGTGCTGACCCGGCTGGGAGTGACGATGTTCAACGTGCACGCCGCCGGCGGCACGAAGATGATGAAAGCCGCCGCCGAGGCGGTGGCCGAGGAAGCCGCGGCCTTACATATCGAAAAACCCAGGCTCATCGCGGTCACGGTGCTGACCAGCCTCGGCGGGAGCGAGTGGGAGAGCCTCAACCACCGCCTGCCGATCGCCGAGCAGGTGGTGAGCCTGGCCAAACTGGCCAAGGCCAGCGGTCTTGACGGGGTGGTGGCTTCGCCCCAGGAAGCGGCCGCCGTCCGCGCGGCCTGCGGCCCGGACTTTTTGATCGTGACCCCCGGAGTGCGGCCCCGGGGCGCGGAGCAGGGGGATCAGAGCCGGACGGCCACGCCGGGCGGGGCCCTGAAGGACGGGGCCAGCCACCTGGTCGTCGGACGGCCGATCACCAAGGCCGACAACCCGGTGGCCGCGGTGGAAATGATCCTGCGGGAGATGGAGGTGGCGTTTTCATGACGGAAACGGAAGTCAGGCGACTGCTGGTTGAGACCGGGGCCATTCTGGAGGGGCATTTCCTGCTTACCTCCGGGCTCCACAGCGGCCTGTACGTCGAGAAGTTCCAGGTGCTGCAGTGGCCGGAGCATACGGCCAGGCTATGCGCCGCCTTGGCGGAGCGGTTCAAGGGCGACGGCGTCCAGGTGGTCGTCGGTCCGGTCACAGGCGGAGTGCTCCTGGCCCACGAAATCGGCAAGAATCTCGGCACCCGGGCGATCTTCACCGAACGGGAGAACGGCCGGATGACTCTCCGGCGCGGTTTTGCCGTCGAGCCGGGGGAGAAGGTGCTGGTGGTGGAAGACATCGTGACCACCGGCGGCTCGGTGCGGGAGGTGCTGGAAGTCGTCCGGGGGCGGGGCGGCGACGTGGCCGGGGTGGCTCTCCTGGTCGACCGCAGCGGCGGCCAGGCCTCCTTCGGCGTCCGCACCGAAGCGCTGCTGACGCTGGAGGTTCCCGCCTACCGGCCCGAAAGCTGCCCGCTCTGCGCTCAAGGCGCGCCCATGACCAAGCGGGGGCGGACCGGAAAATAACGAAGATTGAGGCTGGCGTCCCATGGCGGATGCCAGCTTTTTCGCGCCTGATTCATGGCTTGTGCTCCGGAACGGACAGGCCGGCTCCCCGCTCCGGGAAGACAGGCCCTAGGCTTGCCGGGCCGCCCGGACTTGACGCCCCCAACGCGCGTCCGTGCGCGTGGGGGCTATGCCGTCGTCCTGACGGCATCACGGCCCGGGCAGCCCTGCTTCGCCAAAGGCCTGTAATCCCCTGCGCTCACGTCGCCGGCCTGTCCGTTCCGTACGTCCGCGCCCCTGCGGCTTGCAAGCATTAGGGCCGCTAGAACAGGAGCGCGGAGCGAGGACTAATTTCCCCAAAAAGGCGAGACAACGAAATATTACTATCACTCGTTGATCCAGTTCAGCTTGTATCCCGGAACAGGAAGACAGGCCTGTCCGTTCCGGTACGCGGCAGGACCGAAGGAAGTTGTTTCGGGGCACTCAGAGAAGGATTAGTGGTCATCCTTTAAGAAATAATAGCGACAAGACGGGGAAAAGTTCGCGAGGTGGAGGGGATAGCGTGAAGGTGACGGTGCGGGGCGAGAGGGTTTCCGACTATAGTCAGATTGCCGGTGTGAACTATGAAGCGTTTTTGGGGTGGCATCCGGACAATCCCTATGTTGCGGAGCCGGTGATCGTGGATTTGTTGCGGCATAACGCCCTGTTTGATCCAGAACTCTCCCTGGTGGCGGAACTGGACGGGGAAGTTGTCGGGCATGTCCTGCTGTCGCCCTTCCGCTTCGTCGTGCTGGGCCAGGAGCAGCCCGGCGTTGTTCTGGGGCCGGTCGGCGTACGGCCCGGGCATCAGAAAGCCGGGATCGGCACAATGCTGATCGAGGAGGGGCATAAACGGGCTGCCGCGAAAGGGTTTGCGTTATCCGTGCTGTGCGGGCATCCCGAATATTATCCGCGATTCGGTTATCGGACAGGCCTGTTTTCCCTTGCCGGGGCGAGGGTCCGGATGAAGCCGGGCGGTTTTGACTGCTCCGGGCTGGAGGAGCGCCCGGTGAGCGCCCGGGATGTTCCCTGGATTGTCGAGGCCTGGGAGCGGGAACACGGCCGGGACAGCCTGGCGCTGTTTCCGGGAACCGGCGTCAGCAGCTGGAGCAGCCATGGGCCGGGAACCCGCTGCAGCGTAGTGCTTCGCCAAGGGACGCCTCTCGGGTATGTGCGCTACGAAGCAGCCGGTCCGCTCAGGGTAAAGGAAATATTGAGGAACAACGGCGAGCTTCCGGACCTGCTTGCCTTTATCCTGGCGAGGCGGCGGGAACAAAAGCCCCGGGAGGTGTACCTTCCGCTCCCGGAAGAGGCGGTGCGCGGCCAGTTTCCGGAGAGTGAGCGCGTCGATATAGTTGACGAGCAGGTTGCCAATGAAGCTTTTATGATAAAAGTCCTGGATGATTCCCAAACAGCGGTAAAGGAATATTGCTTGGAAACGGAAAGAAAAAGCATCAAACCCGGAATAGTGGTATTTCCGCCGATGTTTGACGTGGACGACGGACGGCATGAGTAGCAGGCGGTGAAAGGAAAGCGCAAGACTGGACCGCCGCCGCGGCGGAAGAAAAGCCCCCTGTGTGCGTCACGCACAGCAGAGGGCTTATTTCTTTTCTTTACCGGATAAAGGTTACCACCTCGTCCAGCGGCTTGCGCGGCGGGTTGGCGCCGGCGCTTTCGGCGGGGATGCCCAGGGGAGTCATGGCGGCCAGGTGGAAGCCGGGCTTGGCGAAACCGATGCAGGCGCTGATTTCCTCGGCCGCATAGGTGGGGCCGGTCATCCAGCAGGTGCCGTAGCCCAGGCTGGCGGCGGCCAGGAGAAAGTTTTCGGTGGCGGCGGCGATGTTCTGGATGCCGGGATTGGGCCGTCCGTACCGCAGCGCTTCCGCCTGGGGCAGGATGCCGGCCTCGGTCAGCAGGTCGGCGATCGTTTCATAAGGGCTGGCATAGATCAGGATGAGTGCAGGAGCGCCCTTGAACACGGTGTGATAGGGAACCGATCCCCGGAAAGTCTTGATTTTCGCTTCATCCGTGAGGTATTCGGCCAGTTTGGCGTTTTTGTCCTCGACAAGCCGGGCGATTTCGGCGATCTTGCGGGCATCGGTGATGACGACGAAGTGCCAGTTTTGCAGGTTTTTCCCGGAAGGGGCCCAGGTGGCGGCCTTGAGCAATTCGCGGATGTCGTCCTCGGGGACGGGGTCGGCCTTGAATTTTCGGACGCTGCGGCGCCGGTAGATGAAATCCAGAGTAGACATAATATTCCCTCCTGTGTTTACTGACTAACGGCCTTTTTTTAAGCCTCCGGCTTGGAGAGGGCAAGGAACGGAAGGATGTCGACCGGATCGCCGGTCTTTTCACTGTAGAGGTGGCCGGAAGCAACTCGGTCGATATACAGTATGCCGTCCAGATGGTCGATCTCGTGCTGAAGGCAACGGGCCAGGAACTCCTCAGCCTCGATGGCGATCTCTTCGCCGTTTCGGTTCAAAGCCTTGACGACAACCTGATTGGCCCGCTTGACTTTTCCGAAATATCCGGGCAGGGAGAGGCAGCCTTCCGGTCCGGTCTGTTCGCCTGAACTTGCCACGACCTCCGGGTTGATGAGCTCCAGCATTTTGCCGCCCAGGTTAATTACGACGATGCGTTTGGCCACTCCCACCTGGGGGGCGGCCAAAGCGGCCCCGTTGGAGGCGGAGCCGAGGGTCTCGGCCATGTCGTCGAGCAGGTTGAGGATGTTGGCGATGTTGGCAACGGGTTTGCATTTTTCGCGGAGAACGGGATCTCCGAATTTGCGGATGATTCGCTCAGCCATCGTACAGCTCCTTTTTTCGAAATCGGTGGGGAATCCGTCAAAGCCTTATTTGTTTTCCAGGCTCCGCCACAGATACCAGCTGGCGATCGACCGCCAGGGCCGCCAGGGCCGGGCGATGGTTTCCATGACCTCTTTGCCCGGCATGGCGTCCAGCCGGTACAAAGTCATGAACGCCTTGCGGACGCCGAAATCGTCGGTGGGCAGCACATCGGGCCGGTTGAGGGCAAAGATGAGGAACATCTGGGCGGTCCAGACGCCGATTCCCTTGACGGTGACCAATTGCTTGACGATGTCTTCGTCCGGCATGGCGGGAAACCGTTCGGGGGTGAGATCTCCGGCCAGCGTTTTGGCGGCCAGGTCCCGAACGTAAGCGACCTTTTGATTGGACAGGCCCAGGGCCCGCAAATCCTCGGCCGGGGATTCGGCCACCCTGGCGGGGGATACGTCGCCGGCGTAATAGGCGGCAAACCGGGCATAAATGGCGGCCGCAGCTTTGGTGGCCAACTGCTGGGAAACAATCGAATTGCAGAGGATGGCGAAAAAGCCGTCATTGGGCTCGAGCCGGCAGGGGCCGTACCGATCGATCAGTTGGCTCATGACCGGGTCGGACGAGATCAGATGCTTTTCCGCCTCGTTCCAGGGATGGGAAGCTAGCATGAGAACCTCCGGTGCATTTTTAGGTTGGCGGGAAGACTGCCGGCTCCAGGTTGCCGGCTCAATGTTCCTATTATATCATAACCATTTTATGCCCTTCGGACAATGCCGGCACAGCGATTGCGCAGAGGATTCAGATCGTGGGGATGGAATAGAATCCACCGCACATAATAACAAAAATAGACTTCCTAAATAAAGGAGGCGGAAATCATGGCTGGCTCGGACCAACGAATTGAGGTTCTGCTGTGGAGCATTGCCCTGCCGGGATTCGGTCAGCTACTGAATGGCAAGTTATTCAAATCCATCCTGTTTATCGGGCTGGAGTTTTTGGTCAACGCTCAGGCCCGAATCAACGATGTCATCTATTTCAGCTTTATCGGCGACGCCGCTCAGGCGTGGGACAAAACCAATTTGCAGTGGCTGATGTTCTATCCTTGCGTCTATATGTTCGCCTGCTGGGACGCGTACCGGGACGCAGGGGGCAACTCGCCGCTGGCTTTTCTGCCCTTTGTGATGGGGGCGTATTTCGGCACCCTTGGCATCATATTCTCCGGGATCCTGAGAATTGACAGCTTTTTTGCCGGCCCGATGTGGCTGCCGCTTGGAGCCATGATCGCAGGCGCCGCCGCCGGTATCCTGATAAAACGGCGCTGGGGCGGCCGCATGGAAACCCGCCTCTGACAGGGGAGTCGGCGGTTTCGCGCCCGCGGCAGAAATCGCGGGGGTTGGTGTGAATTTTCGTGCAATGATGTCCTAAATTTGGTTTATTGCCTGTCCCAAGTCTTGAAAATTCCTTGAAGGCATGATAATATAAGAATCCTCAAGGCCCCGTGGTGTAGTGGTCTAACATGCCGCCCTGTCACGGCGGAGATCGTCGGTTCAAATCCGATCGGGGTCGCCAGCAAGCGGAAGTAGCTCAGTGGTAGAGCATCGCCTTGCCAAGGCGAGGGTCGCGAGTTCGAATCTCGTTTTCCGCTCCAGTCTCACAGGGGTATAGCTCAATTGGTAGAGTAGCGGTCTCCAAAACCGTTGGTTGAGGGTTCAAGTCCTTCTGCCCCTGCCAGAAAACCAAGGGAATCTCTCGAGCGAGGGGCTCCCTTGGTTTCATTTTCGGGGTGAAATTTTCCTTCCAACCTGCATGTCTAATAGCCAAAGGGGTGTAGACATGTATGCCACAGGTAAGAAGATTGAGACCAGCGTATATCCGGTAGATGTCAAGGAGGCGGTGAAAATTTTTTTGCCTTATTGCAGGTACTAGGAATTATTTTTTATATCTTGCAACATTTTTTGAGGAATATAAGGGGAACCTAGAAGACACGGGGGAATTAGAAGGCAATAAAAGAATAAAAGCAATCGTCTGGATGAAGTTTCTCGAGGCTTGCAGGAATACTAAAGACCTACCTGCCAGAAATATTAACTTTGGGCTATTTGGCAATTAACATTCCGGAATATAGGCCGCCTAAAAATATCGTAAAAATCAAAACCGCATGTAGTACAATCCAAGCCCAGTTCCCGTAACGAAACGCCTGGGCCTCTACGGGTTTCCTGAATTTGGGAGCAATAATTTTTCCCCCAATCCACTCTAACATTAATAAATAGACCCACCAGGCAGAATAGGTATCCCATAGATCCCAGGCAAATTTATATTTTATTAAATTGGTTTTCTCCTGAAGTATTAATTCGATAAAAACAAATAAGTGTACAATTACCCAATAGTACGGAATTTTGTACGCCCAATCAGTCGGGCTATACCTTACGGATAAGGCGATTATCGAAGGGAAAACGATAGCCATAACAGCAACCGGTATTCCTAACTTATTTGGATTCGGCAAGTAAGGAAACTCATAAAAACCAACGGCAACAAAGAGACTGCATAAACTTACTCCAATCAACGCTATTATAAGCGAAAACAACCCGTATTGCTTCCAGTTAAGCCGCAGGAGATAAACTAAGACCGCTAGACCAATTATAAACACTGCTACCGCAACACGGGTTTCTATCGTTGACCATTGCAAATCCAACAATTGTACGTCCTCCTTCCGCTATATTTATCATTGCCGCTTCGGTGGGCATTTATAAGCGCATATTAGGAGGCTGTATCAGTAGATGTCTGAGAGCAATGGCCTGGCGGTTCTTCCGGACGATCGGCGAGAGTGCGCCTGCCAGCCGAACTTCGAAAGCCTTGTCCAACGCGGGAAGGCAATTGCCGCGTGGATAAATTCCCCAATGCGGAGCATATCCACAAGTATACAAAAAGGACAAATAAAAAGAGAGCCGTAAGGCCCCTGAAAATGCCGATTTTTGTCCTAATCTTAAAATGGACATTTGGGGCAGTTCTCGCCATAATATAATCAGATGTCGGCGAGGCGTTTCAGATGAAGACAGGTTACATATGGGTATCGACAACAGAACAAAGGGTCGTCGTCAAGTTGAAGCGTTGAAAACACTGGGAGATGAGAAGGGGTGCAGCTTACAAGACTTGGCAGGGGAGGGAATAGCCGAGAAATTTTGAAGCTGATTGCAACTTGTTAAGCAACTCCGAGCTAATTTGCAATGCGATTATCTTTGAGGAGGTTAACGAATGGGGCAGGAATCCAACCGTAACAATCAACATCAACCAAACCAGCTTATGCGTGTTCCCGAAAGCAAGCCGGTAGGTGTGAAAGAAAAGGAACGTGAAGGGATATTTGTAAACGGCTTCATATGTCAAAACTGTGGTCTCCACTTTAATTTGTTCTCATGGAAAGCCAATCGACACCGGAGCGATAACACGTACTGCCCGGAATGCGGGACTAAAGGCTCCTTTATTCGCTACCGCAAGGTATTAAGCAATAGCAGAGTTAGAGATGATAATTCCAAGGATGAGATATTTAGGCATGTACCGTTAGAGGGCAGTCAGCTAATGCCGGATAGCATTGTAATTCCCAAAGCGGAGAAATGAGTCTAAATATAAGGATTTAAGGGGGGCGGGATAATTAGGACGAGGGGCAATTGAATCAATTGACTCCTTGGATTCTTCAGGTTCGAGTCCTGCCGCCCGGAAAGTGAAACCCAGGGAATCTCTCATAGCGAGGGGTTCCCTGGGTTTCACTTTCCGGGCATATTAGGGGAAGGTGTGGAAATGTTCATTCGCGCCAGGGGTCGATGCAACTTTACCGTCCCTTTAAAAGCTTCATCAGTCGAAGCGCGGTTGCGAGCGCCATTCTTGTTTCATGAGAATCGAGAGAAACCTGTAATAGTTGCTCAATGCGTTGTTTTCTAAGCTGAATTGTTTTGTGGTGCAGATACATTTGCGTGCCTATTTCTTTAAAACTCAATCCGGATAAGAGTTTTTCCAGCGTTTCAACCAAATCGGGGTGCTCCGTCAGCGGACCGATCGTTTGCGAAACATAGGCGGCCGCCTCGTCAGTTACGGAGAACGGGGCAAGAACCTGATAAATTCCGCAATCTTCGTAATGATATATCTTCTCGGCCGGCCAAACCTGCCTGCCGACTCGCGCGGCTGTTTCCGCGTTTTTCAGCCGATTGGCAAAATTCGTCCATCCATCCGCATAATTTGCGGTTCCGATATAAACCTGTATGTCGGGAAAATAGATGGAGATATATTTGCTATAATCCTCGGCAATGGACAATTCCTTTTCCTTACGAGCGGTGCCGGCCGGAGCAGGACAGATGAGCCCGATGCCTCGGACAGTTTCCCAGGCATTGGTATTTTCCTTGCGATTCAGTTGATCCACTAAAGTGTCAATAACTTGCTGTTTATGATAGATATTATTTTCATCGCTTGAAAGCGTATCGATCGTGCCGACAGAGAGAAAGAAGAGCGAAAAATCTTTGGGAACATAGATATTGTCCCGCCAACCCAAGTGTAAGACCTCGGAAGCGTTGCTATCATTTTTTTCAACAAGCCCATTGAAAAAATCACGTTTTTTCCTGCGCTCGTAGGCTTGATGCAAAAGGTTCTCGGCCGTTTTTCGCTCGCTTATATTCCGCGTAACGCCGATAAAGCCGATAATATCGCCATCACTATTTTGAGCTGCATTTACGGAAGTTTCCAGCCAGATCATCTTGCGGTCTTTTCGAAGCTGTTCACATTCGACAATAACCGGGCTATGGGTTCCCGCCGTCTTTAAAAGCTCGATGGTCGGGCTGTGAAAGACAACCTGCAAGAATGACAGCGACGCCTGGTTTATTGACTTTTCCTCAACCTCGGCAGGCGAAAACCCTAATAATTTCTCGATGGAAGGACTGATATAGCGGATAGTCAATTCATTATCCAGCAGCCAGATCGCATCATCGGTATTCTCGGCGATCAGCCTGTATTTCCGCTCACTTTCTTGGATAGCCGACTGATGCCTTTCAAGCTCGGCGATATATCTTTGCTCATTTTCCGCGGCGTCCTTCAAGCGAATAATCATGGTATTGAAGGATTTGGAAAATTCCCCCATGAAGGCGACGCGTTGGCTATAGTCGCCCGCGGCGACCATGCTGGTCTGCCATGTCAAATGACGAAGGTTGGATTGTAAAGCTTTTAATGACCCGGGCCAATATCCCCGTAAACTCATTGTATGCGATAAATCGCCTTCAGACAAAGCAAAAGTGAATTCGCGCAATGCCAGAAGTTTTTCCACTAATTTCGCAAGTTCGGGATAGCGGTCCGAATACCCGGCAAGCTTTGCCGACAGGGTCTTGCTTTGCAATACATTATTTATTTGGTGGATGATCTCGTTAATTTCGTCTTCCCAATCTTGTTTCAAGCCAATAGCCCTCTCAAATGAGAAAATTATCCCCTGGATATTTCAGCCACGAATCGGCAAGTACGATCGCCGGTACACCAGCAGTCGACTTCCTTAACGATAAACTTTTCTCCGGTAAAGCTTTCCAGCAGACCCGCAATGAAGCCCTCATCATACACACATATCTCGTAGTCCAGTTCAGGCAACCCGGAGCAATCCAAATCCTCCGAAACGCTCATTGTATATTTTCCATTCTCAAAATCCGCCGTTTCCATCCGTAGAATACCAATCCCCTTATCGGCGAGAACCGATTGTAGGGATTGGATGAAGTCGTTAAAGTCCATTGCTTCTTTCATGGCGTTCCGATAAAATTGCTTGCCTGCCAAAAGCCCGGCCGAATAGAATAACTTGTCCGCCATTTCTGTACCATACTGTTCTTCGAGAACATCGCGAAAACAAAACTGCATCAGGCGGTAAATTTCCGTTCTGACCATAGGACCCAAGTTCGGCCTGCCTTCTGCAACATCTCCCAATAGGTTCCAATTAAACTCATACTTTCGTCCCATAATATCAGCACCTCTAGCATCAAAGTATTACAAGAATTAACAGTTGCCAGTCTTTTTCGTGATTTGCCATCCTTTTCCCTGCAACCTTTTCGTGAAAATATGCCGTTACTATCTCGTCAGGATAGTAACGGCTAATATTTCTTTCCAAAGTCTTCCTCGCCAAGAGATTGTTTGAACAACCCGCCGGTGGCATAATTATCTTGAGCTTAAGCTTGGCCATTTAGCGGCAAAGAGCGGGCGCTAACATCAGGTGAGGTAAGAAGGTATGAGTGGAAAAAAATGCCCTACTGCCGAGGCAAGGCCGGGCATGAAACTCGCATCCTCCATCATAAAAGAGAGCGGTCAAGTCATTCTGGCCGAAGGCACCGTGCTGACCGCCAGCTTTATCGAAAAACTCAAACTTATGAATCTGGAATTTATAGATGTTGCCGAAAATGCCGCAGCGGAAGCGCCCACCCCCCCGACGAGTGTCGAAACCTTTGGGGCAGTCTATGATAATACGCTCCAGGTAATCGAGAATTGTTTTGCCACTACGCGCTATTTTAAGGAAGTTCCCTTGATCCAGATGAAAGAACTGGCCGATACATCCGTCAATCTAATGGCGGATGCGGCGGGGGTCTTCGGTTATCTGCGAATTATAAGAAAACAGGATGATTATACTTTTCAGCATTCCATCAATGTGGCGATTATCTCCGGCATAGTAGGTAAATGGGTCGGGCTGTCAGGGGAGGAATTAAAGGATTTGATTTTTGCCGGGTTATTGCATGATATCGGCAAGACGCAGATACCGATCGAGATATTAAATAAACCGGCCAGATTGACGCAAGAAGAAATGAAAATTATGAAAAGCCATACCATTGAGGGCTATAAAATGCTTCTAGGCGAAGCGGGAATCAATGAAAGTATATTATGTGGAGTATTGCAGCATCATGAAAAGATAGACCGAACAGGCTATCCTTCCGGGATAAGCGGGGAGCAAATCCATCCCTTTGCCAAAATCATAGCCGTTGCGGATATTTACGATGCGATGACCTCGGATCGAGTTTACCGGGTAGGGCAAACTCCTTTCGAGGTGGTTGCAGATATCAGACAAGAGGCCTTTGGCAAGCTTGATCCGGCCATTTGTATGACATTTTTAAATAACATATTAGATTATTTTATCGGGGCGAAAGTAGTGCTGAGTGATGGTGAAGAAGCTGAAATTATTTATCAAGGTCATCATTCGTATCCTACCGTTTGCACGCGGGCCGGAAAATTTATTGATTTGGAAGTAAACAGAGATATTTCCATTGTCAGCTTCATCTGAAAATTTATTTTTTCCCGGATAATAAATATACTTTGGCATTTGAGAGAGGCAGAAGAATGTGAATGTTCTACAATTACGCCGCATCCATTCTAACAGCATCGGGTATCGTAATAAGTTTGACCGGTTATTACTGCATATTTGCTTGCCATACTCATTATAAACTGTTAGTATGGCTGATAATCTCTTCCAGTTTAATCGTTGCCGGGTTTGCAACCGGAAAGCTGATCCAAAGACTGAATGTGACCTCCCATACCGATTTCCTGACCGGGTTAGGGAATAAAAGATATTTTTATTCAAGATTGGATGCAACTAAAAAGAATAGGCAGTTATGCATAGCATTAATAGATGTTGATGATTTTAAAAGAATCAATGACACATACGGTCACGTCAAAGGCGATAGGTTGTTGTCAGAAGTCGCGGAAGTCTTGCAGGGAAATACCCGAAGCAGTGATATTGTCGCCCGTTGGGGCGGGGATGAATTTGCCGTCATTTTACTAGACGCCTCTCTCGCGGATGCGTATGAGGTCGTAGAGCGAATTCGCAGCAAAGTTGAAAACATCTTTCATTCCTCATATGGCCTGACCATAAGCGTCGGTCTGATTCCGCTGGAGCCGGGGCAAAAGTTGAAAGAGGTTTTAATAAAGGCTGACCAAGCCTTATATAAAGCAAAAATGCTCAAGAATGCAGTCATCAAATAACTGATCTGGAAAAATAAAGGTAATTGCTGACAGCGACAAAGACGGCAAAGATATTAATTGGATGGTTTTGTCCATGTGAATCATGCGTATAAAAGCAAGATTGCTTAAGGAGAAGCTCATATGGCTTGCGATAAAGAAAAAAAGCGGCATCTCATAGCCACTCCCATAATCAACCAAGAAGAGATAAACACGGCGATGAGAAAGCTTTCGGAATTTCGTGCACCGTATCATCCTCCGCCGACAGAAAATGAAGTGGTGGAAATGCTCATTCGTATAAAGAAAAGGTGGAATTCAATATAAAAAAATTCAGAATATAAATTCTTATTTAATTGAAGAGGGTTTTTATGGTAAATATTGAATCGCTTAAATCAGTGTAGAAAAATGGGCAAACTTATCGAAAGGTAAGGGCGCAAAGCCATGGGTCTAAAGGGCGTACTAATAAGGAGCCTATGATTGCCAGGTTGCGATTGAGCGTATACAATCACAACCTGGCATTTTTTTGCCTTTTGGCGAGACTGGGGGGGGATCGGATGAAGACGTTCATTTGCCTTGATTGCGGGACAAAATGGTTTTCCGCCGGACTTACTGAGCATCCGTGTGGCAAATGCGGTGGCGAAGTTATAGAAATCCTTGATTCTGAAGAACAGCGCGTTTCTAAAGCTGAGAAGACATAAGGCGTTAAGCGGTTAAGCGGGCTGCAGATTGCGGCGAACTCGCTGAAAACGGGACGCCAAGCCGTTGGCCTAAGGGGAGATATTTTTTCCTATGCCTGCATGCTGCCGCTTGTAAAGATTATCTACAAGATGTTCAACTAGGTTTTAATTGCCGTCGAGGCAACAAATATGTTTAGATGGGAGAGGATTTTATCTATGAGAATCACCAGTATGAAAACGAGGTTGCTCATCATCTTATTGCCATTTTTTATTCTATCTTTTGGAACCTTGGCCGGGATTAGTTACTATCTGTCCCAAGAAGCTCTTGGGCAAAGCGTTGATGAAGCGGCGGCAGCGGTGAGTTCGGATTACGCCTCCCGTATTGCCGGTCAAGTATACGGTGCCAAGATTCAGTTAGAATCATTCGCCGGTATCAAGCAGATATACAATCCTGCCGACCGCCAAGCGCTTAGAGAAGCTTTAGCGGATTGCAGCAAACGGCTTGACGTTTTGGAGAACGTAACTTATATTGCGCCCGACGGCGCGGCGCTCAGGCCGGACGGCAGCACGGTCAACCTTGGCGACCGTGGATATTTCAAGCAAGTCCTTGCAACCCAAAAGCCGGCTGTTTCGGATGTTCAGATGAGCAGAACAACCGGAAAAGCAGGAATAAATGTTGCTGTTCCGGTTCTTTATGATGGAAAATTGACCGGGGTACTGACCGGTTCTATCTCGATAGATAAAATGACCGCCTTGGTCCAGGAAGCAAAATTCCAGGATACCGGGTATGCATTGGCACTGGACTCTAATGGCACGGTCATCGTACACCCCCGCTTCCCCGAGATGCAGGGCAAACTCAATCTTGGCCAGAAGAAGATCAGCCCTGAGCTGAAGCTACAGCAATCCGAACTAGACGACCGTCTGGTAAAACTAGTTCAAGATGCCGCCTCTTCAGGTAAGACGGTGCGCGGCAAATATCGATTTGTCGACGGCGTCGACAGAATCGGGACAATTACCCCTATCAACCTGATAGGCGGCCAGCGATGGTTCATGATGGTTACGGCGCCGGAGGCCGAAGCGGTTCATGAATTAAGCGCATTGGCGCATTCCATGCTCTGGGGCGCATTAGTGTGCATTTTGCTGGCAGCCGTATTCATCTTCCTCATAAGCAAACGCATCGCTACGCCGATCACGCTGATTCGGGATGAATGCGTACAACTGGCGCAAGGCGATCTGCGCGAACGGCCGATCGATGTTTCCGCTAATGATGAGATTGGGCAATTAACCAACGGGTTCAAAGAAATGCGTACCAAGCTACAGGCCCTCGTATCAAAGGTATTATCGCAAGCCCAACAGTTGGCGGCATCCAGTGAGGAGCTAACCGCCAGCGCCCACCAATCGGCAGAGGCTTCCAACCAGATAGCGAGTTCCGTGGCCGAAATCGCCAGCGGCTCTGAACAACAGGCGGCAGCAGCCGGTCAAGTTGTCAAAGTAGCGCAAGAACTGTCGGTAAAAACGGAGCAAATTTCGCATGCCGCACAAGAAGTATCTTTCATTGCCAATTCCACAGTACGGGCGGCGGAGGAAGGCCGCAATGCCGTAGATCAGACTGAGGCGCAAATGAGCGAAATCGGAAAAGAATCGGCTGCGCTTGAATCTGCGATTGTTGAACTAAGTAAAGGCTCTAACGAAATCAGCGAAATTGTTACATTAATATCTACTATTTCCAATCAAACCAACTTGCTTGCCCTTAACGCCGCTATCGAAGCGGCGCGGGCCGGGGAGGCGGGCCGGGGATTCGCTGTTGTCGCGGAAGAAGTTCGTAAGCTTGCGGAGGAATCGAATCAGGCCACGCAAAAGATCAGCAATCTGATACAGCAGAATCAAATCAACATGGATCGTGCCGTTTCCGCTTCCAAAACCGGGGCTGAAGGTATCAAATCCGGCGTTCTGATGGTGCATAGCTCGGGAGAAACCTTTAAGAATATCGCCGAATCCATCCTCAAATTATCGAAGGAAATCAATGATATCGCTGGAGCGATAAACCAGATGGCTGAAGGAAATCAATCTCTATTCGCCGCGATCCGGGAAATTGAAGCTGTCGGCAAGACATCGGCGGCGCAATCCCAGACAATCTCCAGCGCGACCGAGGAACAGACCGCATCCATGCAGGAAATCGCAGCATCAAGTCAGAGCCTGGCTCAAATGGCAACCGAATTAACGCACGCCGTCAGTAAATTCAAAATATAAAATTCAACTGATTAGCTAAGCCTGCTTCTCTACATCGGCCCCAATAGACCGCTTTACCGTCATGCTTAATATAGCCGCAATCTGTGAGCGGCGTCACTGCGCCGTGCGGGTCTTTCTGCTAACATGGAAGCGATAACCGCAGAACAGGAGGTGGCGAAGTTGAAGTTGTGGAAGTGGTTTTGCAAGATCGGGAATTCGGGGAAAGTCAGTCGGCGGCCCGCCTTCCTGCCGTCGGAAGGAAAAAGGGATCCGGACGGAGCGGCAACCATGTGCACGAGAGTTTGCGGCTCGAACGGTTGCCGCTGCGGCGGTACGATGCGCGGGCTCTACTGCGTCTGGTCCTATTACCGGGCGCCCGGGGCGGACGAGGAGGCTTCGCCGGAGCCCGGCGGTCCCCGGGTAGGCGGGAACGGGGAGAAATGATTTACATTCCCGCCATTCCTGGGTATAATATCCATGAAACTTGAAAAATGCGGCGCGATACCGGGAGGCCGGCGGCGTCCAAACTGCGGACAGGCACTTCATATCCGCAGCGGGCGCGGCGGTGGGGCCGGGCGCGTTGCGCAGAAAGAGGGTGCGAATATGGGGGAGGGGTTCCGGCTGGATGAAATCGATCTGAAGATTATCGAATTGATGCAGCAGAATTCCCGTATTCCGAACGTGGAAATTGCCCGCAAGGTTAACATGGCGCCCTCCGCCGTCCTGGAGCGGGTCAAGAAGCTGGAGGAACGCCGGGTCATCCGGGAATATGCCGCCCGCGTCAATCCCAAGGCGATCGGGCTGGGCCTGCTGGCGTTTATTTTTGTTCAGGGTGAATGCTGCGGGCCCTCGATCGGCGAAGAACTGAGCCGGGTCCCGGGGGTGCTGGAAGTCCACAGCATTGCCGGCGAAGACTGCCTGCTGGTTAAGGTGCGGGCGAGGGATACGGAAGACCTTGGCCGGCTGCTCAACGAGCGCTTCAAAAGTATCCCGGCGGTGCGGTCCACAAAGACCACCATCGTGCTGACCACGCTGAAGGAGACCGGTTCCCTGCCGCTGCCCGGGAAGGCTGACGATGAATAGAGCGAGAAAACCTGGTCGCAGGACCAGGTTCATTCTTTTGGGCCGAAGAATGAGGATCGGGCTTTCGCCTGCTTCAACGGTCCGCTTAAACTAATAAGCGACGATTATTTAGGAGGGAATAAAATAATTCTAAAATTTGTGTAAAATATAGAATAATATTCTTTACAATGAAATAAATACAGAATATAATTTAAACAAAATCCTGATGGTAGTGGGGGAGTAGACAAAATGGGTGGAATGACCGATGACCGCAAGGCCGTGATGGTAGCCGCGGCGCTGCTGGCGGTCTACGTTTTCTGGGGCGGCACGTATCTGGCAATTCGTTTCGCGGTGGAGACCATTCCGCCCTTTTTTATGGCCGGAGCGCGGTTCATCCTGGCCGGCGCCCTGCTGTATGGCGCCGCCCGGTATTCGGGCGCGGCGGTTCCTACGAGGGAGCATTGGCAAGGCGCCGGCTGCGTTGGACTCCTGCTGCTGGCCGGCGGAAACGGCTGCGTGGTTTTTGCCGCCCAAATGGTGCCGTCCGGCCTGGTCGCGCTCCTGGTGGCCACCTCGCCGCTGTGGATGGTGCTGATGAACTGGCTTTGGCTCAAAGCGGCCAAACCGTCGGGAATGGTCTGGGCAGGCGTGGCGCTCGGCTTGATCGGAATCGGCGTTCTGGCCGGCGGCGAGAGCGCGCTGCTCGGGGCGAGTGCGGTCAGCCCGGCCGGGGCGGCGATCCTGACCGTCGGCGCCGTATCCTGGGCGGTGGGCTCGATATATACCCGCAAGGCCGCCTTGCCTGATTCGGCCGCGATGGCCACCGCCGTGGAAATGCTGGTCGGTGGCGGCGCTCTTATGCTTTTGGGGCTGGCCGCCGGGGAATGGGGCAGGTTTGATCCGGCGGGAATAACTGCGAAGTCGGCATTTTCTTTCCTGTATCTCGTCCTGTTCGGATCGTTGGTCGGCTTCAGCGCCTATGTCTGGGTGCTGCAGAACGCTTCGCCGGTGCTGGTGTCCACCTACGCCTACGTCAATCCGGTGGTGGCCGTCCTGCTGGGAGCGGTCCTGGGCGGCGAGGCGCTCAGCGGCCGCATTCTCGTTTCCGCCTTGGTGATCGTAGCTTCGGTCGTCATGCTGACGGCGGGACAGCTAAGGCAAAAGCCGGCCCGGAAAGGGGCCGGCAGGCTTCCAACTGGAAAAGCCTGCATGGAGGACGTGTAAAGGGATTGTCCCCAAAGGGATGTACAAAATAATAATCCGCTGGAAAGTCTTCTGAAAAAGGAAAGCGCGGGCTTTCGCCGGTTTTAGGCGTGAAAGCCCGCGCTTTTCTTTTTCATGCCGCTTGCCAATTGCAGTGCTGACGGGGACGGCCTCTTTGTCCGCAAAGCCGTTGCCGCTGGCGGTTCCGGTCAATGCTCGTCGACCGGATGGGCGGGAGCTTCGGCCCTGGCTTCAGGAATCAATTCGCTGGCCAGCGTGCCGGCAAGAATAAGCGCGCAGCCAAGCAGCTGCGGGAGGGTGAGGCTTTCGTCAAGGTAGTAGACGCCGGCCAGAGCGGCGAAGACCGGCTCCAGGGCCAGGATAATGACGGTGCGGCTGGGAGTGGTGAACCGCTGCGCCCAGGTCTGGACGAGAAAGGCCAGGGAGGTGGCGGGAATGGCGGTGATCGCCAGGGCGGTCCAGACGCCGGGGGCGATGTGCAGGGAGAAGGGTTCGAAGGCCAGGGCGACAACGGCGCTCAGTAAACCGGTAATGCCGATTTGCAGCATGGCGAGAAGGGAGGTGTCGTAGAGAGGGGCATAACGGCCCAGCAGAAAGATTTGCAGCGCAAAGGAAACGGCGCAGAACAGGACGAGGATGTCGCCAAAATTAAAGGAAAAGGTGACGCTGAGCGTCAGGAGGCCCAGGCCGGATACGGCAAGGAGCACCGCGGCCACTGTTCCCGGTCCGGGTATGCGGCGGGCGAACAGGGCGGCCAGGCAAGGCACCAGAACAACGGTGAGACCGGTGATAAAGCCGGCATTGGAAGCGGAAGTATAAAGAAGGCCCACCGTCTGGAAGGCGTAGCCGGCGAACAGCCACAAGCTGAGAACGGCCCCGGCTTTGAAGGTCGGCCAGTCGAGCCGGCTCCAGCGCCGCAGGAAAATGAGGGCCAGGAAAAGAAAGGCAATGAAGAAGCGGATGGCAAGGAAAGAGAATACGCCGATGTCCTGCAGGGCCGTCTTGACGGTGACAAAGGTCACGCCCCAGATGACGGTGATAATCAGCAACGAGAGATCGGCCGTCAACCGGCGATCGAATGGCAGCATGGAAAAAGCCTCCCCTGGTAAGTATAGACTTCGATTGAAGATAATTAAGTATACATTATATATTATTTTGCCGGGAAAGGGAAGGCGGCGGTGCGGCGCGTCGGAAAGAGGAAGTCGGCCGGAATTCGGTATATATAAGATCCGGCTGAGACGGCCGGGCGGAAATCGGCGGGAATTTATTCGAGCAGATATGTAAAGTGGTCGATAAAAGGGGCCGGTCATTTTTGGCGATCCCTGTCAGCAGCGAAAGACAGCATTCAACATCGTTTTACAAATAATGGAAAAATAGGACTTAAGTCCCAAATAGATAGGACTAAAGGCGGTCAACAAGGCGATAAGAAAATGTTATTGTGACGTTGGGAGGAATTTATACCGGGTCGTAGAATATCAAACGTATGTTCGATATTGTGCGGGGGTAGCGGGAATGATGTACAGATTGTGCGCGTTTTCTGAGGGAGTAAAGTGGCTTCAGGACCAGTGGGGCGTTTACTGGGTTAATCCGCAATTCCTGGATGAATTCATGCAAACCTATAGGACGGGGGAAACCGAAAAGTAGTCGCTAGACTAGGCGACTACTTTTTGTTTCGGCTTACAATTTTAACGATCTGCTCGATATCTTCGGGCGGCAGTCCGCTATCCTTGATTGACTTGGCCAATTGAATCCAGGGGATGTTATCGCCGGACAAGAGAAATTTCAGAAGATCTTCCGGGGTGTCGGGAGGCAGGACCTCAGTGGGCAGGGCGACGTTTTCAAAGTAAAAATAGTTCTTGTCGTTGAGCCGGAATCCTTTGCATAATTTATCCACCGTCGCTTCGCGCGGAAACTTGATGATGCCGTTCTCCAACTCGGAGATGGTAGATTGCTTGACGCCTGTATTCTCCTCGGTTTGGACCATCGACCAGCCCTTGGCTTCGCGCAACGCCCGCAGACGTTCCCCCTTGAACTCCATGTTGCTACCTCCAGCATATTCGATAGGAAGCCCGGTTCTATTGGTTGGTTTATTCGAGTGAGTCGATAATTTCCCTTTTCGATTATTTCGATATTATAAAAATATTTTTAAAAAAATATTGCAATAGTCTATTGACTTCGTTCGAATAAGTCGATATTATTAAATTAGCAAATTGATATTATCGATAAAAGCCAATCGACGGCGAAGGGAGCGGATGATATGGCCAGAGTCACTGCGGTTTTTTATGAAACAGAGGAGCTGCCTGTCGAAATTCAGACCGAGCAGTTTTCCTTCGGACAAGTTATTTATTTCACGGTTGGCGGTTTTTCAGCGCCTGATGCGGTTACTTTGCTGTTAAATCCGGCCCAGATGGCGCACATTGCCGCTGCGGTTCGAATTTACAGCGCCCCGCCCGCGGGCCTGACTCCGGGAGGTGATCCGGGTGAAGTTGCCTGACTATCGCCTGGAGCCGCCGCCGGAACCGGGCGAGATCGGTTTATGCCAGGGATGCCGCGAGGCCATTTTGGCCAATGAACTGTACATTGCTTTGGAAAATGGCCAAAGGCTTCACGACCATCCAGATTGCAAGGTGCATTTCGTTGACCGGATGGCCGGGATTTTCCGATGAAATCAAGAAGCGGGGGCGGGGATATGCGACGTTTCATTTGCCGAAACTGCCGAAAGGTCTGGTTCAGCGCCGCGACTTTGGACAAGCCCTGTGAGGATTGCGACGGAGTTCTGGCGGCGGAGGAGGAAGCCCATGAAGATCGGACGGATAGCGAAACAGCTTGTCACCCTGGCGGCTGAACGCCGGGAGCGGAGGCTTGGGAAAAGACAATGCCGGAACTGCCTGGCCACAGGCTTGGCAGGCGGGGCTGTCTATTCAGTCTGCCAATGGCTGGTCCGGTAGGGGAAAGGAATGGGGGATATGGGAGGCAGGGTTCATTTCCGGGAAGCCTTACCGCCGGAAAAATGGTGCGAGATGGCCTGTTTCCTCGCCTTGCTGCGCATTTCGGCCGGTAAGGGCAGGAGCAGCGCTGCCGGGGCTATCCAGGAATGGCGGGAGCGCCGCCGCGCCTGTCTGAGGTCCGGCGGGGAACCCCGGGGAGGGGTACTATGATTACCGACAGCGGGGCGGAACTGCTGCTGGCGGCCATTTACCGCCAGGCCCGGGAGGATTTGGAGGAGGCCGCCGCCAAGGTCGTGCTGTTGCAAAAGGCCTGCCGCAAGGGGCAACTGCCCCAATACGTCACGCAGCACGGCCTGCCGCTTGCCGCCGAGGAGGAAGCGACGGCGGCCGAGTGGTATGAGGGGTGCCGGCGGCTGCCCCGTGAATTGGCGGAGTTGGTGGGCTTGGTCGGCCAATATGCACGCCACTGCCGCCACTGCGCCGCAGCCGGAAGGGGGAGCGAGCGTGGGCGGATGGTACAATGACGGCTCGCTGGAGGAGATATTGAGGAACTATCCGGTTCTGAAGGCTCAGGCTAGTATTGATGCCCAGGAACTCCGGCATTTATTCCCGAACTGCACGGCCGCTTATGGCGGACGGCCGCGGGGCGGACAAAGGAGCGACAGCACCGGAAACTTCGCGGCGAAACGCGAGGAGTGGTCGCGGAACATCAGGCGGGTCAGGGCGATTGAGATAGCCTGCGAGGCATTGACCGAGCAGGAGCGGGAGCTGGTCCGGCTGATGTATTTCGAACGGTGGAACAGGCATCATATCCAGATCCGGATGGGGGTTCAGCGGTCCCATATGTTCAACATCCGGCGGAATGCGCTGGACAAGCTGGCTGAAGTACTGCTGGCGTAGCATGATGAGGCCGGGCCGTTCGCTTCGGCCGGCCCGGCCTAGGGTCAAGGGGTGTCCCCCGATCAGGGACACCCCTTGCTGCTGTTTTGGCAACCGGGTATTTTTCGACAAATGTGGTAAAGGAAGTTGCAGCTCAAAGTAGCTGGGCGATTATGCGCCGGCGGGCATGCCGGGCGAAACGGCGGAAAAGCTTACTTGACCGGGGCTTCGGCGGCCCCGGGGGCGCTGGCCCGCTTTCGCCCGAACAGGGAGTAGGAAAAATACATGATGGTCAGCCAGACCACGCCGCTGTATATACCGACGCGGAAAAAGTCATGGAAGGCAAAGCTGATGATGATCGCGACCAGCAGGATGATTCCCAGCGCCGGCAGGAAGGGATGCAGGGGCATGGTGAAGGGCAGGGGCTTGGCGTCCGCCCGCCGGGCGCTCCGGAACTTGAAAAAGGTGATCAGGATCATCAGCCAGACGAACAGGGCGCCGAACAGCGCGACGCCAAAGGCGTAAAGGTAGGCGGCCTCGCTGCCGAAAGACTGGAGGGCGACCGCCAGGGCGATGCCGATCGTGGAAACCAGCAGGGCGTTGACCGGGGCCCCTTCGCGGGAGAGTTTGCCCAGGGAGGGATGAGCGTGGCCGCTTCGGGAGAGGGAAAAGATCATCCGGGAAGTGAGATAGAGGTTGCTGTTCATGCTGGACAAGGCGGCGGTAAGGATGACAAAGTTCATGATGCCGGCGGCGTAGGGGATGCCGATCCGGTCGAAGACCTGGACAAACGGGCTTATTTTGCTGCCGGACTCCTGCCAGGGCACGAGACAAAGCATGAGGAACAGGGAGAGAAGATAGAAGAGAATAAGCCTCACGACCATGGCTTTCTGGGCTCTGGGCACGGCGACTTCCGGATTTTTGGCCTCACCGGAAGTGACGGCGACCACTTCGACGCCGATAAAGCTGAAGATGGCCATCAGGACCGCCATCCAAACGCCGCCGGGGCCCTTCGGGAAAAACCCGCCATGGCCGGTCAGATTGGCGATGCCCACCGGTTCGCCCACCAGCCCGAACAGGAGGGAGAAACCCGCGAGGATGAAAAAGATGATGGCGCTTACTTTGATCATGGCGAACCAATACTCGAAAGTCCCAAAATTAGTTACCGACCGGGCATTGACGAAAATGAGGGCCGCCGAAAAGGCGATGATCCATACCACGTTGGGCACCGCCGGAAACCAATACTGCATGTACAGCGCCGCGGCGATGACTTCGCCGCCGACGGCGATCACCAGGCAGGCCCAATAGGTGTAGCGGACGGTCCAGCCGGCAAGGGGACCGAGATATATTTCCGCATAGGTGCCGAACGATCCGGCTACGGGATGGGCCACCGCCATTTCCGACAGCGTGCCCATCATAATCAAAGCGACGACGGAGGCGATGAGGTAACTGACGAGCACTCCAGGGCCCGCCATGCCGACGGCGAAGCCGCTGCCGTAAAACAGCCCCGTGCCGATGGCGCTGCCCATGGCGATCATGGTCAGTTGCCTCTGATTCAGCCCGCGCTGCAGGCCTTTTTCCCGTTCCAGCAGATTTTGAAGATCCATGTGATTCGCTCCTTTCCCAATTTGGCCGCCTGTAGCCAGGCCGCGATTTTCAGTGGCAGCCGCTCCCGGGGTGGGCCGGGAACGGTCGCCCCGCTAAAAAAATAAAACCTCTCATCCCTAAAAATAGGGACGAGAGGTTGTTACCCGCGGTGCCACCCTGCTTGGCCTGTGAAGGCCCTGCTTTCAAAGTACGGGATACCCTAAGGCATCCGATACCCGCTTCCCGGTAACGGCGGAAGTGTCCGTCAGTGCCTACCCCAGAACGGCTCGGACTGTGTTTCACAGGCCCATTCGACATGCTGAGTAGTGCCAATCTCACACTGCCATTGGCTCGCTGCAACCCTCATATCATGTGTACTCTTCCTGATCATCAACGCTAACGATAATGAACTTTTTCCTATAATACCATCGTTTCGGCGATTGTGTCAACAACAATGTTTCCGGCATGGACGAAAGGACGGAAGAGGATGACAAATGAACCGACTATTTGGACTTACCATAGGCGACGACACGGTCGAGAGTCTGTTGCCACAGGCCTTCAATGGCCGAGAAGTCCATATTGGGGATATAACAGGTCTCAAGGTCGTCATGCAGTTTCTTGGACAGCTTGATATGGGAGACGCAGCGGTGGAAGAGCGACCAGAACATTTCCCGGTCATAGGCGGCGATATCCGCGTACCGGGCGACGGTCGCCCCGACCAGGCATTCGTTCATATCCAGCACCCCTGCCGCGTTCGCCGGGTCGGACAGATGGGGTTCGCTGGAAGTGGTGCAGGCCACGCCCAGCGCCGGGATAACCAAATGTTCCACCTTTTCGGGGTCCAGCGGGCAGTAGAAGGCTTCCACATCCAAGCCTCTGGTCACGGCGGCGTCGAGAACCTTCTGCAGGAGAGTGCTCTTGCCGGTGCCCGGTTCCCCCTTCACCACATAGCATTTGGGCATTACGTCAATTATCGAATAGAGATAGTTGACGGCGCCATCGGGGCTGATGGCTGAACCGAAGAGTTTCCGTACCTTGCCGCACCCTACCGAGTCGACCCCGGCGAAAACGGTCTGAAGCAATTCCTGCGCCTTGCGGTTGGCGGCCGCAAAATCCATCGCCCGGACATTGACCGCTTCCCAGTCGTCATACAGCGACTTGGCGGCGCTGAGCAGCCGGTAGGCGCGCTGGAAATTGCCGGCTATTTCAGCGGTGTAGTCGAGGATGCTCCGTTTATTCTCAACCATTTTCGGCTCATTCCAGAAAGCGCCCAGGTTCAGGATCTCGTCAACGCAGCCGGGATGCTTGGGGTCAACGACGTGCGGGGCGGTACCGTCGATAAATGCTACCTCCAGGGCCGGGATGACAACGCCGTCGAGGGAATTGTTGTCGCTGGAACAATGGTGAAATTCCGCGGCGAAGCCCAGATCGGCGAGCGCCTGGCCCATCCGTTTCATAAAGGTGGATTTGCCGGTGCCGGGGCCGCCCTTGAGGACGAAGATGCGGCGGGCATCGGGCGGGATTATGTAGTTGTAATAGGAGAAGAAGCCTTTAGGGGTATTGCCGCCGGGAAATACGTGCCGGATCGTTCCTTGTGCCACGCGAAATAGCCTCCCTTGTTAATCTGAATGTAGCATATGATATGCCGCTTGGCGGCAAAAGGCGACTGTTGGGGCGAGGGGCTTGCGCGCGAAAGAATAACAATAGAAAAGACCTGCGGGGCCGGGAGCGCCGGCGGCAGGTCTTCAGAGAGCAGGGAAGAGTTTCAGGCGGTCAGTCTCTTTTGGTCAAGGGCGCGGCGGCTTCGGGAAAAGCCGGCGCGGCGCTGAGCTTCATGTAAAGGTACACGGGAATGCCGGCGAGGATGAGCAGAAAGCCGTACATGACCGCCTCCGCCCCGGAGCCGTAAATCGCCCACAGAGCATAGGCAAAGCCGACGAGGGAAAGGAAGGAGCTTTTGATGAAGGTGCCGACCGAAAATGCCGCGCTTCGCTTGGTGAGGAGGATGATTTCCGCGGCGGCGGCAAAGACATAGGGCGGGAGAAAGGCCAAGGTAGCCAGAAGGATCATGAAGTTATAAGCGGTAGTCAGCGAGTCGACATAATTCAAAGCCAGGACGAGATTGGCCAGGATGCCGCTGACAATCAGGGAAATATGCGGCGTGGCAAACCGGCTGTGAACGGCTCCGAGCGATTTGGGCAACAGCCCGTCTTCCGCGGCGGCGAAGCTCATGCGGGCGGTGGACAGCACCCAGCCGATGGTGGCGCCGAAGGTCGAGACAAGGGCGCCGAGGGCGATGAAGCCGGAACCCCAGCTGCCGAAGTGGAGATTGATGATGTCGGCCAGCGGCGAGTTGGAAGCAGCCAATTCGGCCTGCCCCATCGTGCCCATGGCCACCAGGCTGATCGCCAGATACAGGGCGGTAGTCAGTCCGATGCCCCAGATGGTGCTCAGACGGACATTGCGCTGGGGATTTTTGATTTCGCCGGCCGCCACGGTGGCCGACTCCAGGCCGATGAAGGCCCATAGGGTGTTGGTGGCGGCGAAGGAGAGCGTTTCCATACCCTTGCTCTCGGGAAACATGGGGCCGGCTATGGACAAATCGAAGTAGCGGGCGCCGATTGCCACAAAGACGAGGAGCGGAAGCACCTTCAGCACGGTAGTGACAAGAGTCAGAAGACCGGCCTCCCGGACGCCCCGGATATTGATCCAGGTGATCAGCCACAGACCGGCGGAGGTGACCAGGAAAGCCAGCAGGTTGTTTTCCTTGATAACCGGGAAAAAGAATGACAGATAACTGGCAAAAGCGGTCAGGATGGCGGCGTTGCCGACGATGGCGCCGAGCCAGTAGGACCAGGCGTTGATGAAGCCGGTGAATTCTCCGAAGGCCAGTTTGGAGAAGGCGTAAGGTCCGCCGGTCTTGGGATACCGCGAGCCGAGGTTGGCAAAGGTGAGGGCCAGCACGATGGACCCTATTCCGGTCAGGACCCAGGCCAGCAGGGAGGCGCCGGGACCGGAGGCGTTGGCGAGGGTGTTGGGCATCATGAATATGCCGGAGCCGATCATATTGCCCATGACAAGGGCGGTTGCCGCCGCAAGGCCGAGTCCTTGCTTCAGGTGGGGCTGATTTTGTTCCATCATTTTCTTCCTCCTCGATGATTGCAACAAAAAAAGCAGATGCTGAGCGATTTTCTCAGTATCTGCCTAAAAAGGCGCAAGCTGACCCGCAAGGGGCCATCTGTGCTGAGATAGCGCTCCACCGAGAGATCGGTGACAGTCCTGCGCCTATTCGGCCACAGGCCCAGTCCAAAGCATTCGAGCCATGCCGTGAACTTCGGCAAAAACCCCTTTCCCGCAGACCCTTATCGCTCGTCCAGTCCGCGCTACTCATGGTTTTTGCGCCTCTACTCCGCAGTCATGCTTTTTTCAATACACAAAGTGTAACAATATCTGCCGTCAATGTCAACCGGCCGGAAGGAATAAATTTTGGACCCGTTTATCCGGCGGTTATTCAGCCCCGGCGGCGTCCGGGCCGCCGGGGGAAGCGCAGGACGGAGCGCCGCCGTTGGCGGGAGGGCCGGCGACCTGGAACTGCCGCTGAAAGTCGCCGTATAAGAATTTACAGTATAAAAGGCCATCGAATCACCTCCTCTGAGTAATCTACTGTAGTATATTTCAGTTGACAGAAAAACATTACCAAGCTGACGGGAAACACCCATTTGCGGCCTGCCTGCAAGCAAGGCGGCCGCAACTTCCGGCATACGGACTCAGAACTTGCGCACCTGCTCCGTAAAAAAAACTCGCAACATCAGAACGGGCATCCGGGACTTTCCGGCCAGTCCGGTTGCCTCCATCGGTTGCCTGGAGGCGCGGCTTGGAACAGCGCGCTGTCCGCCGGCGCCCCACAAATTCATTTGTCAGGCAGGATGGCGGCCAGGGATGTTGAAATACTAAGAAAAACGATTGGTAAGCAGAGGAGCGCGACGTGGAGAAGGAACAGGATAAGCAAGGCCGGGAAGAAGTAAATCAGACCGGAGCTTCCAGCGATAAGGAGCCGGAGGATATCCAACTCTGGCGGGATATGTTTTTCCGGCCGCGGGCCGCTTGCCGCTGGCTGATCCGTCATGAGACCTCCGGTTCGGCGACGATGATGTGGCTGGCGCTTACGGCGCTGCTGATCGTCATGATGTTTTTGTCCATCATGGTGGGGTCTGCTAAAGGCGACGCTTCGGCGGCCAAAATGCGGCTTGTGCTCATTACGCCGATCCTGTTTCTCCTGTCCGGGGTATTTTATGTGGTGGAGAGTCATCTGCTCTGGCTGGGCCTGAGGCTGTTCGGCGGAAAAGCCCGGCCGGAGGATGTGCGGATCGTCTACTCCTTCACCCAGGTCATTCCTACCGCGGTCTTTATTATCATCAGCCTGCTGTTGTCTTTGCTTATTCCCCGGGATAGCCTGCTGTCGTCGGTGGTAGCCAATATTATCATGGGCTGGTCGCTGTACATTACTCTGGCCGGACTGGCCGAGGCCGGCGGCATAGGGGCCTGGCGCTCTCTGGCGGTGTATTTCGCCAGTCTTGCAGTGTGGGGGGTGCTCCTGTTGGCGCTTGCGGCGCTGACCGGCGTAAAGCCTCCCGGGATCACGAAGTTTTCGCGGCTTATGTAAAAGAGGATCAAACGGGACCCCGAGCTGCCTATGAAAAAAACTAGGGTTGGATCAACCCTAGTTTTTTTCATAGGTTTGCCGCCGGGCAGCCGGAGGCTTGTTATAACCCCTGTCGCCATAGGGCTGGAGTTTTTCCAGCCATTTCTTTTCCAGGCCGGCGAGAGTGTCCCGCCAGTCTTCCTGGGGAACTTTTTCCTGATTGACCGTTTCCAGGACCTCAAAGGAAAAGGCTTCGGGCCCGCAGGCCGACCAGTCGGATTGAAGAGCCTGATTGACGTGGCAACCCATCCTCAGCTGAAAATGGTGCCGGTTCCACACCCTTGTCAGATCCATCGTGCTGCCGATAAGCAGTTTGTTGTTTTTTGCGTTTTGAATCTGGAAAATTCCGAGCGGAGGAGGGTTGTTCTTATAATCCTGCTTGATCTCTTTTCGATCCATTTTTGCTCCATCTCCTTTGTTGTTAAGTCAGGACCCAGTAAGCGCCGCCGTCCGGGGTCCTGTCCATGAAGCCGTATTCGATCAAATACCGGCGCAGTGTGGCATAGTCCGGGTAAAAAGCCTGCAGAATGCCGTTAACCTGTTGTTCGGTGTATTTTTTCCCCGGTTCGAATTGTTTGTGGAGGTGCTTTAAGATAATCACCTTCCGCTTCTCCTTGGCGGGAAAGGTCGCAAGGGGACCGCCCGGCCCCTGCGGGAGATACTGGGCGAGGACCTTTTCATTCTCCTCCTGGGTGATGGCGAACCGCTCGTCCACCTGCCGCGCGGAGCGGGGGATGCCGATGAAAGTCTGGCGCTTGGGCGTATTTCGCTCCAATAGCTCCATGATCGCCAGAAAAACCTTGGCTTGTTTCTGCTTTTCCCGCAGGACGAAGCGATGGTTGCGGATGGTTGAAGTGCTCCCGATATCGGCCTCTTTGGCGATTTCGCCATCGGTCAGACCGCGGTGAAAAAGCTCCAGCAACCGGCGCTGGTGATCGGTAAGGCCTGTCAGTTTCTTGTCCAGGCTCAGCAGGAACTGGAAGGCGGAGCCATGGGCCTGCTCGACATGAAGCTCGGTCATCTTCCCGGCCTCGTACAGGGCGGAGCCGAGTGGATAGACGGTCCCCCGGACAAAACGCGCGCCGCAGGCCAGGCAAATATATTCCTCGGTCGCGGGACTGTACAGGTAACCTCGCTTGAGTTCTTCCAGGGAGGCTTGCCAAAATAAATCCGTAAAATTGTTATCCAATCAAATCATCCTTTTGTTTACTTATTTCATAAACAATATAACATTTCGTTTATAATAAGTCAAACGGATAAAACTGGGCGAGGGACCGGGAGCAGGGAGCCTGGCCGGCTCCGTCCGGGGAGGATAATCGTCCTGAAATCCATTTTGCCCAACTGCTCTGTTTATAACCGGGAGCGGAGGTGATTCAGGCATAATAAAAGCCGGACAAGCCGATCCATGCTCGACCTGTCCGGTTTTATCCACGAAGGGTCATCGGGGCGAATCAGGGGTGTTTTCCAGCTCTTTGATCTGGTGTTCCAGTTGGCTCAGCCTTTCGGTCAACTGCCGGTATTTTTCCCGCTGCGCTTTTTCCGCCGCCTGCTTGGCCAGCCTTTCCTGCTTATCTGCCTTTTCCTCCAGGATAAAGCTCCATAAGGCCAGTAGATCTGCCAGGACAGCGAAAAACAAGGCTAAAACAGCAATGTTTCGGATTAACGCATCCATGACAACCCCACCATCGTCATAACGATAATATAATATATGCCTGGGGGGGATTATCGGTTCGTTGCGGCTGTCCGGGCCGTCGGGCCATAGTAAATCAGGTTTTGAAAGCGGGCTGTTTCCCGGCCTGGATTATGATAGGCATGGGGCCGGTCCGCCTGATAGCGGATAGCGTCTCCAGCCTGTAGCGCATGGGTTTCGCCGCCTATGGCGAGCTCCAGCGATCCTTTGGTGAGCAGCAGATATTCCTCCGACCCGGGTTCGTGGGGCTCGGAGGAGTGGCGGGCGCCGGCGGCAAGATCAATGACGAAGATTTCGAACCGGCGATCCTGTTCAAAGGGAAAAAACGGATAGACGGTCATGCCGTCCCCGCTGTCGATCATCGGCGATATAGCGCATTCGCGTATCAGTTCGACTCTCGGGCGCTGTTCGGTGATCAGCTCGCTAAAGGATACCTTGAGGCCGGAAGCGATCTTCCAAAGCGTGGCGACGGTGGGGTTGGATTCCGCCCGCTCGATCTGACCGATCATTGCCTTGCTCACTCCGGATAATTCGGCGACCTTGTCGAGGCTGAGGCCCCGCTGGCGGCGGAGAGCGGCCAGGTTGGCCCCGATGACGCCGGATAGGTTGTCCATAAAACTCCCCCAGTTCTGTGGGTTTTGCCGACTATACATATAATATAACATGTAAGCAAAAAAACCGGCAAGGAGGCCGGAGCTGCGTCCGGGATACCTTGCGGGAGCGGCGGCAAAAGAAGAACCAGCCGCTCGGCGGCTGGTTCTCTATTCAACGGGGGGCGCAAGGACGTGGGACGCAGCCTATCGGTACGGCGGGGACGCAAGCAGTTGTGGGCAGACAAGTTGTCGGATAGTACCCAAAGCCGGGGGAGCAAAAACCCTGAGATGCCGGGCGGCAGGGATTGGTATTGCAGGGCAGGCATAATGGACAGCAGGAAACAAAAGGAAAGCCGAGCGGCAGCGTCTGCCGGGACTGACCAGACCCGTGATCCTTGATGGTCGGTTTGCTCCGCCGGGTACGATGGCGAAGGCGCATAATATCAACTCCCGGCAAAAAGGTTATTCTTTTACATAGTATGTTTCCGGAGGCGGAAAGGTGCCTGGGACCGGATATTTCCCCGCCGTGGCCCGGGCCAGGGTTTTTCCGGCGGTAAGCCGTAGCGCCGTACTCCTGTTTGGTTCTGTTCGCCGGAAGAAACTGTATGCATTTTTGCATATGCTCATCCGGTTTCGGCGGCAGCGCCGGAAGGCATTATAGCGGGATTTTATCGGTCGAGGCCGGGTGGCACAGATCTTGCAAAAAAATACTGACAGTAACAGGGGGAGGAGGAGCGGCATGGATAATGCGACATTGCCGCCGGAGGGCAGCGCGGACCAGGCGCCGCCGAAGGCGGAAAATATGGTGGACAAGGCCGGCCGGTGTACGTGCGGCTTGATCCATATGGCGTCCCATAACGCCTTCTGCCGGCATTGTGCGGAAAAATTCGCCGGGCCGGCGGATAGGACGGACGACAAGAAAGGACCATCCCGGTAGGGATGGTCTTTTCTTCAGAGCCTGCGGTCGTATTCCTCGATGAGCGCGTTGATCAGATCGGCGCTGTCCGGCGCTGGAAAGTTGTGGGTGGCCGCCGGAGCGGAAAGGTTTAAGGACGCTCGGGATGCTGCTGGCTGCGGAAACTCGATGAGCGAGAGCAGGTCTTTCAACACTGTTTCAGACAAACCCAGCGTTTTGGCGGCAATTTGAACCGGAGTTTCCAAAAGAAAACCCTCCTTTGCAGAGTGGGCTGCCAAAGAGGGAACCGGCCCCCCTTCAGCGCGTTCGGCAGATCCGGTCAAACCAGCTTTAGCGCTGCCGCGGTAAAGGTGCGATCTGACCTTCCGATTGCCGCTATCCTTGGCAGGGATTCCGGACAAGGACGCGGAAGAAGCTGTATTTATAATCTCTTTTATTGCAAATTACATGCCAATAGAAGAATTGATAATCTGTCGCCGCCGGTAGCAGGGAAACCTAAGTAGGGCGCGAAGGTGTAAGGTAGAACACATTGGCGCGGCAAACGGTATTTCAGTCTGTAGTATGCGGAATTGCAAACGACATATGCATAAATGCCCATGCAGAAGCGGAGGGGTTATTTTGGCGGGGATGGATGTTGCCGGAGAGAACAGGTTACTCTGGAAGATCATCGATTCGTCCTATGACGGCTTGTTTATGACCGACGGGACGGGTCAGATCCTATATTGCAATGATGCCTATCTGAGAATTTCCGGGCTTCGGCGCAGTACCCTGCTGGGGCGCCATATCGACGAACTGGTGAGGGAGGGCGTCATTCCCGACGCCTGCTCGCCGGAAGTCATCCGCACCTCGGTTCCCCTGACCAAAGTGATCGATTATTATCATGGCGTTTCGGCGCTGGTCACCAGCATTCCGGTGGCCGACGAGGGCGGGCGGATCGTCCGGGTTGTTTCCAATGTAAGGGATATCACCGAACTGATGCGAATCAGGGCGCAATTGAAGGATAGCAAGGATTTAAACGAGGAATACCGCCGGAAGCTGCGGCAGGTGGAAAAAAACGGCCGCGAGGACCGGGAGCTGCTGGTGGTCAGCCCGGCGATGGAGCGGGTGGTGAAGCTGGCGGAACGGGTCAGCCAAGTCTCATCGCCGGTATTGATTCAGGGGGAATCCGGAGTGGGCAAGGATATGCTGGCCCGCTTCATTCACGACAACGGGGACGAGCGCGCCGATCGCCCGTTTGTCCAGATTAACTGCAGCGCAATCCCGGAAACCTTGCTGGAATCGGAACTCTTTGGATATGAGGCCGGGGCCTTCACGGGCGCTTCCAAAAAGGGCAAGGTCGGGCTATTCGAGCTGGCGAACAACGGCACCCTGTTTTTGGATGAAATCGGGGAGATGCCGGCAGCTCTTCAGGTCAAGCTGCTGGACGTGCTGCAGCGGGGAAAAGTGTACCGGCTGGGGGGAACCAAGACGGTTCAGGTCCGGGCGAGGATTATCGCCGCGACGAATACCAATTTGGAAAGATTGCTGGAGGAGGGGCGGTTCCGGCGCGACCTTTATTACCGGCTGAGCGTCATTCCGATTGTCATTCCTCCTTTGCGGGAGCGGCGGGAAGACATCATTCCGCTCATCGCTCATTTTATGGAGCGGATCAACCGCAAATTCAACTGGACGAAAACCATGACGCCTGCCGCGGCGGATATGCTGACCCGCTACGGCTGGCCGGGCAATGTCCGGGAATTGCGGAACGTCGTCGAGCACATGATGGTTGTGGCTGATAAGGAGACGGTTGACGAGTCGCATATTCCCGCCGCTGTCGCCGAAGAGGTTTCCCTCAAGCCGGCGGTGCCGGTCGGGCAATTGCCCGACAGCAGTCTGAAGGCCGTTATGGAGGCTGTGGAGCGGGAGGTTATCGCCAAGACGATCGTTGCCTGCGGCTCGATGCGGCGGGCGGCGGACCGGCTGGGCATCGACCTGTCGACGCTGGTGCGCAAAAAGCGCAAACACGGCATCAAGTGAGCGGGCGCCAGGCCCGGCGGGTCTCTAGAGGAGCGGCGCGGCAGGAATCCGTACGCTGCAGGGGGAATTTCCATATGGGGCGCGGAAAATGTAATAGGGTTGTGAGGCCGCTGTTATTGACTCCGGCCGGCCGGCGCATTGTATAATTTACCTGTTAGGGACAAGGGGGGAGAGGATGAGGCCCCAAAGCGCATTTTTGATCGTGGAAAAGGGCACGCCTTTTGAGAAGGGAACGCGGGTGGCGTTGCAGGACAACAGCTTGCTGGTAGGCAGAGCCGCCAGTTCGATACTGCCGGATGTAGGCTTTGATAATTTTTTGATTTCCCGCAAGCATTGCATGGTGGAGTGCAGCACTGAGAAGTGGTCGATCCGGGATTTGAACAGCAAGCATGGAACGACCCTGAACGGATCGAGGCTGGAGCCGGAGCGGGCATATCCTTTGCGAAACGGCGACCGGGTGGGGCTGGCGGAGAACGCTGCCCTTTTGCGCTATATCGAAACCTGGGAATTCGAAAAGACGATCGACTTGAGCAGTACCCAGCCCCAAAGAGGGATGCGGGGGAAGAGCCTCGCTGAGCCTGTTGCGGCCGACCTGGCCAAGATGGAATTGGTCGTCGACGGGACGCCGGTTCCGCTGTCGGTCAAGGAATGGAACCTGTTCGCGCTTTTATACCAGCACCGCAACAAAGTGGTCGATTACGGAGCCATCCGCTCTGCCGTATGGCCGGAGCGCAACTGGGACAACAGCCAGATCCCCGATGTGGGGGTAGAGGAAGTGAATGTCCTTATTTACCGGGTCCGCAAGAAGCTGGGCGATCATGGCAAAGCGCTGCGAACGGTCAGGGGCCGCGGATGCATCCTGGAGCTCTAGTAGAAACCACCACAGGCTGGCGAGAAAGACCCATCTGCGGCGCACCCGCAAGAGGTAGCCCGCGCCTCTAAGCATGCGGGCTAAGACCTTGCGCACTTGGCTCTAAGAGCGCTTGCTTGCGTACGCCCCCAAGTACGCGGTTTCCTGCCGGAACGCGGAAGATGTTTATGAACGCTCCGACGCTGCCGCTTCCCTCCACTTATCATAAACATCTTCCGGCCAGTACACTTTGGCCCGCATACTGTTCGTGGATCCATTTGCAGATAAGCAACAGACGCTGAAAGGACCCTCGAAATCAGGACGTGCATCTGGACCTTCTCGCCAGCCTGGGTTTGCCAACAGCCTGACCACCACTGAATGTCAGTGGTGGTTTTTTTTGGCATTTGTTAGGCTGCTGTAAGTCGCCGGTTATAGGTTTTTTTCCGCGATTCCGCTAAGATGATGGTGGAAGGCCGCGTTTCGGCGGCTGGTGAAGTTACAATTGCAACCCAAAGGAGGATATGGGATGAGAGGCAACTTGCTAGCGGGACTTTTGGCGGCTTGGCTGGTGTGGCTCGCGCCGGCCGGCGCAAGCGCCGCCGGTATGGTGATCTGGGAAGACCTGGGCCGGTACTTCGCCGGATACACCGGAAGTTTCGTGCTGTATGACGAGGACCGGGACCAATATATCATTTATAATGAAGCGCAGAGCGAGAAGCGGTTGAGTCCGTGTTCCAGCTTCAAAATCTACAACTCGCTCATCGGTCTGGAAACAGGGGTGCTGAACCAGGAAGACGCCCTTACCCGGGAAAAATGGGATGGGAATTCCTACTCTATCCCGGCCTGGAATAAAGACCAGACGCTCGCTACGGCGACCCGGGATTCGGTGGTGTGGTATTTCCAGCGGCTGGCCTCGCGGATCGGACCCGACCGGATGCAGGATTACCTGGACCGGCTGGACTACGGAAACCGCGACATAACCGGAGGGGCGACTACCTTCTGGCTGCAGTCCTCTTTGCAGATATCCGCCAAGGAGCAGGTGGAAATGCTGCGCCGCATCTCCTCCGGGGATTCTCCCTTCTCCAGCCGGAATCTGGAGATCGTAAAGCGGAATATCACTCTGGAAGACGCGGACGGAGTCCGGCTGATGGGCAAAACGGGCTCCGGCTACGGGAACAATAAGTGGCTTCTCGGTTGGTTTGTCGGAATGGTGGAACGTGACGGCAAGCGGTACTTTTTTGCCACCAATGTCGAAAATGGGCCGGAAGCTAACGGCGGCAAGGCTCGTGACATCACCCGCGCCCTTTTGAAGAAACTGGGGATCCTATAGATAACGATTTCCCGCGGCCGGCGTCTGGGCGACGCGGCGCTGATTCAGGCTCCTGAGGGAGCCTTTTTTTATAGAAATGTGGAAGAAGTTGACAACCAATGCGGGGCTATGCTATTCTGTGCATAGAGTGCTATAAAACTAGTAATCTAGTGAATATGGGAAGCTGATTGTGGTTGAATCCGGTGTAAGCCGGGGATGGGCAGGAGGCGCTGATGGAGTTTCAAATTGATAAAGGAAGCGAGTTACCGATTTACCAGCAACTGAAGGAGCAGGTCAAATATTTTATGCTCAGCGGCGGCTTGAAGCCCGGCGACAAGCTCCCGCCGCCCAAGGACCTGGCCGGGTATTTGCGGATTAACCGCAATACCGTGATTGTGGCCTACAAAGAACTGGAAAAGGAGGGGCTGATTGTGACCAAGCACGGCCAGGGCACCTATCTGGCCGAGAACCTGCCCGCGCTGCCGGGCGACGGACGCCGGCGGGAACTGGTCGCCGTGGCGGCGGAAGCCATCGAGCGGGCCAAGGAGCTCGGATTTTCGGCGCGCGATCTGTTCACCGTCGTATATGGGCAGGCGGTGCTGCGACTGGAACGGGGCATCGGCCGGAGGTTGCTGTTTGTTGAATGCAACCGGCCGGATCTGGATTTCTATGTGGCTGAACTCAGTGAAGCGCTGGGGGTGGAGGTTACGGGCTGTTTGGTGGCGGAACTGCCGGAGATGCTGGAAAACGACGCGGTTCGCAGCGCAGACCTCTGGGTCACGACTTTTTTCCATGTCGAGGATGTCAAGGCCCTGGCCGAGGCGGCGGGAAAGGAAGTCTTCGCCGTCATGGTGTCCCCGGCGCTCGATATTCTGATGCAACTGGGCCAACTGCCAGCCGGCACCAAGGTGGGCCTTGTCTGCGCCGTGGCGCAGGGCGCGGAGTCCATGCGCGGGTCGCTGGCGGCGGCGGGAATTGATCATGTGGAGATCGCCTGCGCCGGCCTCAATGAGGCCGCGAAATTGGAAGCACTGCTGGGCTGGGCCGATGTCGTCGTCAGTTCGCGGATGGCATTGGCTGAGGCCGGGAAATTGACGCCCAAGCACCGGGTGCTGCTTAATTTCGCCGAATGCCTTGATAAGGCCGGCGTCCGGCTGCTGAAGGATTACCTGGCGGAGCGGGCCAGCTTACGGAGAGGAGCAGAGCGCGAATGAGAATGAGGGAACGGTTGATTGAGCGGGCCCGGCTGGCTGGCGCCGATTTGGCGGGAATCGCTCCGGTGGAACGTTTGGCGGAAGCGCCGGCGGGGCACCGGCCGGCCGATCTGATGCCGGACGCCCGGTCGGTCATTGTGTTGGCCAGCCGGATGCCCGAAGAGGTCATTGCCAATACGGCCCGTCTTACCTTTTATACCCGAGCCATGGCGGCAAAGGTCGAATTCCTGGATCAACTGGCCTATAAAATGGCTTCCTTTCTGGAGGACAACGGGGCGAAGGCCTTGCCGGTGCCCGCCGACGATCCCTATACGTTCTGGGACGCCGCAAATCGCTACGGCGCGGGGGAAATATCCCATAAACACGCGGCGGCGGCCGCCGGCCTGGGCGTTATCGGAAAAAACACGCTGCTGGTGACGCCCAAGTTTGGGAACCGGGTGGCGCTGGTATCAATATTGACCGACATGAACCTGGAAGCGGACGATATCCTGCAGGAAGAACTTTGCCTTCCTTCTTGCCGGCGGTGTGTGGAAGCCTGCCCGGCCGGGGCGATCACCGACGACGGGCGGGTCATCCAGAAGCTCTGCCGGGACCGCTGCGGAACTGTTTTGCCGCGGGGCTTCGAGGCGTATGCCTGCTGGGAGTGCCGCCGGGTATGCCCCCAGAGAGGAGGCGGCGGCAGTGAATGACAAAACCCTGTTTCCTCCGCCGGTTCTGTCCCTGCCGGAGGCGGCCATTCCACTGGCGGGGGTCAAAGCCTATCTGTCCCAGGGGGACGGTCACCAGATCATTTTTATGGCGTTTGCCGAGGATGTGGAACTGCCGGAGCATTGTCACGCCGCCCAATGGGGCGTGGTGCTGGAGGGGCGGATCGATCTCGCCATCGGCGGGGTAGGCAGAACCTACCGCCGGGGCGACCGGTACTTTATTCCGGAGGGGGTCGCCCATTCGGGAAGGATTCACGCCGGCTATGCGGATATGACTTTTTTCGGCGAGCCGGGGCGCTACCCGCTGAAGGAAAAGGCCTGATTTGCTCTTGGCCGCCAAGATAACAATGGCAGAGCTAGCAGGATGTGTCACACATGCGGCGCGGTCGGCGGAGAGAAACTAATCAAGGAATGCAATTTAAAAGGGGGTAGATTTGTGTTTAGAGCGAGAAGCAACGAGTATCTGGCCAATGGTGTCATTATTACTCCAGCCAACCCGGAACCTTATGAGAATGTGACCATTGTTTATAACGGCCTGCTGTCCAAGAACGGAGCGAACGACATGTATGCCCACGTGGGCTTTGGGGAACACTGGCACGGGGCTCAGGACCTGCGGATGATAAAAACCTGCTCCGGGTTTGAAGCCACTATCCCGGCCGCCAATATCGACTCGATGAGCGTGGCCTTTCATGATCCCGCGAATAACTGGGACAATAACTCGGGATCCAATTACAACTTCCAGATCAAGCATTAAGTTCATGGCAGAAGAGGAGCGCCGGGGAATTTCCGGCGCTCCTCTTTTGCCATGAACCCGCGCGGAATCACGGAGGGCCCGGCGGAGCGGCCGGCCCAATATTTGCCGCGGGCGTAGGAAATGGATGGAGCGGCGTCGAAGGTTATCCGGGGCAGTAAGGCGTAACGGAGCTTGAACGGTCCGCCTCGGCGGACCCATGGAGGAAGGCTATGAACGGGGATTTTCTTTACCGCTATTCCTTCGATTTGATTGAAGATGGCGTGATTGTTGTTGACAAGCAAAGGATCATTCGGATCTATAACCGGCGGGCCAGGGAGATTTTCGGCATCAGTTGCGGCAGCGGCCCGGGGCACGCCGCCGGGACGATCGCCGTCGGCGATATCGTCATTTTGGGGGATAACTGCCTGGGGGGCGACGACGGCGGCCTCGGGGCCGAGGATTTGAGCCGCATCGGGCTGCCGCCCGGCGAGCTCAGGCCGGGCGACGCCTTCGTGGCTGCAGGGAAATATGACCGGCCGGAAGAGCGAGCCTGCTGTCATATTGTCCGGGGCGGCCAACTGCAGGAGCCCCTCGATCTGGAGTGCGCGGTGGACGGCCTGGCTGTCCGGGTGGAGATCGACGACTTTTCGAAGTGTTCCACAATAACGGTGGGCGACAAGTCCTACCGCCTGGGGTATTTGCTGACCGTCGCCAACCTGGTGGTTTTGGACGGCGCCACCGGCGAGGTCAAGTTCTACCAGGCCCGGGGCTATACAGCCCGGGGAGAGGCGGCGGGAGACTTGCTGCGGGGCGGGCGGTATCTGGCGAAGGGGCCCGACGCTCCCGCGCTGGCCCTCGTCGGCGAGCCGGTTGAGAAGGTGCACCCGGCGAACGAAGGGATGCATTGCCTCGATTTGGTTCTGAACGGATCCTGGCCGGAAAATGAGTGGCGGGAATACGTCATCAACGGCATGTGGGTGCGATTTTCGGCTTGCCCGATTTACGGCGGAGACGGACAGATCGCCGGAGGCGCGCTGATCTTCCGGGATATCAGCGAACTGAAGCTGCTGGAACAGCAGGGGCGGCGCAACCCTTTCAAATACCCGGCGTTCCAGAAAGTGATCGGCCGCGCCCCGGAACTAATGGAATGCGTCAAGATCGCCCAGAAGGTCTCGGGATCGAAATCAACGGTGCTGCTGCTCGGCGAAAGCGGCACCGGCAAAGGGCTGTTCGCCAGAGCCATCCACGATAACAGCCCCAGGGCCGCTAAGCCCTTTATCACGGTCAATCTGGCGTCAATCCCCAGCACTTTGCTGGAAAGCGAACTTTTCGGGTACGAAAAGGGCGCTTTTACCGGAGCGAAAACGGCCGGGGAAATCGGCAAGCTTCGCCTGGCCGACGGCGGCACGCTGTTTCTGGATGAAATGGGCGAGCTTGATTATTATCTTCAGGCGAAATTGCTCCATGTATTGCAGGATAATGCCTTTTACCCGGTCGGATCGTCCAGGCCGACCCGGGTCGATGTCCGGTTCATCGTGGCGACCAACCGGGACCTGGAACAGGAGGTCAAAGGCGGCAAGTTCCGGGAGGATTTGTATTACCGGATGAACGTCATCGCCATCACCCTCCCGCCGCTCCGCAGCCGGAAAGAGGATATCGGCGAACTGGTGGAGCGGCTTATCCCCGGAATCGGACTGAAGGTCGGCCGGAAGGGCCTCCGGGTTTCGGCGGAAGTGCTTGCACTGTTCCAGGCCTACGAATGGCCGGGAAACGTCCGGGAATTGGAAAATGTGCTGGAGCGGGCGGCCAATCTGGCGGAAGGCGAGCTGATCACGGCGGAAGTCTTGCCCGGCCCCATCCGCGGAGGAGCCGGCCCGAAGACGGGAAGGGCGGCGGCATCCCGGTTCATGGGATTGCGGGACTATAGGGCGGCCATGGAGCGCGACTATATTCTGCAGGCCCTTCAGGAAACCGGGGGCGACAAGGCGGCGGCCATGAAAAAGCTGGGCATAGGCAAAAGCGCCTTTTATGAAAAACTCAAGCAATTGGATATTCAATTTATCCCCTCCATCCGGTAATCCGGAAAATTTTCCGGTTTTCCGGAAGAAACGGTCGGAGGAAATATGGCTATCGGCGCCGCAAACAGGCCGGATAGCTTTTTTATTTTCCGGAAAAGGCCGGATTGGTCCGGGAGTTGGCGCGGTGCGTGGCGCAGAAGGGAGGGGGATTGGCCCGGGATTTCGTTTTGGCACGGAAATTGCGGTGCGTTATGGCGGCGAGAGCGCGCCCCAAGCCCGCCGGTCGGCAAAAGGCGGGGAAGCGCCGGTGCGGACGCCGGCAAATCTAGCGGGAAAAGGGGAAGGTACAATGGGAAAAATCAGAGTGGCGGTTGTCGGGTATGGAAATTTGGGCAGGTACTCGCTTGATGCGCTGAAACTGGCCGGGGATATGGAGATTGCCGGGATTGTGCGCCGGCAGGCCCGGGAAAGCGCCCTCGACGGCATCCCGGTGGTGGATGAAGTGCGCAAGCTGGGCCGAGTGGACGTGGCTCTGCTGTGTGTCCCGACCCTCAAAGTGGCCGAGACCGCCAAGCCTTATCTGACAAGCGGGATAGCCACCGTAGACAGCTTTGACATCCATGGCCAGGCCGCCTGGGATACGAAACAGGAACTGGACAAGCTGGCCAAACAAGGGAACACGGCAGCGGTGACCGCCGCCGGCTGGGACCCGGGCCTGGACTCGGTGCTGCGGGCCGCTTTCCGGGTGGCGGCGCCCACCGGCATCACCTACACCAATTATGGGCCCGGGATGAGTCTGGGGCACAGCGTCGCCGCCCGGAGCGCCGCCGGGGTGGAAGACGCTGTGGCCATAACCTATCCGCTGGGAAGCGGCCGGCACCGCCGGCTGGTCTACGCCAAACTCGAACCGGGCGCGGATCCCCAGGGGGTCCGCGCCGAGATTGCCGCCATGAACTACTTCAAGAACGATGAGCTGGTATTCACGGTGACCGATGATCTCGGGGACGCCCGGGATTGCGGCCACGGAATGGTGATCGAACGGAAAGGCTCTTCCGGGGCGACCCACAACCAGCGGCTGTCCTGCTCGTTTATCATCAACAACCCGGCCATTACCACCCAGGTCATGGTGATGGCGGCCAGGGCGGCCACCCGGCGTTCGCCCGGCGCGTATACCCTGCTGGAAATTCCGCCCTGCGACTACTTCGCCGAACCGCTGGAGACCCTGGTCAAAACGCTGGTCTGATCAAATGACGGATAAGGAGTGAAAGTATGAAGATTTATATATCGCTGGATATGGAAGGCGTCGCCGGGACCTTTGACTGGAAGCAGGAGAAAGAAGACCGGTCCATGGTGCGCAAATACATGAGCGCCCAGTTGGAATGGGTGCTGGAGGGGATTAACGAGAGCGCCGCCAATGAGCAGGTGGAAGAAATTCTGATCGCCGATTCCCATTCAGGGGGAGACAGCATTCCTTACGAATTTACCGGCCTGGACGAGCGCATCCAGCTGATTTCCGGGGGACCGCGGGCCAACTACATGATGGCGGGGCTGGACGGGACCTATGATATCGCCTTCTTGACGGGCTACCACGGGGGCGGGGGGACGCTGTACGGGGTGATGGACCATACCTACACGAGCTGCTTCCATAAAATATCGTTTCAGGGGCAGGCGATGAGCGAGGCGCTGGTCAACAGCGCCTTTGCCGGATATCACGCGGTGCCTGTCGGGCTGGTCATCGGCGACGAGGCGCTGGGCAAGGAGCTGCAGCGTCCGGAGCAGCTCCCCTGGGTCCGTTATGTCACTACGAAAACCGGCCTGGGCCGCTTCTCGGCCAAAAGCCGGCCGATGGGGGCCGTGCGCCGCGAAACCATCCAAGCCGTCAAGGCCGTTCTCGCCGCCGATATCAAGCGATTGCCGCTTTACCGCTTTGAGGCGCCCATCAGGCTAGAGATCGAGTTTCAAACCACCGTTATGGCCGATGTCGCCGCCCTGATACCCGGGGTAAGGCGGTTGGACGGCAGGACTGTCGAGCTTGTTTCTGACGATTATGCGGTGTTGTTCAACGCCTATTCCCTGATCGCCAGAGTGGCCGGGACGGTCAACGGCTGACCCGGTGGATGGGGGCAATAGAAAAAGGTAAGCTCTTGGCTTGGCCAGGGGCTTACCTTTTTCTATTGGTTACTTAGGTTTGAAAGGCGTGAGCAACAGATTGCCGGCGGCGAGAAGCACCGCCGTTAGCAAAGCCGGCAGAAAGCCCCCCACCGTCATTGAATCCACCAGCGAGTCGGTCAGCATAAGCATCCAGGTATTGACCACCAGGGTGAACAAGCCCAGGGTGAGGAGGTTAAGGGGCAGGGTCAAGAATAACAGGACCGGCCTGACGAGCAGGTTGACCAGGCCCAGCACAAACCCGGCGAGAAGGAAAGCCGGCGGCCCGTCCAGGCGAAGCGCCGGGACGAAAAAAGTCGCGGCGTACAAGAGTACGGCATTGGCCAGAAGGCGGAATATTATTTTTTTCATTGCAACCTCACTTCATTACAAAATTGCCGGTATAGCCGGCGCGGTTTTTGCGCGGGCCGCACCCAAAAAGCGTACCCGCGGAAGCTGTTTATGATCAACGGAGTAGCGTCGGAACATTGAGAAACATCTCCCGGGTTCAGGCAAAAAGCCGTCCCTTCGGCGCGACGCCAGGGAAAGGGGGCGGGAGGGCCGGCAATATTAATGATAATTCCGATCGGGAAAAAGCACAAGGGCCGATTCGCGGCATGGCGGGCTGATTGCACAAGCAGGGATAAAGTGGTATGCTGGTGTCAGTGACTTATTCTCAGGGCGGGGTGCGAATCCCCACCGGCGGTATCCCGGGTTGTCCGGGGAGCCCGCGAGCGCTCCTAAGCCGATGGCGAAGGAGGTCAGCAGATCTGGTGAAAGGCCAGAGCCGACGGTTAGAGTCCGGATGGAAGAGGATAAGGCGGTCAGCATATGCCATGGCACCGTTCGCGGTGTGAGGCTGCCGGCGTACGTCTGTCTGTCTCCTGCGCCCTGGTTCTGGTAAGTCGACTATACCAATAGGAGGCAAGCTACCATGAATCAGAATCTATTGCGCCGTTTCGGCGATCCCGGCCAGCGGGTCGAAAGGGCTCTTTCCGCCCTGCGCCAAGGGCAGGGGATTTTGGTGACTGACAACGAACAACGGGAGAACGAGGGAGACCTGATCTTTGCCGCCGAGTCGCTCACGACGGAACAGATGGCTTTGCTGATCCGGGAATGCAGCGGTATCGTCTGCCTGTGCCTACCCGCGGAAAAGGTCGGGGAACTGGCGCTGCCGATGATGGTTGAACAAAACTCCAGCCGGTTCCAGACGGCCTTTACGGTATCCATCGAGGCCGCGGCCGGCGTAACAACCGGGGTATCGGCCTCGGACCGGGTAACTACTGTGAAAACGGCGATCGCCGCAGGCGCCCGTCCGGAAGACCTGTGCCGCCCCGGTCATATTTTTCCCTTGCAGGCCAAACCCGGCGGTGTCCTGGAACGTCCCGGGCACACGGAGGCCACGGTAGACCTTATGCGTTTGGCCGGTCTCAGACCCTACGGCGTGTTGTGCGAACTGACCAATCAGGACGGCTCGATGGCCCGCCTGCCGGAAATCGTCGCCTTTGCCGATAGGCACGCCATGCCGGTGATCGCAGTGGATGACCTGGTGGGCTACCGCCAGCAGCATCAGCGCTAAGAAGAACTAAACTCCGGCCAGCCTCAGGCCGGGTAAAAAAAAGGAAACCTGCTTTGCAGGTTTCCTTTTTCAGCTTCGTTCGGGGGGAGTTATTCACTGAGGGCGGTTTTCAGGTTGGCCAAGTTGTCGCGCATCAGGCTGAGATAGTTCTTGCCCTGGTTGACTTCCTCTTGCGTCAGGTTCTCGATGGGGTTGAGCACGAGAAGGCTGGCCCCGGTCTCCCGGGCGACGGTCTGGGATAATTTGGGGTTGACCAGGGTTTCGAAAAAGATGTATTTGACGTTGTGCTCACGGCAAAAAGCGACGACCTGGGCCATTTTGTCCGGCGTCGGCTCGCTGTCCGGCGCGAGTCCCATAATCGAACGCTGGGTCAGATTATACCGGGCGGCCAGGTAGCCGAAGGCGGCATGGCTGACGACAATTTCCCGGCGGGGAAGGCCGGACAGCGCGGCCCGGTATTCCTGGTCGAGGCGGGATAATTCCTGCGTGTACCGGTCGGCGTTCTGCCGGTAATAGTCGGCGTTGGCCGGGTCGGCCTCAGCCAGCGCGTTGGCGATGGCGGCCACTTCCTGCTGGGCGTAGACCGGGTCGAGCCACATGTGGGAATCGCCGTGCTCGCCGGAATGCTGGTCATGGCCATGTTCGTCCTCGTCGGCTTCCTCCAGGACGGTCAGGCCTTGACTGACCGCCACCGCCCGGGTGGCGCCGAGAGTGTCCTGGGTCAGCACCTTGCCCAGATTTTCCAGCCCGGCCCCATGGTAAAGGAAGAGTTTGGCCGACTTGATCTGGATGATTTCCCTGGCGGTCGGCTCCCAGTCGTGGGGTTCGGCGCCAGGCGGCACCAGCATCGTCAGCTCCACCTTCTCGCCGCCGACCTGCCGGGCGAATTCGTAGACCGGATAGACCGAAGCGACGACCTTGAGTTTTTCCGAAGGCGGGGCGGTGTTGGGCTTGCTGAGGCAACCGGCAAGCACAAGGGCGATAGACAAGGAGAACAAAAGGACAATAAAGGATTTTCTGGCAATCGGCATGTAGCAACCTCCTGGATTAACCTGCGATTCGGCAGGTCCGGCAATAGCCGTAAAATTCGAGAGAATGGGATACGATCTCAAAGCCCTGCTTCGCGGCCTTGGCCACGTCGCGGTGATCGATGGGGCAATGGTCGAGGCACAGGGTTTTCCCGCAGCTCAGGCAGACCAGGTGATGGTGATGGGTGACGGTTAGCTCGAATACATTGCTCTCCCGGCCGCGAAGGTGGATTTCCTGGACCAGGCCGAGCTCGACCAGCAGCGCCAGGTTGCGGTATATCGTATCCAGGCTGACATCGGGCAGGGTGTGTTTGACGTGTTCGAGGATGGTCTGGGCGGAAGGAAATTCCCCGCATTCCAGCAAGGCGGTGACTACCGCCCGGCGCTGGGGAGTCATTTTGTAGCCCTTTTCGCGGAGTTTTTGCAACAGGTTTTCCAACTTGAGCACACTCCTAAATCGTAATATTATTATTTACAATTATAACTGATTTATCCAAGCGTTGGCAAGCGATAGGACAGGCTCAAGCGAAAAAAAATTCCCGCAGTAGCTGCTTGGCGGGGGGAAAAGCGCGATTTCCCGGGCCGGGCCGGGGCTTTTTACCCCGGGGCCGGACCGCCAAGGATAATGACCGAGGTCAGGTGTTGTTCGAGATTGCGCTTGATCCGGTCCCGGTGGGGGCACGTGAAGCCATCGGCGCCGGCCTCGCCCAGACCGGAAGAAAGGGCGAGGATGTCGGCTCCCGCACGGGCCAGCATTCTTGCCCTTACGACGGCGCTTTTTCCGGGGCAGCCGCCGCAGAAGACAAACCCTAACAGTTTTGCCGGTCCGATGGGCTGAAAAGGTCCGGACCCGCTTTGAATCTGCTGTAAATCTTCCATTATCCAACCGGGATCACTGGTTTTCGGGCACCCGATGACGGCGACGTTGAGCACAGCATTCCCTCCTGTTCCATCTTCCGCCGGACGAATCGCGCCGGGACACGCTTCCTCACGGCTCGTTATATCATATTAGCCGCAGGGGGAGATGGTGACCAAAATATTGCGAATTTAGCTTATTTTTGCCTGATTGCTTTAAATATCTCTAGTTTTCGATATCGATGACTTGCCGGGAACGATAACCGTAGTGCTAGATAAGGGCGTCGGCGTATGTCGTGCGGCGGGAGAGCTCATCTCGGGACAGATACGTCAAGGCCTGTACCGGCGCGGGCGGAAGAACCGCTCAGGCAGGGAACAGGCCCGAATGTCGTACTTTGCCGAGTTGTGGGGAAAATTTACCTGGCTGCTGTTGGCATCTTTGGAAGGGTATGGTATGCTTTAGCTAAAGTCGATCCGGTGATCTGAAAGAGGATGCTCATGAGCTTCTTAGCGCGGAACGAGTATTTGCTGAGCGAAATCGATTATTATCACGCGCAGATTTGCGCCCGGCTGACTCAGGACGCCTGGTCGCAAAATTACCGGGAGATATGGAACACCGTCTGCTTTCAGCTTAATTGGTACGGCTATCCCACCGCCGAACCTCCCCGGGACAGCGTGGTCCGCCGGCTGTTGGGCTACACGCGGTACGGGCGGTTCTGGAGCGTGGACAGTCCGGTTTTAAACAGCGCGATCGCCCTGTCCAAGGACACGGCGGTGCCCTGCCGCACCCTTTTCGGGTTTGATCTTTACACCACGGGGCTTGGCTCCGGCGAACTGTTTGCCCACGGCGTTCTGGACAGGAGCGGGACCCTTGTCGTTCTCAGGCTTATGCCCTATCTCCTGCAGTTCATTGAGGTCGGCGCCGGCAACGGCTATTTTTCTTTCCTCGCCGCCCAGCAGGGCCTGCCGGTTGTGGCCATAGAACCCGCCGTCGGGGAATACGGCCGGCTGGCGGCGGGAGTGGAGCGGAACGGCTTCGGGAATATCACCGCCTTGCCCTGCTCGCTGGAGAATCGTTCCGATGGGCTGGGCTATTCCATCGAAAGCGGGAAAGCCGGCAAAGAACTCGAACTGGGCGATTACCGGGCGGCGGGCAGCCTGGTGCGGATCGATGCGCCGGGCGCCGCGCTGTCGCTCCTCCAGCGCGCCGGCGACTGGCTGGCAGCCTATGACGCTCCGGTCCTTCTCCTGGAAACCGGCTGTGCGACAGCTCAGGAAACCGGCCTGATTTTAAGCGAACTGAACGGCCGCGACTATCTTATCTATGCCGTCAACCGCACTCCCAAGCACCAGGGAACGCCGCTGCTGCCGGGGGATGAGCCGGCCTGCAGGCTGACGTCGAGTTTTCTGGCCTTGCCGCCGATGGCCGGAGATATGGCCGATTTATTGAGCCGGCCCGTGGATATGAGGGTTTTTACCCTTACGGAAAAACTGGAGAATCTGTGCCATTTTGTCAAAGGGTCCTTTGAGGTTCTCTGCGGCGGATGAGCAGGAGGCGACAGGGCTTACGCGGCATATCTTCCCTGCCGTCGGGAAAGCATATAGGTGCGCGGCCCTGCCTCGCCCGGACGGCCTGGCGCATTCCCGGACGGAGGAGGCCTCGCGGCCTGCAGCCTTGGCGAGCCATCGATCTCATGGAGGTTTTCAGAATTGACGCAACTCGCTGCAGGGCGGCTTTCCGCCCTGTCCTTTTTCCTATTGTTGATCATCGGAATCACCTTTAGCCTGGCCGGCGTCGTGACGAAAGAGGTTGCGGCCACTTTCGCCGTAGATACCTATGTAATCGGTTATATTTTCAGCCTGTTTACCATTGGCTATAGCCTGGCCATCCTCGGCAACGGGTTTGTCCTCGACCGGATCGACATCAAGGTGGAGATGCTCGCGGCCCTTGCCTTGACGGGCGCCGCCATCGTCGGGGCGACCTGCTTTACGTCCATCGCGGTCTTTGCGGTTTCCATCTTTTTATATGGGCTGACCCTTGGGGTCCAACTGTCGGTCGCCTATTATCTGATTGTAAATCTGCATGATGAAAAGGCCCGGGCCGCCAAAGTCAGCCTGCTCAACTTTTTTTTCAGCCTGGGAGCGATTGTTGCGCCGACCGCCGCCGGGCTTATTCTGCAGGCGGGCGTAAAATGGCAGTGGATTTACCAGGGACTGCTTTTCCCTTTACTGGCGGCGGCGATCGGAGTTTGCCGCCTGCGGTTTCAGGTCAGGCCGCGCGCCGCCGGCCGGGAGAGTGGCGGGGAGCGGTGGGGCAGCGGGATCTATCTTGCCAGCCTGGCGCTTTTATGCTATGTGCTGTCGGAAATGATTTTCGGGTATTGGGTAGTCGTATATATGATGGACCGCCTGGCGCTGGAGGTCGCCGTCGCCAGCGCGACGCTGTCGGTATTCTGGGTATTCATGGCGACCGGACGGCTGCTGTCCGGGCTGTTTATCGCCCGGATCAGCCTGTGGCGGTTTATTGTCATCTGCTCCATACTGGCTTGCGCCGCCTTCGCGCTCCTGCTCAACGCGACGGAGGCAAAATGGGCGATCGGGCTGGTGGCCCTGATGGGGCTCGGCTATTCCGGGCTTTATGCCGCCATCCTCTCCTACGGGACCCTTCAGGGATCGCGGCCCTCCTCGCGGCTGACCACCTTCTTCCTGACGGTCGGCTCGGTGGGCGGGATCGCGGCGTTTCTCCTGTCCAGCTATATGAAGCAGCATTTTGATGTCGCCACCGCCATGGGGCTGGGAGCCTTTCTGATGGGAATGGTGACCGTTTTCACCATTGCCGCCAGGGCCGGAAACCCGCAATGATTTTAAAGGCGGCGAGGCTTTGCGCAGGAGGGCTTGCTTTGGCGGTTTTCCGCAGAAGCTGCGCCGGATATTTGCCCCGCACCCCGGAAACTGCTACAATGGTACCATAGCGAAACTAGGAGGCTTGGATAATGGAAAAGAATCCGGCGGTCAAATTCGAAACATCGTTGGGCGATTTTAAGGTCGAGCTGTTCGCCGACAAGGCGCCTGAGACGGTAAAGAACTTCACGGAGCTCGTGAAGAAGGACTATTATAACGGGACGATTTTTCACCGGGTGATTGCCGGATTCATGAACCAGGGGGGCGATCCCACGGGGACGGGACGGGGAGGCCCCGGCTACACCATTCCCGACGAGTTTCACCCCGACCTGAAACACGACGAACCGGGCATTCTTTCGATGGCCAATGCCGGACCCGACACCGGCGGCTCCCAGTTTTTCATCACGGTCGACGCCACCCCCTGGCTGGATAACCGCCACGCCGTATTCGGCAAGGTCGTGGAAGGCTATGAGGTGGTGACAGCCATCAACGCGGTCAAGACCGACTGGAACGACCGCCCCCAGGAGCCGGTGACCATCGAGCGCATAACTTTTCTGGGCGAGTAGCATGCCGTTCATCTATATAATCGAATGCGCCGACGGCTCCTACTACACCGGGTGGACTACCGATCTCAAAGCCCGGCTTGAGGCGCATAACGAGGGAACGGCGGCCAGGTACACCCGGGGCCGGGGACCGGTAAAATTGGCTTATTGGGAGGAATATCCCGATCAAAGCGCCGCCCGGCGGCGGGAGTGGGAAATCAAACAACTGACCCGCCGGCAAAAAGAAGAGCTGGTTTCGGCGGGGAAGAGGCCGGTCCGGGAGCCGTCGTGAGGCGGCTGTTTTTTTTGCCCTGCCGGCCCGGGGCCGGGCAACCGCGGCTGCCGCTCCCTCCGTAACGCAAATATACAGAATACAACAGAATGTTGTGTGGTATGGAACAGGGAAGCGGCAGGAGACACCCGTTGGGGGGGCGAAATAAAAATGTGGTATATAGACTGCCTTTGCCAGCCGGGAATGGAGCGGTCAGGTTGGCCGTCAGCATCGGAACGGTGGCCGCGGACGGGCGGAAGCCCTGCGCAACGCTCGGCAACCAGGAATAGCGCCGCAGGCTTTACCGTGATAGAAGCAGGACGGGGCGGGCCGAAAGGTTCGGCCGCCGGATTTTTGCGAGGCGGGGTTATTGTGAAAATCCAGAATTTTTTTGCAGAATGGAATGCTTATTGTGAGGGGTAAACGACGGCGGTTCAGCGCCGCGGCAGGCGCCTCTCCGCGCAACGCAGGAGAATGAAATATGGATAGAGAGCATAAATCAGCTGTTCCGGCAGCCTGGAACATCAGCAGCCGCGAAATGCGGGACATCCTGAATTCGACCCACGACGGCATGCTTGCCGTCGACGAAAAGGGTATCATCATCTTGCTGAATACCGCCGCCGAGCGTCTGCTGGAGATTTCCGCCGCCGAATCCTACGGCCGCCCGGCCAAGGAAGTAATTCCGGGATCGCGGCTTCACTATGTCATGGAATCCGGCCTCAGCGAACTCAATCAACGTCAGGATATCGGCACTACCTGTATTGTAACCAACCGGGTGCCCGTCCGGGATTCCGGAAACCGGATCGTCGGCGCGGTGGCGGTATTTCGCGATATCACCGAGGTCGAGCAGTTGGCGGAAGAAATTACCGCGATGAAGGAAATCAAGGAACTGCTGGAAGCCATCATCAATTCCACCCAGGACGCCATTTCGGTCGTAGACCATGAAGGCAAAATCATCATGGTTAATCCGGCCTATTCCCGGGTTATCGGAATGCGCCGGGAGGAAGTGCTCGGCAAGTCCCCGACCGTGGACATCCGCGAGGGTGAAAGCGTTCACCTGCATGTCATGAAAACCCTGGAAAGCGTGCGGGGCGTGCCGATGCGGGTGGGGCCGGGGAGCAGGGAAGTGCTGGTGAATGCCGCCCCGATCATTGTGAACAGCGCTCTTAGGGGCAGCGTAGCGATTATCCATGATATTTCCGAGATCAAACGGCTCAATGCGGAACTGGCTCACATGAAGTCGCTGGTGAACCGGGGGCAGGCAAGGTATACTTTTGACAATATCGTGGCCAAGAGCCCTTCGATGCTGATCGCGGTGGAGCATGCCCGCCGCGCGGCCGCAACGCCGGTGACGGTTTTGCTTTCCGGCGAGAGCGGCACCGGCAAGGAACTGTTCGCCCATGCCATTCATCACGCCAGCCCGCGCAAAAACCGTCCCTTTGTCAGGGTCAACTGTGCAGCCATTCCCGTCACCCTGCTGGAGAGCGAGTTATTCGGCTACGAAGGCGGAGCTTTCAGCGGCGCTCTCAAGAGCGGCAAGAAAGGGCTGTTTGAGGAGGCCGGCGGCGGGACTATTTTTCTGGATGAAATCGGGGAAATTCCTCCCGCCGTACAGGTAAAACTGCTGCGGGTGCTTCAGGAAAAGGAGTTTACCCGGGTGGGGGGAGTCAAGCCGGTCGGCGCGGATGTAAGAATTATTGCGGCTACCAATCAAAACCTGGAGGATATGGTAAAAACCGGCGCCTTTCGCGAAGACCTCTACTATCGCATCAACGTATACCCCATTTCCATACCGCCCCTCCGGCAGCGCCCGGAGGAACTGCCGGAGCTTGTGCGTTACCTCCTGGATAAGCTCAACCAGGAATATGGGCGCTCGGTTCAAGGAATTTCCGGCGAGGCCCTGAACCTGATCCGCGAATACCATTGGCCGGGTAATGTCCGCGAACTGGAAAACGTGCTGGGCCGGGCCATTATTCATATGGGAATCTTCGAAGATGTCGTAGCGCCGGTTCACCTGCCGCCGCTCGGGAAGCCCATGGCCGGCGCGGAACCCGTTCCCGCCGATGGAGCCGCCGCGGGCCGGCGGACCCTTGCCGAGACGGTGACGGAGGCGGAGCGGCAGGCGATCCTGGCGGCTCTCGCGGCCAATGACGGGAATCGCGCCGAAACGGCGCGGCAGTTGGGGATTGCCATCCGCAGCCTGTACTATAAAATGGAACGTTATGGAATCAAAGGATTGTGATTATTTCCACAAACGCAACAGTTTTCACTGCATTATTTTGCAGTGCTGCAAAATAATGCAGGATATTTTGTGTATACATGTATTAAAAGTCGCATTATTCCTACAATTGTCGGCTGGCACGTTTATTGCATTAAAAAACTGCATGGATTGTTTTCGAAATTACATAGATCGCTTTAAAGTAAATTTTCTGTCGATAAGCTTATGACAGCTGCAGATAAACTGTAGGCGACAATTTAGCGGCCTGTTTTGCCGATAATAATCGCTTAACACATGAATGGACATTATTGACTAATTTCCATGGACAAATGTATAATGAGTGGGCATATGTTCTTATGTATGACGTTTTTGGGGTAAAACGGCACTACCCGAGTCCTCGCAGCGAAGAGGGCTCCGGATGACCGCCGCAGGCTATGGCGGGCAAAGCCGTTTACATAGCGGAAGGGGGGAGTGGCGGATCAAATAGCGATTGAAAGGTCTTATCCAATCCATAATAAAACGAAGGGGTGGACACATGGATATTTTTAGGAAAAAAGATGTTGACGTGCTTCTCGCTGAAGCCGGCGCAAAATCCCTGAAAAAGACCCTTAACGGTGTGGACCTTATTCTTCTCGGCATCGGCTGCATCATCGGTACTGGTATTTTTGTTCTGACAGGGGTTGCCGCTGCCAAATATGCCGGCCCCGCACTCATGTTATCCTTCGTGCTCTCGGGCGCGGCTTGCACGTTCGCCGCTCTGGCCTATGCCGAGCTTGCCGCGATGGTTCCCATCGCCGGCAGCGCCTACACCTATTCCTACGCCGCCCTCGGCGAGTTCGTCGCCTGGATCGTCGGCTGGAACCTCATCCTGGAGTACACCGTCGGCGCGAGCACCGTGGCCGTCGGCTGGTCCGGATATGTTGTCGGCCTTCTGAAGTCCGGCGGCATAACCCTTCCCAAGGAATTCACCTCAGTGCCGATGGACGGCGGTATGGTAAACGTCCCGGCGGTACTCATCATTCTTTTCCTGACCTGGCTTCTGGTGCTGGGCACCAAGGAAAGCGCGACCCTCAACCGTATCCTGGTTATCATCAAGCTGGCCGCCGTCTTTATCTTCATTGCTCTGGCCGGTCCGAAAGTCAATGTTGCCAACTGGGATCCGTTCATGCCCTTCGGCTTTAGCGGAGTAGCCACGGGCGCCGCGATCGTGTTCTTCGCCTACATCGGCTTTGACGCTGTCGCGACTGCTGCGGAAGAATGCAAAAACCCGAACAAAGACCTGCCCATGGGCATCGTCGGTTCGCTGGTCATTTGTACCGCTCTCTACATCATCGTGGCTGCAATCCTCACCGGCGTTGTTCCTTATAAAGAGCTCAACAGCCCCGAGCCTGTCGCTCTGGCGCTCAGGTATATCGGCTATAATATCGGTTCGGCTCTCGTCGGCACCGGCGCCCTCTGCGGTATCACCACCGTGTGCCTGGTGCTCATGTTCGGCCAATCCCGTATTTTCTTCGCCATGTCCCGCGACGGCCTGATTCCCTCGGGCATCTGCGAAGTCCATCCCAAGTACGGCACTCCTTACAAAATCACCATCGTCGCCGGCATCGGCTGCGCGATCCTCGCCGGCCTCCTGCCGATCGGCATCCTTGCCGAGCTGACCAACATCGGCACTCTGTTCGCCTTCGTGGTCGCCGGTATCGGCGTTCTCGCGCTGCGGAACACGGCCCCGGACCTGCCCCGTCCCTTCCGTTGCCCGGCGATCAACATCATCGCTCCGCTTGCGTCCCTCAGCTGCGGCTATCTGATGTATATGCTGCCGGTTGAGACCTGGATCCGGTTCGGCGTCTGGTCCCTCATCGGTATTGCCATCTACTTCTTCTATGGCTATAACCACAGCCATATGAACAAGCTTACCGGCAAAGCCAACATCAACCAATAATTTATTAGAAAAAAGACCACGGGAAAAGATTTTGATATGGTAAGAGAAGCCTGCGGGGAAGCCCGCAGGCTTCTTGCTGTCTGGCGATAAAGGCCATCTGCGCGCACCCCCGCAAAGGTAGGCCGCGCCTCTAAGCATCCGCGCTAAGAACTTGCGCACTTAGCTCTAAGAGCGTTTGTTTGCGTATACCCAAAGTACACGGTTTCCTGCCTAAACCCGGAAGATGTTTATTAACGCTCCGACGCTGTCGCTTACCTACGCTTATAATAAACATCTTCCGGCTAGCTAGCTTTTCCGGTGCGGCCCGCCCATGTTGATCGATTTGCAGGCAAGCAACGGATGCTGAAAAAACTCAAGAAATCAGGACGTGCATCTGAGCCTTTCTCGCCAACCTGGGTTTGTCCTCAATTTACGAGGAGCTCTGCGGGGGAAGTTGTCCGCAGGCTCCTCGCTGCTTTTGCCGCCTGCCGAGAAGAATTTACCTGTCCGGTTTCTACAGGTAACCAGGCCGGCAACGACGAATTCAATGGCGAAGTCTGGGAATTGAGGTGTCGCCATGGAGTTCGTTCAACCGCTCTTGGAATGGTATGATCGCAATAAACGGGAGTTGCCTTGGCGTGGCGAAAAGGACCCCTATCGAATATGGGTATCGGAGATCATGCTGCAGCAAACGCGGGTCGAAGCGGTTAAGGATTATTACGGCCGCTGGATGAGCCGGTTTCCGTCGCTGCCTGATCTGGCCGCGGCCCCGGAGGAGGAGGTTCTGCGCTATTGGCAGGGACTTGGCTATTATTCCCGGGCGCGGAATCTCTGGCAGGGCGTCAGGGAGGTGGCCGCGAGCTATGGCGGGAAGGTGCCGGACAGCGAGGCGGCGGTGCGGGCCTTGCCCGGAATCGGCGAGTACACCGCCGGGGCTATCCTGAGTATCGCCTATGACCGGCCGGTGCCGGCCGTGGACGGAAATGTCGTGCGGGTATACAGCCGCCTGTTTTGCCTGGCCGGCGAATCAGAGACGGCGCTGAAAAGAAAGATTGCCGCGCTGGTGGCCGGGCACTTGCCACAGGAGCGGCCTGGGGATTACAACCAGGCGTTGATGGACCTGGGGGCGACGCTGTGCATCCCGGGGAAGCCCCGTTGCGACGAATGCCCGGTGCGGGATTTCTGCCGATCATTTGCCCGGGGGACGCAACAAGAATTCCCGCCCAAGAAAAAGAAAAGCACGGTCAAAACCGTGGAGCTGGTCGCCGCCGTCATCGAGCGGCACGGGGCTTTTCTCCTCCAGCGCCGTCCCGCCCAGGGCCTGCTTGCCGGGATGTGGGAGTTTCCCACGGTGGAGATCGAAACCGGCGGCGATGCGGCGGCGGTTGAAAGCGCCGTCGGGACGCGGACCGGCCAGCAAGTCAGGCTGGGTCCCAAGCTTATGGACCTCGTTCACATTTTTAGTCATCGCCGCTGGGAAATAGCCGTCCACCACTCTACAATGACCGTCCCGGGCGATTTGCCGCCTGAGCCGGAAACCCGCTGGGTCAATAGGAAGGAGTTTCCCCAGCTCGTGTTTGCCGGCCCTCACCGCAAGATTGCAAAGACCGTCGCCGCGCAGGAACTGCCGGACGGAGCTGTCCGCGGCAAGCTTTAGGCCGGGAAGTTTTTTCCCTTTCGCCCCGCTCCTACGCAGGGACTTTGGGCTATAGCGTAGAATTTTGTCACAGCAGTACGAGAAATTTGGTGACAAAATGAAAAAAACAGTATTTTATGCCGCAGGGTTGCTCCTGGTCCTGGCGCTTGCGGCGGGAGGGTGGCGCTTTTGGCAGCCGGGCCACGAAAAGCTGCCGGCGGAGCAGGCCGCGAAGCCGGCGGCTCAACCCGCCGCGAGCGCCGAGGCCGAACGGGCGGCGGGTATCCCGGTGCTGATGTACCACAGCGTTGGCACTGAGCCGGATAATGACGCCGTCATATCGCCGGAACTTTTCACGGCGCATATGGAATATCTTCAGCAACACGGCTTTACGCCTCTGGCTGCGGAAGAGTTGGAAGCTTATCTGGCCGGGACGCTGAAACTGCCGCCGCGGCCGGTTGTCATCACCTTCGACGACGGGTACCGGGATACCTATGAGGTCGCCTTGCCGGTGCTGAAGCGCCTGGGGCTCAAGAGCATCCTGTTCATTCCCGCCGGTGAAGTGGGCCGGCGCCTTAGCTGGCAGGAGCTTCGGGAAATGAAGGCCGCCGGGATGCAGATTGCTTCCCATAGTTTCAGCCACCGTGAACTGGGAGCGCTGTCCGCCGGTGAGCAGGCGGAGGAGATTGTCCGCTCGAAAGAGCTTTTGGACGGCTTTCTGGAGCAGGATACCCGCTTCTTCTGCTACCCCTACGGGAGCTATAACCAGGATACCCTGCGCCTCTTGCGCGAACACGGCTTCAAACTGGCGGTAACGCTCGAACCCGGCTGGGTCAAAAGCGGGGACAATCCGCTGACGCTCCGGCGGGTCTGGATGGGAAACTCCGTCACCCTGCAGCATCTCCACGAGCGCCTTACCCGCGCGGACTACCCGATGCTTTAGCAAACCCGGGAAATAAATGACGGAGAGGCGAGCGATGATCAAACTGCCCTTACTTTCCAATATCTATTTGCGGTTTTTGGCCATCAACCTGGCCATACTCCTCTTCACCGCGCCGCTGGTGGTCCTCTACGGCCCCTTCACCAACGTCAAGCGAAGCGTGGTCGGCGCTGTCATGACCTCCCGCCATCCCCAGTATCTCACCTGGCTGCTTTCGGAAAAAGAGATCAAATCCATTCTGGGCGAATTCAACCCGGGCCAGCCGCAGCAGCAATTGTTCCAGTTTGCCCGGAAGGAAGACGAGTCGCTCCGGCTGATCAACATTAAAGGGACGCGGTTCCAGGGCTATCTGCTGGAAGTGCCCGATCCCACCCGGCTTAAGGCGGCAACCGCCCGGGACATCCAGGAGATCGGCGATACCGTAAGTACGATTGCCTTGACGAACAATGCCATCGCCGCCATCAACGCCGGCGGCTTCTATGATCCCCAGGGCACCGGGACCGGCCGTCTGCCCTACGGGGTGATTGTGCACGAAGGGAAGTTCCTGGTGGGCGGAGACATCGCCGGACCGGTCCAGATTGTGGGGCTTACCCGCAGCGGCGTACTGGTCGCCGGAGATTACACCGTGCAGGAAATGAAAAAAATGAATCTCGTCGAAGGGGTAACTTTTGGGCCGCCCCTCATCATCAACGGGAAAAAACTCATCACCGAAGGCGACGGCGGCTGGGGAATCGCGCCGCGGACCGCCATCGGCCAGCGCAAGGACGGCACGCTGCTGCTGCTGGTCATTGACGGCCGGCAGCCGGGCTATTCCTTGGGCGCCACTCTGCTGGACGTCCAGAACATCCTGTTTGAGCAAGGGGCCTATACCGCGGTCAATCTGGACGGCGGCTCCAGCACCACGATGTTCTACAGCGGACAAGTGGTCAACAAACCCTGTGACATGCTGGGGGAACGCATGATTCCTACGGCGTTCATCGTGAAATAGCGAGGAGGACAGCTGTTTTGAAGGAAAAAATCCGCAACCTCGTGATCTGGCTTGTCGCTTCGCTGTTCTTTCAGGGACTGGTTTATCTTTATCTCGACCAGTTTCTCCTCGCGCCTGCTTCGGCCTATGAAGTCAGTGCCGTCGCCGGCCCGACCGGTGGCGGCAAAGCCTACTATTCGCGCGATCGCCGTTACACTGCGGTCGTCAAGCACGAGGCGGTGGAGATTTACGCCGCCCGGAAAAAAGAGCCGGTGCGCACCATTTCCCTGCGGGGCAAAACCGTCACCTATTTCAAATGGCTCGAAGACCGGGACCTGGCGCTCATGGGAATGGCGGAGGAGACTTCCGGCTCCGGCAGGGTCATCCTCGCGCAAATTCATCCGCAGGGGGCCGTTCACGAACTGGCGGAAACAATCGGCGATTTGCCGAAGGGCAGCAGGATTACCAATGTAGCCTATTCAACGGCTACCAACGTTATCTATATGGCGATCCAGGTGGCCGCCAATCCGGAACAATACCGGGTTTACCGCACCGACGCCAACCATGACCTCAAGCGGGTCTATCTCAATGCGTCCCGCATCGGCCGGATGGCGGTGCTGTACGAGGAGGACTGGCTGGTGTATGACGATCTGGCCAAGGGTACGGTCGTCATCCGGCACGGCGACGGCAGTTGGGACATCGTGTCGCCGCCGGCCGGCAAATACCGGCTGATCGGCGTCGACGCCCAGGACACCATTTACATTGCCAGGCTCAACGGCGAAGGCATGGCCACGGCCGTCCTGGCCGGCAAGTCCAAAGGCAAGTTTAGCGAAGAGCGGGTCTATCAAACCCCGCGGGATATCCAGCAGATAACGGTCAAGGAGCTGGGCAAGACAGTCCGGCAATAGCTGAAAGAGAATACCTTGCAGCCTTGAAAGCTGCAAGGTATTTTTTGTCCGGCGCGCTTCCCGGCGGCCCGGCAGTGGTGGCGGAAACTGCAACGCTACCGGTGCTCGCCGATATTCTGCAGAGTCACGCTGGCGTGGACGTAAAACGGGATAGTAGGATAGATTTCCGGCCAGCGGTCTTTTATTTTCAGCCAGGTTGCGTGCTCGCGGCTTTTCAGCTTTTCGGCGATGACTCCGCTGGGATCGAAGTTCAAGACTTGCATGGTATGGAGCGAGGCGGCTATGGAACGGGTCAGTTCCTGGGCGAACCGCTTCTCCAGCTTGTGGATGTCTTGCGGCTCGACTTTGCCGTGCTCGTTGATGCACTGAAATTCGGCAAGGTTGCCCGAGGCTTGGTATTCCACCGTGAAATAGATGTTGTCGCCGTCCACGTGGGGCTCCATGGTCGCGCTGCTGTTGGTTATCTCCATTACGGCGAGATTTTCCGGATGCTCCTCGCACGGGATGGTAATGCTGGCCGCTTTTTGAAGGCCCCGGGCAAGCCGCCAGCCCTGCACGGTAGGCTCATCCACATAGCCGATGAACTTGTCCTTGTGAAAGGCGGCCCCGCCGCCAACCTTGAGCGCTTTTTCCGCTACTTCGATCCGGGGAAGATATACGTCGCCGCCGTTGTCCAGGGCGATGGTGATGTACCCCATGTCGGTGCGGGCGGCCGGCATGTGCGTACTGCGGCTTTGGTTCGTCATCAAGGAGGCGAGGAACTGTCCCAAAGGCTCGCCGGTCGGGGTCTTGTATTCCAGAATGGACCGGGCGGTGCCTGACGTGACATAGATCCGCATCCGCCAACGGATGCTGGGGTCGCGGAGAAAATTGTCCATCAGCGGGCGAAGGCCCTCTTGTTTCAACGCGGCTTCACTGAAAATCACCGCATCCATATGGCCGAAATCGAGGTTCTTGCTGAGCTGGCCCAGCATGTCGCGCTTCATTTCGTGCAGGGAGCGGCCGTGGCTGCTGATGGTGAAGGTTTGGGATTCCGATGTTCCGCTGCTCTGCCGCTGGCCGCCGGCGAGGCGGACAACCTCCAGGGTCAGCATAAATTGCTTGGGTCCATGAGGCTGGACAAAGTCTTCCACGCGCTGCGTGGCGGGGGGATCGGGATCGGCTTCGACGACGTCGACGGCCATGGATTTGACCATGCCCCGGTCCTGAATTTCCACCCGGTCCCAGCAGCCGGCGGTGAAAATAGCGAGGACCGTCAGCGCGGCAAAAGCGGCGAGCCGTCTGGCGGCGCGGCGGCCGTTCCCATGGTTTTCAGGATATATCCGCATCGGTGTCCCTCTTTCGGTAAGGATATTTGAGCTTGGCGGCGAGGAGGGTGAGCGGCGCGACCAGGAACGAGAATCCCCACCCGAGAGTGGTAAGGGCCTCTCCCGTTTTCGTGGCGATATTGATCGGGTCGAGCAGGACAAAGAGGACGGACACGACCGGTATAAAAAACAGGATCCAGCGCCGGTGGTCGGAGTAGCGGGTGCTCTGGGCGAGCACGCGGGCCGGCACGGCAAACAGGATGATCATGGTGTCGAATACGATGGGAATCCAGACGATCAGCATATAGACTTCCAAGCGCTCGACAAAGGTGCCGGGAATTTCAATGCCCTTTATGACTACCAGCGTCGGATAGATCATATCGGCCGCGGTTTTGGCCGACAATACCCCGATCGTCAGGACCGTGACCGTCGTGAATAAAACGCCCATGCAGCCAAAGGCGGCTCCGGCGGCCACGGCTTTTTTCACGCCGATCCGGTAGATCAGCGGGAAGATAAGCAGCACCACCTCATACCCGCTGTAGAAGTTCCAGGTCGCAGGCACTCCGGTCAGTACGGTCAAGGGGTCGTCGGGAAGGAGCGGAAGCAGCCGGTCATAGGAAAAGTTGAGCAGCGCCACCAGCCACAGGGCGACCAGCGGCGGGATGACGACAAAAAAGATGAATTGCTGGATGCGGATGATCGTTCCCCAGTCCTGCATGGCGCCATAGGCGCAGGTAAAGAGAAACAGGATGGCGATAGCCTCCTCAGGTGTCCGGAAAAACAGATTGAAGGCGATGACCCGGCTGAAGCCGTGGAGAATGGTGATGAACTGCAGCAGATGGATGATCACGAACCAGGCGAGAAAAATGCCGCCCAGAAGCTTTCCCCAAACCGCGGGGAAATATTGCACGAGATTTTGGTCGGGGAACTGTTCACCCAGTTTCAGCATCAGCCAGGTTGCCGCGAAGAAGGCCACGGCGCCGAGGGCCACGCTGATCCAGGCGCCCTGGCCGGCATGCTTGATGAGCTGGGCGGGGGCGAGGATGATCTGGGAGCCAATGCCGACAGCTGCGAGCAGGATCGTCAGCTGCCAGGGCGACAGCTTGTCTTTGGGGTCGAGGTCACTGGCCATTGCTTAACACCCTTTCGTTGGTGCGGGTTCCGGCGCGCGGGGAAACGGTCATTTGCCGCCCACTCTCGTGCGGTCCTCGGGTCCGAAGACTTTGGGTCTGGTTCTGAGCAGCTTCATCGGCAGGCGGACCAGGGAATCCTTCCAGTCCTGAAGCATGGTCACGTTGAATATTTCGCCGAGATAGGATTCGCCGAAGCTGCGGAGCGCACACATATGGGTGAGGGTGAGGAGCGCTCCGACAACCAGGCCGTACAGCCCGAACACCGACGCCAGTATCATGACCGGGATGCGCAGCCAGCGCAGGGCCAGACTGAGGGAATAGGACGGAATGGCGTAGGAAGCGATTGCCGTGATGGAAACCACCACCACCAGCAAGGGATTGATGATTCCGGCCTCCACGACGGTGGTGCCGATGACGAAGCCGCCCACGACGCTGGCGGCCACGACAAGCTTTTGCGGCAGGCGGGCGATGGCTTCCTGGAACACCTCCAGCACGGCCTCCATGAGCGCCGCCTCCAAAAAGGCCGGAAACGGGGCCCGGGACCGCAGCTCGCCGATGGTCAGGGCCAGCGACCCGGGCAGGATGCTCGGGTGATAGGAGGTGATGGCGATATACATTCCCGGCAGGTAGACCGATAAAAAGGCGGAAATATGGCGGGTCAGGCGGATGAGGCTGGCGATGACCGGCGGGGTGGTATAATCGTCGAGGCTCTGCATCAGCAGGCTGTAGTTACAGGGAGCAATAAGCGCCCAGGGCGTATTGTCGGTGAGAATGGCCACCCGTCCCTCATACAGCGCCGCCACCACTTTGTCCGGGCGTTCCGTGTCCTGAAGCTGCGGAAAAGGGCTCCAGGGGCTTTCCACAAGGAATTCCTCAATCATGCCGGCGGTCAGCACCTTGTCGATCCGGATCTTTTTCAGCCGGCGCTCGACTTCGGAAACCAGGGAATGTTTGGCCAGGTTGTCTACATAGATCATTACCACGCGGGTCCGGGAACGGTCGCCGACAATGAAGGTCTTGGCTTTAACATGGATATCGGCGGTCCGGCGGCGGACGAGAACAATATTGTCGCTCAGCGTTTCCGTGAAAGCGTCGTAGGGGCCGCGCAGCACCCCTTCGCGGTGGGCTTCCTGCACCGGCCGCTTGGCGGGATCGGCCAGGTCGAAGAGAAGGGCCTGGGCCAGGCCGTCGACCAGGAGCAAAGCCGACCCCCGCATGACCGACACCAGGGATAATTGCACCTCGGCAACCAACTGAACGGCCGAACTGGCCAAAATTTGCCTGGGGATAAGCTCGGGGCGGACAGGCTCGCCTGCATAGAGAAGTTGACGGAGGCTTTCATCCAGGCGCTCCAGATTCACCATGCCGTCAAGATATACGATGAGAGCGTCGCGCCGGTCGAAGACGAAGGAGCGGTAGCGGATATCCTCGCAATCCCGGAACAGAGTGCGCAGCATATTTTCATTGACGGTCAGAGAGGATGTAAAGCTCGTCGGCTGTATTTCACCGGGCTGGGACAGAAGCAGCGACTCGAGGACGGCTTCAAAATGGGTGCAGACCTCCTTGCTGTCGCCGATCAGCCGGCGGAGCCGGGACAGCCGTTCCCGGGCGAAGGGCAGAGCTGCGCCCGACACCGCAGAAGAAAGCTTGCGCAAGCGATGGTAACTGTTGGGCGCTTTTTTCATAAAACAGCCTCCGGGGTGTACGGGGATTTGTGGTAGTGTTCCCATTTTGTGGTCCTGATATGTTTTTGCGCCCAAGGGTAAAAAAAGCAGGAACAAAAACACCCCGCCCGTGGCCGGGTGAGGTGTTGCGCCGAAAAGAATGCAGCTTTGGACGGATACTGGACGGATTGTGGACGGATGGCCGGAACCGGCGTGGTATGATGATAGCGGGAAGACCAGGCTGGTGAAAAAAGGCCCATCTGCGGCGTTGCTCCTCAGAGCGTTTGCTTGCGTACGACCCAGTACGCGGCGCTGCACGCTCTTCCGGTGCGCCTTGCATCTAGACCTTTTTTCACCAGCCTGGGTTTTGTCGCTATACGCTGCTGCGGCTGCCGCCTTTATTATCGGGACAGCGCCCTGACGGCCGCGAATACCAGGGCGGAACCGGCGAGAATAACGGCAAGCGCGGCGAGCCAGAGCAACGGGAGTTTTTTGTGGAGCGCGGCGGCCTTGCGGCGGCAGTCGTCGAGGACGGCGGGCGGCATCAGCCGCAGGGCCAGGGCGATGCCTGCCGGAACAACGACGGCGTCGTCGAGATAACCCATGAACGGGATGAGGTCAGGCACAAGATCGACCGGGCTCAGGGCATAGCCCATGACCGCCGCTGCCGCGAGTTTGACGTACCAGGGCGTGGCAGGATGCCTGAGGGCGAAAAACAGGATCAGGACTTCCAGCTTGAGCTTCCCGGCCCAGAGCCATAAGCTTTTAAGCCGGCCGGAAGATGGGATTCGTCGTCCTTTTCTCATCGCGTTCCTCTTTCCGTTGCAGGACTGCAAAATCATTATAACATAGGCGCGTAAGCCGGCACCCAAAAGACGGAAAAAGGAGATTGGCCGCCGGGGCGCGAATTAAATAGACCAGGAAATTTAGGAGGTTACTGAATGGCCAGATTGAGGTTTTTGACCGGATTCATACTGATGGGAGCGCTTATGCTGGTGCTCGGCGCGCTGGGTGAAGCCGCCGAACCGGCGGGGAAAACGGCCGCTTTCGAATATCCCTCCGCCTATGTCGCCGGCGACGGCAGCCAGGTCTCCGGCGAGGAGCGGCAAGCCGTCACTTTGGTGGTAAAGGCCTTTGACGCTTACAACAAGAACGATCCGTCCCTGATCAAACAGGCGGACTGGCGCTACCTGGACATGAAGGACGAGGAGGTCAGGGCCAAATTCGCGCCGGTGGGCGGTTTCAGGCTCCATGACGTTAAAGTGGACAAAGCGGCGCCCGACTCCTTGACTACCTATATTCTCTACAGCTGGGAGATGGCCGGCGACAAAAACCGCTATTACGCGGTCGCCCTTGTTTCCCTCGCCTATCGGGACAACGCCTGGGGGATCGTCGATACAGTGGCCCTCCCGGATTCGGATAACCAGGAACTGGCCCGGCAGGCCGCCAAAGCCGGAAAAAGATTCGGGGCGGCGGACCTGCGCGAGTGGAAGGGGCTGCTGAAGTAAAAGTCACCTTTTAGTATCCACCGTTCCCGGGGATAAAATCATAAGCCAACCCTCCCCGCCATAATATATACCAGCGATGCGGAAAGGCGGGAAGGCGATGTCGGTGCTCAAAACGATCGACCCCGATGCGCTGGCTCTCATTACGTCCCTGGTCGCCATCGATCTCGCCCGCGGGCTGGATATCGAGGAGCAGAACATCTTCGGGAACTTTATCGTCGCCGTCGGCAGCATCGTGCTGACCAACGCCGCGCTGGTCCAGGCGCAGTCTGACGCCAAAGCCAAGAAAACATCCTCCCAGCAGGGGGCTGCGCAGGAACCGGGCGGGCCTTCTGCCGGCCCGGCGGCGAAAGAGCAGCAGGATCAAGTGCTCATCCGGGAATACGAGGAACTGAAGAAACAAATGGCGGAACTTTACAGGCTGCTGGAAAGCCCCGGCCGCTGATATTCCGTCAAAAAAACACAAGCGCCCACAAGAGAACCCCCTGCGGAAATTTTCCGCAGGGGGTTCGGCTATCTGGCGCCGGGATTCATCCGTCCGGCAATGACGCGGGCGACATGGACGCCGCTGGCGCTGGCCTGCGAGAGGCCGCGGGTGATGCCCGCCCCGTCGCCGACGGCGAACATGTTCGGGATCTCGGTTTCGAGTTCGTTGCTGAGCTTGAGCCGCGAGCTATAGAATTTGACTTCGACGCCATAGAGCAACGTGTCGTCGTTGGCCATCCCCGGCGCGATCTTATCCAGCGCATACACCATCTCGATGATATTGTCGAGGTGCCGTTTCGGCAGCACCAGGCTGAGGTCGCCGGGGGTCGCCTCCAGCGTCGGCTTGGTGAAGCTTTGCGACAGGCGGTGTTCGTTGGTCCGTCGCCCCTTCATCAGGTCGCCGAACCGCTGCACCAGCACGCCGCCGCTCAGCATGTTGGAAAAGGACGCGATCCGCTTGCCGTACTGGTGCGGTTCGGTGAAAGGCTCGGTGAACCGGTTGGAGACCAGCAGGGCGAAGTTGGTGTTGCGGCTGTGCAGGCTTTCATCCCGGTAGCTGTGGCCGTTTACGGTGATAATCCCGTCGGTGTTCTCCGTCACGACATAGCCCCCGGGATTCATGCAGAAGGTGCGGACCGCGTCGCCGTACTGCTTGGTCCGGTAAATCAGCTTGGCTTCGTACACCTCGTCGGTAATGTCCTGGAAAACCTCGGCCGGGATTTCGACCCGCACCCCGACGTCGACCTGGTTGTTGAACAGCGACAGCCCCAGCTCGCGGCACTGGTCGGAGAACCATTCCGAGCCGGCCCGGCCGGGGGCCGCGATCAGATAGCGGCAGCGGACGGTTTCCTGCTCCGGGAGCTCAAGCGAAAAACCTTCCTCTTCCCGGGCGATCGAGGCGACGGCGGTATGAAACCGCATGGTGATTTTCTCACGGAGGTATTCATAGATACAGCCCAGGATTTTCAGATTATTTTCGGTGCCGAGGTGGCGGACCTTAGCGCTCAAGAGGTATAAACCGTGCTTGATGGCCAGGCGGCCGACATGGCTGTTCGCGGTGGTGAAAAATTCCTGCGGAGCGCCGTATTTCAGGTTGATTTGATCAACGTATTCGATCAGGTCAAGGACCGTTTGGTCAGGCAGATACTCATTCAGCCAGCCTCCGAACTGAGTAGTGAAATTATACTTTCCGTCCGAAAAGGCTCCTGCTCCCCCAAAGCCCCGCATGATGCCGCAAGGCTTGCAGTGGATGCAGTTGGGAACCTTTTTTTCGGCGATCGGGCAGCGCCGGGCGAAAATGTCCGCGCCGGTTTCGATCATGATGATCCGCGCGCCGGGATTTCGCAGGGTGAGTTCGTAGGCGGCAAAAATACCGGCGGGACCGCCGCCGATGATGCCGATGTCGAAGGTATTGGACATGGAGGTTCACCTCGTTTTCGTAGTTCGTTTACCAAACCGCCTGATATTATATAGTATCTTACCCCAAATGTACAGCGGAAAATTGCCCGCAGCCAAAAACGGAGGAAGCGCTCGCTTCCTCCGTTCCATTTCGTACCTGGGAGGTGGTTCGATGAACGCTGGGCAGGACAAACGCCGGCAGCCGGGAAAGGGAGCCGGTCCGGCTCCGCCGGGGCGGGCGGACGCGGAAGAGGCCGGAGGGCTTCCGGCTTCGGCCCGGAAATACCGGGAACTGGTCAAAGAGAACACCGTCAGCGCCATCCGCACGGTGCTCGAAATCATGGAAACCGGCAAACCACAGGAGCGGCTGAAAGCGGCGGAAATTATCCTCGACCGGGCGCACGGCAGGCCGGCCCAGCCGGTAGACGCCGAGGTGAGCGGGAAGGTCAAGGTCGACATCCTCCTGCCGCCCGGTATGGATGATCTCTTAGGATGAAGCTGGATCTGTCGCGGATCAACCCCAAGCAGGTCGAGTTTTTCCGGGCCAGGGCCCGGCACGTCGCCTACGGCGGGGCCCGGGGCGGGGGAAAGTCCTGGGCCATGCGGATGAAGTTCACGGCCCTGGCGATCCAGTATCCCGGCCTCAAACTGCTGCTCCTCCGGCGCACCCTGCCGGAACTCAGGGAGAATCACCTGCTGCCCTTGCTCGCCCTCCTGACCGGGTTCGCCAAATACAAGGGCGAGGAGCGGGCCTTCCTGTTCCCCAACGGCAGCCGGCTCAAACTGGGCTACTGCGATAACGAGAAGGACGTATTCCAGTATCAGGGGCAGGAATACGACGTGGTGGGGTTTGAGGAAGCCACCCTGTTCACCGAAGCGTCTACCGTGAACTTTACGGCTGCTGCGGCCCGGATGCCGGCGCCAGGGAAACGGCCACCGAGGTGGCCAAGCGGGTGCGGGTCCTGGAACGGGGCGAGGAGGCGACGGGCTTTGCCGACCCGTCCATCTGGGCGCGGACCGGCCACGACGGCCCGACCATCGCCGAAGAGTTCGCCCTGCAGGGGGTGGGCTGGCAAAAAGCCGACAACGACCGGCTTCAAGGCAAAATGCAGGTGCATCTCCGGCTGAAGGAAGGAAAAATCAAAATCTTCGAAACCTGCCGGCACCTGATCCGCACCTTGCCGCCCCTGGTCTACGACCGGCACCGGCCGGAAGACGTGGATACGACCCAGGAAGACCACGCCTATGATGCGCTCAGGTACGAGCTGATGTCCCGGCCCTGGGCGCCCGAGGGAACCAAGAAACGGCCCTATGACGAGTGGGAAGAAGACGAAGACCGCAAAACTTGGATGGGGTCCTGAGGGAGTGAGAAGATGGACGAAGCTCAAAATACCGCCGGCGCTGCCGAAAAACTCCGCAGCTATTTCAGGCAGGCGGTCGAACACCAGAAAAAATGGCGGGAGAAGGCCCGGGAAGACTACGGGTTCTACACCGGCGACCAGTGGAACAGCGCCGACCTCGGCGCGCTGAAGGAGCAGCAGCGGCCCGCCATAACCATCAACAAAATCAAGCCGCTGATTCAACTGCTGTCCGGCTGGCAGCGGCTTAACCGCTACGAGCCGGATTTTCTCCCCCGCACCGCCGGCGACCTGGAGCTCTGCAAGGTCCGCAAGGGCGTGACCAAGTTCGTTTTCGACCGCAACGACTATGAATATAAGGAAAGCCGGATCTTTTTCGACGGCATCGTCTGCGGCCGGGGGTGGCTGTCCGCCGAGTACGAATGGAACTACGAGTCGCTAGAAGGCGACATCGTGCTCCGGCGGCTGTCCCCCTTCGATATGTACGTCGACCCGGAGGCCAGGGAGCCGGACCTCAGCGACGCGGAATACGTCTGCCGGGCCAAATGGGTGACCAAGGAAAAGATCAAAGACGTATATCCCGAGCATCAGGACGCCGTCGAGGCGTTCGCCAGGAAATACGCCGAGGACGAGCCGCCGGACAAAGCCGGCGCCGAAAGCCTGTGGTATTCGCGGGAGACCAAAAAATGCCGCCTGGTGGAGATCTGGTACAAGGAGCATTACGCCAAGACCCTTTATATCCTGCCCGACGGCCGCGCGGCGGCGGACGGGCAGGCCGAAGCCGCCCTCCTCCTTGCAGGCGCGCGGCAAATCCGGCTGCCGCTCACCAAAATGAAATTCGCCACGCTGCTGGGCGACCTCATCCTGGAACAAGGCGACAGCCCCTACCGCCACAACGATTTTCCCTTTGTGCCCTTTATCGCGCAATACACCGGCGAATGCGAACCGGAAAACGATATCCAGGGCATCATCCGCAGCCTCAAGGACCCCCAGCGGGAGATCAACAAGCGGCGCAGCCAGTCGCTGCACATCCTGAACACCACCGCCAACCCCATCTACTGGGTCCGGGAAGGCGCCCTGCCGCCCGGCGATTTCCAGCGGTTCAAGGACAAAGGGGCGATTGCCGGCGGCGTGTTCAAATTCGCCACGGAAAAGCCCGTCCGGGAGGAAGCCGCCCAATTCCCGGCGGCCCTGGCCCGGATGGAAGACGTGTCCACCGGCGACCTGCGGCAGATTTCGGGCATCAACCCGGAAATGCTCGGCGAAGCCATGCCCAGCGGCACGAGCGGCAAAGCCATCGAGCTTCGCCAGCGCCAGTCGGTGACCCAGATCGCGCCGCTCTTCGACAATCTCCGGCTGAGCAAGAAACGGCTGCTGTATCTTCTCTGGGGGGAACCGGGCAAGCCCGGCCTCATCCCCCAGTACTACAGCGAAGCCAAGGTCATCCGCATCACCGGCGACGACGGCAAGCCGGCCTTCCTGGCCGTCAACCAGCCGGAGGTCGACCCCGCCGGCCGGCCGACCGGGCGCATCCTCAACGACCTGTCGGCCGGGGAATTCGACATCGTCGTCGCCGACGCCCCGTCGACGCCGACCCAGCGCATTGCCCAGTACTACGCCCTGCTCGAAGCCGTCCAGGCCGGGGTAGCGATACCGCCGGACATCATCCTTGAAGCCTCCGACCTGCCGCAGAAGGAGGAGATCCGGCAACGGCTGCTGGCCGAACAACAAGCGGCCCTGCAATCAGCGCGGCAGCCGCAGCCGGGCCCCGTCAGGCGGGCCGGACCGCCGGGGACCTTCCCGGACGCCTCCGCGCCCCTGCTCTAGGAGGCGACGGCATGGACCTGTCGGCGGAATGGTTCTATATGACCCGGCTAAGAAAAAAGCCGCCCCGCAAAAGGAAGAAGCGGAAGAGGCGGGAAAAGCAGCAGGCGCCGGACTGCAGGTTGAAGTGAAAGGGAGGGCAAGTATGGGATATCGCGAGGAAGAATATCAAGACCGCCGCAATGCGGGCTGGGCTCCCTCACCGGAAGGGGGGGATACCGGGGCTGGTGAAAACCTTGCTGGCGGGCTCCCGGCCTGAGCGCGGGGAGGAAGAGAATATTTGGTGGAATTTATTCAGTTCTCAGGGGGACGCCCATAGTGGAGCCCGTCGCGCCGCCGAGCCTATGTGGCTGCTGAATTTGGCTGAAAGCAGGCCTGCAATCACCGGCATCCGGGACGGTGCGGACGACTATTATCGGAGATTCGGAGGCAGGATAGAACAAGCTGAAAATAGGGATCAAAAAAGAGAAAGCATGGGAGATGACTCCAACAATAGTATCAATGAAATGGCTCAGGGAGACAACAATTTTGGCCGGAGGGTTCTGGAAGGGGGAGAGCATCAGCTAGGTTTACCCTATGTATTGGGAGGCGACGGGGTAAATTCAACCGATTGCGGTAAATTTACCCTTGATAATTATAAGAAGGCAGGGGTGGATCTCGGAACTCGACTAGCAGATGAACAACATAACTATTGCCAAGCCAACGGAGACCTTTTTATGGACATTACCAAAGCAAAACCTGGCGATCTTGTGTTTTTCAAAAACACATATGGAGACTGGGAGCCCGGAACGATTACTCACGTTGGAATTTACGCAGGTGATGGAAAGATGCTGCACGCTGGAAGCAGTAAAGGGGTAAGCTACACGGACATAACGAATGATTATTGGAAGCCTCTTCTGGCGGGCTTTGGCAGAGTGCGCCCAGCAAGTTCAAACAGTCAGTGATACAAATGCACTAAACTGTAATATAAAACCATGGAACGTTTTTCCAAATAATGCTATAATTTGTAGCAACAACACAGTGAGCGGGAGAGAGGAATATGAAGAAGCAAAATTCGGTAGTCTGGATATTCGGAATAAAGCGATTGGCTGTTACCTGGATTTTGACTGCTGCTATTTGCGCGCTGACGCTTCCGGCCGCTGCCGGGGGCAACGGTCTCGGACCGGAGGATTTCACGCTTGTCCAGGAGGCGACGGGGCGGGTGATAACGGTCGGCGCGCCGTTCGACGGAGCGGCCGACGGCCTCCGGATCAACCGCCAGGGAGACCGGGTAGTCGACCTGACCGTGTCCGCCGCCGGCTATTCGACCGGCAGGGGAATAAAGACCGGCGATTCCCTTTCCCGGGTGACCGGAGTATACGGCGAGCCCGCCAGGACGGGCGAGAGCAAAACGTACAAATGGATCGGCTACAGGTATGAGGACACCTCCAGCCCGCTCAAAATTTTCTTCTATCTGGACAAGGAAACGGATTTGGTTATAGCCGTCAACATCAACTTATATCCCGTGGGAGTGCCGCCGCTCCTGAGAGGCGGGGACAACGGCGGATTGTAACGGTTGGCTTGCGTTAACAAAATAAGGAGCCCCAAAGCGACTGAAAATTTTTTCAGCCGCTTTTTTGTTGGCCGTTACCACCACGGCCAGCTTCGCGCACCGCGATTTTTTGCCGTGGGGCAGGCCAAAGCCGGCTCGGGCTTCGCGTCAGCCTGACGTTAACTGCACGAAAACCCCATTTCGCGGACGACACCGCGCAACAACGAAAGCCCAACAAGCCCGTTAAAAGGCATGATTGGCTATAATACCGAAATTGCCGTTATCGCACGGTGGAATGGCAGCGCATGGCAGCGCGTATTCGGGGGATTTTCGCGACAAGATTGATATGTGGTCTGGCTCTGTTGCTGATATTCCTACAGGCTGGGTACTGGTAGATGGCTACAGCGTACGCACCCCGAAGGCGGCAATTATACCCCTCCTGACCTCCGAACAGGTTTATTGTCGGCGCTGGGCAGGATGATGGGACACATACGCCTGGAACAAATGGCATAGGTACGGGGTATTATGCTCCGGGAGCTACAGGCGGCGAAGATAAGCATAGTTTAATCGGAAACGAGAACGGTCCTCATGCACATGGTGTAGGCGTAGACCTTCCAGGGTCTGCTGGACCCAATACTAATTGTTTTGCAAGCAACAAAGGTATAAGTGTTCAAGGTTATGTATCCACAAATTCTTCTGGTAGCGGCATAGCCCACAAAATAGACCTCTTACTATGCGCTGTGTTTCTTGTATAAATTATAAACCTAAATAAAAATTCGTTTGTAAGTCTGCTTTGCGCGGAAACTGTAAAAATTCAGAATCATAGTTTCGCGTTTTTTTAAGTAGTAAAAACATCCCCCAAGCTGCCGAAGGAAAGACTTGGGCAAGGGGCCTTGCTATTAATGAAGGGAATGGATAAAAGTTGCTGCCTCGGCGGCTCATTAATTCATAGCCGCCAGGAAAGCAAGAGTTAAGAAATTTTATAGTATCCTCCAAAGTATAGCCTCTAATATGGGCTGAGTTTATTTGTATTGAAGTTGGTTGTTGTCCTAATAGTAATAAAATACGATTATGCAAAGAAGCAAGATTTGGGACGCCAATAATCAGTTTCCCTCCTATAGGCAACATTCGGGATATTTGATGAAAAATCCAAAAAAGTTCTTTAGTGTGTTCAAGAATTTGATTGGCAATTATAACATCGATAGATGAATCCGCAAACGGATAAATATCGTTCTCAATGTTGATCTCTTCCACGCATATACTTTTGTTTTTTAAAACCTGAGCCGATGGCCCATAACACTCTATCGCAGATATAGTCGATGTTGGGTTTATCTCTCTGGCGATGTCTAAGTCGGCTCCGGAGCCGGCTCCAATATCAAGTACTGACCTATAAGGCATAGATTTATATAAATAATCTTTAATAATATGGCGCCCATAATTTAATTCACGATCTATCATTATATATCTCCTTAGTTGGTATAAATAGTTGGTATAAATCAATTATACCAAAAAAAGGGCAGGTGAGACCATGCCAAAACAATTACCCGTGACGGCTCCGGATAGGGGCATCAATAAGTATCTGCCGAAGAACCTCATCGACGACCGGGCCTGGAGCGACGGCAACAACGTGCATTTCGGCGTCGGATATGCGGAGAAGGTCGGCGGGTGGAAGGAGTTTTTGAACCGTCCCGTCCCTTGGCAGGCGTCCACGGCTTACAGCCCGGGCGCTTATATTATGCCCAGCTCTCCTACCGGACACGTCTATCAATGCACGACCGAGGGCACAACCGGTTCCGTGGAACCGGTGTGGCCGGCCACCGCCGGCGATACAGCGGCGGACGGCACCGCCGGCTGGACGAATGTGGGAGTCAACCAGCTCAGCGGGATTATTATGGCAATGGACAATTATTATCTGTTCAACGGCAACAGTTATCTGATGGCCGTCACCACCACCCATTGTTACCGCTACGACCCCGACGCCAATACTTTTGTCGACATCACCAGCGGCACGCCGCTGAACGGCACGAGCGAGCACCCGGTCATCACCGAAAACGCGCAGAACTGGTTTGTTTTCACTAACGGCGTCGATCCGGTGAAGTACTGGGACGGCGACTTGGCCCACACCATCGCCGATCTGCCGGGGCTCGACGATGTCGAGGGCGGGGCGACTTCGGTCCGCTGCAAAACGCTCCTCTATTTTCAGAATTTCCTCCTGCTGGGCGGCACGACGGAGAACGGCACTCCTTTTCCCCAGCGCATCCGGTGGAGCTGTATCGGCGATATCGCCAAATGGAAAAACGTCGCCGGCGACATATCCCGGTCGGAGGCCGGGTACGGCGACCTGACCGACGACGTGTCCTGGGTGGTCGGCCTTCGCCCGCTGGGCAATTATGTGGCGGTGTATAAGGAGCGCGCCATTCAACTCATGAATTACGCCGGAGGGGCGACCATCTGGAACAAGTGGCCGGCATTCATCGGCACCGGGCTGCTTTCGGCCAAGGCGCTGGTCGACCTGGGAGACGAACACATCTTTGTGGGCAACGACAATATTTACAGCTTCAACGGCCGGGAGCCGAGCATCGCCGGCGACGATGCGGCCAAGGAGTTCTTCCGCGTCCTGGACCCGGACAAATACGGCCTTATCGCGGGTTTTTACGTCGAGGAGGTGCCGGAACTTTGGTTTGCCTTTCCATCGACTTCCAGCCCGGACGGCCACCCGGACAAGGCCATTGTCTACAACACCGACACCAAAGCATGGTCGATGCGCGATCTGCCGATGACGGCCTTCGGGTATTACAACCGGCGGGGAGACGGCGTATGGGATGCCGACGACGATACCTGGGACAATCATAGCACCGAGTGGGATGCCAGTATAAATCTCGATAACGCGCCGATCAACCTGGCGGGGGGGCGCGGACGGCGGCATTTATGTGTTCGAGGGCAACGCCAAGGACGGGGCTTCCGTGCCCATCGACAGTTTCCTGACCACCAAGCTGTTCGATTTCGGCGCGCCGGATAAAATCAAGAGGCTCCTCAGGATACAGTTCATGATATCCCGCGAGGGGCCTTACTATTTGCCGGTGTATGTCGGGACGGCGGCCAACGTGGACGAGCCGGTGACGTGGCACGGGCCGTACAATATGAGCCTGGACAAGACGAGCCCGCCGTGGGTCGATGTGGATGTGTCGGCCCGGTATCTGTGCCTTCGCATGGGCACCGCGGGCGCGGACGAGCCGTGGCGGCTGACCGGCTACATCCTATATTACGAACTCAGGGGTGGTTACTGATGGCGATACCGCAACTCCCTCAGACGCCGAATGTCGGGCCGGAGGTGCCGAATACCCTCTGGAAGTGGCTGATCGAGATGGGGAACCGGCTGCGGCAACTGATCGATTTCGCCAATAAGCCTGTTGCGGCCGGGGTTCCCGCGCATGCCCCGACCCACGCCAGCGGCGGCGGCGACGTGCTGACGCCGTCGGATATCGGGGCGGCTCCGGCGTTTCGCGGTTGCCGAATCTACAATGAAAGCGGCGGGTCCCAAAGCATAGCGGCAGCAACCAACACGAAGGTTGCCTTTAATACCACCGCTTTTGACACGAATGGTTTTTATGATTCAACCACTGATAAGATCGTTATTCCCGCAGGCGTGTCATATGTGGAATTGACCGCAGAAGTAAACTGGACGGGAACATATACGGCAGCAAATTCAAGACGGCTGGCAGCCATAACAAAAAATGGCGGCAATGTCGCTTTGTCGGCGTGTTCGGCTTCCAACGGGAATACATATCTAAATGTGTCCACCGGACCGATTTCCGTGTCAGCAGGGGATTATTTTGAATTGTTCGTCTTGGAAAACGATACTGCAGCAAAAACAATCACGCAGGATACTATTACATTTTTGTCGATGAAGGTGCTGGCATGATGGACCTGGCGCAAATGATCGATGACTTTTGCCGGCGCGCGCCCGGCGACTACACACCGGAGCAAATTATCGCCGCCATAAAAGACAATCACATCCTTGCCGATGATGATTGTTTTATTGTTTTTGCGGCGGTGCAGGACGAAATCCATATGCTTTTCCCCTATGCCCCGCGCGGGAAGTCGATAGAGGCGGTTCGCCGCAAGTTGGAAGATTTGGCTAGGAGCAACGGGTATAAACGCATTCAGATCATTACGGACCGCGAAAAGGCGTTCGTGCGCAAATTTAAGGACTATCGCCCGATAGGAGTACTTTTCGAAAAGGAGCTGATCTAATTGGGAAGCCTGTTCGGCAGCAAAACGACAACGACTTCCAAGCAGACCCCGTTTTCCGGCAAGCAAAAGGACTGGTACGAAGGGTTTCAGCCTTACCTCATGGGGCGGGTCAACAACCCCATCCGCTACGGCGGCGAGACTGCCGCGCCGATCAATCAGACCCAGTCGGACGCCATCGGCAAGCTGCAGGACAGCGCCGCTAACCGGACGCTGCAGGACTATGCGGAAGGGGCGTATATCGACCCCATGAGCAATCCTTATGTGACGGCGCAGGCCGACGCCATCCGGCAGGCCGGGCAGGAAGCCTGGGGAGAGCAGGGACGGCAGGTCAACGATTTGTTCAACAAAAACAGCTTCTGGGGCGGCAGCGCCCATCAGGACCAAGTGGCCAAGACCCAGAAGGATGTCAACCAGTCTACCCAAAACTCCCTGGCCAGTCTCTACGGCAGCGCTTACAATTCCGGGGTAAACCAGATGCTGAATGCCCAGGGCGCCCGGCAGAGCGCGGCCGAGGCTCTGTTGAACGCGGGCAACACGGAGTATGGCATCGCCGACACCAAGGCCCAGCGGGACCTGGAGCTGTTCTTCCGGGAACAGGGGCTGGATGAGCAGACCATCCAGGATTACCTCAGCTATTTGGGGCTGGGCAAGAATCCGACCCAAACCCAGACGCAAAGCAGCAACGGCCTGGGCGGAGTTTTAGGGTCGCTGGCCGGCGGCTGGGCGAGTACGTGGAAGTGAGGTGTTTGAATTATGGCAATATCCTTTGCGGATGCCTTTGCCCAGGCGTATGGGCAGGGAATGCAGCGGCGGTGGCTGCAAGAACAGGAGGAAGCGGAGCGCAAGCGGCAAAACGAAGGGGCCAAGGCGGTTTTGGAGCTCATCAACTCCATGGGCCGGCAGCAGGCCAATGCGGACGCTTCCAGCGGGCTAAATCAGGCCGTATCCGGGTTTAATGCGCTTAACCCCGATAAGGGCGCGCCGGATTTTTCGTTTCAGACGCCTGACCTTACGCAGCGCCCGGGCGGTAACTGGCAAAGCCCGACCGGCAGCAGCAGTTTAGCCGGTTTGGCGCAGAGCACTTTCGGCGGGACTCAGCCGCAGTCAGGCAGCCTTGTTTCATTGATGCCGAAAGTCGAGGCCCCCAAATATGATGATGCTTCGATGTACGGCACGATGGCTAAGGCGCTGGGGCAGGGTGTGGATTATTCGCTTGCGGCGTCGATTATCCCCGGGTATTTTGAAAGGCAAAAGGCTGAAAAACTGAAGAATGAACAGCCCGGTGCATTCAAGGAGGAACGGGCATTCTACACGCCGGAAAAGCAAAAGGAGATCAGGGCGGCGGACGGATACGGCGAGGCCCATGGCCCGAACCGGCACGGCGGTGGTGCACAGGGAACTGTCAATGCGCAGCAGATTGATGGAATTGTAGCCCAAATTAAAGCGGAAAATCCTGATGCCACATATGGAGAGATTTTCCAATATCTCTATAGCGCATTCGGATATGGTCGGTAAAGGGGTGATAAAATGCCTAGTTATCCAGAATGGCTAAATTCCTTCCTTGCTGGAATTAAGCCATGGAAACAGCAACCGGATGAAGAAGCCGCGAAGGTGACTCTTTCTTTGCTGGGCGGCACTGGGCCGAGAGGATTGGCGAAAGACAGCGGCTCTAACCCAACGCTACCGGCCACTGGCGGCTCCGGGCCGAGAGGGCTGGCGGAAGACAGCGGCTCTAACCCAACGCTACCGGCTACCGGCGGCTCCGGGCCGGGAGGGTTGGCGAAGGACAGCGGCTCTAACCCAACGCTACCGGCTACCGGCGGCTCCGGGCCGGGAGGGTTGGCGCAGGACATCGGCTTCACCCCGAAATTTGCCGATCTAGTAAGGGACTTCAGCGAGTGGAGGCAGGGACGAGGGGAGAACTTTCCCGGACTCGTTTACAATATCGGCGAAAACGCAATCGATTCTACCGGTAATTGGGCCAAAGTCGCTGTACAAGGTGCGAGGGAGCAGATCAAGCAGGAACGCACGCTCCGCAAAATCGCGGTGGTGGATGAGTTCGGCAACGCCATCCCGCGTCCCGGCGTCAGTCCTGAAGATGTGGCGGCGCAAGCGGCTCTGGTCAAGCGAGCCCACACCAATTTCATCAACGAAACCCTGAAGCCCGCGGCGTATATCGCGGGCTTTGCCAATCCCATCGTGGCCCTGCCGTTTATCGCCGCCGACGCTAAAGCTTTGTACGATCAGGGCGGGGCCGGTAATGTGGTGAAGGAGTTTACCGGCTATACCGCACTGAGGAACGCGACGCAGAACCCCGAAGAGTTTGGCCGGCGATTCTACGAAAAGCCGCTAACGACCGCCGCCGAATTCGTGCCGGCCGTTTTGCTGGCTAAAGGCGTATATAGCGGGATTCGCGGCAGGGCTGTACCGAGAGAGACGGCAAAAGGAGTAAAACCGGCAGAGGAAGTTGCACCGAAAACAAGGCCGGAGCAGGCGGCCGCCACGCCTCAAGATCGCAGCGAAATAAGGGCAATATTTGAAAAGTCGAATGAGCTAACGGCAGTGATTGATGAAGGCTATAAAGTAAGGCCTGTGCAAAAAATAGTCAAAACCGGTGAGCTTGACCAAGTTGAAATACAAGCAATGAAACAAAAAACCGGCATGGATTTAGCCGGTTATAGTCGTGAAATAACCTCTGAAAAAATTCGTCATGCAGTTAAAAAACATGGTGGATCTGCAGAAGCGGCACGGGGACAATTACCGTTGACAAGAAACGATTTTTTGAAAGTCCCCGAAATCGCCCGGGCTGAAAATGTTGTTAAAGTGGACGTAGGAAAAAGACAGCAGCCTCTCATTATATATGAAAAACCCGTTAACGGTTACCTCTATGTTGTGGAGGAAGTGTTAACAGGCAAGAAAACGTTGCAGTTTTTGTCTATGCGAAAACTAAAGAGGTCTTCTGCGCGACCAAATGCCGGGGAACCCGGCCCCGTCTCACACGTCCAAGACGTTCGCAGCCTGACCTCCACTTCTAATATATATAAATCAGAAGGCAAAGTCAATGGCAATCCGGACCGTAGCCCTCCTTCCACCTGACTGCATTAAAGAATTATAAAGAGGCTCTCACTGTCACCGGTGGGGGTTACGGTTCGCGCGGTGCTACGCATCCCGAGCATATGCGTACTCGTCCCGGAACGGAGGAAGCCTCTCTAATAAAGGACATTTCCGGTCCTTCTGCCAATACCTCCGAAAGACGATCTCAAGGGCAAGAAAGCGCAGAGCAAGTAAGGCACCATGCTATGCAGGCCGAGGGGCGGCCAATGATAAAAAAAGAGGTAAAGAATTCCTCGTCACTAAGTCAGGAGAAGGTGGATTCTTTTGTCGACGAGTCGTTGGTGCGACACGGTCCCCGCAGGTATTTGCCGCTGTCTATCGTTAGACCGGAAGAGGCGGCACGAATAAAAGAACTTACCGGAGTGGACACCACGGGGTTCAGGCATGAAATCAACAATCACGACTTAAGGCACGCAATCAAACAGCATGGCGATCCTGTCAGAGAGGCAGCTGTTGGACAACTGCCAATAACACAAAAGGACTTGAAGATGATTCCTCAAGTCCTCAGAGAGTATGATCAAATTTTACCAGGCAGCCCCAATGTTAACGGTAAGTCGGTCCGCTATGTAAAACGGGTGAACGGCCATATTATCGTCGCGGAAGTCTTACGCGAAGAACGCAAAACAATGGCGGTAAAAACAATATGGAAGAAGCCCGCTAGCGTAAGTCATGACACCCCGTGAAGGGATAATCCTTCCTTATACGTCCACCTAGGGAGCACAGCCCCTACCACCCGAACGTAGCGCGACTTCTTCGAAACATTATACCCGAAATTAGCGAAACTATCAACGGCGAAGGCGATCGCAGATGGAAAACATGAATAAACTACTGTTGGTAGAGCGCCCACCCCTACAGCCTTAACTCGGCCAAGGCTCCGATTTGTACGGTTCGCCCCAAAATGCCGAGGGGGGGAACCGCCCAGGGCGGTATAGGCAACAGTAGTTCCATCACCAATATAAATCCGTTCGTTCAAATAGTCAAGGAAACTCCCGACGGCATTCGCGGCGGACGGTTGGAAGCGGCTTCCAATCATTTTGGCGATAAGTTATAATATTCATACAGGTTGTTTTAGGGACGGTTAGCCACACCCTTTTGCGAAAGGGGGTGGTGCTTATGACTACATATGAGGCGTTGTCTTTTGCGATAGCATTTGCCACGTTGATTGTGTTGATCATAAAAAAGAAGTAACCGCGCCCGGCTAAGGATTGCGGTTACTCTTAAGGACATTCTTTTGGGCTAACCGTTTCCGGCTAGACAACCTGTAGGGGCTGGCGTGTATCGAGCACGTCAGTCCTTTTACTATATTGTACTCAGTTTCCCGAAAATATTCAAGCGGTGTTGCGGAAAAGAGACGGTCAGCCCGTCTCTTTTCCGTTGGGGGTTCGCCGGCGAATGCTTCGATAGAGAACACCGGTTTTGTTTCGTATTACCCTAAAGGAGGTGGTCCTAATGGAAGAATGGGGAAAACAGGGGAGAAGAGAGAGGAGGCGCAAAGATGGAATACACACAGACGGAACTTAAGCTTTGGGCGGCCTGTTCCGCGGCGGGCGCGGCGCTGTCGTTTCTGATCGGCGGCTTTGACGCGCCGGTGAAGGCGCTCTTGGTGCTGATCGGCGTCGATTACGCCACCGGAATCCTCGCCGCCTGGAAAACGGGCATGCTGAGCAGCCAGCAGGGCTTTCACGGGCTAGGAAAAAAGGTCGCGATCGTCGCCATCGTGGCGTTTGCCAATATGCTGGATCTTTCGATGGCGCTGAATCATACGCTGCGGTCGATGGCCATATTCGGGTTTGCCGGCATGGAGGGCATGAGCATCATTGAAAATGCCGACCGGGCCGGATACGGGGCGTATGTCCCGCAGTTTATCCGCGACAGGCTCCTGCAGCTCAGGCAGGAGAAGGGGCTTAGCCAGCCGGGAGGGAGCGACAAAAGCAAATGTTAGGGAAATTGTCCAGCGTGTACGAAAGCAACGGCGATCCCGGCTGCATATCATCCGGCGCGGGAGACGCCGGCGGCGTGAGCTACGGGACCTATCAGCTCGCGACCAATACCGGCAGCGTGGATCGTTTTGTCCGATGGCTTAACGATAGCCATCATCCGGCAGGGATGGTTTTAAGCGGCAAACGCGCCGGCAGCCGGGAATTTTCGGCAGCCTGGAAATTCTGCGCGGAAAACTTGGCCGACTTCGGCGATATCCAGCACGAATATATCCGTCACCTATACTATGACCCTGCCGTGGCCGCGCTCAGGGACGCCTGCTGGCATCTCGAAAATCACCATGAAGTCATGAAAGATGTCGTGTGGAGCCGCGCCGTGCAGTACGGAACCGGCTACATCGTGGAGATGTTCGAGACCGCCGCCAAGCGCCTGGGGTATCCGAACCTGTCCTATGTGGACGCGCCGGACTTTGACGCGGCGATGATCCGCGCCATTTATCTGGAGGTCTGCAAGACGCCCGAATGGACCGGCGGGAGCCCGGCTTTACGCGCAGGGCTGTATGCCAGGTTCGAAAACGAATGCAGCGATGCCTTGGCCAGGTTGGGCCAATTTGCTTAGGGGGGGCGATTACAATTGATAAAAAGAGTTGCCTTATTATTGTCCTTGCTGCTCTTTTGGCTGGCGCTGCCGGGTACATGCTCGGCGCATCAGGTAACGGAGGAGCAATTGACCAGGTTAGAGCAGATATTCAGTCAGTTAGAGCAGAACAACAGTCAATTATTGACCGACTTGGAACAATCGAAAACCGACTTGGGAGAGACGCGGCGGAAGCTGGAAGGATATCGGACGGACTTGGCGAAGCTGCAGGCGGACTTGCTGGCGTTGAAGAGCGAATCGGCGCAGGCCAGACAAGAGCTGGAGACAGCCAACGCCTCATTGGCGAAGGCCAATCAATCCTTGGCGCAATACGCGAAGGCGGCCAAGGCGCAAAGCGATAGCCTGAAGCTGCAGCGCAATTTATGCCTGCTCGCCGCCGTGTTTTTCGCCGTCAAATGACGGCCCCGCCTCGGCAGGGGTTGTTGTTTGTTGCCGCCCGGAGGCTTAGCCGGGGCAATCCCCGGGACCATCATTTTTTGACCGGAGCGGTGGGCGCTGGCGGAAACAGGGAAGGAGAGGCGGATGCCTCTCCTTTTTTAGTCCGGTATGGGGATGTTGTTTTCATGGCAGTATTCGTGAACCTGATTCAGCAGGGCCTGCACAATGGAGCCCTGGGAGATTTTCGTCCACCCTTCGGTCCCGGTGTCCCGCGCGACTTCCTGGCCGGCGCTGTTGTAGGCGACGCGGCTGACGCCTCGGAACCGGTTCTCAAGGGGTTTGAGTTCCATTTGGCCGACTTCGTACCGTACGCCTTTCGGCGTTTCCTGGTCATAGACGACGCGGGCGGTGAAGAAGAGGGAATCCTCCTCCAACTTCACGCTGGCCGGGTCGAAAAAGAGCAGGGCGGTCGGATAGGAGCCCGCGAAACGGTAATCGACGGTGATGTAGGGAGGAGTGGTCGTCCGGATCGGCAGCTTCTTGGCGAGGCAATAGTCGATGATGCCCTGGAATTCCTTGGCCAGGGGGCCGGCGGGGCTGACGAAGGAGTAGTAGGAATAGCCTTCGGCCTTGACGACTTCTTCTTTCTCGTCCATGCTGGCGTCGGCGATTTTTTCGCCGGCGGCGTTATAGCCGGTAATAGACAGCAGTTTAACGAGCCGCTCATCGGGCTTTAGCTGAAGTTTCCAGACCGAAAACTTGACGCCGTTCTCGCCCGGCGTCGCCGCCGTATAGCGGATGTCGGCGAGGACAACGTTATCGGCTACCTTCAGCGTGCGGGGGTCGAGGTGGACTTGGTCGCCTTTTTCGTTGGTGAACAGGTACTGCTGGGAAGCGGTGTCCGCTTCGCTCGGCTTGGCGTTCAGGCCGGCGCAGCCTGCCAGAACGACCAGGAAGAGAAGAGTCATAGCGACTATGGCGTGGCGCATGGGGGAGCTCCTTTCCGGAATGACGGTTTCGCCATTGGCATGGCGCGGCGAAATTTAATATTAGACGTGTGGTCCGTTAATTCCTGCCAGCCGTATCCATGGGCCCAAGGAGCGTTCCATTGGAACGGAGCGGCGGCCATCGCATACAGCCGGTTGTTTTGGCGAAAGCTAACCGGTATGACCGCCTGCGCGGGCGGGAAAGGCTCTAAATTACCGCCAGGCCCCAGGATTTGAATTTTTACAGCGATAAGCCGGGCTGAGGAGTCCGGAAACCGCCAAGGCCATCTTGCATAAATTGGCAGAACAGGTTACGCTGGTGGATAATAGTCTATAATGTAAGAGACCTGTTATTCAGCGGCTATTGGGTTGTCTGGAGTTTGGCGCTACGATCTAGGAACAGGCGACAGGTTTTCGAAGCGGGGGATTGGGATGAAGATCGGTTTTTTCGATTCGGGCGTCGGCGGGATGACGGTGCTCTGGCGGGCGCTGAGGCTGCTGCCCCGGGAGGATTATATCTATTTCGCCGATACGGCTCACGTGCCCTACGGGGAAAAAACGAAAAGCGAGGTACGCGGCTTCGTGTTTGAGGCGGTCGAGTTCCTGGCCGGGAAAAACATCAAGGCCCTGGTGATTGCCTGCAATGCCGCGACCAGCGCCGCGGCGAAGGAGCTTAGAAAAGAGTTCGGGTTTCCGATTATCGGCATCGAGCCCGCCGTCAAGCCGGCCATTCAGCGAAGCCAGCAAAAAGGCAAGCGGGTGCTGGTGCTGTCCACCCATCTGACGCTCCGCGAGGAGAAATACAATAATCTCGTGGCCAGGCTGGACGATGCCGGGCTGGTGGACGGCCTGGCGCTGCCGGGGCTGGTCGCGTTCGCCGAGCGGTTTGAATTCCGCCCCGAGGTTGTCCTGCCTTATATTAAGGAAGAGTTGGCCCGTTTCACTGTGGAGCGGTATGGCACGGTGGTCCTGGGGTGCACCCATTTTCCGCTGTTTACCGACATGCTCCGGCAGCTTTTTCCCGCCGGGACCGATATCATCGACGGCGGGCTGGGGACGGCCATGAATCTGAAGCGGATCCTGACCGAGCAGAAGCTGCTGAACGGCGGCTCCGGGGAAATTGAGTATTACAGTTCCGGCAGCAAAATAGAAGACGGCGAGAAGCTGGACCGGTATAGCGGCCTGCTGGCACGGCTGGATCATATATACGGTTAGGTTGGAAGCCCTTATTTTCAGGAGGAGATTCATAAGTGAATTTTAATATCCGCCAGGCCCCAAACGGCGTATGGTATGGAAGTTTTCCCGAGTTTGACCGGTTGGGCGTCCGGCATGGTTTTGCCACCCGCCTGGGCGGCGCCAGCGAAGGACCGTATAAATCGCTCAATCTGGTGTTTCGCGCCCGGGACGAAGTGGAAAATGTCATCGGCAACCGGCGGAAGTTTTGCGAGGCCGTCGGGGTCGACCTGACCCGGGCGGTCGGCGGCCATCAGGTCCACGGGGACCGGGTGGGGGTGGTCGCGCCGGGCGACGCCGGCAAAGGGGCCGCCTCGTCTGACGGGCTGGAAGGAACCGACGCCTTGATTACGAATGTGCCGGGGGTGCCCCTGATGATCTTTTTTGCCGATTGCGTTCCCCTCTTGCTGGTGGACCCGGTGCGCAAGGCGGTCGGGGCGTGCCACGCCGGGTGGCGGGGCACGGTCGCCCGGATCGGGGCGAAAACCGTGCAGGCCATGGAGCGCCACTTCGGCACCCGGCCGCAGGATTGCCGGATTGCCCTGGGGCCGTCGATCGGTCCCTGCTGCTACGAGGTGGACGACAGCGTGATGAACCGCTTCCGGGAAGCCTTTGACTGGTGGGAAGCGGCCGCCGTCCGGCGCGGGGAAAAATGGCTGCTCAACCTGTGGGAGGCCAACCGGCGCCAGCTTATCGACGCCGGCGTGCCTGCCGGGAACATCGCGATGAGCGACGCCTGTACGGCCTGCAATACCCCGCTCTTTTTCTCCTACCGGGCGGAGAACGGCGATACCGGCAATCTGGCCGCCGTCATTTCGCTGCAGGAGGGCTGCTGAAGCGCCGCTTGACCCGACGTTCCTTTGCAAGCCAAACCCAAGGCCGGCACAGCTGTGCCGGCCTTCGCTATTTGTTGGTCGTCCCGGGCGATCTTTCAAATCATTGGAAAAACCAATAAACTACGCTACAATAAATGTAAGAGTTGAATTATCGAAAGATTGAGTGTTTTTCAGAATGCCGGAAAGGGGATTGGTAATATGGCGCAAGAAAAAGTAGTAAGGCGGCTGGTAATTAAAGCTTTTCATATTCAAAACGCCGTTTTAGGAAAAGATAATGATGTAACCTGTGATGGGAAATTGACAATCCATGATGAAGTATTGCTGGAAATTCTTAAAGAAGAGCCAGCTGTCGCGAAGATCGACATTGCTATCATTCAACCCGGCGACTATGATCGGCATACCAATGCCATCCTGGATTTTATCCCGCTTTCAACAAAAGTTTCGGGGAAATTGGGAGAGGGAGTTACCCATACGTTGACAGGAGTGTATTTCATGTTGACCGCCATTGATACAACGGGCAGGCAAGTAGCCCGATCGGGTTCTCCCTATGGATTGTTGAAAGACCATGTATGCCTGGGGAAAGCAGGCACCCCCAGCGCCGCCGATTACATCATAGCTTTTAATGTTACCCTGGATGGGGAAACCAGTCATACGCGAAATACTGTAACAGCCGCCCATCGGGCCTGCGATAGGTTTTGCCAGATATTTAGAAATAAGATGAAAAAATTCGATGGAAATAAATGTACGGAGCAACATGAATTTTTGGACAAAATAAAAGAAGCTAAATTCAGGGTGGCTATATTCAAACAAGTACCGGGGCAGGGAGCCATGTTTAACACCCATGTTTTTTCGCATGAACCTTCCGGCAATCTGAGCGGGAAATCCGTTATTGATATGGAAAATGTTCCGGTTGTCCTGACGCCTAATCAATATAGAGACGGCGCCCTGCGCGCCATGTAGCAAAGGAGGGCTGGTTCATGGGAGTAAGCGCGTCGACAAAGGAAACTACTTTGCATTATTTCCGGGATCCTTTGGTGAATTTAGTGGCGCAAGATGCAGATGTTGATTTGACTGGAATTGTAATTATCGGTGTGCCGCAGGATCAGGAGAGCAAAATACTGGCATCCGAATTGGCGGCCAATTGGGCGGAAGCCATGCGGTTGGACGGAGCGATCGTTACTACCGAAGGATGGGGAAACGACCATATCGATTTTGCAGAATTGGTAGAGCTGTTGGCGGTGAGGGATATCGCAGTATCCGGGCTTAGCTTTATCGGCGGGGAAGGTTTTGTGGTTTCGAATGAATATATGGATACCATTGTTGATTTCAATAAATCCGAAGAAGGCTATGAGACCGGCCGGATCGGCGAGAACAATGCAGATTTGTTGGATGCGAAAAAAGCATTGGCGTTTTTAAAATTAAAGATGCAAAAGAAGAAAGGAATAAAACGATAGGGGCGAATTTTTTCGCAAAACGCTAATTTGCGTATCACACTGGCGGCAAATCACTGAAATAAACCAATATTAAAATCCCGGAAGCCTTATAAGAACCGCCGCCAAATAGGACTGAGGACCCAAGGATGCACGACTTTGGTCCTGGAAAAATATTGACAGTTTTTGACGAAAAGTGTAGAATTTAATTTGAATAATAAAAGAATCTATAGGCAAACTTATCGAAAGATAAGGACGCAAAGCTATGGGTCTACGGACAGAGGGTCTATGATTGCCAGGTTGCATCCGATAGCGGATTGTATTTTAGCACCCGTCTGTCTTTTTTGACGGGTGCTTTTGTTTGTCCTGAGAAGAATATCTTTAAGCAATCGTGTTAGGGGAATTGTATGGATTTGGGGATGTTATCGATGCCTATAGCCTGTGCACAGAAGTTTGAAAGGAGAATGTATGCGTATTATAAAAATTCTGATCATCGCGTGTCTGAGTGTACTTTTGACGGCTTGCGGAACAAACTTTTCTTCAGGAGCCGGGGATGCCGGCAACTCGCACGCAAGCAGGGATCCTAAGACGGAAACGGCGTCGGAGACTTCCCCAAATCAGGCGGCGACACCGGCGAAAACTCCCGGCAGAGTAGAGATATCTTTTGATTTCAATCGAAGCTTTAAAATGGCAAGCGATCAGTTGGCAGTATGGGTGGAGGACGAACAAGGAAACCATATCAGAACGCTGTTTGTCACCAAGTTTACGGCCAACGGGGGATATCGCCAACGGCCTGAATCGGTGCCCAACTGGCAGAGGGCTTTTCAGCCAGAGCAGGCAAATCGCGCTGTCTTTGACTCTATTGCCTCAGCGACCTTGCAAACGGGACGGATTTCAGTAATCTGGGACTGCCTTGATCAAAACGGTGAAGCAGTTGCCGCCGGCCGCTATATTTATAAAGTGGAGGCAAATATAGAATGGCAAAAAGTCGACTTATGGCAGGGGGATATTACCGTAGGCTCATCGCCTTCCCAGGCGGACGCCCGATTTGTGCAAGGCGACGGCAGTAAACTGCAAGCAGTGAGGGCTGCTTTTGTGCCCTCCAATTAATGCGGGAATCTTATCTTCCCCGAAATGGCGCGGCAAAAGGCAAAATAAAGATCGCGGAACCGAAAGTCTGCCACAGGCTTTCGGTTTTGCTTTTCCAGTAAACTTTCTGTCGGGCGTTATTGGCGCCATGTCATATTCCTAGCGGAACCGTTACCTCCCGGGAATTTCGCCGCCGCCATCAGGCAGCCTGAGTAGGATCACTTTAATGATTGCATATTTCTCTCGACTTGCCGTTAAATTTATGTTATTTGTTGGTAAACATCTGTTGAAGATTGTCGCATACCATCGGGCCATACTGCGGGGGTTGCCGGCTGCCGTCAGGCCAAGAAAAAACGCCCGCTGGAGGGGCGCCTTTCCGTGAGGGGAATGGACAGGCATTGCGTGTTTTCATGAGAGTAATCCCGTCTCCCATTGACGCATAATCTGGTTGACCGGCGGCTAGTCTATTGGTTATCATATAGATATATAGATGATTGTCGATGTAATTTCAGTTGATAGAGCTGCTCGCGAGCAAGGTTGCATCGAAGCTTTGCCGATCCATCCGGTTTTCAGGGCCCGGACGACGAGATCGTGAATGGGGTGCGGGCGGTTTCAGCGGGATTAAAGACCGGATTATTACGACTTCTGGCGAGAGGGGTGAGCCAAGGTGAAGGAACAAGCGGAAATCTTCAAAGCGTTAGGGGATCCGGTCCGCCTGGAAATTATCAAGCTGCTTCTGGGCAAAGAATTGTGCGTCTGCGACATTTTGAGCGCCTTCAAAGTCTCGCAGCCAACTATTTCTCATCATTTGAAGGCGTTGAAGTACGCCGGATTGGTCAATGACCAGCGCGAAGGAAAGTGGATCTACTATAGCCTGGCTCCGGAGGCGTTTGCGCAGGCGAACGCGGTGCTTCAGGAATTCGCGGCGAAATCGGTGGCGAAGGAGCGGGGGAGGACCTGTGAGTAAGGCCTTCGGGGTTATAGCGAGGCGGAGAGATTTATAAGTAAGACGGCGATCTATACAAAATTGGGCGATTAACGGATGGAGAGGAGTATTGCTATGGAAAAAGGTCCGGTTGCCAGAGAATGTTCCTGTTCTTGCAACGGTGATCCGCAAAATAGCGAAAACCGGTGCTGCAAGCCAATGCCTCCGGCGCATGCCGGCGAAAACCGCACGCCTTGGGTGATCGGGGCGATAGAAACTTCAACAGGGAAAATCCCTCAAGTGAGCACCGAGTATACGCCGCGGGACAGGTTCGGGGCATGGAAGGCGCGCTGGGGCATCGGGCGGATGGACTATAAAGTTCCGCCCGGTCTCTACGGAGTGGGGAATCCCGATGCTAATTCCCTGGTGCTGGTCTCGGCCAACTATAAGATGAGTTTCGACCGGCTCCGCTCCGAATTGAAAGGCCTCGATCTGTGGATCCTGGTGTTGGATACCAGGGGCGTCAACGTCTGGTGCGCAGCCGGCAAAGGAACGTTCGGGACCGAAGAGCTGGTCCATCGTATCAGTCAAGTGAGGCTTCCGGAGATCGTGACCCATCGGGCCTTGATCGTGCCCCAGCTCGGTGCGCCCGGCGTGTCTGCCCATAAGGTCTTGAAGCTGTCGGGCTTTAGAGTGCTGTACGGTCCGGTAAGGGCCGCGGATGTTCCGGCGTTTATCGGCAGAGGCTTGAAGGCCACTGCCGCTATGCGGGAGGTCCGGTTCGACATGCGGGATCGTTTGGTGCTGGCGCCCTTCGAACTGGTCAGCACCGTCAAACCGGCGCTCCTTCTTTTGGCGGTGCTCTTTTTGGTCAACCTGATAGCAGGAAAAGAAGGCTTTGCCTTGAGCCTGGTAAGTCATACCCTGGCTGACTTTATCCCCTATCTGGGAGCTGTTTTAACAGGGACGGTCCTAACCCCCCTCCTCTTGCCGTACATTCCAGGTCCGGCTTTTGCCTGGAAAGGATGGCTGATGGGGCTGTTATGGGCGGGTGTATATGTCTGGTTTATTGCTTCTCAAGCAAGCTGGACTCATGGTTTGTTTTACCTGCTGATTTTGCCTCCCATTGCCTCCTATCTTGCGATGAATTTTACCGGCTGCAGCACCTACACTTCTCTTTCCGGCGTGGCGAAAGAGATGAAATTTGCCGTACCGGCCCAGCTTATTTCCGCAGTGGGCGGAATAATACTTTGGGTTGGCGGGTTATTGCTCGGATTTTGATGTAAGGGAGAATGGACTGTGATAAAGCATCGATATTTGAAAAAGGTTGCGACCTTGGAGCTGAATGCGGATAAGTGCATCGGGTGCGGCGTGTGCCTGGATGTATGTCCCCATGAGGTCTTTGAAATAAATTCGGGCAAGACCTGGATCAGCGACCGGGACCGGTGCATGGAATGTGGAGCCTGCGCGCAAAACTGTCCTGTTGAAGCACTGACGGTTAAGGTTGGGGTTGGCTGCGCCGCAGCCATTATACAAGGAAAGCTGAAGGGAACCGCTCCCTGTTGCGGCGGCTCGGAAGGAGATAAATCGTCCTGCTGCGGCGGGTGAGGCATCGTCAGAAAATAATACAGCGGAGAAAATTGTGGGGTTTCCCAATTTACGATCAGCAGTTAAAATAGAGACATTGGAGGTAGAAAATCATTTTGTAGCACCTTCAATATGATCCCGCGTCTGGAAGACGCCGGGGTTAATGCGATATTCGTCTCAGCAAAGCCTGGTATTTAAATTATTTAGCAGAAAAGATCAAAAATCAGTTGAAATTCCAAGCTATATAAAGTTCCTGTTATTACCATTGCTAGACACACTGAACCCTATAGCGCAGGGGATATCCGGCAGGATGGCAAGACGGATCTGGTTTCATCAGGAAAACAATATTATGCGCCGTTTTGTAATTAATTTTATAAGCAGGCTGATTATGTCTGTATTTATATAGAGGATTTGAGGCGATTTATAATATGAAGATACACAACAGAGCAGTAAATGGCAGAAAAGTTGTTGTAGGGGATGTAGTAGAGGAAGAAAGTGAAGAAAAAAATATTGTTTTCTTATTAATACCGAAAGCAGCGGTTGCATTTCTGCATGATCACTGTTCCCTGCGGCAGGGACTTGAAAAAATGAGGTATCATGGATATACTGCCATACCGGTTATTACAAAGGATGGAACTTATATCGGGACGGTCAGTGAAGGAGATTTTTTGTGGCATTTGCTGGACAGTGATGTGTACACTATGAAATTACAGGAGGAATATTCCATTCTGGATATACTCCGAAAAGGCTGGAATCCTGCGGTAAAAATTGATACAACCATGGATGAACTGCTCCTGCGCGTTATGGATCAAAATTTTGTTCCGGTAATTGATGACCGGAGAAAATTCATAGGGATTATAACTCGAAAAGACGTAATAAAGTATTATCACAATCTAGTGAGAACCACTAACCTTTAAGAATAATCATGTTGAACAGCACGGCTGCCAAGGACGGATGAATGGGCTCTCCGCGGCAGCCCGAGCGTATATAGACGTTGCCTATTGCCTCTTTGCCCTGCAACTACTCATGTGCCAAGATGCTCTTCCTGTTGGCGTCATAGGCTTTTGCCGTTAAAAGGATCATGCTTTCTTCCACTGCGGAAACAATCGCCACAATGCTCAGCGGGAGGATGACGACAAGCGGCAAGGAAGCTGTCAGCACGCACGCCGGCAGGGCGATAAAAAGAGCAAATCCGGTGAACTTGTTCAAAATCGTGTGTACCATACCCCATTGCCCGAACTTTACCCTCGTAATGATGAGGTTTGCAGCGCGAATAACGCCAACCAAGACGATGACAAGGAGTACAAACAAGCTATTTTCTTTAGCAAGCAGCGGTACAAGCATCGACAGCGCAACGCTGAAAAAGACCAAGTCCCCTAAGCTGTCCAGCTTCGCGCCAAGCCTTGTTTCGGCGTGGAGACTGCGGGCAATGATTCCGTCGGCGATGTCGGTCAGTCCACATAGCAGATAAAGGGTCAAAAACAAAACAAGTTTATCAGGAACAAGCAGCAACGCCAACGAAAGGAAGATGCGGGCGCAGGACAGGATATTGGGCAGGTGCTTCAAGGGACCGGAAAAATATCCGATTCTGATTGCTGCGGGCGGTTTGCGTTGCCGATCAAGGCCCGGCTGTTCAAACCAACCTTTTGCAAATCATTAACAGGAAGTTCGGCAATGCTCAAAACTTATCATCCTCCCAATGCGCCCGTTATTCATTATAATATATCCAAACAATAATTAATAAAAAAGAGAGGCCGGACTTTATGCAAGGACCATCCGGGAGTCTGCCGTCAGGAATGGACGGCAGACTCCCGGGTGGCCTTTTTTCTGTTTGTTGCAGGGCTGAACCCATTGGCGGAAAGAGCCGCCACCCGGTTCCCGGGCTCTTTCCCGGAGGGGCAGTAACAATGATTATTAAATTAACATAATATACCCCGGGAGAAGTAAATCGGGCAGGTGAAAAAAAATGAAGTACAGCGGGCTGACAGGAAAGGTCGTGATACCGGGAGATCCCGGATATGAAGAGGCCAGGCAGGAGTATAACGAGGCGATCAACGCATATCCTGCCGTTATCGTATATTGCTCCGACCCGTGCGATGTAGCCGGGGCGATACTTTGGTCAAGGGAAAGGGATATCGAGCTGCGGGTCCGGTCCGGCGGCCACAGCTACGAAGGATACTCGACCGGCACGAATAAATTGGTCATCGATACGGCCTGCATGCATCACGTCAAGGTGGATGCCGCCGGCGGCACTGTCGAGGTCCAGGCGGGAGGGAGATTATTGCCGCTATACGAAAGGCTTTACCGATGCGGCTATGCCTTTCCGGGAGGAACCTGTCCGTCGGTAGCCATATCCGGACTGGTTCTGGGCGGCGGCATAGGGCTGTCCACCCGTTATTTGGGCCTGACGGCGGATAGCCTGATCGAGGCTGAAATGGTGGATGCCCGGGGAAAGCTGCTGACGGCGAATCACGCTTGCAATCCGGAATTGTTCTGGGCGCTACGGGGAGCGGGCGGCGGCAATTTCGGCGTCGTGATCGGGTATAAATTCCGGTTGACGGAACCAGTAAACAAAATAACCTTGATCCGGCTGAGATGGGATGATAATGCGCCGGCCAGAATTGAATTTTTGCGGGTTTGGCAGGAGTGGCTGCCGCATTTGGACCGGAGGATGAGCGCATTTGGCGGAATATATAAGCTGGGGGCCTGGATAAACGCATTTTTTTACGGGCGGCCCAAGGAGGCTGGACAAATCCTGGATCCTCTGTTGAACATACCCGGCTTGACTCTTGAAAACATCAACTATATCCCTTTTATCGACGCCGTAAAGATAATCGGGGCAGGCTACCCGAAGCGGGAAGCTTTTCAGACCGCGGGAAGATTTGTGCAGCGTCCTTTCGCGCAGAGCGAATTAGCGGGGCTTATCGATATTATGGATAAAGCGCCGTCGGACAGAAATTCGTCCCTTCGGGTATACTCGCTGGGGGGAAGCGTCAGAGACCTGGAAATAGACGCGACAGCCTTCTTCTACAGGCAGGCCGATTATATAATGGCGATCGCCTCCTCCTGGCAAAGCGAAGCCGAAGCGCCGTCACACAAAGAATGGGTGAAGGCGGGTTTCAACTATATTTATAGGATTACCCGGGGGTCGTATGTAAACTTCCCCTATAGCCAAACGCCGGATTACGAGCGGGCTTATTACGGGGAGCATCTGCGAAGATTGCGGCGTGTCAAGCAGGAATATGACCCCTGTGATGTATTCAGTTTTCCGCAAAGCATAAAAATCTGAACAGAAAAAAAGCTGCGCCTGCCAGGCAAGTCCATAATACAGGAGGAACTTTTACTGCAAGAAATGCCTCCGGCCGGGCCGGGGGCATTTCTTGTACTTCCCTATTTCCCTTGCGCCATTTCCAGTTCCTTGCCTTTCAGCACTTCGTCCCGCAGGGTCAGCCAGACGGTCTGGAAGAGCTCGTTGTAGTGCAGCGTGGTGCGGATTTCGGCGATGTCCCGGGGACGGGGCAGGTCGATATCGATAATGGCTTTGACGCGGCCCGGGTGGGCGGTCATGATGAGGACCCTGTCGCCCAGGCAGAGGGCTTCGTCAATGCTGTGGGTGATGAAGACGGTGGTCTTGTGGGTTTCCTCCCAGATCCGCAGCAGTTCCTGCTGGAGGATGATGCGGTTTTGCTCATCCAGGGCGCCGAAGGGTTCGTCCATGAGCAGGATTTCCGGGTCGTTGGCGAAGGCGCGGGCGACGCTGACCCGCTGCTTCATTCCCCCGGAAAGCTGGTGGGGATAGCAGTCGGCAAACTTGGACAGGCCGATTTTGCGGATATAGGAGGCGGCGATTTCGTTCCGCTCTTTCGCCGGGACGCCCCGCAGCCGGAGGCCGTACGACACATTGGCGCGGACCGTCATCCAGGGAAAAACGCTTTGCTCCTGGAAGACCATCGAATTGAGCGGGCGATTGCCGCCGCCCTGCCTGACGAGGACTTTGCCGGAGGTGCTGTCCTCCAGTCCGGCGAGGATGCGGAGCAAAGTCGTTTTGCCGCAGCCGCTGGGGCCGACGATGCAGAAAAATTCGCCGTCCCTTATGTCGAGGTCGATGGTCTCCAGAGCGGTGACGGGGCCGGTGCGGGATTCGAAACACTTGCTGACGCCTTCGAGTTTTATGCCTGGTTCCTTCGCCACTACGGCACCTCCCGTTATTGCTGTTTCCACGGGACCACCCAGCGTTCGACGGCGTCCAGCAGCAGGGAAAAAATGTAGCCCAGCACCGACAGCACAATGAGCGCGACAAACATCCGCTCGATGTCGAACATATCGTAGGCCCGCCAGATCATCCAGCCGACTCCGGCCTTGGCGGCCGACATCTCGGCGGCCACGATCAGGATGAGGGCCATGCCCATTCCCAGCTTCAGGCCGGCGAAAATCAGGGGCAACGCCCCGGGAAAGGCGACCGTGAGGTAGAAGTCCTTGCGGCTGGCGCCAAAGTTTTTGGCTACGTCGAGATAAATTTTGTCGATATTCAGGACACCGGCCATGGTGTTGATGACCACGAGGTAGAATACGCCGATCGCGATGGTGAAGACCTTCGATGTCTCGCCCAGGCCGAAAACCAGCAGGATTAGCGGCATGATCGCCAGTTTGGGAATGGGATATGTAGCGGCGATCATCGGCTCGACGGCCGAACGGACGAAGGGGGACAATCCCATGCTCATGCCGAGGACGATGCCCGGCGCGGCTCCCGCGACAAAACCCAGTACAACCCGCTGGACGCTCACCAGCGTGTTGAGGATGAGTTCGCCGGAGAGGGCGAGCGGGGCGAACGCCTGGACAATGAGGCTGGGGCTGGAGAATAGTCTGGTGTCGATGGCGTGAATGCGGGCGAGGAGTTCCCAGACTAGGAGGAGCGTGAGGGGGGACAGGACGGACAGCGTGCGGAACAGCAGGGTGTTATGGGGAGATTTCGCCATACACTCACCTCCCGGAAGGTTGGATTATTGATACTTGCCCAAGGCCTTCAGCGCGAAATCGACATAGCTGTTGTCCACGGCGTCCTGGAGCTGGATATCGGCTTTCAGGAGGCCGCGTTCCTTGTACCAGGCCAAATCCATTTCGACGCCCTTGAGGCGGAGGTACCCGTCGGGGTTGATGCCGGTCGGGAACATCCTTTCGTAGAGGCCGGGGTCGTTGATGACCGAGAGCTTGCAGAGGATGTCGATAATCTCTTGTTTGTTCTTGTTTTTGAAGAACGCGTCGTTATAGTCGCGCAGCGATTGGACATAGGCGACCATGAACCGGTTGGCAACTTCGGGCTTTTTGGTCAGGCTGGTGCCGTAAACCAGAAGGGCGGTCTGGGCGTCGGGGTCGTATTCGGAGGGGTCTTTCCAGGGATCGAGCACTCCCTTGGCCATGCCCAGGGTGACGAAAGGTTCGATGACCATGGCGCCGTCGATGCTCTTGTTGCCCAAAGACACCAGCATGTCAGGGAAAGCGCGGATGACCTGGACATCCACGTCCTTGGTGCTCATGCCGCCTTTCTGGAGCACGCGGTCGAGGGCGATCTCATCCAGGGAGGCCGTCCCGGCGATGGCCAGCTTCCGGCCGCGCAGGTCGGAATAATCGCGAATGGTGCCGGCCAGATCCTTGCGGATGACCAGGCGGTAATAGCCCTTGCCGGGGACGTTGATCCCCTTGTCGGCCACCAGTTTGACCGGGATGTCGCGGGACATGGCGTTGAAGAGGCCGGAAGCGGTGACCGCGGCGCCCACGTCGAGCTGGCCGGCGGCCAATTGGTTGATCATTTCCTGGCCGGTGTTGAATTGCACCGGTTCGATCGTGATGCCCAGGTCCTTGTAGTAGCCCTTGGCCATGCCGATCAGAATTCCGGCGTCGGACACCACTTGCTTCATGCCGACTTTCACTACCGTTTCCCGCGGAAGCGGGCTGACCGAAGGAGCCCAGGCCGGCCCCCCGGCCGCTTTGGTTTGATTCTGAGTCGCCGGGGCTTGGCCGCAGCCGGCCAGCAGCAGCGCCAGGCTCAACAAGACGGCGGTCACGACCCAGATGGCTTTTCTTCGCATATTTTACCCTCCAGACTATCCGTTTTGAGATTACTACACGATATTCGCCCCGCTTATTTTTGGTTACAGCTATTGCAGGTTTTTAAAATGTGCGACATAATAGATTGTGGTAAACAGAATGGATGGTATAAATGAAAACGATAATCGAACAAGTAGAGGCATGGCCGTTTCTTGACACCCTTCCGCCGGAGTGCGCCGGATTTGCGCTCGATAGGGAACTCGCCGAGTCGGGCACCCAATATCTGATGTTCTCCTACCGCAAGCCGCAGGATCACCGGAGCTTTGCCGTTCTTTACGACCATGCGACCAAGGATTTTATGGGGCGGATTACGGTCGGGCTGACCGAATATTTTGACGTGACGTTTATCTCTACCGATCTGGCCGGCCTGGAAAAAATTCTGGCCGAGCGGCTGCCGCGGACGCTGGACCGCCTGGCAGGCGACGAGGGTTATGAGAGCATCTTCCGGGCCAAGAAAATCCTGGAATGGGATTATGGCCGCCAACTGCCCCGGGAATTGGCCGGGTTTACGCTGTTCATCAGCCCGGAGCGGCCCATCCCGACCATCAACGGTTCCTACATCATCCTGGATTACAGCGACTTTTCCGAAGAGAGCAATTTGATTCTCTATTATAATGTCTACCGGGATGAATTCTTCGGGGAAATACGCTTCAGGCGGACCCCTGAGATGGCCGGCCAATTCGACGCCAAAGACCTTCCGGAATTGGCCGGGAAGGTTTCGGACAACCTGCAAGGCACCCTGGAGGCTTTGCGCGGGCGCCTGAACGAGGCCGGACGAGGAGAGGATAGATAATGAAAACAGCGCTGACAATCGCCGGATCCGACTCCGGCGGCGGAGCCGGCATTCAGGCCGATCTGAAGACATTTGCCGCCCTGGGCGTATTCGGGATGAGCGCCATTACGGCGATCACCGCCCAGAATACCTGCGGCGTGACCAATATTCGCGAACTGGACGGGGAGATCATCACCGACCAGATTGACGCCGTTTTCTCGGATATTCCCGTCCATGCCGTAAAAGTCGGCATGCTTTCCAGCGCCGCGATCACCGAGGCCGTTGCCCGGGCGCTGACCAGGCACAAGGCCTCAAACCTGGTGGTCGATCCGGTGATGGTGGCGAAAAGCGGAAGCCGTTTACTAAAACCCGAGGCCATCGAGGCCCTGAAGCGGCATTTGTTCCCGCTGGCCGCCGTGGTGACGCCCAACTTGCACGAAGCTGCCGAGATCGTCGGCTTCCCGGTGGCCGACCGCGCCGCCATGGAACGGGCGGCGGCGGCGATCAAGGCGATGGGGCCCCGCTATGTCGTAGTCAAAGGCGGACACCTGCCGGGCGACGCCTGCGACCTCTTGTATGACGGCCGGGAGTTTACCGTTTTCGCTAATGAGCGGATCGACACCATCCATACGCATGGCACCGGCTGTACATTTTCGTCAGCCATCGCCGCTGGGTTGGCTAAAGGCCTGCCGGTCAAGGCGGCTGTCGGCGAGGCCAAGAAATTCATCACTCTCGCCATCCAGCACGGCTTTTCCCTCGGCAAAGGGGTAGGGCCCACCCATCACTTCTACGAGCTTTACCGTAGAGCTGATTTGTACCAAGATTGAAGAAGGAGTAATTACCTTGGCAAGGATAATGCTTTGCGACGATTCAGTATTCATGCGAATGATCCTGAAAAAAATTCTGATTGGCGCCGGCCACGAGATCGTGGGCGAGGCGGGCAACGGCGTGGACGCGGTCCGCAAATACCGCGAGTACAAGCCGGATTTGGTGACGATGGATATCACCATGCCTGAAATGGACGGGGTTGAAGCCGTCAAACTCATCTGTAAGGAATTTCCCCAGGCCCGGATCATCATGGTGACCGCCATCGGGCAGCAGGCCATCGTCAACGACGCCATCCAGGCCGGAGCCGGCGATTTTATCGTCAAACCCTTCCAGGAAGACCGGGTGCTGGCCGCCATCCAAAAACAGCTTTCATATTGACATAACTCTACTTGACATTCTCAGTTAACATGGTATAATGCTTGTTGTGGCTAATGATCTTCCAAAATGAGTTATTGACATAGCAGCGAATCTCCTATATACTGATATATGCAGTTTCTAAAGCGGCCCCGTGGTGTAGTGGTCTAACATGCCGCCCTGTCACGGCGGAGATCGACGGTTCAAATCCGTTCGGGGTCGCCATTTCATTAATAATTTGCCGCGGTAGCTCAGTCGGTAGAGCAGAGGACTGAAAATCCTCGTGTCGGCAGTTCGATTCTGCCCTGCGGCACCACATACGCGGAAGTAGCTCAGTGGTAGAGCATCGCCTTGCCAAGGCGAGGGTCGCGAGTTCGAATCTCGTTTTCCGCTCCATAATGGCGGCATAGCCAAGAGGTAAGGCAGAGGTCTGCAAAACCTTTACTCCCCAGTTCGAATCTGGGTGCCGCCTCCAATCACACCGCACAGCCACCTTAACGGGGTGGTTTTTTATATCGCCGGCATTCCGGATGGCGCCATGCGGCTATTGCATTGCCGGCCGGTTTACGGTATAATAATTTTGCTGTCTTTGCAGCACCCATGCCGGGGTGGCGGAACTGGCAGACGCAACGGACTTAAAATCCGTCGGGTGGCAACACCCGTACCGGTTCGATTCCGGTCCTCGGCACCAGCCAAGTCCGAACAGGTACCAGAAAAATACTGGTGCCTGTTTTTCATTTGTCGCGCCGCCCTGACGGTGATGCGCCAATAAAGGGCCAAATTAACGGCGAAAACCGTATTGACAGATCAACCGCAATCCCCTATGCTAGAAGTGAAAATACCCATTAGCCGGGTTTGCAAATTTAATAATTGCCATATGAGGAATGCGGGAGAGACCTGGATTCAGGCGCCGAAGGAGCAACGGCAACAAACTCTCAGGCAAAAGGACCGTATTCTAATGGAACTCTGGAAAGACCGCGTTGCGGCACCCAAGGGGTAACCGAGCCATTCGGTATTCTCTCAGGTAAAAAAGGCAGAGGCCAACAAAGGTTGGTCGCTGCCTTATATTTTTTCCGGCTGAAAAATAACTGAATACGGAATGATGGTTGAGGAAGAGTCCGCTTGAATGCGGCACCGAAGGAGCAAGGCTTGTTCAAACTCTCAGGTAAAAGAACCCCAACCGGACCGAAATCTGGAGAGCACACTTCCCGGACGGAAGTGTCACCGATGGGGAGGCCCGCTGCGGGCTAATCTCTCAGGTAAAAGGACAGAAGACAAGAATGATGATGCCGCATTTTTGTGTTCTGTCCCTTTTTAATTAAATACCAAGAAAGATGGGAGTGGTGTTATGGCCTTGAAACAGACCCCCCTTTATGGGATTCACCGGAGGTACGGCGGCAGAATCGTGGAGTTTGGCGGCTGGTCCCTGCCGGTCCAGTACACCGGGATCAAGGAGGAGCATCAGGCGGTCAGGACAAAGGCAGGCTTATTCGACGTATCGCATATGGGCGAAATACGGGTCGAGGGGCCGGATGCATCCGCCTTCCTGCAAAAGCTGGTGACCAACGACGTTTTCCAACTGGAAAAAAATCAGGTTCTCTACACCCCCATGTGCTATGAGCATGGGGGAACAGTGGATGATCTACTGGTCTATAAGCAAAGGGAGGACAGCTATCTCCTGGTCGTCAATGCATCCAATACCGAAAAAGACTGGGATTGGCTGCAGGGCAATGTCCGGGGCTTCGCGGCCAAGCTCACCGACGTCTCCGGCGAAACGGCCCAGTTGGCTTTGCAGGGACCGTTGGCGGGGAGGATATTGTCCAACCTGACCGATGCGCCGGTCGGCGGGCTGAACTATTACCGGTTTATGCCGGAAGTGGCCGTTGCCGACAAAAAGGTATTGCTGTCGCGGACCGGCTATACCGGCGAGTACGGGTTCGAGCTTTACTGCCGCCCGGATGACGCCGGGGACCTGTGGGAGGCCATCATGGATGCCGGGCAGCCGCTGGGTCTGCTGCCCGCCGGCCTGGGCTGCCGCGACACCCTGCGGTTCGAGGCTTGCTTCCCGCTGTACGGGCACGAGCTTTCGGCCGACATTTCGCCGCTGGAGGCGGGCATCGGAATGTTCGTGAAGCTGGACAAAGGAGAATTTAACGGGCGCGAAGCGCTGCACAAGCAAAAAACCAACGGGCTTGCCCGCCGAATCGCCGGCTTCGAAATGACCGGACGGGGAGTGGCCCGGACGGGCTATCCCGTTTGGGCGGAAGGGGAATGTGTGGGGACGGTGACGACCGGTTCCTATGCGCCTTCCCTCGACAAGAACCTGGGCTTGGCCTTGATTCGAGCCGAGCGGGCCGGGACCGGGCAACGGCTGGATATTGAAATCCGCGACAAAAACGTGTCCGCGCAAGTCATCGCCAAACCATTTTATAAACGAGAGGAGAAATAAAGATGAAGATTCCGAAGGAACTGCGGTATACCAAAGACCACGAATGGGTCAGGGTGGAAGGAACGGTTGCGGTCGTCGGGATAACCGATTTTGCCCAACTGCAGCTGGGGGATATCGTGTTTGTGGAACTGCCCGGTGAGGGAGCCATGGTGAAAGCCGGCGAGAGCTTTACCGTCATCGAGTCGGTCAAGGCGGCATCCGATATCTATGCCCCGGTTTCCGGAAAGATCGTAAAAGTCAACGCAGCCCTCGCCGACGCGCCCGATCTCATCAACCAGGACCCTTACGGCGATGGCTGGCTGGTTGCCGTTGAACTGGCCGACGGCAGCGAACCGGACGGTCTCCTGGACAACGACGCTTATACCCGGCTGGCGGAGGAGGGCCAGTAAAATGGCGTGGAGCTATCTTCCTCATAACGAGGCCGACCGGCGGGCGATGCTGGACGCAATCGGCGCTGCTTCGGCGGAACAATTATTTGCGGACGTGCCGGCCGACTTGCGGCTGACCGGCGGGCTGAATTTGCCGCCGGCCCTGTCGGAGCCTGAATTGACAAACCATCTCGGCGCACTGGCGAAAATTAACGCCGATCTCCGGAATATGAGCTGTTTTCTGGGGGCGGGAGCCTACGACCATTATATTCCCAGCGTGATTGACCATGTTATCCGGCGCTCCGAGTTTTACACCGCCTATACTCAGTACCAACCGGAAATTTCGCAGGGTTATTTGCAAGCCTTGTGGGAATACCAGTCGATGATCTGCGAGATTACCGGCATGGAAGCGGCCAACGCCTCTTTGTACGACGGCGGCACGGCCGTTGCCGAAGCCGCGATGCTGGCGTGCGCCGCTTCCGGGAAGAAGACGGTGGTAATGGCGCAGGCGGGCCATCCCCATTACCGGGAAATTTTCCAGACCTACGCCCGGGACAAAGATCTCGAATTTCGGCTGGCGCCTTACGGCGACGGGCTGACCGACCTGACCGGGCTGCGGGAACTGATCGACGATTCGACAGCGGCCGTCGCCATCCAATCCCCCAACTTCTTCGGTTGCATCGAGGACCTGAAAGGCATCGCGGAAATCGCCCACGCCAGGGGGGCATACCTGATCGCCGTCGTCGACCCCGTTTCCCTGGGACTCCTGGAAGCACCCGGCGCGCTGGGCGCGGACATCGTCGTGGGCGAAGGCCAGGGCCTGGGCATTCCCTTGTCATTCGGCGGTCCGTACCTTGGCTTTTTGGCAACAACGGAAAAGCTTATGCGGAAAATGCCGGGGCGGATCGTAGGGCAGACGACGGATAACCGAGGCAACCGCGGTTTTGTTCTGACGCTGCAGGCCCGCGAGCAACATATCCGGCGGGACAAGGCGACCTCGAACATTTGTTCAAACGAAGCGCTGTGCGCGCTGATGGCCGCTGTCTATCTGAGCGCCCTGGGCAGGGAAGGATTCCGCGAGGTGGCGGCGCAATCCTTCCGGAAAGCCCACTATGCCTACCGCGCCCTGACGAGTTTGCCGGGCTGCGAGCCGGTATTCTCCGGGCCGTTTTTTAAGGAATTCGCCGTCAGGTTACCCAGCCCCCCCGCTGAAATCAATAAGAAACTGCGCCGGGTGGGAATCCTGGGCGGCTTCGACCTTGGCGGTCCTTATCCCGGACTGGAGAACTGCATGCTGATCTGCGTCACCGAAAAGCGCACCAAAGGCGAGATCGACCGGCTGGCCAGTGAAATGGGGGCGATGCTATGAAGGAAAATCAGCCTACGATTTTTGAGATAAGCAAACCGGGGCGTTTCGCCCTTGATTTGGGCAAAGGCGACGTTCCGGCCTGCGACCTTGAGACCCTCGTGCCGGCGCACCTGCTGAGGGCAAAACCGGCCGAACTTCCGGAAGTCAGTCAGCCCGACCTGATGCGGCACTACACCGCACTCTCGACCCGGAATTTTGGCGTGGACTCGGGCTTTTACCCCCTCGGCTCCTGCACGATGAAGTATAACCCCAAAGTGAACGAGGATGTCTGCCGGTATCCCGGTTTTACCGACCTTCACCCGTTGCAGGACCCGGAGTCGGCACAGGGGGCGCTGGAGCTTCTTTACAACATGGCGCAGCATTTGGCGGAGCTTGCCGGAATGGACGCCGTCACCTTGCAGCCGGCGGCCGGCGCCCACGGCGAGCTGACCGGACTGAAAATCATCAAGGCCTATCACCGTTCCCGGGGCGAAACGCGGACCAAGGTTATTGTACCGGATTCCGCCCATGGCACCAATCCGGCCACCGCGACGGTCTGCGGCCTGGAGACCGTCGGAGTCAAGTCCGCCGGGGACGGCCTGGTTTGCCTGGAGGCGCTGAAAGCCGCCGCAGGCCCGGACACCGCCGCCCTGATGCTCACCAACCCGAATACCCTGGGGCTGTTCGAAAAAAATATCCGGGAAATTGCGGAGATCATTCATGACGCCGGCGGACTGCTCTATTACGACGGGGCCAATATGAACGCGATTATGGGGCTTGCCCGTCCGGGCGATATGGGGTTTGACGTGGTGCATCTCAACCTCCATAAAACCTTTGCCACGCCCCATGGCGGCGGCGGGCCGGGCTCCGGGCCGGTCGGGGTCAAAAAGCCTTTGATCCCTTTCCTGCCGGTTCCCGTCCCAAGCTTCGACGGACAAAAATACGGTCTCGATTATGACCGGCCCTCTTCCATCGGGCGGATACACTCCTTCTACGGAAATTTCGGCGTTATTGTCCGGGCCTACGCCTATATCCGGGCAATGGGGCCGGAGGGGCTCCGCCAAGTCAGCGAGGACGCCGTTTTGAACGCCAACTATTGCCTGAGCCGGCTGCGGGAGGATTATCACGCTCCCTTTGCAGGAAACTGCCTGCACGAATGCGTCCTTACCGCCAGGAACCAGAAACCGTTTGGGGTGAAGGCGCTCGATATCGCCAAGCGGCTGCTGGATTACGGGTATCATCCGCCAACCATTTATTTTCCGTTAATCGTCGAGGAGGCGCTGATGATCGAACCCACCGAAACCGAAAGCAAAGAAACGCTGGACGGGTTCATCAGGGCCATGCGGGAGATTGCGGCGGAAGCGGGGACCGATGCAGCGCGAATCCTCAGCGCTCCTCACAGCACCGTGGCGGGAAGGCTCGACGAAACCGCGGCGGCCCGGAAACCGGTGGTACGATGGAAGCCTTAGAACTGCTGGCGCAGGAGGGATGGCGGATCAGAGAACGCAATTTCCGCCCGGCCATCCGCTTTTCGTATCCGAACGGGACCCAGGCGATAAGCGTGACCGGCGGCCAGTGCGCGCTGAACTGCGCGCATTGCGGAGGCCATTACTTACAGGGGATGAAAGCCCTCCAGGACATTCCCGAAGGTGCCGGGCTGAAAGCCCGCAGCCTGTTGATCAGCGGCGGCTGCGACGCCGGGGGGAGGGTCCCGGTCGCCGAGCATCTGGCCAAAATAGCGGCGCTGAAGCGCGGCCTGCGGTGTAACGTGCATGTCGGCCTGGTCGGCGAGAACGATATCCGGCAAATCGCCGGGATCGCGGATACGGTTTCCTTTGATTTCATCGGGGAGGACGCGACCATTAAAGAGGTGCTCGGAATGGACCGCACCGTTTCAGATTATGTTGCGTGCTACCGGCAGTTAAAAAAGCGCTGTTCGGTTATTCCCCACATCTGCATTGGGCTCCACGGCGGCGAGGTCAGAGGTGAATACCGGGCGCTCCGGCACTTGAAAGCGCTCGGAGCCGAAGGGATTACCTTCATCGTGTTTACACCGACTAAGGGCACGCGCTTTGCCGACCGTCCGCCGCCCGCCGTCGGGGAGGTGCTGAGCGTGCTGGTCAGAGCACGGCAGGTTTTCCCCGCGAAACCGCTTCAGCTCGGCTGCATGCGGCCGGGTGGCCTGTACCGCCGGCAACTGGATTGGTGGGCCGTCCGTTGCGGCGTCAACGGCATTGTCAATCCGGCGCCTGAAGCGGTGCGGCTGGCGGAAGAGCTCGGCCTGACGGTCGAGCGGCGAGAGGAGTGCTGTGTATTATGACCCTATGGAAGTTATCTTCCGGGACGGCCAGCGTAATCGGCAAACGAAGGATAAAAAGTCAGGCCCTTCCCCAAACCGGTTATATCCTGCTGGGGGAGAACTGCCTGAACAACTGCCTGTTTTGCGCGCAGTCCCGAAGCAGCGGGGCGAGGAGCGACCTTTTGTCCAGGATGACCTGGCCGTCCTTTGCGGCGGATGAAGCCGCAGCCGGCATTTCCCTGGCTTGTTCCCAGGGAATGTTGAAGCGGGTTTGCCTCCAGGTCGTCAACAGCGAAGACAGCCGGGAAGTCACCCTGGACGCGTTGCGGAAATTGACCGCGGACAGCCCGAAGCCGGTCTGCGTGTCCAAACATATCGAAACGGTCGGACAGGCGGAAGAGATCTTCGCGGCGGGGGCGGAGCGGATCTGCATTGCAATAGACGCCGCCACGCCGACGATCTGCCGGCTGGTAAAAGGCGAAGACTGGGAGCGGCGGGTGCTCCTGCTGAAAGACTGCGCGCGGGCTTTTCCGGGCTTGGTGACGACGCATCTGATCGTCGGGCTCGGGGAGACGGAAGAAGAGGCGGTGAACTTCATCGCGGATTGCCTGGGGCTGGGAATCATCGTGGGGTTATTCGCTTTCACGCCGGTACCCGGCACGGTCTTGGCTGACGGCAAGCCTCCTTCCGCCGCCCGCTACCGGCGGGTGCAGATCGCCCATTATTTGCTGCGCAAAGGCTGGTGCCGCAGTGCAATCCGCTTTGCCGGCGGCCGGATTGCGAGCTTCGAAGTGCCTGATCTGGCCGGGCTTCTGAGGGACGGGAAGGCTTTCGAAACAACGGGCTGTCCTGATTGCAACCGGCCGTTTTATAATGAACGCCCCGGCGGGATTATGTATAATTATCCGCGACCGCTTACCGGAAAGGAAGTCGAGCAAGCCGTGAGAGAAAGCGGCCTCGGTGGTGAGCCTTATGATCTGGCGTGTTCTTGATACCGGCATAAACACCGCCGCCCTGAATATGGCGGTTGATGAGGCGATCATGCTGGCGCACCGGGCGGGAAAAGTTCCTCCCACCCTCCGGTTTTACGGCTGGAAGCCTGCGGCGGTAAGCCTGGGCTATTTTCAGAAGGCGGCATCTGAAATCGATCTGGAAGCCTGCGGCGAATTGGGCGTGGATGTGGTCAGGCGGCTGACGGGCGGCCGGGCGGTTCTTCACGAAGCCGAACTGACCTACAGTATCGCCGTCAAAGAGAGCTGCCCGCTCATCCCCAGGACAATAACAGCTTCGTACCAGTATTTCTGCAATGGACTTATGGCCGGACTGCGAAGGCTGGGCGTGGAGGCCCGGCTGAGTATACCGCGGGAGGCGTACGGTCAGGCAGGCCCGAAACGGCGGTATTCGTCCGCCGCCTGTTTCGACGCCCCGTCGCATTACGAAATTACTTACGAGGGACGCAAGCTGGTCGGCAGCGCCCAGGTCCGGAAGAACGGGGTCATCCTCCAGCATGGGTCGATCCTGATCCGTTTTTCCGTGGAAAAACTGACCGCGATACTCAAGGTTCCCTCCGACCGGAAGCGGCAATTGCTGACCGACATGCTGGCCAGCCGGGTGACTTCCGTTGAACAAATCCGGGGATGCCCCGTCACCTGGGAGGAGACGCGGGACGCCCTGCTGGCCGAATTCGGACCGGCAATCGGCGTGGATATCCGGCAGGGATGCCTGACGAAAGAGGAGTCGGAAACCAGCGCCGCGCTCATTGAGGCCAAGTACAGCCGGCCTGAGTGGAATTTGCTGCGGTAAAAGGAAGGAGTGAGGGCATGGATTATGATGTAGCGGTCGTTGGCGGAGGCCCGGGCGGATATGTGGCGGCCATCCGGGCCGCCCAGCTGGGCGCGAAGGTGCTGCTGATCGAGAAGGATCAACTGGGCGGTGTCTGTCTGAACCGGGGCTGCATCCCCACCAAGACGCTGCTGAAAAGCGCTGAAAAGTGGCGCGAACTGAACCGTTGCGGAGATTTTGGCCTTACGGCCGGCAACATCGGCTTTGATTACCGTTTGATAACCGGGCGCGCCGGTCAGGTAGCGGAGCAGCTGCGAAAAGGCATTTCGCAGTTGGTGAAAAGTAACGCCGTCGATTGCAAGGCCGGGACAGCCAGGCTCGCCGGCGGCGACCGGATCAGCGTGGCAGCCGCTGCGGGAACGGAGCAGTATTCCGCCCGGAAAATCATCCTGGCGACAGGTTCCGTGCCGGTGAGGCTGCCGGTGCCCGGCGGCGAAGCGCCGTGCGTGATCGACAGCGACGGCCTGCTGGCACTGTCGGAGGTGCCCCGGAATATGGTGGTCGTCGGGGCAGGGGCGGTCGGGATCGAGTTTGCGGCTATTTTTCAATCTTTCGGCTGCGACGTTACGGTGGTGGAAATGGCGCCAAGCATTCTGCCCGGCCTCGATGGCGAAATCGTGAAACGGCTGGCGCTGCTTTTGCGCAGACAGGGGATCAAGCTGCTGACCAACGCCCGGGTGACCGGGATCAGGCCGGGAACGGACGGGGGCGTTGTCGAGGTGTTCGACGGAGTGGATAAGCGGGAGATCGAAACGGAAAAGGTGCTGGCCTCCGTCGGAAGAGTCCCCGCGGTCGAAGGGCTGGGGCTGGACGAAGCCGGCGTCGCGCACAGCCGCAAGGGCATCCGGGTGAGCGCCCGAATGGAAACAACCGCCGCAGGCGTTTACGCCGTCGGCGATGTTACGGGGGAATATCTGTGGGCGCACGCCGCCTCGGCCGAGGGGATGGTTGCCGCGGAAAATGCCTGCGGACAAAAGGCGGCGATTAATTACCGGGCGGTTCCGGGATGCATCTACACCACCCCCGAGCTGGCCATGGTGGGCTTAACCGAGCAAGAGGCGCTGCAACAGGGAAAAGAGGTCAGGGTAAGCAAATTCAACTTCGCCGCCAACGGCAAAGCCGTATCCATGGGCGAGCCGGACGGAATGGTTAAAATCATCGCCGAACAAAACACCGATGCGGTTTTGGGGATGCACATCCTGGGCCCCCATGCCAGCGATCTGATTATGGAAGGGGCGCTGGCCGTTCAGAATCAATTGACGGCGCGGGACCTTGCCCATACTATCCATCCTCATCCGAGCCTGTCCGAGGCCATTATGGAATGTGCCCACAGAGTTAACGGGGCTATAGTGCACCAAGCCAGGCTGAAAGCCTAGCCGGCAGTGTTTCACCCTACCCAAAGCGCGGCCAATACAGGAAGGGGCAGCCGGAACCTAGTGTTCCGGCTGCCCTTTTTTGCCGCCGCCCAACTAATTGTCGGGCGGCGTTTTTTTATTTTTATACAGGCATGGCGGCTATGCCATATGGGTGATGATTTTGTCCAGCGGCCAGCCGATGACTTTGCGGTAGTCGAGGGCCAGCACCAGTTTATCGACGCTTACCCCGTCGGCAAAATGCCGGAGCACGGCGGCGGTGCTCACACCGTACACTTCGGATATGCACTGGGCCAGTTCCTGCGGGGTGGCCAGATGGGGCGGATTATGGATGAATTCAGACAATCTGTTTAGCAGCGGTTGGTTCATTTTTTATCTCTCCCTCCTGCTTCTTGCGGGAACTTCTAAAGCCATATTATACTGCAAGTGTGACAGGGCCGTGACAACGCCGTTTTTCCCGGCGGGATGGAAGAGACGTGTATAATCCTTGGTGGTCCTGGAATATATATTAGCCAAACGGGGCTTCCTCAGGCGAAGTTCCTCGCCGGGACGAGCGCTTTGATGCGATCCCCGGGCGCTCCTGGGGCCTGAATCAAAAAGAGAGGGGGAATGGCTGGGAATGCCGGAACAATTACGCAAACTGGTGGACCGGAATGCCGACTATGTGGTCGCGCTCAGGCGGCATCTCCACATGTATCCGGAGGTGGGAACCCGGGAAGTGGAGACGCAGCGCAAGATCATGGACGAACTGAGAGCTTTCGGCCTCACGCCCCGCGCCATCGGCGGCACCGGGGTGATCGCCGAGATCAAGGGCGCTTTTCCCGGAAAGACCGTCGCCCTCCGGGCCGACATAGACGCCCTGCCGATCCAGGACGAGTGCGGAAAACCCTATCAGTCGCGCCGGGATAATGCTTGCCATGCCTGCGGCCATGACGGCCACACCGCCATGCTGGCCGGCGCGGCGAAGATTCTTTCCGGGCTGCGCGACGAACTCGCCGGCAGCATCCGGCTCTTGTTTCAGCCCAATGAGGAGCGGATGCCGGGGGGAGCCTCGGCGCTCGTCGCCGAGGGGGCGCTGGAGGGGGTGGACTATGTCCTGGGCGCGCATCTGTGGCAGCCGCTGCCGGCCGGGACCATCGGCGTGACCTACGGGCGGATGATGGCCGCCCCGGATGAATTCTCGATTGTCGTGACCGGCAAAGGCGGACACGGCTCGATGCCTCACCAGACCGTCGACAGTCTCCTGGTGGGCGCCCAGCTGGCCGTCGCCCTCAACACCATCGTCAGCCGGAGCGTCGATCCCCTGGCCAACGCCGTTCTGTCGCTGGGCGTCTTCCGGTCGGGCGACGTTTTCAACGTCATTCCCGACCGGGCGGAACTGAGCGGCACGGTCCGGACCTTCGAAGAGGAGGTACGGGAGAGCATCTTCGCCCGGATCGAGCAGACGGCGAAAGGGATCTGCCAGGCGGCGGGCGCCTCCTGCGAGCTTCACCGGATCGTCGGCTACCCGCCGGTCATCAACCATCCCGAAGTCAGCCGCGTGGTGGCGGAAGCCGGCCGGGCGGCGCTGGGCCCCGGCGGGGTGGTGGAAATCACGCCGGTGATGGGGGCGGAAGACTTCTCCTATTATCTCCAGCAAGTCCCCGGCGCCTTTTTCTTCATCGGAGCGGGGAACGAGGCGGCCGGGGCGGTGTACCCGCACCACCACCCGAAGTTCGACATCGACGAAAAAGCCTTGGGCTACGGCATGGAGGTCCTGGTCCGGGCGGCGCTCCGGCTGCTCGGCGAAAAATAACGGCAGCTTCGATAACCAAGGAGGTGTGGTATGGAAAAAAAGAGCAGGATTCCTGCGCTGCTGGGGAGTATCCCGGTGTTTACCCTGGTTCTGGCCATACCCTTCGTGAACCGTCTGGAGCCTTTTGTCTGGGGAATGCCCTTTCTGCTGTGGTGGATTGTCGTCAACGTATTGCTGACGCCCCTGTGGCTGGGGCTGGCCTACCGGTGCGAAAAGCAGGGGAAGGACCGGAGCGGCGCGCCGAATAGCGGCAAAGGAGGCGGTCAGGCGTGAGTGAATCATTTGTCGCGCTGTCCTGGATCTTCGGCATGGTCCTGCTGTGCGCCGTCATCGGCCTGTTCGCCGGGCGGAACATCAAGATGAACCTGGAGCAATGGACGGTCGGCGGGCGGAAGTTCGGCACGCTGTTCGTGTGGCTGCTGATGGCGGGCGAAATCTACACCACCTTCGCCTTCCTCGGAGCCGCGGGCTGGGCCTATTCCAAAGGCGCGCCCACCTACTACATCCTTTGCTACGGCACGATCGCCTACGCCTTGTCGTATTTCCTGCTGCCGCCCGTCTGGCGGGCCGGAAAAAATCTCGGCCTGGTATCCCAGCCCGATTTCTTCGTCAAGCGGTATGACAGCCGCTGGTTCGGAGCTCTCACCGCCGTCATCGGCGTCGTCTTCATGGTTCCTTATCTGCAACTGCAGCTGACCGGGCTGGGGATTATCGTGGAAACGGCTTCCTACGGCGGAATCGGCCGGGCTCCGGCCATGCTCATCGCCTTCGCCTGCGTCGCCGTCTTCGTATTCACCAGCGGCATCCGCGGCTCGGCCTGGACCAGCGCCATCAAGGATATCATGATGATCATCGCGGTCGTATTCGTCGGCTTTGGCCTGCCGGCCCTCTATCACGGCGGCGTCGGCAACGTGTTCGCCAAACTGGCGGCCGAGCGGCCGGAGTTTCTGGTTTTGCCGGGCGGCACGGCCAATATGGATGTCCAGTGGTTCATGTCCACCGTTCTCCTGACCGGCTGCGGCTTCTTTATGTGGCCTCACGCCTTCGCCTCGGTGTACAGCGCCAAACACGGCGACACCTTGAAGCACAACGCCATGCTCATGCCCTTTTATCAGCTCAGCATGCTGCTCTTATTCTTTGTCGGCTTCACCGCCCTTCTGACCATCCCGGGCATGAAAAATGGCGACCTGGCTTTCCTGACGCTGGTCCGCCAGACCTATCCGGCCTGGTTTATGGGCTTCATCGGCGCCGCCGGGGCGATCACCGCCATGGTGCCGGCGTCGGTCATCCTCATCGGCGCGTCCACCCTGCTGGCGAAGAATGTCTATCACACCATGTTCAACCCTGACGCCAGCGAAAAGAGCGTCACCCTCATGGCCCGGGGCATCGTCATCGTCCTTACGGCCCTGTCGCTGTACCTGGCGATCTATGTGCCCAACATGCTGGTCAATCTGCTGCTGATCGGCTACAACGGCGTCACCCAGTTCTTCCCGGCGGTGGCGCTGGGCCTGATCTGGCGGCGCGTGACCAAGGCCGGCGTGTTCGCCGGGGTCATCACCGGGATCGCTATCGTGGCTTTCCTGACCTTCAACAACCTCGACCCCTTCCTGGGCTTCAACGGCGGGTTTGTGGCCCTGGTCGTCAATTCGCTGGTGACCGTCGCCGTCAGTCTGGCGACCGCCCCGCCGGCCAAGCGGGTTGTCGACGCCTTTTTCAAGGCGATCGCCGAGGAAAACGGGTAAAAAAACAGCATCAACGAGAAGGCTCCAGACCTTGGAGCCTTTTTGTTTTGGAATTTTTTTGGCCCAAAGACGATTCGTGGACTTTTTCTGGACTAATTCGCAGAAAAGCAGTGTATTCTGGTAGCGTGACGAAGTGGACAGCATTACAGGCGGGCGCCGGGCGGCGCTTTTTTATTTGCCGTGCCGCCGCGCCGGCACGGGCCTGAGCGGCCGTGCGGGATCCGCTTCGGTAAAACGGGGGGTGTCCCGGAGGGAGGTGGCTACGGCGAGTTAACTGGAGGAAAGAAAAGCTTGCGCCTCTGGCGAGGCGGGCCGGAACAGACCGGCTTTGGCCGGGACCGGTCCGATTACGGCCGCCGCTGCTGGTAGCGGCGGCAACTGAGGAGGGAGGCCGCGTTTGGGAGAAACGAATTTTGAAAACGAACTGGAGGCCCTGCAACGCTGGTTTGCCATAGCGGCAGGCCTGGCAAGCTTCCAGGCGGGTCAGGCGCCGTCGGAGCCGGCCCGGCCGGCCGCGGAATTCAAACCGCCCGGCCGGATGCGGGATCGCAATCGGGACCGGTACGGGTATGTGACCAAGGTGATTCAGTATGGCGTGCTCTATGTTTCCACGCTGGCGCAAGGCCTGAACCTGCAGGACAGGCTGTTCTCAAGCCTGGAGGAGGCGGTGAGGCGGATTCCCGTCTACGGGCCGGTGAACGACGGTCAGGGCGGAGAGCCCGAAGGCGTGACCGCCTGGCTGTTCGACGGCCGCCTGGAGTTTCAGACCGCCGCCGGCCTGGATATTCCCTTCACGCTCACCTATTGGGCGGCCTACGCGAGGGAACGTCCCGCCGCGCCCCCGCCGCCGGCCTTCGTCGGCACCAGGGTAAAGGGACGGGTCGACGACCGGCACTACGACTTTGCCAACTACCCCAAAGAATAAAGGAGGGTCCATTCATGGCGAAAGACAAGACGGAAAGCGCTGAACAGCCGACGGTATACCGCAAAGACGAATTAATCGCCGCCGCGAAAACGGTATTCCTGACCAAACCGGAAATCATGGCCGGAGCTCTGCACGGCGTCGACGGGCCGCTGACCAAGGAGGCCGCCGCCGCGCGGCTGGCGGACTTCCTCGGGCGGCCTGTCCAAAACTAAGCAAAAGGGGGATTTATTATGGCCGGAACCTATTTGGAACACACCTCGAAAGACCTGTCAGGCGTCTACACCCTGATCGTGGCCGCCCTGGAAAATGTGGCGATGGGGGCCCGGGGCGTCGTCGCCTATCCCTTCACCGCCAACTGGGGGCCGCTGAACAGCCTGTCGGTGGTCCTCTACGGCCGGGAATTCGACGAAAAGTTCAACCCGACCGGAGCGGCGGACGTAACCGCGGCCAAAATCAGCAGTCATGCCTTCAAGGGCAAGCCCCAGAAGGTTCTCGCCTACCGCCTGGCCGCCCTGACGGCGAAAAAGGGCGCCGCCGCGCTGAACGACAGCGGCGGCCAAATGGCGCTTTCCCTGGAAACCCTGTATGAAAGCGACCGCGCTTTTGTCGTGACCATAAAGGACAGCCTCAACCTCGCCGGCGGCAAACTGCTGGAACTCACCGAAAACGGCAGCCTGCTGTTCCGGACGGAGAGCAAAACGCTGGACGACCTCGCGACCAGGATAAACTACAGCGACTATATCCGGGTCAAGGCGCTGGGCGCCAGCCTGCCGGCCAACGTGGCGGGAGTGGCCTTCACCGGCGGGAATAACGGCGCCGCCGTTACCGCCGCGGATTATTCGGCGTTCCTCGACCAACTGGAAGCCGACGGCACGGCCAACGCCTTCAGCCTGGACGCCGTGACCGATGAAAGTCTCCTGGCCGCCGCCGCCACCTTCGTGAAGCGGGTGCGGGACGAGGGCTTCTACGTCACCTTCGTGCGCGGCGGCCCGCTGGCCTGGGACACCAACCCGGACGCGGCGGGGACGGCGGCGGCGGCCTCCAACCACCGGGGCATCGTATGCGTCGGCAACGGCGCGGACGGGCATTCGGCCGCGGATATGGCGATCTTTGTCGCCGCCCGGGTGGCTTCGGTGCCGCTCAACCGGACCCTGACCGACGAAGTCGTCGACTATGTCGCGGTCAATAAGAAGCTCAAGCCCGGCGAGCGGGTGACGGCGAAGCAGAACGGCCTGCTGGTCTTTGTGACCGACGGCCGGGCGGTGGTCATCGATGAGGGCGTCAATACGCTGACCGTGCCCCATGCCGACGAGGTGGCCGAAATGGGCAAGATCCGGATCAACAACGCCCTGGACCAGATCGCCCATGACCTGGAGGTCTTCGGCGACGAATACAAAAAAGCGCTTTCCAATACCGACGAAGCCCGGAAGACCTATGCGGCCACCGTGGAAGAGTCCTACTACAAGGGCCTCGTCACCATGCAGGTGCTGCAGCCGGGGGCTTCCTACCGCCCCGACCCCGAATACCACGGCAAGGACGCCGTTTATCATCCGAAAGTCGACGAGGCCTATTTCGTTTCGGAAGTCTGGCCGGTCGACAGCATGGAAAAAATTTACCAGAAACTCAAACTGCATTTCTAAGCGAGGAGGCGTAACCAATGGCAAACTTCGAGAGCAACGACATCATCAATGGCCTCTATGGCTTCATTTACGACGAAAACGGCCAGGAACTGCAGTCGACCCAGGAATTCGAAGCCTCGGTCGAGTTCGAAAAAGCGGAAATCAAACAGGCCGGCCGGTTTATGACCAGCCACAAGGTCACCGGCGGCAAGGGCAAGGGCAGCCTGAAGATGCTGAAAGTCGACAGCCGCCTCCAGAAAAAGATCGCCGACAATCCGACCGGCAAGTACAATTTCCTGGGCAAGCTGGCCGACCCCACGGCCCGCGGCGAGGAAGCGGTCATGTTCATGGGCGTATCCTTCGACAGCGTGCCGCTCCTGGGTTACAAGCTTGGCGACCCGGTCGAGGTCGAGCTCAATTTCACCTTTGACAGCTTCCGCTACGACACCTATATCGCCTAAACGGAGCGAGGAGGCGGGCCGCAAGGCTCCGCCTCCACCATCTACATATTGGAAAGGGGTAGAACGATGAGAGCCAATGAAGCCAAAACCTATGTCTCCCTCGAGGACGTTCTCGGGCGCGACAGCGACGAACTGACCGCCATCAAGCAGGGGGAATTCCCGAGCGAGAAACTGGGGCTTATTCCTTTTTCGGCCCTGGCGAATCCCGAATTCAAACAAGCCAAGCGGGACTGCGTCAAAATGACGGCGAACGGCGCCGGGGGGATGACGCCCGAAGTGGACGACGACAAGCTGATGCTGCGGATTATCGTGGCCGCGGTGGGGAAAGACCGGCGCAGCACCTTTACCTTCGCCGACAAAGCGCTGCTGGCGAAGTTCGGGGTGGCCGGCGCCGAACAGGTAGTGGAAAAGCTCCTGAGTCCCGGCGAAATCTCCCGGTTCGCCATCGCCGTTCAAACCGTAAGCGGGTTCGGACCGCAGGCCGCCAGGGAGAATGAGGAAGCGGTAAAAAACTCCTGAAATCTAACGGGGAAGCGCAGCTGCTGGCCTATATCTGGAACGAGAAAGGCCGACTGCCCGGTGAAGTCTATAATCTGCCCCCGTTAGAAAAGGAATTCGTCTATCAGGCAACCCTGCTGCAAATCAAAGCCGTTGAAAAAGAGCGGAAAAAGATGAAGCAAGGATAGGAAGGAGGAGAGTCATGGCGGATGAAGCAAAAGACCCTTCCCTCAGCGGAATATCGCAAATGACCGCTTCCATCAAAAAATTCAGCGCGACGCTGGGGACCTGGCGAGGCCGGGTCCAGTCCATCGCCGGGCAGATGGACGGCTGGTTCGTCGAGCCCAACGCGCAGTTGGAAGTCTTCGAAAGCAGGCTGGCCAACAGCATGAGAGACGCCGTGAAGGCGGGCGAAACCATGCGGTGGGCGGTCGACTTTTCCGCCGGCAGCCCGTTTCCGACCCTGGAGGTGGCCGAAGCCGCCGCCCAACTTCAAGCCTTTGGGCTTACCGCCCGGCGGACGCTGGGAAATGTCGGCGACATGGCCGCCGTTACCGGCAAGCCCCTCAGCCAGGCCGTGGACGCCGTCACCGCCGTCCAGGCGGGGGAAATCAAGCAGTTGGAAGCCTTCGGCATCACCAAACAGAAACTGCTGGACATGAGCAACCGGCGGGGCGGCGGCGGAATGAGCGCAACCGGGGAGGTCACCGACCTCACGGCCTTTAACGCCACCCTGTTCGCGGTCATGGACGAGCAGTTCAGAGGCGGGATGGGGACGGCGGCCAGGACCTTCCGGGGCATGGAAACCATCATCGCCAACTTCGCGGACGCCGCGCAGCGGGAACTGACCAGGCCGGTCTTTCAAGCTCTGGAGGCCGGGCTGGCCCGGATCGTCGACTGGATCGGCCGGTTCAAAAGCGGCGGCGGGCTGGAGGCGCTGGCAACCGTCGGCCGGGCGCTCGGCGACGCCCTGGGCGCGACCCTGAGCTGGCTGGCGGAAAGCCTGCAGCGGGTGGCGGTCTTGGCGACGCTGCTATGGCCCAGCGTGCAGCCGGTATTTTCCTGGCTGGTCAACACGGCCCTGCCGCCGGCTGTCGGCCTGATCGCCGTTTTCGGCGGCTGGGTGCTCAAGGTGGCGGACTTTTTTATCGCCAACTGGAGCTGGATCGCCCCGCTGGTTCAGGGCGTCGCCCTGGCCTTCGGCATGGTGCTCGGACCGCTCTACGCCCTGATCGGGGCGATCACGGCCTGGAGCATCGCCGGGCAGACGGTGCTAAGCCTGCAAACCGCCTGGAACGCATCCCTGCTGTCCTGCCCGATTTTCTGGCTGATCGCGGGGGTCGGCCTGCTGATCGGCGCCGCCATCCTGCTGATCCAGAACTGGGAGCAGGTCAAGCTGGCGCTGGGTCAGATATGGGCCGGGCTGGTTCAGGAATTCGCCGAAGCCTATGCGGGCTGGGCGGCTATCTTTACGGAGCTGGGCAGCTTTCTGGCGGCCTTCTTCGCCGATCTGGGAAGCCAGGCCTTAAACTGGGGCGCGGCCATCATCGACATGCTGGTCCAGGGGATTATCACGGCAAAAGACCGGCTTGTCGGCGCGGTTTTGGCGGTGTTCGCCGAGGTCCGCAAATTCCTGCCCTCCAGCGACGCCCAGGAAGGGCCCTTCAGTCAGCTGACCCATAACGGCGGACAGATCATGGCGACGTTGGCCGAAGGAGTGGAGGGCCGTTCGGGGCGCTTAAAAGCTTCCGTCGGCGGAGCGCTGGCCGAAGCCGGAGTGGATGTCAATCCCGCCGGGAACGAGGGTTTTTCCGCAGGCGCGGCCAAAACCGTGACCGTCGGTGCGCTGATCGGAACGCTCCATTTGAACGACGTGGGCACCAAGGACGCTTCGGCCCTGGTCGACGAGATCATCACCCACCTGTACGCCAGGCTCAGCGAAGCGGCCAACATCGCCGCCGCCGCCGAAAAGGGGGCGCTGTTATGAAGCTGGAACTGAAGGCTATTCTGTCCGCCGGCAGCCTGGGCGCCGGCCGCGCCCTGCCGGACGTCCTGCCCCAACTGGGCCGGGATGTGGTGATCGCGGAGGCGAACCTTTCCCTCCGCCGGTTTCCGGGGAGCGGCCTTGCTTATCTGACCGGAGCGCCGGCCGACCTGGACCGGGTAAAGGTCGAAATCACGCTGAAGGATACTGAAACCGGGACCTATGTCGATATTCCGGTCATCCCGGAGAAGATTTCCTATAAAGAAGGCGACCAGATCACCGATGATTTCAGGATCGTCGGCCTGGGCAACGTCGCTTTCCCCGGCGGCGCAGGCCTGGACAGCCTTTCCTGGCAGAGCTTTTTCCCGGGACGCCAGGACGCGGGCTATTGCCGGGCGGTCGAATTCCGCAAGCCGGCGGAATACCGGGAGTGGCTGAGCGGCTGCAAGGACGCGGGCACCTTGCTGCAGGTCATTATTCCGGCCTGGGATATCAACAAGACCATGACGGTCAAAAGCTTCAGCTGGGATGGGCAAGGCTTCGAGGGCGACATTTATTACAGCCTGGAGCTCCAGGAATATCGAAAAGTGGAACCCAAAGAGGTCGAGGTGGGAGGCACGGTGAACGATCCCGCTCAAAAAACGCCGGAAGACCGGCCGGCGGTGCCTGCGGACGAAGTTAACGACGGCGCGGGCCAGGCCGGGGCGGCGCGGCTTCCCACCGGACGCCCGGCGGAGTGACGAGGGGGAGCGGGATGGAGATAAGGGTTGGCAAGTATAACCTTACCAATATATTGGCCGGTCCTCCGAAGCTGACCGACCAGCTGGAAGCCGTATGCCGCACGCTGGATTTCACCCTCTGCAGCCCGGCGGACCTGCCCGAGCTCTACGGCAGCCCGGTGGAGCTTTGGTACCGGGGCGGCCGGTGGTTCTTCGGCTTCTTGTTTGTCCAGGAGGCGGACAGCAGCGGGCAAGTGACCTGCAAGGCCTATGATCCGCTATATTATATGAAGAAGGCGCCGGACGACTATTATTTCAAAGGCATGACCGCCAGCCAGGGGCTGCGGGCCTTGGCCGAACGGACCGCGATCGTGGCGGGGAGCATCGCCGATACCGGGGCGGTCCTCGACCAGCTGTACTATGCCGGCAAAACCCCGGACAAGATTGCCATCGACCTCCTGGCGCGCAGCTACCGGAAGAACGGACGGAAGTTCTGGTTCCGGTTCAATCCGGAGGACGACCCGAAGAAGTTCGGGCTGGAGGTCTTCGAACGGGTGAGGCCTCAAAAGGCCTGGGCCTTTCAATACGGCGTCAACCTGACCAGAGCGGCGGCGAAGGGGACGATCGAGGAGACGACGCCGGTGGTCCGCTTCCTGAACCGGGAGACCGGCAAACAAACCCTGCTGGTCGATGCGGAGGCCATGAAAAGTTACGGGCACATGATTAGGTTCCGGGAAGTCAATAAAAACGACGCCACGGCCATGGCCGCGGAGGCGAAGGACCTGTTCGAGCAGGTGAAGGTTCCCAGGCGGGAGCAGTCGATCGAGGGCATCAACCCCGAAGGCAGGATGCCGATGTTCCGCAGCGGCGACCTGGTATACGCCGAGGAAAAGCGCACCAGGCTGTGCGGCGGTTATTACATCAAAAACGTCGTTCAGACCTTTCACTCGGAGCGGGTCGTCGGCCTGGCCATGGACCTGGTGCTGGAGCTCGGCATTCCCCCGGTCCAGTACGAGGATCAGGCGGGCGACCAAAAGAAGATCGAGGCGACCCCGCCGGCGGAGGGCGGGCTGTCCGCAAACGAGCAATACCGCGCGGCGATGGAGTCGCTGCTTAAAAAATACGAGTCCGGGAAGGACAACTGAGGAGGCAGGCGATGGACACCACTTCACGGCGGGCCGTGGATTTATACAAGCTTATCGCCGCGGCCGGCGGCGGGGATGCCGCCCCGGGCCTCCGGATCGTCCGCGTGGCCACCACCGAACCGCACCCCGTCACCCTGGTTTTCGAAGGCGACAGCCAGGCGATCGACCTGGAACTGTTCGAAATCCCGGTCAGCCTTTATCCGCTGCGCAAAGACGACCGGATGTTCGTTTTCCCCGTCACCCGGCCGGCGGACGCCCAGCGATGGGGCGTCCTGGAAAAACTGACCGGCGGGATGGCCCTGGGGACGATGCAAGGGGCGGCCAGCCTCCGGATCGACGGGGTGGAAAAGGTGTACGGGGCCGACGAGCTTATTCTGCCGCCCTACATCGTCGCCAGCGACGCCCAGGGGATTGATCCCGAGGAAGGCCACGAATATTACAAAACCGGCGATCTCCGCCCCCTGGAGGCCGGGGACCGGGTGAGCGTGGCTCCGGCCTCCAGCGGCGGCAAAATCAAATATGTGATTATGAATTGGTATGGAAAGGGGGGCTAATATGGCAACGCCGTCAATCGCCAAGAAGTCGCCGGTCTTCGACTTTTCCGCCGGGGAATTCGTGACCGACGCCCATGGGAAGGTTGTTGCCGCGACCGGCCTGCTGGCCGCCGTGCCCGTGCTCATCAAAGCCCAGCAGACCCCCAGGGGGCGCTTTCCGATCTACCGGAATGCGGTGAATGAAAAACTCAGCCATAAGTACGGAAATTCGGCCTGGCATATTCTGACCAGGCCGGATTTAACGGAGGAAGTCCGGACCGCGGAAATCAAGCGGGCCATGCGGGAGGCCATTTTGTACGACCCCTGGGTGACCGGCGTCGAGGCCGTCGGGGTCGTCCGCCGCAAGGCGAAAGACCCGCTGGACCCGGAAGACAAGGGATACGCCGATGTCCTGGATGTCGAATGCACCGTGCGGACGGTCTTTGACGGGGAATTGACCCTGAGGGGAGTGATCTACCATGACCAGACCAGCCTTTAAGCCCGTCTATGAGCAAACCGAAGAAACCGTCCGGGACCGCATGCTGGCGAGGGTGCCCGACGCCTGGCGCAAAGACCCCGGGGACTTTATCTACGACGCCGTGGCCGCCGCTCCCGCCGAGATCGTCGAACTGCAAAAAGACCAGGACGACATCCTGAAGAAGGGTTTCGCCCAGTATGCCGGCGGCGAATGGCTGGACCTGAAGCTGGCGGAAATCGGGCTGGCGAGAATTCCGGCCACCGCCGCCAGACGACGGCTGGACATCAACGCCGACGCGGGCGTAAAGATTCCCCGGGGGCACGCGGCCAGCACGGTGACGCTGGTGAGCGAGGGAAATCCTCTGCAGTACACCGTGGATGACGAAGTAAGCTTTGCCGCCCCGGGCGTCAAAAGCCTGTCCATTACCTGCAAAACCCCGGGGGCCGTCGGCAACGTGCTGACCGGCACCGAATTCATCTTCCTTCCGCCCATTCCGGGGATCAAGGAAGTGACGGACAGGGGCGTGACGGTGCCGGGACAGGATACGGAAAGCGACGAGGACGCATACGGCCGCTACGAATTCAAGGTGCGGCACCCGGATACCGGCGGCAACAAAAACGACTACATCCGCTGGGTCCAGCCGTTCGACGGCGTGGGCAAGCTCCGGGTCATCCCCCGCTGGAACGGCAACGGCACCGTGAAAATCGTCCTGGTGGGCGACGATTTCCTGCCCGCCACGCCGGCCGTCGTAGCGAACGTGCAGGAATTCTTGGACCCGGTGCTGGACGCCGCGGTGGAAGCTGAAGGGGCTGCGCTAGGCGGCTATGGGGCCGTGATCGACGCTGCCGCCGTGAAGCTGACGTACGATGCCGCCGGGGCCGCGACCGTAACCCTGGCGGCGATCGACGCCTGCCTGGAGACGGAAAACCATTTCAAGGCCCGCCTTAAAGTGAAAGCCGACAGCACCGCCGGGCAAAACGATCTGCTTCGGGTAAGGGTGCTGTCGGAGGGACAGCCGGTAAAGCAAACAAAGGGCGGGGCAACGGACGCCGACCTCACTTTTACGGCCAGCCAGCTTTCGATCGATTACGGCTTCGTCGAAGTACCATTCTACTACGACGGAATTAACCCGTTAACGCTGGAAGTATCCCGGCTAACGACCGATACGACTACGACGGTATGGATAGCCCAGGCCGAATTCGTAAGCTTGTATGGCCAGGGCCTAGGTGAAGGCCAGGCTCCAGGCGGTGCTAGGGTATTGGTGAAAGCTGCCGACACGCTTACACTGAACATAGCGGCGACTGTCATATATGGCACCGGGGCAGATAAGGACGCCGCCAGGACCGCGTTTATTGCCGCCGTAGACAAATACCTGCAAGACGAAGTGATATTTGTCGTAACAGACAAAAACACCCCGGCCCCGGTTATATGGGCAAAGATTGGGGGCCTGCTAATTTCTACGGCTGGCGTCGTAAACTACTCGGGGCTTACTATTAACGGGACAATGGCAGATATAATACCAGGCCAAGAAGAAGCCCCGATAGTCGGGGCGGTAGATATTTAATGGGCGAACGCGCCGAAAGAATGGTAGAGCGGACGCCAGCGTACTACCATTACAGCCGAATCTTTACCGCAATCCAATCGGCCATAGCTGACGACTATGACAAAGTTAATACTGACCAACAAAGCATAGGCCCCCAGCTTTTCATTCTTACGGCTACCTGGGGGCTTCGCTATTGGGAACGAGTACTAGGGCTTCCAACGATCCGTACGGATAGCTACGACCTCCGTAGAAGCCGCGTATTGGCCGCTTGGCGGGGTATAGGAAATTTCGGCACCGACCTAGTAGAAGCGATCATAACCGCCTACACGACCGACCCTATTCAGGTATGGCTGGACGTTTCCGAATTCGTCGTAGAAGTCCAGCTAACCGGCGACCTGTCTGACTTCGATACGGCGAACACTCAAATACAAAATATTATCCACGCCCACCTAGGACTTCGCTACCGATGGAAGGTAGGCCACCCCATAACGCCGGTACAAGACCCCCACCAGATAATAACGATGGCCGATAAAACGAACTTTTGGCGGCGGGCGGCTAGCGACAAGCTTCTATGGAACGGGTTATATAAATTCAACGGTAGTCAGCAATTCGACGGCCTGATAAATTCCACCGAAGAAAGTAGTATGACGGCCCAAAAACACGTAGTAGTAATGTTTACCAGAATAACGATAGCCGCCCTGCCTTTTGGGGCTGATAAAAAGTTTAATGGCCGTTTCAAATTCGACGGAAGCCACGACTTCGCCCCGTTTACTGATCCAATGGATAAGATCGGGAATAACGTCCATTTCCTGCGAAAAGTCGGCGGCGTAGTCGTAGAAAAGGGGGTACTTTGAATGCTTGGTAATAAAATTGAAACCGCGACGGCTGTAACTCTTATCGTAAAGAAGAAGGGACAAGAAATAAGCCGGGAGGTGTTAGACAATGGCAAACAGCATAACGACAGCGACAGCCAGGGCTAAATTTGCCCAGGCCCACGGCACCAGCGGTACGATCCACAAAGTAGTAAAAATGGCTTTTGGCGACGGGGGCGTCGACGGCAGTAATCAACCCATACCCCCTGTAACCGGGGCTACAGCCCTGGGAAATGAACGACTCCGGAAAACCCTGGACAGCGTTTCTTATCCTGTTCCGACAACGGTACGCTTTATCGGAAGTCTGGCCGAAGAAGAATTAGTCGGCGTCGATATATCCGAAATAGCCCTGGTAGACGAAAACGACGATATTGTCGCCATAAAAACTTTTACCAAAAAAGGTAAAGATGGCGAAAGCGAATTCGTCTATCAATGGGACGAGGAATTTTAAGGGGGAGGAAATAAAAAGTGGCTGATCTTGATAATACAAGGGTGTTTTTGACAACGAAGTCCGAAATAAAAGTAACTGACGACGTAGAGGCTGGCTTTGTTAATGACTATCTGGCCCAGCTTTTTAGCAACGATGCCCGCCTTTTTGAATTTATCAATCGATACACAGCAGTTTGGAAAGCAGACACCGCTTACATTGTGGGCGATATTAGGTACCCGACCGCTGGCTATAGTCATAAGCGATTAGAATGTGTTGTAGCAGGAAATAGCGGCACTACAGAACCCGTTTGGGCAGACGTAGGGACACTGGTTAGTGACGGGACTGTTACCTGGATTATAGACGATTTACGGGATGGTACGCCTGTCGGTCGGCCAGTGTTTGACATGCTAATCCGACCGGGCTACGTAGAGCTTACCGGGGCAATTTATTCACGGGCGGCTTACCCGAGGCTTTGGAAATTCGCCACTGATTACGGCCTGGCCGTTTCTGAGGCTGATTGGGCGGCAGGGATGTATGGGCGGTTTGGTGTCGGTGACGGAAGTACTACGTTTAGGACGCCGAAAAATGCCGGTGAATTTCTGAGGGCTTTGGATACTCTCAATGCCCTGGATAAAACCAATATCACCGGCGATACAACTAGTAGCAGCAAGACAATCAGCAATATTTCCAACACCGTTACGCTGGCCGTTGGCATGGCAGTGTCTGGGAGCGGAATCCCTGCTGGGGCGACTATCGAAAGCATTGTCAGCAGCACCAGCATAACCATATCGGCTAATGCCACGGCGACGGCGACCGGGGTCACGTTAACAATAGCAGGGCGGCGGCTGGGTAGCGCGGAGGTCGGAAGCATTGAATCGCACGATCATCCTCGTACTTTCTTCACGGCTGGTAATACCAAAAATTGGGTAGGCAATCAGTCTGCCAACGCTGACATTAACCCAAATACGGCTTACAACCCAGGTTCAACCGGCGGACCTGAAACCCGTGGTCATAACGTCGCCTACTATGGCGCGATCAAATATTAGTGAGGTGACACCATGAGAATTTACACTTTTGACCCCCAAACTGGTGAATATACAGGGCAAATGGAGGCCCCCAAATGCCCTGTGACCGGGGCCGACGTACTCCCGGCCTGGACAACCGCAACCACTCCGCCGATAGTAGGCGAGACTCAGGTTGCGCGGTACGTCGAGGCGTTTCTCGGCGACCCTGCCGGTCATTGGATCGTTGAAGAGATGCCGCAGCCAATGCCTGACCCGGAGCCGACGCCGGAAGAAATCGAAGACACTGCTTGGGCGGCACTGCGGGCCGAGCGCAACGCTCGACTGGCAATGTGTGACTGGGCACAACTGGCGGACGCGCCTTTGACTGGCGAACAAAAGGCGGCATGGCAGGCATATCGACAGGTGCTTCGCGACCTTCCCGAAAACACCATAGACCCAACGCGCCCAGAGTGGCCGGAATTGCCCGCGTAAAAAGGAAATCTTTAATAACTGCCGAATGAGTCCTTTAGTAATAAAATCCATATAAGGGAGTTATTAAAGATGCAGGCTGTCAAAAGAGCAATAAAAAAGCAACTATTGTATTTCAGGGCAAAAACGACAAAAAATATTAAGCTTATTATTGGCTCTGGTGGGATAAAGTACGACGGCTGGATACCCACGGATATTGATACACTGAATGTGCTAAATCGCGACGAGTGGGAATATTATTTTAAACCTGGTACAATATCCGCACTATTAGCAGAGCATGTTTGGGAACATTTTACATCTGATGACGCCCACTCTGCGGCGCAACTTTGCTACGATTACGTCAAACCTGGCGGCTATCTACGTGTTGCCGTTCCTGACGGGTTACATCCTGATGCCGAATACATAAACTACGTCAGACCGGGGGGAATAGGTTGGGGAAGCGACGATCACAAAGCCCTGTATACCTACAAGACATTAGCGGAAATATTTGAGAAGGCCGGATTTAGAGTAAATCTGCTAGAGTATTTTGACGAAAACGGCCAATTTCAAAATACAGAATGGAGCCTTACCGATGGAATAGTCCGACGATCAGCCGAGCATGATAGCCGCAATCAAAATGGAGAATTAAAATATACATCAATTATTCTTGATGCTTATAAATAAGGTAATTAGTAAAAGACCGGGGAAAACCCGGTCTTTTACTATGAAAGGGGGCCATTATGATTGACAAAATGAACGAACTGGCAACGGCAATAAACGCCCTAACCCCAGCCCTGGAAGGTCTTGCCCGCGTCAGTCTTCCGATCACCTTGTTACCGTCGTTACAGGAGGGTATTGGTTCTCACAGAAAAATATGGGACGAAGTCGGACCTCACCGGGAAAGTACAACTGCCGCCGGCGGAGCCGGCCGACCGCCAGGAGGCCGCGGCGGAATCCGGGGAAGCGGAATGGCCCGCTTTAAGCCTTGACTGGAAGTCCGGCCAGGAGAACCGCTCCGGGGACAGATCGCTTTTGCCCTATTTGACAGGCACCGTCTTCAGCAGCCAGCGGGATGCCGCGTTGCAGCAAATGGACATATCCAGGGAATACAGGTTTGCGCTGCAGCACCAATATACAGCCAAAGCCTACTTTGGCGACAAGCCGGTCGATCAGTCGGCGGTGTCGGTCGAATATACGCTGGATCAACCGTTGCAGTTCGGTTGGGGGCTATCAGCCGGAACGCGGGAAGCCACTCCTGCAAAGGAGCATTCTTTTGGTGAATGGGTGGATGCCATATCAATTAGCTTCCCACCAATTAAATTTGCCGGGGCAGGCGTATTATTAGCCGCCAACATCTCACCCAAGGTCCTCAAAACGGTAGGCATGGTTCGAGGTTCGAAATTCGCGAGTGAAGCTCTCGATTTAGCAAGGGGGCCGAGTAAAGCTGCAGAGGGAATTGCCGATGCGGAACGCATAGTAGCTCAAGATGCTAGAAAAATTTCAAATGCCAAGAATTATAGAGATTTATTTTTGAAGGAAAATCCAGGGATGCCTAAAGAACTTCAAGTACATCATACTTTACCCCAAAAGTACCAGGAAATTCTCAATGGTAAAGGAATCAATATCCACGAGACGAAGTACCTAGAAGGAATTGATCCAGATATTCATCGTCTAGTTACTAAGGAATGGCAAAGGTGGGAAAAATCTTTAGGTAGAACTCCTACAGCGGAAGAGGTAATTGACTTTGCAAAGCAAATAGATAGTAAATATAGTGAGTTCTGGTATAAAAAGTAAAGAGGGGAAGATGTATGGAAAAACAAAAAATATTTTTTGAAAATCTAAAACGTATTAAAGACTACTGGGTTAATAAAGGGATCAATGACCTTGAACCAAATGCCGATTTAAGATTGTCCGACGTTAAGGAAGACATTCAAGAATTGCAAAAACTAATAACTACTCAAGAGAAAAAAGATGCCCTTAAGAGAGTGCTAAATAATATTATTGAAGGTGTTTTTCACTCAACTCTAGTAATGATTGATGGTGGAGATGCTTTGGCAGACAGAATGAAGATTGATCTAGTAGACTTTGATACTGGCGAGTCACTGAAGGGTAATACAGCTTTGCATGAAGAATTTTTCGGCTACCTGCTGGATAATGAATAAAACGGTAGTGTGTACGGTCTCACTACAAAACTCTGCTAAATTCACTGCAAAACGACAGACGTCAATGGCAGCATCACAGAACCTTTTTAGCCTCCTGACCAACAAAAGACATGGCAACTGACCGCAGAATCCTAATTCTGCAGTTAGTCATCCTCGCTGCCCCTAGCGAAGCGGCAGTACCGTACGGAGCATCAGAGACGCATTTGACGCATCTGTCGCTTCCCTCAGAAAACAAGACAAAAGGCCAACATTGTGGCAGCATCTGATCAAGGATGCTGCCACAATGTCAAACGGCCTCTATCTCCGGCAGCAAGTCCGGCATCACATAGGCCATCCGGTGCTTCATCATCCCGTAGATGATACTGACGAGGCGGCGCATTGACGCACGCCAGAGCCTGCTTTTTTGTCTTGCCCTCGGGGATCTTCCGGTAGTAGCCGTGGAGCATGGGGTTGCAGGATTTTCCTGACACCTTGGCCACCTACACCTGCTGGAATGGCCAAGAAGTAGAGGATGCTATGCATTACTCTTCTGGGCCTACCCCCTCCGGACGAGCCAATAGGGCTTTTCGCTTTCCTAAAGCTATTGCGAAGCAATATATACCGTTCATCAGTGTTACGGCTCTAAACAGGCCTGCCGTCCGTTATCAATTTTTTATACACTTTACCGAGTCCGGTTGCCGGGCTCTTTTTTATTCGGTTTTTTCAGACCGAAATCAGATTTATTTCCTATTGCGAAAGGAGGATGCCGTACATGGGATACTGGGACTGGAAAGCAGGATACCCGGGTTATGCCGGGGACGAAGACAGCAGAATCAATCAAATTGACAGGCACATTCCCCTGAACCGGCGGGACACGGTCTACCGCGACGCCAAGGCCACCGTGGACTTCAACCGGGACGTCGTCGTCGAGATCCCGGTGAACGAAGGGCCTTCGGCGTTTCCGCCCGTTAACGCCGATACTCTCCAAGTGCCGGAGAAGTCATGGCTCGACACCGTTCGGGAAGCAATCCGCAGCGGCGAGGTTAAAAGTTAGCGATAAATTTGATTCCGCCTCCATTGGGTTAGGTCAAATATTTCCTGAAACAGCAATAGCTGCGGAGAAGAGGCTTTTAGGTGTAGAGTATAATCGGGACGAGATGTTCAGAAGACTTCAAGACGATGCTACTAATATAAGCTATGTGGCTTTAGTTCTTGCCGATGAAGCAGACCGAGCAAAAATAGACCCAAATAATGGAAGAAGGGAGGATGTTGAAAGACTATTGGCTAAGTACAATGGTATGGGCAATGCTGCTGCTCAATATGGCCGGGAAACTTATTTGTATTACGAGGCATTTAAAAGGTACAACCAATAGTTATATGCTTCGGGTGGTGAATTAAGTTGAAAAAAGGGCGCTTAGTAAGCAAAACGATAATGTTTTTTCTGCTGGGAGCAGTTATTGTGCTAGCAGGATACATGGCGTTTTTGTTTATTCGGGGTCCCCATTGGACTCTGAAGGAAATTGACGATTGAACCGAAAAGCCTTTGCCTGTCGCTGTTTCTTCGGTGAAAGAAGGATTACCTGTGGCAGCAGCAGTTGCGCAGAAATGGAGACAAGATGCTGTATTGAGCAGCATTAGTGTTTATCTGCGCGGGACAGAAGCAGTGAAAAGTCGTAAGGGCGAAATCGTATATTCCTACTATGTATTAAATAATGATTCTGAGGCTATCCCGAAGCATGGTGTGAAGTTACAATTGATTTGACTAAGCAAACAATGCTAGGGTCAAAGTATTTGGCTACCCCAAACGTTCCTCAGAGCCGATGGATTTAGCCTGGTCTTTGGATATCGCCGCTATTTTTGGAATAATTGAAAACAGCAAAGCGTTCGCATACTCCGACAATCCATTGGTCATAATCCATCCGGGAGCGTGAAAATGCTCCGTTACGGTAGGCAGCGCGCCAGATGCGTGGAGTGCTGAACGGGTAGAATTCATTATCGATGATTCTACAAGACAGATTGAAAGTATGAGAACGTTTCCCCAATCCACCACACCGCATTGAAAAAGTGACCGGACCTAATCAACTGCAAAGCTCTGTCCAAACCTATAAAACCTGGAAGACAGCAGTTGTAGATTTCAAAGCTATCAATAACAATCCAGGAGGCCGGCCGACGAAAAAGTCGGCCGGCTCTTTTTGTTTGCGCAGAAACATGCAACAAATTCTTTTTGTTTTCATCTATTATAGGGTGAACGAATTTTCGCGATTGTGCCCTTGAATGAACGGAAACAAATAGTAAAATTATTCTAAGGAATTCTTCATGCCCGGTCAGGCGCGGCGGCGGAAAGACGGGAGCGTGGCCCGGCTGGCGGGGAGTGAAGCGAAATCTAGAGGGAGAGGTTGGGATAAATGATTCAAGACGTGATGGTCAAAAAACTGGTGCGGCACAGCGATGACCGCGGCTTCTTCATGGAAATCCTGCGCGACGACGAGAAGCTGCTGGAGCGGTTCGGGCAGGCATCCCTGTCCAAATCCTATCCCGGCGTCATCAAAGCCTTCCACTATCACGAAAAACAGGACGATATCTGGTTCTTCCCGGTGGGGAACGTTCAGACGGTCCTCTACGACCTGAGGGAAAACTCGCCGACCCGGGGCGAAACCAACATCTTCTACATGGGGGAAGACAACCCGCTCGTCGTGGTCATCCCCAAAGGCGTGGCCCACGGCTACCGGGTGCTGGGCAACCAGCCGGCCTGCATCGTCTACTTCACCACCGAAGCCTACGACCCCCAGCATCCCGACGAAAAACGCATCGACTGGAACGACCCGATGATCGGGTTCGACTGGACGACCCAACACAGATAGGACGGTAGCGCATGAAAACACTTTTGATTACCGGCGGAGCCGGTTTTATCGGCAGCAACTTTATCCGGCATATGTTGAAGGAACACCCCGACTGCCGGATCGTCAACTTCGACGCCCTGACCTATGCGGGGAACCTGGAAAATCTCCGGGAAGCAGCAGGAAATCCGCGCTATTCGTTTATCCGGGGCGATATTGCCGACGCGGCGCAAGTGGACGCCGCCATGTCCCGGGGCGTCGACGCCATTGTCAACTTCGCCGCCGAATCCCACGTCGACCGCAGCATCGACGACCCCGGCCTCTTTGTCCGGACCAACGTCCTGGGGACGCAAGTCCTCCTGGACGCGGCGAAAAAATACCGGGTAGAAAGATATCTGCAAATCTCTACCGACGAAGTCTACGGCGCCCTGGGAGCGGAAGGCCTGTTCAGCGAGGAAACCCCGCTGGCCCCCAACAGCCCCTACTCCGCCAGCAAAGCGGGGGCCGACCTCCTGGTGCGGGCCTATCACGAAACCTACGGCCTCAACATCGGCATCACCCGCTGCTCCAACAACTACGGCCCCTGGCATTTTCCCGAGAAACTCATTCCCCTGGCCATCACCAACGCCCTGGAAGACAAGGAAATCCCGGTCTACGGCGACGGCCTCCAGGTACGGGACTGGCTCCATGTCGCCGACCACTGCCGGGCGATCGACCTGGTGCTCCGCCGCGGAAAAAGCGGCCGGATCTACAACATCGGCGGCAACAACGAACGCACCAACCTGCGCATCGTGAAAACCGTCCTGGCCGAACTGGGGAAACCGGAAACCCTGATCAAACACGTCAAGGACCGGCCGGGACACGACCGCCGCTACGCCATCGACGCCGCCCGCATCACCGGCGAACTGGGCTGGAAACCCGAATACACCTTCGAAACCGGCCTCCAAGCCACCGTAAAATGGTACCGGGAAAACCGGCAATGGTGGCAGAACGTCAAATCCGGCGAATATGCCGCCTACTATGAGAAAATGTATGGCAACCGCTAGAGGTGGAAGATGAAAATACTGCTTACCGGCGCTAACGGGCAACTGGGCCGGGAACTGGTAAAAAGGCTGAAGGGGACGGAGTTTCTGGCCACCGACGCGGCGGAAATGGACATCACCGACCCGGCCGGCACGCTGCGGGTCATCGGGTCCTATCAGCCGGACGCCGTTATTCACGGGGCGGCCTACACCAACGTCGACGCGGCGGAGGGCAACCCGGAGGCGGCTTACAAGGTCAACGCCGTCGGAACGCAGAACGTCGCCGCGGCTTGTTTAAAGTACGGCGCCAAGCTGGTCTATGTCAGCACCGACTATGTTTTCGACGGCACCCTCGGACGCGCCTACAACGAATTAGACCGGCCCAACCCGCAGAACGTCTACGGCAAATCGAAACACGCCGGAGAAATGTTGGCCCACCATATTCTCAACGAGCTGTTTATCGTGAGGACTTCCTGGCTGTACGGCGACGGCGGCAACTTCGTGCGGACCATGCTGAAGCTGGGCCAGGAACGGGACGAAATCAAAGTTGTCGACGACCAGCATGGCTGCCCGACCTGGGCCGCGGATTTGGCGGAGGCAATCCTGCGGCTGCTGAAAACCGAGCAATTCGGCATCTATCATGCCGCCAATGCCGGGGTCGCCACCTGGTATGATTTCGCGAAAAAGATTTTCGAACTGAGCGGCAACAGCCGGGTCAGGGTCCTGCCGCAGACGACGGCCGAGCTGAGCCGCCCCGCGCCTCGGCCCGCCTATTCCCCCCTGGAGAATCTGATGCTCAGGCTGACCACCGGGCACGCGCTCCGTCCCTGGGAAGAAGCGCTGCGGGAATATTTGGCGGGACTAAAGCATATTACGGCATAAGAAAGTTTTACCGTGCAGCGGATTAACGTCAAAAAATCCCGGCTCGCCTTTGGGAGCCGGGATTTTTTGATTCGTCGGGAACTCGGAGCTACTTTTGCCCCGCCAGGTAGGCCTTGCCGAGGGCGTCGGCGGTGACGAGGGCGGCATAGACCGTTTGAGGGGTGACGGGGAAGGGCTGGTTATGGATGGTTTCGCCGGGGGCGCAAGTGGCTTCGGCGACTTTCTGCAGTTTTTCGGGAGTAGGGCTGGTGACGCCGATTTCCTGCAAGGTTACGGGCAGCCCCACCGAACGGCAGAAGCGGAGCACTTCGTCGATCTGCCGGCTGGGCTGGTTTTCCAGCACCAACTGGACGAGGGTGCCGAAGGAGACTTTTTCGCCGTGATAGGCGTGATGGGTTTCCTCCAGGACGGTGAGGCCGTTGTGGACGGCGTGGGCGGCGGCGAGGCCGGAGCTTTCGAAGCCCAGGCCGCTGAGCAGGGTGTTGGCTTCGACGATTTTCTCCAGGGCCTCGGTCGGAACGCCCTGCTCGGCGGCCAGCTTGGCCTGGTACCCGTATTCGATCAGGAGCTGGTAGCACAGCCGGGCGAGACTGAGGGCCGCCGCGGTGGACAGCCCGCCGGGCAGGTTGCTGGCATAGGCCTTGGCGCAAGCATCGGCTTCAAACCAGGTGGCCAGGGCGTCTCCCATGCCGGAGACCAGCAATCTGGCCGGCGCTTGGGCGATGATCGCGGTGTCGGCCAGGACGAGGTCGGGGTTTTTCGGCAGCACCAGGTAAGACTCGAACACTCCTTCCGGCGAGTAGATGACCGAGAGCGCGCTGCAGGGGGCGTCGGTGGCGGCGATGGTCGGCACGACGGCCACCGGCAGCTTGGCGGTGAAAGCGGCGGCCTTGGCGGTATCGAGGGCTTTTCCGCCGCCCACGCCGACGATGATGTCGCAGTTTTCCCGTTTGGCGGCGGCGACGATGTTCGCGATCTCAAGCCGGGAGCATTCGCCGCCGAAGCTGCTGAAATGGGCGGTCAGGCCGCTTTCCCGCAGGCTGGCCTCCAGCGTGGCCCGGACGGCGGCGAGGCCCCGCTGGCCTCCGAGGATGAGGGCCTTGGTGCCGAGCCGCGCCAGGTGGACGCCCAGGTCTCCCAGGGCGCCGGGGCCTTGCACATAGCGGCCGGGAGCAATCATAACCTTTTTCATGGCAGGTTCCTCCTCGCGTGAATGATCTGATGGAAAGGTTATACAAATCAGCCGGTTCCCCCTTGGGAGAATCTTGTCCTGTAGCTGTGCTTTTTTGCGTTTTCGCCGCCCGGCGGCAAACCGGCGCCGGCGCCGGCCGCCCCGACCGGTTTCGGCAAGAATCTATAATGAAAGAACAAAAAAACACCGAGGAGATTGGCGGCCAAGCGGAAATTAGTACTACAGCGAAACACGGAAGCCGTTCCGGCCGGGCGCGTCAATCGCCTCCCGGGCCGGGCGGCCCGACATATCGTTCATCCACCAATCAGGTGCCTCTTTGCCAAGAGGAGAATAGGGAAGGTCGGACGGGCTTGGCCATAGCCCGGAAACGACGCGGTCGCGCCACTGTAATCGGGGAGCGGGCCTGCTGATGCCACCGGCAGCGGGAAGGTGCAGGCGCCACGATGATCCGAAGCCAGGAGACCTGCCTGATTTGGCTGTCATATCGCCCCCGCGCAAGGGGCAATGCCAGAAGGATAGGATTTTTCCGGAAACGGAAAACCCTAGCCTTTTTGGGCTAGGGTTTTTTTAGTTAGAAAATAGGAGGGGAACGGCATGGATTATCCGGCCCAGATTGACGAATTGCTCGATGGAATGGCGAAACCGCCGGGAAGCTTGGGGCTGCTGGAAAAACACCTGAAGAAGCTGCTTCTCGCCTGGGGCACCGGGCTGACCGAAATCAGCCCCCATCATCTCATCTTCGCCGCCGACAACGGGGTGGTCGAGGAAGGGGTCGCCGCCTATCCGGCGGTCATTACCTGTCTGCAGGCCCGGAACATGGCCGAGGGCCGGGCCACCATCAGTTCCTTCTGCCGCTGCCAGGGCATCCCCTATACCGTCGTGGATGTGGGCGTCGACAGCGCGGAGCCGGTGGGACTCAACCGCAAGGCGGCCCAGGGCACCCGGAACTTCACCCGGGAACCGGCGATGAGCAAAAGCGAATACGCCTTCGTGCAGGCCGCCGCCGAAAGCCTGGTGAGGGAGCTGGTCGCCGACCGGGGCTGCAACCTGCTCTCCTTCGGGGAGATGGGGATCGGCAACACGACGACCTCCTCGGCGGTATTGCACGCTCTGACGGGGGCGGAAGTCGAGTTCGTGGTGGGGTACGGGGCGAGCGCCCCCGGCCTGGAGGTGCTGAAGCGCAAACGCAACGCCATTGCCCGCGGCATGGAGCTGCACAAGGACGACCTGGCCACGCCCCACGACATGCTGCGGTGCCTCGGAGGGTTTGACCTGGCGGCCATGTGCGCGGCCATGCGCGAGTGCGCCCGGCTGAAGACTCCCTTCGTCATCGACGGCTTCATCTCGGCTGTGGCCTATGCCTGCGCCGTCCGGATCGACGAGCGGGTCAAGCATTACGCCATACCTTCCCATCTCTCCAAGGAGCCTGGGATGGTTTACGCCCTGCTGACCGGCGGCATCGTCGCCGAGGAGGTTCCGATACGGGCGAATATGGCCCTGGGCGAGGGGACCGGCGCGGTGCTGATGGTCGGCCTGCTGCGGCTTATGGCCGAGGCGGCGCGGAATGTCGCCAGGCTTTCCGACTTCGAGCTCGGCGTGCCGGAGCCGCAGCCGCTGACGGCGGCGAGGTAGCGGCTGGTTAAGGATTGCCGGGTTATGGTGTTTTTTTGCGGTCGGCAGGATAATTCAGCCAAACAGATAAATATCCCATATAACAAAGCAAAATCTTACTATGCTTTTGTTATGTTGGGAGGGGGCCTATGCAAAAGTACAACAGTTTTGCATTGGGTGAGATTGTGAACACGCGGATCCTCCAGGAAATTCAGGACAAATTCTGCGAAGCGACCGGTTTGGCTGCCGTCATCGTCGACATCGACGGCAAGCCGGTGACGACCCCCAGCAATTTCAGGAGATTTTGCAATTATATTCGCTCCAGTCCGAAGGGGCTGGACCGCTGCATGGCCTGCGACGACCGGGGCGGCCGCCGGGCGACCGAAAACCACAAGGCCGTCGTTTACCACTGCCACAGCGGATTGACCGATCTGGCCGCGCCGATCATCGTGCACAACGAATACCTCGGGGCCTTTCTGGCGGGACAGGTTATACTGACCGAGGACGACTACGACGCCAAAGCCGAGATGCGGCGGCGGGTCGCCGACCTGGACCTGGACATCGAAGTCCTGACGGAAATCTTCGAGGCGGAAATCCAGACCGTTCCGGAAAACCGGGTCAGAGCGGCGGCGGATCTGGCCTACATCATGTCCAACTACATTGTCGAGATCGGCATCGCCAACATCAGCCACAAGCAGCTGATGGCTGAAATGAAAGCCAAGAGCGACCTGGAGAACATGCTCAGGGCCACCGAACTCAAGGCCTTGCAGTCCCAGGTCAACCCCCATTTCCTCTTCAACACCCTCAATACCATCGCCCGGCTGGCCATGCTGGAAGGCGCCGACCGCACCCAGGAAGTGGTCTACGCCTTGGCGGACCTGCTCCGGAACAATTTGCGCAATATCGACCAGTTCAGCAGCCTGGCGGAAGAGATTCGCTCCATCCAGGATTATCTGCTGATTCAGCAGGTGCGGTTCGGCGACCGGATACGGGTCAGAATCGACGTGCCGGCCGATCTGGAGCATATCCCCATTCCGGTGATGACCCTCCAGCCCTTGGTGGAAAACGCCATTATCCACGGCCTTGAGCCCAAAAAGAACGGCGGCGAGATACGGATCACCGCCGTCGCGCAAAGCGACAAGGTGGAAGTGACGGTGGCGGACACCGGGGTCGGGGTGTCGCCGGAGCGCATCCGGGAGATTTTCCAGGAGGAGAAGCGCGCGGTCAGCAAAGGGCAGACCACCGGGCTGGGAATCGTGAATGTCCACAAGCGCATCCAGCATCAGTTCGGCAAGGAATACGGCCTCCGGATCGACGGCCAGCGGGGACGCGGCACCACTGTCTGCATCAATCTCCCTTATGCAGAGGACTGTCGCCCGAAAAAGGAAGTGCGCCCATGTACAAACTGTTGATTGTCGAAGACGAACAGCTGGAACGGGAGGCCATCCGCTTCATCGTCGAGAAGCACTGCCCCGAGATCACTGTGGCCGGAGAAGCAGGAGACGGCGAGAGCGCCGTCTCCTGCGCCGAGCAGCAGTCGCCCGATATCGTCGTCATGGATATCCGCATCCCGGAAATGAATGGGCTGGAGACCACCCGGCGCATCAAAAATTTTCTGCCGGAATGCAAAATTGTCATTCTGAGCGCCTTCGACGAGTTTAGCTATGCCCGTCAGGCCATATCCCTGGGAGCGACCGAGTATCTCCTGAAACCGGCGCGGCCGCAGGAACTGGTGAAGGTTCTCGCCCAGGTAGTCGGCCAGCTCGAGCAGATGAAGCGCAAGCGCCGGGAAGAAAGCCACCTCCGGGAATATTTCGACGGCGCCAAGCCCTATATCCAGATGTCGTTTGTCTATGACCTCATCGGCGGCTGCATCGAAGATCAGGCTCTCCTCCGGCAGCGGGCCGCCTTTCTGGGCCTGGAGGCCGACCCTGGGGTGGCGGTCGTCGCCGCCATCGACAGTGTCAACCGGCTGACCCGCCAGGATAAGGACCCGCAGCGTCATGCCGCCGGGCAGAAGCTGTACCGGGATATCTGCGGCGTACTGGGAAAAAGCGGCATGGCGACACCCTTCTCCGGCGACAAGATGATTATTCTGCTGGGCTCGGACGCCGGGCTTCCGCCGGAGCAGATGAAAGCCGCAGTCAGAGCCCTGGCGGAAACCGTCCACGCCATGATCGCGCAGGCGACGGGAGTGGCCGCGACCATCGGGATCGGACGTCATTACGACGACTCCCGCGAGGTCTACAAGTCCTACATGGAGGCGGTCAGCGCCTGCCAGCGCGGCTTCTTCCCCGAAGACGACCCTGTGCATTTCTTTGACGAGCTGGCGGAGGACGGCGACGGAACCTTCGCCTATCCGTTCCGGGACGAGCGGGCGGTGCTGGAGAAGGTGCGCTGCGGCGACCGCCGGGCGGCCAAAGACAGCCTCAATGCCTTGCTGGAAAAAGTCTTTCAGGCTCAGGCCGGCATCGAAACCGTCAAAGCCTGCGCCCTCGAACTTCTGATCGTTTTATCACGGGCGGCGGTGGAAGGCGGCGCCAACCTGGAGAAACTGACCCTCCAGAATTTCGCCCTGATCAACAAACTGGTGGAATGCACCAACCAGAGCCAGCTCTACCACCTGCTGATGAATTCCCTGGACCGGTTCCTCGACGACATGATCGACAACCGGACTTCCGTCAACTCCCGGATGATCAACCAGGCCTGCAACTATATCCTGAGTCATTGCCACCGCAATCTTACCCTGGAGGAAGTCGCCCAGACGGCGCATCTGAGCGCTTTTTACTTCAGCCGGGTGTTCAAGCAGGAAAAAGGCTGCAACTTTGTCGAGTTTCTCACCAGGGCAAGGGTGGAGCGGGCGAAAAAGCTGCTCAGCAGTACTGATCTCAGCGTCGTGCGGATCGCGCTGGAGTCGGGTTACCAGGACGCCAGCTACTTTTGCCGGGTGTTCCGCCAGGAGGCGGGGCTGACGCCCAACCAGTACCGCAACCGGAAAGGCCGCGGCCAAGCGCCGGCGACCACCGACGGTTGAGCAAGATCGTCCCATAACCGGGCAAAGAATTTGCTTGACCTGGAAATATAAGGAAATATGATTCGTGGAATAGAAAAGGATCGACTTCGGTCGGTCCTTTTTTGCTGTTTGCGGCAAAAAAGCAACAGACCTGGCGAAAATATCCTGGCAGCCGCCGGCCTGGTTTATGCGGTTGTTCTTATGTAATGCAATTCAACAAGATTATGCGGTCCGAGGACAAGAGAACATCAAGGTAACGCCGGCGCCCAGGGATAATTATTTTCGCACAAGTCAGAAAACGGAGGATGGGCATGACGACAGAAAAACCGAGAATCGTTCAGGAATACGTTCCCGGCAAGCAGGTGACGCTGGCCCACCTGATCGCCAATCCCAAGCGGGAACTGGGCGAGAAACTGGGACTGGCCCACTGCCAGGCGATCGGCATCCTTACCATCACCCCCTGCGAGGCCGCCATCATCGCTGCGGATGTGGCCACCAAGCGGGCGGCGGTGGAGATCGGCTTCCTGGACCGCTTCACCGGCTCGCTGGTCGTCTCCGGCAGCGTCTCGGCGGTGGAGGCGGCGCTGACCCAGGTGAACGCCGTCCTGACGGAGGAACTGGCCTTCACCGGGGCACGGGTGACGAGGTCGTAGATGAACAAAGTGATGGTGATCGGCCCGGCGGGGGCCGGGAAAACGTCGCTGATCGCCGCGCTCCAGGGTGCCGCCGCCGCGAAGGGCAAAACCCAGGCCATCTGTTTTGTGAACGGCGCGATCGATACCCCTGGCGAGTACGCCCAGATTCCGCGGTTTTACGCCGCGCTGCTCGTCACCTCGATGGAGGCGGCCCACCTGCTTCTGGCCCATGACGCCGCAAACCCGGCCGTGCTCATTCCGCCGGGGTTCGCCAAAATGTTCGCCAGGCCGGTATGGGGAGCGGCTACCAAAGCCGACCTGCCGCAGGCCGACATCGGACGCACTTACCGCTACCTCCGGCAGGCCGGGGTGGGGGAACCGATTTTCACGGTTTCCGCCCTGACTGGCGAGGGTATTAGCGAGCTTTATCAATTTCTTGCGGAAAGGGGGTGTAAATTGTGAGTGAAGCTTTGGGTCTGGTAGAAACCAAAGGGCTGGTCGGGGCGATTGAAGCCGCCGACGCCATGGTGAAAGCCGCCAATGTCCTGCTGATCGGCTACGAAAAGATCGGGTCAGGTCTTGTGACCGTCATGGTCCGCGGGGACGTGGGCGCCGTGAAGGCGGCCACCGACGCCGGCGCGGCCGCCGCCCAGAAGGTGGGCGAGGTATTTTCCGTCCATGTCATCCCGCGGCCCCATGTCGATGTGGAGAAAATTCTTCCTAAACTGAAATAACCAGAATAGTGGAGGTGAATGTCCGTGCAAGAGCAGCTAATCGAGAAGGTTATGGATGAAATCAAAAAACGGATAGAAAGCCAGGCCCCCGCGTCGCCGTCGCCGGAGAAACCAAAGTTTTCCGCGGCCCCGGCCATAACCGAGTTTGTCGGCACCGCCATCGGCGATACCGTCGGCCTGGTCATCGCCAATGTCGACCCGGCGTTGCACGATAAAATGAAGCTGGACCCCAAATTCCGGTCGATTGGCATTCTGGGCGCGAGAACCGGGGCCGGCCCGCAGATCATGGCCGCCGATGAAGCGGTGAAAGCCACCAACACCGAGATCGTCAGCATTGAATTGGCCAGAGACACCAAGGGCGGCGCCGGTCACGGCTCGCTCATCATCTTCGGCGCCGAGGAAGTGTCCGACGCCCGCCGGGCGATCGAAGTCGCCCTGAAAGAACTCGACCGCACCTTCGGCGACGTCTACGCCAACGACGCCGGCCACCTGGAGCTCCAGTACACCGCCCGGGCCAGCTACGCCATCAACAAGGCCTTCGGCGCTCCCGTAGGCAAGGCCTTCGGTCTGGTGGTCGGCGCGCCGGCGGCTATCGGGGTCCTCATGTCGGATGTGGCGGTCAAGACCGCCAACGTGGAACTGGTGGGCTATGCCAGCCCGGCCGGCGGCACCAGCTTTTCCAACGAGGTCATCATCATGGTCACCGGCGATTCGGGCGCGGTCCGGCAAGCCGTCATCGCCGCCCGGGAAACCGGCAAAAAAGTCCTGGAAACCATGGCGGGACCGGCGCCTTCCGCAACGACGCCTTACATCTAACGGCAGGGAGGGGAGAAAGACATGAAGAGACAAAAACGGTTTGAAGTGCTGGCCGCCCGCCCTGTCAACCAAGACGGCTTTGTGGTCGAGTGGCCGGAAGTCGGCCTGATCGCCATGGGCAGTCCCAGCGACCCGGTGCCGAGCATCAAGATCGAACAGGGCCGGGTGGTGGAATTGGACGGGATTCCCCGGGCCAAAATGGACTTTATCGATCAGTTCATCGCCGATTACGCCATTGACGTCAAAAAGGCCGAAAAAGCCATGGCCATGGATAATCTGGCCATCGCCAGGATGCTGGTGGACGTCAACGTGCCCCGGGAAGAAATCATCCAGGTAGCCGGCGGCCTTACCCCGGCGAAAATCGTCGCGGTGCTCAATACCATGAACGTCGTGGAAATGATGATGGCGCTGCAGAAGATGCGGGCCCGCAAGACCCCCTCCAATCAGTGCCACATCACCAACGTCAACGACAATCCGGTGCTGATCGCCGCCGACGCCGCCGAAGCCGCCATGCGGGGCTTCGATGAGATGGAAACCACGGTGGCGGTGGTCCGCTACGCGCCGTTCAACGCCCTGTCGATGCTGGTCGGCGGACAGGTCGGGCGCGGCGGCGTGCTCATCCAGTGCGCCCTGGAAGAAGCGACCGAGCTGCAGCTCGGGATGCGCGGCATCACCGCCTATGCCGAAACCATCTCGGTATACGGCACCGAGAACGTGTTCGTCGACGGCGACGATACTCCCTGGTCCAAGGGTTTCCTCGCCTCGGCCTACGCGTCCCGCGGCCTTAAAATGCGCTTTACCTCCGGCACCGGCTCGGAAGTGCAGATGGGCTACGCCGAAGGCAAGTCCATGCTGTATCTCGAGGTCCGCTGCATCATGGTCACGAAGGGCGCCGGCGTGCAGGGCCTCCAGAACGGCTCGGTGAGCTGCATCGGCGTGCCGGCGGCGGTTCCGTCCGGCATCCGCGCGGTGCTGGCCGAGAACCTCTGCACCACTATGATGGACCTCGAAGTGGCCTCCAGCAACGACCAGACCTTCACCCACTCCGACATTCGCCGGACGGCCCGGACGCTCATGCAGATGCTGCCGGGCACCGACTTCATCTGCTCCGGCTACGGCGGCATCCCCAACTACGACAACATGTTCGCCGGCTCCAACTGGGATGTGGACGACTACGACGACTGGAACATCATCCAGCGCGACCTCCAGGTCGACGGCGGCCTCAAGCCGGTTTCCGAGGAAGCGGTCATCGCCGTCCGCAACAAGGCGGCCCGGGCTCTCCAGGCCGTATACAGGGAGCTGGGCTTCCCGGCGATCACCGACGAGGAAGTCGAAGCGGCCACCTACGCCCATGGCAGCAAAGACATGCCGCCCAGGAACGTCGTCGAGGACCTGAAAGCTGCCCAGGAAATGATGAGCCGGGGCGTAACCGGCCTGGATGTCGTCAAGGCGCTGGCCAAGAACGGCTTCGAGGATCTGGCCAATAATGTCCTGGGCCTCCTCAAGCAGCGCGTGTCCGGCGACTACCTCCACACCGCGGCCATCCTGGACAAGGAATTCAACGTCATCAGCGCGGTCAACAACCGCAATGATTACCGCGGTCCGGGAACCGGCTACCGGATCAGTCCGGAGCGCTGGGAAGAAATCAAGAACATCAGCCAGGCTGTCAAGCCGTCTGATTTCGACATTTGAGGCGGAGAGGGGTGTGAAACGATGCAAATCAGCGAAGACGTCATCCGGGAAATAGTGACCCAAGTGCTGCAGGGCATGGAAGTTCCGCAGCCGGCCAAGACGACGGCTCTCGCCGGCCGGGCGATGCGCCTGGTCGAAAAGGGCGAAGTCCGCCCGGGCAGCAAGGCGGATGAGGTGATCATCGCCCTGGCGCCGGCCTTCGGCAAATATCAGAACAAAACCATCGTAAATCTTCCCCACAGCGACGTGCTGCGGGAAATCATCGCCGGCGTCGAGGAGGAAGGGCTGCGGGCGAGGGTCATCCGGGTGCTGCGCACGTCCGACGTGGCCTTTGCCGCCCACGACGCCACAAGGCTCAGCGGTTCGGGCATCGCTGTCGGCATCCAGTCCCGCGGCACGACCGTCATTCATCAGAAGGACCTGCCGCCGCTCAGCAACCTGGAGCTCTTTCCGCAGTCCCCGCTGCTCGATCTCGAGGCCTACCGGGCAATCGGCCGGAACGCCGCCAAGTACGCGAAAGGCGAATCCCCCACGCCCGTGCCGACCCGGAACGATCAGATGGCCAGGCCGAAATATCAGGCCAAGGCTGCGGTGCTGCATATCAAGGAAACCGAACACGTCGTGCCGGGGGCCAAACCCGTCGAAATCGACGTGCAGTTTTAAGGGCGGGGGTGAGAAAGCATGGTAGAACAAAAGCTGGTTGAAGATATCGTCCGGGAAGTCATCAAGTCCATGTATCAGGAATCGGCCGCGGCCCCGGCGGCAGCTCCGGCCCCGGCGCCGGGACTCAGCCCGGAACGGGACTATCCTCTGGCCGCCAAGCGGCCTGAACTGGTCAAGACGCCGAGCGGCAAACCGCTTACCGCAATTACCCTGGAAAAAGTGCTCAATTCGGAAATCGGCCCCGACGACGTGCGGATCACGCCGCAGACGCTCAGGATGCAGGCCGAAATCGCCGAAGGCGTCGGCCGGACCCAGTTCGCCCAGAACCTGCGCCGGGCCGCGGAGCTGACGGCCATACCGGACAACCGCATTCTGGAAATCTATAACGCGCTCCGTCCCTATCGCTCGACCAAACAGGAGCTGCTGGATATCGCCGGCGAGATGGAGACGAAATACAACGCCAGGATCAACGCTTCTTTCGTAAGGGAGGCGGCCGAGGTTTACGAGCGCCGTAACCGGCTCAAAGCGGAATAGGGTGGGAGACTCATGACAATCATTGCAGGCGTCGATATCGGCAATTCAACCACCGAGGTATGCCTGGCGAGATACGACGGCCAACGGGGCCCGCTCTTTCTCGGCAGCGGCCTCGCCAAAACCACGGGGATCAAGGGCACGCCCGACAACCTGCCGGGGATCGTCACGGCCCTGGAGAGCGCGCTGAAAACGGCGGGACTGGGTGTAAAAGACCTGGAGGAGATCCGGCTGAACGAGGCGACGCCGGTAATCGGCGATTTGGCGATGGAGACCATCACCGAGACCATCATCACCGAGTCGACGATGATCGGTCATAACCCGTCCACGCCGGGCGGCATCGGCCTCGGAGTCGGCGTGACCGCAGCTTTGGCGGCGCTGGACGGTATTCAGCCCGGGACCGGGGTGATCGCGGTCATCCCTGCGGGAGTCGACTTCGAGGACGCCGCCCGGGCGCTCAACGCCGCGCTGGCGCGGGGGATCGACGTCCAGGGGGCGGTCGCCCGGCAGGACGACGCCGTCCTCATCGCCAACCGGCTTGAGCGGAATTTGCCGGTGGTGGACGAGGTCACCCTGGTGGAAAAAGTGCCGCTGGGCATGCTGGCGGCGGTGGAAGTGGCCGAACCGGGCCGGACCATCAAGACCCTTTCCAACCCCTATGGCATCGCGACGGTGTTCAAGCTGACGGCCGACGAGACCAAAATGGTCGTTCCCATCGCCCGGGCGCTCATCGGCAACCGGTCGGCGGTGGTTGTGCGGACGCCCCGGGGCGATGTCAAGGCCCGCACCATTCCGGCGGGGATGGTGACGGTCCAGGGAGGCAAAGGCAAGGCCGACATTGACGTGGACGCCGGAGCGGCAAAGATCATGGAGGTGGTGGAACGGGTCCAGCCGGTCCTGGACGTGCAGGGCGAGCCGGGCACCAACGCCGGCGGCATGCTGGAGCGGGTGCGGCAGGTGATGAGCGAGCTTACCGGTCAGGCCCTCGAGCAGATGAAAATCCAGGATCTGCTGGCGGTCGACACCTTTATGCCCCAGAAAGTGCGCGGCGGCCTGGCCGGGGAGTTCGCGCTGGAGAACGCCGTGGCCCTGGCGGCCATGGTGAAGACCAGCCGCCTGCCGATGCAGCAGATTGCCGACCGGCTGGCGGCCAGACTGGGCATCCGGGTCCTCATCGCCGGCGTCGAAGCCAACATGGCCATCCGGGGAGCCCTGACGACGCCCGGGACGGCGCAGCCGCTGGCCATCCTGGACATGGGCGGCGGCTCGACCGATGCCGCCATCATCACCCGCGACGGGAAGCTGTTCGCCATTCACCTGGCCGGAGCCGGGGATATGGTCACCATGCTGATCGACTCGGAACTGGGCCTCGGCGACACGGACCTGGCGGAAGACATCAAAAAATACCCGCTGGCCAAGGTGGAGAGCCTGTATCACGTCCGGCTGGAAGACGGAACGGTGCGGTTTTTCGAGCAGCACCTGCCGCCCCGGGTATTCGCCAGGGTGGTCATCCTCAAGGAGGGGGAAATGGTGCCCATCCCCACGGATCACGCCCTGGACAAGATCCGGCATATCCGGCGGGAAGCCAAAAAGCGGGTGTTCGTAACCAATGCCCTGCGGGCTTTGGCCCGGGTCGCGCCTACCGGCAATATCCGCCATATCGACTTTGTCGTGCTGGTAGGGGGCTCGGCGCTGGACTTTGAGATTCCCGACATGGTCACCGACGCCCTGGCGGAGTACGGCATCGTCTGCGGCCAGGGAAACGTCCGGGGCACGGAAGGCCCGCGGAACGCCGTGGCCACAGGCCTGGTGCTGTCCTACCGCGAACGGGGGGACGGGTGAGAATGCCGATGGAGAGAGCGGTCGTCAAACCCAGCATAGCGATTTACGTCAGTCCCCATTCCGGCCAAGAAGGCAAGCTGCGCGAGCTGCGGGCCGGGATGGAGGAAGAGGGGATTCCCCATACGGTAGCGGCCGGCGAAGGCGATGCCGGCGCCCTGGCCTGCCAGGGCGCCGCAAGCTCGGCGCTGGGAGTGGGCGTCGGAGTCGGACCCGGGGCGGTATGCGTCCACTTTCAGAAACTGCCGCCCGGAAAGCCGCTATTTATGCTGAAGGATCCAGCCCCGGCAGCCTTGCGGGTGCTTGGCGGCAACGCCGCGCGCCTGGTCAAGGGCACACCGTTCAGGGGTCCGGGCGACGAACCGGCGGCAGCGGCGGCAACGACGCCGGCTGCCGAACAGCTGGTTGCGGAAATTGTTCAGCAGGTGCTGCGAAAAATACAGGAAGGCCAGGGGAGGTGAACGCATGGTCAAAAATGCACTGGGCCTGATCGAGACGGTCGGGCTGGTGGCGGCGGTGGAGGCGGCGGACGCCGCGGTGAAGGCGGCCAACATCCGACTGGTCGGCTATGAGCTGACCAGAGGCGGCGGGATGGTCACCGTCAAGCTCCTGGGGGATGTGGGCGCCATCAAGGCCGCCGTTGCCGCCGGCGCGCTGGCGGCAGGCAAGGTCGGCGAGGTCTGGGCCACCCACGTCATTCCGCGGCCTCATCAAGAACTGGTCGGCATGCTGGAAAGCGGGGAAACGGTGGGCAAAGGGCCGGCCGCCCCGCCACCCGCGCCGGAGCCGGCGGCCGGATTGACCGAACCGGCCGGGGCGGTCTTGCCGGAGGAAAACAGCCAAGAACCCGAAGCGCAGCCGGAGGAGGAAGAACCTCCCGCCGGGGCGGAAAGAAAGAGCGCGGAATTATGCAACCTGTGCGGCGACCCCGCTTGCCCCCGCAAAAAGGGGGACCCGAAAGTGACCTGCCTTCATTATGGAAAAAATGCCAGAGAGGATGAGTGAAGATGCGTGGAGAGGCTTTAGGAATGGTTGAAACCAAAGGACTGGTCGGAGCGATCGAAGCCGCCGACGCCATGGTGAAAGCGGCCAACGTCATACTGGTCGGGTACGAAAAAATCGGTTCCGGGCTGGTCACCGTCATGGTGCGGGGCGACGTCGGAGCCGTCAAAGCCGCGACGGACAGCGGTTCCGCGGCGGCGCAAAAAGTCGGCGAGCTGGTTTCCGTTCATGTCATTCCCCGTCCCCATACGGACCTGGAGAAAATCCTGCCCAAGTTCGAAGGTTAGGCGGCTTGGGAAAACTGGGGGGCGAAGACGATGGACCGGACTTTGGTCGAACAAATGGTGGCCCGCGTGCTGAAAGAACTGGCGGCTCCCCGGGAACGCCCGGCTGACCCGGAAGCGGGGGAGAAGGCGATACCGGTCGGGGTATCCAGCCGCCATATCCATCTTTCCCGTGAGCATCTGGAATTGCTGTTCGGCGAAGGCTTTGAGCTGACCCGGGCCAGGGAGCTGACCCAGGTAGGCGAGTTCGCCGCCGCCGAGACGGCAACGCTGGTGGGCCCCAAGGGAGTGCTCCGGGGCGTGCGCATTTTGGGGCCTGTCCGCAGCTTCACTCAGGCGGAAATATCCCGGACCGACGGCTTTCAGCTGGGGATTGCGCCGCCGCTTAGGGATTCCGGCCGGATCGAGGCTTCGGCGGGAGTCGCGGTGGTCGGTCCCCGCGGGGCCGTCACCCTGGCGGAAGGGGTTATCTGCGCGGCCCGTCACCTCCATATGAGCGAAGCCGACGCCGCCGCTTACGGCGTCCGGGACGGCGAGCGGGTGGCTGTGCGGGCGCCGGGGCCGCGGGCCGTCACTTTTGAAAATGTGCTGGTGAGGGTAAGCCCTGATTTTAGGCTGGAATTCCATATCGACACCGACGAGGCGAACGCCGCCGGGCTGAACAGCGGCGACCTGGTCAGCCTCAAACGCGGCGGGGGGTGAGGCCTTGCAAGAGGAAAAACTGGTGGAACTCGTCACCCGGGAAGTGCTGCGCCGTCTGGCGGAAGGTCCGGCAGAGGCGCCGGAAAAGGCGCCCGGACGGCCGAAAAATATCCTGGCCCTGTTCACCGGCGGGACCATCGGCCTGGAACAGGGCCTGACGGCGCTCGCCGGGCTAAAACCCCTGGCCGCCGTTTCCGTGGTGCTGTCCGAGGCCGCCGAACAGGTCGTGGGCAAAGACCGGATTTACGGGCGACTGGGCGGCGAAACGCCGGTGGTGACGGCCTGCTGCCCCTATCCCGGCAAAATCCTGCGGGCGGCGGATGTGGTCGTCATCCCGGTGCTTACCCAGAATACGGCGGCGAAGCTGGCCCATACCCTTTCCGACACCATGGTGACAACCCTGGTGCTCCAGGCGCTGATGCTGGGAAAACCGGTCATTGTCGCCGCAAATGCCGCCGACCCCCGCGACAGCTGGCGGGCGAGCGCCGGGATGGGCCGCTCGCCGGCCGGGCTCGTCAGGGCCTTGCAGGATAATCTGAAAAAGCTGGAAGGCCTGGGGGCCGTTCTGGTCGATGCCGGGTCCCTGGCGGCGGAATGCCGGAAATACCTGGCGGCTAAAGAACAGGAAGCGCCGGTCGGGAGGCCGGGAACCGGCAGGAGGCTGATCGACGCCGGCGCGGTCAGGGAGGCGGCGCTGGCCGGCTCCGGTAAACGCCTGAAGGTGCCTGCCGGAGCCCTGGTGACTCCCCTGGCCCGGGATATGGCCGGCGAACTGGGCGTCGAACTCGTCCGGGAGGAGCGCCGATCGTAATAAAAGATGGGAGGCGATGGCTGTGTGGGTAGGAAAAATTATCGGTACGCTGGTGGCGACCCCCAAGGATGACAGCCTGACCGGCAGCAAGCTGCTCATTGTCCAGCCCCTGACATTCGGCGGCGGGAAGCGGGGCTACCCGGTCGTCGCGGTCGACGCCATCGGCGCAGGCACCGGGGAGACGGTGCTGGTCGTCGAGGGCAGCAGCGCCCGCCATGTGCATGGCAAGCCCAACTCGGCGGTCGACGCGGCCATCGTGGGGATCATCGACAGCATTGAACTGGCTAAAGACGCCACGGCTGAGGAGTAGAGAGCCATGAAAGTGTACACCAAGACGGGGGATTCCGGGGAAACCGGCCTGCTGAGCGGGCAGAGGGTCGCCAAGGACGATACCCGCGTTGAGGCCTATGGGACCGTGGACGAGGCCGGCGCCGCCATGGGGCTGGCCCGGGCGCTCCTGACCGACGAGCGCTGGGAAAGGATGCTGGCGGGCATTCAGGAGGAACTCATCCTTCTGAATGCCGACCTGGCGACAGCCGGCGATCCGCCGGCCGGCGGCCGGCGGATCACGGACCGGCATGTGGCGGCCCTGGAGGCGGCCATCGACCAGTTGGAGCAGGTGCGCATTCCCCAGCGGCGATTTGTTCTTCCGGGGGACTGCCCGGCCGGCGCGGCTCTCGACCTGGCGCGCGCCACCGTGCGGCGGGCCGAGCGGTGCGCCGTGCGGCTGAAAGGGAGAGAGCCGGTACCCGAGCCGCTGCTCGTCTACCTCAACCGCCTGTCGGATTTATTGTTCGTACTGGCCCGCTGCGTCGAGCAGCAGGCGCTGGTCGCCGAAATTACCAAACGCGTCCTGGCCGCGCTGGACGGCGGTGCGGCCGAAGGTTCCGCCTGCCGGGACGGCCTGCTGGCCCGGGCCAAAAGGGCCGTTGCGGCGGCGGAAGAGAAAGCGGCGGCTGTCGGCGTGCCGATGGTCGTCGCGGTGGTCGACGCCGGAGGCCATCCGGTCGTCCTGCATGCCATGGACGGAGCGCTGCCCGCCAGCAGTTCGCTGGCGGCCGACAAGGCCTATACCGCCGCGGCGCTGAGAATGACGACCGAGAAGCTGGCCGCCCTGGTGCAGCCGGGTGGGCCGCTCTACGGGCTCAACACCGCCGCCGGCGGGCGGATCGTCGCTTTCGGCGGCGGGCTGCCCATCGAGGAAGCGGGGCGCGTGGTCGGCGCCATCGGGGTGAGCGGCGGTTCGGTCCGGCAGGATATCGAGGTGGCGGCGGCCGGTCTGGCGGCCTGGCGCTGAGCAGTAGCCGGAAGGAGGAGGAAGCATGCTCGCAGATCCACAGTTCATTTCGAAAATTACGGCTCAAGTTCTGGCGAAGCTGCAGGAGACTGAGCAGGGGAAGGAAAACACGGGAATTTTCGCCACGATGGACGACGCCGTCGCGGCGGCGCGTCACGCCTACCGCGAACTCAAGACGTTGTCGCTGGAGAAACGAGAAGGCCTTATCGCGGCTATGCGGGAGGCGGCCTGCGCCAACGCGGCCCTGCTCGCCGAAATGGCGGTTCAGGAGACCGGGATGGGGCGGGTGATTGATAAAATCGTCAAAAATAAACTGGCGGCGCGCAAAACTCCGGGGACGGAAGACCTGCGGACCGGCGCCTGGACCGGCGACAGGGGCCTGACCATCGTCGAACAGGGCCCCTTCGGAGTGATCGGCGCCATCACTCCTACGACCAACCCTTCGGAGACGCTCATCAACAACGGCATCGGGATGATCGCCGCCGGCAATGCGGTGGTCTTCAGCCCGCACCCTACCGCCCGGCTGACGTCCCGGCGAACGGTGGAAATCCTGAACGCGGCGATCGTCAGGGCCGGAGGGCCCGCCAACCTGCTGACGGCGGTCGCCGAGCCCTCCATCGAGGCCGCCGAACGGATGATGAAGCATCCGGACGTCAACATGCTGGTGGCCACCGGCGGCCCGGGAGTGGTCAGGGCCGTGCTGTCCTCCGGGAAGAAGGCCATCGGGGCGGGAGCGGGAAATCCCCCCGCCGTGGTGGATGAGACGGCGGACATCGCCAAAGCCGCCCGGGATATCGTCGACGGCTGTTCCTTTGACAACAACCTGCCGTGCATCGCCGAAAAGGAAGTCATCGCCGTCGGCAGCATCGCCGACGAGCTGACGGCGTATATGGGCAAATACGGCGCTTACCCGATCAGGGGCCGGCAGGTGGAGGACCTGATGAAGGTGGTGCTGACGGAAAAAGAGGAGCGGATGGCGCCCGGCTGCACCGCAAAACCCCGGAAGCTTTACGGCGTCAACAAGAATTTCATCGGCAAGGATGCCGGCTATATTCTGCGCCAGATCGGACTCAGCGTCCCGGACGGCGTAAAGGTCGTTTTGTGCGAGACCGAGGCCGACCATCCCTTCGTGCTGGAGGAACTGATGATGCCGGTGCTGCCGCTGGTGCAGGTGAAGGACATTGACGCCGCCGTCGAACTGGCGGTGAAAGTCGAGCACGGCAACCGGCACACCGCCATCATGCACTCCAAGAACGTCGATCATCTGACCCGGTTGGCCAGAGCGATCGAGACCACCATCTTTGTTAAGAACGGGCCGTCCTATGCCGGCATCGGCGTAGGCGGGGAAGGCTTCACCACCTTTACCATCGCCGGGCCGACCGGTGAAGGGCTGACTTCCGCCAGATCCTTCACCAGGCAGCGCCGCTGCGTGCTGGTGGACGCCTTCTCCATCGTATGACGGGCCTGCTGCCGGGGAGGAGAAGGACGCTATGCAGGAGGAAATAATCGCCGCGGTCCGGGAAGCCGGAGTGGTGGGAGCCGGCGGCGCGGGCTTTCCCACCCATGTCAAGATAAATGCAAAGGTCGATGTGGTGATCGCCAACGGCGCGGAGTGCGAGCCCCTGCTCAGGGCGCACCAGCACCTTATGGCGGCCGAAAGCGACAACCTCATCGCCGGCCTGGCGGCCGTGATGCTCGCCACCGGGGCCCGGCGCGGCATCATCGGGCTCAAGCGCAAATACGCCGAGGCGGCCGCCTCGCTGGAAGCTGCCATCGACCGGCTGGGCGACCGGCGGATTGAACTTTTCTTTCTCCCGGATATGTACCCGGCGGGAGATGAACAGGTGCTGGTCCACGAAGTCACCGGCCGCATCGTTCCCGAGGGAGGCATTCCTCTGCAGGTCGGCGTGGTGGCGGCCAATGTCGAGACGCTGGTCAACGTGGCCCAGGCGCTGCGGGGAACGGCGGTCGTCGACAAGTATCTCACCGTGACCGGGGCGGTGGCCCGGCCGCTGACCGTTAAAATCCCGGTCGGAACCGCCGTGCGGGACGTCATCGCCCTGGCCGGCGGCGCAACGGCCGGAGAATACGCCGTGATCGACGGCGGGCCGATGATGGGCAGGCTCGCCGCTCCGGACGACGCAGTCACCAAAACCACCGGCGGCATTATCGTGCTGCCGCTGCGGCACCCGCTCATCGTGCAGAAGAAGACGCCCTGGACGGCGATCGCCAACCGGGCCAGGGCCGCCTGCTGCAACTGCCGGGCCTGTACCGACTGCTGCCCGCGGCATCTTCTGGGCCACGGCCTGGAACCGCACCGCATAATGCAGGCCGTGGGCAGCGGCCTTCAGGACCCGTCCGCCCTGACCCGGGCGCTGCTTTGCTCGGAATGCGGAGCCTGCGATACCTTCGGCTGCACCATGGGGCTGTCGCCCCGGCGGGTAAATGCCGAACTCAAACGGCAACTGGCCCAGGCCAAAGTGAAAAACCCGCACCATTTCCAGCCCGAGCGCCCGCGGCCCGAGCGGGAGTACCGCCGCATTCCCACCAAACGCCTTGTCGCCCGACTGGGGCTTGACCGCTATGATGTCCTGGCGCCGCTCACGGCCGTGGACTTTTCTCCCGGCGAAGTCAGGCTGCCGCTGGTCCAGCACATCGGGCCGCCTTCAACGCCGGTGGTCCGGGTGGGGGACAGCGTCCGGCGGGGCGACAAGGTCGCGGTCATTCCCGACGGGGCGGCCCTGGGGGCGAACCTGCACGCCAGCATTTCGGGCCGGGTCGTGGCGGTGGATGACAGCATCGGCATAAGGGCGGAAAATGCTACAGGGGGTGGTGCCCAATGAAAGCGGCGATCGGCTTGCTGGAAATCAAAACGGTCACCAGAGGAATCGAGGCCGCCGACCAGATGCTGAAGTCGGCCAATGTGGAGCTGGTCATGGCCCAGCCCCTCTGTCCGGGAAAATACGTAATCATGGTGACGGGAGACGTGGGAGCGGTGCAAAGCGCCGTCCGGACCGGCAAAACGGTCGGCGCGGACAGCGTCGTGGACGAATTCGTCCTGCCCAATGTCCACCCCGGCGTTTATCCGGCCCTGGCCGGCTGCACCGATGTCAAGGAGCTGAAAGCGCTTGGTGTCATCGAGAGTTTTTCGGTGGCTTCGGCAATCACCGCGGCGGATGCGGCGGCCAAGGCGGCCCCCGTCGAGCTCGTCGAGATCCGGCTGGCCCGGGGCATGGGCGGCAAAGCCGTGGTTCTCCTGACCGGGGATGTGGGAGCGGTGACGGCGGCGGTGCGGACCGGCAGCGCGATGATCGAAGACAGCGGCTTTCTCGTCGACCGTCTGGTCATCGCCGCTCCGCACAAGGCGCTTCACGAAGCGCTGTTCTAAAGCGGCCCCATGGATTGCAAAACCCCTCCAAGCAAGGCTTGGAGGGGTTTTATTATGAAGCGGGGCTCCTAATAGGCAACCCGGTTTCCTGGAAGCCGGGTTGCTTTATTTTTACAGAATGCCGGTAGCCATGTGGAGGATGATGACTACGAAGACCATGAGCGTCTTGATGAGCGTCATGGCGAAGATGTCGGGATAGGACTGGCGGTGGGTCAGGCCGCAGACGGCGAGGAGGGTGATGACCGCGCCGTTGTGGGGCATGGTGTCGAGGCCGCCGGAGGCCATGGAGGCCACGCGGTGGAGAATCTCCGGCGACATGCCGATGGAATTGGCCCAGGCCATCCAGTCCTTGGCCATGAGGTCGAGGGCGATGGACATGCCGCCCGAGGCCGAGCCGGTAATGCCGGCCAGGGTGCTGACGGTGAAGGCTTCGGAGAAGAGCGGGGTGCCGCCGATCTTGATGCCCAGGAGAGCGCCGGCGATGGATTTGAAGCCGGGCAGCGAGGCGATTACGTTGCCGTAGCCGACTTCGGAGGCGGTGTTCATGATGGCCAGCAGCGAGCCGATCGCGCCAGCGTTGAGGGCTTTGGCCAGGCCTCCCGACGGCAGGCGGGCGATGCCCAGGCCGATGGCGGTGAGGATGCCGCATACCAGGGCGATGACCAGGGCCCAGATGCCGACGACGTTCTTGACCGCCGGGGCGATCAGCGGCAGCTTCATGGCCGCGAAGGGCTGCAGCATGTTGGCGTCCCACTCCAGGCGGGTCATGGCGAAGTTGACGACCAGGACGACCAGCAGCGGCAGGGCCGCAACATACCAGGGGGGCAGGTTGAGGTCTTCCCGGATTTCCGGTTCGTTAAGGGTGTGCTGGCCGTAGCCTTCGCCCTTGGCCGCGGCCGCCTTCCGGCGGCGCTCCAGGTACAGCAGGCCCAGGGCGAGGATGGCCAGGCCGCCGACGGTTCCCAGAACAGGGGCGGCGTAGATGCTGGTGCCGAAGAAATTGGTGGGGATGAGGTTCTGAATCTGGGGAGTGCCCGGGAAGGCGTCCATGGTGAAGGTGAAGGACCCCAGGGCGATGGTGCCGGGAATGAGGCGTTTCGGGATATCCGCCTCCTTGAACAGGGCGGCGGCGAAGGGATAAACGGCGAACACCACGACGAACAGGCTTACGCCGCCATAAGTCAGAACACCGCAGGCGAGGACCACGGACAGAATGGCCCGCTCCTTGCCCAAGCCCTTAATGATCGCGTGCGCGATGGATTTGGCGAGTCCGGTGTCTTCCATCACTTTGCCGAAAACCGCTCCCAGCATAAATACCGGGAAAAAGGACTTGACGTAGGTTACTGCTTTAGCCATGAATAATTCCGTGTACGCCGGCATCACGGCAAGGCCCTGCAGCGAGGCCGCGAGAAGGGCGAACACCGGGGCGAACAAAATGACCGAATAGCCGCGATAAGCAAAAAACATCAATAGAAACAAGCTAAGCAGTATGCCCAATACTTCCATATTCATCCTCCTCAGTTCGGTTGGTTTTAGGCGCGGAGCCGCGCAAGGGGCGACCGGCACAGGCCTCCTTTCCGTCGCGGGATGGGCTCACTGCTGAAATATGCAAGTAACGGGCCAAGGCGGGAAAACCCTGCGGCCGGGCGGCAGGCCGCGCCAAACGGATAGTATATTCGGAATTATATGAATAATTGGTTTATTGGGGCCGGGCCGGCTATTGTCTAGTATGTCTAGCATTCTGAACACTTTGTCTAAAGGTATAGACAGACAAAAATAGCCCAACAATAAAGAAAGACGCCGGCGGCAATCCTTGCGGAAAACCGGCTGTTTTAGCCTTGCCGGGGCCTCAAGCCCGCTTTGCCGGCGGTTTTCGGCCTTGGCGCGAGATTTGCAATAGCAGGAGGTTAAACAAGACAGGAGGGATGAGATGGCTAAACAAATCACCGCCCAGGAAGCCGCCCGGCTCGTACGCGACAGAGCAACCGTCGCCACCAGCGGCTTTGTCGGGAACGGTCATCCGGAAGCACTGACCGCCGCGCTGGAAGAACGTTTTTTGGCCGAACATGCTCCCCGCAATCTTACCTTAATGTACTGCGCCGGGCAAGGCGACGGAAAGGACCGGGGCCTCAACCACCTTGGCCACGAAGGGCTGGTGAGCCGCGTTATCGGCGGGCACTGGAACCTGGCGCCCAAGCTTGGCAAACTGGCTGTGGAGAATAAGGTGGAGGCCTACAATTTCCCCCAGGGAACGCTCACCCACTGGTTCCGGAATGTGGCCGGACACAAGCCGGGGGTCATTACCAAGGTGGGGCTCTATACCTTTGTCGATCCACGGATCGAAGGCGGAAAAATCAATGAGGTGACCAAGCGGGAACTGGTCGAGGTCATCGAACTCGGCGGCGAAGAATGGCTCTGGTACAAGCCCTTTCCCGTCGACGTGGCCTTCATCCGCGGCACCAGCGCCGACGAAAACGGCAACATCACCATCGAGCACGAAGCCGTTGCGCTGGAGATCCTGCCGATCGCCCAGGCGGCGAAAAACTCCGGGGGCCTGGTGATCGTCCAGGTGGAGCGCATGGTCGCGAGCGGCACGCTGAAGCCCATGCAGGTGAAAGTGCCCGGCATCATCGTGGACTATATCGTTGTGGCGGATGAACCGGCAAAGCATATGCAGACTTTTGGCGAACAGTATAATCCGGCCTACTCCGGCGAGATCCGCGTGCCCCTTACGGCGATATCGCCCATGCCGCTGGACGAGCGGAAAGTCATCGCCAGAAGGGCGGCGATGGAGCTCATCCCCAACGCCAAGGTCAATCTGGGCATCGGTGTTCCGGAAGGGGTCGCCCTGGTCGCCAATGAAGAAGGCGTCGGCCAGCTGATGACCCTCACGGTGGAGGCCGGCCCGATCGGAGGGGTTCCGGCCGGCGGGCTGAGCTTCGGAGCGGCCGTCAACGCCGAAGCGATCATCGACCAGCCCTACCAGTTCGACTTCTATGACGGCGGCGGCCTGGACCTGGCGTATCTGGGGCTGGCCGAGACCGACCGGCACGGGAATATCAACGTCAGCAAGTTTAAAGGCCGGGTGGCGGGCTGCGGCGGCTTTATCAACATCACCCAGAACGCCAAGCGGGTCGTCTTCTGCGGCACGTTTACCGCCGGGGGGCTGTCGGTCCGGATTGCGGACGGGAAGCTGACCATCATCACGGAAGGCAAGGCCAGGAAGTTCCTCAGCCAAGTCGAGCAGATCACCTTTAGCGGCGACTATGCCAAAAAGATCGGGCAGCCGGTCCTGTACATCACCGAACGGGCGGTGTTCGAGCTGACGGCGGAAGGGCCGATGCTGACCGAGATCGCTCCGGGCGTGGATCTGGCCAAGGATGTCCTGGCGGTGATGGACTTCAGGCCCCTGATCGCGCCGGACCTCAAGGTCATGGATGAGCGGATCTTCCGGGAAGCGCCAATGGGGCTTCAGTTGTAAAAGGCCGGCGGGAAGATTTCCGCCGGCCGGCGATAACGTCAATAAAGGGGTGCGATATGCGAGAAGTAGTAATTGTCAGCGCCGTGCGGACCGCCATCGGCAATTTCAACGGAGCGCTGGCTCCGCTGTCGGCGGTGGACCTCGGCGGCGCGGTGATCCGCGGAGCCCTTGAGCGGGCCGGGGTTGCCGCCGATCTCGTGGATGAGGTCATCATGGGGAATATCCTTCAGGCCGGTCTGGGGCAGAATCCCGCCCGCCAGGCGGCGATCAAAGCCGGGGTGCCGATCGGGACGCCGTCGATGGCCATCAATAAATTGTGCGGCTCGGGGCTCAAGGCCGTCAATCTGGCGGCGCAGGCCATCGGCAGCGGCGACGCCGAGATCGTGGTGGCCGGCGGCATGGAAAGCATGACCAACGCCCCCTATCTCCTCGACAAGGCGCGTTTCGGCTACCGCATGGGCCATGGCCGGCTGATCGACACGCTGATTCGGGATGGCCTGTGGTGCGCCATGAGTGACTGCCATATGGGCATCACCGCCGAAAACATCGCCGAGCGGTTCGGCGTGACCCGGGCCGAGCAGGACCAGCTGGCTTTCGAGTCCCAGGCCAAGGCCATCCGCGCCCGGGAAAGCGGCGTGTTCCAAAAGGAGATCCTACCGGTGGCTGTTCCCGGGAGGAAAGGCGAAATCTTCGTCGACGCCGACGAATATCCGAAACAGGAAACAACCCTCGAATCGCTCGGCGGTCTCAAACCGGCCTTTAAAAAGGACGGCACCGTTACCGCCGGCAACGCCTCCGGCATCAACGACGGGGCGGCGGCGGTCGTGGTCATGGCGGCGGATAAAGCGCGGGAACTGGGCCTGAAGCCGCTGGCCCGCATCCGTTCCTACGGCACCGCCGGGGTCGATCCGGCAATCATGGGCATGGGGCCGGTGCCGGCTACCCAAAAAGCCCTGGCCAAGGCCGGCTTGTCCATCGGCGATATCGACCTGGTGGAAGCGAACGAGGCTTTTGCCGCGCAGTTCCTGGCGGTAGGCAAAGAACTCGGCTTCATCAAGGACAGGGTCAATATTTTCGGCGGAGCCATCGCCCTCGGGCATCCCATCGGAGCGAGCGGAGCCCGCGTGCTGGTGACCCTGCTCAACGCCCTGGAACAGCGGGAGGCGAGGCTCGGCCTGGCCACCCTGTGCATCGGCGGCGGCCAGGGCGTGGCGACGGTCGTCGAACGCCTGTAAGCTGCGGAAGCTTTGGATCAGAATGGAGGAGAGGCAAATGAGAGGCTTGAAAGATAAAGTGGTGTTGATCACCGGCGCGGCCAGCGGCATCGGCAGGGCGACCGTGCTCCGCTTCGCCGAGGAAGGGGCCCGGGTGGTTGTGGCCGACTTCGCCGACGGCTCGGCGACGGTGGAGGAAGTGAAGGCCAAGGGCGCCGCAGCGCTTTACGTCCAGGTCGACGTCGTTTCCCCGGACAGTGTCCGGGCGATGGTCGACCAGACGGTGGCCGCCTTCGGAAGGGTCGATGTCCTGATCAATAACGCCGGCATCACCAAGGATGCCATGATGAAGAAAATGAGCAAAGAGGCCTGGGACGACGTCGTCGCCGTCAACCTCACCGGGGTGTTCAACTGCACTTCGGCGGTGCTGCCGCACCTGCTGGAGCAGAAATCGGGCGTGGTTCTGACTTCCTCCTCGGTGGTCGGGCTCTATGGCAACCTGGGGCAGACCAACTATGCCGCAACCAAGTGGGGAGTCATCGGCATGACCAAATCCTGGGCCAAGGAGATGGCCAGGAACGGCCTCAGGTTCAACTGCGTGGCGCCCGGATTCATCGGTACCGAAATGGTCCGGAAAATCCCCGAGCAGGTGCTCAACGAAAAAATCCTGATCAAGGTGCCGGCCGGCCGGCTGGGCGAGCCGGAAGAAGTGGCGGCGGCCTTCGCTTTCCTGGCCTCGGACGACGCCCAATTCATCAACGGGGCGGTTCTCAGCATCGACGGCGGCTGCACTCTGTAAGCCGTCAGCAATCAGCCCTGCCCTAGCGGCGGGCTGATTGTCTTTATTTGTATACATGTCTGCGGCAGGATAAAGCCAGGGTGATGTCTAATTATTTATACACCAATCGAGTGGAGGACAACACCATGCGCTTTTACGATTTGATGAATACCGAAGTCGCGGCTTTGCGGCCGGAGATGACGATGCGGCAGGCCGCCGAGCTGTTCCGGGAGAAAAAGGTGGGCGGCGCCCCGGTGGTGGATGCCGAAGGCATGCTGATCGGGCTGATCAATCGGTCTCATTTCGTGAAGGTGGTCGCCGCCGGCGGCGCGCCGGACCGGCTGGTAGGAGAGCTTATGACCCGGGACGTGTATTGCCTCGACGCGGATATGACCGTCAGCCAGCTGCAGCAACGGAAGGAACTGTATCAATACAGCTATTTCCCGGTCGTCGACCGGCACAAGCGCCCGGTGGGGTGCATTCACCGCAACGATCTGATCCGGTACCTTTCCGAACGCTCGCTGTTTTTGGCCGAAGAGCTGCAGGCCGTGCTCGATTCGGTGCGCAGCGGGGTTGTCGCCGTCAATGCCGACGGGATCATTACCCAGTTCAACCCGGCGGCGGAAAGGATAACCGGCCTGCGGGCCGAACTGGCGGTCGGGCGAAACGCCGCGGACATCATCCCCAACACCGGGATGCAGCGGGTTCTGGCCACCGGAATGCCTGAACTCAATCAGAAGCAGAACTTGGGCAATTGCGAGATTATCACCCACCGCTCGCCGATCATCAAGGGCAAGATGGTGATGGGGGCGGTCGCGGTGTTTCAGGACGTAACCGAGATGGAGAAGATCGCCGCGGAACTTGAAAACGTGAAAGAACTGCAGAGCACGCTGGAGTCGGCCATTGAAAGCGTTGTCGAGGGCATCTGCGTCGTTGACAAGGACGGCATTCTGAAAATGATGAACCGGTCCTACGGGGAGTTTATCGGCGTCGATGCCGAGGAGATGATCGGCAGGCATGTCACCGAAGTAATCCCCAACACCCGGATGCATATCGTCGCCCAGACCGGCAAACCCGAGATCGGGGACGTGCAGCGGATCAACAACAATAATGTCGTCGTCACCCGCATACCGATCATCAAGGACGGCGAAGTGGTCGGCGCGGTGGGAAAAGTGCTGTTCCGGGATCTCAAGGATTTCAAGATGCTGGCCCGCAAGCTCACCGACCTCCAGTCCGAGCTGGAGTACTACAAGGAGGAACTGGCCAAGGCCCAGGGCGGCAAGCATACCCTGGACAACATCATCGGCGCCAGTGAAAAGCTGGTGTGGCTGAAAGCGATCGCCGCCCGGGCGGCCAAGGGCGCTTCCACCATACTCATTCTCGGCGAGAGCGGCACCGGCAAGGAGGTGTTCGCCAACGCCATCCACAACGCCAGTCCCCGGCGGTACGGTCCGTTCATCAAGGTCAATTGCGCGGCGGTGCCGGAGAATCTCCTCGAATCCGAGCTTTTCGGCTACGAGGAGGGAGCTTTTACCGGGGCCCGCAAGGGCGGGAAACCGGGCAAGTTCGAACTGGCCAACGGCGGCACGATTTTTCTGGATGAAATCGGCGATATGACCATGGCGATGCAGGCCAAGCTGCTGCGCGTCCTCCAGGAGCGGGAGTATGAACGGGTGGGCGGCACCAAGACGCTGAAAACCGACGTCCGGGTGGTCGCCGCCACCAACCGGAACCTGGAAGGCATGATCGAAAAGGGCGAATTCCGACAGGATTTATATTACCGGCTGAATGTCATCACCATCACCATTCCGCCCCTTCGTGAACGGCGGGAGGACATCGCCAGCCTATCCCTTGCGCTGCTGAAGAAGATCAACAGCCAGCTCCAGTGCGGGGTCGAGGGAGTTTCCCCGGAGGCCATGCATTTGCTGCGCGAGTACAACTGGCCGGGAAATGTCCGCGAGCTTGAGAATGTGTTGGAGCGGGCGGTCAATCTCATCGACGATGAAGTCAGCATCCAGCCCTGGCATCTTCCGCCGCTGCTCAAGCAGGGCAACAAGGCCGGCTCCGACCGGGCGGAGATGAGCGAAGGCTTGAGCGGGGTTCTCGTCGAGGCCGAAAAGGAGGCGATCTGCAAGGCGCTGGAAGCCGCCGGCGGCAACCGGAGCAAGGCGGCCAAGCTTCTCGGCATCCATCGTTCCGGGCTGTATCAGAAACTGCAGAAATATCATATCAAACCGGTTGCCGATTATCACGGCTGACGGCCATGGGGAATTTTCCGATATGGCGCAATCGCCGTGGCCGGCCTGGAAGCAAAAAGACCTCCCTTCGAGGGAGGCCTTTTTGCTGTTGCTTCAATATTCGTACCAAGGCGCTGCGGGGAAAAACTTTTTAAGCCCCGGGAAGCGGCTGGAGCCTTAGCGGTTCTAACTGCCCGCGCCGCGGCATAACCTATAGGAAAACCTTGCGGGGAAGGAGCGGTAATAAAGAATAATTTCCAAAAAAAGGAAAAATTCACAAAGAGAACGAATAAAAGAAAGACGGAATTGAAAATAGGGAAAGGTAAAGACGATGAAAAAAAGAAAAGTGTGCATCTATGACGCCTGTCCCTACGACATGCCATCTTTCGCCAACGATGACCGGACATCGGTTTTTGCTCATCTGGGGGCCAGAGCGGGGTATACCACCTTGGCTTGGATCGCGCTGATGAAGGGAGTCGTTCCGGGCCAGAGCTTTTTCACCGGCCTGTCGATGCTGGCCATGTCCCTGCTTTTCGACTATCTCAAGTTTTCTCCCCAAACGGCTTTTCGCCGGAATATCGTTTGGCTGGGTTATGTTTTTACCTTATTTTGGCTGCTGGTAGGTATAATCGGGCTATTCCAGGTAATCACTATAGTCAAGGCTCCGGACGGCCTTTTCATTACCGCGACCGAAGATTTCTGGGGCTGGAGGGATTTCTATTTCCCGGCGCGAAATCTTTGGGCAGGAGTCGGGCTGACCCTTATCGGGATGACGATCATCGACTGGGTCACCAATATTTCGGCCGGGGAGGCCAAAAGCATTCAAATGCAAGGGAAGCCAAAGGGGCCCTGATGGATGGAAGAATGAAGGAGGGGGTTTCCATAGACGAGACGGTTTTGATTACCGCAATCATATATCTGGCGCTCGTAACAGGGGCGTTGTTAAAGTTTGCCAATTACGGAATCCGGGACAGCAACCTGTTATGGGTGCCGATTCTGCCGATTGCCTTTCTTCTGGTTCTCCCCGTGGCTTTTCTGTTCTCTGTGGCCACCGCCGACGAGCCGGTGAAGGTCAAATTGGTGAGCATCTTTATCGTGCCCGTCATCGCCGTCAAGTACTTTCCCGTTATGGTGGGGGTTGCCGCCGACGGCATCGCCAATTGCCAGGCCAGTTGCCGCAGCAATGTCATCGAGATCACCTGGCCTTCCTACCGGCAGTATTGTTTCGAATCCGCCGGCGCGTTCGGCCATAAGTTCAAGATGTCCTGACCAGGCAAGGGAATAGCGGGGCAAACCGAAAACCCCCGGCGGAAAGCCGAGGGTTTTTAACGTGAAGTATGGGCTTAAAACTGCCTCTTGCGGGTATGAAGCAGCTGCGGGCTTTTTCCGTCGGCACCGGCTTCCGGCCTAAGGCCGGGAGGTCGGATCGGCAGGATCGGGTACGGGCTGACCGTTCAGCCACTTGCCTTTTTTAATGGGTTTTCCGTAAGTGTCAAACAAGATTCCCTCGCCGTGGGGCCGGCCCTCCAGGAAATCCCCCTGATACGTCGTTCCGTCCGGCCAGCGCATGGTGCCCTTGCCGGTCCTTTTGCCGGCATCAAAGTCTCCTTCATAAACCGAGCCGTCCGGCCAGCGGATCAGGCCCCGGCCCTGAAACTGGCCATCCTGGAAATCCCCTTCATAGACCGTTCCGTCGGTGAAATAGAGTATCCCTTGGCCGGAGCGCCGGCCGCCGGCGAAGTCGCCTTCATAGCTCACGCCGTCCGCCCAGCGCATTATTCCTTTGCCCCAGGCCTGTCCTTCGAAAAAATGGCCCTCATAACTGGAGCCGTCCGGATAGCGGATGACGCCGCTGCCGGTGCGCTTATCGCCGGCAAAGTCCCCTTCATAGACGATGCCGCTGGCCCAGTGCATGACGCCTCTGACCCGCAGGCCGTCCTTGAATATCCCCTCGAAGACGTCGCCGTTCGGCCATTTCAGCGTCCCCCGGCCTTGAAAAAGATTGTTGGCAAAACCGCCCTGGTAAACCGTTCCGTCGGCCAGGTGAAGCTGCCCGGTGCCGGAAAAGCGGCCGTTGGCGAATTCTCCTTCGTAGAGGGCGCCGGAGGCCTGGCGGTAGCTGCCCTTGCCCTGCATGACGCCGTCGGCGAAGTCCCCGTCGTATTGGTCGCCGTTAACCAGCCAAAGCGTGCCTTTTCCGGCAGCTTTTCCTCTGGTCATGTCGCCCTCGAAGGTTTCCATGAGCCGGTCGCCGGTAAACCATTTCAGAAGGCCGGCGCCGGAGGCATAGCCTTCCTGGTCGCGGCTGCCCGACCAGGAGGCGGTCTGCCCGGGGGCGGGGGCGGAATGCCATACCATAATCCGTTCTATGGTCAAAAACCAGTCTCCGGCAAAGGCCGTGCCGGTGAACAGCCCCAGACAGGCCGCAACAACCAAGAGGACCTTCCACGGATTGCTTAGAGCGCGCACTGACAAATCCTCCTCAGAATAAAATAAGGAATAAGAGCGGTGGAAATGAGTGAAAAAACACGGCCTGGTTTGTTCAGCGCCGTGTTTTAGCATTGCAGCGAAAGGGACATTGTGAAATCCTGGCGGCTGGTGCTGGCGACCATTTTTGCGGTGCTTATTTCCCTATTTGACAACGAAGGCGAAAATCCTACCGGCAGGCTGCGGCTCTTTCTAAATTGCCTGCGTTACCGGGTGACGCCGAGAATTCTGGACAACTGGGTTTTCATAATTTTGCGGTATTCCTCCCCGGCCCGGGTGCTTTCAAGCTGCTTCGCTTCGGCCAGCTTCTGCGCGGCGGGCGCTTGGGGCGATTGCAGGTTTTTTTCGGTCAGGTACTGCGCTTGGGCCTGCAGGAAAGCCTTGGTGGACTGGTTCCAGGCCAGCAGTCTATCCGTCGTGCCGACAAACGTTTCATTTACTTTTCCCGATCGATTATTCGTCAGCGGGATTTCCTGACAGAGCGCTTTGAGCTCTTCCGCCGACCTGGCAATCCTGTCGGTTTCGCGAAGAAGTTCTTCCGGATTTTGTTCTCCGGCTATCAGCCGGTCCTCGTCGCGGCCCAGAAGTTCCAGGGACCGGTACAGCGGCATCAACTGCTCCACGTATTGATAGCTCTGGTACCAGTAATAGATAAAATAAGCCGAGGACAAGACCGTGCCGATAATTACAAAAACCGCCAATTTTGTTTGCAGGCTGGATTGCATGCTTACCTCCTCGTGTCGCTAGCGGGATGAATAGAACCCTGGAATGCAAAGTTCGATGAAAGCCGGGCCAAATCCTCTTTAGGCGATCCGCGGCTGTTTCGGCGCGCGGCTTTTGGGGAAAAACCGCCTGAATCTGCATACATATATAATATCTCCCGGAAGTTTCCTGCGGAAGGCTTAAAGAATCGGCAGAGAGGTGATGCGATGCAGAATCAGATGTTGAGTGGCGAAAGCTGCCTGACGTTGCGGGTATGCGCATATGCCTGCCTGGTTTTTCTGCTGATCGGTGCGGGCTTGGGGGCGTGGGGGATGCATTCCTGGCAGGTCAGCGATTTGCGTAAGGAACTGGCGGTACTCAATCTGCAACTCAAGCAGGAAAAAGAAAAACCCCCCGTTGTCCAGGAAAAAGTGCTTACCCGCACCGAAACCCAGCTGGCTTATGTTCCCAAGGAGACCATCAAATATGTCGATCCCCGAACCGGCCAGGAAGTGGAGCAAAAACTCGACGGCCAGTTCGAGATCGGCAGGACGGAGTTCAATTACACCGTGAACGGCCGGCCCGGCACGCTGGTGAAAGCCGACAACGAAAAATATGTGTTTGACAAAAACATGCTCAAACTCACCCAGACCAGCACCGTCAAGCTCGACGTCGAGGTGCCGACGATCGACAGGACGAGACGGCACAGTATCGGAGCCTGGTACACCAACGAGGGCTGGCTGCTGAGCGCCGGCCACGCGCCCGGTCCGAACTTCGAAATAAAAGCGCTGCTGGCGGTGCCTGAGCCCAAAAAACTCTATGGAGGCGGCGTGGAATTCCGCTTTTGAGTGCAAAAATATTTTGCACCTTTTTCTTTTTCTGGTAGGAATTTCCGGCCGGTCACCGAATATTAGGGCACTAGGGGGTGGGGCCGGTGCCTGGAGAGGAAACGCTAAGGGATTTGCTGCAGCTGAATATCGTAAAAAACATCTTCAACGCCCTGGAGGACGGCATTATCATTGTCGACCCCTCGTGCCGGGTGTTGTTTTACAACCAGGCGGTTTCACGGGCCGAGGGGCTTGATTCGACGGACGTCGTGGGCAAATCGCTGTTCGACGTGTTTCCCTCGCTGACGCCGGAGGACAGCACCCTCTATCAGGTGGCCCATAGCGGCACGCCCATCCAGGGGCGCTTCCAGCAATATTTCAATTACAAGGGCCGGCAGCTGAAGACCCTTAATACGACTATTCCGATCCTGGAAAACGGCGCAATTATCGGCGCCCTCGAAGTATCCCGCGATATTTCGGTGGTTGTGGCGCTGACCGAGAAAGTGGCCGAACTGCGGGGAGCCCGCGGCGACCGGACGAAACCCGGCTCCGGGGTTCGCTACACCTTTGACCAGATTATCGGCGGCAGCAAAAAGATCCGGCATCTCAGCGAGCTGCTGGGACGGGTTTCCCGCACCTCTTCCTCGGTCTTTCTTTACGGCGAGACCGGGACCGGCAAGGAATTGTTCGCCCAGAGCATTCATAACGCCGGCCCGCGCAGGAACAAGCCCTTTGTGGCGCAAAACTGCGCTGCGCTCCCGGAAAGCATTCTGGAAGGCATTTTGTTCGGCACTACGAAAGGCAGCTTTACCGGAGCCCTGGATAAACCCGGCCTGTTTGAGCAGGCCCAGGGCGGCACCATTCTGCTGGATGAAATCAACAGCATGGGCGTGGCGCTTCAGGCCAAAATCCTGCGGGTCCTGCAGGAGGGGGTTGTCCGGCGGCTGGGCGGAGGAGAGGATATTGCCGTTGACGTCCGGATCATCGTCACCGCCAACGAGCGGCCGGAGGATTTGCTGCGGGCCGGAAAACTGCGGGAAGACTTGTATTACCGCCTGAACGTCATCTATGCCGAGATTCCTCCGCTGCGGGAACGGAGGGAGGATTTGGACGAACTGACCGGTTTTTTCATCCGAAAATACAACCGGCGGTTTCAGAAGGACGTCTCGGGCGTCGACGCCGGCCTGGGCAGCCTGTTCCGGCAATACTCGTGGCCCGGCAATATCCGCGAACTGGAACACGTTATCGAAGCCCTCATGAATGTGGCCGATGAAGGACAGTTGACGGCGGAGCACCTCAGCTACCTTGGTTTCGGCGCTTTCAAGGATTTTCTGCAAACCATGGCTGAGCCGCAGCCCGGCGACCTGCGGGAGGATGTCCAGGAATATGAGAAAGTCATGATTGGCGATGTGCTTCGCCAGTGTGAAGGCAATGTTTCCCGCGCGGCCCGGAAGCTGGGCATGAAGCGGCAGGCCCTGCAGTACCGGCTGAGAAAGTACGGCATACGGCCCGAACGGCAGTAATACGGCAGGGCGGCATCCGGTCTCCGGTTTTCTGCGAAGCAAACACCCCCGTGCGAGGCACGGGGGTGTTTGGGGTGGATGGGACTTATTTGAATTTGACCAGAACGTCTTTCAGCGTCGGGTAGCCGATTTCCTGGAGGTCGTATTTGACCCGGACCATGGGTTTGTCGACCTTGAGCACCCGGGTCAGGTCGATGGGGGTGGCGGAGACAACGGCGTCGCATTCGGCGCGGCGGATGGTCTCCTCCATATCCCTGACTTGTTTCGCGCCATAGCCCATCGCCGGCAGGATAACCGAAAGATGGGTGTATTTGTCATAGGTGGTCTTGATGGAGCCGACGGCGAAAGGTTTGGCCTCGACGATTTCGCCGACGCCGTATTTTTCAGCGGCCACAACCCCGGCGCCGTAGGTCATGTGCCCGTGGGTCAGAGTGGGGCCGTCCTCGATGACCAAAACGCGTTTGCCGATAATCGTCTCGGGGTTGCCGACGCTGACCGGCGAAGCGGCCTCGATGACTGTGGCGCGCGGATTGAACTTCTTGATGTTTTCCCGGACCGTCCGGATATTTTCGGCGCTGGCGGTTTCCATTTTATTTATGACGATGACGTCGGCCATCCGGAGATTGGTTTCGCCGGGGTGGAACTGGATCTCATGGCCCGGGCGGTGGGGATCGACAACGACGATGTTGAGATCCGGCACGTAGAAGGAGAAGTCGTTGTTGCCGCCGTCCCACAGAATGACGTCGGCTTCCTGCTCGGCCTGGCGGATGATGGTTTCGTAGTCGACGCCGGCGTAGACCACGATGTTGTTGTCGATGTGCGGCTCATACTCTTCCCGCTCCTCAATGGTGCACTCATGGAGGTCGAGATCGGCGTAAGTGGCGAACCGCTGGCATTTTTGCCGGGCCAGGTCGCCATAAGGCATGGGGTGGCGGATGGCGACGACCTTCTTGCCCATTTCCTGCAGGGCCTTGGCGACCGCCCGCGTGGTCTGGCTTTTGCCGCAGCCGGTGCGGATGGCGCATACCGCTACGACCGGCTTGCTGCTCTTGATCATCGTATGTTTCGGTCCCACCAGGCGGTAGTCGGCGCCTGCAGCCAGGACGATGGACGCTTTGTGCATAACATCGACATGGGAAAGGTCGCTGTAAGCGAATACAACCTGATGAACGTCATGTTCCTTGATCAGTTCGGCCAGTCTGTCCTCCGACTCGATGGGGATGCCGTTCGGATAGAGATCTCCTGCCAGTTCGGCGGGATATTTGCGCCCGTCGATATCGGGGATTTGGGTGGCGGTGAAGGCGACCACCTGATAGCGGGGATTGCCGCGGAAGTAGGTGTTGAAGACATGAAAATCGCGGCCGGCCGCCCCCATGATCAGTACTCTTGTCTTGTCCATGCTCAGGTCCTCCTTTATTGGCTTGCCAGATTGTAACACCGGATACCGTAAGTGCAAAAACCGTGCCAGGCCGATGAATCAGTGAAATCAAGGGATGGTGCAAAGAAATCTTGCACTTTGGCGCAAAAAACGGCCGGGGTGCAAGATATCATTTTGGCCCGGGCGGCCTGACGCTGCGGGTTTTCGGGCGGAGTTCCGGCACTTGGGGCGTTGGCGTAAAACTTGCATTGCAATATCGATAACAGTTACAGAAGAAAAATGAGGTGATGGTTTGAACAGCATTGGCGAAAAAATACTCCGGCTCGCCGTGGAGTTGACCCAGGTCCGCAGCGTAGTGGGAACCGCCGGCGAGGTAACCGTGGCCGAACATATTCACGCCCATCTGGCGAAACTGCCCTATTTCCGGAACCATCCCGAAGATTTACGGTTTCAGCCCATTCCCGGCGATCCCCTGGGACGCAAAAATGTCCTGGCACTCATCCGCGGCCGGAAAAGCAATCCCAAGCGGGCCGTATTATGCCTGGGGCACATCGACACCGTGGGGATCCAGGATTTCGCGGAACTCCAGCCGGAAGCCACCCAGCCGGACCAATTAAAGCAAAAGCTGGCCGCCGCCGTCAAATTCTGCGACGAAACAGCGGCGGAGATCGCCTCCGACAACTGGGTGCTGGGACGCGGGATCTTCGATATGAAGACAGGGGTCGCCGCCCTCATGGTCATGCTGGAACTCTTGTCAGGACAGACCGAAGACTTGGCCGGCAATCTGGTGTTCGCCGGAGTGCCGGATGAGGAAGGCCAGTCGGCCGGCATGCTGGCAGCCGTCGCCGCGGTCGAGGCGCTGGCGGTGGAAGAGGGGTGGGATTTCGCCGCCGCGGTGGATACCGATTATATGACCACCCGGTACCCGGGCGACGACCACAAATACGTCTATATCGGCTCGGTGGGAAAACTGCTGCCCTGCTTTTACCTATACGGCGAGGAAACCCACGTCGGAGAGGCCTTCAACGGGCTGGACGCCAACCTTCTGGCTTCGGAAGTTCTCTATCAGATGGACCTCAGCACCGACTTGTGCGATGTCGCCGAAGGCGAGGTCACCCAGCCTCCGGTCAGCCTCCACCAGCGGGACCTCAAGGCCGAATATTCGGTGCAAACAGCCAATGCGGTGAGCATCTACTTCAACTACGCCACCCATTCCAGCCAGCCGGACGAAGTGCTGGCAAAGTGCAAGGCCAAGGCCGCGGAATCCTTTGCCAGCGTAATTAAGCGCCTGAATGAGGAATACGAGAAATACTGCAGGCTGAGCCATATTCCCCATCAGCCGCTGCCCTGGCAGGTTCAGGTGCTGACTTACGAGGAACTGTACAATAACGTCAAGGCGGAAATGGGCGACGAAATCGACGGGATCATCGAAGAACTGGCCGCCGGCCTGAAGGCGCAGAAGGTCGACGACCGGGAGTTCTCGCTGGCCGTTGTCCATGAGGTTCATAAATACTACTCGGATCAGAACTCCAAGATCATCGTTTATTTTGCGCCGCCCTACTATCCCCACATCTATGTCAAAGGCGAGGACGCCAAGGAAAAGCGGCTGCTCGACGTGGTCAACGGGGCGGTGGAAGAGGCCGGTGAGCGTTATGACTATAAAATCGTCACCCGGAAATTCTATCCTTATATCTCCGATCTCAGCTATTGCCGCATCGCCAGGGAGGATGAAACCATCGCCCGGCTGGTGAACAACATGCCGGCCTGGTCGCGGACCTACGCCCTGCCGGTTGAAGCCATCCGCCGGATCGGCATGCCGGTTGTCAACATCGGCCCCTTCGGCAAGGACGCCCATAAACTGTCCGAGCGGGTATCCAAGGACTATTCCTTTGACGCCATGCCCTTCATCCTGGAAAAAACCCTGCGCGGTCTCCTGGCCGGCGAATAAAATCCGCAATAAAAGCGGCCCGTCAAATGAACGGGCCGCTTTTTTGCAGTAGCCGGGAGAGGCTGAAGCTGCGGTAGCGGGTATCTTTTATGCAGGATGCGTCCTGGCGCGATTCTAATACCGATAATGTTGATGATCCTCTTCTTCGCATTCATTGTCCGGCGAAGTGTCCACGACACTGCTGAAGGTGTGGCAGTGGCCCAAATCGCGGCTGGTTTCCCCGTTATAGAAGTGAGTGTGTTCGCCGTCGGGAGTCTCAAGGGCCGGCCCGGTCAGGACATTGACCTCATGCCAGTGAGTTTCGCCGTTTTTGGGGTCAAATGAGGTACGAATCCATATCCGATGTACGTGCGTGTCGCGCTTGCGCATCGCCGGTCCGGTTGTGCCGGTGAGCATATGTTGGTGGTCGTGGGCCACGTTCGCCATGGTGATAAGGGTGTGGATATGGTTTAGAACATCGCGGCGGCGTTCTTCCGGGGCATGACTGGGCTTGCGGTTATCATCCATTTGCTATCACCTCCTCCACTCCATGATATGGAAACGGACAGCCGGAGGTGACAACTTCCGCGCGAAAATAGGCGTTTGCCGGAAAGTGGCGGAACGAGATCTCAAGAGGGGAAGGAACGGAACTTCCGGCATACAATAAGTTAAATATGGAAAGCGGGCCGGGAAGCCTGCGGGCCGATTCCGGCAAAGGAGGAGGAGGAGAAAACAGTGCAAACCGCAACCCTGGCGGATATTGGGCGGATGGCCGAAGCCGCCGCCGGACGGATCAGGCAAATTTTTTTGCATTGGTCGGCCGGTCACTATGGCCAACCCTTTGACGATTATCATATTTGCATTGACCAAAACGGGGAGATTTACGCCATGCACGACGACTTGTCCCAAATTCTGGCGCACACCTGGCAGCATAACAGCGGGGCCGTGGGGATGGCTCTGTTGTGCTGCGCCGGGGCCACGACGAAGGAGCTTGGCCCCGAGCCGCCGACAAGCGCCCAGATTGAGTGCATGGCGCAGACTATCGGTGTGTTGTGCGCAGGTCTTGACCTGCCCTGCGACTTTGACCATGTACGGACTCACGCCGAGCAGGCCGATCTTGACGGCTACGGCCCGGCGACTACCTGCGAGCGGTGGGATTTGTGGTTTCTCCAGAACGGCGATGCGCCCGGAACCGGCGGGGCCATCCTGCGGGGCAAAGCCAAGTGGTATATGGAAATGCGGTGAGTTTATGAAGCAGTAAAAGCGGCTCTTCAAAAGCCTCCGGCAGCCGGGCCTAGGTAATTGATAGCCCCCGGCGTCATGCTGACGCCGGGGGCTTGTTTGCCTAGTGGACGGCCTTCACCACCAGTCCTGCCCGGATTCCCGCCAGAATCCGCCCCAGCCCTGATTCCAGCCCCAGCCGCCTCCCCAGAAGGGGGAACCCCAGCCGCCTCCCCACCAGGGAAGGAAGCCGGTGCCGATGAAAATCGGCCGCCGCCTTCTGCCGCAACGTGGACAAAACATCGCCAGACCTCCTTTCCAATGATCACTATATTTTATGTAAAATGATCGGACTGTGTAACCCCAATCGTATCCGGCTGAGGCGGCAAAAAACCACAAGGGCCGAGCCGCACCTTGTGGTTCAAAATAAAGTTCAATCCGTCAAGCCTGGGAGGCTGCTATTTCTGGTAGGTGATTCGCCCGCCGCAGACCGTGCACTCCACCTGGACGGAAGGGAGGTCGTCGGGCGGGACGGCGAAAATGTCCCGGGAAAGGACGATAAAGTCGGCCAGTTTTCCGGGCGAAAGGGCGCCTTTGTCCTGTTCGGCGTATTCGGCGTAGGCGCCGGCAGCCGTATAGGCATGAACGGCCTCGCGGGCGGTCAGGCATTGCTCGGGATGCCAGGAGGAGGAGCCGTCGCCAAAGGGTTTTCGGGTGATTGCGGCATACAGGCCCAGCAAAGGGTCAAGCGGGGCTACCGGCCAATCCGTGCCAAAGGCCAGGGGAACTCCGGCCTGGAGGAGGGACCGGAAGGGGTACGCCATTTTGGTTCGTTCGCCCAGGCGGCGGCCGGCCCAGCGGGCGTCATCAATGGCGTGATAAGGCTGGACGGAGGCGACGATCCCCAGAGAGGCCATCCGTTCGACATCCGGGGGAATGAGGTGCTGGGCGTGTTCGATCCGGAACCGCCGGTCGCGCGGCCCGTTGGCAGCTGAGAGGCGCTCCACCATATTTAACAGCAGGTAGTTGGCCTTGTCGCCGATGGCATGGACGGAAGCCTGCAGCCCGGCCCGGTCGGCGGCAATCAGGCGGTTCTGCATGGCTTCCGCGGGATGCATGTCGTCGTGCAGCAGCCCGTATTCATCCGGCGCGTCGTTATAGGGCTCAAAAAACAGAGCGGTGGCCGAGCCCAAAGAGCCGTCGACAAAGCCCTTGACTCCGCCAAGCCGGAGCCAGTGGTCGCCGGGTTCTGCGGCGGCTAAGACCTCCTGCTGCCTGGACCATTCCTGGATGGGCGTGCGGGCGTAAAGCCGGGTGGTAAGCCCATGGTCGCGGTGGAAGGCCTGAAGCGCTTTCCATTCGTCCCAACTGGTGACATCCTGGATCGAGGTGATGCCGAGGGAGGCGGCATGCCGCAGGGCTGCGCGGATGGCTGTGGAATAGTCTTCGTCGGTGGGTTTGGGAAGGACCCGCCAAACCAGCTCCATGGCCGCGTCCTTCAGGATGCCGGTGGGTTCGCCGGTTGCCAAGTGGCGGACGATGCTGCCGCCCGCCGGATCAGGGGTATCCTTCGTAACTCCGGCCAGTCTCAGCGCGGCGCTGTTGGCAAGGCCCATGTGCAGGTCGAGCCTCGTGACAAAGACGGGAATATCCGGGGTGCAGGCATCGATCAGTTCTTTGACCGGCAGCCGGGGCACCGGCCACTGTTCGTGGTCCCAGTTGCCGCCGGTGAGCCACTGGCCCGGTGGCAGGGCGGCGGCCCGGGCTGCGATCTGCGAACGGAATTCCTGCTCATTTCCCGCGTTGCGGAGATCGATGGAGAGCAATTGAAAGCCGCCGGTGCAAAGATGCGTATGGGCGTCGATGAAGCCTGGCAGGACCAGCTTTCCCCCGGCGTCGAGCTTTTGGGTGCCGGGTCCGGTCAGAGCGGCAATCTCCTGATTGGTCCCGACGGCAATGATCCGGTCGCCGCTTACGGCCATTGCCTGGCCGCATTCGGGCTGCCGTTTGTCGCCGGTATAAAGGGTGGCGTTCATAACCGCCAAAGTGGCCTGACTCATGTTATGACCTCCATTTGCCAAGTTGCTTAAGTTAAAGATAGCACGCCTGTCCTGCCGGCGGCAACAGCCTGATACAAAATGCGAAAAAAATCTCGGCATAGGCAAAAGGCTATTGACAAAGAAACCTATCGGAAATATAATAATTAACAATTATAATCGGCGAGTCAACGAAGACTTCCGCTCGCAAGGGAAGTCTTCTGATATTTGCCGGCCCATACCAAATGGGGAAGGATTGCATATGGCAAGAGAGCGCTGTGTTTTTTTAACACGGAAGCGAATGAAATACGTTGGCAAAGGCGCCACTTCTGGTGCGGGTTATCCGAAAACCCGTGTCGGCAGTGGCGTCTTCAGTTATATTGTCAGACTATTTGAAGGAGGAGTGGTTGTGGATGCGGACTCGGTTACCTGACCCCAATCGACGGGAGGCCCCGCGACAGCGACTTTACTAACCGGAGTCATCCAGTAATTACCACCTTATAAATTTTCTTGGTCTTTTTCAAAATAATCAGGAGAGGTGAATGTTCATGTTAAAGGATTTGGTCTATTATATCCCCGCAGGAAAATACAGCAAAGCCGAGATGGTTGCTTTGCTCAAAAAACACCCGGAAATCAAATTCGTTTCCCTGGTGGGCATCGACCTGGCGGGTAATGATACCGATGAAAAGATACCCATCGACCTGTTCCTCAAGGATATCGACGACTTTTTCAGCGGCGGCGCGGTGCAGACCGACGGCTCGTCGGTCGTGCTCACCGGCCTTGCCACTCTGAACAACGCCAAGGTCGACATGGTGGTCGATTCCAAGGTAAACTGGTTTGTCGATTACAACTTTGAGCATATCGACGAAGAAACCGGCCGGCCGGTGGGCAGCCTGCGCATACCCGCCTTCCTGGTGCACAACGGCAAACGGGTCGATTCCCGTTCGATTCTGGCCCAAAGCATCGAGTATGTCAAAGCCGAAATCCTGGGGTTGCTGAAAAAATATCCGAGGATTTCCGGCCTGGAGCACATCGATTTCAGCGAAGTGGAAGACATTGTCTTCACCGCCGGCACCGAGCTGGAATTCTGGGTCAAAACTCCGGATGAAAAAACCGAAGTGGAAGAACTGTCGGCCACCCAGGTGATGCAGGAAAACTACTGGGCCCGGACCCGCGGGCAGGCCCGCACCGCTCTGGAGCAGGCCATCATGATGCTCGGCCAGTATGGTCTGGAACCGGAAATGGGCCACAAGGAAGTTGGCGGCCTGAAGGCCCGGATCGGCGAGTCGGGCAGTCTGGCTCATGTCGTTGAACAGATGGAAATCGACTGGCGCTTCTCGAACGCGGTCCAGGCGGCGGACAACGAGCTGCAAGCGCGGATTCTTATTAAGGAAGTATTCCGGGCCAATGGTTTCGACGTGACCTTCAAAGCCAAGCCGATTATCGGGGTGGCCGGCAACGGAAAACACACGCATATCGGCTTCGCCGTCAGGCTGAAATCCGGTAAGCTTGTCAATCTGATGTCGCCGTCGGACCTTAAGAAGGACTTCCTGAGCGCCGTGGGTTATGGCGCCATCATGGGCCTGCTGAAGAACTACGAAGCCGTCAATCCCTTCATCTCGGCGACCAATGATTCGCTTAACCGCCTGAAACCCGGTTTTGAAGCGCCGGTTTGCATCGTTACCTCGCTCGGCCACTCTCCGGAGACTCCCTCCCGGAACCGCACCATTCTGGCGGGGCTGGTGCGCGATGTTGCCAATCCGATGGCCACCCGCTTTGAGGTTCGTTCGCCGAACCCCTTTACCAATACCTACATCTCGATCGCGGCGTTCTATCTGTCGATGCTGGACGGCATCAAGGCAGCCGTTTCCTCCGGCAAGACGATGAAGGAGCTGGAGGCCGAGCTTTCCAAAGAGGCGGGTGCGCCCGGCTTTTATTTGGAGACCGGCCGCGCCTATCGCAGCGAGCACGATGTCTTCGAGGATTATGACAGCGACGAGCGGAATCGCCTGTTCGGCAAACCGCCGGCCACGGTTTGGGAAAATATGAAAAGTGTGGCGGAATATCCGGATAAGGTGGCTGTGCTTACCGCCGGCAACGCCCTGCGCAAGGAATTGATCGACGCTTTTGTCGCCGGGGCGCTGCTGCGCTGGCGGACGGAGATCGTCAACCGGATTATTCCGGAAAACACCGACATTGTCCGGGCGTGCAAACAGCTGCACGACTCCGCCGATCCCCTCAGCGACCTTGATCAAAAAATCTGGGAACCTATCGATGCCTTGCGCAAATATCTGGCCAAGGATACCCTCGCCGCCAAGAGCCTGTTCACCAGGATCCGGGAAGCGGTCGAGAGCGGCGACTACGATGCCGTGTCGGCCATGCAGGTCGAGATGGCGGATAAAATGACCGAGCTTAAAACGGCCTACCAGCATTACCGGCGCAATATTATCGAAGAATGACGCAGCCCAGCCCCCGCTTTCGTGGCGGGGGTTTATTTTTTTATTTTTTATATAAATGTTGCTTGAACTGAATAATGTGGTACACTAAAATGGTATTTGGAGATAATTTTATGAGGTGAAACATGGATAACATCGATCTAAAGATACTGGACATTCTCCAAGCCGACGGCCGCATTACCATGAAGGAATTGGGACAACGCGTCGGCCTGACGAGCCCGGCGACGATCGAGCGGGTGAAAAAGCTGGAAGAGGGCGGCGTTATCGCAGGCTATAAAGCCATCCTCAACATTCCCCGGGCCGGTTTGCCGGTTCGGGCGTTTTTGCTGGCAACCCTGCAAAATCAGCAAACGGGCGATAAGTTTGTCGAGTTTATCCGCCAGCAGGACGGTGTGCTCAACTGTCACCGTTTGGCCGGCCGCGCCGCATATCTGGTGGAAGCGGTGCTTTCCGACATGGCGGGACTTGAGCATTTTCTCGACCAGGTCGGCGTCTACGGGACGCTGGAAACCTACCTGGTGCTTTCTTCGCCGGTTGAGCATAAGGCGGTCGTACTGCCGTAATACTATTCCCGGCCATGCCGGGAATAGCGGTTTCGATATCCGGGAGAACCAGGCCTCCGGCATACATGCCGGAGGCCTGGTTTGCTTGGCGTTGAAACCCGGTACTTCACCCCCGGGATTGTCCGGCCGGAAGGAAATTACAAACTGCACGGGGAATATAATAAATAATTGCCAATGGAAGAAATCACGGGAGGTAGATAGGATGCAGAATTTATTCAGTGATCTCGAGGGCCTGCGCATAGCCGTCGAAATTGAAGTCAGGGGCCGTGAATTTTATCGGCAGGCCGCCGAGCAGGCTGCCAAGGACGAACACCGGGAATTGTTTCAGTGGCTGGCCGACGAGGAATGTACCCATGAAGCAAAGTTTGCCGGAATTCTGAGTCAGATCTCGGCCTGCAAGGAAGCGCATTCCGATGAATACTTGTTCGATGCCGACACATCCCGCTATCTGACGGTTATCGCCGATCACCATGTTTTCCCGAAGGCGGCTGACGCCAAAGCTGCAATCGCCGAGCTCAAGACCGTCGGAGCCATTCTCCGCACCGCTCTCCAGGCGGAAAAGGATTCGGTCCTTTTTTATGACGAGCTGGCCCGCAACGCCAAATTTGACGCAGCCAAAGAAGTATTCGCCCTGCTGAAAGCCGAGGAGCAGGCTCATGTGGTGAAAATCCGCCAGATGCTCGATATCTGGGCATAGGCAATTCGTTGGGAGTGGGCTCAAGTGGAGGCTAAACTGGTGCTTTTCAGCCTGAAGGCCTGTCCGGGATGTCTAGCGGTCCGGGACCGATTGGCCGATCTGGGGCTGACCTATGTCTGCGTCAATGTGAGCAAGGACAGAAATAACCGGCCTCAGGTGCTGGAAGCTTCCGGGCAGCCCTTGGTCCCGGTCCTGATGGATGACGGCGAGGTATTTGCCTCGGAGAAAGACATCCTGAACCATTTGGATCAGGCCTACGGAAAAGTATAGCCTGTTGCCGGCCTATAGGCGCAAGAAATCCCTCCCGCATATTATGGAAATGAGGGAGGGATTTTACATGGCGAAACGCCGGAACCGTAAATGCAATATTCAAGAGGGCGTCAAACTGGTCTGTCCTGCCTGTGGGGCGGTTGTGACCGTCCCGATGTGCAAGGCTGTAAACGGGGAATTGATTACCTGCCCGGTTTGCCAGCAGGAATTTTCTTTTGAGTCGTGACTTGCGCTTGAAAAATCCGGCAAAACCTGTACAATTGAACTAGAAGACGGGTTCAACGGGAGGGTTGGCTGTGCCGAAAGGGATCAGTAAGCGCGGACACCGCAAACAAGAGATCAACCGGGTTAACCGCACGGCGCTCGTCATTGGCGGCGGAGCAGCCGCGGTAATATTACTGCTTATCCTTGTTTCCTTCTTTATGTAAGGAACATGCGCCACTTAGGCGCCCTTATTTTTTCGGCGGAGCTTTGCGTAAAGCTCTGGGGCCGGGCGGAAGAAGTCAGTGGTGGGGAGGCATATCGTGGAAATAAAATCGATCCTAGCGGCAATCGACGATCTGGCGCATTTTTCGCAAGGCGACCGGGGTGTGACCCGGCTGGCCTTCAGCGACGAAGATCAGGCTGCCCGGCAATACATCGAGCGGCTCATGGGCGAGGCGGGGCTGACCGTCCGGACCGACCCTTTCGGCAACCTGATCGGGCGATTGGAAGGGACGGACCCGAAGGCGCCGGCCGTCGTTACCGGCTCCCATCTGGATACCGTTCCGGAGGGCGGCAAATATGACGGTGTGCTGGGGGTGATCGGCGGCCTGGCGGCCGTCAAGCGTCTAAGCCATGAAGGCCCCCTGACCCATCCGCTGGAAGTCGTCGCCTTCGCGGCGGAGGAATCCAGCCGGTTCAGCCATGCCACCATGGGGAGCAAGGCAATGACCGGGACGGCTAATCTCATCGCCTGGGCCAAGGCAAGGGATGAGCAGGGGATAAGTCTGGCCGAAGCTCTTGCCCGCCGGGGCATTGACCTTGGCCGGGTAAAGGAGGCGGTCCGCTCCAGGGACGAGATTAAAGCCTTCCTGGAGCTGCATATCGAGCAGGGTCCCGTTCTCGAACGCACCGGGAACAAAATCGGGATTGTGGAAGCAATCGCCGCCCCGACCCGCTTGAAAATCATCGTCGAGGGAACTGCCGGCCATTCCGGGGCAACCCCGATGGAAGCGCGGCAGGATGCCTTGGTGAGCGCCGCCATGATCATTCTCGCTGTCCAGGAGATTGCCCTGGAACGCCATCATCAGGGAACCGTGGGAACCGTCGGCGTCCTCCGGGTCCACCCGAACGCCATGAATGTCATACCCGGCCGGGTGGAAATGGGCGTGGACATCCGCGGGGTCAATCACGAAAGCATTATTGAAACCATTCAGGACCTCAAGGATGAGGTCAGTAGCATCGCCGACAGTCAGGAAACGCCGGTCGCCATTGAGGTAACAGCCTCGGAAACACCGGTGGCGCTGGATGAAGAGTTGATTGAAATCTGTGAGGCGGTCTGCCGTGAACTGGATGTGCCTTATAAGTTCATGAACAGCGGGGCGGGGCATGACGCCATGAACATGGCGGCCGTCGTTCCCAGCGCGATGATCCTGATTCCCTGCCGGGACGGCCTCAGTCACAACCCCGAAGAGTACGTCGATGCGGCCGATATCATGCAAGGGATCGACGTATTGACCGAAGTCCTGCGCCGACTGGCACAATAGACCTTCCGCAGATGGGCCTTTCTCGTCAGCCTTAGACCTCCCGACACGGGAGGTCTAAGTATTTAGACAGGTAAATATTTCGCCTTTAAAATTATGTCTACTTCATGGTACAATCGATGAGAGCCCTGTGGAAAGGAGTTGTCCTATGAAAAAGATTGCCGTAATCGCCGTGGCAGTTATGGCTGCGACTGCTTTTGCTCCCGGGTTGCCGCAGGCCAGCGCCGCGCCGCTCGACGACGCGCTGGCGGCTCTGGTGTCCCAGACGGCGGCCCAGAACCCCACTGTATCCGCCCTTCAGCAGCTCGCTTCGACTCCGGAAGGGAAAACCGCCCTGGTCAACCTGCTTACCAACGCCGCTATGGCCCGCACCGGTCAAACCGACACCGCCGGCCTGGCCGCACTGGGCAACAGCGCGGAGTTCCGCGACGCTGTGACGTCCGTCGCCCGGCAGGAAGTTCAGCAGGCTGTCGAGGAAAAGCTCGGTCCCTATAAAGACAGTCTGGCGCTGCTGAACCAGTTGTTCCAGAACACCGGCCCCGACGCCAAAACGGAGAATATTTCCGCGAAGGTTCCGTTTGAATATCACAAGGTCATCGATATGACCGCCACCGCATACGCTCCCGGTATGCTGGACAATGGCCGCTGGAACGACCGCACCTATCTTGGCGGTTCGGTCCGCAAAGGCGTGGTCGCCGTCGATCCTGCGGTAATCCCGCTCGGGACCAAGGTCTGGATCGAAGGCTACGGGGCCGCGGTAGCGGAAGACATGGGCAGCGCCATCAAAGGCGACCGGATCGACCTGGCCTTCGACAGCCGCCAGGAAGCGATCAACTACGGCATGAAACCGGTCAAGGTATATATCCTCAACCAGTGATGCCGGCGGAACGAGGCCCTAGGCCGCCGTTCCGGTACATATCAAGCAGGATGATGAAAGCGGGCCTCGCGAAGGGGGCTCTTTTTAGTTTGTCCCGCTAGCCGCCAGCACTTCCCGGCGGGCCTTGTCCAGAGCTTCAGCCAGCTTGTCCGAGAAGGGACCGCCGCCCTGGGCCCAGTTGGCGCTGCCGCCGCCTTTGCCTCCCACCAGGGGAAGAAGGCTCTTGAGCAGGGCGCCGGTGTTGAGCGCCAGGCCGGGGGTGCAGGCGAACAGAAACTGGGATTTGTTTTCCTCCGGCAGTCCGGCGGCCAAAAGGATGATGACAGGGCCCAGAGTCAGGAGCTGTCTGGCGAAATCGGCCAGTTCAAGCGGCGGCTGGCCTTCATAGGCTTTGACAATGACTTTTGCGCCGTCGCCGGTTGAAGGAGCCCCTCCGTAGGCTTCGGCCGCCAGCAGGCGGCCCAGTTCCTGCCTGGTGGCCTGCAGTTCCCTGTGGAGGCCTTCCAGTTTGGCCAGTTGCTTTTCCACTGCCGCCGGAACTTCGGCCGGCGGGACCGAAAGACGGGTGGACAGCTGGCGGACGGCCGACAGGCAAAGGCCATGATCGGCCAGCGCGCGGCCGCCGCAGACAAAGTCGACGCGGGTGACGCCGGATTTGCGTTCCCAGCCCCGGATTTTGATGCCGCCAATCTGGCCGGTATTGGACACATGAGTTCCGCCGCAGGGACAGCAATCGATTCCGGGCATTTCCACCAGCCTGAGGCTGCCGAAGCCTTTGGTGGGCAGTTTGCGCAGCGGGAACCGGCTGAGATCGGCGTCGGTCACCTGATGGGTGCTGACCGGCAGCGTCGCATAAACGGCGGCGTTGGCTCTCGCTTCCACCGCCGCAGCCTGGCCGGCGGAGAGCGACTCGAGCGCGATATCGATATACACTGCGTCAGGGCCGAGATGAAACCCGACATTTTCTGCGCCGAACAACTCGAGAAAGGCGCCGGACAGGACGTGTTCGCCGCTGTGCTGCTGCATATGATCAAACCGCCGGGCCCAGTCCAGCCGTCCGGTGACTTCCTCCACGGCAGGAGCCTCGGCCACGACATGCACGATTTCGCCGTTTTTGCTGTGAACCTCGAGGACGGGGATATCGTTCAGCCGGCCGGTGTCGCAAGGCTGGCCGCCGCCCTCGGGATAAAACGCCGTGCGGTCGAGAACAACCCCGGTGCGTCCGTCTTCCAGTTGTATTGCGGCTAAAACCCGCGCGCTGAATTCTTTCAGGTAGGGATCGGAGTAATACAGTTTTTCGGTTGCCAAATTGCCTTCCTCCCAGTGTTTTAGTACAACCTTATTATAACGGACATGGGGGCCGGGAGTAAAACTGGAATGGATATTTAACGTCGCCGCATATATATTTGATGAAAAGGCAGCAAGGGGGCGGCGATAATGAGATTTTGGACGGTGAACGCGAACCGTCGTTCGCGGCTATACTTCGGATTGGTGCTTTTCCTGGTCGCCGGATTGGCGTTTACGATTGCTTTCGAATGGTGGGCCGAGCAGGAACTGGCCGCGATTCCCGGTCAACCGACCACACCGCCTCCGGGGAAAGTCACCTTGATCGTGAAAATTCCTTCCCGCTTGCTGGAAGTATACAATGACGGCACACTCTATAAGCGGTACCAGATTGCTGTGGGAAAAAGAAATACGCCCACGCCGATCGGCGACTGGACGATTATTTGGAAGGCCTACCATTCCGGCGACATTTTCGGCACCCGGTTCATGGGGCTTGATGTGCCCTGGGGCGGCTACGGAATTCACGGCACCAATCAGCCTTGGTCCATCGGGCAATTTGCCAGCCATGGCTGTATAAGGCTGCGGAATAAGGATATCGAGGAATTGTTTGAATGGGTGCCTGTCGGCACCCCGGTCCGGATTGAGGACCGCCAGGAAAGAATCCTGCGCACTCTGCAATATGCGATGTCCGGGCCGGATGTGGTGCGGCTCCAGAACAAACTGAAAAAGCTCGGTTACCTGGAAGGACGGGCGGAGGGATTCTTCAACCGGGATACCCAGGAAGCCCTCAAACGGTTTCAATTTGACCGCGGGCTCAAGCCCAGCGGCATTGCGGACCGAAAAACCCTGGATTTGCTGGGAGTGTGAGGGGCCTGAAGGTTTGGCGCGAACGCCGGGGGCCCGCCGGTTCCTGAAAGCGCCGAATGGCGCCGCTGCGGCGCCTGGCCCCCGTTTATTGACCGTTTGGCAAGAATATAGTAGAATTATGATAACGCCGAATCCGTAATACGGTACGGGGGACCCGCATAAACCGGGGGTGAACCTGCCTAGCGGCAGGAGGGGACTTCTCTTCTTCTCTTTGACCCTAACCCGACAGCTAACCTCGGAGGCGCTTAACAAGAGAGGTGACCTAATTGAAAAAAATTCTCCTGGTCATGGCCTTCGCCCTGGCTTTATTGCTTAACGCCACCGCGGCCTTTGCCGACGGGACGGACAAGCCGATCCCGATCACCCCGGGTTCGCGGGGGGAAGAGGTAAAGACCCTGCAGAAACTCTTAGCCGACACCGGTTTTTATGCCGGAGAAATCGACGGAGTTTTCGGCGGCGGTACCGCGCAGGCGGTTAAGGAATTCCAGTCCTGTTACGGGCTGGAGGCCGACGGTGTGGTGGGGCAGGACACCATAGCCTTCCTGCAGCGGGAACGGGCCACCAATCAGCCTGGCCGGTATAGCAGGGAACTGACCATGACGGCTACCGCGTATACCCGGTTCGATGACGGCAATGGCAGCTACACGAGGCGCGGCCATCTCCTCCGCAGGGGACTGGTTGCCGTGGACCCCGGAGTGATTCCCTTGGGAACACGCCTGTACATACCGGGCTACGGCTACGCCATCGCCGACGATATCGGCGGGGCGATCAAGGGACATGTGATTGATCTGGCCTTTGACAGCCGCCCCGAGGCGCTGCAATTTGGCAGGCAGAAAGTAACTGTATATGTTCTGGATTAGCAGGCGCCGGCCTGCCCTTTCTTTTGCCTGAGCGAACCGGGTTTTCCCGGGCGTTCGGTCCGGGAATAGACAGCCGCGGCGGCGTATACCATAAATAGAGAAATGGGGAAAGGGTGAGTAGGATGTATGAAGTCTCTCATATCGGCCTGGTAGTCAAGGACGCCGCCAAATCCGGCGAATTTTACCGGGAAATCCTCGGCTGTTCGGAGGTCGATTCCTACCGGGACAGCCGGGTTGCCCTCGTTTTTTTGCGGGCCGGGACCCAAACCATCGAACTGGTTCAGTACATGGCGGGGGAAACTGAACCGCGCCGCGCCGGAGTTGTCGACCATATCGCTTTTCAGGTGCGGGATATCGAGGCCGAGGCGGCCAGGCTGCGGCAGCGGGGTGTGAGGCTGCTATTCGATGCCCCGCGGGAGATGGCCGGCGGCAAAAAAATCTTCTTTTTCGCCGGACCGGATGGCGAACGACTTGAGTTTGTCCAGGAGGCCGCCTGCTGAATGACTAGTTATGACTGGCTGTGGCAAAAAATGACCAGGCTGCTGAAGGACCAAAACCCCTTTGTGGGGCTCCTCCGCATGAAACTCGAAGCGCTCCGCGAGGGGGAAGCGGAGCTATCCATGCCGGTCATCCCGGAAATACATACCAATCTGTTCGGGGCGGCCCACGGGGGCGCCCTGGCGTCGCTGGCCGACACGGTCATGGGCGTGGCTTGCGCCACCAAGGGCAGCCGGGTAGTCACCATCGACATGAACATCAACTATATCCAAAGCGCGCCGGCCGGCGAGGCCGTCAAAGCCTGCGGCCGGGTCATCCATCACGGGAAAACCACGGCTGTCGTGGAGGCGGAGATCCTGGACGGCGACGGGCAGCTCTTGGCCAAGGCGAGGGGGACTTTCTTTGTTGTGGGGCCATTGGAACAAGACGATCATGGAGTGTGATATATCCGGACCGCAGGCCAGGTTGCCTGCGGTTGTTCATATTCCGGAAAAGCCTGTGGGCTATACCGTCGTCTGCTGTCACGGCTTTCGCGGGTCCAAGGAGGGGGGCGGACGGGCGGTGAAACTGGCGGAACGGATGGCCGGCCTGGGCTTTGCCGTCGTCCGGTTCGCTTTCACCCCCCTGACCTGCCTGTCGGCGCAGGTGGCGGAAATCGGAGCCGTCGTCGGCTGGTGCCGCGAAAATCACGGCAGCCAGATAATCCTGCTGGGACGAAGCATGGGAGGAAGCGCGGCCCTGGCTTTTGCCGCTCAGGCTGGCTGGCTGGCCGGCCTTTGCCTGTGGGCCGCCCCCTGGAACCTCGCCGAAACATTCCGGCTGGCCCTGGGCGAGGGGTATGACCGGCTTAGCCGCGGGGAGGAACTGGCGGTCGAAGATGAGTATGGGAAGCTCCGGTTGACGCCCCGGTTTATCGCTGATTTTGCCAGGCATGATGCCAAAGCGGCCATCAGAGCCCTGGCGGGCATCCCGATCCTTTTTGTCCACGGCCAAGCCGACCGCATCGTTCCCGTGAAGCAAGCCGAGGAACTGTTCGCCGCCGCTTCGGAGCCCAAGGAACTGGTGATCATCCCGGGCGGCGACCATCAATTCCTCGCCGGCCATGAGCAGGCTTCCGGCGCGGTTCTGGGCTGGCTGACAAGAAACTACGGCGGAGATGGCCGCGACCTTCCGCTTCCTTGATATTCGCGCGCGGGCTTACCATAAAGAGGCGCTGCATAACTAAACGGCCTACGCTCTATACTACCAGGAAGAAGATACTTTTCAGGTAAGGAGCGTGCCATATTGGATTTTATACCGGCCTATCTGTTGCCGCTCGTCCTGGCGTTGATATCCGGCATTCTCATGGCTGTGCAGGGATCGCTGAATACGGCGCTGAGTAAAGTGGTCGGCATATGGGAAGCGACGTTTGTCGTCCATGCGACCGGTACCCTAGTGCTAATCGTAGTGCTTTTCTTATTCAAAATCGGCAGGGGGAATCTCGGGCAGTTGGCTCAGGCCCCGTGGTATTCCTACCTTGGCGGCATTGTCGGCGTATTCATTATCTACCTGGTGGCGGCCAGCATACCGGAAGTGGGGGTTGCCAACGCAACTACCGCAATTATTGTCGGGCAGGTTCTCACCGCAGTCATCATCGATCACTTCGGCATCTTCGGCCTCGACCGGGCTCCCTGCAGCTGGAATCAGCTCGCAGGCCTGGCGCTGCTGGCCATTGGTGCCAAATTGCTCTTAAAATGACAGATTTTTCTTCACAAACAAAATAAGATACGATATACTTATTTTTAGGGTTTTTTCGCCAATGTCGAAATTCAGCAAGGAGGATAAGTAATGGATTTTAACTTTACTCCCGACCAGCTTGCCCTTAAGAAGATGGCTCAGGATGTGGCAGCAAAAGAAATCACGCCTTACGCCCTCGAAATGGATCATAAAGGAGAAATCAAACCGGACCTGATCAAAAAACTGGATGAGGCCGGGCTGATCAACCTGGTAGTGCCTGAAGAGTACGATGGTCCGGGGCTTGACGCCTTGTCGATCGCTCTCATCTACGAAGAGCTCGGCAAAGCCTGCGCCGGTGTCGCTACAACGATCGCTGCCAACGCTTTGGCGTCTTATCCCGTAATCCTCATGGGCAATGAGGAGCAGAAAAAGCACTTCTTTGAAGTGATCAACAGCGGTAAACTTGCCGCCTTTGCCCTTACCGAGCCGGGAGCCGGCTCCGATGCGGGCGCTGTCGCCACCACGGCGAACAAAGACGGCGATCACTACCTGCTCAACGGCACCAAATGTTTCATCACCAACGGCGGTATGGCCGATATCTACGTAATTTTTGCCAACACCCGCAAATCGGCCGGTATCCGCGGCCTGACGGCCTTCATGGTCGACCGCAACACTCCGGGCTTCTCGGTGGGAAAAGAAGAAGACAAAATGGGAATCCGGGCGTCCAACACCTGCGAACTTATCCTTGATAATGTCCGTGTTCCTGAGACCAACCGCCTCGGCAGGGAAGGCGAAGGCTTCAAGATTGCCATGAAGACCCTGGACGCCGCCCGTCCGCTGGTTGGAGCGGTTTCCGTCGGCATCGCCCAGGCTGCTTTCGAGACGGCGGTAAAATACTCCAAAGAACGGGTTCAATTCGGAAAACCCATCGCCTCTTTCCAACTGGTGCAGGCGATGATCGCCGACATGGCGATGTCGATCGAATCGGCCCGTCTTCTGGTCTACCGGGCCTGCTGGCTCAAAGACGCCGGCCTGCCCTTCGCCAAAGAAGCGGCTATGGCCAAATGCTACGCCTCCGACGCCGCTATGCAGGTAACCACCAATGCGGTCCAGATTCTCGGCGGCTACGGCTACATCAAGGAATACCCGGCCGAGAAATACATGCGCGACGCCAAGATCATGCAGATCTACGAGGGCACCAACCAGATCCAGCGGCTGGTCATCGCCAATCAAATTTTATACTAAAACAATCTCTTGACATTCCTTGTTTACAGTAATATAATATCTCTTGCGGCGGTCGATTGAACTGCCGCGGGACAAGGGGTTATAGCTCAGTTGGTTAGAGCGCTTCGTTGACATCGAAGAGGCCAGCGGTTCGAGTCCGTTTAACCCCACCAGTAAATTCGAGGGTTTGCAGAGATGCAAACCCGTTTTTTATGTAATATTGCCCTTTACACTGTCCCTTAGGATTGTTTTAGAATAGACATTTTTATATAATGTGCATAAACAGGACTCTGGAGGAAGAATGGATCGATATATCACTTTAATTAAAGCTCTTGGGATTTTTGCTGTAGTGAATGGTCATTTGAAAGCTGGGAATTTAGGACATATTTATTACCTCTTTCACATACCGCTTTTCTTTTTTTTGACTGGGTATCTGTATAAAGATAAATATAGCGAAAATCCTTTGCTGATGGTTAAACAACGCTTGAAAACCTTATACTTACCGTTTATTTTATATGGTTTTTCCTTTCTCTTATTACGTGAATTCTTTATAAAAATAGGATTTTATAGTATAGATACTTCAGTTCAAGATTCTATTTCACCACTTATAGGCATCGATCAATACATGAGCACAATTAAATCAATATTGACACTCCAGTATTATGAACCGCTTTTACTTACATTCTGGTTTTTGGTAGTCCTTTTTGAAGTATCAATACTGTTTGCGTTTGTAAGATTTATCAGTGAAATGTTTTTCAAAAAGCAGCCAAAAGAAGCAACTTTTTTCATTATTACAATATTGTTTTTGATCGGATTTCGTTTGACCAAATCAGGGGTAATATTACCGGTACAATTAGATAAAGCTTTGATTTGCTTATTCTTTGTAAATTTAGGCTATATCTATCAATTTTGCAAAGAAAAAATTCTTTTTAAAACGAACTATGCCATACTGGCAATACTTGCTCTAACCGTGTTGGAGAGGTTCGGCTACGTGAATATTGATTTGCGTAAATATACCGATCCCCCGTATTTCGTATTAGGTGCATTATTGGGAATCTATGTGGTTTTCTGGATAGCAAGTCTATTATCAAAGTATAACAACCTATGGACTCGATTATTAGAAATAATCGGCAATAATACCTTGCCGATAGTAGCACTTCATATTTTTGCTTTTAAAGTAGTAACCTATATTAGAATAAAACTCCATATTTTAGATCAGTCCGTATTAAGTAATGTCTTTCCACAGGCACAGGGGATAGGCTGGAAACTTATATACATATCAGCCGGGTTGATATTACCAGTGCTTATCGGTATATTAATAAAAAAAGTGACTCAACTGATAACGAAAAATGAACCTCAAATTGGGCTGAAATACAATAAAGTGTAATTTCCAGGGGGAGGTAATTGGTGCTAGTCTGAGGCATGTTACAACTACGGCGTGGGACGAGAAGAGGTATCTCAATGACGAAAAAGAGAGTTCAGTTGTTCAACTAAAAAGCGTATTGGCAATTAGAAAAGTGAAATAGCCAGGAATGATGAAAGAGGGCGCGGCATGCGCCCTCTTTCATCATTGGCTTAGCACCGGATATAGGCATTATTGGCGTTTTTCATCGCCTTCAACGAAAGAGCTTTCGAGGGCGCGGGCTTTATCTACCCCGACCAGTTCGTTGAACTGAGGGAAGCTTACCATCCCATCCGCAAAGCCGGCTGTGGTATCCTGCTCTTTTAACGAAGCCAACAGCGCTAAAACATTCTTCGTTGCCGCATAGAGTGCCGATACCGGATAAATGGCGATTTTGAAGCCAAGAGCGGTTAGTTCTTTGCCGGTAAGCAGAGGGGTCTTCCCTTTTTCAACCATATTGGCCAATAAGGGTTTGGCTATAGTCTTCGCCACATCGCGCATCTCGTCGACCGATTGCGGGGCTTCAAAGAAGATGACATCGGCGCCTGCATCCGCATAAGCTTGCGCCCGCGACAGAGCGGAAGGGAAGCCCTCGACCGCCCTTGCATCGGTGCGGGCGATTATCACAAAATCAGGATCTTTGCGGGCATGAACGGCGGCCTTGATTTTCGAAATCATTTCAGCCTGAGGTATCAACTGCTTGCCTTCCATATGGCCGCAGCGTTTGGGGAACAACTGATCCTCCAACTGAATGGCGCTGGCGCCTGCCGTTTCGTATTCGGCTACGGTCCTGACAACGTTCAGGATGCCTCCGTAGCCGGTATCGCCGTCGGCAATCAGCGGAATGGAAGTGCAGGCTGAAATGTTCCGGACCTGGGCAATCATTTCGGACATGGTGATTAGCCCGATATCGGGTTGCCCCAAGGTACTTGCCGAGACCCCATAGCCGGTCATATAAATAACCGGAAATCCGGAGAATTCAACTAACCGGGCAGACCAGGCATCATAAGCGCCGGGAGCTACAATCAGCTCAGGAGCTGCCAAGAGCCGACGGAGTTTTTGGTTTTTCATATCACAACCTCTCCTTTGCGCCAAGTTGCTTGCAAGATGAATGGGCATAGCGTTTTTGCGTTTCGTTATACTCAGGTAAGCCGATAATGGTATTAAACTCAGCGAAGGGGATCATTCTACCCAGACAATTCTGGGTCGTTCCTTCCTGCTTGAGCTGGCGGAAAAGCTCCGAGAGCGTTTTTGCGACGGCATAGACGGCTGATACCGGATAGACAACCAATGCGTAGCCCATCTGCTCCAATTCGTCTGCGGACAGCAAGGGGGTCTTTCCTTTCTCAACCATATTCGCCATTAGCGGCTTATCAAGAACCTGAGCGATTAATTTCATTTCCGCGGCAGATTGCGGAGCTTCGATGAACAAGGCATCCGCTCCGGCCTCCGAATAGGCTTTGGCACGGCGGAGCGCATCGTCCAGGCCGTTTACTGAACGTGCGTCGGTCCGGGCCATAATGATGAAATCGGGGTCGGTCCGGGCTTCTATGGCTGCTTTTATCTTCATCACGTGTTCTTCCAGGGGAATGACCCGCTTGCCCTCCATATGGCCGCAACGCTTCGGCCATTCCTGATCCTCAAAGAATATTGCAGAGGCTCCGGCCTGTTCCGCTTCCCGCACCACCCGGCGGACGTTCATCGCGTTGCCGTACCCTGTATCCCCGTCGGCGAAGATGGGAATGGTCGTCGCATCACAAATCCTTTTGAGCGAATAGAGCATTTCATTCATCGTCAGGTATCCGACATCGGGTTCGCCGAGAACGCTGGCCGAGACGGAATAGCCTCCCATAATGGCCCCTTGAAAGCCGGCTTGTTCCGCTATTTTGGCGCTTAGCGCATCGTACACCCCGGGCACGACCAGAAGTTTGGGAGCATGCAGCAGCCGTTTAAGAACGGTAGTTTTTCTTTCCATAGATTAAAGAACTCCTTTACCTATTGATGGGAAGCTTGCTCTTTGCTGACGTCCCGGAAAAAGACGGCAGTAAGGAGCAGACCGAGGGTAAATAGCCCGGCAACAAAGTAAAAGGCATTGTCTTTACCGACCAATTGCAGGGCAAAGCCGGCGATCATGGGGCCGCCAAATACTCCGGCGTCCCTGAAGGTGCGATACACCGACAGACCTGTCCCGCGGAAGTGGGCGGGAGAGAAGTCGGCTGCCGCTGCCGGCAAACTGGGGTATAGAAGGGCATTGCCAATCTTCATGACAATGACTACCACGGAGAAGAAGAGGTAGGTGCGCGCATGCGGGAAGGCCAAGGCGGAAGCCAGCAGGATGAGCAATCCCAGCAGGAACACGGGTCTGCGGCCGAGATGATCCGATAACCAGCCTGTGACAGGCTGGATCATTGAGAAAGTAACGTAGCCTGTGGCAATAATGCCGGCTATTTCTACGACATTAAGGCCATAGGCGGCAGCGACCAAGGGGATAAGCGTGATCAAAATACCTTCGTCAACCATTTTGGTCATAAAGCCGAGATAACACATCGTAGAAAATGCAGGTTTGGCAAGAAGCGTCTTCCAAACCTCGCCCGACGACTGGGCGCCGGCATTTTCAGCGGCGGAAGCGGCGACGGGAGCGGAGGGTTTTGTTTCCGGCACATATCGATAGACTAGGTAAGCGCCAAACAAGCACATCGGCAAGCCGAGAAAGAACGGAGCGGTCATACCGTATTTGGCGGCCAAATAGCCGGCCAAGATCGTAGTGCCGCTGATCGCCAGGTAGTTCATCGATTCAAATATACCCATGCCGAAGGCCCGCCGTTTTCCCAAAAGATCAGCAACGGAAGTCATGGCAGGCTGAGCCGCCGCGCTATTGCCCATACCGTTAAGAAGCCGGGCCATACTCAGAACGACAATATTTTTGGAAATGACATAGAAGGGATAACACAAGCCGAATATAATCAAACCGATGATCATGACTGGCTTACGGCCATAACGGTCGGACAAGAAGCCGGCAGGTATGTTTGTCAGCGATTTGCTGAGACCAAGCAGGCCAACCGTAAAGCCGATTGCCGCTGCGTCATAGCCTAAGGATTTCAGGTAGGGGGCCAAAACCGGTTTATAAAGTCCAAGGGTGCCGAAGCCAAAAACGGATACGGCCAAGATAAGAACGAAGAACTGCTTCATCTTATCCGGCTGGGGAGTGGGCGAAACCGAAGCGCCAACTGTTTTGGGAAAATCTGACATGGCTAACACTCCTTTTTGTGGCCGGCCGGCTAATGGTCTCACCTCCTCCCTTGGCAGGCCCAGTTGCAGATCATATCAGCAAAAGCTGTGCCAAGGAAAATAAAGCAGGCAACAGGCCGAAAAATAAGCCTCGGCCGGTTGCCTGCCTTCATGATGTTCCAATTAGTGTTTATATTTATGTTTCAAGTTTCATTTTTTCATCAACCAAAACTTACCGCAGTTTCCGTAGCTTTCGCCATAAAGTAGTGCGGCTTATTCCTAAGCGCTTGGCGGCGTCGGCTCTGTTGCCTTCTGCTTCCGCGAGCACTTCGATAAGGCGGTCCTGCTCTTCGGAGAGCAGCTTATTTCTGGGGGTCAGTGAAGTGATTAATTCATCAATCGCGCAACCGGGTTTATATAGAACCGAGATGCGTTCCGCTATATTTTTCAACTCTCGTACATTGCCGGGCCACGGGTATGCCTTGAAAAAGGGATGGGCGCACAGGGTTTCAAGATCGTTTGCCGGAAACTCAATGTTATAATTGCTCAAGAATTTACGAAGCAGAGCGGGGATATCGTCTTTGCGGCTAATCAGCGGGGGAAGGAATACCTCTAAAACACAAAGGCGATAGTAGAGGTCCTCCCTAAACCGGCCCTCTTTTACCATTTTCCAAATGTTACGGTTGGTTGCCGCCAATATTCGAATATCAACAGGCAGCAGTCGGTCGCCGCCAATCCGCAATACTTCGCGCTCTTCCAGGACCCGCAGCAATCGGGCCTGGATGGGGAAGGACATTTCGCCGATCTCATCGAGAAAAATCGTGCCGCCGTGCGCCAACTCAAAAAGACCCGGTTTACCGCCTTTTTTTGCCCCGGTAAAGGCTCCTTCGTCGTAGCCGAACAATTCGCTTTCCAGCAGATTCTCAGGAAGGGCGGCGCAGTTAACGGCCACAAACGGTTTGTTGGCGCGGGCGCTTTCATTGTGGATGGCTTGAGCAAACAGCTCCTTGCCTGTTCCTGATTCGCCGAGAATCAGGATGGCCGCACTGCTCTTGGCGTAATGAGCGGCCTTGGTTTTTACGGTTAAGAAACTTAGGCTGCTTCCGATGATATCTCCTAGTTTGGTTTTCGCGACAAATCCTTTTTGAAGCAGTTTTTGCCTGACTCTGGCCTCTGCTTCTTGAACAGCGCCGAAATCTTTAAAGGTCGCCACCGATCCGGTTACATTTCCTTTGGTAATGATTGGTATACGATTGGTGAGTATTTTGACATCTCCGATTAATTGAATATGGTTCAACTCAGGCTGACGCGATTGCAGCACTGCGCTAAGGCGTGTCCCGGGAATGACTTTATCGGCTTTACGGCCAACAACCCTCTCGCGCAAAAGGCCGGTTATTTTCTCGGCGGATGGATTAAATACGGTTATGACGCCTCTTTGATCTGTCGCGATAACCCCTTCGGAAACAAAATCCAGGATAGTCCTGACCTCTTGGGCCTTCTCCATTTCTCTTTTTTGGGCAAGCGCTATTTTTACAGCATTTTCTAATGCGTTGAGCACGCTGTCCTGTGAATAGATGAAAAAGTTTGGCAATCCCCGGTCTTTAGCCTTTTGAATAAGAAGACTGCCACCTATAAAGGCGTTGCACCCTTCGGCCGACAATTCTCCTAGCAATCTGTCCAACTGCTTAACGCTGTTAAAGGTTCGATGGACAATCGCCGGTTTAAGCACCGGGGCGATCTCTTCCAAATAGGGGATCTTGCGCTGATAGGTAAGCAGGGCAACTTTATCGGAAATTTGATGGGCCTTTTTTAGCGCGGCAAGGAAATCAAAACCCGTTACTTTTATCTCAACCGTAGGTGTTTTCAGGTTATTGGACAATAGATGATAGTTCCCTCCGCCTGAAATAAAGATGTCGACTGATTGCCTATCTTCCAAATCCCGTGCAGCAGCAAGAGCATCTTCCAGAATTCCTTCATATATCTCAATTTGGACATCGCTGGGCGGGATAAAGCCCAACTGCTCGATAAGCGCCGTCAATCCATAATAGCTGATGACTGCAATTTTCAAGGTGAGGTACCTCCGATCCTGTAAGAAATATCCAACGTTATGACCATTATATACTAGAGCAGGGAATGAAAGTAAGCATGCGCAAAGATTGCAGAGGATTACGGCGGGAAGCTGCAGAAGAATACGGCACTCAGTTTTTCTCTTGATCTCGCCGCTATTGACCTATGGCTTCATTGGTTTTATAATGGCCTGGCAATTTTGGTATTTCCGCCGCAACTTCAGGAGATTAAAAACTGATAAAGCCTCCCATCCGGGCTAACGGCGTACTTGGCAGGCGCGGAGCGGCCAGCCAACATTTGTCAGTTGCAATCTGTTATCAACGTGACATAATGAAAGAGAGATCCTTTCCCTTGCTAGACAGGTCCGGTAGGAGGGGAGATTGTGATCCGTAATTTTCTGGCGTTTATTTTTTTCCCTTTCATCAAGCGCAATCCTATTCTGGCGTTTATCAAATGGGTGAAGCCTTTTCCCTATCTACATAAACGGCAGGGGATAACCAGGTTGGGTTAGCCAAAGACGGAAACGCCGGCCAGAGCCGGCGTTTCTTGTAACCTGCAGAAAAAAAATTCGCCCCTTGCGGGGCAATCTCGGGGATAATTAGGATGGATTTATATCTAAGGAATGCTGCTCGTTAATTCATTACGACAACCAGGGAGATATCCCCTTTCGCCATACAAAAACCGTCGAAAACACTCACGAACCTACAATCATGGAGATTTCAGGACAGGCGGCAGGGAGGGAGGAACCCCGGCAAGCGACAGCGAACATACCAGCCAAGGGCGGCTCAATTCTTAGTAGAATTACGAGGTGGCGGATGCATAAACTTTTGGTAACCAGAACACTCTCCACCGGTCTTCCGGTGGAAAAGGTCGACAAGCTTGCCGACGAAGCCGGCGTGACTGCAAATCATGTCGAGACCCGGTTCGCGGGGAGGGGAAAGTGGATTAACGATTTTGAGATAATCGGCGCTCCGGGCAAGGTGGACGGATTTTTTGAGCGGGTCAATGAAATACGGCGGGATTAGGGTGACGCACCCTGATTCCTGGACTGAAACCATGATCGCCTCCCGGTTCTCCGGGAGGCGATCATGGTTTGTCGGTCAGTGCAAGGACCGACAAATTGGCGAATGATTTTTCCAAGAGCATCCAGGTGCTAATCCGAATCGGCGCGCAATACCATAATACAAAAAGAAATGAGGAGGGTAAGCCGATGCGCAGGGAGGAATGGGAGGAGAAGTTCAACCAGGTGATGGAGGCGCCGATAGACCCCGTACGGACGGGGAATTACGTGGCGGTCTTTACCATACTGATTTTACAGGACATATTGATTGAACTCACATCCAATCCGGTGACCAATTTCAACTATATCATCGCTGCGGCCAACACCATTGCCAGCTTGAATTCCAGCATCAAACCCATTCAATAATACGGAGCGTTTCGGCTTGAGACTTCCCGGATATCGCCCGAGGGCCGGTGTGCGGATCGGTGCAATTGTGCGAAATGGTGTACGAATGCGTGCGTATTATCTCATGCGGTCCGCCAGGAGGGGGCCTAACAGGTGCTTTTTTCCTGTGGCACGTTTTTTGCACTAAAAAACCATGATTGCTGCGATACCGGGGAGGAAAAAGATGGATAAATTCCGCTGCGACAGGGGACGGATCAGGCGTAATCCGGAGCGGGCCACACATTTGGAGGATCGGAAATTCCCCGACCAATATCTTATGACCCGCTTGATTTGGAAAGACGCCGTTAATAACTTGATCAACCAGATTGAGGAGGAACGGGCCAAGATCGGGCCGCTGACCTGCGGCGCTCTTGCCGACCAGCAAGTAATTGAGGCCACCCGCGAGCTGGAGCGGCTTATCAACGACTATCTGCGGTTAAAGCTGGCCGGCCGGCGAAGAGGATATGACGATCCCTTGTGGTTTTGACAACTTCGCAAAATGGCATGGTTGCTTGTACTCAACCTTTTTACATATTATACTATGGATGCAGCTCTGCTCTAACAGTCGCAGGAGGAACCCCGGCGGTTGGCGAATTACCTGTCGGTAAGCCCTCCGCGGGAGTTCAATGTAGGAGTGATGGATTTGTACAGCTTTCCGCTCGAACCGGAAGAACAGATTTTAAAGAAGGGAATGGCCAGTCTGCACCAGGAGGGCGGAGCCTGGACCGGCGCTTTTTATTTAACGACCGACCGCTTGGTCTTCGTTGGTTATATGATGGATATTTCCAGGAAATATTTGGAAGAAGTTCCGTTGGCTCATATCGAGAACATAAAAGGAGGAAAAACCTTTTATCTATTTCCCAATGTGCTCCAGATAACAACCATCCGGGGGCGAACCGTCGAGATTATTGTCGAAGGGCGCGACGAATGGCTGAAAGCCATTCAGGACGTTCTGGACGCCGAATGACAGACCAGACCGAATGGCAGCCTTTGGCTGCTGTTCTTTATTTTTCCGAAACTCCCGTGCGCCGTATGTGATGAAATGCTGGCACATATAATATCAGCGAAGGGAGTTGAGGGTGTTGAAAATACTTTCCCTTGGCTTGAGCGGCGCACCGGACGAAATTAGGAGCAAGCTGACTCACGATTGCCACCTGTTGGTCCAGGAAGGATTCCGCATCGCCATTGACGAGACCAACAAAGGTCGCTATACCTTCTTCGGGTGCAATATCGCCGAAGGCGAATTGTCTTTTCGGAATTATGAGCGCGTCAAAAACATGTTGAAAAATTGTATTGCCCAAACCCTGGCGGATGTTATCGTGAGCCGGGAAGAGCCAGCTCTCCTCCGGCGGATTGTCGACCATAACTATCACTATTTGGGCGAACAGGAACGGACTAGGGTCTTGGAAGCGGCCCGCTCCATGCTGGAGTCCGGCGGGGAAATGACCTGCGGCGATTTCGGCCGCCTGGCCCGGCGAAATATTATCCTGTCACGGCTGAACGAATATCTGGACACCCACCACGAACTGGTGCTGGACGGCTTTGTTGCTTTCCGGCTGAAGGATTACCGCGAAAGGCTGGGAGAAGTCGTCGATAAGGCAGTCGACCGCTATATGATGGATATGGAATATCAGGAATTTATCCGGGTGCTGCGCTATTTTGTCGACGTGCAGGAGGCCCAGGTGGAAGAGGTCCATGTCATTATCGGCGACGGCGAAACCTTTAAGATTCGCGACGCCAAGGGCAAGGTGATCAGCAACCACTACCTGGAGAGCTTTATGCTGCGGAGCACGGAAGACATCAACTATGAGGATTTGCTGATCAGCGCCCTCATTACCATTGCCCCGCGAAACGTTATGCTGCACATCTCCGGAACCCCGCAGGAACAAGGAGTCGTTCAAACCATTCAGCATGTCTTTGAAGGACGGGTGATGACCTGCGACGGGTGCGAAATCTGCGAGAACGAGCCGTCGGCGGCAATCGTGCCGGAAACGGAAAAAAAATAGAAAGATCGCGGCCGGATCATTGACAATTGCCGCGCGGAGGGATATAATAGCATTCAAATAATCATTCACTTAACAGTAATGCGGAGGATATGACCGCGCAGGATAGGCATTCAGAGAAAAGGCGCCATAGGCTGTAAGCGCTTTTACGCAAACCCGGCGCTCTGGGTTACCGCCTCCAAACTGCTTGGCTGAACACTGAAAGTAAGCCGAGCCGGGAATTCCCGTTACAGAAATTGAGCCGGGCATTTAGCCAATTTGGGTGGAACCGCGGGTGAATACTCCCGTCCCTTTTGAGGGACGGGTTTTTATTTTCCCCGTGCTAAAAAATACTGGAGGGGATTGAACATGAGTAAAGTATGTATTACGCTGAAAGACGGTTCGGTTCGGGAAGTGGACAGCGGAACGACGTTCGCAGCGCTTGCAGAATCCATCAGCCGCGGTCTCGCCAAGAACGCGCTGGTTGCCAAACTGGACGGCAAGACGGTTGATCTGGCGCATAAAGTGGAAGATAGCGGCAAGGTCGAGTTCCTCACTTTTGAGAATCAGGAGGGGAAGGACGCGCTCCGGCACAGCGCCTCCCATATTTTGGCCCAGGCGGTTAAACGGCTGTATGGCGACGTCAAGTTCGGCATCGGTCCGGCGATCGCCAATGGCTACTATTACGACATCGACACCCCGCACACGTTCGTGCCGGAGGACCTGGCGAAGATCCAGGCCGAGATGGAGAAAATCGTCAAGGAAGATTGGCCGATCGAGCGGCTGGAAGTCAGCCGGGCCGAGGCGCTCAAGCTGTTCGGCGACCAAGGCGAGATCTATAAGCAGGAACTCATTCGCGACCTGCCGGAAGATGTCACGATTTCACTGTATAAACAAGGCGAATTCGTCGATCTCTGCGCCGGCCCGCACGTTCCTTCCACCGGACGGGTCAAGGCCATCAAGCTGCAAAGCGTCGCCGGGGCCTACTGGCGCGGCGACCAGAAAAATAAAATGCTGCAGCGGATTTATGGAACAGCCTTTGAAAAAAAGGCGGACATGGATGCCTATCTCACGATGCTGGAGGAGGCCGCCAAGCGGGATCACCGGAAACTGGGCCGCGAATTGGATCTCTTCAGCATCCAGGACGAAGGCCCCGGCTTTCCGTTCTTCCATCCGAAAGGAATGGTTATCCGCAACGAGTTGGAGAGCTTCTGGCGCAAACTGCATGTCAAGTATGGCTATCAGGAAATTAAAACCCCGATTATCCTGCATCAGAAATTGTGGCAGCAGTCCGGCCACTGGGACCACTACCGCGAAAATATGTATTTCACCACCATCGACGACGAGGGCTATGCCGTAAAGCCTATGAACTGCCCGGGCGGCATCCTGATCTACAAAAGCACGCATCACAGCTACCGGGAACTTCCTCTCCGCACTTGCGAAATGGGTCTGGTGCATCGCCACGAGCTGTCGGGAGCGCTGCACGGCCTGATGCGGGTCCGGGCGTTTACCCAGGACGACGCCCATATCTTCATGCTGCCGTCCCAGATCAAGCAGGAAATCAAAGGGGTTATCGACCTGTTCAACGCGATTTACAGCACCTTTGGCATGAGCTATCGTGTCGAGCTCAGCACCAAACCGGAAAAGGCCGTGGGCTCGGACGAAATATGGGAAGTGGCGACCAATGCCCTGCGCGAAGCGCTGGAAGAGTATGGGATGCCCTATAAGGTCAACGAAGGCGACGGCGCGTTCTATGGTCCGAAGATCGATTTCCACCTCCAGGACTCGATCGGCCGGACCTGGCAGTGCGGCACCATCCAGCTGGATATGCAGATGCCGGAGCTGTTCGATCTGACCTATATCGGCGAAGACGGGCAAAAACACCGCCCGGTCATGATTCACCGGACTTGTTACGGCAGCATCGAACGGTTCATCGGCATTCTCATCGAAAACTTCGCCGGCGCCTTTCCGGCCTGGCTGGCTCCGGTCCAGGCGAAGCTCCTGCCGATTACCGACCGCCAGATCGAATATGCCCGCAGCCTGGCTGGCCGGATGAAGGAGCAGGGAATCCGGGTGGAAGTGGATGACCGCAATGAAAAAATCGGCTATAAAATCCGGGAGGGACAACTGGAAAAGGTGCCGTATCTTCTGGTAATCGGCGAAAAAGAAGTCGAAGCCGGAGCAGTCGCCGTCCGTCAGCGCAGCAAAGGAGACCTGGGGGCGATGCCTGTCGACAAGTTTATTTCCGAGCTGGCGGCGGAAACCAAGGCAACCAAAGCCTAAGCCGGCGAGGCGCTCCGGTTTTTCCAAGCGGCCGGCGGTGAAGTAATGCTTGACTTCTCTGCCATTAGATGCTACTATTACCTAGTAAATATAATATTTTTACAAAGTAGAAGCCATCCGCTTCTCACCCCACAACGCCTTGAGCAGTTCGTGAGGTCGAAGAATTGAGCAATGACATGTCATTGAGCGGGTGGTGTATGCCATCCGCTTTTTTATTTTGCTTCATAATTAATAGGAGGTGTGCCGCAATTAGCAAAGAGAATCTACGGATCAACGAGGAAATCCGCGCCAGAGAAGTCAGGCTCCTCAGCCCGGCCAACGAGCAACTGGGCATCGTGCCGTTGAGAGAAGCGTTTCGTCTTGCCGCGGAAGCGCAGCTTGACCTGGTGGAAGTCGCGCCGCTTGCCAAACCGCCGGTTTGCCGGATTATGGACTATGGCAAGTATAAGTACGAGCAACAGAAGCGGGACAAGGAAGCCAGAAAAAAACAGAAGGTCATTACGATCAAAGAGGTTAAGGTCCGTCCTAATATCGAAGATCATGACTTTAACGTCAAGCTGAAGAATGCCCAGCGTTTTTTGGAGGAAGGCGACAAAGTCAAAGCCACCGTTATGTTCCGGGGCCGTGAATTGTCGCATCCCGAATTAGGCAGGCAAGTACTCGTCCGGATGGCTGCTGAGCTGAAAGAAATCGCCAACGTCGAGCGGGATGCCAAGCTCGAAGGGAAAAATATGATTATGATTCTGGCAGCTAAACAACAACCACAACAACCACAACACTAAAAGGAGGACCCACCATGCCGAAAATTAAAACCCGCCGCGCCGCCGCAAAACGGTTTAAAGTTACTGGCAGCGGTCAATTCAAACGCGCCAAGGCCTATAAAAGCCATATCCTTGAAAAAAAATCCCCGGCCCGCAAACGCAATTTGCGCAAAGCCGGACTGATCAGCAAATCCGACCATGAGCGCGTTTCCAAAATGCTTCCTTACGCCTAGACTGTTGTTGATATAAACGCAACACGGAGCTAAAGTCAGCCCTAAAACCGGTACTGCGGTTCAGCGCATGGGCCGTGACGGTTAATTCCTATTTATTGAATGGAGGTTATTAACATGCCGAGAGTAAAAAAAGGCGTGACTGCACATAGACGGCACAAAAAAATCCTGAAGATGGCCAAAGGTTATAGAGGTTCTAAGAGCAAGCTTTTCAAAAAGGCCAATGAAACAGTAATGAAAGCCCTCTATTACGCTCGCCGGGACCGCCGGGCCAAGAAGGGCGAGTTCCGTCGCCTCTGGATCGCCCGGATTAACGCTGCGGCCCGCATCAACGGCATTTCGTACAGCCAGTTGATTAACGGCCTGAAAAAGGCCGGAGTTGAAGTCAACCGTAAAATGCTGGCCGATATCGCCGTCAATGACAGCGGCGCGTTCACCAAACTGGTCGACGCCGCACGAGCAGCCAACCAATAGCAAGGAGACCGGACAGGTTTGTCCGGTTTTTTATTTTGCTTCCTAAATATAATTAAAAGCGTTCAAAAGGATGGGCTTGGCCACATTGACGCGGCCGTTGGCGGAGAATAGATAATTTTTGTAAAATAAGTGCATAATCAGCCTTAAAATGGAGACAATCATGGTAATCTGCCAGGGCGGACCCGATAAATTTTTGCGAAGATTCCGAAGGTTTTTCGTCAGCCGCCACGAATATCATATAATAAGAAGCTTGAGCCTAATGTAACTTAAAGGGAGGAGTTCAACTTGAGCTTGGTAACTATGCGCGAACTACTTCAGGACGCGCGGAAAAGGAAGTACGCGGTCGGAGGATTCAACGTCTTTAACTTTGAGACACTCAACGCGGTAACCGAGGTGGCTGAAGAACTAAAAACTCCCATTGTGCTTGGCATTCCCGAGCGGTTATTCAAGTTTGTCGATGTGGATACCCTGAGCGCGGCAATGGTTCGCGCCGCGCAAAAAGTAGTTGTTCCTGTGGCGCTGCACCTGGATCATGGTCGCAGCTACGAAGGGATCATGAAAGCCATTCGCTGGGGTTTTACCTCTGTTATGTTTGACGGGTCCGCTCTGCCTTTGCCCGAAAACTTAAAACGGACCAAAGAGATTACCCGCATAGCCCATTCTCTCGGTATTTCCGTCGAGGGAGAATTGGGCTATGTTGGCTGTTATGGCCCAAAATGCGACATCAACGACGAGAATATTGTCTCCGCTGATGTTGCGGCTGATTTTGTCGCCAATACCCGGGTCGATGCGCTGGCCGTTGCCTTCGGCAACAATCACGGGGCTTACCGGGGCAGCCCGAAGCTCAATCTTTCGCGGCTGAGCGAGCTGAATTCGGCGGTGAACGTCCCGCTGGTCATGCACGGGGGATCGCGGTTCAGCCGGGACGATTATAAGAATTCCATCCAGTCCGGCATCTCCAAAATCAACATAACCACCGACATGTCGCTGGCCGCCACGGAAGGTCTCAAGGCTGAACTGGCCAAGACTCCCGCCGCCAACTACATTCATCTGATGACGGCGATGAAAAAAGGCGTAAAGGATTCGGTTCGCAAATATATGCTGGCTTTCGACTGCATCTCAAAAGCCATCTAGACGGTCTGTCAGGCTGACGGGAAAGGCCGCACCTTTCCCGTCAGCCTATAATAGCTCAGCCACCCGCNNGCGGGTGGCTGAGCTATTATAGGGAAGTGATTCCGGCGGACGGCATTTTGTATACACGCGGCGCAAAGCCGCCGGAAGAGGTCATAAATTCTCCTGGACGTAGGCAAACTGTAGTATTATAATGTGTAGTTGTCAGGATAACAACCAGTAATTACCGGAAGAGAGTGAACGATGTGACCCTTCGGGAGAATGTCGATAATCTGTTGGATATGTCCCGCTGGAAGCTAACCCCTTACCAGATTCTCGCCCTTGGCTTCGCCGGGCTTATCCTGGTTGGGGCGCTGCTTTTGACCACCCCGGCGGCCTCGGCGACCGGCGAGCGGGTGAGTTTTCTGGATGCGCTTTTTACCGCCACCTCCGCGGTGTGTGTCACCGGCCTGGCGGTGGTCGATACCGGGACCCGGTTTTCGCTGTTCGGCCAAACCGTCATCCTTGGGCTGATTCAGGCAGGCGGTCTCGGCATCATGACCATGGCCACCCTGATGGCCCTCCTGATGGGCAAAAGAATCCAACTGCGCGAGCGGCTCGTCATGCAGGAAGCCCTCAACCAGCTCACCATTGCCGGAGTCGTCCGGCTGACCCAGTATATCATCAAAGCTACCCTGTTGATCGAATTTGTCGGCGGAACCCTCCTGGCCTTTCACTGGTACGAGGATATGGGGGCCAAGGGCATTTACTTCGGGTACTGGCATGCCGTGTCAGCCTTCTGCAACGCGGGCTTCGACCTGTTTGGCGGGGGCCGGAGCCTGACCGGCTATGTCGACGACGTTACCGTCAATCTTGTTGTCAGCAGTCTCATCATCCTCGGCAGCATCGGCTTTGTGGTCATCGCCGATGTCTGGGAGAAACGCCGGTTTCGCGCCTTTTCGCTGCATACCAAGGTAGTTTTGGTTGCGACAGCCTTTTTGACAATTTTGGGCATGCTGGTCATTCTCCTGATCGAATGGGACAATCCGGCCACCATCCAGAATCTGTCGCTCAAAGGCAAGCTTCTCGCCAGCTATTTTCAGTCGGTGTCGCCGCGCAGCGCCGGGTATAATACCATTTCCATCGCCAACATGGAGAACGCCACGCTGTTCTTCATTGTCATTCTGATGTTTATCGGCGCTTCGCCGGGATCCACCGGCGGCGGGATCAAAATAACCACGGTCGGGATCCTGGTCGCCGCGATCGGGGCTTTGATCCGCGGCAAAGAAGATGTGGAAATGTTTGAGCGGCAGATCCCCAAGACGATCGTTTATAAAGCCTTCGCCCTGGTATTTATCGCCAGCGCCATGGTCATCTTCTCCACGATGATGCTCAGTCTGAGCGAAGAGGCTCCCTTTCTCCAGATTCTGTTCGAAGTCGTTTCGGCCTTCGGCACCGCCGGGCTGACCACCGGTCTGACGGCGAGCCTGACGGCCAGCGGAAAGTTCTGGATCATTCTTACGATGTTCGCCGGGCGGGTCGGCCCGGTCACCCTGGTCCTGGCCTTGGCTATGCGCCAGCGCCGGACCGTGGTGCAGTACCCTGAGGGAAAAGTAATTATTGGTTAGAGGTGTCGTAGTATGGCAAAAAAACTAAAGCAGTTCGCGGTTATCGGCCTGGGGCGCTTCGGCAGCAGCGTCGCCCGCACGCTCTTCGAAGCGGGACATGAGGTTTTGGCGATCGACGCCGATGTGGAGCAGGTCCAGAAGTTCAGCGACGATGTCACCCATGTCGTCCAGGCCGACACCACCGACGAAAATTCGCTGAAGGCGCTGGGCATCCGGAATTTCGACGTCGTGGTCGTCGCCATCGGCGAGGATATGCAGGCCAACGTGCTTACCACCTTGCTGGTGAAGGAACTGGGGGTTCCCTTCATTGTCGCCAAGGCCCGCAACGAACTGCACGGGAAAATGCTGGAGAAGATCGGCGCCGACCGGGTGGTGTATCCCGAGCGGGATATGGGGATGCGGGTGGCCCACAACCTGGTCTCCACCAACGTGCTCGACTTCATCGAGCTTTCGCCGAATCTCAGCCTCGTCGAGGTGGCCGCTCCCCGGGCCCTGGTCGGCCGCAGCCTGGCCGAGGCCAATCTGCGGGCCCAGTACGGCGTCAATGTAGTGGCGATGAAACGGGACGACGAGATCATCGTTCCCCCGCTGCCCAGCGAAAAAATCCGGGACAGCGACATTCTGATCCTGGTAGGCGGCACAGCCGGCATTCATAAACTGGAGGAACTGGAATGACCGGACCCATCGCCAGTCCCCAGAATCAACTGATAAAAACCATAGCCTCCCTAAAGTACAAGAAGCACCGGGATGAACTGGGGCTGTTCGCCGTGGAGGGCGTCCGGTCGGCCGAGGAACTGGTCGCCTCCGACTGGCAGACGGAAGTGTGCCTGTTCACCGAAGCCGCCGCTTCCCAGGCAAGGGTTCGGAGCCTGCTCACGCTGCTGGCTGAAAAACACTGCCGCACGGTGCCGGTGACGGATGCGGTTTTCAACAGGATAACGGACACCGAGAAACCCCAGGGCATTATGCTGGTCGCAAGGCAGCGCCGCTGGGGTCTTGCCGATCTGCTGTCGCCTTCCGGCGGCGCTTCGCCGCTTCTGGTCGTGCTGGACGGCATCCAGGACCCCGGCAATGTGGGAACCGTCATCCGTACGGCGGACGCCGCCGGCGCGACCGGCGTGCTGCTCCTGAAAAACTGCGCCGATCCCTTTTCCGGGAAAACCGTCCGGTCGACCATGGGGTCGCTGTTTCATCTGCCGATCGCCAGCGATGTGTCCCGGGACGAGTTTTTGTCCGCCATAGCCCTGCAGCCGGTGAATCTGGCGGTCACCTCCCTGGAGGCGGCGACCCCCTACCACCAGGCGGATCTGGCCGGAGCGACCGCCGTGGTTTTCGGCAACGAAGGCCAGGGGGTCGGGCCGGAACTGATCGCGGCTGCGGACTGCCGGCTCATTATTCCCTTGTACGGCCGGGCCGAGTCCCTCAACGTCGCGGTCGCGGCCGGCGTTGTGCTCTACGAGGCGGCGCGCCAGCGCTCAGCCTTGTAATTTAAAGTCCGATATGCTATAATACGTTTAGCAATGCACCTGTAATTTCCATGATAGGCAGAGAGGGTGTGGTCTCATTGGTGACCGCCGATTTCTTGTGGAAGATATTTGAAGCCACCGGTTCCATTGCTGCGTATTTGTTGTATAAGCGACTTATGGTTCAATAATATTATTAGGCAATGACGGAGAGAGTACGCCGAGTCGGGTTTCTACAGGGAGGCTGCCGCCGGAGACTGAGAGCGGCGCTGAGAGCTGGCGGCCGAAGTTCACTCCCGAGCTTCCGGACTGAAGGGATTTTTCCTGGGTAGGCCGGACGGTGTTCCCCGTTAAAGGATAGACGAGTACACAATTAGGGTGGTACCGCGGAAGAAATGGCTTTCGCCCCTTGAGGGCGGGGGTCTTTTTTATTTTCGCATAAACTCTCGATAATGCAGGAGGCGTGTATGGAACAGCAACTGAAAGCGCTGCGGGAAGCGGCAATCGCCGAGCTGGCCCGGGTGACCGACCTGGAGGAGGCTCATGACCTCCGCGTCAAGTATCTGGGGCGCAAAGGCAGCCTGACCACGGTATTGCGGGGATTGGGCGGACTCAGCCCCGAAGAGCGCCCGCGCATCGGCCAGATTGTCAACGAGCTGCGGGATGAACTGGAGGACCAGATCAATCAGAAAGCGGCGGACCTCAAAAAAGCCGAACTCAACCGGAAGATTGCCGCCGAGCGGATCGACGTCACGCTGCCCGGCCGCCGGGCCCGGCTGGGGCACCGCCATCCGGTGACGCTGACCGTCGGGCGGATCAAGAGCATCTTTATGCGGATGGGCTTCAGCGTGGCGGAAGGGTCGGAAGTCGAGACCGACTATTATAACTTTGAACTCCTCAACATGCCGCCCGACCACCCGGCCAGGGATATGCAGGATTCCTTTTATATCACGCCCGAAATCTTGCTGAGGACCCATACCTCGCCGGTTCAAGCCCGGACGATGCAGGCCGCCGGGCCGAATGCGCCGGTCCGGGTCATTGTTCCCGGCAAAACCTACCGCTGCGATTATGATGCGACCCATTCGCCCATGTTTCACCAGGTCGAGGGACTGGTGATCGACAAGGGGATCAGTTTCGCCGACCTCAAGGGAACGCTGGATTTGTTCGCCAAAGAGATGTTCGGCAGCAGCGTGCGGACCCGGTTCCGTCCCAGCTTTTTCCCGTTCACCGAGCCGAGCGCCGAGGTGGACATTTCCTGTGTAATCTGCGGCGGCAGCGGCTGCCGGGTATGCAAGGGCTCGGGCTGGCTGGAGATATTGGGTTCCGGGATGACCCACCCCCGGGTTTTGGAATTGTCGGGCTACGATCCGTCCCAAGTCAGCGGTTTCGCCTTCGGGATGGGCGTGGAGCGGATTGCGATGCTGGTATACGGCATCGACGACCTCCGGCTGTTCTACGAAAATGACCTGCGCTTCCTGGCGCAATTCTAACGAGAGGGGGATGACGAATGCGCGCATCGATAAAATGGCTTAAAGACTACGTTGAATTCAGCCAGACGCCGGAAGAACTGGCCGAGATGATGACCATGGCGGGGCTGGAGGTCGACGCGATTGAATACCTGGGCAGGGAGATTGAAAAGGTCGTTACCGGCAGACTGACGGATGTTTCCCCTCACCCCAACGCCGACCGGCTGCTGGTGTGCAAGGTGGATACGGGCGGGGAGCGCCTGACGATCTGCACCGGCGCCACCAACGTCAAAGCGGGAGACGTGGTTCCGGTCGCTCTGGTCGGCGCCAAGCTGCCCAACGGGGTGGAAATCGGCGCCACCAATTTCCGGGGCGTTGATTCCCAGGGGATGCTCTGCTCGGCCGACGAGCTGGTTACCGACAGCAAGATTCTGCCGCCCGACGCCAAAGAAGGCATCCTCATCCTGTCCGCCGACACTCCCGTCGGCGTGGACCCCCGGCCCTTTCTGGGCCTGGACGATGTGGTGCTGGAGTTTGGGCTGACCCCCAACCGGGCCGACTGCTTCAGCGTCATCGGACTGGCGCGGGAAGTGGCGGCCCTGACCGGCGGGACGCTGAAGAGACCCATGCTGTCGCTCCGGGAAGAAGGGGAGGGCAAGACCGCCGCGCTGACCAGCGTGGCGATCGAGGATATCTCTCTGTGCCCACGTTTCACCGCCCGTATTCTCAAGGATATCAAGATCGGCCCTTCGCCGCTTTGGCTCCAGCACCGCATTCAGGCCGCCGGCATGCGCCCCATCAACAACGTGGTGGATGTCACCAACTTTGTCATGCTGGAGATGGGCATGCCGATGCACGCCTATGATTACAATTTGCTCGCCAAGCATAGCATTACAGTCCGGCGGGCCAATCCCGGCGAGCGGCTGACCACGCTGGACGGGACAAAACGGGAGCTCAGCCCCGACATGCTGGTTATTGCCGACGCCGTCCAGGCGGTCGGCATCGCCGGGGTCATGGGCGGTCTGGCCACCGAAGTGACCGCCAGGACGCAGACGGTCCTGTTGGAGGCCGCCTCGTTCGACGGCGCAAGCATCCGTCGGACTTCCCGCGCCCTCGGCCTGCGCTCCGAAGCTTCCGGGCGGTTTGAGCGGGGAATCGACACCGCCAACCTCATCCGGGCGCTCGACCGGGCGGCCAAGCTTCTCGAGGATATGGGCGCCTGCAAAGTCTGCCCGGGCGTGGTGGACAACTATCCCGGCGTCCAGCTTCCCCGCCAGGTCCGGTTCGTTCCGGAAAAGATCAACGCCTATCTCGGCATCGACGTGCCGGCGGCCAAAATGGCGGAAATGCTGCGGCGCCTCGACTTTGACGTCGAAATCCAAAAAGACAAGGTTCAGGTCACCGTGCCCACCTGGCGGGGGGACGTGACGCGCGAAGCCGACATCAGCGAAGAGATAGCCCGCCTGTACGGCTATGACAATATTCCTGCCACGCTGCCCGACGGCAAAGTGGTCAGGGGCGAGCAGCGCTACGCCACAACCATCGCCGATTACGCCCGAGACAGCCTCTCCGCCAATGGCTTCAGCGAAATCGTGACCTACAGCTTCGCCCATCCGGCGGTATATGACAAATTGGGCGTACCGGCCGGCGATGAGCTGCGCCGGGGCATTCCCATCATGAATCCCATTACCGACGAGTTTCCGGAGCTCAGGACCACCTTGATGGGCGGCGTGCTTCAGACGGTGGCCGCCAACCTGGCCCGCAAGAATGACGATCTGGCCATCTATGAGCTCAGCTCGGTCTATCGCCCGGCCGGCCTTCCCCTGACGGAACTGCCCGCCGAACCGCTGATGCTCTGCGGCGCGCTCTGCGGAAAGCGCTTCGAGCCTGCCTGGAATCAGCTGCGGGACGCGGTGGATTTCTATGACATCAAGGGCGCGGTGGAAGAGCTCCTGGCGAAACTGGGAATCGCCGGCTACGAAGTGCGCGCCGGCGAATACCTGGCCATGCATCCCGGCAAGACGGCCCTTTTCGTCAAGGAGGGAGAGATTCTGGGCGCGGCCGGGGAACTTCACCCCGGTGTTCAGGACGCCTTTGGCCTCAGCCGGAAGGTGTATCTCTTTGAACTGGACTTTGAACGTCTGGTCCACCACGCGGCCTTGATCAGCCGGTACCGGCAACTGCCTAAATTTCCGGCGATCAGCCGCGATCTTGCGATCATCCTGCCGGAGACCGTCCCGGCCGCTGCAGTGTCCGAAGCCATTCGCGAAGCGGGAGGAGAGCTGCTGGCCGATGTGCGGCTGTTTGATGTGTACACCGGCGACCCGGTGCCGCCCGGAGCCCGCAGCCTGGCCTATTCGCTGACTTTCCGCTCGGCGGGCCGCACTCTTACCGACGACGAAGTGGAAGAGCATCATCGGGCCATCGTGGCGTATCTGGACAATAAGCTGGGAGCCAAGCTCAGGCTCTAACATTCGTGACAACCGGCCGGCAGGGCCCATAACGAAGTTCAATGCCTGGGGGCGAAAACCCCAGGCATTTTTTTGCCTTGAATTGGGAATACTGTGACTGCCAAGCATATCACAGTTTAAGAGGAGGCACGTCATGGATATAATGCGGACAAAAAGCATTGATGAGTTGCGAGCGGGGGCGGAAAAGCAGGGGCTGAAGAAAACCCTCGGAGCGCTCGACCTCGTAATGCTGGGCATCGGCTGCATCATCGGAACGGGCATTTTCGTGCTTACGGGGGTGGCGGCGGCCAAATACGCCGGTCCGGCCCTCATGTTGTCTTTTGTGCTCTCGGGAGCGGCCTGCACCTTTGCGGCCCTGGCCTACGCCGAACTGGCGGCGGTCGTGCCGATAGCCGGCAGCGCCTATACCTACTCCTACGCCGCGCTCGGGGAAATCATCGCCTGGATCGTGGGCTGGAACCTCATCCTGGAATATTCCGTCGGCTCCAGCGCCGTGGCCGCCGGCTGGTCGGGCTATGTGGTCGGTCTCTTGAAATCAGGCGGTATTGAGCTGAGCAAGACTTACACCGCCGTGCCGGCCGACGGGGGCGTGGTCAATCTTCCGGCCATGTTCATCGCCATTTTTCTTAGCTTTCTCCTGGTGCGGGGCACCAAGGAAAGCGCGACCCTCAACAGAATCCTGGTATATATAAAACTGGCCGCGGTGTTGATTTTCCTCCTGCTGGCGGGCCCGAAGGTCAACCCGGCCAACTGGTCGCCCTTCATGCCCTTTGGCTTCAGCGGCGTGGCGGCCGGGGCGGCGATCATCTTCTTCGCCTATATCGGCTTTGACGCGGTGGCCACGGCTGCGGAGGAGTGCCGCAATCCCAACCGCGATTTGCCGGTCGGCATCGTCGGCTCGCTCGTCGTCTGCACGATTTTGTATATCGTCGTGGCAGGGGTTCTGACCGGCATAGTTCCCTACTACGAGCTCAATAACGCCGAGCCTGTCGCCTATGCGCTGAGGGCCATCGGCTATAACATGGGCTCGGCGCTGGTCGGCACCGGGGCCATCGCCGGCATCACCACCGTCTTGCTGGTATTGATGTACGGTCAGACCCGGGTCTTTTTCGCCATGTCCCGCGACGGCCTCATTCCCCACGGCATCTGCAAAATTCATCCGGTATACGGCACACCGCATGTTATTACCCTCGTGGCCGGGATTGCCGTGGCGCTCATCGCCGGCTTCACCCCCATCGGGATCATCGCCGAGCTGACCAACATCGGAACGCTCTTTGCCTTCGTGGTGTCGGCCATCGGCGTCTGGGTGCTGCGATCGTCCCGTCCCGACCTTCCCCGTCCCTTCCGTTGCCCGGCGGTGCCGATCGTTGCCCCGCTGGCGGTCATTTCCTGCAGCTACCTGATGTACAACCTGCCGGTGGAAACCTGGATCCGTTTCGGCGTGTGGTCGGCCATCGGCTTTGCGGTGTATTTCGCCTATGGCTACCGCAACAGCCTGCTGAATAGGTCGCCCCAGCCGGCCAAAAAGTAACGGCCTCTTTAAGGCAGTCTGTCCCATCAGGCTGCCTTTTTCCGTAGAAAAACGGGGCGCCGGGAAAAAAGGCGGCAAGGCGCGCCTGAAGCAGGAAAACGGGCCGGCGGCACGAATTGTTAAGAGAAAGAGTGCCGCGGGTTGGGTGAAGGAAATGACAGTGAAAAAAAATAAAGTAACAGTGGAAATATATGGTGAAAGCTATGCCGTAAAGGGAGATGCCGAAATCGAACAAATCGAACGGGTCGCTGCCCTCATTGACGAGCGGATGCGCCGCACCGCCCGCAGCAACCCCCGGCTGTCCACCACGAAAATCGCAGTGCTCACCGCCCTCAACATCGCCGACGAATTCCTGCGGCTCGAACAGGACTACCGCCAACTGGTGCAGATGCTCAAAGAAGGAAAATAAGCGGCGGTATACCGCTCCCAGCCTCTGCGAATAATAAACGGAGAAAGGGAGTGGTGTGGGTGGAACAAGGTGTAGGGCGTATCCTCGTTGAAATCGTAGGCATATTCCTGGTGGCCCTGGTCGTCGTCCGCGTGATGGGAAACCGCACTGTCGGACAATTTTCGCCCTTTGATTTCGTCCTTATGGTAGGCATCGGCGATATTGTGGGAAATGTCGCGCTGGACCGCGATGTCAACCTGATCGCCGGCGTGGAGGGCCTGATCGGCATCTTGCTGCTGCAGCAGGTTTTGGCCCGGTTGTCGCTCAAAAGCACCGTTCTGCGCAAATGGTTTGAGGGTACGCCGGTAGCCGTTGTTCAAGACGGAAAGATTCTGCGGGAAAATCTGGCAAAGACCCAGTTCAACCTGGATGATATGCGGCAGGAACTCCACAAAAAGGGCCTTGATTTCACTCATTTAAAGGATATCAAGGTTGCCCGGATCGAAAGCTGCGGTGAGTTTTCCATTATTAAGGTTCCGGACCTGGATCCGCTTACCAAACGGGATCTCGACAACTTCTTCGAGAAGCTTTCCGGCAACCCGCTCAGTCCCGCCGGAGCCGGCTGGGCCAAGCTGGAGCAACTGGCGGCCGACGTACAGGTCCTGGCGGAATACGTGCGGGAGCAGCAGCTGTCCCGCGCTCCCGTCCAGCCAACCGAGCTCCAAAACACAAACGGTGTGCATTGAGGAAGGGGCCGCCCCTTCTTCTTTTACTTTCCGGGAGAGGAAACCGATGAAAAACGTATTGCTGATATTTATCGACGGCTTGGGGCTTGGCAGTGAAGACCCGGACGTCAACCCGCTGGTTCGTTTTGACCCGCCGGTCTTTCGCCGGTTGTTCGGCGGGGCGCTTACCAGAGAACGCGGACTTATCCTGGACGATGCGGCTTCGCTGGTCCCTACCGACGCGACGCTGGGGGTGGCGGGGCTGCCCCAGAGCGCCACGGGGCAGACGGCCCTGTTCACCGGCGTTAATGCTGCGGCGGCGCTCAAGGGGCATGTGGCGGGATTCCCGGGACCCGCCCTGGCCGGGATCATCGCTGAACACGGCGTCATGGCCGAGCTGGCGGCGGAGGGCTTTCGCGTCACCTCGGCGAATATGTATACACCCCGCTATCAGGAGCTTGTGGACGGCCGCAAAAGGCGCCATTCGGCCAGCACCCTCACCATTCTGGGCGCCGGCGCGGAGCTGCGCTCCGTCGCCCTCCTGGAGGCCGGCGAGGCCGTATTCCAGGACATCACCAATGAAATGCTGCCCGGTATGGGCGTCGAGGGCGTCCCGCCGGTCGCCCCGGCCGAGGCGGGAAAGCGCCTGGCGTCCCTGGCGGCGCGCTATCATTTTACCCTCTTTGAATATTTCCAGACCGACCGGGCCGGGCATAAGCGCGACTGGGCGGTCGCCGAGAAAATCGCCGCAACGCTGGACGGCTTTTTGGAGGCCGTATTGGCCGGCCGGCACGCCGACACGCTGGTCGCAGTCACCAGCGACCACGGCAATTTTGAAGATTTGAGCGTCAAGACCCATACCGCGAACCGGGTGCCCACGATTCTGGCGGGTCCCGGCTGCCGGAAGGCGGCGGAAGGAATCCGCGACTTGACCGATATAAAACCCGCCTTAACGGCGTACATAAGAGAAGGTGAACAAGGTTGATTGAATTACTGGCACCGGCCGGCAGCCGGGAAGCCTTTACCGCCGCCCTGGAGGCCGGCGCCGACGCCGTCTATCTGGGAGGCCGCGCCTTTGGCGCCCGCCATTACGCACCCAACTTCGACGACCAGGAACTGGCGGAGGTCGTGCGGGAAGCCCATTTGCGCGGGGTGGCCGTCTATGTCACGGTCAACATACTGGTCGACAACGGTGAAATACCCGCTCTTGTTACTTATTTGGAAACCCTTTACCGCAGCGGAGTGGATGCGATTATTATTCAGGACCTCGGCGTCGCGGCCATTGCCCGCCGGGTTGTGCCGGACCTGCCGCTGCACGCCAGCACCCAGATGACGGTTCACAACCTGGCGGGGGTCGAATTTCTCGCCGCGCATGGCCTTCGCCGCGTTGTCCTGGCTCGGGAGCTGTCCCTCCAGGAGATCCGCCATATTTGCCAAAACACTTCGGTCGAGGTGGAAACCTTCATCCACGGCGCGCTGTGCATCTCCTATTCCGGGCAGTGCCTGATGAGCAGCCTGATCGGAGGCCGCAGCGGCAACCGCGGGAAATGCGCGCAGCCTTGCCGCCTGCCGTATACCCTTGTCGATCCCAGCGGCAAGGATGCACTGGCGGGCGAAGACGCCGGCGAATATCTCCTGAGCCCCAAAGATTTCAACACCATCGAACATATCCCTGCCTTGATCGAGGCCGGAGTTGTTTCCTTCAAGATCGAAGGCCGGATGAAGCGGGCCGAATATGTCGCGGTCGTTGTGGACAGCTATCGCCGGGCGATCGACGCCTATCTGGCGGATAAGGCGAATTTCGCCGTTCCCGCCGGGGATCAGAAGGATATGGCCCAGGTTTTCAACCGGGGCTTTACGGATGCCTACCTGTACCGCAAACCGGGCCGGGCGATGATGAGCGACCGGCGCCCCAACAACCGCGGAGTCCGGATCGGCCGGGTTCTGGAATATAACCCGCGAGCAAAAGCGGCGGTTATAAAACTGGACGAAACGCTGCACGTCGGCGATACCGTGGAATTTTGGGTCAAAGTCGGCGGACGGTCCGGCGCCGCCGTTTCCAGCATCCGCGTCGGCGGTAAGCCCGTCGAGTCGGCTGAGGCCGGCGCTGCGGCGGAAATCCCGGTGGAAGGTTCCGTCCGGCCCGGCGACCGGGTGTTTAAGACGTTTGACAGCAAGCTGATGGAAAGGGCGCGGACCTTTTTCACCGCGGGCGCTCCTGTCCGGCGCATCCCGGTGGATGTTGCGGTGGCCGCCGAAGAAGGCCGGCCGCTGACGGTTACGATCCGGGACGACGAAGGCAACCTGGGGCAGGGCGAGACCGGATTCCTGGCCGCAAAAGCGCTCAACCGGCCCCTGACCGACGCGGTGATCGCCAAACAGGTCGGACGTCTGGGCGCGACGCCCTTCGCCATGCGCAAGCTCAGCTGCGCGATTTCCGGCCAGGTCATGGTGCCGGTCAGCGAGATGAATGAAGCCCGCCGGTTGGCGGTGGAGCGGCTGGAAGACGCCCGCCTTTCCCGCTACCGGCGCCCGCCGCTGCCAAGATCGGACTATACTACGGCCGACTTTTTGCCGGCGGCAGGCGCCACAAGCCACCCGCAAAAGCCTCGACTGACCGTAAACGTCGATACTCCGGCGAAAGCCGAGGCGGCGCTCGCCAACGGGGCCGACCTGGTCATGTTCGGCGGCGACAGCTTTCAGGGCCGGCCCTTCGCCGCGGAGGACTACCGCGCAGTGGTGGCTCTGGCCCGGGCCAAGGGGAAGGGCGTCGTCCTGAGCACGCCGCGAATAACGAAAGAATGGCAAATGGCGGGCCTGCGCGCCGACCTCGAACTGTTCCGGGAGCTTGCGCCGGACGCCGTCAGTGTCGGAAATCTCGGCAGCTTTATGGTCGCCCGGCAACTCGGCGGCCTGTCCCTGCACGGCGATTGGTCCCTCAATGTGTTCAACGGGGCCGCCATCCGCTTTCTCGCGGGCGAAGGGCTGGACAGCCTGACGCTGTCGCCGGAACTGAACTTTGGCCAGCTCGAGGTTCTGGCGGCCGGTTCGCCGGTGGCGCTGGAGTGCCTGGTGCACGGCTATCTGACATTGATGATATCGGAATATTGCGCTCTGGGCAGCTTCCTGGGGGGCCTTGGCGCCGGACGGTGCCAGGAGCCTTGCCGGAAGGGCGGCTATGGGCTGAAAGACCGGATGGATGAGATTTTTCCGGTAGTAACCGACCAGTTTTGCCGGATGCATGTGCTCAACGCGAAAGAACTCAGCCTGCTGCCCCACGTCCCCCGGTTTGGCCTGCTGGGCATCGACCGCATCCGGATCGAAGGCAAAGCGGCGAGTGTGGAGCATGTCGCGCGGATCACAGGGCTGTACCGCGGCCTGCTCGATCTGGGCGAGCGGCATCCCCTGCTGGCCGGAGAAGGACTGAAGGCCGTGGAACACGAAGACATCACGCGCGGCCATTATTTCCGGGGAGTATTGTAAGGAGAATGCCAATGGAACCATCGGTATTGCATACGTTGGAGTTTGACAAGATCCGCGGCCTGCTCGCCGGAGCGACCGGCTCGGTGCTCGGCCGCGAGCTGGCGGAAAGGCTGGTGCCGGACAGCGATCCGGCGGAAGTGGAACGGCGCCAGGACGAAACGAAGGAAGCCGTCGAGCTTATCTCCGCCGCCGCCAACATTCCGCTGGGCGGCATCCGGGATATCCGGGGCCTGGTCAAGCGGGCCGGACTGGGGGCGGTGCTGGACGCCCACGATTTTCTGGCTGTCGGCAGCACCCTGTACGCCGCGCGGCGGCTGAAACAATTCTTCAACGAACTGAGCATTCCCGCGCCGCAGTTGACGGAAATCGCCCAAGGCATTACCGTGCTGCGGAATCTGGAAAACGCCATCGAGAATACCGTAAGCGAGCAGGGCGTTCTTCTGGACGGCGCCAGCCCCGAACTTTCGCGGCTGCGGCGGGAAATCCGCGTCAACCAGAACCGGGTGAAGGAAAAATTGGACAGCATCCTCCACTCGGGGGAGTATCAGAAGTATTTTCAGGAAGCGCTGGTGACCATTCGCGGCGACCGCTACGTCATTCCGGTGAAGATCGAGCACCGCGGCAGCTTCCCCGGCATCGTCCACGACCAGTCGGCCAGCGGCGCGACGGTATTCATCGAACCCATGGCGGTTGTCAATCTCAACAACGACCTCAAACAACTCATGGCGGCGGAAAAAACTGAAAGCGAACGGATTCTGCGGCAGTTGTCGGCCCAGGTCGGAAGCGCGGCCGATTCCCTGCTGGCCACCTGCGAGGCGCTGGGGCATATCGACTTCGTATTCGCCAAGGGACGTCTGGCGCTCCAGATGCACGCCGTGAGGCCGCTCCTCAACCAAGCCGGGTATGTCGGGCTGCGCCAGGCCAGGCATCCCCTGATTCCCCCCGAAGCCGTCATGCCCATCGACATCCGCATCGGCCGGGAATTCCACATTCTGGTCATTACCGGCCCCAATACCGGGGGCAAAACCGTGTCGCTCAAAACCTTGGGGCTGTTTGCGCTCATGGTGCAGTCGGGACTGTTCATTCCCGCCGCCGTCGACTCTGAGATGCCGGTATTCCGCAGTGTGTTCGCCGATATCGGGGATGAACAGAGCATCGAACAGAGCCTGAGCACCTTTTCGGCCCATATGACCAATCTGGTCCGGATTCTCCGGCAGGTTACCGCCCGGGACCTGGTGCTGATCGACGAGATCGGGGCCGGCACCGACCCGGACGAAGGCGCGGCGCTGGCCATGTCCATCCTGGAACATCTCCACGGCCAAGGGACCCGCACCATCGCCACCACCCACTACAGTGAGCTCAAAACATTCGCCTATGCCAGACATGGAATCGAGAACGCCAGCGTAGAATTTGATATACAGACTCTCCGGCCGACCTATCGGCTGCAGATCGGGCTTCCGGGCAGCAGCAAAGCATTTCTGATCTCGCAGCGGCTTGGACTGGATGAAACCATCATCAGCCGGGCGAAGGAGCTGATTGACGAGGATTATGTGGAGTTTGACCAGGTGCTGACCTCGCTCGAGGAACAACGAAAGCTGCTCGGCGAACGCCAGCGGGAAGCCGAGGCCGCCCGCCGCGAACTCGACGGGCTCCGGCGCGCTCTGGCGGAGGAACGCTCTTCCCTCGCCGATAAGAAGGCCCAGGTTCTCGGCAAGGCCCAACAGGACGCCGATCAGCTTCTCCGGTACGCCAAAATTGAAGCCGAGGAAATTATCGCCGGTCTCAAAGCCCAGTACAGCAATCAGTCGGCGCGGGAGCGGCAGCAGGCCATTGACGGTGCCCGGCGGCGGCTTAAGGAAGGGCGGGCCATCATCCGCGCCCATGATGACGACGAATCGGAGGAGCAGCCCGGTTCGCCGGCCACGGCCGAGATGCTGACGCCGGGAACCCAGGTGTTTGTCGCCACCCTGGGCCAGAAAGGCACAGTGCTGTCGGCTGCCGGCGATGAGGCCACCGTGCAGATGGGCATCATGAAAATCAATGTGCCGGTAGCCAGCTGCCGGCTGCTGGAAGAGAAACCCAAGCCGAAGAAAATCGGTGAACGCACCGGCGTCAGCCTGGCGAAAGCGCAGGATATTTCGCGGCAAATCGATATCCGCGGTCAAACCATTGAGGAAGCGGAAACCGCCCTGGAGAAATACCTCGACGACGCTATTCTCGCCGGCCTGGGCGAAGTGCTGGTCATCCACGGCAAAGGGATCGGCGCGTTGCGCAAAGGCGTGCGGGAATACCTCCGGGCCCACCGGAGCGTCGGGGAAATCCGCATCGGCGAGGCCAACGAGGGCGGCGACGGGGTAACAGTGGCCAAACTGATTTAGGTGAAATGGGGGAGTAGCGATGATTACAAAAAGCCAGGAAATTGAAGAACGGACCGTGGAGCGCATTGCCGACCTGATGTGTGTGGCGGCCCGCACCGCACCTAAAGGCCGGGGCGTTGATAATCTGGTCACGATGATCGTCAAGGCCCGGGAGAAGGACCAGTTGGCGGAAGAAATGCGCAGAGTCGCCAGGACCAGCGGCGCTCAGTTTTTTGAGCGGGACGCCGGCTGCCTCGATAAAGCCGCGGTTGTTGTCCTGTTCGGGCAGAAGGTCAGCCCCCTGGGGGTGACCCCCTGTGGTTACTGCGGGTACGCCAATTGCGCCGAATGCAGCAAACATAACGGCCTTTGCGCCATCTGTACCGGCGACCTCGGCATCGCGATCGGTTCGGCCGTAAGTGTCGCCGCCCTGCACCGGGCGGATAACCGCATTATGTTTTCGGTGGGAAAAGCAGCCTTGAACCTCGACCTGTTTGAGGAAGACGTCCGACTGGCCTATGGCGTTCCTTTAAGCGTTTCCGGAAAAAGCCCGTTCTTTGACCGCTGACGGCCCGGCGGGCTCTGCTTGACCTTGTTCCGGCCAACCAATAGGGGGCTTTGCGTTATTATTGTCAAAAAGTCATTGGCAGCCAAAAACCTCGCTGAGGAAAGTCAGCGAGGTTTTACTTTGCCTGTATGGCAGAAAAAAGGTTTTTGCCGGTCGTTTTGGCGTAAGGGGCCTAAAAGTTCGTTTTCCAGTTCAAATAACGGCCGAGTCCCTTGCGATCCTGCAGTTCCTGAGGGGGGGACTCTTCATCGCTCCGCTCGGACAGAGCTTCCATCGAGGTAACCGTCGCAGCCGTTGGAGGTGGAACAGTCCGGACGGGGTCGGGTTTTGGTTCCGTTTTATCGCTTGCCGGCGGCTTCTCGGCCTTCTCTACTTTTTCAACTTTTTCAGCTTTCTCTGTTTTCTCGCTCTTTTCCGGTTTGGCTGGTTCGTGTTTGTCGCTCTTGTCGCCCATAGTGTTGAGGAGGCCCAGAACCGTTCCGATGGTGGCGGGATTCAGCTTGGATTTGATCTGGGGACTGTTCAGCAGAGGCAATAGGGTCATAAGCGATTCAGGGCCCAATCCGCCGTCACCTTTGGCCAGGTCGCCGATTAGTTTCTGAAGGGCGTTGGCGCCGCCGGCCGGGGTTGCCTGAACTGCTGCCTGTGCGGAAGCCGGCTGCGTGCGATTCAGGATGAAAACCAGGCAGAGTAAAGACAGAACATGGATAATTGTGTCGTAACCCGCGCCGTCGTTAACGGCCGAGTCCAGCATCCGGGTTACCGAATGCATCAAGGTTGCCGGTTGATCGGACGGTTCGTTTGCCATGGGTCAACACTCCCCCTTAAAACAATCCAGGGATATTCGGCAGATTGAGGTCGCCGGCCAGTTTGGCCATCGCGGCTTGGTGCATTTCGCGGGATTTGCTCAAGGCGCTGTTCATCGTGGTCACCAGGAGGTCCTGAATGAGCGGGCCGTTGTCGGCGGACAGATATTTGGGGTTGATTTCAACCGAGAGAATGGTCTGTTGTCCATTCACCACTACTTTTACCACATCGCCGCTGGATACCTCGAAATGCTCGTTCTTGAGCTGCTCTTCCGCCTGGCCGACATACTGCTGAACTTTTTTGACCATTTCCATGACATTGCCTAAGTGTTCCAACACAGGTCATCACCTCCAAACGACTTTATGCTAGTGTATGCGTTGTCCGGCAAGATGTGTGCGTCCATCAACTTAGCGGGGACCGATTTATCCCGACCGTCATATATTAGAGTAGAAGAAACGCGGAAGGGGTGCGCTGGTATGCGCGTGAAGCGAAGGCATAGAAGGGTGGCCGATGCGGCCGGACCCAATAAAATCAAGAACGAAGAAAAGGTAAAAGTGGCTGAACCGGTGAACCCTATGAGCTCCTTTAAGCCACTAAAGCGACTCATAAGGCAGGTGGTAAGCAGCCCTAACTTCAGTTCTCAGTTTCTGGCCATTTTGATGACACTGACTGCCGATGACTTTAACATGAACCGCCGGATTGATAGTATGTCATCCTCGCTGGATACATTGCGGAACATTACCAACGTGGTCAATAACACGATGAATTCCTTAAAGTCGGCCGCCGAGGCACCCAGACAGATCCGGCGCCTGGTCAACCCAAAGGATAGCCAAAATTAATCGGCCGGGTAACACTTTGCCCATCAGTCCCATATATTGAAAGTAGAAGGGCGGGCGGTACTTAACAATGTGTGGTGCGACACTCTTGAGCACCGCCCTTAAAAAGATACATTAAGGGGGTAACAATCAATGGCACGAGGTTTTTCTTGTGGTGGCGGCGGATCAGGCATAGTCGTGGTAATCATCATCATCATCCTGCTGTTGTTCTTCCTTGAAGACGATATTTCGACTTGCCTATAAACAACGATTTACACTACCGGGAACACGCAGCCGCGTGTTCCTAAAAATTTCTGGCCGCAGTGACCTGTTAGGGTCGAACGCCATATATTAAACCAGGGAGTTAATATATTTGCCATAGGCAGAGAAGGGGGACGAAAAGATGGCACGCGGTTTTTGCGGTGGTGGAGGCAGCAGCTTTGTGATCATCATCATTATCATCATCATCCTGCTCCTGTTCTTCCTTGAGGACGATGTAACCACGTCACTCTAACCGGAAGACTACTCATGCTCGCCGGTCGTATATGCAGTTGGAGCAGTAACCGATTCAGAACCAAGACCATATAGTAGAGCAAGGGGAATGCAAACCATCAGAGAGTAAGGAAGGAGGACGTAATGATGTCTCGCGGATTTTGCGGCGGCGGGAACGGTAGCATAGTGGTGATTATCATCGTGATTATTCTGCTACTGTTCTTCTTCGAGGACGAAGTATCTACGAGCCTGTAAGCACATACTTACTTCCAGGGGGAGCACGCTGTGGCGTGTTCTCTTTGTTTTGTTGCACGGTGGAATGGGCAGGGAGCCTGGATTATCATCCTGGTTGTCATTATCCTGCTCCTTTTCGTCGGCTTGGATGAAGAGGATATAACCGCTATTGTCTAAGCCGCAACCAGGTTTGCGAAGCCTCGCCGTCTGGTTGGGTACGGTAATCTATATGCGCCAGGGACCGAAAAAAGACGCGGCTTTCCGCCGACCGATGCGGCAATCGAAAGCGGGCGGTGGCCCTGCGATAAAAAAAACACGCGTAAAAACGCGTGTTTTTGATTCGTTCAGTTTTTCTTAGGGGATTCGGGCTTGGGCTGAGGCGGAGGCGGCGGAGCGCTGGGAGCGGTTGGCTTATCCGGCCGCTGCGGCGGGGGCGGGGGAAGCGTCTTTTCGACTCCCTGGGATGCGTCGCCGTCGCCGGGCTGGTCGGGCTGTTTGCCGTCGGCGGGAGCGGGGGAAGGCTTGGTGGGCTGGGTGCCTTCGATAAAGATTTCATTCCGCGTATCTTTATCTTTGGGGTCAGCCAGCAGCCCGTCTTTCGGAGATACCGGCACCGTAACGATTCCGCCCGGTCTGGGGAAGTCGCGGGCCGGGATGTTGGCCAGCGCGGCGGACATGAAGCTGCGCCAGATCGAGGCGGGAACATCGCCGCCCGTCACGCCGTTGAGGGAGCCCTCGCTGTCGAGGCCCATCCACACGGCGGCGACCAGGTCGGGGGTGAAGCCGACGAACCAGGCGTCGTGGTAGTCGTTGGTCGTGCCGGTCTTCGCCGCCGCGGGGCGGCCGATGTTGGCCCCCGCGCCCGTTCCCCGCGTGATGACGCCGCGCATCATATCGACAAGAAGGTAGGCGCTGCGCTCGTTGATTACGGCTTTTTCCTTGGAAGTATGCTGCTCAAGCACTTTTCCGTTGCGGTCGGTCACCCGGACGATCGCCACCGGCTCCACTCTGACGCCTTGGTTGGCCAGCACGCCGTACGCGCTGGCGATTTCCAGCGGCGTAACCCCGCGGGTCAGGCCGCCGAGAGCCGTGGCGAGGTTGCGGTCGTTGACCGGACCCTGGGTGACGAGGGTGGAAATACCCATCTGCTGGGCATAATGCAGCGGTTTGTCGGGACCGATCTGATTGACGATTTTGACGGCAATTACGTTTATGGACTGTTCCAGCGCCGAGCGCAACGTCATCGGGCCATGATATTTATGGTCGTAGTTGGGGGGGGAATAACCGGCAAAATTGACCGGACTGTCGTCGATCACTGTGGCCGGGGTCATGCCACTTTCCAGCGCGGCCAGGTAAACGAAAGGCTTGAAGGCCGAGCCGGGCTGGCGTTCCGCCATTACGGCCCGGTTGAACTGGTCGTTCCCCCGGCCGCCGACCATCGCCTTGATATAACCGGTATGAGGATCGATCGCGACCAGCGCTCCCTGGGGCTGTTTGATCCCATTGGCGTCGGTCCGGTAGGTGGGCAGCTGGGTTATCGCTTTTTCAGCCGCCCGCTGCATGTCCAGATCCAGGGTGGTGTGGATCTTGAGGCCTTCCTTATACACCGCGTCGGCGCCGTATTTGTCGATCAACTGCTGGGTCACGTAGTCGACGAAGTAGGAAGCCTCGCCGCCGGTGCCGGTCGGCCGGGCCGCCAGCTTGAGCTCGGCCGCTTTGGCTTTGGCCGCTTTATCCGGCGAAATATAGCCGTACTTCACCATCTGGTCGAGAACCACTCCGGCGCGTTCCCTGGACGCCTTGAGGTTGTTCAGGGGCGAAAAATAATTGGGGCTTTTCGGAATGCCGGCCAGTATCGCGCACTCCGTCAGGTTCAACTCGTCGACATTCTTGCCGAAATAAACCTGAGCGGCCGCCTGCACGCCATAGGCTCCCTGCCCGAAATAAATCTGATTGAGATAGAGTTCGAGAATTTCCGTCTTGGTATACTGGCGCTCAATTTGCAAGGCCAGGAAGGCTTCCTGGATTTTGCGCTTGAGCGTTTGCTCCTGGCTGAGCAGGGCGTTCCGCGCCAGCTGCTGCGTGATCGTGCTGGCGCCCTCCGACACGCCGCGGTCGGTCACGTTGGACCAGACGGCCCGCAAAATGGCGCGGGGATCGACCCCCAAATGCTGGTAAAAACGCGCATCCTCCGTCGCAATGAAGGCATTCTGCAGATCCTGGGGCATCTTGCCGATCGGCACCGGCACCCGGTTTTCCACCGAGTGGATCGTGGTGATCAACTTGCCGTTGACATCATAGATCAGCGAGGAAGCAGCCGGCCGGATTTCCCCTTGCAGGCTGGGCATGGTGTGGACGCTGGCGGTGAGAAAGCCGAGCCCGGCGCCGGTTATGAGCACGATAAAAACGATTATGGCAATCGCCGCGATGGCCGGCCAACGGCGATTCTTGCGTCTGCTGGATGGACGCTGGTTATTGTTTTCAATAGCCACGGTTACCTCCTTAGCGGTAAAAAGAACTATACCTATTATACCACAACAAGTATTACACGCCACCGTCCGAAATCCTGCCGGACGTAAAGAGACATCCCTCGCTAATTTTCGTCAGGCGGAAGGTGCCGGAAAAAGAAAAAAGGGTTGCGGCGCATACTCCATGAGCATATGCCGCAACCCTCGCGATCCTCTGCCGGCCGCCGCTAACTGCGGATTGGTCCTTTCCCCGGTCAGCCGCCGCGGAGCGTTTTCTCGACGGCTTCTTTATCGATGGCTTCATCCGCTACCGGGGCCATTTGGGATTCGGCCTTGGCGATAAGCTCTTTGACCATGTTCCCGCCGATTTTGCCGCCGACATGGCCGCCGATCTTGCCGACTTCCTGGGTGGTCATGTTTTCCCAGCCAACCTGCTCGATCTTGTCCTTCATGTCCAAATCCCCGGCAACTTCCCACTTTTTCTGCTCCAGAGCGCTTTCGTAATTGCGGGCGGTGATCGGCTCCTTCATGTCCCGGCCCAGCGTTTCGTCGGCAACTTCCAGCTTGAGCTTGTCCATGGCCGAACGGGCTTTAGGTTCCAGAAGATCTTGCTTTTTTGCCATAAAAAAGCCACCTCCCTGCGCGAAATAAGGATCCTTTATTATTATTTCCGCCCGGACCCTAAGAAAAACTGCCACAATTTCGTCGATTTTCGCACCAATGCCGGTCAACCGCCATATATATAGTAAGCGACATTACTTCGGGAGGGGAGAACGATGCGGTTCTCCGTGCGGAAACGAAGGTCGGTTCCTACCCTTATCCTGCTGATCCTTTTGGCCAGCTTGCTGTTGTCCGGCTTCTGGATCATGGAAGCCCACCTAAAGCCGACGCTGATCGCCATCGCCGAGACCAGGGCCACCATGATCGCCACCCAGGTTATCAACGACGTCATCAATGAGAAAGTCAACCAAGAGATCGATCCGCAATCGCTGGTGAGCGTCAAGCTCGACAGCCGGGGGCGGGTGGTGTTTATTCAGCCTAATACCATGGAGTTCAACCGGCTGGCTGCTGACACCACGATAAAGGTCCAGGAAGCTTTGCGCGCGATCAGTGAAGAAAAAATATACATACCGGTCGGCCAGGTCCTGGGCAGTCAATTGCTGGCCAGCTGGGGCCCGAAAATCGTGGTCACGGTCATTCCCGTGGGAACGGTCCAAGTAAAAGTGGTCGACAAGTTCGAGCAGGCCGGCATCAACCAGACCCGCCACATGATCTATCTTTTCGCCACCACCCATGTGCGGATTGTCGTACCGCTGGTGAGCTCGACGATGGATGTCAACACCCAGGTTCCGGTAGCGGAATACGTCGTGGTCGGCGAGGTGCCGAGCACCTATGTCCAGTTCCCCTTTCCCCTGACGTCGGAGGAACACGTACAGTGAGTGGGGATGGCAATTGCGTTGACAAAAAGGACCTTATGGCGTCAATGTCAATGCAATTACTCCCGGTTTTATCCAGACCGAAATGGTTAAGACGATGCCGGACCAATTGCGGCAGACGGTATTAGCCGGGATGGCCCTAAAACGACCGGGCACTCCCCGCGATATAGCAAACGCAGTATTATACTTAGTATCACCTCTGGCTGATTTTATCACCGGTGAAATTATCGATGCAGATGGCGGTCTAATGATGGATTAAAGATCTTTGGCTTCATGATGAGAAGATGGTTCAGCGCTTCGTCCCCACTGCTACATATACAAAAGGCCTATTTTCCGGCGACTCATGGCCGGACGCCCGGCTGCGGGCGGCTGCAGGGCCGAGCCGTACGCGAACGCCGCTGCATGGAGTTCACCTAAGGGTGGGCTTTTTCTTTTTGATAATGTAGACAATATTTTGCATTGTTTTGCATTTTTAGACAATATTTTACAGATGCGGGAAGGATTTCGGGGAAGTATTGCGTAGTATATTAACATAGATTGAATCTTCGGACAAATGATCGGCAAGACCGGTAAAGGTGCTGGAATAAAAGGTTAGGAGTGATGCAGATGGCAGGGAAAATCGCTGATGGGGCAGTCTTTAGCCTGAAAGCAAAGCTGATGCTGCTATTTGTGGTTATTGCCGCAATCCCTTTGGTTCTTGTGACGGTAACAACTTCCTATTTCAGTCAGAATACGGTTGTCGACGGTGTATATGAAAATAACCGGATTTTGGCTGTTTCGCTGGCCAGAGACCTGGATAGCATGCTGGATGCGAAACTCAAGGTACTGACCGTGGCGGCCTCTTCCCCTGATCTCCGGTCGATGGACCGGACCCGGCAACTGCCGATCTTAGGAAGGATCGCCAGCCAGTTTCCGGATATGCAGGTCGTGATTGTGGCTGACGCCAAGGGCGTGCAGACGGTGCGGACCGAAGGAACTCTCGCCAACATCAGTGACCGGGATTATTATAAAAGCATTGTTAATGGCGCCAATTTCGTCATATCCGACGCTTTAGTGGCCAAAGGCACCGGACAGGCCTCGATTATCCTTGCCGTACCGGTCAAAGAAGGGCAGACGCTGAACGGGCTTCTGCTGGGGGTAGTCAATCTGCAGTATCTGAGCGACTATGTAACCCAGACCCAGGTGGGGCAAACGGGTTACGCCTATCTGGTCGACCAGCAGGGGAAAATTCTGGCTCATCCCGACCGGACGCTGGCCAAGGAAATGCCGGATATAAGCAATCTCGCGCCCGTTCAGGCGGTTATCCAGGGAAACACCGGAGTCACCGCCTATGAGTATGACGGGATAAAACGGCTGGCCGGTTACAGCGCCGTGCCGACTTCCCGCTGGGGAATCATCGTTCAGCAGTCCTGGGACGAAGCTTTGGCCAACGCCAACAAGATCAAAACAACCGGCATCGCGTTCACGTTTTCCGGCATTTTGCTGGCGGCGCTGGCCGGAATGTTCGCCGCGGGGATCCTGACCAGGCCGGTCAAGGAACTGGTCCGCGCCACCGCCAGCCTGGCGGACGGCGATCTGACCGCCAGGGTGAGCGTCCGGACCCGGGATGAACTGGGCCAGTTGGCCGTGGCGTTTAATCAGATGGCCGAGAATCTCAGGCATTTGATCCAAGCGGTCATCGGCACCGCCGATCAAGTGGCCGCTTCCGCCCAGGAACTTTCGGCCACTTCCGGCGAGGCGGAGCGGGCCGTCACTCAGATTGCGACAACCATGACGGATTTCGCCCACGGGGCGCATAATCAGACCAATGAGGCGGAGAAGACCTTCCAGGTCGTCGAAAATCTCACCGGGGTCTCCCGGACGGTTGCGCAGAAGGCGCAGGAAGCCGCCAGCCTGTCCTCGGACATGGCCCTGGGAGCCGAACGGGGCGGACAGGCGGCCGGCCAGGCGGTCGAAAAAATCCAGGAAATCGAAGAAGCGACCATTACCGCCGGCAAGGTTGTAAACGCCCTGAGCGGCAATGCGCGGGAGATTGGCCAGATTCTCGATGTCATCAGCCAGATCGCCGGACAGACCAACCTGCTGGCGCTCAACGCCGCCATCGAAGCGGCCCGCGCCGGGGAGCAGGGCCGCGGGTTCGCCGTCGTGGCCGAGGAAGTCCGGAAATTGGCCGAAGAGTCTCAGGAAGCCACCCGGAAGATCAGTGAAATTGTCGCCTGTATCCAGTCCCAGGCCGAGCAGGCGGTCGACTCGATGCGGCAGGGGGCCCAGACGGTGAACAGCGGCGTGGAAGTGGTGCGGGCCGCCGGTCAGGCCCTGCAGGACATCCTGAAGGAAATCAAGGACAACGTCAACATGATTGAAGCCATCGACCAGGCGGCGCAAGAACAACTAAAGAGCATGCAGACGGTCGTCGCCAGCACCGAGCATGTGGCGTCCATCGCGCGCACTTCCAGCGGCAACGTCGAGGCAACCGCGGCCGCCAGCGAACAGGTCACCGCATCGATGGAGGAAATCGCCGGCGCCGCCCAAGCCCTGGCCACGGTTGCAGGAGAATTGCAGGCGATGGTGGCGAAGTTTAAAATATAGACATAGCCACGGTTTTTTGCGGAGGAGAGCGATTCAGGGAAGCTGCATCGCTCTTTTCCCTTTTCTGTCAGTTGCCAGTCAGGGGGTTTTGGGGTACAATTTATAATAGACTAGAAAAGTGAAATTATTCACATTAAAATAGGCTGCAAAAGTGAAATTGTTCACAAAATTATTGCGGGTGAGGTGTCATACATGGTTAAGATTGCGATATGCGTGGGCAGTGCCTGCCACCTGAAAGGATCGCACGGCGTGTTGGCGGCCTTTCGTGCCCTTCTTGAGAAATACCAGATACCCGGCGGCGTGGATCTGGAGGGTAATTTCTGTCAGGGACGATGTACCGAGGGTGTAGTCATTCGCATCAATGATGAGATCATCACCAACGTTTCCAAAGATAAAGTCTACAATCTCTTCCAGGAGAAAGTGCTGAAGGGAGGAACCTCATGAACCCCATTACTACGCAGCAAGCCAATTGCCGGGACTGTCACCGATGTATGCGGTACTGCCCGGTTAAAGCGGTGGGCATAGAGAAGGGACAAGCGCGTCTTGTCGAGGAAAAATGCATCTTATGCGGCAAATGTGTGACCGAATGCCCGCAGCAGGCCAGACAGGTGGGCAGCCGGCGCGCCGACGTCCAGGCGGCCATGGGTGAAGGACGCAGCGTGATTTTAAGCCTGGCGCCCTCTTTTGTCGCTCTCTTCCCGGAGTACACGCCGGCGGAATTATTCGACCGGTTGCAGCAATTGGGTTTCGACCTGGTGGAGGAAACGGCGGTCGGTGCCGAAGCGGTGTCCAGAATTTACAGCTCCTTGCTGGCGTCCGCCGACAAGACCGTCATATCGGCTTGCTGTCCGGTGGTGGTGGCTGCGGTGCAGAAATACTACCCGGATTTGACGGACAATCTCGCTCCGGTTGTTTCGCCGATGCTGGCCCACGCCAAGCTCCTGCGGGAGCGCTTTGGCCCCGAGGCCTATATTGTCTTTGCGGGACCCTGTATCGCCAAGATCGCCGAAGCCGAAGCGTCCGCCGGCCTGGTCGACGCGGTGCTGACCTTCGAGCAATTGCGCCGGTGGCTGACCGAGGCCGCGCCGTCCGAGGCGCGCGGAACCGGAGCGGGAAAACCCGCGCCGGAGCGGCTGAACGCCGGAGCGGCCAGGCACTATCCCATCGCCGGCGGGATCCTGAAATCCTTCATGCGGCGGGAGACGACCGACACCGACATTGTAGCCGTCGACAGCTTGGAAAATTGCTTCGAGGTGCTCGACGGCCTGCGAAACCGCGAGATTGCCCCGCGGTTCATCGAAGCTCTGGCTTGTACCGGCGGCTGCATCAACGGTCCCGCCTCCGGCCTCGTCGCCTGCACGCCGGCAAAACGGCGGAAGGTCACGGACTACGCCGGGCCAAGCCCGGTCATTGGCTGGCGGTTTCCCGAGACCATTCCGCTCGGGCGGACCATTCAGGCCGAGCCGGTGGAGGAAGAGATGCCCAGCGAGGCGAGAATCCGTGAAGTGCTCCGCCTGACCGGCAAAACCTCCAGCCAGGATGAGAAAAATTGCGGCGCCTGCGGCTACAACACCTGCCGGGAGAAAGCCATCGCCGTCTGCCAGGGCCTGACCGAGATCGATACTTGCGTGCCCTACATGCGTTCCAAGGCCGAGTCGTTTGCGAATATTATCGTGGATAATTCCATCAACGCGATCATTGTGGTCAACAACCGGCTGGAAATTCAGGAATTCAACCCGGCCGCCGAGGCCATGTTCGACCAGCAGCGCGTGATGGTAAAGGGCGTAAGGCTGACCGGCCTGATGGATTGCACTGACATCGCCGCCGCCGTCCGCTCCCGGGAGATCGTCGACGGCAGGCGGATCGAGTTTGCGGAAAGCAAGCTGGTGGTGAACCAGAAGATCATTCCCGTGCCGGAGCACAGTCTGGTGATCATTGTCTTCAGCGACATTACCCAGGAGGAAAAACACAATCGCGAATTGACGCAGATGAGGCTGCAAACGGTGGAAAAAGCCTCCGAGATCATTACCAAGCAGATGCAGGTTGCTCAGGAAATAGCCGGACTGCTGGGCGAAACCACCGCTGAGACCAAAGGCGCCTTATTGGAGCTCATTTCAGTACTAAAAGATAAGGGGGAAGGCTGATGCGCCGGCTGTATGCCGAGGTTGCCGTCGCCCAGCTATCTAAAACCGGAGAGGAACTTTGCGGCGATAAAGTAGAAATATCCCGCACCGAAGACACAACGACCGTTGTGCTATCCGACGGATTGGGCAGCGGTGTAAAAGCCAACATTTTAGCGACTATGACGACGAAGATTGCTTCTTCCATGCTGAAACGGGGAATTCCCATGGAAGAGGTGGTAAGTACGATTGCCGAGACCCTGCCGGTCTGCCGCGAGCGGAAGATCGCCTATTCGACCCTGCATATTCTCACCCTTACCGCGGGCGGCGAAGTGACGGTAGTGGAATTCGACAGCCCGGCGACGTTTTTGTTCCGGGCCGGACAGGTCGTGCCCTTTCCCACCCGGGAAAAGGTCATTGCCGGTAAACTCGTGCGGGAAGGGCAACTTTCCCTGCAGGAAGATGACGTTGTTATCGCGGTGAGCGACGGCGTCGTTCATGCCGGAATCGGCGGCCTGCTCAAGCTTGGCTGGGGCTGGGAGGGGGTGGCCGCCGAACTGACGGACATTAGCTCCGGGGAAGTCGATATCTTCAGGATCGCCCAGCAGGTATTGGCCTGCTGCAACGGGTACTATCTCGACCAGCCGGGCGACGATTCCACCGTTGTGGCGGTAAAGCTGCGCAAGCCCCGGCGGCTCGCGATCCTGACCGGACCGCCCGAGGACCCCGACGAGGACGGAGCGGTGGTCCGAGCCTTCCTGGCCGCTTCCGGGAAGAAGGCCGTGGCCGGCGGGACAACCGCCAATATTGTCAGCCGGGTTACCGGGAGGCCCATTACGGTCGATCTGGAATATTCCGACCCGGCCATACCGCCGACGGCTTCCCTCGAAGGGCTTGATCTGGTTACCGAGGGTGTGCTGACCTTGACGGCCGCCACCGAACGGCTTGGCGACGGCAAAATGCTCCGGAACGCCACCCGTCAGGACGGCGCCACCCGGCTCGCCCGGCTGCTTCTGGAGGCCGATTCCATCGATTTTTACGCCGGCATGGCGGTCAACCCCGCCCACCAGAATCCGCTTTTTCCTTCCCAGATCAATATAAAGACCCAAGTTCTCGCCAAGCTCCGCGAGAAACTGGAGGGCTTGGGAAAACAGGTGGCCATCCATTGGGTGTAAAGTGGGGGGAGATATATCTCCCCCCACTTTCGCCTGCGGTTACCCGGGCGGAACTCATCAAGGCGGAAGACCCGGAAGCCTCATCGTTTTTCAGCGGCCCCTGCCTGACGAAAAAGACCGAAGGAGGAGAGCGGCACCGCCCTTACAGGGGAGCTTCCCAAATCCGCCTGATTATGCTAAAATAAAGCCTGATCTAGAAATATGTTGAGAGGGGTACCCGCATGTCAGGACATTCCAAGTGGGCGAATATCAAGCACAGAAAGGGCAAGATGGACGCCATCCGCGGCAAAATTACCACCAAGATCGGCCGTGAGATCACCATGGCGGTCAGGGCGGGCGGCGCCGATCCGGCTGGAAACATGCGCTTGAAACTGGCCCTGCAGAAGGCCAAGGAAAGCAACATCCCGAAGGATAACATCCAGCGGGCCATCCAGAAAGGCCAGGGCAGTCTCGAAGGCGGCAACTACGAGGAAATCACCTACGAGGGATATGGCCCGGGCGGCGCGGCCGTCATGCTCGAAGCCCTGACCGATAACCGGAACAGAACGGCGGCCGATATCCGGCATCTGTTCGCGAAAAACGGCGGCAATCTCGGGGAATCGGGCTGCGTTGGCTGGATGTTCAATAAAAAGGGCGTATTTTTGGTGGACAAAACACCGCAAATCGATGAAGAAGAGCTGATGCTGCTGGTAATCGACGCCGGGGCGGAAGACTTCAAAAGCGATGGCGACCAATATGAGATCATCACCGACCCCGGGGACTGGGAGAAAGTCCGGACCGTGCTGGAAGAGGCAAAAATCCCGGTCGAATCCGCCCAAATCGCCATGGTGCCGCAGAATACGGTAGCTCTTGCCGGCGATGACGCCGTGAAGATGATGAAGCTCATGGAGGCCCTGGAAGATCACGACGATGTCCAGGATGTCTACGCCAACTTCGATATTCCGGAAGAAATGCTGGAATAGCTGAATTCCTCAAACCCCCGGGTGCATATGCATTCCGGGGCTTTAATTTTTTTTTGTATAGTATTTTCCTGTTCTGGCAATAATGAATACAATACAATATAGGGAGTGTATTCGATGTTGCCGTTTCTGAAAAATCCAAAGCACCGGCTCATCCTGGCTTCCGTTGTTATTCTCGGGTTTATAGCGATCCGACTTTATGCAGGCGCCCTATCTCCGCTACGGGGAGGGATGATGCCGGTACCCCAGGAAACGGAAGTAGCTAGGCCGGATTCGAAAATCAAAATAACCGCCACCACCGATCTGGTGCAGAAGATCGTCTACCTGAAATGCAATGATGAAGAGACCTTCCGCACCAAGCCCGCCGACAACCTGGTGGGGCTGAACCTGAGCCAGGTTCAGAAGGTCTATGAGGGTTGGACCATCGACAAGTTCGACAACCAGGAAGTGGTCATGAATCTCAAAGTGGACAGTTTCTGCCGGGAGCACGCCAATAACACGTTCATCGGCGTCAAAGACGGTCACGTGGCCGTGTATTACGGCAAGCCCGGTCCGCGGGCCATCCTGAAGGAGATGACGCAGATCCCGCTAACCCGGTTGAGCGCTCAGGATGCGGATGAAATCAAACGCGGACTGGCGGTTCAATCCCGGGAGGAACTTCTCCGAACCCTGGAAGGACTCCAATCCCAGTAACCTCCAACACCGCCCCTGCGCGACCGGTCCAGGCGCCCAGGGGTGATTTTTTCCCGTTGGGCCTGCTTTAGCCGGGAGCTGCGGCATAGACTAGGAAGGGAATCGCCTGAAAAGGCGCGAACAGGTAAAAAGGCTTGTCATATGCCGAAGAACGATGCGTCCCGGCTGCCGCCGGGCATAGAAAGGAGCGGCCATGGATAGTCAGATGCTGGAAAAGTATGCCCGGCTGGTCGTAAAGTCGGGGGTCAATATTCAAAAAGGACAGACCCTGGTGGTGGCGTCCCCGATCGAGGGCGCGCCTTTCACCCGCTTGATTGCCGAGCAGGCTTATCAGGCAGGGGCGCGCGATGTGGTCATCAGCTGGAAGGACGAAATCTCCGCCAAAATCCGTTTTTTACAGGCGCCGGAGGAAATCTTCGACGAGTATCCGAAGTGGCAGAAAGAGTTTTATCTGTCCTATGTCCGGGAGGGAGCGGCCTTTGTCAGCATTTCCGCCTCCGACCCGGAGCTTTTGAAGGATGTCGACCCGGGGCGGATCATGCGGGCCCAGAAAGCCGGCAACATTGCGCTGGAGGAGTACCGCGAGCGGCTTATGAGCAACCGGAATCCCTGGTGCGTGGTCGCGGTGCCGACGCCGGCCTGGGCCAGGAAGGTATTTGCCGGGCTGCCGGAGGCTGAAGCGGTCGAAGCGCTCTGGTCGGCCATCGCCAAGGCCGTGCGGGTCGACACCGCCGACCCTGTCGCCGCCTGGGCGGCGCACAAAGCCAACCTCAAAAAGAATATGGACTTCCTCAATACGGCGAAATTCCGCTCGCTTCATTACCGGAACTCCCTGGGGACGGACCTGACGGTCGAACTGCCGGAGGACCATCTATGGCTCGGCGGCTCGGAATACACCCCGGAAGGCCTGGAGTTCATCGCCAACATGCCGACCGAGGAGGTGTTCACCCTGCCGAGGAAAAACGGCGTGAACGGCACCGTCGTCAGTTCCAAGCCGCTGAACTATAACGGCAATCTGATCGACCGCTTCTCGTTCACCGTCAAGGATGGCCGGATCGTGGCTTCAAAAGCGCAAACCGGCGGAGAAATCCTCCAAAAGCTGGTGGAAACCGATGAGGGCTCCCACTATCTGGGCGAGGTGGCCCTGGTGCCCCATGCTTCCCCGATTTCGGATTCCAATATTCTCTTCTATAACACGCTGTTTGATGAAAACGCCTCCTGTCATTTCGCGATCGGCAAAGCCTATCCCGTCTGCCTGAAAGAGGGGGAGACCAAAAGCAAGGAAGAACTGGCCCGCCTGGGAGTCAACGATTCCCTTGTCCACGTGGACTTTATGGTCGGCACCGCCGATCTGGAGATTACCGGGGTTACGGCGGAGGGGGCCGAGATTCCGGTGTTCCGAAACGGCAATTTCGCGCTGCCCCGGTAGGGCGGCGGTAGCTTTTTCACGACGGCTGGACCCTTTTTCAGGGTTCAGCTTTTTCTTTTCAACCGGGAAGAACATACTTTCGCCCTGGAAGAGGAATAAAGTGCCAACCTGTCGAACTATTTTTCAGGCAAGGGAGGATTGGGTCCATGATTGTTTTGGGAATCGATCCCGGCACCGCGATATGCGGTTACGGGATTATCGAGGCGGAAGGCAACCGCATCCGGGCGGTGGAATACGGGGCGGTTCAGACCAGCCCGAAGCTCGATCCGGCCGCACGGCTGCAAACGGTCTTTGCGGGGGTCGACGGCCTTATCAAGCGTTACCGCCCGGATCTTTTAGGCGTTGAGATGCTGTTTTTCAATAAAAATGTCACCACCGCCATGGCGGTCGGACAGGCCCGCGGGGTCATCCTGCTGGCGGCGGCCCAAAACGGGATTGCCGTTCTGGAATACACGCCGCTGCAGGTAAAACAGTCGGTGGTCGGCTATGGCAAGGCCACCAAGGAACAGGTCATCTACATGACGCAGAAGCTTTTGAACCTGCCGGACAAGCCCCATCCGGACGATGTGGCCGACGCCTTGGCGGTGGCGATCTGCACCGCCCATACCGGCCATATGGCCGCCAAACTGAGGGAGTACCGGACATGATCGGCTATTTGCGGGGAACCGTCACTCATTTGCAGGTCGAATCCTGTTTTATCAATGTACAGGGCGTCGGCTACCGGGTGTTTATTCCCAATTCGACCCGCCAGGAACTGGCGGTGGACAAGCCTGTTACCTTGTTCACCCATCTCAATGTGCGGGAAGACGCCCTGCTGCTTTACGGCTTTTATTCCCAGGCGGAATACGACTTATTCCAGCAACTCATCACGATAACCGGGATCGGGCCCAAAGTCGCGCTGGGCGTGCTTTCGGCGGTGACGCCGACGGAATTCTGCGCCGCCGTCAGCCAGAAGAACGCCGTCCTGCTCACCCGGATCCCGGGCATCGGCAAAAAAACCGCCGAACGGCTGATTCTCGAGCTGAAGGATAAACTCGGCCTGCCGGACGAATTGCTTTCCAGCCCGGCCAAAAGTCCGACCGGCGCCGGCGCGGTGTTCCAGGACCCTGCCCAGGAAGCCCTGGCGGCCCTTGTGGCCCTCGGCTACAGCCAGGGCGAGATCGCGCCCGTGCTCGGCCGGATCAAAGCCGAGGGGCAGTCGGTCGAGGAACTCATTAAACTGACGCTGAAAGAATTCGCCAGGAGGTAGCCCATGGAAGAACGCATCATAACCGGCAAGGAGCAGGAAGCCGACACCTGGCAGTACAGTCTCAGGCCGCGGCGCCTGGGTGAATATATCGGTCAAGACCAGGTCAAGCAGAATTTGTCCATTTTCATCCAGGCGACGCTGTCGCGGGGCGAGGCCCTGGATCATGTCCTGCTGTACGGGCCTCCGGGGCTGGGAAAGACCACGCTGGCCAACATCATCGCCAACGAACTGGGGGTCAGCCTCCGGATCACGTCCGGGCCGGCGATCGAGCGCCCGGGAGACCTGGCCGCCCTGCTGACCAATCTGGGGGAAAAGGATGTTCTGTTTATCGACGAAATCCACCGGCTGTCCCGGGGCGTGGAGGAAATTCTCTATGCCGCGATGGAGGACTACGCCCTCGATATCATTATCGGCAAAGGACCCAGCGCCCGTTCGATCCGGATCGACCTGCCCCGGTTTACGCTGGTGGGCGCCACGACCCGGGCCGGGGCCCTGGCTCCGCCGCTGCGCGACCGGTTCGGCGTGCTGTGCCGTCTCGAATATTACGAGCGGGAGCACCTTGTTTTAATCATCAAGCGGGCGGCGGAAATCCTCGCCATTGACATCGACGAGCGGGGCGCCATGGAAATCGCCAGCCGCTCCCGGGGCACGCCCCGGGTGGCCAACCGGCTGCTGAAAAGGGTCCGCGACTATGCCCAGGTGGTCGGCGGCGGGGTGATAACCGACGACATCGCCGATAAGGCGCTGGCCATGCTGGAGGTCGACAAATCGGGCCTGGACAAGACCGACCGCCGACTGCTGTCCACCATCATCACCAAATTCGGCGGCGGGCCGGTGGGCATCGATACGCTGGCCGCGGCGATCAGCGAGGAAACGGTGACCATCGAGGACGTTTACGAGCCGTATCTGCTGCAAATGGGACTTCTCAACCGCACGCCCCGGGGGCGCGTGGCCACGGCGGCCGCCTATGAACATATCGGTATACCTTACCGGGGCGAGGAGCAGGATAAACAGGAGAAGTTAGTCTGGTAGGGGGTTTTGAGGATATGAAAATGCTTCTCCATATGTGCTGCGGCCCTTGTTCGGCTTTTCCGGTCAAACACCTGCGGGAACTCGGCCATGAACTCACCGGTTATTTTTATAACCCCAACATTCATCCCTATAAGGAATTCGCCCGGCGGCTGGAAACCAGCCGCGAATTCGCGGCCAAAGCCGGCCTGCCGCTTATCGTCGAACCGGAATACACGCTGGAGGATTTCTTGAGCCGGGCCCTGGCAGGCCCCCAGGGGCGGTGCCGCGAATGCTATGAGCTGAGGCTTCGCCGGGCGGCCCGCTACGCCAAGGCGAACGGCTTCGCCTGCTTCACGACCACGCTGCTGGTCAGCCCGTATCAGCAGCACGACGTCATCCGGGAGTTGGGTGAAGCCATCGGCCGGGAGGAAGGCATCGCCTTTCACTACATCGATTTCCGCCCCGGCTGGCAGGAAGGAGTCCAGATCAGCAAAGACCTGGAGCTATACCGCCAGCCTTACTGCGGCTGTATTTTCAGCGAACGGGACCGCTACTACAAACCGCGGAAGGAGAATGGCCAGCATGCCGGGAGGATTTGATTCCTTCGGAAAAACCTTGATGTTGTTCGGCGCCATCCTGATGGGGGTCGGCGCGCTGCTCTATTTCGGCGGCAAGCTTCCCTGGCTCGGCCGCCTTCCCGGCGATATCCACGTCGAACGGGAAAACTTCAGCTTTTATTTTCCCATCGTCACCTCGATCCTGTTGAGCGTCATTCTGACAATTGTCTTTAATTTATTCGGCCGACGCTAATTAGGAATGAAAAGGAGTGCTTATGCGCAAAAAAGCCACTCTAATATTGCTGCTGCTCGCCGCCCTGTGGCTGCCGGCCGCCGGCCAGGCCGCCGCCCCGGACAGCCCCCCCATCCGGGTGGGAATCTGGGCCAATCAGGTTAATATCCGGGTGGCCGCCTCTACGGAATACTCTTTGGTGGATACAGGCAGCCGAAAGGTTCTCGGCAAATTCAAGGCCGGAGAAAAAACTCTCCTTTCGACCAAGGACGCCCGGATGACTGTAAACGGAACACCGGTGGAGGCCCGGGAAATCAAACTCGTCCTTGCCAAGCCCGGAACCGCCGAAGTCAATTCCCGCAGCTACCGGGGGGAGATCACCATTCACCGCACCAAGGGGAAAAGCGGGCTGACCGTGGTGAATACCTTGCCGCTGGAAGAGTATCTCTACGGCATCATCGCCACGGAAATTTCGCCGGAATGGCCCGCCGACGCGGTGCGGGCCCAGGCGGTCGCCTCCCGGACATACTCCCTGTATAATCTGGGAAAACACAGCGACGACGGGTTTGACTTATGCGCCGGCACCGACTGCCAGGTTTACGGCGGCAAGGACAAGGAGGATCCCCGCGCCATCCGCGCCGTTGACGAAACCAAAGGGGTGGCGGTGACCTATCAGGGCAAGCCGATCCCGGCCTTTTTCCACAGCAGCGGAGGCGGCTATACCGAAAACAGTGAAAACGTCTGGGGCACTTATTTTCCTTTTCTCCGGGGCGTGCCTGATTTCGACCAGAAGTCGCCGCAGTTTAAGTGGGAGAAAAAGCTGACCCCGGCGGACCTGGAGGATGCGCTCGCTTCCGCCGGCGTTTCGGTCGGCAAGCTGCAGACCATTGAGCTTTCGCCACTGACCAAGCCGCCGGTCGCGGGCTCGCCGGACCGGGGCGTATCGGGCCGGGTCAAAAAGCTGCGGTTTACCGGGACGAATGGCAGCGTCGAGCTGACCGGCACAAAATTTCGCACCATCCTGGGACTGAACAGTACGCTGTTCGACCTCCAGGTGGTGTTGCCGGTGGAAAAGGCGGTCGAGTTCGAGATTACCGACAATTATGGCAGCCGGGACAAAAAGAAGGTGGAAATCAATGTCCCTCCCGCGCCCGAGCGGCGGCTGCCTACCGATAAGCCCGCCATCCGGCGCATCGGGGGGCGCCCCAACGAAATGATCGTTATTACGGGGGCCGGCTGGGGCCACGGCGTCGGCCTGTCCCAATGGGGGGCGAAGGCTATGGCCGAGAAGGCGCCGCGCGGCGACGCCGCATATTTCAAAGAGATATTGAAACACTATTATCCAGGTACGGCCATCGAAAAAATATACTAGGAGCCGAATATGCTTGTTTCCGATTTCGACTATGCTTTGCCGGAAGAACTGATTGCGCAGACCCCGGCCCCCCGGCGCGACCACTCCCGTCTCCTGGTGCTGGGCCGCCGGGACGGCCGGATGGCCCATCGCCGGTTTTATGAACTGGCCGACTACATCCAGCCGGGGGATACCCTGGTCTTTAACGATACCAGAGTCATTCCCGCCAGGTTAATCGGCGCCAAAACGGACACCGGCGGCAAGGTGGAGGTATTCCTGCTCAACCGGCTGGCCGGCGACACCTGGGAGACGCTCGTCAAACCCGGGAAGAAGGCCCGGCCGGGAACGGCGATCCGTTTCAGCGACGAATTGTCCTGTGAAATCGTTTCAGGTACGGATTTTGGCGGACGTGTGGTCCGCTTTGTTTTTGACGGAGTTTTTGAAACCATTTTGGACCGGCTGGGGGAAACGCCTCTGCCGCCTTATATCCATGAAACGCTGGCCGATAAAGAGCGGTATCAGACGGTCTATGCCCGCGAACGGGGCTCGGCGGCGGCGCCGACGGCGGGCCTGCATTTTACCCCGGAACTCTTGGCGCGGCTGAAAGAAAAGGGCGCCGAGCTGGCCTTCGTCACGCTGCATGTGGGGCTGGGAACCTTCCGGCCGGTCAGCGTGGAGGATGTCAGCCAGCATATCATGCACCGGGAGTATTATTCCGTCTCGCCCGATACGGCGGCGATCATTAACCGGACCAGGGAGCGCGGCGGCCGGGTAATCGCCGTGGGCACCACCTCGGTGCGGACGCTGGAGTCGGCCGCCGCGGACGGGAAGGTTTCTCCCGGCAGCGGCTGGACGGAAATCTTTATTTATCCAGGTTACCAGTTCAAGCTGATCGACGGCCTGGTCACCAATTTCCATTTGCCGAAATCCACCCTTCTCATGCTGATCAGCGCCTTTGCCGGCCGCGACAACATTCTGGCCGCCTACCGGGAAGCGGTGGCCCGGCGGTACCGCTTTTTCAGCTTTGGGGACGCGATGCTGATTATCTAAAGAGTTGCAAGCGAGGTATCAATGATGGCTGTTACATTTGAATTAATCAAACGCTGCGCGAAAACGGGCGCCCGGGCCGGCAGGCTCTACACGCCGCACGGGGTCTTCGACACCCCCATGTTCATGCCCGTGGGAACGCAAGCCACGGTCAAAGCCATGTCGCCGCAGGAACTGGAAGCGATGGGCGCCGGCATTATTCTCAGCAATACCTATCATCTCTTTTTGCGTCCAGGGCACGAGCTGGTGGCCGAGGCCGGCGGACTCCACTCCTTCATGCAGTGGAACCGCGGCATCCTCACCGACAGCGGCGGTTTTCAGGTTTTCAGCCTGGGGCCCTTGCGGAAAATCAGCGAGGAAGGCGTCGCTTTCCGCTCCCATATCGACGGCTCCAAGCAGTTTCTGTCGCCGGAAAAGGCCACGGAAGTCCAGATGGCTCTCGGCGCGGATATTATCATGGCCTTTGACGAGTGCGTTCCCTATCCGGCCGAGCACGATTACGTCAAGGCGTCGACCGAGCGGACGACGCGCTGGGCCGAGCGCTGCCTGAGCGCTCATACCCGCAAGGATCAGGCCCTGTTCGGCATCGTTCAGGGCGGTATGCATAAAGATCTGCGCACCAAAAGCGCCCGCGACCTGGTGGCCATGGACTTTCCCGGGTACGCCGTCGGCGGGCTGAGCGTCGGCGAGCCCAAACCGCTGATGTACGAGATGCTGGAGCATACCCTTCCGGAGCTTCCGGCGGGGAAACCCCGCTACCTCATGGGGGTGGGCACGCCCGATTGCCTGGTGGAAGGCGTCATGTACGGCATTGATATGTTCGATTGCGTATTTCCCACGCGGGTGGCCCGCAACGGCACCGTCATGACCGGCCGGGGGCGCCTCGTGGTCAAAAACGCCGAGTTTGCCCGGGATTTCCGCCCCATTGACCCAGACTGCGGCTGCTACACTTGCCGCAACTTCTCGCGGGCCTATATCCGTCATCTGCTGAAAGCGGAAGAAATCTTCGGCCTGCGGCTGACCACCATCCATAACCTGCATTTTCTGCTCAATTTTATGCGAAATATGCGCAAAGCCATCCTGGAAGACCGGTTCCTCGCCTTCCGCGAGGAGTTTTGGGCCAACTACCAGGCGCATTAAAAGGAGATTGCCGGACAGGCGTGGAATATACTGTAAAGACAAATTAAGGAGGTGAGTGGATTGGCAATTTCGCCGGAATTGTTACAATGGTTCCCGTTTCTCCTCATGGCGGTTATTTTTTATTTTCTGCTCTATCGCCCGCAGAAGCAGCAGCAGAAAAAACGCGACGCAATGCTCGAAAGCCTGAAGAAAGGGGACCGGGTCGTCACGATCGGAGGCATTCACGGAACCATTACTGCTTTCAGCGGGGATACGGTTACCCTGAGAGTGGCGGAAAAAGTCGAGATCGACGTCAACCGCAGCGCCGTGGGGCAGGTCAATACCCCAGGCAAGACGGAAGAGAAGAAATAATCCATGCAGAATGTTCGGGAAGAAAAAAAACAGCTTCGGCAGCGCATGCTGACCCGGCGGCGCGGTTTGCCCGCTTCCGCGGTCCTGGCCGGCAGCGCCCAAATCGCTGCTCATCTCCGGGACTGGCCCATCTACCGCCGGGCCGGCACGGTCATGCTGTACCTGGCCATGGCCGACGAGCCGCAGACCGAGGCGATGATCGAGGATGCCCGGACGGCCGGAAAGACGGTGTGCGTACCTATGCTCCGCGCGGAATACGGGATGATGGACGCTGCCCGGATCGACGGCCCGGATGACCTGATTACCGGCAAGCTGGGGCTCAGGATGCCCGATCCGGCCAAGGCGCAGCTTGTCTCGCCGGGAGCCATCGACCTGGTCGTCGTTCCGGGCGTGGCCTTCGACGCCGCCGGCCGCCGGCTGGGCATGGGCGCCGGCTATTATGACCGTTTTTTGCCCCAGGCCGAAAGGGCCTGCCGGCTGGGCCTGGCGTGGTCGTTCCAGGTCGCCGGTGCGGTGCCCCAGGGCCTCTATGATGTCACGATGCACTATCTGCTGACGGAAGACGGCATTATATCCTGCGAATAACACGGCGGGGATGGTAATATGGAGATCAAGATCGGTATTGCCAAGGTCAATAAATACGCGGTGCCCGAATGCGGGGACAGCGTTGAAGTGGCAGAACGACCACGCGGTGGTATTTCTGCCATTTTAGCTGATGGACAGGGGAGCGGCAAGGCGGCCAAAATCACCAGCAGCCTGGTCGTCAACCGGGCGGCGGCCCTTATTGCCGAAGGAGCCAGGGACGGAGCCGTGGCGCGGACGGTGCACGACTATCTGTATGCCTTTAAAGACGGCAAGGTATCGTCGACGCTGACCATCCTGAGCGCAGACTTCGATACCCAGACGCTTGTATTTTCCCGCAACTCCAACTGCCCCGTGCTGGTCAAGGGGCAGTACGCCATTGATATCTACGATGAAGAGGTCAGTCCGATCGGGATTCATAAAAGGATGAAGCCGCTGATGTATCAAATCCCCCTGGAAACGGGAACAATTCTTGTATCCTATACTGACGGAATACAGGCAGCCGGCCGCAAGCGCGGCCGTCAGCAGGATATCGCGACGATCCTTAAGCTCCTGGAAGAGAGCGGTCCCGACGACGTGGACTTTATCGCCCGGAGCATTTTGGAACAGTCCCTGGTGCTCGACGACTACCGCCCCGGCGATGATATGACCGTAGTCGCCATGGGCGTCGGGGAGCGAATCTCGGATCACAAGATCCATCGGATTAATATTTCATTCCCCTATTGAAAAAGTAGGTGAAGCTATGCGGGTTGTAGTCGTAGGCCCGTGCGCTTCGGGCAAGACGACGCTGGTCGCCCGGCTCAGAGAGCTCGGAGTCGACGCGCATAATGTCGCCCAGGAGCATTCGGGCATTCCGACCCTGTGGCGGAAGAAGAATCCGGACGTACTTGTCCTGTTGGACGCCACCCTTCCGACAGTCCGCAGCCGGCGGACGGTGCCCTGGGGCGAGGAACGCCTCGTCATGCAGCGGGACAGGCTGAGCGACGCCAGAGCGCACGCCGATCTGTTCATTCAGACCGATCCGCTTTCCCGGGAAGAAGTGGCCGAATTAGTCATGGATCATATCAGGAGGGAAAGGAATAATGGCAGCAATAACGGTAGCCGATTTGAAGCAAGACCATGAGGTGTCGGTTTATCTTTCCCGCAGCACCGAGTACCTGAGCAAGCTCGGCTTCACCGAGCACGGCAACCGCCATGCCTCGCTCGTCGCCGAGCGGGCCGGAAAAGTACTGGCCGACCTGGGCTACAGCAAACGGGACTCCGAACTGGCGGCCGTCGCCGGTTATCTCCATGACATCGCCAATTTGGTCAACCGCTACAACCACGGTGGGACAGGGGCGGTAATGACTTATCATATTCTGGTTCGCATGGGCATGATCCCGGAGGAAATCGCCCTGGTGGTGTCCGCGATCGGAAACCACGAGGAAGAGCGGGGAAACGCCATCAATCACGTAGCCTCGGCGTTGATTCTGGCCGATAAGTCGGATGTGCACCGTTCCCGGGTGACCCATACCGACTTTGCCAAATTCGAAATCCATGACCGGGTCAATTACGCTGCCGAGGACAGTGCCCTGCGGGTCGACAAGGCCGCGGGGACCATCACTCTCGACATCGTCATCAATACTAAGATTTGTCCGGTTATGGAATATTTCGAGATTTTCCTGGCCCGCATGGTCATGTGCCGCCGGGCGGCCCAGTTTCTGGACTGCCGGTTCCGGCTGGTCATCAACGGCAACGTGCTGTTATAGCGCCGGTTCGTTGACAGTCATGCGGATTACCAGATATAATTAAATTTAGTGCAAATGAGACAAGATTGGGGGAGAATTCCTTTGAGATGGGGAAACCTGACCACTTTTCTGATCGCGACGTTAGCCATTCTACTAGTATTCGGTTTCTACATTTCGCCGCTGGCCTTATCCATTAAGCAAGGCCTCGACTTGCAGGGCGGTACCCACGTGGTGCTGGAGGGGGTCGACACGCCTGACGCCCAGGTGACGGAAGACGCCATCCAGCGCGTGGTCAAGATTATCGAGCGGCGGGTCAATGAGCTGGGCCTCACGGAACCGGTGATCCAGCGCCAGGGCGATCGCCGCGTAATTGTCGAGCTCCCGGGCATCAAGGACCCCGAGGGGGCCATCGCCCTGCTCGGCAAGACGGCGCTGCTGGAGTTCAAGGACGAGTCCGGGGCCACCGTGCTTACCGGCAAGGACCTGAAGGACGCCCAAGCCCACCTCAACAATAACCGGCCCGAGGTCAGCATCGAGTTCACCGACGCGGGCGGAAAACTCTTCGCCGATCTGACGGCGAAAAACGTCGGAAAGCATATCGCGATCGAGTTGGACCAGCAGTTGCTCACCAACCCGGTTGTTCAAGAGAAGATTGCCGGCGGCAAGGCGGTCATCACCGGGGAAAAGACGATGGAAGAGGCGCAGAACCTGGCCATTCTCCTCCGGTCAGGCGCTTTGCCGGTCAAGATGGAAGTGATCGAGACCCGGACCGTGGGACCTACCCTTGGCCAGGACTCCAAGGATAAAAGCGTGTTTGCTTTTTCCATAAGCATTGGCGCCATTGTGCTGTTCATGCTGCTTTTCTACCGGCTCTCCGGCCTGGTGGCCAATATTGCGCTGGTCCTGTACATCCTGCTGCTCCTGGTGCTGCTTAAGATGCTGAACGCCACGATGACCCTGCCGGGCATCGCCGGGGTTATCCTCTCGATGGGGATGGCTGTCGACGCCAACGTTCTGATCTTCGAACGGTTCAAGGAAGAGTTCCGCGGCGGCAAAACGCTGCGGGCGGCGATGGACGCCGGCTTTTCCCGGGCCTTCAACACGATCATCGATTCCCATGTAACGACCCTTGTCGCCGCAGTGGTGCTGTTCTTCCTCGGCACCGGGCCGATCAAAGGCTTCGCCGTCACCCTCGGGCTGGGGGTTTTGCTGAGCCTCTTCTCGGCGATCACGATTACCCGGTATCTTCTGAAGTCGCTCATGAATTCGAGTATTTTCAAGAGCGGCAAAGCCTTTGGGGCTTAGGGGGGTGAGAGAATGACAGCAAAATTTGATATAATCAGCAAACGGTATTGGTGGTTCACGCTTTCCGCCCTGGTAATGATTCCCGGAATCATTTCGATGGCGCTGCAGGGGTTCAACCTGGGGATCGACTTTACCGGCGGCACTCTGTTCGACCTCAAGTTCGCCCGTCCCGTCACCGTGGCCGAGGTCCGCGACGTATTGAAGGACCATCATCTGGAAAACAGCACGATCCAGCTGGCGTCGGGCACCCAGGTCGAAGCCGCGCCGAACGTCTTTATCCGCACCCATGTCCTCGACGAGACCGAGCGGACCGCGGTGCTGGCGGACATGCAGCAGAAGCTGGGCGCGTTTGAAGTTCTGCGGATGGAAAAGGTGGGCGCGGTCATCGGCTCGGAACTGACCCGCAATGCGCTTATCGCCCTTGCCGCGGCCTGGGCGATGATGATCGCCTATATTACCTTCCGGTTTGAGTTTAAATTCGCCGTTTCGGGGATCCTGGCGCTGATCCACGACCTCATCGTGGTGCTGGGGATATTTTCGATCTTCCAGCTCGAGGTCGACGCTTCGTTCGTAGCGGTGCTGCTGACGATCGTCGGTTTCTCGATCAACGATACCATCGTCATCTTCGACCGGATCCGCGAGAATCTGAAGACCCACCGCAAGACCGAGTCTTTCCACGAGCTGGTCAACCGCAGCATCTGGCAGACCATGACCCGGTCGATCTACACCGTTCTGACCGTGCTGTTCTGTTCGGTGGCGCTGTATCTCTTCGGCGGCGAGACCACCAAGAATTTTGCCCTCGCGCTGACGATCGGCTTCGCGACCGGCGCCTACTCCTCGATTTTCAACGCCAGCCCCCTCTGGGTGACCTGGAAGGAATATGAGGAGAAACAGCGGATGCAAATGAAGCTGAAAGGCGCCAAATAATTGCGGCTATAACCTTGAACGGGACCGTCCAAAAAGCGGCAGGGCTTTGGACGGTCCCTTTTGCGTCCGGACTCATTCACCATTGGTTCAGGGTGCTAATATCATATAGCACCGAAGGTGGTGAATCTATGTGGATGGTGTTGCCGGCCATATCCCTGGCTCTTGTTCACATCGCCGGCGATAACGCCGGGGTCGTTCCGGACGCTGCCGCTTCAGGGGCAGGCAATATGTATCTGGTGATCGTGCTCTCCTACATGGTTTTTGGGTCGCTGATGACCGGGGCCTCCGCCTGGATCGGAGCCCGGAGCGGCTATGAGCTCGGCGTTCTCGCCCGCAGGATGTTCGGCTGCAACGGGAAACGCATCTTTGCCTCGGCGGTCCTGGGGGTATCCATTCCGGCCAGCGCCCTTACCGGCGGTTTTTTCGCCGGCTGGCTCCTCGCGCTGCTGACCGGCATTCCCCAGCCGCTGGCGGTGCCGCTCTGCCTGGCGCTGTTTTCCTTTCTGGCCGCCGGGCGGGGGGCCGAACTGCTGGCCGTGTCCAACTACGCCTCGCTGTTGCTGCTGCCCTTGCTGCTGGCCATGTTCTTTCTGGCGGGCGCGCCGGGACCGGTAACCCTGGCCGGAAGCGGCGACATCGACTGGCTGATGGTTCTGGCGCTCGTCGGCTATAATGCCGGAGGCATGCGGCCGGCTTTGGCGGCCGAGGCGGCAACCTGCGTATCGAAAAAGGGGGGCACCAAGGCCGTTTATCTGGCGGTTGCCGCCAAACTGGTCGAGGGGCTGCTGACGTTGGCGATGGCCGCTATTGTCCTGCATTCCGGCACCCATGCCCCCCTTGCCCTGGCCGGGGCCGGCTACGCGCTGCTGGGGCCGGTCGGCGGCTCGCTGTTCGGCCTGATTTTGTTTGCCACGTTTGCCAATACCATGGCGCCGGCGATGATGGTCAACGCCCGGCAAACCGCCGTAATTACGGGCCTTGGCTTTTGGCCTTCCCTGGGCCTGGCGGCGGCGGCGGTTCTTTTGGTGGATCAGCTCGGCTATCAGACGATATTGCGGATCATGGCCGCCGGAGGCTTGGTTATGGCGGGCTTTATTGCGTACACCGCCGTATACTTACATAAATACGGGGTTAAGCAGTCATAATGTAGGTAAAACCGTGTTAAGGAGTTTTAACCTTGCTGCTGACCTTTACCGCAAGTCTGATTATGGCGGTCGGACTGGTCCTGACCCTGCTTCCCCGCTACCCCGGCACGGCGGTCATTTTCGCCGGGGCTGTTCTTTACGGCTATTTCACCGGTTTTTCTTCCTTCGCGCCGTGGCTGGTAAAGACCCTGGTGGCCCTGATGCTGCTCGCCGAAGTCGGCGGGCGGTGCCTGCGGCTCTATTTGACGCGGCGTTTCACCCTGTCCCGCCGGTTTGCCGTCGACGGCACCATGGGCAACATCGGCGGCGTCTTGGCCGCCAATGCGCTGCTGGGGCCCATCCTCGGCGTCATCGTCTGGGAGGTCATCTCCGCCAAAACCTTTGAACCCCGCTTGGCGACGGTAGGAAAAATCCTCGGCCGGCTTGCGGCGGCGGCCGCGCTGCGGCTGGCCTGCGGCCTGGCGATGGTCCTGGTGGTTGCGGTTTATATCTTCCCCTGACAAGCAAAACTTCGCAGGCCGGCGGGAAAGGTCCATCTGCGTCGTACCCGCAAGAGGTAGGCCGTGCCTCTAAGCATACGCGCTAAGAACCTGCGCACTTGGCTCTAAGAGCGTTTGCTTGCCTATACCCGAAGTACACGGTTGCCTGCCTGAACCCGGAAGATGTTTATTAACGCTCCGACGCTATCGCTTACCTACGCTTATAATAAACATCTTCCGGCTGGCCTGCTCTTCCGGTGCGGCCCGCACACGGCTCGTGATTTTCTTTGCAGACCAGCCGCTGAAAGAACTAGCGAAATCAGGACGTGCATCTTGACCTTTCTCGCCAGCCTGAGTTTATCAACAAGCTTCGGCTTTCTTTCAGCCGCCGGCAACGATAAAAAAAATAGCGAAAAGGGTTATTAATTGTTACCGAGAATATTAATAATTTAGGCAATACTTCCTTTGGTGGTGAAATCATGCTATATTTGTTTTTGGCACTGGTTTTTTCTTTGTTTGTAGCTATTTTTGCCGTGCAAAACTCACTACCGGTTGTAGTATCTTTTCTTTACTGGAGTTCTCAGACCTCCCTCGTCATTGTCATCCTCGGTTCCGCCGTCCTGGGGGCGCTGATCATGTTGTCGCTGGCGACGCTGATGCAAGTCAAGGCCCGCTGGACGCTTCAGAAAGCCAGGCAGCGCCAGGGCGAAATGGAAGCCGAGCTAAAAACGCTGAAAGAACGGCTGGAAAAGGAATTGGCGAAAGATGTTTCCCAAAACGACTTATAAGGACATCCGGCCCCGGGGTCCGGCAAAATCATGACAAGAGTAAAAGCAGCGAAAGTCTGGCGAAAAGCGTCCGCCGACGCCTTGCTCCGCGATAGCCTCAGCCGCGAGCTGGCCATATCGCCCGTAACCGCGCAGATTCTTCTCAACAGGGGAATCCGCGGGGTGACGGAGGGCAGTGAATTTCTCCACGGCGGAGCGGAACTTTTGGGAGACCCGGCCGGGCTGCTGGGCATGGAAGCCGCGGTGGCCAGAATCAGGCAGGCCGCCGTTGCCAAGGAAAAAATCACGATTTACGGCGACTATGATGTGGACGGAATTACGGCGACCTCGCTTTTGCTCCGGGTGCTCAACCGGCTGGGGGCCAATGCCGGCTACTACATACCGGAGCGGCAAAATGAAGGCTACGGACTCAACAGCGCGGCGCTGGAGCAGCTTTATGCCTCCGGCACCGGGCTGATGATCACCGTCGACTGCGGTATCAGCGCCACGGCGGAGATAGCGGCCTTCAGCGGACGGCTGGACATCATTGTGACCGATCACCATGAGCCTCCGGAAGAGCTGCCGCCCGCCTATGCCATCATCAACCCGAAGCAGCCGGGCTGCGCTTATCCCGACAAAAACCTGGCCGGAGTGGGCGTGGCGTTCAAGCTGTGTCAGGCTCTCTGGCGGGAGTTTCACGGCCCGGAGCCGGTGTTTCTGGATTATCTCGACCTGGTGGCGGTCGGCACGGTTGCCGACGTTGTCCCGCTGATGGGCGAAAACCGCGTCATTGTCAAACTAGGCCTGGCTGAACTGGGCGCCACCCGCAACGCCGGGCTCGGAGCCCTCATGGCGGTCGCCGGCATTGCCGGAGCGGCGATGGATACCGGCAAAGTCGGCTTTATCCTCGGTCCCCGACTGAACGCCGCGGGTCGGATCAGCCATGCCGCGGCCGGCGTCGAGCTCTTGACAACCGACGATTCCGCCGTCGCCGAACGGCTGGCGGCGGAATTAAATGATGAAAACACCCGCCGCCAGGAAGTCGAACGCGAGCTTCTGGCCATTGCCGAGAAAATGCTGGACGGCGTGGATTTGAACGATCAGAAAGTGCTGGTGCTGGCCGGACCGGACTGGCATCCGGGCGTAATCGGCATTGTCGCGTCCCGGCTGGTGGAAAGATATTACCGGCCGGTAGTCCTGATCAGTGTCCGTGAAGGTATCGGCAAAGGTTCCTGCCGCAGCATCCCCGGCTTTGACATGTACCGGGCGCTGGCCGAATGCGGCGATGTCCTCATTCAGTACGGGGGACACCAGCAGGCGGCCGGACTGAGCGTGGCGGAAAGCAATATTGCGGCCCTGCGGGAAAAACTTAACGCATTGGCCCGCGAATGGTTGAGCGACGAAGATTATCACCCGGTGCTGAAGCTTGATTCCCAGGTGGCTCTGGCCGAGATCAGCGCCGCGCTGCTGGAGCAGCTGGCCTGCCTGGCCCCTCACGGCATGGGCAACCCTACGCCCGTGCTCTACACCGAAGAGCTTGCGGTGACCGGAGTCCGTCCGGTGGGACAGGAGGGGCGGCATTTGAAACTCAAGGTGTCCGGCGGGGGGGCGAAAGGCGATGTCATCGCCTGGGACATGGGCGCCCTTGCGGAGCGCCTGTCCGGCGAAACCGCGGTCGATCTGGCCTTTTCGCCGGAGTACAACGACTGGCAAGGGCAGCGCACCATCCAGCTCCGGGCACATGATGTCCGGGTCCGGGCCGGGGAGGAGGCTTCCGCCGCATTTCGCGACGCCCGCCATACCGCCGACCGGCTGGCCTATCTTTGCCAGCTTCTTGGCGGCGGAAGGGCGGCCGTTTATGTCGCCGACCGGCGGCAGGTTGTGGCAACCGTCCGCGAATTGCGGGCGAGGCTGGGGGCCCGGGAAGGCATCGCCGGCTCATATCCGGCGATGGCGCCGGGCCGAAGGCGGTATGCCCAGGCGGCGCTGGCTTCCGGCTCGCTTTCTTGCCTCGTATGGGCCGGAGAACTTCCGCCTGTCGCCGGGTTCGGCGAGATTGTCCTGGCCAGCCCGCCGGACTCGTGGCGAACGCTGGCCGGATGGTGCCGGCAGGCCGCCTCTTCGCCGGACCCGGTCAGGCTGCATTTGCTATTCGGCAAAGCCGATGTGGAATACCGGGCTTCCCGGTTTAGGGAGGACTTTCCCGACCGTACGGGAATCGGGTGGCTGTACTATGTTCTGAAGCAACTGGCCGCAGTTTCTCCCCTTCCGGACCTGCGCCCGGAAGAATTGGCGGAGAAGGTGAAGCAGGCTGGCCGGGTGACGCTGAGCAGAGCCGGGGTGGAATCGGCGCTCACCGTACTGGAAGAACTCAACTTGATAACCCGTCAAGGCGGGATAGCCCTTAAACCCGAGCCCCGGCACAAACTGGATATCGCCGCATCCCCCGCTTTTTGCCGCAGCACCCGGGCGCGGGAGGAATACGAGGCCTTCGCCGGAGAACTGCTGCGGCTTCCGGCAAAAGATGTGGACAAAAAAGTCAGCAAGTTGATGCAAATAATCAACTAGGAGGAAGGTCATGGACTGGAAGCGGATCATCCGGGTTGTTCCCGAATTTAAAGGGGTTACCTTTATCGACATTACCACGCTGATGAAGGACGGACCGGCGTTTTGCGCAGCGCTCAATGCTCTGGCGGAACCTTATAAGGCAGAAAACATCGACCTGGTGATCGGGCCCGAGGCCCGGGGGTTCGCAGTCGGGGCTCCACTGGCCTACATTCTCGGCGTGGGATTTGTGCCGGTGCGCAAGCCGGGCAAGCTGCCGGCCGAAACCATTCGCCATGAATATAGCCTGGAATACGGCAAAGACATGCTCGAAGTCCATAAGGACGCCATCGCCCCCGGCCAGCGGGTGCTCATCGCGGATGATCTTCTGGCCACCGGCGGCACTACCCAGGCAACAGTCAGGCTGATTGAGGAACTGGGGGGACAGGTGGCCGGGATAGCTTTTCTTATTGAACTGACATTTCTGAAGGGCCGGGACCGGTTATCCGGATACCCAATCAGGTCGCTTGTGCAATATTAGCGCTTTGTTGCAGCCGGGGGAAAGGGCGGTGCGCCATGGGGGAAGGGTCCAAGCTTAACATCCATACGGTAATCGACCAGATCAAGACGTATCAGCCGGACGCACCGGTTTCGCTGGTGGAGAAAGCTTACCAGCTGGCTTACGACGCCCACCAGGGGCAGCTCCGCATTTCCGGGGAACCATACATCACCCATCCGCTGGGGGTGGCCAGGATACTGGCCGAGCTTCAGATCGACGCCATCACGATCAGCGCCGCCTTGCTCCACGACGTGGTGGAGGATACCATCATCACCAGGGAGGCCGTCGAGAAACAGTTCGGCAAGGAGATCGCCCTGCTGGTCGACGGCGTGACCAAGCTCAACCGGATCGAATATAAATCCAAGGTTGAGCAGCAACTGGAAAACTACCAGAAGATGTTCCTGGCCATGGCCAAGGACATCCGGGTGGTGCTGATCAAACTGGCGGACCGGCTTCACAATATGCGCACTCTCAAGTACATGTCCGAAGAAAAGCAGCGGGAAATCGCCCGCGAGACTCTGGAAATCTTTGCGCCTCTGGCGCACCGGCTGGGCATCTACCGGATCAAGTGGGAGCTTGAGGATCTGGCCTTCCGCTACCTCGAACCCACCAAGTACTATGAACTGGTTGAAAAGGTAAAGCAAAAGCGCCAGGAACGCGAAGCGCTGATCGAAGAAGCGGTCAAGACGCTGGACGAAAAACTGGCTGCAGTAAGCATCAAGGCCGAAATCCAGGGACGCCCCAAAAATTTTTACAGCACCTACAAAAAAATGAGCCGGGATCATAAGGAACTCAGCGAGATCTATGACCTTTCCGCCGTCCGGGTGGTCGTGGAAACCGTCAAGGACTGTTACGGGGCGCTGGGCATTGTCCATACCCTCTGGAAACCCTTGCCCCTCAGGTTCAAGGACTACATCGCCATGCCCAAGTCCAACCTCTACCAGTCGCTCCACACCACGGTGATCGGGCCTTACGGCCAGCCGCTCGAAATTCAGATCCGGACGATGGAAATGCACCGCATCGCCGAATACGGTATTGCCGCCCATTGGCGCTATAAAGAGGGCGGCAAAAACGCGGACAAGGAATATGAGCAGAAGCTTTCCTGGCTGCGCCAGCTGCTGGAATGGCAGCAGGACCTGCGCGATCCCCATGATTTCATGGAAACGGTGCGGCTCGACGTTCTTACCGATGAGGTTTTCGTCTTTACGCCCAAAGGCGATGTGATCGACCTGCCCTCCGGGTCGACGCCGCTGGATTTTGCCTACCGCATCCATACCGATGTGGGGCATCGCTGCGTCGGAGCCAAGATCAACGGGAAGATTGTGCCGCTCGAATATAAGCTGGTCAACGGCGATATTGTGGAAGTCATCACCAGCAAGCAGTCCGGCGGGCCCAGCCGCGACTGGCTGAATATCGTCGCCTCCACCGACAGCAAAAATAAAATCAGGCAATGGTTCAAAAAAGAAAAACGGGAAGAAAATATCGCCAAAGGCCGGGAAATGGTCGAGCGCGAAAGCAAGCGGCTGGGCTACGACTGGCACGAGATTGTCAAAGGCGACCGACTGGAGGAAATCGCCCGCAAGGTAAACGTGGCCAGCGAGGAGGATTTGCTAGCCGCCATCGGCTATGGCGGCGTGACCCTCCACGGAGTCATGACCAAGCTGCTGGAAGCGCTGCGCCGGGAGCAACGGGCTACCGCGCCGGCCGATATCAACAGCCTGCTCACCGAAATCAAGCCTAAACGGAGCAAGGCCAAGAGCAGCCACGGCATTCTGGTCAAAGGCGAATCCGGCGTAATGGTCAGGCTGGCCCGCTGCTGCAATCCCGTTCCGGGCGACGTCATCGTCGGTTATATCACCCGGGGACGGGGCGTGTCGGTCCACCGGTCGGACTGCCCCAATGTGCTCAACAGTCCGGAAGACCTCGAACGGTTTATCGAGGTCGACTGGGATATCGCGCCTGACGCCATTTATAAGGTCCCGATCGAGATCAACTGCATGGACCGGGCCGGCATCCTGACGGAAGTCCTGCTGATCGCCGCGGACACCAAAATCAATGTCAGCACCATCCGCGCCACCACGCACAAGGATAAAAGCCGTCCCGCCCTCATCACCCTAAGCCTTGAAGTAGGCAATCTCGGACAACTGGAGAATGTCATGAATAAAATGCGGAGAGTCAAAGACGTATATAGTGTTCAGCGGGCGACGACCGTGCAGGGAGGCGCGTCATGAGGGCGGTCGTGCAGCGGACCGACCGGGCCTCGGTAACGGTCGGCAGCCGGGTCGTTTCCGCGATTGGCCCCGGCCTTACGGTGCTTCTGGGGGTCGCGGCGGGCGACACTGACGCCGACGCCCGGTATCTGGCGGAAAAAATTGTAAATTTGCGCATTTTTCCCGACAATCAGGGGAAAATGAACCTGTCGCTGCTGGATGTCCAGGGACAGCTTCTGGTGGTGTCGCAGTTCACTTTGCTGGGCGATGTCCGCAAGGGCCGCCGGCCCGGCTTTGACGCCGCCGCGCCGCCGCAGGAAGCGCAAGCGCTGTACGAAACCTTTGTCGGACTATGCCGGGACTTTGGCGTAGAAACCCAGACCGGCCATTTTCAGACGGAAATGATCGTCAGTCTGGACAATCACGGACCGGTCACCATCCTGGTCGACAGCAAGCGCTTGTTTTAAAAAATAAGCAACATCAGCGGCTGCTGCAGCCTTTAAAGGAGATGAAGCGATGAAAATTCACGCCATGGTGGTCGGCAGCCTGGCCACAAACTGCTATGTGGTTTATTGCGAGGCAACCCGGAAGGCGGCGGTCATCGACCCGGGAGGAAGCGCCGAAGCCATAACCGCCTTCATCCGCCGGGAAAACTTGGATGTAGAGTATATCATCAATACCCACGGGCACGCCGATCATGTCTGGGCCAACATGAAGGTGAAGGAAGCCACCGGGGCTCCTATTCTCATCCATGAGGCCGACGCCGGGATGCTGACCAGTCCCCAGCGCAATCTGTCGGTATTCCTGGGGGGCAACGCCACCTGCGGGCCGGCCGACCAACTTCTTAAAGAGGGGGATACGATAGCCTTCGGCGCTGTCGAACTGGCCGTCCTCCACACCCCCGGCCATACGCCGGGGGGCATAAGCCTGCTGGCCGGACCGGTGCTGTTCAGCGGCGACACCCTGTTCGCCGAATCCGTCGGCCGGAGCGATCTGCCCGGAGGATCGCACAGCCAGCTTATCGCCAGCATTGTCGATAAGCTGATGCCTCTGGACGACAAGATCAGAGTGCTGCCGGGCCATGGTCCTGAAACGACCATCGGCTGGGAGCGGACCCACAACCCTTTCATCCAATAACGACCGTTTAGGAGGACTGCCATGTCGAGAACCTATTCGGTGTGGTTAAAGATTGGCGTTGTAGTAGCCGGCTTGTTTCTGCTCAGTCAGGTAACTTCCATTTATCTGCCGATTATTCTTGCCGTCGTGCTGGCGTTTATCCTGAATCCGGCGGTCAATCTGTTTTCCCGTTTTCGCCTGTGGCCGGCGAGATTTCATATTCCCCGCGGCCTGGCGGTGATTTTGGCAATCATCGTCGCCCTTCTGGCGATCGGGGCAGGCATGTTTTTTATCTTTTTCCCATTTGTCGCCGAATTCGACCGGTTTGTCGCCAATCTTCCCGCTCTGCTCCGCAAGATTCAGAACCTGACCGGCGTGCTCGAAGCCCGGGCCCACGACATGGAAGTTCCGGAGGCTGTCCGGGCGGTCGCCGACCACGCCCTCACCACGGCGGTTTCCTACGCTCTCGCGGTGGGACGCCGGCTGCTGGATTCGACGGTGGGCTTTGCGTCGCAGGTGGTCGAGCTGGTGGTTGTGCCGGTGCTGACCTATTACTTCCTGAAGGACTGGCGGGAGCTGAAGGAATCGGTGGTGGAGGTGCTGCCGTCGGCGGCCAGGGGCAAGGCCCGCCTCATCATCGAAGAGATGGCGGCGGTGGTGAGCGCTTATATCCGCGGACAGGCGCTGGTAAGCATCATCATCGGTTTTTTGGTGTTTCTCGGCATGTATTTCCTCGATGTCGGTTATCCGCTCGTTCTGGGGCTCTTGGCTACCTTGACGGAGACCATTCCCATCATCGGCCCGATCATCGGGGCCACTCCGGCCCTGTTTCTCGCCTACTTGAATTCCCCGGCCCTCGCACTCAAAGTCCTGATCTTTTTTCTGGTCATCCATCAACTTGAAAACCATATCGTAGTGCCGAAAATTATGGGGCACACCATTGCCCTGCATCCAGTGGTGGTCATTATCAGCCTGCTGATCGGCGGGCAACTGCTGGGCGTGGTCGGCATGATTCTCTCGGTGCCGGTGGCGGCGCTGTTAAAGGTACTTTTAAAACACTTGTGGCACAACGAATAGCGATGTTACTCCCAAAGTGAGGAGAGAGGTGTTTGGCCGATGATCAACATGGTCGATTTGAAGGAAAAGCTGCGGGAACGGCAGTATAAGCTTACCTCGCAGCGGCAGACGATTTTACAGTCGTTCATCGATAACCCCGACCGCCACCTTAGCGCCGAGGACGTTTACAACATTGTCCGTCTCCAGAGCCCCGACCTCGGGCTGGCTACCGTTTACCGGACGCTGGAACTCTTGAGCGAACTGGATATTTTGCAGAAACTCGATTTCGGCGACGGGCGAAGCCGCTATGAAATCAATGAGATGAGCACGCCGCATCATCACCATCACCTGATCTGCCTGTCCTGCGGCCGCGTCCGGGAGTTTGAGGACGACCTGCTGGAAACGCTGGAGACGGCCATCGCCCGGAAAAGCAAATTTATGATCGTCGATCACCAGTTGAAATTCTATGGTTATTGTCAGGAGTGCCAGGAAAAAGGTGAAGATTAGCGGCTATTACCTTATCGGCGATCAGGAATGGGCCGGCGCCGTCGGTGATGCGATGGCGCTTTTTAGCATTCCGCCGGCGGGCGCGGTGGATGGCCGCAATATCAGCCGGTCCCTGGCGCCGGAAGGCATCGGGATCGCCAACCGCGTTACTTCGGAACCCAAGGCGGCGCTGGTTACGGAAGTCTATTTCTGGCGAAAACCCGGCGTGCTCGGATGTTTGGTGAAACGAACCCCCTCGCAGAGCCGGGGGGAAGCGTTCGCCCCCGCCGTCAACCGCCTCATCCGGCTTCATTTGCTGACGCTGCTCAAGCCGCTGCTTGGGCATAGTCCCGGGCCGTGGGGCATTCTGCGGGGCGTGAGGCCCACCAAGATTGTCCACCGGCTGCTGGATGAGGGTACGGCGGCGACCGAAATAGCCGGGCGGATGTCCGAGCTCTACGCCGTCGAGCCCGCGAAGGCCGCCTTGATCACCCGCGTCGCCCTCAGGCAGCGGCCGGTTTTGCCGCCTAAAGGGGTTCTGGGGCGGAAGGTCGGGGTCTATGTGGGAATACCCTATTGTCCCACCCGCTGCTTGTACTGTTCTTTCCCCGCCTATGTGCTGCCTGCGGACCGGCGGCAGGTGGAAAACTTCCTGGCGGCGCTTCAGGCGGACGCGGACGCGGCGGCCCGGACGATGGACGGCCTTGGCCTGACCGCCGAGAGCGTGTATATCGGCGGCGGCACCCCCACCAGCCTGAACGAGGCGGATTTCAGCCGGATGCTGGAATTCGTCCGCCGGCGGTTCGTGGGCCCCGGCACCCGGGAATTTACGGTGGAAGCCGGCCGGCCGGACAGCATTACGGCGGAAAAACTGGCCGCCATGGTCCGGGAAGGGGTGACCCGGATCAGCGTCAACCCCCAGACGATGCAGGAAAAAACTTTAAAACTTATTGGACGAAGCCACACGCCAACGGATATAATAGAGATATTCGGGAAAATCCGCCAAATGGGTCTTCCCGTCATTAACATGGATATCATTGTCGGACTGCCCGGTGAAGGCGAGCGGGAGATCGCGGATACCCTCGGACAGATCGCCCGGCTGGCGCCGGAAAACCTGACTGTACATACACTGGCCATCAAAAAGGGTTCCCTTCTGAAGGCCGGCCGGGAGGAGTTGAGTCTCCCCGGCGAGGAACTGACCGCCCGGATGCTGGCGACGGCCGCCCGCTCCGCCGAGGCCATGGGCCTGCTGCCTTACTATCTCTACCGCCAGAAATACATGACCGGCAATCTCGAAAATGTCGGCTACGCCAAACCGGGCTACGAATGCATCTATAACATTCAGATCATGGAAGAACGGCAAACGATAATCGGAGTCGGCCCGGCGGCGGGGACGAAAGCGGTGAGGGCGGACTTTCGCCTTTCCAGCGCCTATAATCCCAAAGATATCGATACCTATATCCGAAACTTGCAAACATACGTTGAACGCCGGCGGCTGTTGCTGGCGGAGCTGTTCAGCGCCGAGGAGGAAAATGCATGCTTATAACGGGTCCGCGAGGAACGAAAGACGTATTGCCCGAGGCGTCCGCCCATTGGCAGTATGTCGAAAAAACCGCCAGGGAGGTTTGCCGGACATACGCCTACCAGGAAATCCGCACGCCGATCTTTGAACATACCGAACTTTTCCTGCGGGGTATCGGCGAAACGACGGATATCGTGCAGAAAGAGATGTATACCTTCAACGACCGGGGCGGCAGGAGCGTCACGCTGCGTCCGGAAAACACCGCGTCCGTTGTCCGCTCTTACTTGGAGAATAAGCTTTACAGCGGCCCTCAGCCGACGAAGGTCTATTACATCGGGCCGATGTTCCGCTATGACCGCCCGCAGGCCGGGCGCTTGCGCCAATTTCACCAGTTCGGCCTGGAAGCGATCGGCGCCGGGGGGCCGGCCGTAGACGCCGAAATCATCATGGCTGCCGTGCAGTTCTTTCGGAAGTTGGGCTTGACCGACCTCAACCTGTTCATCAATTCGGTCGGCTGTCCCAAGTGCCGCCCCGTATACCGGACCAGGCTGCAGGAAGCGCTGCGCGACAAGCTGCCGGATTTCTGCCCCGATTGCCAATCGCGGTTCGACCGCAACCCCATGCGGATTCTCGATTGCAAAAGCGAAAAATGCGCCGAACTGTCGGCTGACGCGCCGGAGATGGCGGAGTGTTTGTGCGAGGAGTGCGCCGGTCATTTTGCCGGCCTCAAAGAGCTGCTCACCGCCGCCGGCGTCGATTATAAAGTCAATCCGCGGTTGGTGAGGGGACTCGACTACTACACCAAGACGGCCTTTGAAATTCAGTATCCGCTCTTGGGCGCCCAGAGCGCGATCTGCGGCGGCGGCCGCTATGACGGTCTGATCGAGGAATGCGGCGGCGATCCGACTCCGGCCATCGGTTATGCCATCGGCCTGGAGCGGGTATTGCTGGCCCTGGAAAAACAAAGCCTCCTGCCGGCCATCCCCACGGAAATCGATGTCTTCGTCGCCGCGGTGGACGATGCGACCCGGGCGAAAGCCTTCCAGCTTCTCTGCGGCTTGCGCCGGGCGGGCCTTCGCTGCGATATGGACTTCATGGAGCGCAGCCTCAAGGCCCAACTGAAGCAGGCCAACCGGTACCCGGCCCGGTTCGTGGCCATTATCGGCGAAGAAGAGGCGGCGCAGGATAAAGTGACGCTGAAAAATATGACGACCGGAGAGCAGGAACTGGTGGACGCCGCCGGTATCGGAGCCAAGCTGAAAGGTGATTTGGAGGAATAATATGGACTCAATGCAAGGTTTAAAAAGAACGCACGCCTGCGCCGAGCTGGCCAAAACGCAGGCCGGGCAGGAAGTGACCCTCTGTGGCTGGGTGGCCCGCCGCCGCGATCACGGGGGACTGATATTCGTCGATCTCAGGGACCGCTCGGGGATTGTCCAGGCGGTGTTTTCGCCGGGCGTGGCCGAAGAGGCTTTCCGCAAGGCCGAAAGCATCCGGTCGGAATATGTCCTGGCGGTCCGCGGCACCGTCCGGCTGCGCAGCGAAGAGACGGTCAACCCGGGCATGGCGACCGGCGAAATCGAAGTCTACGGCGCCGAACTGCGGATCCTGAACGCCGCCAAAACCCCGCCCTTTTATATTCAGGACGAGCTTGACGTCGATGAAAATCTCAGGCTCAAATACCGCTATCTCGACCTCCGGCGCCCGGAAATGCAGCGCAACCTGCTGCTGCGCCACCGGGTGACCAAGCTGATGCGCGACTTTCTCGACCGGGAGGGCTTTGTCGAAATCGAAACCCCGATGCTTACCAAAAGCACGCCGGAAGGGGCCCGGGACTACCTGGTGCCCAGCCGGGTCAATCCGGGGAAATTTTACGCCCTGCCCCAGTCACCCCAGATCTTCAAGCAAATCCTGATGGTTTCCGGGTTCGAAAAGTATTTCCAGATCGTGCGCTGCTTCCGGGACGAGGACCTCAGGGCCGACCGCCAGCCGGAGTTTACCCAGCTGGACATCGAAATGTCGTTCATCGACCGGGAAGACGTCCTGACGATGATGGAGCGCATGGTGGCCCATCTCTTCAAGGACGCGGTCGGCGCCGATGTCGCTCTGCCCTTCCGGCGGATGAGCTTTGACGACGCTATGGCTAAATATGGCTCGGACAAGCCCGACCTGCGGTTCGGGATGGAGCTGATGGATTTGTCCGACGCCGTGCGGGGCTCGAACTTCAAGGTGTTTGAAGCGGTGCTGGCGTCCGGCGGCCGGGTCAAAGCCATCAATGTCAAGGGCTATGCCCATGTTCCGCGGCGGGAGCTGGACGGCCTGGTGGAATACGTCGCCGGCTGCGGCGGCAAGGGCCTGGCCTGGATGTGCTACACCGCCGAAGGAATCAAGTCCCAGATTACGAAGTTTTTCAACCAGGCGATGATCGACCGGATTACCCAGGCGTCCGGCGCGCAGGAAGGCGATCTGCTCCTCATCATGGCCGGCGAGCCGGCGTCGCTCAACCCGGCTCTGGGCCAGCTGCGGCTGGAAATGGCCCGCCGGCTTAACTTGATTGACCCCGACAAGCTTTCTTTCCTGTGGGTGCTTGATTTTCCGATGTTCGAGCACGACCCGGAGGAGAACCGCTGGGTGGCGATGCACCATCCCTTCACCTCGCCGCGGGACGAAGACCTTGAGCGCCTCGACGCCGACCCGGGGAGCCTCCGGGCCAAGGCCTACGACCTGGTGCTCAACGGCGTGGAACTGGGAGGGGGAAGCATCCGGATCCACAGCCGGGATTTGCAGGAACGCGTCTTCCGGGCCATCGGCCTTACCGCCGAGGAAGCCATGGAGAAATTCGGCTTTTTGCTGGAAGCCTTCGAATACGGCACGCCGCCCCACGGCGGCATCGCCTTCGGCCTGGACCGCCTGATCATGCTGATGGCGGGCCGCTCTTCGATCCGCGACGTCATCGCCTTCCCGAAGACCCAGAGCGCGACCGACGTCATGACCCAGGCGCCCTCCGAGGTAACCGCCCGTCAACTGAAAGAACTGCATATCAAGACCGATGTGGTTGTGAAAAAGTAGCCTTGCGGCGGAAAGCCGGTCCTCTTTGCGGGGACCGGCTTTTGAGCGCCCGGAGCTTCGCTAACAGTCCGGCGCTTAACCGGCGGCTTTTAATAATCACGACCGCCTTGATGGCAAAACATTCCGGGGCCGCCGCGCTTGCAAATGGCCTTTAACTCTGCTAATATAAAGACGGAAAAATCAAATAATATCCGCTATAACCCCTGCTGTGTACGTGCGGCGCCGATGTTTTGAGCCAACACATTCACATTGGGAGCCCGTCTCTGGTTGCAGCATGTAAGCCCTGAACGCTAGGGGACACATAAAGCCGCCAGGAGGGCACCCACCTGCCTGAGGCAGGTTCAAAACAACGGCTATACGGCATGGTGGGGATTATTATTGCACATAAAAAGACCGGCACAACTGGGCCGGTCTTTTTATGTGCATTTGATAGGAGTTTTATTTTTCGGACAGAAATAGTACCAAGAGAAGAAGGAAGGAGTGATAGCATGCGAATCGTGGATTTGCGCAGCGACACGGTCACCCTGCCGACCCGGGAAATGCGCGACGCCATGTATAAGGCCGAAGTCGGCGACGACGTCTACCGGGAGGACCCGACGGTCACCGCTCTGGAAGAGCTTGGCGCGGACCTGCTGGGCAAGGAGGCCGGCCTGTTCGTCACCAGCGGCACGATGGGCAACCAACTGGCCGCCATGGCCCATACCAAGAAAAGCGACGAGATTATCTGCGAAAGCGAATCCCATATCTATTGCTACGAGGTCGCCGGTCTGGCCTGCCTGTCGGGCGCCCAGAGCCGGCCGCTCGCCGGCGACAGGGGAATATTGACCGCCGGCCGGATCCGCGGCGCCATCCGTCCGGGCGGCGATGTCCATATTCCCGACACCGGCCTAATCTGCCTGGAAAATACCCACAACCGGGCGGGAGGAACGTGCTATCCGCTGGCCGAACTGGAGGCCATCAGGGCGGTGGCCGATGAATACCGCATCCCTGTGCATATGGACGGCGCGCGGATCTTCAACGCGGCCGTGGCCCAGGGCGTGTCGGCGGGAGAGATCGCCCGGCACGCCGACAGCGTGCAGTTCTGCCTGTCGAAAGGGCTGGCTGCCCCGGTCGGTTCGCTGCTGGTCGGCTCCCGGGACTTTGTCGAGACGGCCCGGCGGTACCGGAAGATGCTGGGGGGAGGGCTCCGGCAGGCCGGCATCCTCGCCGCCGCCGGCATTGTAGCTCTCACCGGCATGGTCGACCGGCTGGCGGAGGACCATGCCAACGCCAGGACCCTCGGGGAAGCGCTAGCGAATCTGGACTACTGCATCGATCTGGGCACCGTCCAGACCAACCTCGTTATTTTCGATGTCGCCCCGCTGGGTCTGACGGCCGCCGCGTTCGTGGAAAGGCTTGCCGCCAGCGGGGTCAAAGCCGGCGCCTCCGGCGAATACCGGGTGCGGCTGGTGACCCACTACGGCATTGAACGGAGCGATATCGACTACGTGGCCGGCGTTTTGGCCAGGCTCAAACCGCCCTGCTGACCAGGCAGGGCAAGTAACGGCAAAACCCAAGCCCGCCCGGGAGCGGACTTGGGTTTTGCTTTGCCGTCCGGCGGGGCAAAAGGCCGGCCCGGCTTTCCGCCTTCTGCCGTCATTCCGCCAGCCAGCCGACCGCGGGCCGGGCCGGCGGCTCCACCCGGACGGCGTCGCCGCCGCAAAAGGCGAGAAACTTGGTGAAACAGCGGCCAAGCGCGGCGCGCAGCCGGGCGGTGGGTTTTACGCCCGGTTCCCACCACCAGTTTTTGATGATCAGCATTCCTCCTTTTTTGTCCCGGCCCGGTTCGAACCGGGCGATCAGCCGGTCGCCATAGAGGACGGGGAGGACATAGTAGCCGAATTCCCGGTCGCCGGCCGGCTTGTAAACTTCCCAGCGGTAGTCGAAGTCAAAGAGTTCCTTTATCAGTCGCCGGTCCCACAACAGATTGTCGAGCGGGGCAAGGACGGCGGCCCGCGCCGGCGGCTGATCGCCGGCCAAGACCCTGTCCAGGGCGGGCTTGTCTTGAGTTCTGAAATAGAGCGGCGCAGCAAGCCCTTCCACCCGGACCGCCCTGATCTTGCCCCGTTCCAGCAGCCGGGCGAAAGCCGCGGACCGCTGCTGCGCCTTCAGCCCCGTTATGCCGAGCCAGGCTTCGCCCGACCGGTCGGCGACCAGCCCGATGCCGCCCAGGCGGCGGAGCACATACCAGTCGTGATAGTCGGCCTCGGTTTGGTTGGGGTCGGGCGCGGCGAAAATGCCGGCAGGAAGATGCCGGTCGGCCAGATCGTAGATTTTGCGGGTATGAACCTTGTGGTGGACCACCAGATCGCCCCAGAAGTACATGCTTTCCAGGGCCGCCCGGGACAGGCGGGTGGGGGCCCAGGGCCAGTCCACCGTCTCCGCCAGCGGCAAATCGGCCGACGAGACGGGACCGTGTTCTTCAATATGCCTTTTGATCATGGGCGCCACTGACAGGGCCTGGGGGCAGCGATCGGCCAGGCTGCGCCGGTCGGCTTCCCGGCAGCGGGCGAAGCAGGGCCAGTCTTCGACCGGGTAGATGGACATGTTCTTATCCCAGCCGTCGAGGAGCCGCCGGTCGCCATAGAGCAGCCCGGTCAGCATGCCGGGGCGGAAGTCCTTGACCCGCGACTGGAGGACCAATTCCTGATTATGGCCGACGATATTCAGGGGATCGAACTGAATGCAGCCGGCGCGGCGGATGAAGCGGAGGACGCCCTCCTTGCCGCTGAGGCCATGGGGCGGCCAAAGCTCCTGGTGGGCGAGGAGAAACCGGCGGGCTTGCTGTTTGGAAAGCAGTGGGTCTCCCATGATCAACCTTCTTCCCTTGTTCGCAATATTCCTGATATCAGTATAGAGAACATGTGTTCGCATGTCAAGAGACCTTCCATAGCAAGTAAAAAAGGCTGAAAAGAGCGGTTGACGCCATCCTGCCGTACAAAACCCGGAGCAGGGGATGTTCCGGTGATCCGGCAAGGCGAAAAAAGACCATCGGTTAATTCCGTCTGAAACTGTGCATTTCCTTATGCGAAGCACCCGGCCGCCGAACGGATGGATATCGACGGCCTGTTTTAGGGGCAGGCCGGGACAAAAAGCTGTGTTAGGCGGGTGATGGAGTTGAACTATTGCACACCGAGGGAAATTGTTCAGAATGCCCTGCAGACGGGAGTGGGCAAATCCCGCCTGCCGGTGCCGGATATGCTGGCCCTCGGCGCGCTGGCCGGCGCGTATATCGCCTTTGCGGCGGAAGGGTCGACAATGGCCGTGCATGACGTCGCCAGCGTAGGTTTCGGCCGCTTTCTCGCCGGAGTGATTTTCGCCACCGGCTTAATGCTGGTCGTGATTTGCGGCGCGGAGCTGTTTACCGGCAACGCCCTGCTTTGGCTGGGGTTCCTGGAGAAGAAAGTCAGTCCGGCGTTGCTGCTGCGCAATTGGTGGTGGGTGTATCTTGGCAATTTGCTTGGCTCGATATTGCTGGCCGGCATGATGGATGCCTCGGGGCTTTGGAGCTACAATCATTTTCTCCACGGCGGCTATGTGCTGAAACTTGCCGTGGCCAAAGTCAATCTCTCTTTCAGTGAAGCTTTCTTCCGGGGAATTCTGTGCAACTGGCTGGTGTGTCTCGCCCTATGGATGGCTTATGCCGCCAAGGATATCGCCGGTAAAATCTGGGGCATATTTTTTCCGATCATGCTGTTCATTACCAGCGCGTTTGAACATAGCGTCGCTAATATGTACTATCTTTCGGACGGCCTGCTCGCCAAGGCCTGTCCGCCCCTGGTGGCGGCCAGCGGCGTCGCCGCCCAGGCGGATGCCTTGACCGTGCAGGCGGCCTTAATCAAGAATCTGCTTCCGGTGACGCTCGGCAATATCGTCGTCGGAGCCTTGTTCATCGGGAGCTGTTATTGGTATTGCTACCGCGAGCGCCCTGGCGCGGACCTTGATTCAAGGTGCCCCGCGGGTGAAATAGGGGAAAACAGATAGAGAGGAGAGGTAAAATGATGCCGTTCGGGCGGGAGGAATATCTGCAGCGGCTGGTCCGGGTAAAAGCCGGAATGAAAGAACGGGGAATTGATCTGCTGGTTGTGACCGACCCGGCGAACATTTGCTATCTGACCGGGTATAACGCCTGGTCCTTCTACGTGCATCAGGCGGTTATGGTGGCGATGAACGACGAAATGCCCAGGTTCATCGGACGTTACATGGACGCCTTCTGCGGCGCCGTGAAGACCACCTGGCTGAATGCCGACCATGTGCACGCCTATAGCGATGATCATGTCCAGAGCACGGTGAAGCACCCTATGGACTATATGGCCGGAATCATCCGGGAAATGGGCTGCGGCAATGCCACCATCGGCTTGGAGAAAGACGCTTATTATTTTACCGCGACGGCTTTCGAGAGTCTGCGGAAAGGCCTCCCCGGCGACCGGCTGGTGGATGCCACCGCTCTCGTAAACTGGGTGAGAATCTTGAAATCCGACGTCGAAATCGCCATGATGCGCAAGGCCGGAAAGATCGTCGAACAGGCCATGCAGGCGGCGTACGACACGATCGGCGCCGGGGCGCGGGAATGCGACGTCGCCGCAGCCATCATGCAGGCGCAGGTTAAAGGGACGGCCGAGTTCGGGGGCGACTATCCGTCCATCGTGCCGCTGCTGCCGCGGGGTGAGACTTCCCGCTACCATTCTCCCCTGTCCCGCACCGTCAGCCTGGGTCAGCCCTCGCAGGAAGTCCGGCGCGTCGCGGCCATAACCCTGGAGGGGCTGGACGCGGCGCTAGCCACCGTTAAGCCGGGGGTTGCCTGCGAAGAGGTCGAGGCCGCCTGGCGGAAAGTCCTGGCGAAGTACGGCTATGCCAAAGAGTCCCGGATCGGCTACTCCATAGGCCTGAATTACCCGCCCGACTGGGGCGAGCATACCGCCAGCCTCCGTCCCGGCGACAGAACCGTCCTGCAGCCGAACATGACTTTTCATTGCATTCCCGGGATGTATTTCGACGATTTTGGCGTTTCCATCAGCGAAGCTTTCCGGGTCACCGCGTCCGGCTACGAAACCTTTGCGCAGTTTCCCCGGGAACTGTATGTCAAATAGCTTCACCCTATTGGGAATGATGCGTTTTTGGGCCTTACCGCAAGGTAAGGCCCTTTGTTCTGACCGGGTCGAAACGGGCGCTCATTCGGCGGCCGCCTGGGGAAAAGCAAATACGGAACGTTTGTTCGAATCAAAAAAGGAACTGCGGCAAAAACGTCGAATGAAAATAAGAAAAACCGGGAAAGATACCCGGCTGGAACAGTCCGGGACGAAAAAACCCGGAGCGACAAAGCCGGCAAGGAGGTATGCGCCCTTGGGGCGTTATGGGCATGGATCTTTTTGAATTAAGCAACAACACCCGTCAGACGGCCCCCCTGGCCGACCGGATGCGGCCCCGGCGGCTGGAGGACTTTGCGGGCCTCAACGCTCTCGCGGATGGCGGTTTTCTCCGCAAGATGATCGCCGCCGACAATCTGATATCGATGATTTTGTTCGGGCCGCCGGGAACCGGCAAAACGACGCTGGCCAATATTATCGCCGGCGAGACCAAGGCGGAGTTCGTCAAATTGAACGCCGTCTCTTCCGGTGTCGCCGAAATCCGGAAAGTGGTGGAAGAGGCGAAGAACCAGCTGAAATACTACCGGCGCCGGACGCTTGTCTTCATCGACGAGGTCCACCGGTTCAACAAGGGACAGCAGGACGCCCTGCTTCCCTTTGTGGAGGACGGCACGATCATCCTCATCGGCGCCACCACTGAAAACCCCTATTTCGAGGTGAACCCGGCGCTGCTGTCCCGGACGAGGGTGGTGCGGCTCCGGCCGCTTGCCCAAAGCGAACTGGTCGCGCTTTTGCAGCGGGCGCTCACCGACCCGGAGAAAGGGCTCGGAGCCAAGGGTCTGGTCCTCGACGACGCGGCGCTGGCCACGGTCGCGGAGCTGGCGGGGGGCGACGCCCGGCGGGCCCTCAATATGGTGGAGCAGGTCGCCATGATGGTGGAAGAGAGCGGCGCAAAGACCGTCACCCCGGCGGAGCTTCGGGAAATCGTCGGCGAACGGATCGTCGCCTATGACAAAAAAGGCGACAATCATTATGACGTCGCCTCGGCCTTCATCAAAAGCATGCGGGGCTCGGATCCCGACGCCGCGCTCCACTATCTGGCGCGGATGCTGGCTGCCGGCGAGGACGTGAAATTCGTCGCCCGGCGAATCGTCATCTGCGCGGCGGAGGATGTGGGAAACGCCGATCCGAATGCTCTCGTCGTGGCCACGGCGGCGGCGCAGGCCGTCCAGTTCATCGGCATGCCGGAAGCCCAGATTCCCCTGGCCCAGGCGGTGACCTACATCGCCGCGGCGCCGAAGAGCAACGCCGCCTGTGTGGCGATCGGCAAAGCGCTGGCCGATCTCAGGGACCGGCCGGTCGGCCAGGTGCCCGTGCATCTCAGGGATTCCCACTACAAGGGCGCCCAGACCTGGGGGCACGGGCGGGACTACAAATATCCCCACGATTATCCCGGCGGTTATGTGCCCCAGCAGTACCTGCCGGACGAACTGAAAGGGGCGAAATACTACCAGCCGGCCGACCGGGGCTTCGAAGCCGAGATCGCCAGGCGGCTGGCCGGGAAATAACCCGCTGGCCGCAGGATGGCCAGTCTGTGCTTGTTAAAAAAGAGAGAGGAAGTGGAAGAATGCCCAGAACGGCATTCAGCGCGCCGGGAGCGGTGGCTGTCGGCCCTTATTCCCATGCGGTGGAGTCCGGGGAACTCGTCTATCTTTCCGGACAGACGCCGCTGGACCCGGACACCGGCAAGCTTGTCGCCGGCGATGTGGCGGCCCAGGCCGAACAGTGCTTCCGCAATCTGTTCCGGGTATTGGCCGCCGCGGGGCTGACCCCGGATGACGTGGTCAAGGTCAATGTTTTTCTCACCGCCATGGAGGATTTTGCGGCGATGAACGAAGTGTACGCCAAGCAGTTTTCCGTTCCCTACCCGGCGCGAACGACGGTCGGAGTCGCCGGACTGCCCCTGGGGGCCCGGATTGAAATCGAGATGATCGCCCGCAAACCCTTATAACGGCCGCCGGGAATATTGGGTCTCGCCAACAAAATGCGAAAAGTGTACGTTGGTTGGATTAGGCCCGCCGCAGGCAGGTCCCAACGCAAAATCAGGCCGAAGTGTCGATTCGCGACGCTTCGGCCTGATTTTGCGTTCGGCCGGAAGCTTGTTTCCGACCGCGGCGCGGTATTCCCGTTATTCGATCTCCGTCAGGCTTGCCTTCTCCAGCCGCAGGAGAGCGGCTTTTTTGTCCAGGCCGCCGGCATAGCCGGTAAGGCTCTTGTTTGCCCCTACGACCCGGTGACAGGGAATGAGAATGGATATCGGGTTGTGCCCGACCGCGCCGCCTACCGCCTGGGCCGACATCGACGCCAACCCTTGGGCTTCGGCGATTTCGGCGGCAATCCGGCCATAGGTGACAACCCGGCCCCGGGGAATTGCGGCCAGGATATCCCATACCGCCTTTTGAAAGGGTGATCCCGGCGGCGCGAGAGGGATGGCCGATTCGGCGCTTTCGCCGGCAAAATATCCGGCCAGGTAGCGGCGCAGCGCGGCGAATACCGGATGGTCCGGCTCAGGCACCCAGTCGGTCGTTCGGGCCGGATAGTATTTCTGGCCGATGAACCACAGGCCTGTGAGCGACCCGTTGTCCGCAGCGGCGGTCATCGCGCCGAGCGGGGTATCAATGGTGCAGGTATAAATCATGACAGTCATCAACTCTCTTTCCGGATTTCAAGGGTTGGCGAGAGAATTCCAGAGGATAATCGTGGCGTACGAGCGCCAGGGGCTCCAGGCCTGGGCCAGATCGAGTATCGCGTTGGGAGTCCGGCCGGCGAGCGCTTTTTTGACCCCGTAGTCGGTATGCGGGAAAGCATCGGGCCAGCCAAGGGCCCGCATGGCGACATACTGGACGGTCCAAGGGCCGAAACCCGGCAGTTCACTGAGTTTGGCCATTTCGACCGCCGGGTCGGAACCGTAAGAAAGGGTGAGCGAGCCGGTCGCCAAGGCCGAAGCCAAGGCCAGGATCGAACGGGCGCGGGATCCGGTCACGCCAAGCGGCCCTAACTGATTTTCGATCGGCGCGGCTAAGCCGCAAATTGTTTCGGGTTGCGGAAACGCAACCGTGAGCTCGGCAAAGGGAGTGACGAGCTTCTCGCCGAAGGCGGCGGCCACCCGCTGGGCCAGGGTGCGGGCCGCCTTGACGGTAATCTGCTGGCCCAGGATCGCCCGGACCGACATTTCGAAGGGATCGAACGACCCCGGCAGCCGTATTCCCGGCACAACGATACCGGGAACCAGCTCGTTCATCGCTATGAGCTTTTCGCAAACTTGCGCGGGACTGCAGTTCAGGTCAAACAGATGCTTTATTCTCGCCAGGACCTGGGACAGAACCGGCAGCAGCGTCGTCGCCAGCGTTACCGCCAGGGCGTCCTGGTTTGGCTTATGGGTCACCGCGAGCCAGCCGTAATGAATTGCCGGGCCCTTTTTGACGGCGACCGTGCGACGGTACGTATTCCCGGCCACGCTTTCGACCCCCGGAATGGCCCGGGCCGCCAGAAAGGCGAGCAGGTTGTCCCAGGCGTAGGGCGGGCGGTAGCCGAGCGACAGCGTAATTGCGTCCTTGTTTTCCGCCGGAGCGGGGTCCGGGCTTCGGAGCCGGTTCGGCGCGAGCCGGTAATGCGTTTTGAACAGAGCGTTAAAGCGGCGGATGCTGCCGAAGCCCGCAGCCAACGCCACGTCAGTCACCGACAGGTGCGTGTCGGTGAGCAGGCTTTTGGCCAAAAGCAGGCGCTGGGTCTGAAGATATTGCACCGGCGAAACGCCATATTCGGCCTGGAAGACGCGGCGAAGATGACGGTCCGTGATGCCGAGCGCCGCCGCCAAGTCGGATATTTTGCTGGCGGCCAGGCAATCTTCCTCCATCAGCAGAGCGGCGCTGCGCGCCAGCCGGGCTCCGGAATCGACCGGCGCCAGACCCGGGGCCAATTCCGGGCGGCATCGCAGGCACGGCCGGTAACCCGCCGCTTCGGCCGCCGCCGCGCTGACGAAAAAGGTGCAGTTTTCTTCTTTCGGCGGCTTTACCGGGCATACGGGACGGCAATAAATGCCGGTGGAAGACACGGCGCAAAAGAAGCGGCCGTCGAAGCGGGCGTCGTGGGCCCGCATCGCGGTGTAACAAGCCTTGTTGTCCAGAAGCAGGTCCGATGTTGGTGTTGGCATAGCTTTGTTCCTCCGGGTTCTATTATAGCACGGGGAGCAAAAAAAGCTGGCCATTTTCGGACATGGATAAAAATGACCGGATAAGGGTGCTTGACGATGTATTCGACTTGCCATTCAAGCAGCGAAGGCAAGGCGCCCGAAACTTCAGTATTACGGTTGCGGCGGGAAGGAGCGCCGGAAAGAATCAGACCGCAACCGCCTGTGTATCTCCAATGGGCAGTGATACGCCTGAGGGCGCATTGACGGACTTGTCTGAAAGTTTATAATTAACATATGAGGCAATACCGTGCCAAGTAATTTCCAAGCTGCGGGAGGGAGGATTCAGTTGAGAAGAAGACCGGCTTCTTACCAGCCTTATATTCCGCTGAATTCCAGCCTTGCGGAAATGACCCTTCTTTCGGTATTGGCCGGGGTCGTGTTCGCCCTGATTTTCGCCGCCACCAACACCTATCTCGGGCTGAAGGTCGGCGTCACCGTTTCCGCCTCCATACCCGGCGCGGTTTTGAGCACGGCGATCGTGCGCGGCCTGCTCAGGCGCCAGAACATTCTGGAGACCAACATCATGCAGGCCACCGGCTCCGCCGGGGAAAGCGTGGCCAGCGGAGTGATGTTCACCCTGCCGGCCCTCATCATCTGGGGGATCGGCGATCAATTCACGGTGCTGAAGATTGTCACGGTGGCGGCCCTGGGGACGATCCTGGGCGTGCTATTTGTCGTGCCGCTTCGGCGCAACCTCACGGTCGAAGAGCACGGCATGCTGCCCTATCCGGAAGGCATGGCCACCGCGGAAGTCCTGGTGGCGGGGCAGCGCGGCGGCCAGTCCGCGGCGGGCCTGCTTTGGGGCGGACTGGTGGGGGGACTGTACAAGCTGATGGCCGGAGCCTTCGGCTTGTTCCGGGAACAGGTGGAATGGAAGGTTCCCGGGATGATAAACGGCGTATTCGGCTTCGATGTGGTGGCCTCCCTGATGGGGGTGGGCTTCATTATCGGTTTGGATATCGGGCTGTTCCTGTTTGCCGGCGGCCTTCTTACCTGGATGGTCCTTATTCCGCTTATTTCCTATTTCGGAGCGGGGGTCTCGACGCCCATCTTCCCGAGTGCCAAGCTGATCGCCGACATGGACGCCTGGGCCATCTGGTCCGAGTACATCCGCTATATCGGCGCCGGGGCGGTTGCCGCCGGCGGGTTCATCAGCCTTGGCCGGTCGATGCCCATGATTCTGCGTTCCTTCCGGGCTACGATGGGAGGCTCCGCCAAACAGGAAGGCCGGCAACAGGACCGCACCAACCGGGATGTCGGCGTCATCGCCATTTTTTTCGGCGTGCTCGGGGTGTTTGTCTGCGCGGTGCTGCTGCCGCAGATGGATGTGACCTGGGTGGGCGCGCTGGCCATCATCGTGTTCGGTTTTTTGTTCGCCGCCGTGTCGGCCCGGATCGCGGGCATTGTCGGCGTGACCAACCTGCCGGTCTCCGGCATGACAATCGCGGCGCTGCTTGTCAGCACTTTCATGCTGAAGGCCGCCGGGCTGCTAAACATGAGCGGGATGATCGCCTCCATAACCACCGGCGCGACGATCTGCGTGGCGGTGGCCATCGCCGGCAGCCTGGCGCAGAATCTTAAAACCGGCTATATTCTGGGCGCAACGCCGCTGTATATTCAGCTGGGGATGATGCTGGGAGGGATTCTCAGCACCTTTGTGGTGGGCGGAGTCATTCTCATGCTCCATCAGGCCTATGGAATCGGCAGCGACAAGGTTCCCGCCCCGCAAGCCACGCTGATGTCCATGGTGGTCAGCGGGGTCATGACCGGCAATCTTCCCTGGGCCATGGTTTCCACCGGCATGGCGATCGGCGTCGTCCTCTCGGTGCTTCGCCTGCCGGTACTGCCTGTGGCCATCGGGCTGTATCTTCCCTTGCACCTGAGTACGGGAATCTTGGCGGGAGCCCTGATCCGCTGGGTCATTGACAATCAGTTTTCGCGCGACGAGTTGCGGAACCGGGTGGAAAAGGGAATTCTTTTCGCCTCCGGCCTTATCGCCGGCGATGCGATCATCGGCATCGTAGTCGCCTTCCTGGCCTATCACGGCATATCGGAGCAAGTGGCGATTTTCGCCCGTCTGCCGTTCGCCGGCGACGCGTGGTGGGGGCTGGGGATGTTCCTGCTGCTGGGCTTCATTATCTACCGCTATGTCAGCGGCAGCGGGGCCAACGGAGAAACGGCCCGGTGACCGGACAAGGCAATGGCGAAGGCGCATCAGTTCCAACATACCCGGCATTCCGAGCGATGCCGGGTATGTTGCTTCCCGAAGGCAGGCGGGATCAAGCGTAATAATTCATTATTATGCATGAAAACTACATATAAAGAATAAATATTCATATAAATATTATCCTGAAAAGTTAAAAAATAAAATAAACGTTTGATAAACTATAGATTGCGTTTTAGGACTCAAAAGGCTATAATATAGGCAGAATAAAGCTTGGAGGGCGTTTGCAGTGAAAATCGGCTATATGCGGACAAACCGTCAGGAACCCAATACCGATATGCAGCTTGCGGCGCTGAAAAAATTCGGTCCCGAAAAACTGTTTGAAGACAAATATTCCGTCAGGGACGCGACTCAGCCCCGGCTTCAGGCCTTGCTGGAATTCGTGCGGGCAGGCGATGTCGTATATGCCGAGAGCATGGGCCGCCTGGCCAGGAGCGCGGTCGGCTTTCTGGAAGTGGCCAGTCAACTGGCGGTGCGAGGGGTTGGGCTGGTGTGCCTGAAGGAGAGCTTTGACAGCGCCACGTCCGAAGGCGCTCACGCCATGGGGCTTTTTCAGGCGGTGCTCGGCCTGGAGCGGGAGGCGGCCAAGGACCGGCGGCAGGAGGGCATTGACGCCGCCTTGGTGAAAGGCAAGGCCTATGGCCGGCCGAAAATCGAGATTACGGAAAACTTCGTTTCGATCTATAAGCGGTGGAAAGCCGGGGAAATCACCGCCGTGCAGGCGATGCAGGAAAGCGGGCTGAAAAAGAACACCTTCTACAACCGGGTGAAGGAAATCGAACAGGCGGGCGTCTTTAAGAAGCTTACCTGGGGCATTCGCATCAACTAGCCTTCGCGCCGGTCTGGGGTTTATCTTCACGCTGAGCAGGTCAATTTCGACCTGCTTTTGTTGTTTTCCGCCGGCGGTTTCCCCGTATATCGGCTCAGGGAGGGCCGGATTTTTTCCAATAATTTTTAAACTGCGCGGCAGGAAATGTTTGAAAAGTGACGAACCTACATAGGGCAATCGATTTAGAATAATTATGCAAAATAGATATGGAAAAGGGGTGGATGAGGTTGGCTTGCACCCGGGAGCGTGTTCTGATTTCGCCGGTTGGGGTGGGCGCAGCTGCTCAGCCGGTGGTCAGCCTTGCACCGCCAAGGGATAACCTTGCGGTTTTCTCCGGCGAGGACGGCGGGCGGTTCCCGCGGCTTTTGGATGTGCTGAGGCTTGACGCCCTGCGGGAGACCAGCGTTCTCGCCGGTGCCGGGGGCCTGGGGCATGAGGTGGAAACCGGCGAAATTCTGGAGGCTGTCGACGTCGCCGCCCTTGTGGCCAAAGCCGTTTTGGACGGCGGCGACCTGAGCCTGCTGGCCCAGTCCTTGTCCGGCAGGCTGCAGAACACGGTAGTCGTCAGCGACCGCGATTACCAGGTGCTGGCGTTTTCCTCCGCCGGCGAGGGGACCGGGAATCGCGCCGGAAGGCGCAATATCCGCACCCGAACTTTGGAACTGTTTTTGCGCGGGCTTGAAAATTCCGCCGAGCCTTTGGCGGAAGGGGCGTCGTCCTTTGTCCTGCCGCTTCCGGTTGGCGGGGAAATCGCCGGCTATTTGGCGGTCCTGGAAAAAGGCCGCAAAGTCTCCCCCGCCGAGCGCTCGGCTCTGGAACAGTCCGGTTTTTTGGTGGCCATGGCAATTTTGAAGTGCTGCTTTGCCGAGCATTATGAGCGGCGGCGCCAGAGCGATCTGATTTTTGAATTGGTGGAAGGGTCTGGCGAAATGGAGCCGGCGCTGGATGAACGGGTCAGAAAAGCCAACCCCTTCCTGGAAAAACCCGGCCATATCCTTTGGGTCGAGCTGGTGAGCCCTGCCGTCGGCAAAGACCCTGTCCGGGGTGATGCGGAGCCGGGGCCGGTAAAGCTTAAGGACAAAGCCTTGGCCCTGCTGGCCGGCCACCTGACCTCGCGCCACGAGGAACTGGTGGTGGCCCGCCAGGCGGATAAATTGCTGCTGTTTCTTCCGGTGGAGGGCGGCAAAGCCGATGAGAAGCGTTTGGGGGCCGTGGCGGCAAATTTGCGGGAAGAGCTGGCCGCGCTTATGCCGGCGCGGGAGGTGGCCCTTGGCGTCAGCAGGCCCTGCTGCGGGTATCGGGATTGGCCCTCGGCCTATCGCGAGGCGCGGGAGGCCGCGCGGATCGGCGCTGAGCTGGGCGGCGGCGGGAAGGTTTACCGCTTCGGCGATATGGGGGGGTATCAGTTGCTGGCCAGACTGCGCGGCAGCAGCGAACTGACCGGCTTTTATCAAAGCGTCCTGGGCAAGCTGGACCGGCTGGAGGCCCATGCCCGCAACGAAATGATCAAGACCCTGGAAATGCATTTTGCCGCCAACGGCAGCATCAACCGGATGGCGGAACTGATGTACATGCACCGCAACAGCCTGAAATACCGGCTGGACAAAATCGAAGAGCTGCTCGGCGTGGACTTGGACGATCCGGAGATTCGCTTCAATCTGCAGCTGGCCCTGCGGATCCGCCATTTCCTGCGGTAAGCTTTTGTACCAAGCTGACAAAAATTTTCGCAATTTTTTGTGCAATGGCGACGATGACTTGCCTCGGGTTTGAAACTATAGTAGGGGATGGACCCGAGTCCCAGCAACCAAAGAAAGGTGAGTGAAAATGAGCGAGAACAGGAAATTGAATTATCTCAATGTGGCCGGCCGGGATTATGTTCCTTATGTTCCTGCCGACAAGGTCATCCCCGAATTCACCGCAACCGCAATTATCCTTGGCGCCATCCTGGCTATCGTGTTCGGCATGGCCAATGCTTATCTCGGGCTGAAAGCGGGCCTGACCGTCAGCGCCACCATTCCGGCGGCGGTTATCTCGATGGGCATTCTGAAGGGAATCTTAAAACGGGGCACCATCCTCGAAAACACGATCGCCCAAACCATCGCTTCCTCCGGTGAAGCTACCGCCGCAGGCATCATCTTCACCATTCCCGCCCTGTTTTTGTGGGGCTACACCCCGAGCAACCTGACCATCGGGACAATGGCGATTCTCGGCGGCACGCTGGGCGTTGTCCTGATGATTCCGCTGCGTCGCCTGCTGATCGTCGACGAGCATCATTCTCTGCCTTATCCTGAAGGAACGGCCTGCGCCGAGGTTCTGGTGGTGGGAGACCAGGGCGGCAGCGGAGCTAAGACGGTATTCGGCGGCATCGTGGCCGGCGCCGTTTACAAATTCCTGATGGGGGCCATGGGGGCCTGGGAAGAGAACCCGGAATGGGTCATCCCGGGCCTGAAGGGCGGAGCGATCGGGTTTGACGTGTTGCCGGCCCTGCTAGGCGTCGGTTTCATCATCGGGCCGCGCGCCTCCTTCACCATGCTGGCCGGCGGCATCCTCAGCTGGTGCGTATTGATGCCTCTCATCTCTTACTTCGGCAGCGGCCTGCCCACGCCGGTCTATCCTGCGACCGTCCCGATCGGAGAGATGGACCACTGGGATCTGTGGAGCAAATATATCCGCTATATCGGCGCAGGCGGCGTGGCGGTCGGCGGCATCATCAGCCTGATCAAGTCCCTGCCGACGATCATCGGCTCCTTCCGGTTCGCCATGAGCGGGCTGAGCAAGGGAAGCGGCGAAGTTTCCACCCTGAGAACCCAGCGCGACATGTCGATGCTGATCATCCTGATTATCGCCGCGGTCATCGTCTTCTACATCGCCCTGTCGCCGCAGTTCAACGTGGGCTTTGTGGGCGGCATCCTCGTCCTGATCTTCGGTTTCTTTTTCACCACCGTATCTTCCCGGATCGTCGGCCTCATCGGCTCGTCCAGCAATCCGGTCTCCGGCATGACGATCGGTACGATGATTATTGTGTCGTTGATCTTCAAAGCCATGGGCTGGGCCGGATCGGAAGCCATGGTGGCGGCTCTGACCACCGGCGCCCTGGTTTGCATCTCCATCGCCATGGCCGGTGACACCTCCCAGGACCTGAAAACCGCCTTTCTGGTGGGCGCAACGCCGAAAGCGCAACAGTGGGGCCTGATTATCGGAGTTCTGGCCTCCTCGCTGGTCATGGGTGGAACGCTGGTCATGCTGAACAGCTCCTACGGCTTCGGCACGAAGGAGCTGGCGGCGCCCCAAGCCACGCTGATGTCGCTCGTGGTCGAGGGAGTCATCAACGGTTCCCTGCCCTGGGGCCTCGTGGGCGTCGGCGCGTTTGTGGCGATTATGGCCGAATGCCTCGGGCTGTCGGTTCTGGCATTTGCCGTAGGCATGTATCTGCCGATTCACACCGGCGCAGCCATCGCCATGGGCGGTCTGCTCCAATTGCTCTTTACCAAGATGGTTAAGAAGAGTGAGGAAACTCCCCGGATGGAAGAGGGCATTTTGCTGGCTTCCGGCCTGATTGCCGGCGACTCGCTGATGGGGATCATTCTGGCGCTCTTCGTCTACAAGGGCATCGACCTGTCGCTGCATGTCGCCTGGGGCGGCTTCCTCAACGCCGCATCCTTCGGAATGTTCGCGCTCCTGGGGCTTGGCATGCTATACTATATCTTGAACACGAAAATCGACTCCGCACAGGAAGAGAAAGAGGAGAAGGTCATCGGTGGGTAACGACAACCTGCTGCTCATGCGTCCGGAAAATTCCCCGAATGTTACCGCCGAGGCGAGGGATGGCCAGCTTATGCTGGTCGTCCGCCGCACCGGCTTGCTGAGCCGTCTCTGCACGAAGTGGTTCCATACTCCCGGCGTCACGACCATCGCCTTGGATGACTACGGTTCGTTTGTCTGGCAGTATTGCGACGGAAATTATACTGTCGGGGAAATTGCCGGAGCCATGCGGGAGCGTTTCGGCTGTGAGGCCGAACCGGTTCTGGAAAGGCTGGTGGTGTTTTTGCGGATGCTGGCGAACAATCGGTTGGTCGTGCTTTCCAAACCGCGGGAAGTTGAGGTGGCTAGCGCATGCCGGTAGAAGTTTTTATCCTGGGAACGCTGGGGTTCGCCGTCTGCGGCGCGGTACTCTATGTCTGGGGCTATCGCCGTTCCCGCCGGATGCCGCAGGCCCTTCAGCGGCAGATGGGGCAGCTTCTCGAACAGAAAATCCTAGCCGTGTTGGCGGAATGCCCCGAGGGCGCGACCCTGAAAAATTTGGCCGGGGCGATTAAAAACGCCAGGATCGGCAATCAATTGCAAGGTTACCGGTTGGCGGTCGACAATCATCTGGTGGCCGCTGAAGCCGTTGTACAGCGGATGGTGGCGCGGGGCCTCGTGCGCGAGGCCGTCGCGGGCCAGACCAAGCGGTATTTTTGCATCCCCCGGCCCTAGCCAGGTGGCGGGCCGTCAAGGGACTCACGCGAGGACAATCGAAGGAGGTATCGTGATGGAGGAAAAATTGGCGCGCAGCGCGGAAATTGCCATCCGCGACTGCATGGGGGTAAAACCCGGAGAGAATGTGCTGATCGTCACCGACGGACCCAAGCGCGAGATCGGCCGCGCCCTATGGCAGCAAGCCATCGAAGCCGGGGCCGACGCCGTCTATATGGAGATGACTCCCCGCAAGACGCATGGCACCGAGCCGCCGGCGATGGTGGCCGAAGCGATGAAAAAGGCGGATGTCGTTCTGGGTCCGACGTCCAAATCCTTTTCCCACACCGCGGCCCGGAAAGCGGCCAATAAGGCCGGCGCCCGGATCGCCACCCTTCCCGATATTACGGAAGATATGATGAAACGCACGCTGTGCGCCGACTACAAGAAGATTGGCGCGGTCAGCGAGAGATTCGCCCAAATTTTGAACGATGGAAAACAGGTGCACCTGACCACCCAGGCCGGGACGGAGCTTACCATGTCCATCGCCGGCCGGGAAGCGCACCCCGATACGGGGCTCAACCATACGCCCGGCTCTTTCAGCAATCTGCCGGCCGGGGAAGCCTACATCGCGCCCCTGGAAGATACGGCCGAGGGCCTGTTGGTGGTGGACGGGGCGATGGCCGGGATCGGCGTGCTGTCCGCACCCATTAAAATGACGGTGGAAAAAGGCTATGTCACCAGGGTCGAGGGCGGCCCGGAAGCGTCCCAACTGGAAGGTATGCTGGCCGAATACGGCAAACCGGCCCGGAATATCGCCGAACTGGGCATCGGGACCAACGATATGGCGATCATAACCGGAAAAATCCTCGAAGACGAGAAAGTTCTGGGGACGGTGCACGTAGCGCTGGGCAACAGCGTGAGCTTTGGCGGCAAAGTCGATGTGCCCATCCATCTCGACGGCATCTTGAATGCCCCGACTCTCACCGTCGACGGCAGGGTCATTATCAAGGACGGCAAGCATCTCATTTGACTGTGAGCAAAAATAGGGGAAAGGACGCCTTGGGTGCTTAGCTCAGGGCGTCCTTTTTTTGAATGAAAGTTACCAGGCGGCAAGGCGGCATAATCAGGTCCGGGGCGGTAAAAAATAATCTTATCCTGCTTTGACAACGGGAAAAAAGTTTGCTATATTAAAGGTAATAAATCCTATCGCAATAGTCGGAAAAGCGGGAGCGATGGACATGAAAATATCAACCAAGGGCCGATACGGGGTGTCGGCGATGTACGATCTCGCATTGCACTATGGGCAGGGTCCGATTTCGCTGAAAAGCGTTGCCCAGCGGCAGGGGATATCCGAGCATTATCTGGAGCAGCTCATGGGTACTTTACGCAAGGCAGGCTATGTCAAAAGCATCCGGGGAGCCCAGGGCGGATACACGCTGACCAAGGACCCCTCCCAGATCACGGTGGGAGATATCATCCGGATTATGGAAGGGCCGATTGCGCCGGTGGATTGTCTCCTGACGGACGCGGCGCACAACGAATATTGCGCCCGGGCCCAAATCTGCGTCACGCGGGGCGTATGGGCCAAGGTGCGCGACAGTATCGATTCGGTTCTGGATTCCATTTCACTGGCCGACTTGGCCGGCGAAGAAAAAGCATAAGGAGTGATTAGTACCATGAAACGTATTTACTTCGACCATTCCGCAACCACCCCCGTCGATCGGGAAGCAGCGGCATTGGCGCTGGAATACATGACGGACAAATTTGGCAATGCGTCCAGTATTCACAGCTTCGGGCGCGAATCCCGCAAAGCGGTTGACGCCGCCCGCGAGCAAGTCGCGGCCTTGCTCGGCGCCACTCCTAACGAGATCTTTTTCACCAGCGGCGGCACTGAGGGGGACAACCTTGCCATTAAAGGCGTCGCTTTCGCCAATCGCAAAAAAGGCAACCATATCATCACCTCAGCCATTGAGCACCATGCAATTCTTCATACCTGTGAGTATTTGGAGAAGCAGGGCTATGAGGTTACTTATCTCCCGGTCGACGAATACGGCATGGTCCGGATCGAGGACCTGAAAAAGGCGATTACCGATAAAACCATTCTCATCAGCATCATGTTCGCCAACAACGAAGTGGGGACCCTCCAGCCGGTGAAGGAAATCGGCCGGATCGCCCGGGAAAAGGGGATTTACTTCCACACCGACGCCGTTCAGGCCGCCGGGAATTATCCCATTGACGTGAATGAACTGAATATTGATCTTCTGACGCTGTCCGGCCATAAGTTCCATGCGCCGAAAGGCATCGGGGCCCTATACATACGCCGGGGGGTCAAGGTCGACGAGATTCAGCACGGCGGCGGCCATGAGCGCAATATGCGGGCCGGCACGGAAAATGTGCCCGGGATCGCCGGGCTGGGCAAGGCCGCCGAAATCGCCAAGCGGGATATGGAGAAAAAGACCGCCCGCCTTCGTTCGATGCGGGACCGCATTATCCGCGAGATCACCGAAAAGATTCCCCATATCAAGCTCAACGGCCACCCGACCGAACGGATGCCCGGCAATGTCAACTTCAGCTTCCTCTATGTCGAGGGCGAGTCGCTGCTCCTCAACCTGGACCTCAAGGGCATCGCGGCATCGAGCGGCTCGGCCTGCACCTCGGGCTCGCTGGATCCCTCTCACGTCCTGCTGGCCATGGGGATGACCCATGAGGTGGCTCACGGCTCCCTGCGCGTTACCCTTGGCCGGGACAACACCGACGAGGATGTCGATTATTTCCTGGAAGTGCTGCCGGAAATCATCAGCCGCCTCAGGGCGATGTCTCCGCTGTTCGGCGCAGGCGGCACCGCCCGGGCGGGCAATCCCTGCAGCGAATGCCAGGCCCATTCCCATTAATTATTGAACAAAGACGGGAGAGAGATCAATGTATACGGAAAAAGTCATGGATCATTTCACCAACCCCCGCAATGTCGGGGAGATCGCCGACGCCAACGGCATCGGCGAGGTTGGCAACGCCAAATGCGGCGACATCATGCGCATTTACCTCAAGGTTGACGATAAAGATATTATTCAGGACGTCAAATTCAAGACCTTCGGCTGTGGCGCGGCCATCGCCACCAGCAGCATGGTCACCGAAATGGTGAAAGGCAAGTCCCTGACCGAAGCCCTTGAGATTTCCAACCAGGCGGTTGCCGAAGCGCTCGGCGGGCTTCCGCCGGTCAAGATGCACTGTTCCAACTTGGCTGCCGATGCTTTGCACGAAGCCATCAAGGACTATATGGAGAAAAAGGGAAAGTGATGATATAATGGCTAAACCCCGAGTGGTTGTAGCCATGAGCGGAGGGGTGGACAGTTCTTTGACTGCCGCCCTTCTTGTCCGTCAAGGCTACGATGTCATTGGCGCCACCATGCAGATATGGGACACCGAGCGGGAGGATACGCCGGACGACCGGGGCTGCTGTTCGCTGTCGGCCGTGGGGGATGCCCGGCGGGTTGCGGATACCCTGGGCATTCCTTACTATGTGCTGAATTTCCGCCGGATGTTTGAAGAAACGGTGGTGGATTATTTTATCCGGGAATATGCCGCCGGACGGACCCCCAATCCCTGCATCGCCTGCAACCGGTATGTGAAATTTGAAGGATTCCTGAAAAAGGCCCTGGCCCTCGGCGCCGATTACGCGGCCACCGGGCATTACGCCCGGATCGTCCGGGACGCTGAAACGGGGCGGTTTCTTCTGCGCAAGGGCGTTGACGCGTCCAAGGACCAGTCCTATGCCCTCTATCACCTTAATCAGACCACCTTGAAGCATTTTCTGATGCCGCTGGGGGATTATACCAAGGTCGAGACCCGGCAGATGGCCAGGGAGTTCGGACTGACGGTGGCCGACAAACCCGACAGCCAGGAAATATGCTTCGTGCCTGACGACGACTATAAGAGCTTTCTCGAAGCGAAAGCTCCCGAGAGCCTGCAGCCGGGGAATTTTGTCGACACTCACGGCCGCATCGTCGGCCGCCACAAGGGGCTGCCGCTCTACACCGTCGGGCAGCGCAAAGGACTTGGACTGGCCGCCGGATATCCGCTGTATGTCGTGGCCCTGGACCCCGACCGCAACGAGGTCGTTGTCGGCTCGGACCAGGATGTTTTCAGCCGGGAATTCATCGCCGGCGATCTGAACTTCATTGCTGTTGACCAACTGGCGGCGCCGGTCGCCGTGGCGGCGAAAATCCGCTACAGCGCCCGCGAAGCCGAAGCGGTCGTCACCCCTCTGCCGGAGGGGAAGGTAAAGGTTAGCTTCACCCAGCCGCAGCGGGCGATTACCCCCGGCCAGTCGGTCGTCTTCTATGACGGCGACGTGGTTTTGGGCGGGGGAATTATTACCCGGGTGGTAAAAGACTGAAGAATTATCACTGCCAAAACCGGCGGAAAAGCCGCCGGCTGGCGATAAAGGCGCTGCTCCTCAAAGCGCTTGTTTGCGCATGTCCCCATTACGCGGCTTCCTGCCTAATACGGAAGATGTTTATGAACGCTCCGACGCTGCCGCTTCCCGCAGCTTTCATAAACATCTTCCGGCCGGCACTCCTTCTGGTGCGGCTTGCACACCGCTCATTGTCTATATTGCAGGCAAACAATGCACATTAAAAAAACTCGCTAAATCAGGACGTGTATCTGAAGCTTTCTCGCTAGCCTGAGTTTGCCAACAAAAAACCGACGGAAAATCCGTCGGTTTTTTGTTGGGGCAAAAATCGGCGGGCTATTTTTCGTGCCGGTCGCAAGAATGACCGGACCGGAAATAAAAAAAGGCCGAATGGGTCATAATAGGAATGACAATCTGTCGGGAGGCCTGTATGCACAAGTTAAGACAATTAATCGGCCTACCGGTGCTGGAAACCGAAACCGGCGCTCAGATTGGCGAAATCGAGGAAGTAGTTTTGAACATCGGGCAGGCAATGGTTCTGGGAGTCATCGTCGCCGGCGGCACCTGGTTCAGCCACGACCAAGGAATTCTTTTCGCCGATTTCCATGGTGTGGGGCGCGACGCCTTAGTCGTAAGATCACCGGCGGCCGTCACCGACCTGGCCGGCCTCCTGGCCGATCAGGCGACCTGCCGGCTGCGGGACCTGTGCGACAAGGCGGTTTTCACCGAAGCCGGCAATTACCTTGGCCTGGTCGCCGATGTAATCTACCGGCCCGATACCGGGGAAATCCGGTTCTATGAGCTGTCGGAGGGGCTGATCACCGATCTCGTGGAAGGCCGGCTGGTGATGCCGCTACCGCAGGCTCAGGTATTGAGCGAAGAGCGGGTTATCGTTCCGGAAGCCATGTCCAAACTGCTTCAAGCTGCAAAAGAGATTCAGGTGGTGTGATGGATATGATGATTACTTGTCCTGTTTGCAATCAGCGGGCCATCGGCAAGGTGGGCGCGGATCAGTATTATTGCTGGGATTGTTGCGTGGAGTTCGTACAGCGGGGCCAAGATGTAAAAATATTCAGCGTTGAGGTTGACGGGAGTTTGACTGTATTCGGCGAGCCTTCTCCAGGGATAGCAAATTTGCAGATGCAGGAGGGATGACACAATGCGCGGCAAGTTTTTGCATGGGTTGGTTTGGGGAAGTATTATCGGTACGGTACTGGGAGCCATTCTGACGCCGATGATGAGACCGCAAAAGAAGCCGTTGATGGAGCGCAGCGCCGACGTCATTAAGCATACGACGCGCGACCTGATGCGCGAGGCCCGCCGGGCCCGCAAACGCATCATGAAAAAAATCGATTAACAAAGGCAATCGGGGGAGGCCGTGCTGGTCTCCCTTTTCCTTGCCGGATGCCGCAGCCGACCGGATAGCAGGTGGAATGACATGATCGTAACGCGAAAAACCTTTCGAATAACCTTGCTCGCTGCTGCCGCCGCGGTGGTGGTCTATTTTCTCTGGATGGTGCGCAGCGGGCTTTATCCCTTTGTCCTCGGCTTCTTTCTGGCCTATCTCCTCAATCCGGCGGTATGTTGGCTGGAACACCGGGGGATCCGCCGGGTCTGGGCCATCATCATTTTATATATCATCTTATTCAGCGTTGTCATCGTCGGCACCAGCCGGCTCATTCCGCTGCTCATCCGGGATTTGGAAGGGTTCGCCCGGGATCTGCCGCTGATGACCCAGCGAGGGGAAGAACTGCTGAACGCTTTCCAGCAGCGGTATCAGCAATCGGCCCTGCCGGCTTCGCTGCGGATCGCGGTCGACAACGGACTCTTTGCCCTTCAGACGGAGATCCAGGCTTTCATCTCCGACGTGGTCGGCGGCATTGTGGGGCTTATTGGCAAGCTGGTGGGCCTGGCCATCTCCCCGATACTGGCCTTTTATCTTCTCCACGACTGGCATCAGATCGGCGAGGAGTGCACCCGGCTGCTTCCGGCCAAGTGGCGGCATGAGTTCATTCTCATCGTTCGCGACGTGGATAAGGTGCTGGCCGGCGTCATTCGCGGCCAGCTGATGATTGCCATTTTTGTGGGAATTCTGGTCAGCCTGGGCATGTATCTGCTGCAGGTCCGGTATGCCCTGCTCATCGGCCTGCTGGCGGGAACGCTGGACATCATCCCTTATTTCGGCGCCATTATCGGCGCCACTCCGGCCGTTACGGTGGCGCTTCTCGATTCACCGCTGCTGGCGGCCAAAGTCGGCCTGCTGTTTTTCGTCATCCATCAGGCGGAAGGAACGGTGATCGGCCCGAAAATCCTGGGGGAAAGCACCGGTCTGCACCCCTTGTCGGTCATCTTTTTCCTATTTGTCGGGGAAGAGCTGGGCGGACTGCCCGGAATGCTGCTCGGCGTGCCGGTGGCGGCGATCATAAAAGTCGTTTTGAAGCACCTGATCCGGTGGCTGGTGTAGGCGGCTGGAAAGGCCTCCATTTATTGACAACGCGGCCTAAATTATGTATAATTCCAGGAAGAGTGTCTGGCTGAAACGAGTGGAGGTTGATTATTTTGACCGGAAATGAACTGCGTAAAAAATTTCTGCAGTTTTTTGCGAGTAAAAATCATTTGGTACTGCCCAGCTATTCCCTTATTCCCGAGGATGATCCTACCCTCCTCATGATCGGCGCCGGCATGGCACCCTTCAAGCCTTTTTTCACAGGGAAGATGAAGCCTCCCCAGCCGCGCATTGTCACCAGCCAGAAATGCGTGAGGACGGGTGATATCGAGAATGTCGGGCGGACTGCCCGTCATCATACTTTTTTCGAAATGCTCGGCAACTTCTCGTTTGGCGATTATTTCAAGAAAGAAGCCATTGCCTGGGCCTGGGAGTTTGTCACCGAGCATCTTGGCTTGCCGGAGGACAAGCTCTGGATCACCATCCATACCAAAGACGACGAAGCTTTTGAAATCTGGCACAAGGACATCGGCCTTCCGGCGGACCGGATTATCCGGATGGAGGACAATTTCTGGGAAATCGGCCCCGGCCCTTGCGGCCCCTGTTCCGAGCTTTACATCGACCTCGGCGAGGACCGCGGCTGCGGCAAGCCCGATTGCGCCGTCGGCTGTAATTGCGACCGCTACCTGGAAATCTGGAACCTTGTTTTCACCCAGTTTGACCGGGATGAAGCCGGCAATTACACCCCGCTGGCCAAAAAGAACATTGACACCGGCGCCGGCCTGGAGCGCATCGCTTCGGTCCTGCAGAACAAACGGTCGAATTTCGAAACCGATCTCTTATTCCCGATCATCGAGCGCACCTGCCGGGTGGCGGGGGTTGCTTACGGGCAGTCCGAGAAAACCGACGTGTCGCTGAAGGTGATCGCCGACCATGCCCGCAGCCTGACGGTCATGATTGCCGACGGCATTCTGCCTTCGAACGAGGGACGGGGCTATGTGCTCCGCCGCGTTCTCCGGCGGGCCGTGCGCCATGGCCGGCTGATGGGAGTGGATAAGCCCTTCCTGGCCGATCTCGTGGATGTCGTGGCCGATATTTTCGCCGAGCCGTATCCCGATATCAGCGAGAAACGGGCGTTCCTCAAAAAAGTCGTCCAACTGGAGGAAGAGCGCTTCAACGCCACGCTGCTGCAGGGCATCGAATTGCTGAACAAGCACATTCAGGATTTGAAAGCCGCCGGGCGGCAGACGCTGGATGGCGGTTCCGCCTTCAAACTCTACGATACCTTCGGCTTTCCCTGGGAGCTTACCCAGGAGATCCTCGCCGAGCAGGACATGACCCTGGACAAACAGGCTTTCGACGCCGCCATGAACGAGCAGCGGGAACGGGCCCGGGCCGCCCGCCAGGAAAATGAGCGCATCGAACTGCCGGACTTATCCGGCGTGGTGACCGGAACGCTGCGGGCCGACGCCCAGGCTGACGCCGGGCGGGTGGTGGTGGCCCTCAAAGGCGGCCAGGTCGTGGATGAGGTTCACGACGGAGAGGAAGCGGCGATTATTCTCGATGTGACGCCGTTCTACGCCGAGGGCGGCGGACAGGTCGGCGACGCCGGCCGCATCGTGGGGCCGCTGGGGAAAATGACGGTAAACGGCACCCGCAAACTTCCCGACGGCACGATCTATCACATCGGCCACGTCATCGAAGGCGTGCTGAAAACCGGCGACGCGGTGAAGGTGACGATTGATTCGCGGCGGCGCATGGCCACCGCCCGCAACCATACCGCCACTCACCTCATGCATGCCGCCCTGAAAAAGGTGCTGGGCAGCCATGTCAATCAGGCCGGCTCCCTGGTCGAGCCGGATCGCCTGCGTTTCGACTTCTCCCATTTTTCCCCGGTGTCGGCGGAGGAACTGGCGGAGGTCGAACGGCTTGTCAATCGCGCTATTTTCGACAATATCCCGGTCGGCGTTATCGAAACCACCCTGGATTTAGCCAAGGAAATGGGAGCGATGGCCCTGTTCGGCGAGAAATACGGCGACAAGGTCCGGGTCATCGTGGCCGGCGATTTCAGCAAGGAGCTCTGCGGCGGCACTCATGTCGGCAGCACCGCTGAAATCGGGCTGTTCAAGATCGTCAGCGAAACCAGCGTGGGAGCGGGCCTGCGACGGATCGAGGCCGTCACCGGCAGCGGCGCCCTCGAGTACATCAATAGCCGGGAAAAGGCCCTGGTTACCGCGGCCGAACTGCTGAAAACCCGGCCGGAAGAACTGGTCGCCAAAGTGGAGGCGCTGACCGCCGAACTGAAAGAAGCCGGGCAGGCGCTGGCCACCGCCAACACCAAGCTCGCCAAGTTCGCCGTTCAGGATATTCTTTCCGCCATGCAGACCGTCGGCGGCGTCCAGCTTGTCAGCGGCCAGGTGGCCGCCGGCGAAATGGACGACCTGCGCGGCATCGCCGATATGGTCCGGGACAAGCTGTCCTGCGGGGTGGTTATTCTCGGAGCGGTCAGCGGCGAGAAAGTCAATTTCGTCGCCATGGCTACCGCGAGCGCCGTCGCCCGGGGCATCCACTCCGGGAATATCGTCAAGGCTGCGGCCACCGTCGCCGGCGGCGGCGGCGGCGGGCGTCCCGATATGGCGCAGGCCGGCGGCAAACTGCCGGAAAAAATTAACGAGGCGATCGCGGCTGCTTTGGAAACGGCCAAAGGCCAGGTAAAATAGCCGAATGCCCAGAAACGGATCGAGACAGTGAGCGGGCGAGGAGCCCGCTCACTGTCCCTTTCGCCCAGGCTCGGCGCAAGCCGGGTTTTCTTTATTTGGAAAATTACAGGAAATATTTAGACCGGGTAGAATATAATGGTATACTAGAGGAGATAATATTCCCGGGAGGAGGGTGTCCCTATGGCCAATTCATCTGATCAACAAACCATGATGTTCCGCGTTGAAAGCGAGGAGAGCAATGCCTCCGCGATCATCAGCGCGGTCTATGAAGCACTCAAGGAAAAAGGCTATAACCCGATCAATCAACTGGTGGGCTACCTGCTTTCAGGCGACCCGACCTATATAACCAGCTACAACAATGCCCGAATCCTGATCCGCAAGCTCGACCGCGACGAACTCCTGGAAGAGCTGGTGAGAGCCTACCTGAAGGATAAGTAGATGGAGTACCGACGGCTGGGAAACAGCGGTCTTACCGTTTCGCGCCTGTGTTTCGGGGCGCTTACCATCGGACCGCTGCAGGCAAAGTTGCCTCTGCGCGAAGGAGCCGAAGTCATTGAGGCGGCCTTAGATGCAGGGGTTAATTTTATTGATACCGCTGAGCTGTACCGGACCTACCCCTACATCAAGGCGGCGATCCGGCACAGGCCGGAGGTTGTCGTCGCTTCCAAGTGCTACGCCTATACTTACGAGGATATGCGGCGCAGCGTCGAAGAGGCCTGCCGGGAGCTCGGCCGTGATTATATCGATATTTTTATGCTCCATGAGCAGGTATCGCGGCTGACCCTGAAGGGACACCGCGAGGCTCTGGGCTTTCTGGCGGACGCCAAAGCCGAGGGGCTGATCCGGGCCGCCGGGGTTTCGACCCACACGGTCGAAGTGGTACAAGCAGCGGCGCTCATGCCGGAGATCGACGTCATCCATCCCATTTTCAACCGGCGGGGAATCGGCATCCTCGACGGCACGAAAGAGGAGATGGCCCTGGCCATCCGGGCCGCCGGTGAGGCCGGCAAAGGCATTTATACCATGAAGGCGCTGGGCGGCGGGCATCTCATCGGCGAAGCGGAGGCGGCCATCCAATGGGTGCTGGGGCATGGCGACATCGCCGCAATCGCGGTCGGAATGCAGTCGGCGGATGAGGTGGCGGTCAACGCGGCCTATTTTTCCCGCCAGCCGGCGCCGGCCGACCTGGCGCGGCGCGTAGCGGCCAAAAAGCGCCGCCTGCTGGTGGAGGACTGGTGCATCGGCTGCGGCGAGTGCGTGAAGCATTGTCCCATGGGCGCGATCGCCCTGCAGGAGGGGAAGGCCGTTCCGGACCCGGCGCGGTGCGTGTACTGCGGCTACTGTGGCGCCCATTGTCCGGAATTTTGTCTTAAGATTATTTAACAATGATTTAAGAATTATTTAACAGTGAGGTTATAATCGAGCATGGATCGGCGTATACTAGCACTTGATGTCGGGGATAAAACCATCGGGGTTGCGGTGAGCGACGGGCTGCTGATTACCGCCCAGGGCGTGGAGGTCATCCGCCGGACCTCCCTGGAAAGGGATTTTGCAAGGCTCCGGGAGCTTGTCGACCAATACGAGGTCGGGACGATCGTCGTGGGCCTGCCGAAAAACATGAACGGGACGATCGGCAGCAGGGGCGAGGCGAGCCAGCAGTTTGCCGCCAGCCTGGGAGAAGTCTTCCCGGAGGCGGCCGTCAAACTTTGGGACGAACGCCTGTCCACCGTGGCGGCGGAGAAGGCGCTGATCGCCGCGGATGTCAGCCGGGCCAAACGCAAGCAGGTCATCGACAAAATGGCGGCGGTGTTTATTCTGCAGGGCTTTCTCGACAGTCTGCCCAGCCAGAAACTTCCTTGACAGGCTAATTTTTCTAGGCTACAATTACATTACATTAATAAATGAGGTGACAATATGGCTGATTTCGAACAGGACGACATGGATCTCGACGAGGAACCGGTCGTCGTGATGACCGACGAGGAAGGCAATGAATACTATTATCGTGAAGAAGTGATTATTCCGCTTGGTGATAAGCGTTTCGCCATTCTTGTTCCGATCGACATCGAGGAAGAAGGCTGCGGCTGCGGCGAAGAGGATTGCGGCTGCGACGAAGAGGAAACCGACGTGTTCATCGCCCGCATTGACGTGGATGAGAGCGGCGAAGAGGTGTATGTCGATCCTACCGACGAAGAATTCGAGGAAGTTCGCCAAGCTTACGAGGATTTGCTCAGCGAAGAAGAATCTGAAGCCTAATAAGGCTTCATTTTTTTTGTAGATTTGTGTATAATAGATGGACGACAGGGGGTGATATCGTATGCTGCATCTCCATCATCCAAGTTTTAAATTCAACCGCAGTATCGCCAAGCAAATGTGGAAATGGCTGGTTCCCGCGCTGCTGGCCTGCCTGCTGGCCGGAAGCATGGTGTACGGCCTGGCGCAGCCGGTCAATGCCGATGCGGACGATGTCGCCATTATCTCCATCGCTCCCGGAATGACCACCCAGGCCATCGGCGAGGAGCTTCACAAACAGGGACTTATCAAAAATGTGCTGCTGTTCCGGGCTATGGCCAAGACCCAGGGGCTGGCAAACTCCCTGAAGGCCGGCGAATACGCCTTCAGCAAGGCGATGAGCGTCGAGGAAATGATCGGGCTGCTGGCCCGGGGCGAGACGGCTTACCGGCAATTCACCATCCCGGAAGGCTACACCGTCGATCAGATTGCTGAGCTGCTGGAGACGAAAAAATTGGCGTCGGCCGCCAAATTCAAGGCCTATGCCGCCGCTTATGCGCCTTATGATTATGTCGCTCCGGCCGCAAGCGTCAAGTATAAAGCCGAAGGCTTTCTGTTTCCCGACACCTATCAGGTTGCCGCCGGCGCCTCGGAAGAGGAGCTCGCCAAAATAATGGCCGGGCAATTCGACCGGCAGTTCACGCCGGAAATGAAAGCGCGGGCCGCGGAGCGCGGCCTGTCCATCCGGGATACGGTCATTTTGGCTTCGCTGGTGGAAAAGGAAGCCAAGGTGGATGCCGAACGGCCGGTGATCGCCGGCGTGTTTCTGAACCGGCTGAAACTGGGCATGCCCCTGCAGTCCTGCGCCACCATCCAGTATATCCTGGGCCATCCCAAGGCTGAGCTGACCATCGAGGATACCGAGCTGCCGTCGCCCTACAACACCTACCAGAATGCGGGGTTGCCGCCCGGACCGATCGCCAGTCCGGGAATCGCCGCCATCCGGGCGGTTTTGTATCCCGCCGACACCGACTACCTGTATTTCGTCGCTTATCAGGACGGCGGGCATCTCTTCGGCCAGACCTATGAGGAACATCTGGCCAATATCGCCAGGGCGGGCCAGTAGCATGGACGAGCTGCTGGCCGAAATGCGGCGTTACGCCGCAGCCAACCGGGTGCCGATCATCGGCGCGGCCGCCGCTGCGCTGCTGGAGCAAACGGTTGCCCTGAAGCAGCCCCGGTCGGTCCTCGAGATCGGCACAGCCATCGGCTATTCCACCCTTCTGATCGCCGGGAAGAGCCCGGTGTCCGCGCGGATCGCGACCATCGAACTGGATGCCGGACGGGCGGCGGCCGCCAGGCAGTTTATCCTCCGGTCCGGCCTGTCCGACCGGATTTCGCTTTTGGAAGGCGATGCCGGAAGGCTGATTCCCGCTCTGGAAGGCCGTTACGACCTGGTGTTCATCGATGCCGCCAAAGGGCAGTATCTCGATTATCTTACCAAACTGCTGGGCAAACTCCAGCATCAGGCGGTCATCTTCGCCGACAACGTGCTGTTCCGGGGGCTGGTGGCCAGTCCGGAGGCCCCGCCCCGCCGGTACAAGACCATTGTCAGCCGCCTGCGCGGTTATCTGCAGTTTGTCACTGCGGACCCCCGGTTTGCTACCACCGTTTACCCCACCGGCGACGGTGTGGCTATTTCGCATTACCAAGGAGCGGTTGACATTGCGACTACCTGAACTGCTGGCTCCGGCCGGCAATCTGGAAAAGCTGGAAGTGGCGCTGGCCTACGGCGCCGACGCCGTTTACTGCGGCGGCAAGCTGTTCGGGCTCAGAGCCTTCAGCGACAACTTCAGCGAAGCCGAGCTCAAAGCCGGAATCGCCGCGGCCCACCGGGCCGGGAAAAAAGTGTATGTCACCGTGAACATCTTTCCCCACAACGAAGATTTGGAGGCCTTGCCCGACTATTTAAAGTTTCTGCAGGACAGCAAGGCCGACGCGGCGATCATTTCCGACCTCGGCGTTCTCCGGCTGGCTAGGGAAACGGCTCCCGGCCTGCCGCTGCACATCAGCACCCAGGCCAATAATACCAACTGGGCGGCGGTGGAGATGTGGCGGGAGCTGGGCGCCGAACGGGTCGTGCTGGCCCGGGAGATAGCCCTGGAGGATATCCGGCTGATCCGCGGCAAGACCCGGGTGGAACTGGAGGCTTTCGTCCACGGGGCCATGTGCATTTCCTACTCGGGCCGCTGCCTGATGAGCAATTACTTCACCGGCCGGGACGCCAACCGGGGCGAATGCGCCCAGCCCTGCCGCTGGAAATATCACCTTGTGGAGGAAACCCGTCCGGGTCAGTATTTTCCGGTGCTGGAGGATGAACGCGGCACCTATGTCTTCAATTCGAAAGACCTTTGCCTGCTGGCCCACCTTCCGGCTTTGGCCGGAGCCGGGCTCGACAGTCTCAAAATCGAGGGACGGATGAAAAGCGTGCACTATGTCGCGACCGTGGTGAAAGTCTACCGGGAAGCCCTGGACGCTTACGCCGCCGATCCGGGGAACTATGCCGTCCGGGCCGGCTGGTGGGAGGAACTGGACAAGATTTCCCACCGTCCTTACACCACCGGCTTTTATTTCGGCAAGACCACCCAGGCGGATCAGATTTATACCCACTCCACCTATGACCAGACCCATGATTTCGTCGGGCTGGTCCGGAGCTTCGACCCCCGAACCGGCTGCGCCCTGGTCGAGCAGCGCAACAACATGAAGGTCGGCGAGGAAATCGAGGTCCTGCAGCCTGAAGGGCCGAATTTCACGCAGACCATCACCCGGATGCTGGACGCCGGCGGCGATGCGATTCAGGTGGCGCCGCATCCCCAGCAACTGGTCGCCATGCCCATGACCCAGCCGGTCGGCCCCAACGCGATGCTCCGGCGCAAGGTGGTCGGCCATGCTTGATCCCGGCGCGGTATTCATCCGGGTCAGGCCCCGGGACATCAATTTCGTCAACCAGATTATGGAAGGGTATGAATACTACGGGGTGGTGACCACCCTGGACAGGGCCGCCGGGCTCCTCGTCGTCCGGGCCACGCCGGATACGTCCCCGGAAGTGCGGTCGATCCTGGCCGATCTGCCGGTCCCGGTGGAATTCCTGACCGCCGGGGAATATGCGAAAGCCGAACAGGAGCCTTGAACTCAAACTCCCGCCTTGCCGGGAGTTTCCGGCTGGCGAGAAAGGCCCATCTGCGTCGTTGCTCCTCAGAGCGTTTGCTTGCGTACGACCCAGTACGCGGCGCTGCACGCTCTTCCGGTGCGCCTTGCATCTGGACCTTTCTCACCAGCCTGGGTTTGTCTTCACTCTAAAACTCCCGCCTTGCCGGGAGTCTTATTTTTGCGGGTCCTGGGCTGTGAGCTGTCGGTGCGCTGCCGGTTAAAAAGACAAAAAATGGACAACACTAAACCAATAAATGTCCGTTTATACCGGGAGGTGAAGCATGGGAATCCGCACCAACCGAATCACCAAGCTTGCGGTCGCTTTCTTTGTCCTGTGGAGCCTCCTGGCCGGCCGGCTTGTTTATCTGCAGCTGGCGGAAGGAGCGAAGCTCACGGTGCTGGGGATCAGCGGCCGGATTCAGGAAGTCCAGGTGGAGGTGGCCCGAGGGGAAATCCTGGACCGGAACGGCGCGCCGCTCACCAACACGGCCCAGCATTTCAGCGTAGTGGTGTTTCCCTCCCAGATCGAGGATGTCCGGAAAGCGGCCAGCGAACTGGCAGAGCTGACCGGGCTGAAGGAAAGCAAGATAAGCCAGCGGTTTGGGGGCGATCTGAGGCCCTTCAAGCTTAAAACCGATATCGACGCCGTAACGGCGCAGAAGATCAATAGCCGGGGCTTGCCCGGCGTCATGGCGGTGGCGGAAAAGGTCCGCTACGGGTACAGTTCGCTGGCCGCCCATGTCGTGGGTTATATTAACGCCGCCGACAACAAGGGCGTCAGCGGGATCGAAGGGCTCTACGACGACATCCTGCGGGGCAGTCAGGCCACCTATCTGGCGGCCATGGTGGATGCCGGGCAGCAAATCATTCCGGGGCTGGGCTACAAGCGGCTCCGGCTGGCCGGCGGAACCGGTCCGAGCAATATCGTGCTGACCCTTGACAGCCGGATTCAGAAGATTGTCGAAGCGGTGCTCGACCAGCAGGTCGCCAGGGGCGCGGTGGTCATCCTGCGACCGTCCACCGGTGAAGTGCTGGCGATGGCGTCCCGCCCGAATTTCGACGGCAACAATTTGGGCGATTACCTCGTCCGCAATTCTGCGCCCTTGCTGAACCGCGCCCTGGCGGCCTATCAGCCGGGATCGGTTTTCAAGCTGGCGGTTGCGGCGGCGGCCCTGGAAGAAAAAGTGGTGCGCCCGGAGGATGAATTTTACGATCGGGGCTATATCGATGTGAACGGCCTCCGCATCAAAGGCTGGGACTATGAGCTGGGGCCCCGCGGCCGCCTGACCTTTAAGGACGCGATGGCTTATTCGAGCAATCCGGTATTTATCCAGGTCGGGCTCAAACTCGGCGCCGACCGGCTCATAAGCTACGCTCACAAATTCGGGTTCGGCCAGAAAACCCGGCTGAACTTCGACGGCGAAGCCGACGGCAACCTTCCGGCACCGGACAGTCTATATCCCGGCGACCTGGCCAACCTGTCCATCGGTCAGGGGGTGCTGGAAGCAACTCCTCTGCAAGTCGCCGGCATGGTGGCGACCATTGTCAACGACGGCGTGAAGGTCGACCCGTATCTGGTCAGCCGGCTGACCACCCAGGAAGGCGTGGTCGTGAAAAACTTTCCGGCTTCCCGCGGAATACGGGTGATGTCCAAACAAACGGCTTTGACCATGCGGGATATGATGAAGGCTGTCACCGAATACGGAACCGGCCAGGCCGCTTTCGTCGAGGGAGGCGGGTCCGCCGGAAAAACCGGCTCGGCGGAAACCGGACGGCAGGGGAGCGCCGGCAAGGGAATCAACCACGCCTGGTTTGCGGGCTACGCCCCTCTTGATAACCCGCAATATGTCGTGGTAGTATTGGTAGAAGACGGCATGTCCGGCGGCGACGTCGCGGCGCCTATTTTTCACGATATCGTGGCCAAAATGCTGGCTGACGACGACCAGTAGACGAAGAAGGCGGGACATGTCTCCTGGAGAATAGACTAAGCGGCTTTTGCTCCGGGACGGCCGGAGAAGCCGCGGCAAATTGGGGGATGACCTGTGTGCAATACCTGGATCTGGCGGCGGAGACCGTAAAAGAAGCGGAGCGGCTGGGGGCCTACCAGGCCGAAGCCTATGTGCTGGACGCCCGGTCGCTGCAGATTGAAGTGGCAAACCAGGAAATCGAGACGTTGAAGTTCGCCAATGACACCGGAATCGGGGTTCGGGTCATCGCGCAAGACGGCAGGATGGGCTTTGCTTTTTCCACCGATATTGAGCTGCCGGCCATGCGGAGCGTTGCGGAAAAGGCTGTAGCCAACTGCCGGAACACCTTTGCCGACCGGTATAACCGCCTGCCGGCTCCGGGCGAAGAGCCGCAAAGCGCGAAGGGGGTCGACCCGGCGATCGCCCGGGCCTCGGTGGACGAGAAAATCGAGTTGGCGAAGCGGATTGAGCGCGCCGCCCGCGGCAGCGACAAGCGCGTTTCCCGCACCGAACGCTGCGTGTACGAGGACGCCGAATACGGCGTGACCCTGGCCAACTCCCACGGCCTTGCGGCCCATTACCGCTCCGGCTACTGCGGCCTGTACGGCGTCGTGCTGGCCGAAGCGGACGGCGACGTCCAAAGCGGCATGGGACTTTGCTACAGCCGCGATTTCGCCTGCCTGTCGCCGGAGGCCGTGGGGCGGGAGGCGGCCGCGGAAGCCGCTCTCCTGCTGGGGGCCAAGACGACCGGCACCACCAAGACTTCCCTGGTGCTCAGCCCGTATGTGGCGACGAATTTTTTCGCGGCGGTCATTCCGGCCCTGGGGGCCGACGCCGTCCACAAGGGCCGCTCCCTGTTCCGGAATAAAATAGGAACGAAGGTCGCGTCGCCCCTCATTTCCCTGGTTGACGACGGACGCCTGGAGGGCGGGATTGTGTCCGCGCCCTTCGACGGCGAGGGGGTGCCGACCAGGCGGACCGCGCTCCTGGAGGAGGGGGTGCTGAAGGGCTACCTGTACAACACTTATTCCGCCGCCCGGGACAACTGCCGGAGCACCGGCAACGGCGTGCGGCATTCCTTCAAAGGTCTGCCGGAGGTCGGGCCGACCAATATTTATATTGAACCCGGAAAGACGGCGCGGCGCGACCTGATCGGCGGGGTGCAGGACGGATTTTACGTCACCAGCGTCATGGGCATGCATACCGCCAACCCCATTTCCGGAGATTTTTCCGTCGGCGCGGCCGGAGTCTGGATTCAGGGCGGCCAGTTCACCCAAGCGGTGCGCGGAGTGGCCGTCGCCGGCAATATCCTGAACCTTCTCGGCCAGGTCGAAGCGGTGGGGGACGACCTTCGCTTTTTTGGCGCCCAGGGGGCGCCGACCATCCTGATCGGCGGGATAACGGTGAGCGGGGCGTAATGTTTATCTAGGCAATCCGGGATAATTATGGTAAAATATTAAAGTTAATATAAAAACCGAGGCGGTGACGGTTATGACCGATGTCCAACCGCGCATACTGGTAATCCATGGTCCGAACCTCAACCTTTTGGGACAACGGGAGCCCCATGTTTACGGGGCGACCACCCTGGAGGAGATCAACCGGAGGCTTCTGGAAAAAGCCGAACGGCTGAAACTGGCGGTTGAACCCCTTCAGACCAATCACGAAGGCGTGATGGTTGAGGCTATCCAAAAAGCCGTGACCGGCTATGCCGGAATTATCATCAATCCGGCGGCGTTTTCCCACTACAGCATCGCCGTGCGGGATGCCTTGGCTGCAGTTCCCGTGCCGGTGATCGAGGTGCATTTGTCGAATATTCACGGGCGGGAGGAATTCCGCCGGCATTCGGTGACTGCGCCGGTGGTGAAAGGCTGCATTACCGGTCTCGGCCCGTCGGGTTATCTCTTGGCCTTGGAAGCGATCGCCCGGATGATGGATGGGAGGGACAGCATATGAATCATCGGCTTTTACGGGTCCGCGATTATCTCCGCCAGAACAGCCTGGAAGGCGTAATCGTAGCAAAACCTGAAAATCGCCGTTATCTCAGCGGGTTTACCGGTTCGGCCGGTATGCTGCTCATCGGTGCGGAAGAAGCCAGACTCATTACGGATTTCCGCTATACGGAGCAGGCGGCGCAGCAGGCGCCGAATTACACCATTATAAAGCACGCTCCTGATATTTATGATACGCTGGCCGCTGAAATCAAGGCTTTGGGCTGGTCCAAGATCGGCTTTGAAAGCGATTTCGTCAATTACGACAGTTACAAACGCATCGCCGAAATCGTCGCCGAACCCGCTCCCGTACAACTGGACGGGCTCCGGATGGTCAAGGACGACAGCGAACTGGCGGCCATCCGGAAGGCGGTCGAAATTGCCGACAGCGCTTTTCAGGATATTTTGCCGCTGTTAAAACCCGGTGCAAGAGAACGCGATATCGCGCTGGAGATCGAATTCGCCATGCGCCGCCGGGGCGCGGAAAAACACGGCTTTGAGACTATCGTGGCTTCCGGCGTCCGGTCCGCCTTGCCCCATGGCCGGGCTTCGGACAAGCTGATCGAGGCCGGCGACTTCGTCACCATCGACTTTGGCGCCGTCTGCGACGGCTATACCTCGGACGCCACCCGGACGGTGGTCGTCGGCAAGGCTTCGGCCAAACAGAAGGAAATCTACCGGATTGTTCTCGATGCTCAACTGGCCGGAGTGGCGGCGGTGGCGGCCGGAAAGCTCGGCAAGGAGGTCGACGCGGTGGCCCGGAAGATTATTTCCGACGCCGGCTATGGCGAGAACTTCGGGCATGGCCTCGGGCACGGGCTGGGCCTGTTTATCCATGAAAACCCCCGCCTTTCGCCGGTCGGGGATATCACCCTGGCCCCCAACATGGTGGTTACCGTGGAACCGGGAATCTACCTGCCCGGCTGGGGCGGGGTAAGGATTGAAGACACCGTTGTCGTAACGCCGGCCGGGGCGGCGATTTTGACGGCGACAAGCAAGGAATTGCTGGAACTAGACTGGTGAATTTGGAGGTTGAATCATGATTTCGAGTAATGATTTTCGTACCGGTGTAACCATTGAAATCGATAACGGCGTTTGGCAGGTTGTGGATTTTCAGCATGTTAAACCCGGTAAAGGCGCGGCTTTTGTCCGGGCCAAGCTGAAAAACGTCAAGACGGGAGCGGTGGTTGAACGCACCTTCAACGCCGGCGAAAAGCTTCCCAAAGCCCATGTGGAGCGCCGTGAAATGCAATATCTCTATGAAAGCGACGGCGAGTACAACTTCATGGACAACGAGACCTTTGAACAGACCACCATCAACAATGAACAACTGGGCGACGCCATGAAATTCCTCAAAGAGAATATGAGCATCGGCGTCTTAACCTTCCAGGGGTCGATCATCGGCGTCGATCTGCCGAATTCGGTCGAGCTGGAGGTTGTCGAAACCGACCCCGGCATCCGCGGCGACACCGCCACCGGCGGCACCAAGCCGGCCAAGCTGGAGACCGGTTATGTGGTCAAGGTGCCCTTGTTCATCAATGTGGGCGATGTTCTTAGAATTGATACCCGCACCGGCGATTATATCGAACGCGCTTAAATTTGATTACCACTGGCACGAATTCCCCCGGTTATGTTTTCGTGCGGTACTGGGTATAATACCAATACCGCACAGAACATAGCATAAAGGGGGTTTTTTGTTGTGGCCAATGTCAAAGAGAAAGTCGCGTATCTGCAAGGCTTGACCCGCGGGCTTAATGTAAACGAGCACTCGGCGGAAGGCAAACTGCTGGTTCAGATGGTCGACGTGCTACACCATATGGCAGAGGAAATCGATTGCCTCCACACCGGACAGGAAGACCTGGAAAATTACGTGGAAACGCTTGACGAGGATCTGACTGATCTGGAAGAAGAAATGTATGAAGACATAGAGGACGAGGACGACCTGGAAATGGTCGAGGTCGAGTGCCCGTCCTGCCACGATGTGGTCGCCTTTGAATCCGACCTGCTGGAAGATGACGACGCCGTCGAAATTACCTGTCCCAATTGCGGCGAAGTAGTTTACGATAACATCCTGGAACTGTCCGACGACGACGAGGTCGAGCTGGTCCAGCGCCGCGACATTCACCCCGGAGTGTAGCACTTTAATACTTAATTTGCCAGGATCGGCCAAATCAGAAAAATCCCGGATTGTCCGGGATTTTTTGTTATTTGTAGCATAATGGGTCCCCCGGGTCCATATCTATGTAAAGAAAGCGGAGAACTGTCAGGCGAGAAAGGCGGCGCAGGTTTAATATGGACAGGACAATCAAAGACACCGTCTGCCCGGCGCTGGCTCCGGCGCTGGCGAAGGTCCTGGCGGGCGTTCCTTCCCCGCTGCTGGCCAGAATCAGCGAGATAAGGCTCAGAGCCGGCCAGCCGCTGCAGCTTGCCGCCGATAACGATGATTATTTTGTCGGGCCGGACGGAGAGGTGGTCCAGGCGGCTGGCGGGGCCTATATCTGCACCGTCGGGGATCTGGCTCAGACGTTGAAACTCATCAGCCGCAATTCACTCTACGCCTATGAGGAAGAATTGCGGCTGGGCTACATAACCATCGCCGGGGGGCATCGGATCGGCCTGGCGGGTCAGGCCATCGTCCAGGGCGGCCAACTGATCGCGATGAAAAACATCAGCGCCATGAACATCCGGCTGGCGCGGGAAATCCGCGGCGCGGCCGATCTGGTGGCGGCCTATGTGGTGAATCCTCCCCGGCGGGTGATGAACACTCTCGTCATCTCCCCGCCGCGGTGCGGCAAGACGACGGTGCTGCGGGATCTGACCAGGCAGCTCAGCAGCGGCATCCCCCGGCTGGGGTTTTCCGGGGTCCAGGTGGGGCTAGTGGATGAACGGTCGGAAATAGCCGCCTGCCAAGACGGGGTGCCGACCATTGATCTGGGGCCGCGGACCGATGTGCTGGATGGCTGTCCGAAGGCTGTCGGCCTCTTCATGCTCATCCGGGCCATGGCGCCGGGGACGGTGATTACCGACGAACTCGGCCGGGAGGCTGACGCGATTGCCGTCAGGGAAGCCTTGCACGCCGGAGTCAGCGTAATTGCCAGCGTCCATGGCCGCAGTGTCAGCGATATCGCCAGTCGCCCCCATATCGGCGCGCTTGTTGGCGAGGGGCGGTTCGAGCGGTTTGTTATTTTAAGCGACAGGCCGACCGCCGGAACGGTGGAAGAAATACTGGACGGCACAGGCAGCGGGGTACTGTACAGCCGGAAGAAAGGAGTCAAAGTATGTGGCTGAAGCTGATGGGAAGCGCGTTCGTTGTCGCTGCCGGGACTTGCATCGGTTTTACGCTGGCCGGCCGGTATGCGGAGCGGCCGCAGCAGATCAGGCAGCTCATCAGCTGTCTGACCGCGCTGAAATCCTATGTGGGATATGTGTCGATGCCTCTGCCGGAGGCGCTGGTCCGTTCGGCCCACGGCGTGGAGGGACCGGTCCGGGAGTTTATGGAGCATACGGCGGAAACCTTGAAAAAGAGCGGCTGGTTAAGTCCGCGGGAAGCCATGGCCTCAGCCCTGCAGAAGGTGGGGCCGCGGCTGGTGTTCCACAGGCCGGAGAGCGAGCTGTGCCTGCTTCTGGGATCCAACCTCGGGTTCACCAACCGGGAGGAACAGCAAAAGTATCTGACGATGGTGGTGGATGAACTGCAGAAAATCGAACAGGACTCCATCAAGCTCCGCGATCAGAACGTAAAGATGTACCGTTACCTGGGGATTTGCGGCGGAATGATGATCGCCATTTTGCTTGTGTGAGAAAGGGGCAGGAGCGATGAATCTCGATCTGTTATTCAAGATTGCCGGTGTGGGTATTCTCATTTCGGTTTTCCATACCGCCCTCAAGCAGGCCGGCAAGGAAGACATGGCGCATCTTTGCACCCTGGCCGGGTTCGCGATCGTTCTCTTGTGGGTGGTGCAACTGCTGGGACAATTATTTACTACGGTGCAGGGCGTGTTTAAGCTGTTCTAAGGGGTGTCGGCATGGAAATCATCCAGATTGTGGGGCTGGGTTTCATCGTAACCCTCCTGATCCTGATTATCCGGAGCCAGCGTCCGGAAATCGCCGTGCAGCTCAGCCTAACCCTGGCGACAATCATTTTTCTGCTGGTGCTGGCCAAGCTCGACGTGGTCCTCAACCTCTTCCGGGAACTGGCGGAGAAGGCGAGCGTCAGCCAGACCTATCTCAATACCATCCTGAAAATCATCGGCATCGCCTATATCACCGAATTCGGGGCGCAGGTCTGCCGGGACGCGGGCGAGGGTGCGGTAGCCGCCAAGATTGAATTTGCCGGCAAAATCCTGGTCATGGTCATGGCGGTGCCGATCATCGCCTTGGTCCTCGATACCATCGTTAAACTAATACCCTGAAGGTGGCGGCCCATGAGGATAGCGTTGTTTTTATTCATTATCTTTTTACTCCTGACCGGGGCGGCGGCGGCCAGCCCTCCGGCCGCAAGTCCGGCCGCCGCGCCTTCCGAGGAGGATATCGCCTCGCAGTTGGTGGAAACCATCCCGCTGGACGAGGTGAACAACTTCATCCGCAAGGTCAACCGGGAGATGAATGAGGATATTCCGCTTCTGAACGGACAGACCATCCGCAATATGGCGTCCCAAGGCGTGACTTTGAACTGGGAAGGCCTGAAACAGGCCCTCTATACCCGTCTATTCCAGGAGTTCGCCGCCAATTCGCACCTCCTGGCAAAATTGCTGTTCCTGGCGGTGTTGTGCGCCTTGCTGCAAAATCTGCAAAGTTCCTTCGAACATTCGGCCACTTCCCAACTGGCCTACAGTGTCTGCTATATCTTTCTCGCCGTGCTGGCGCTGAACGCTTTCTACAACGCCCTCGACCTCGCCCGGGTCACCGTCGGGAATATGGTGGGGTTCATGCAGGCCCTGCTGCCGCTCTTGATTTCTCTCCTGGCCGGAGTGGGGGCCATGACTTCGGCTGCGTTGTTCACGCCGCTGATGCTGTTTGTCATCAGCACGATCAGCGTCGTTGTCAAGGATGTCGTGCTGCCGCTCTTGTTTCTGGCCGCCGTCCTGCAGTGCGTCAATCTGCTTTCCGAAAAATACCAGGTGGGGAATCTGTGCGGTCTGCTCCGTCAGTCGGGAATGGTGGTTCTCGGGCTCGTGCTGGTCGTATTTGTCGGGATTATCACTATTCAGGGCATCGCCGGAGGGGTGGCGGACGGAATCGCCCTGCGGACGGCCAAGTTTGCCACGGCGACTTTCATTCCCGTTGTCGGCAAGATGTTTGCCGACACGGTGGAAGTGGTCATGGGGGCGTCGCTCCTTCTCAAGAACGCCATCGGCGTTTTCGGCATCGTCACCGTGCTGACGCTTTGCGCCTTTCCCCTTGTCAAACTGGCTTCCCTCATCGTCATCATCAAGATTGCCGGGGCGCTCGTCCAACCGATGGGCGACGAGCGCATGGCCAAATGTCTCGACAGCATGGGGGATAATCTGCTGCTGGTGTTCGGCGGCGTGCTGGCGGTGGCCCTGATGTTTTTCCTGGCCATTACCATGATTGTCGGGGTGGGCAGCGTTACGATGATGATGCGGTGAGGGGGTGAGGCCGATGCTGGCAGCGGTGACCGATTGGGTTAAAAATATCATTTTGGTGGTGCTGTTCGCCTCCTTTCTGGAACTCCTGCTTCCCAGCAGCAGTATGCAGCGGTTTATCAGGGTGATTTTGGGGCTGACGATCATGCTGGCAATCTTGAACCCGGCCATGGAAATCATTCAGGATAAATGGATTCCCGAACAGGTTCCCGCGCTGAGCAGCGCCGCCGGCAACGCCGGCCGGGTGCTCGGCGCGGCGGAAAATGGGGCGCGGGAACGGGACCGGATGGCGGTGGAATTATATAAAAAGGAACTGGCCCGTCAAGTCCGGGCGGTAGTCACGGCCATCGACGGCGTGGCGGACGCCAGGGTGGCGGTGACGGTCGCCGACGGCCAAGCCGGCTCGCGGACGGCGATGCTCGAGAAACTGACCGTCTACGTTCAGCCCGGCCTTACCACGGAGGAGCGGAAGGTCCCCAAGGTAACCATCGGAACCGGGCCGGAGAAACTCCAGACGGAGCTCAAGCAGGAACTCCGGACGAAAATAGCGCGAACCGTCAGTGAGTTATACCAGCTCAGGGATAATCAGCTGGAAATCCGCAAAATGAATTAAGTCGGGGGGAAGCCATGATGAATGTGCTTGGAGGGCTTTTGGCGACAACCAAACGATTTTGGCCGGCGCAGCTCATCCGGGATGGCGTCGTCAATGCCAGGCTGGTGCTGATCGGACTGGTCGGCGTGGGGCTACTCATCGCGGGCGGGCTAATGGACTCGTCGCCGGAGAGGCCGAAAGAGGCCCCGCCGGAGGCGGCCGGGAAGACGCCGGTCATGGTCCGGAGCTATGAAGAAGCTCTGGAGGCGAAACTGGCCAATCTTCTGACGCAGGTGAAAGGCGCCGGGGCCGTAATGGTCAATATCACCCTGGAAAACGGCAGCACCCAGGAGTTTGCCAAAAATGTCGTCAAGGAAAGCCGCGTTATCCAGGAAAAAGATACTGCGGGCGGGGTGCGAACGACGACCGAAACCAAGGAAAGCGAGCAGATTTTACTCAGCAAGGACGGCGGAACCGACCGTCCGGTCATGGTGAAGGAATGGAAGCCGGCGATCAAAGGAGTGCTGGTGATCGCCGAGGGTGCCCAGGATTCGCTGGTGAAAGCCAGCCTGACCCGCGCCGTGGAAGCGGGCCTCGGCATTCCCTCCTATAAAATAACGGTGTTACCGCAGAGAAGGTGAGGTGCCCGGAAATGAAAGTCGTATCGCTAAGGAAAATGAAGGCCGGCCTGTTCGCCGCATGCCTCGTGGCGCTTCTGGTGCTGATGGGCGGCGTGTATGTATTGAGGGGGACCGAGCAGCCCGGCGCCAAAGCCGACCGCTCGAACGCCATGCAGGTGGTGAAAACTCTTCCGGCGGAGCAGCCGGCTGCGGCGCTGGCCAGCGATTTCTTCACCGAGTACCGGCTGGAGCGCGACCGGATCCGCAGCGAGCGGTCCGACCTGTTACGGGAAATTCTTCAGAACTCGAAAACTGACGAGTCCAGGCAAAAGGCCCAGGATGCCGTGCTTAAGATGGTGCTGGAGAAACAGCGGGAGTCGGAAATGGAAAACCTCATCAAGGCGCGCGGCTTTGCCGACGCCCTGGTGCTCATGCGGGACAACTCGGTGAGCGCCATCGTCAAAACCCAGAGCCTCACCCGGGAAGACGTCCTCCAGGTGGCGGAGGTCATTAGCCGGGTTTCGGGTTTCCGCCAGGAGGACATCACCATCAGTGCCAAGCCTTAGGCCGGCTTGTTGCGAAGCGGCTGCAGGAGGCCCAGGAGGATGCGCCCGGTATTTTTGCCGGGCGCATCCTCTTTTGTCCGCCGGGAAGAAAGCAATGGTTTAATTTGGGGGCGGTATTGCCGATAATAGAAATGCAGGACCCGGGGCGCAAATGAGCTTTAGTTTGCTAATCTGCGGAAAACTCTGGTATAATATTAGAGTTATAAAGTTTTAACCAAGACAGTATATTTGTGGTAAATCGAATGGGGAGGTGCGACTTTGGAAAAGCGGGTGGAAAGAACCGAACACAACGATGTGGGCTCGATTCGGATCGCCGATGAGGTCGTGGGGATCGTTGCCGGTCTGGCGGCAACCGAAGTGGCCGGCGTGGCCGGGATGAGCGGCGGACTGGTTGGCGGGATTGCCGAAATGCTCGGCAAGCGCAACCTTTCCAAAGGCGTAAAAGTGGAAGTTGGCGAGCGGGAAGCCGCTGTTGATCTGTTTATAATCGTCGAATACGGTGTCCGGATTCCGGACGTGGCCCTGCGCGTTCAGGAGAACGTCAAACGGGGGATAGAATCCATGACCGGCCTGGATGTTGTCGAAGTGAATATCCATGTCCAAGGCGTCGGCTTTGCGCAGGACGCCCGGGACGAGGACATTCGCGTCCGTTAGAAAGGAGCAGCCATGGGAATATTTGACCGTATCATTCTGTCCATCTATACCTTTCTGCTGACTTTTTTATCGCTCGGCGTAATCTTGCTTTCGCTGCGCCTTATTCCTTTGGACATGGTGGGGACAAGCCTCTCCCGCCTTTACGGCCAATGGGAGGCCGGCCTGGTCGGCGCGGTGTTTTTGCTGGTCAGCGTCCGGCTTTTGCTGGCCGGACTGCGCTCGCGCCGCGGCCGCAAAACCATTGTCCATCATAACGATATGGGGGATGTGCATATCGCGCTGACCGCCGTTGAGAACCTGGTGGAGAAAACCGCCAGGCACATTCGCGGGGTGCGCGGGGTCAAGGTAACCGCCATCCACACCGGCGCGGGCCTCACCGTCAATCTGCGGGCGGTCGTCAGCCCGGAAAGCAACGTGCCCAGCGTGACGGCGGAGATCCAGTCGCGGGTTCATGAGTATATCAAAAACACGGTGGGAATCGAACTCGCCGATCTGGGGATCTTTGTGGAGAATATCTCCAATGACTTTAAATCCAAGCACCGGGTCGAATAGGGGGCAGACGAAATGGACCGCAAATTGCTGGAAGAGCTGTGGCAGCAGCACAGCGGAAAGATTGTGGGCGTCACGGCCGGGCTTGTCCTGGGCATTCTGATCATTACCTTCGGCTTTTTCCGGACCTTGTTCGTCCTCTTTTGCGTTATCGCCGGCTATGTCATCGGCAAACGCATCGACGAAAAAGAAGACATCATGGACATTTTGGACAAGCTATTACCACCGGGCTACCATCGGTAAACGAAGCGAGGGACATATATGAGTCGACGAAAAGCAAGGGAAATTGCACTCCAGAGCCTGTTCCAGATGGATTACAACGCCACCGGTCCCGAACAGGCGCTGGCCACGGCCTTCGAAGAAGCCGGCGAGGTCACGGAAGGCACCCGGACCTATGCCCAGGAGGTCGTCATGGGCACCCGGGACCATTTAACCGAAGTGGACAAAATCATCAGCGACGTTTCCATCGAATGGAAGCTCGACCGAATGGCGGGCGTGGACCGCAATATTGCCAGAATCGCCGTATATGAAATGAATTTCGGCGATGAAGACCTGCCCCCGAACGTCGTTATCAATGAAGCGGTCGAATTGGCCAAGCTGTACGGCACCGACGAGTCCAGCCGGTTTATCAACGGAATACTGGGTTCGCTGGTGAAAAACAGGCTCAAGGCATGAAAATGGTTGTCGGCATTGATACTAGCTGCTATACTACCTCGGTGGCTTTGCTGGACGAGGAAGGCGCGCTGGTGGCGGATGCCCGCAAACCGCTGGCGGTCAAGGCCGGCGGCAAAGGCCTGGCCCAGTCGGAGATGGTTTTTCAGCATACCCGGAACTTGCCCGAACTCTTCACCGCTGCTTGGGCGCAAATTCCCGGGCGGCCGGAAATCCGCGCGGTCGCGGCGTCCACCCAGCCCCGGCCGCTTCCCGAGTCTTACATGCCGGCTTTTCTGGTCGGCGCCGGGTACGCCAAAGCGCTGGCGGTAACCCATCAGGTCCCTTTTTCTTCCCTCAGCCATCAGGAGGGGCATATTCTGGCCGGCCTCTGGTCGGCGAAAGGCCCGGCCGCAGAGTCTTTTCTCGCCGTGCATGCTTCCGGCGGCACGACCGAGATTACCCGGGTGGAAGCCCGCGCCGGCCGGATGGCGGTCGAAATCCTCGGCGGCACAAGCGATATTGCCGCCGGCCAGTTGGTGGACCGCGTCGGGGTTGCTTTGGCCCTGCCCTTTCCCGCCGGACCGCATCTTGAGCAGTTGGCGGCGACCGCCGGCGAGCCGGCCGAAATCCCGCCGGCGGTCGAGCGGACCCGCATAAGCTTCGCCGGCCCGGAAACCCATGCCAAGCGGCTGCTGGCCAGGGGCGAAAGCCCCGCCGCCGTTGCCGCCGGGGTCCAGGCCTGCATCGCCGAGTCGGTTGGCCGCGCCCTTCAGGCCGCGGCGGAACTGACCGGAATCCGGACGGTTCTGCTGGTGGGCGGCGTGATGGCCAATCAGCATATTCGCCGCGCAGTCACTGGAAAATTATGCCGGGACGAACGGGTCCGGCTCTATTTCCCGCTGCCGGAATACAGCGGCGACAACGCGGTGGGGGCGGCGTACTTCGCCTGGAGAGTCAAGCACTCGGACGGCCAAATTCGCATATGATACATAAAATCATGTGCGGAGGTGGCGATATGTTGGCATATACTTTGGGTGGCGCTGCTGTGGGGGTCTTGATCGGCTATTTGATTCCGCCCGGCCATTTTTTCTGGTTTGTGGTGGGCGCGATCAGCGGCTGCCTGTTCCAACGTTACGTAAATCGCAGATGAGATTCAGACTTTTGTCTGTTTTTTTTGTCTAGCGGAAAACCGACCCGTGGATGAACACCTTTACGGCGCCTGAAGCTCGGCGTAAGCCGGGTTTTCTAATGCGTCGTTCCCATATAGATCAGGCTAGATTGATTTACAGGTGATAAGCATGACTGTATTGACTGTTGGTGCCGTTACCCGCTACATTAAAAACTTGATGGAGCAGGACGAGACGCTGCGCGAGGTTTTCGTCCGCGGCGAAATTTCGAATTTTAAACGCCATTATTCCGGCCACTGCTATTTTACGCTGAAGGATAGCGAAGCGACCCTGCGGGCGGTCATGTTCCGCGGCCGGGCGCAGTTTTTGAAATTCGAGCCCAAAGACGGGCTGAAGGTCATCGCCGGAGGGCAGATTTCCCTGTTCGAGCGGGACGGCCAGTATCAACTGTATGTGGAGCAGCTCATTCCCGAAGGCATGGGGGAACTGAGCCTTGCTTTCGCCCAGTTGAAGGACAAGCTGACCGCCGAAGGTCTTTTCGAGGAAAGCCGGAAAAAGCCGCTGCCGCTGTTGCCGGCGGCGGTCGGCATCGTCACGTCGCCGACCGGGGCGGCGGTGCGCGACATTGTGACTGTTGCCAAACGGCGCCACCCCGGTGTTCCGCTGGTCTTATTTCCCGTACAGGTCCAGGGGCCCGAGGCTCCGGGACAGATTGCCGCAGCCATCGACCGGCTCGACCGTTCGCAGCTGGTGGATGTAATGATCGTCGGGCGCGGCGGCGGCAGTCTGGAAGAACTCTGGGCCTTTAACGACGAACGCGTGGTTCGGGCCATCGCCGCCGCCCAAACCCCTGTCGTGTCGGCGGTCGGCCATCAGACCGACTATACCCTGGCCGATTTTGCCGCCGACCGGCGGGCCGCCACGCCTTCCCAGGCGGCGGAGCTGGTCGTGCCGGACGTCCGGGAACTCATAAAGTACCTAACGGCGATGCGGACCACTCTGCACAGCCGGATGCAAAAACTTCTGGAAAACCGGCGGGCCCGCCTGGAGCGGTGTCTCGACAGCCGGGTGTTTTCCCGGCCGGAAAGCCTGCTTGCCGACCGGCGGCAGTTGGTGGACGGGCTGATGCAGAGACTGCCGCAGGCTCTCAGGGCCCTGGTGCTGGCCAAGCAGCACCGGCTCAGCTTGGCGGCGGAAAAACTTACGGTGCTCAGCCCCCTCGGCGTATTGGCAAGGGGCTACAGCATCGCCCGCACGCTGGACGGCGAGGTGGTGCGCCGGGCAGGAGCGGTTTTCCCGGGGCAGCTTCTTGACGTGGTGCTGCACAGAGGAGCGCTCACTGTCCAGGTATTAACGGCGGAGGAGGATGAGGAGAATGGCGAAAAAGCTCCGCGAGCAGCGAAGCCCGGCCAACAATGTATGTTTTGAAGAGGCATTAGGAAAATTAGAAATGATCGTAAAAGAATTGGAGAACGGCGACCTGGCGTTGGAGGAGGCTCTGGCCCGGTTCGCCGAAGGCGTGGAGTTGTCGCAGGTTTGCCTGAGCCAGTTGAATCGCGCGGAAACGACCCTCGATAAAATCCTGCGCGAGGAGAAAGGGCAGCTTGTCGAACAGCCGCTGGTGCTGGGGGAGGAAGAGAAATGCTGAAAGAATACATCCGCCGCAAGGCGGCGCTGATCGACCAGTCCCTGGATGAACTTCTTCCTTCGCAGGACACCTATCCGCCGGTAATCTATGAAGCCATGCGCTACAGCATTTTTGCCGGCGGCAAACGGCTCCGCCCGGTGCTGCTGATGGCGGCGGCCGACGCGGCCGGCGGCAATGGCGAGACCTTCCGGCATGTGGCCTGCGGTCTGGAAATGATTCACACCTATTCGCTCATTCACGACGACCTGCCGGCGATGGACAACGACGATTACCGCCGGGGCAAACTCACCAACCACAAGGTCTATGGCGAAGGCATGGCCGTCCTGGCCGGGGATGGGCTGCTGACCGCCGCTTTCGAGGTAATGCTGGACCAGCCGGGCGTCGATCCCGCCGTGCTGGTCCGGGTGGTGCGGGAGATCGCGCTGGCGGCCGGACCCCGGGGAATGGTCGGCGGCCAGGCGGTTGATCTGATCTCGGAAGGCCGGGCTATCGACGGGAAAACCCTTACCTTTATGCACCGGGCGAAGACCGGGGCGATGTTTCGGGCCTCCATCCGGGCCGGGGCGTTGCTGGCGGGGGCGTCGGAGGAACAACTGGCGGCGCTGACCGAATATGCCGAGCAATTCGGTCTGGCCTTTCAGATTACCGACGATATCCTGGATGTCACCGGCACCCAGGAGAAGATCGGCAAACCGGTCGGCAGCGACGTCCGCAATCAGAAGGTGACCTATGTCACGCTGTATTCCATCCTCGCCGCCCGGCAGCTCGCCCGGGAATCGGTGGACAAAGCCTTGTCCGAGCTGGAGGGGTTCGGCGGCGAGGCCGAAATCTTGCGCGAACTGGTGAAATATCTCTTATCACGGGACAGTTGAGGTGTTTGTATGACCGAAATCGCCGTCGCCGCGGGGAAGAATGTCGTGCTGGTATCGGCGCTTACCGCGTGGGCGATTGCCCAAATCCTCAAAACCATGACCGCCTTTTGGAAACACCGGGAATTCCGGGCCGAACGGATGATCGGAGCCGGCGGCATGCCCAGCTCCCATACGTCGCTGGTGGTAAGCCTGGCCTGCGCCGTCGGCTTTCACGACGGTTTCGAAGCGCCGCTGTTCGCCGTCGCGGCCGTGCTGGCCGGCATTGTCATGTACGATGCCGCCGGCGTGCGGCGGGCGGCCGGCAAGCAGGCCAAGGTGCTCAACAAGCTGGTCCATGAGCTGCGGGTCGAGCACACGGTGAAAGAGGCGCGGCTCAAGGAACTGCTCGGCCATACCCCGCTGGAGGTTTTGGCGGGGGCTCTTCTCGGGCTGGCGGTGGCCTATGCCTTCCACCGATTTTATTGATGAAAACTGGCGAAATAGTATGCTATAATAATATAGCGATTATTATGTGCGCCGGTTTTGCTGAAAAGAGGGGAAATTCGGTTGGACGAAATTCTGACTATGATCGACGGGCCAAAAGATGTGAAAAAACTGTCTCTCACCCAACTCGAAAAGCTCGCTGGAGAGATCCGCGGGCTTCTTATACATACGGTGTCGCAAAATGGCGGCCACTTGGCGCCCAACCTCGGGGTCGTTGAACTCACCCTTGCCCTTCACCGGGTTTTCGACAGTCCCCGGGACCGGATCATCTGGGATGTCGGGCATCAGGCCTATGTCCATAAAATTATCACCGGCCGCCGGCGGGAGTTTTCGACGCTCAAGCAACTGAACGGGATCAGCGGGTTCCCGAAACGCAGCGAAAGCCCTCATGACGCCTTTGGCACCGGGCATTCGAGCACCTCCATATCGGCGGCCCTCGGCATGGCTCTCGCCCGGGACCTCAGCCGGGAACAGTACCATGTCCTGGCGGTTATCGGCGACGGCTCGCTGACCGGCGGCCAGGCCTATGAGGCTTTGAACCACGCCGGACATGTGGGCACCAATCTGAAGGTCATTTTGAATGACAATGAAATGTCGATCGCCAAAAACGTCGGCGCAATGGCGGAATATCTGGCGAAAATGCGAACCGACCCGGCCTATTTCAAAGCCAAGCGCGACATCGAATATCTCCTGAAACGCATTCCCTCCATTGGCGAGAGCGTGGCCAGAACGGTGGAGCGGGTCAAGGACAGCCTGAAATATCTCGTTGTTCCCGGGGTTATTTTCGAAGAATTGGGCTTTACTTATCTGGGACCGATCGACGGACACAGCCTGGCTTCCCTGACCGAGGTCCTCCAGACGGCGAAATCCATCCAGGGGCCCGTCCTGGTGCATGTCGTCACCTGCAAGGGGAAAGGCTACAGCCCGGCTGAATGCAACGCCGGCAAGTTTCACGGGGTGGGGCCTTTCTGCATCGAAACCGGGGAAATCATCAAAAACGGCACCAAGCCGACCTATACCGGGGTTTTCGGCGACACCCTCATTCAACTGGCCGAGGATAACCGGGACATTATCGCCATCACGGCGGCAATGGCGGAGGGAACGGGACTGAGAAAGTTCGCGGGGAGGTTTCCCGAGCGGTTTTTCGACGTCGGCATCGCCGAGCCCCATGCCCTCACGCTGGCGGCCGGTCTGGCGGCGGGCGGCAAGCGGCCGGTGGTGGCGATATACTCCACCTTCGGGCAGCGGGGCTACGACCAGATCATCCACGACATCTGCCTGCAGGACCTGCCTGTGACGCTGGCCTTCGACCGGGCCGGCGTTGTAGGGGAAGACGGGCCTACGCACCAGGGCGTATTTGATTTATCCTATCTTCGTCATATCCCCAATCTCACCGTAATGGCCCCGAAAGACGAAAACGAGCTGCGCCATATGCTGGCCACCGCCGTTGCCGGCGCCGGGCCTATGGCCATCCGCTATCCCCGGGGCAGCGGTCTCGGCGTAAACCTGGAGGAGCCGCTCCGGCCGCTGGAAATCGGCAGGGCGGAAGAACTGCGCTCCGGGCAGAATGTCGTGCTGGTGGCTGTAGGGGCGATGGTTGATCCTTGTCTGAAGGCCAGTGACTTGCTGGCGGGCCGGGGGATAAACGCCGGGGTGGTGAACGCCCGGTTCGTCAAACCGCTGGACGAAGACCTGCTGCGCAAGCTGGCCCGGGAAACCGGAATCATTGTAACTGTGGAAGATAATATCCTCGCCGGCGGCTTCGGCTCAGCCGTGCTGGAATATATAAACAGTCAAAACCTGCATTGGGCGAAAGTTCTGCGGATCGGCTATCCCGACCGCTTCATCGAACACGGCTCGCGGAATGAATTGCTGGATCGCTACAAATTGACCGCCGAGGGGATTGCCGCCACCGTCGGCGACTACCTTCAGCGGTTCGGGGTGCGGTAAATGGCTAAGGAACGTCTGGATGTGCTCCTGGTGGAACGAGGCCTCGCGGCCAGCCGCGAGCGGGCCAAGGCGGCGATTATGGCCGGCCGGGTGTTTGTGGAAGGCCAGAAAGTCGACAAGGCCGGCACGATGATCGCCCCCGATGCCCATATCACCACAAGCGGGGACGGCATCGGCTATGTCAGCCGGGGCGGGCTGAAACTGGCAAAAGCCCTTGCGCATTTCGGCCTTGACCTGAAAGGGCTGGTCATGGCCGATGTCGGCGCGTCCACCGGCGGATTTACCGACTGCGCCTTGAAAAACGGCGCTGCGCGCGTCTATGCCGTTGACGTGGGCTACGGCCAGCTTGCCTGGTCGCTGCGCACCGACGAGCGGGTCGTCAACCTGGAGCGGACCAATATCCGGGAGGTTACGCCCTCGAAGATCGGGGAACTCCTGGACTTTGTCTCGATCGATGTATCGTTTATTTCGCTGGAAAAGGTTCTTCCAGTCGTCAAGTCGCTCCTCAAGGAGTCCGGCAGGGCGGTGGCGCTGATCAAGCCGCAATTCGAGGCCGGACGGGAGAAGGTAGGCAAGAAGGGCGTCGTAAGGGACCCTTCCGTCCACCGGGAAGTCATCGCAAAGGTTGTGGACAACGCCCGCGGCTTGGAGTTCGGCGTCCTGGGCCTTACTTATTCCCCGGTCAAGGGGCCGGAGGGAAATATCGAATATCTCCTGCTGCTGGCAAGCGCTCCTGCCGGCGGGGATCTGGACGCCGAGGCCATCGATCGGACGGTGGCGGAAGCCCACGGAACTTTGAACGGGTGATGGAGGGGAAATCGTGCTTACAGTTGGGTTATTCCCTAATCTGAAAAAAACGCGGATTGATACGGTCGTAAGCTGGCTTGTCCAGCACTTCCAGGAACGAAAGGTCCGGGTGCTCCTGCCTGAGGAAGCGGCCAGGGAACTGAACTTTCCGGAGCTGGCGGCAGACATGGAACAACTGACCGATCAAATCCAGCTGGCCGTTACGCTGGGCGGCGACGGCACGCTGATCAACGCCGCCCGCGAAGTCGCTCCCGCCGGGATTCCGGTTTGCGGCGTCAATATGGGGCAGCTGGGCTATCTCACCGAGATTGAATTGCCGGACCTGGCGCCGGCTGTCGATAAGCTGATCCGGGGCGAGTACTCCATTGAGGAACGGTTGATGCTGGACGCCTTTATCCTGCGCGGGGACGAGGAGCTGTTTGTCTCATCGGCCCTCAATGATGTGGTGGTGACCAAGGGCGGTCTTTCCCGGCTGATCCGGCTGAAACTGTTCATCGACGACGAACTGGCCGCCAACTATCCCGCCGACGGGGTCATTGTGGCCACTTCCACCGGTTCGACCGGCTATTCGCTTTCCGCCGGCGGACCGATCATCAACCCCAAACTCAAGGTCATCGTCCTGACCCCGATCTGTCCCCATTCGCTGCAGGCCCGGTCGCTGCTGGTATCGGAGAAAGAGGAAATCAAAATTACCATGAACGCCACCCACGACGATATTGTCCTGACCGTAGACGGCCAGACGCTGCAAGCTTTGCAGCCCGACGACATCGTCATCGTCAGGCGCGCGACCTTCCGGGCCCGGTTTGCCCGGTTCGCCGGCCGGAGCTTCGCCCACGCGCTGCGCACCAAACTGTGGCGGGACGAGGACGATGAAGCTCGCTAACGCCCTGAATATGGCCCGGCAGTTGCTCGCCGGCCGCCTTGCCGTTGCCCGCCGCGCAGTCGACGCTACCGCGGGCAACGGCCATGACGCGTTGTATCTCGCCGAGCGCATGCCGCCCGGCTCGAGTATCTGGGCCTTCGACATTCAGCAGGCCGCCCTGGAAAATACCGGGAAGCTGCTCGCCGACCGCGGCCTGGCCGGCCGGGTAACGCTTCTCCGGGCCTGTCACAGCCGGATGGCCGAATATGTTGCCGCCCCGCTCGATGTGGCCATGTTTAATCTGGTCTATCTTCCCGGGGCTTCCCACGCCCTGGTGACCAGGGCCGCGACCACCGTCGAGGCGCTCCGTCAGACGGCGCTTCTGCTTGGTCCCGGCGGACTGGCGACCATCGTGGCTTATCCGGGGCATCCTTCGGGAAACGAAGAGAGAATCGCGGTGGAAAATTTTCTGTCCGCTTTGCCTCAGGCAGCCTTTACGGTTGCCTGCTGGCAAATGCTCAATCAGATTCATAATCCGCCGGTTTTATATATTCTCGAAAAGAGAGGTGGAACGCCATGAAATCCCTTCGTCACGCGAGAATTAAAGAAATAATAGAACATCGCCCCATTGAAACCCAGGAAGAACTGGCTGACGCGCTCCGGACCCAGGGGATTGAAATCACTCAGGCCACTGTTTCGCGGGATATCAAGGAACTGATGCTGATCAAGGTGCCGACGGGAAACGGCAATTACCGCTACGCTTTCCCTCCTGAACAAAACGTCGTTTTCTCCCAGTCCCGGCTGGAGAGGTCCTTTCAGGACTCGGTGGTGGCCATGGACTACAGCCTCAATCTGATCGTCATCCGGACCTTGCCGGGACTGGCTCAGGCGGTCGCCTACGCCATCGACAACGCCAAATGGACGGACATCCTGGGAACCGTGGCGGGAGACGACACCATCTGCGTCATTGTCAAGCCCCCGGAGATGGTGACCAGCGTCCTGGCCCGCTTCCGGGCCCTGATGCAAGCCTAGTGAGTGGGGGCGAATGCTGTGCTGAAGACGCTGACGGTAAGCAATTTTGCGCTGATCGAACAGGCCGGCGTCGAATTTGCGCCGGGGCTCAATATTCTCACCGGCGAGACCGGGGCCGGCAAATCCATCCTGATCGACGCCCTGAACATCCTGCTGGGCAGCCGCGCTTCCGCGGACTATATCCGCAGCGGCAGCGACTTTTTCCGGGTGGAAGCGGTTTTCCGCATCGGCCCTAATCAAGAGGCCCGAGAATTGCTCGACAGCCAGGGGATTCCGCTCGAAGACGGCGACACCCTCATCCTCAGCCGCTATCTTTCCCGGCAGGGCAAAAGCGCCGTTGTCGTCAACGGCTGCCAGGTGACGCTGGGGACGTTGAAGCTTTTAGGCGGCGGACTGGTCGATATGCACGGCCAGCACGAGAACCAGACGCTGCTGAAGCCGGAGACGCATCTGGGGCTCCTGGACGCCTTTGATCCGGCCATCGGCAGGCTGCTGCCCGCCTACCGGGAGGCGTTCGCGGCGTGGACCAGGCTTGGCGAGGAAATTGCCCGGCTGGAGTCCGATTCGCGGGAACGGGCCCAGCGGCTGGACATGCTGGAGTGGCAGACCCAGGAAATCGCCGCCGCCGAGCTCGAGGAAGCGGAAGAGGAGCGGCTGGAGCAAGAAATCCAGGTGCTGACCCACGCCGAGAAAATCCAGAGCGCGGTCAGCCGCTCCTATCGCCTGCTGAGCGAAGACGGGGCAAGCGGGACTTTGTCTTCCCTGGCCGAGGTCAAGAAAGAGCTGGAGTATGCGGCGCGGTTTGATCCTTCGCTGGCGGCGGGCCTCACCACAGTCGCCGACGCGCTGTACCAGCTGGAAGAAGCGGCCTCCGACCTCCGCGACTATGGGGAAAATCTGGACTTCAATCCCGCCCGCCTGGAAAAACTCCAGGAACGGATGGATGTCATCCACAAGCTGAAAAAGAAGTACGGGGCGACGATTGCCGAGGTTCTGGCCTATTACCGCCAGGCCGCCGAGGAACTGGCGACCATTTCCAATTATGAAGAACGCATGGGTGAGCTCATCCGGCAGCGGGACAAGCTGGAAGCCGAATTGGCGGAAATCGCCGGCAAGCTGGATGTCCTGCGGCGCAAGGCCGCCACTCAGTTCGCCGGCCAGGTCCGGGGCCATCTGGCCGATTTGGGAATGCCCAAGGCCCAACTGATCATCAACATCACCCGGCAATCCCGGTATACCGGCACCGGCAACAACGAGATCGCCATGCTGTTTTCCGCCAACCCGGGCGAAGAGCCCCGCCCGCTCCACAAGGTGGCCTCGGGCGGCGAGCTGTCCCGGATCGCGCTGGCGGTGAAAACCGTTTCCGCCAGCCGGGACGGCGTGGGAACGATGGTATTTGACGAAATCGACGCCGGAATCAGCGGCCAGGCCGCCCGAATGGTCGGCGAGAAAATCGCCTTGGTGGGCGCCGACCGGCAGGTGTTATGCATTACCCATCTGCCCCAAATCGCCGCCATGGCGGATCATCATTTGCGGGTGGAGAAACGGGTGGAAGGAAAGCGGACCACCACCCTGATTCAAACGCTGGATGATGAAGAGCGGCTCCGGGAGGTTACCCGGATGGTATCGGGCGACAATATCACCCGGTTGGCCCTGGATAATGCTGCGGAGATGATTGCTTCAGCGCAGCTACGCAAAGAAAAATGGAAAAATAAAGCGCAAGCATGAGCTTGCGCTTTATTTTTGCTTATAACGGACTTAAATGCTCTGTCAAGTCAATAAATGCTATATATTCCGGAATAATCCCCGAAAAAATAGGGCATTTCTACTTTCGGACGAAGAAATGCATCGCTTTAAAAATCCATATAGTTCGGGGTGATGACGGAATATGTCGGGCATGAATCGACGTTCTGCGCTGGGCTTGCTTATCGCCGTTCTCGTCGTAGCTTTTTGCCTCTCGCCGCAGTTCCGCGCCATTTATCAGTTGCCCCCGCACATGCGCATCATTGAAGGAGAAACCGCAATATTCACCGTCAACTTCCCCATGATCCTGACCGTCAACCATGACCAAACCTTCCGGATTCAATCCCCCCTGACAGGCTTCTCATTTTCCCAGCCCGTATCCTTGGAACCGGTAAAGCTGGGCAGAGCAACGGTCGAGTTCAAGCTGCTCGGTCTCATTCCCGTAAGGACCGTTCAGGTTGATGTTCTGCCGCCGATAAAACTGGTGCCCGGCGGACATTCCATCGGAGTGGTCCTGCATTCGCAAGGGGTGATTGTCGTAGGCAATTCCCCCGTACTGACCGACACGGGGCAAAATGCCACTCCGGCCAAAGACGCCGGGATGGCGGTAGGGGATGTAATCCTCAGCATTAACGGCACACCGGTGCACAGTGACGCCCAAGTTGCCGAAATCATCGACAGTACCGGCAGGGAGCACCAGCCGGTCGACCTCTTGGTCAAACGCGGCGACAGCAGAATCAATCTTTCCGTCACTCCGGTCCTTTGCAGCGAGACCAAACGGTACCGCGTCGGGCTTTTTGTCCGGGACAGCGCCGCCGGGGTGGGAACCCTCACCTTCTATGATCCTCAGACCAACACTTATGGGGCGCTTGGCCATGTGATAACCGACAGCGACACCAATCAGCCCATCGATTGCGAGCAGGGCAAAATCGTCATGGCGACCGTATCGGGGATTCAGCAGGGCAAACGCGGCCAGCCCGGAGAAAAAATCGGCCTGTTCATCGAAGAAGATCAGATTCTCGGCAATATTCAAAAGAACACCCAGTTCGGGATTTACGGGCAACTGACAGCGCCGCTGGCAGCCAAGTCCAAGGAGGAAGCTCTTCCCGTCGCCTCGATGAGCCAGGTCCAGACGGGTCCCGCAGAAATTCTCACGGTTGTGGACGGACAGCAAATCGAACATTTCCGGATTGAGATTCAGAAAGTCAATCTTCAGGAAACTCCTGAAGGCAAAGGACTGGTAATCAAGGTAACCGACCCCAGGCTGCTCGAAAAAACGGGCGGAATCGTCCAGGGCATGAGCGGCAGTCCGATTTTACAGAACGGCCGGATCGTGGGAGCGGTAACCCATGTGTTCGTGCACGACCCGACACGAGGCTACGGCTGCTTCGTCGACTGGATGCTGATGGAGAGCGGACTGATACCGAAAAAGGAAAAACATGCGGCCAGAAGACTATTTACGTTTTCTGGCCCCATTTTTTTGTGTAAAATATCTTAAAAAAATGGATTTTTTTTCCAGTCAAGGAAGGATATGTCGCGGAAATGTCGAATTACATTTTCATAAACTAGCGCAGGGAGTGGATTATCGATGATCAAAGACTCGATCAAGGTGGCTGTCGCAGACGATAATCGCGATTTTGCCGAAATAATGCAGGAATGTCTGAGCCAGCAGCCGGATATCAATTTAGTTGGCGTGGCTTACAATGGGGAAGAAATTCTCAGTATCATCGACGAAAAGAAACCTGACGTAATCATTCTGGACATCATCATGCCCCACCTTGACGGACTCGGAGTGCTGGAGCGAATCAACGCGATGGGAGGCAAACGGCCTAAAGTCATCATGCTGACTGCGCTTGGCCATGAAAACATTACCCAGCGGGTCGTGGAGCTGGGGGCTGATTATTATATCCTGAAGCCTTTCAACATGGACGTTTTGATGAGCCGCATCCGCCAATTGGCCACCACCATCACCACCCAGCGGCCGGCCGCCTCCCAGGCGATCAAGACCCGTCCGCTCGATGTGGAAGTTACGAATATCATCCGTGAAATCGGCATTCCGGCCCATATAAAAGGATACCAGTACCTGCGTGACGCGATCATGATGATCATTAACGAAATCGAGCTTCTTGGCGCAGTCACCAAAGTGCTCTATCCCATGATCGCCGAGAAGTATTCCACCACTCCCAGCCGGGTGGAGCGGGCCATCCGCCACGCCATCGAAGTGGCCTGGAGCCGGGGCAACGTCGATATGATCAACCGTTTGTTTGGTTATACCATAAAACTGGAGAAAGGTAAACCCACCAATTCCGAATTCATGGCGATGATCGCCGACAAACTGCGCATGGAAATGCGGGCGTAAACCAACAGCACCCCTTGCCTAAAGGCAAGGGGTGCTGTCATGAAACCTGCCGCCGGGACAAAGACCGTCCGGCGGGGACGCAGGATTTTTTGGCCCCGGAAGGAATACACTAAGGAGGAATGCTGAAAGGCAGAGCGCCTAATGACGAGAAGAGGATGAGGAGAATAACATGCAGGATATCGCTGAACATTTGTCGCGCGGGCCGCGGATTCGGATTCTGGTTGGTGAATTTGGCAGCGGGAAGACCGAATTGGCCGTGAACTACGCTCTTAAACTGAAAGAACAGGGTTACAACACTGCCGTGGTCGATATTGACCTGATCAAGCCGTATTTCCGGACCCGGGAAAATCGGGCCTTGCTGGAAACGCGCGGCGTTACCGTCGTCGCGCCCGATCCGCGGCTGTCCCATGTCGATTTGCCGATACTGCCCCAGGACTTGACGAGGGTATTATACACGCAGGACTGTCAGGTGGTAATGGATGTCGGCGGCGGTGAATCCTCCATTGCCCTCGGGCAGCTGGCCCCCAAGTTCGCTGACAATCCTTACCAGGCCATGCTGGTTGTCAACACCTGCCGGCCTTTCACCAGCACCGTGGAGGGAATCGCCGAAGTGCGGAGCCGGATTGAAAGCGCATCCCGGCTCAAAATCACCAGCCTGATCAGCAACGCCAATCTGGCCCGGGAAACGGACGAGAAGCTGGTGTTGGACGGCCTGGCCGTCGTGGAGCAGGCCGCCGAAAAACTGGGCCTGCCCATCAGCTGGGTGGTCGTTCCCGCCTGGCTGGAGGGTAAAATTTCCGTACCGTATCCGGTATTCCCGCTGACGCCCTATACCCAGTATCCCTGGATGGCGTAGCTGTGTGGCCCCGCCCGGCCTATGGCCGGTTATGACGCAGGAAAAGGCTGAAGGTTATCGGCTGGCCGGCGAACCGGGCCAGCAGGTTGCGGAAGTCTTTGATTTTTCCGCTGAAATATAAACCGCGTTCAGTTATCACAATATTCATGGTTGTCCCTCCCCCTGTGGTAATATATGCCGGGGGAGAAACATCTATGCCACGGAGGTCGGAGTATGAAGGAACTGAAGGAGCAGCTCATAGATTCCAAGCCGGTTTACGCCGGCAAAATAGTTAAAGTCAGACAAGACCGCGTGCGGTTGCCCGACGGAAGGGAGGCGACGCGGGACGTGGTGGAGCACCCCGGGGCGGTTGCGGTCGTACCGGTGCTGCCGGATGGCCGGATTGTCCTGGTCAGACAATACCGCCACCCGGTAGGGAAAATCCTGCTGGAGATTCCGGCCGGCAAGCTTGATCCCGGGGAAGCGCCGGAGGCTTGCGCCAGGCGGGAACTGGAGGAGGAGACCGGTTTTCAGGCCGGCAAGCTTACGAAATTGGCGGCTTTTTACAGCGGACCGGGCTTTACCGACGAGCTTCTCTATCTCTACCGGGCCGAGCAGCTTGCCGCCGCTGAACAGAAGCTGGACACGGACGAGTTTATCGAGGTCGAATATTTTGCCCCTGAGCGCCTGAAGGCCATGATCCGCAGCCAGGAAATCGACGACGCCAAGACGCTGGTCGGATTGCTGCTGGCAGGTTGCCCTCATGAATGACTATTTCGCCGACTTTCATATCCACGTCGGCATCAACGAACAGGGCAGGTGGGTCAAGATTCCAACCTCCAAGGAACTGACCCTCCGCAATATCCTGCAGGAAGCCGCCCACCGCAAGGGAATGCAGCTTATCGGCATCGTGGACGCCTTGTCGCCCCTGGTCCGGAGCGATCTGGACCTGCTGGTGGACGAGGGGCTGCTTACCCTCGACGCACAGGGCGGCTACCGCTATGACAATACGCTCACTCTAATCCTGGGAGCCGAGATCGAGACCACCGAACCCGGCGGCGGCAGCGCCCATACCCTTGTTTACCTGCCGGACGCCGGGCTTATGGCCGGCTTTGCCCGCACCATGTCGCGGCATATCCGCAATATTCACCTCAGTTCCCAGAACGCCCACATGACGCTCAGGGACCTGGTCAGAACCGCCGCCCCTTTCGGGGCGCTTATTGTTCCAGCCCACATCTTCACCCCCCATAAGGGACTCTATGGCTCCGCGACCGACCGGCTGGCGCGGATCTTGCCGGAGGCCGAGCTGCGGGACATTGCAGCGGTGGAACTGGGACTCAGCGCCGACAGCGACCTCGCCGACCGCATTGCCGAACTGGCGGCTTATACTTTCTTATCCAACTCAGACGCCCATTCGCCGGAAAAGATCGCCCGGGAGTACAATGTTCTGTCCCTGAACGCTCCGACCTTCGCCGAATGCGCCATGGCCTTCCGCCGCCAGGCGGGCCGGGCGGTGGCGGCCAATTACGGACTCGATCCCCGCCTGGGGAAATATCACCGTACTTTTTGTCCCGAGTGCGATTTTTTTGATCCCGACCACCGTACTTTAGCCGAGCGGTGTCCCCGGTGCGGCGGACGGAAAATTGTGCGCGGGGTCTTCGACCGGATCGACTCCATCGCCGATTTCCCGGAGCCCAGCCATCCGGAGCATCGTCCCCCTTACCGGCATCAGGTGCCGCTTACTTTTATCCCCGGCTTGGGCAAAAAGGGGCTGAACAAGCTTCTCGCCGACTTTGGCACCGAAATGCACGTTCTTCACCGGGCCGAGAGCGGGCAACTGGCCCGTCTGGTAGGAGAGAAGACAGCCCGGGCCATTCTGGAAGCCCGTTCCGGCACCGCCGCTATTACGGCCGGCGGCGGAGGCGTTTACGGAAAGTTGGCCAAAAATTAGTGGACAATGAGGTATAAACGCCCCGTCTCCATCATAGATTGTAGCAGGTAGAGTCGGGAGGAGCGCCATGATCGGCAGTTTTCGTCAGAATGCATACGAATATTTACGCGCCAATATTGTCGCCTATTTTTTCATAACCCTGATTTTTATCATCGGGGTGGTCGTTGGCGCGCTGGCGGTAAAGACGCTGCCGGAGGAACAGAAGCTTGAACTGGTGGGGTATCTGAAAGTTTTCTTCCAGGGGCTTGTCCAGGCCCCGGGAACCGCGGATACCGCCGAACTGTTCCGCAATGCGGCGCTTAATAACCTGAAAACCATCGGGCTGATGTGGCTCCTCGGGTTCACGATCATCGGACTGCCCTTTGTGCTGTTTATCGTATTTACCCGGGGATTTGTCATTGGGTTCACCGTCGGGTTCCTGATCAACGAATATATCATGAAGGGGCTGGTCTTTGCCCTGGCTTCCATATTGCCGCACAATTTTTTCGCCGTTCCCGCCATAATCATAACCGGGGTGTCGGCTACCTCTTTTTCCCTGCTGCTGGTCCGGCGCAAAATCAGGGGCAAGGTAAGCCTCCTGTACCAGTCCACCGCCTATACGGCGGTATGCCTGGCCATGCTTGTCTTCATGCTGATCGCCGCCATGATCGAGGTCTATATTTCGCCGGTGTTCATGAAGGTCATCGCCGGCTTATTGATGAAATCTTAGCGACTTCAGACCATGCGCAAAATCCTGCGCCGGCTAGCCGGCGCAGGATTTTTTGCGGCGGGCCGGGTCCGAAAAATCGGAAGGCAAGCAGGAAAAGCCGGGGAAAAAGGCAGAATAATATCTAAAAAGCAAGAACGGATTACCCTGCGCACCGGGAAAGGCCGGTCGACGGCATTGCCGCGACAAACTCCGGGAGCGGGGACGAGGATGATTGTATGAAGAATTTGTCGACAGAGCGAATATTGGATGCCATCCCGGAAGGCATTGTAGCCGTTGACGCTCAAGGAATCGTCACGATATGGAATGCGGCGGCGACGGACATTTTGGGAGTTCCCGGGCAGGCTTCGCTTGGCTGCAGGATCAGCGAGACCGCCCCCGGTCTCGGGCTGGAAGAGGTACTGACGACCGGCGAGCATTATTTTTACGAGGACCGGAAGACCAGTACCCGCCACCTCCTGATCAGCAAGGCGCCGGTTCGGGATGCCGACGGCGCGGTCATCGGGGCTGTGGCGGTATTCCTGGATCCCCTGGCCCGGGGCCTCGTATCCGAGGAGGTCACTAGCCTGCGGCAGATCAGACTGCTGCTGGAAGCCATCATCGACGCCACTCAGGATGTGATATCGGTGGCGGACGCGAACGGCGATCTGATGCTTGTCAACCAGGCCTATACCCGGGTAATCGGCCTCAGCAAGCAAGAGGTGATCGGCAAGCCGGCAACCGTGGACATCAACGAGGGCGAAAGCATGCACCTCCATGTCATGAAGACGCTGGAACCGGTTTATGGCGTTCCCTTGCAGGTCGGGCCGCAAAAGCGCGAGGTGATTGTCAACGCCGCCCCGGTCCTGGTGCAGGGGGAACTTAAGGGAAGCGTCCTCGTGGCGCACGATGTTTCCGAGATCCGGCGGCTGACCGATGAATTGTATCAGATGAAATCGCTGGTTCGCCACATGCAGACCCGGTATACCTTTGACGATATCGTCGCCGCCGGCCCGGCCATGAAAAAGGCCGTGGAATTGGCCCGCAAGGCCGCGGCAAGCTCGGTGACGGTGCTTTTGAGCGGAGAAAGCGGGACCGGGAAAGAACTGTTCGCCCATGCCATCCACCACGCCAGTCAGCGCAGAACCGGGCCGTTTATCAGGGTAAACTGCACAGCCATACCCGAGACGCTCATGGAAAGCGAACTCTTCGGCTATGAGGCCGGAGCCTTCACCGGCGCTCTCCGGCGCGGGAAAAAAGGCTTTTTTGAAGAAGCCAGCGGGGGAACGCTATTTTTGGATGAAATCGGCGAAGTGCCGCTCCATCTCCAGTCCAAACTGCTCAGGGCGCTTCAGGAAAAGGAAATCACCCGGGTCGGCGCGACCAAGACCATCCCGGTCCGGATCCGGATCATCGCCGCCACCAACCGGGAGCTTTGGCAAGACGTGGTGAAGGGGGCTTTCCGGGAGGACTTGTATTACCGGATCAATGTTTTTCCGATCATCATTCCGCCGCTTCGTCAGCGTTTGTCCGAATTCCCGCAGCTCGTCCGGCATATGCTGCAAAAGCTCAATACGGAGTACGGGCGAAACGTGGAACGGATATCCGACGAAGCCCTGGCCGTTCTCCAGGGCCACCGCTGGCCCGGCAACGTGCGGGAATTGGAAAACATTCTGGCCCGCAGCATGATCAGCATGGCCTTTAATGAAACCGAGCTGGGCGTGGCCCATCTCCCGCCCCTCGAACACAACGCGCCGGCTTCCCTGCCGGCTTCCCTGCCGGCTTCCTTGCCGGCGGGCGGCAGTCCCCAAGTCCCCACGCTGGAAGAAGCCGTCGAGCAGGCGGAGCGCGCCGCCATCGGCTTGGCGCTCCGCTCCGCCCGGTACAATAAAACGGCGGCGGCGCGCCTGCTGGGCATATCGGTGCGCAATTTGTATTATAAGATGGAAAAGTATAATATTACGATCGAGGATTAGACAATATATTCTGAAAAATTGTGCAGTGAAATAAATTTCAGAGACCCTGAAAAATTTTTCAGGGTCTCTTTTGACAGTTGCGGACTTGCTGGATTTTAGCGGCAGAAGCGGTTGGTATGATACTTGCAATTAACTAGAGCAAGGATTCTAGTTGCCAGAAAAAATACAGGAGGCATATCAACCATGAAAAACATCAAGTCTGCCGGATACAACACACAACTGGTACATGCCGGACAATACCCCGACCCCTTGACAGGCGCTCTCAGCACCCCGATATACCAGACTTCGACTTTTGTATTTGAGACTGCGGAGCAGGGCGGGGCTCGTTTCGCCCTGGAAGAGCCCGGCTACATCTACACCCGGCTGGGCAACCCGACCCAACAGCAGTTGGAGGACAAGGTCGCCATCCTGGAACGCGGGGAAGCCGCCCTGGCGGTTGCCTCCGGAATGACCGCCATCGCGGCGCCGCTCTGGACGCTGTGCCAAAGCGGCGATCATATTGTGGCCACCGATGCGATTTATGGCTGCACCTTCGCGCTGCTGTCCCATTCCATGCCCAAATTCGGCATCGATGTGACCTTCGTGGACGGCACCAATCCGGAAAACTTCGCCAAGGCCATGCGTAAAAATACCAAAGTCGTCCTGGTCGAGACCCCGGCCAATCCCACCCTGTCGCTGGTGGACCTGGAAGCCGTAGCTAAAATCGCCCACGCCCACGGCGCCAAGCTGATGGTCGACAATACCTTTATGTCACCCTACTGCCAGCGGCCGCTGGAGCTGGGCGCGGATATCGTCGCCCACAGCGCCACTAAATACCTGAACGGCCACGGCGACGTGATCGCCGGAATTGTCGTCGGTAAACAAGACTTCATCGACCAAGTCCGGCTGGTCGGCGTCAAGGATATCACCGGGGGCTGCATCAGTCCCTTCAACGCCTGGCTGATCCTGCGGGGAATCAAGACCCTGGGGGTCCGGATGGACCGTCATTGCGCCAATGCCATGGAAGTAGCCCGCTGGCTCGAAAAGCAGCCCAAAGTGGAAAAAATATTTTTCCCGGGCCTGTCATCCCATCCGCAGCATGCGCTGGCGAAAAAGCAGATGTCGCAATTCGGGGCGATGATTGCCTTTGAGGTTAAGGGCGGCGTGGAGGCCGGCCGGAAAATAATGAACAGCGTCGACCTTTGCTCCCTGGCGGTCAGCCTGGGCGACACCGAAACGCTCATCCAGCACCCGGCATCCATGACCCACTCGCCCGTGCCCCGGGAAGAGCGTCTGAAGGCCGGCATAACCGACGGCCTCATCCGGCTTTCGGTCGGCCTGGAAGACCCTGCCGACATTATTGCCGATCTCGAACAGGCCATGGCTCATATTTAAAAGCGAATATTGGAATAACCACAGAAACCCGGAAGGCGGAAGCCTTCCGGGTTTGCTAATTCACCGGCGGCCCCGCCCAATTTTGGCATATATTCTCGGGCGGGCCGTTTTTAATTTACATTCTGGGGTATAATCTAAACCCGCTGTGAATAAGTATGATATTAAGTTAAGCGCTTACAGGAAGGAGTGGGGGGATGATTGTAGGCTTATCGCGGAAAAATGTCGCGAGGCGTCTGTCGATCGGGATCAAGTTTCTCATCATAGCCTTTATCCTCTTATATGTGTTGCCCAAGCTGATTAGTCTTCTGTGGCAGCTCTGCCACCCGGGCCCCGATATTCATCAGGAGCAGTTCCTGGAAAAGCCGCTTAGAGTAATCTCGGCAATTATTAAGAATGGTTAGTTTACGAAAAAAATAAAAAAAGCAAATAATTTGGAAGGAAAAGAAAGGAAATATGACATTTAGTGTTGAATATTAGCAGGACGTTGGTGCCTCCAGGACGGAAATTCAGGCAAGAAAAAAAGGGTGTGTTAGTGAAGATGGAAGGTTACGTAACCGAATTTATTCAGTATCTGGCGGTCGAGCGGGGCCTCGCTCAAAATACCTTGGAATCTTACGGAAGGGATTTGCGACAATTCCAAGCTTATTTGCAGAACGGACAGCTAGACTTCATCAGAGATTCGAATCGTAACACCATTCTTGCCTACCTAAACAACCTCCAGTCCAAGGGTCGGGCCATCTCGACCATATCCCGCAACCTCGCCGCGATCAAATCCTTTTATCAGTACCTTGTGCGGGAAAGGTATCTGGAAAAAGATCCGGCCGCTCATTTGGAATCGCCGAAACTAGAGAAAAAGCTGCCCAAGATTCTGACCATCACCGAGGTGGAGGAACTCTTAAAGCAGCCCAACACTTTTCTTCCGACCGGACTTCGCGACAAGGCGATGCTCGAGCTGCTGTACGCCACCGGCATACGCGTTTCCGAACTTATTTCCCTTAATATTTCCGACATAAATCTGGACATGGGTTATATCAAGTGCTTCGGCAAGGGCGCCAAGGAGCGGATCGTGCCGCTCGGCTCCATCGCCGCCAAGTGCGTTCAGGAATATATCCATAAGGGCCGGCCCAAGCTTGTGCGTACATATGACGAGCCGGCGCTGTTTGTCAATCATCATGGCAATCGTCTCACCCGCCAGGGTTTCTGGAAGATTATCAAAAAATACGCCCAGGAAGCCAGCATCAATAAGGAGATAACTCCGCATACCCTGCGCCATTCGTTCGCCACCCACCTCCTCGAAAACGGCGCCGATCTCCGCTCGGTTCAGGAAATGCTTGGCCATGCCGATATATCGACCACCCAGATTTATACGCATGTCACCAAAAACCGGTTGAAAGAAGTGTATGACAAAGCGCATCCGCGCGCATGATAGATGGCGTGATCAAGCGATAGACAGAGGGGACGAAGTTTTTGTTTAAGCGCATTTTTGTTGTCGTATTGGACAGCGTGGGAATCGGCGCCATGGACGACGCCGCTGAATACGGAGATCTTGGCGTCAATACTCTGGGAAATATAGCTCGCTCACAAGGCGGGCTTTTTTTGCCCACTCTCGAACGCTTGGGCCTCGGCCGGATCGCTCCGCTGGCCGGGGTTGCTCCGGTGGGCAGACCCCAGGCGAGCTTTGGAAAAATGGCCGAGGTGTCCAAAGGAAAGGATACCACCACCGGGCACTGGGAGTTAGCCGGGTGCCCGGTTTTTACGCCGTTTCCGGTCTACCCGGAGGGATTTCCTGCGGAACTCATCCGTCAGATTACCGCCCTTACCGGAAGGGCCGTGCTGGGCAATAAAGCGGCGTCCGGCACAGAGATCATCGCCGAGCTGGGCGAAGCGCATATAAAGACCGGCGCGCTGATCGTCTACACCTCGGCGGACAGTGTGCTGCAGATCGCCGCCCATGAAGAGGTGGTGCCTGTTGAGGAATTGAACCGGATAGCGGCGGAAGTGCGCGCCAAGGTTTGCACAGGGGAGCACGCTGTCGGCCGGGTGATTACCCGGCCCTTTACCGGAACTCCCGGCCACTTTGTCCGCACCCCCAGCCGGCATGATTTCAGCCTCCGGCCGCCGCAGCCCACGGTGCTGGATTTAGTGCGGGACAGCGGCAGGCAGGTCGTCGGAGTGGGCAAAATCAGCGATATATTTGCCGGCCGGGGCCTTACCGAATCCCATTCCACCAAATCCAACGACCATGGCGCACAAACCTTGCTGCGGCTGGTGCGGGATATTGCCGGGGAAACGCTGGTGCTGGTCAACCTGGTGGAATTCGACAGTCTTTATGGGCATCGTAATGATTGCATCGGATACGCGCGAGCGCTTCAAAGAGTGGACGGGCAATTGGCGCTTATTTTGCCTGAACTCGGGGTCGCCGATCTCCTCCTCATAACGGCTGACCACGGTTGCGACCCCACCGCCGCCGGCACGGATCACACCCGTGAATTCGTGCCGCTGCTCGTCCATGCTCCCGGAGCCACGGGACGGGATCTGGGCGTGCGAGCAACTTTCGCCGATGTCGCCGCCACCATCGCGGAGAACTTCGGGCTGCGGCCTTTACCTTACGGAACGAGTTTTTTAACCGAGGTGGGAAGCTAAGTATGCGAATCGTCGATCATATTGTGAGCAAGCGGGACGGATTGGAAATGTCCGCAGAGGAAATCCGGGAACTCATCCAGGCCTTTACCGCCGGAACCATCCCGGATTATCAAATGTCGGCCTGGCTGATGGCCGTTTACTTCCGAGGCATGACCGACCGGGAAACGGCGGCGCTTACCATGGCGATGGCCCAATCGGGTGAAACGGTCGACTTGGGCTCCATACCGGGAATCAAAGTGGACAAGCATAGCACCGGCGGAGTGGCGGACACCACAACCCTCGTTCTGGCCCCTCTGGTTGCCGCGGCCGGGGTGCCGGTGGCAAAAATGTCCGGACGCGGGCTCGGCTTTACGGGCGGAACGATCGATAAACTGGAGTCAATCCCCGGATTCCGGGCGACCTTGTCGCGGGAGGAGTTTTTGCGCAATCTCCGGCGGCTCCGCTTGGCAATAACCGGGCAGACCGCCGATATCGCGCCTGCCGACGGGAAAATGTACGCCCTGCGGGACGTAACCGGTACAATCGAAAGTATTCCGCTGATCGCCTCCTCGATCATGAGCAAAAAAATCGCCGCCGGAGCGGATAAAATCGTCCTGGATGTAAAAGTAGGCAGCGGCGCCTTTATGAAGAAGCAGGAAGACGCCGTCAAGCTGGCGGAAACGATGGTGCGGATCGGCGAACTGGTGGGCCGGGAAACCATGGCGGTTATCACCAGTATGAGCCAGCCTCTGGGATGGGCGGTGGGGAACAGCCTGGAGGTTGAAGAAGCACTGGATATCCTGGAGGGGAAGGCCGGTTCGCCTGAACTGAAGGAGGTCTGTCTCGTGCTGGGCGCCCACATGCTGGTGCTGGCCGGAAAGGCGCCGGACACCAAAGCGGCCCGGCGTCTGCTGGTCGACGCGCTGGAAAGTAAGCGCGCCCTGGCCAAGTTTGCCGAAATGATCGCCGCCCAAGGGGGGAATCCGGAAGTAATCGCCAACCGGGCGCTGTTTCCCCGGGCCGCGTTTCAGCAGCCGGTTTATCTGGAACAGGAAGGGACCATCCAGGCGATCGACACCGCCCGCATCGGCTACAGCGCCATGCTGCTGGGCGCCGGCCGCGAGTATAAAGGGCAGGACATCGATTTAGGCGCCGGCCTCGATATCCGCTGCCGGGTGGGCGACCGGGTCGGCCCCGGGACGCCGGTCGCGGTATTGTCCGCGAACGATGCGGCCAAGCTGGAGCCAGCCGCCGCGCAAATCAAACAGGCCATCGGCCTCGGCGACAGGATAGCCGCCAAACCGCCGCTGGTGCTCGGCACCGTATCGAAAAATGGAATTGAAATGTATATCTGACAAAAAAAGCGAAAGCCCCGGCCCGAAAACGCCCGGGGCTTTCGCTTTTTTATCATGCAATTTCCAGTGTAACGGCATTTTAACTTGGATAACCTAAGCTTAAAAGCTGAAAGGGGTGTTTATTGATGAGGCGACAACGCCTATTCATTTTTGCTACGTTGCTGTTTTTTGGAATATCGCTAATCTCAGGCTTTGGCTCCGCTCTCGCCGCCGACGCCAAGGCTCCCGCCAAGGCGCAGTTTGAGACGTCGGCGGTTTCAGCGGTGTTGATGGACGGCAACGGTAACGTACTGTATGAAAAAGAACCCCATAAAAAGCTGCCGCCGGCGAGCGTAACCAAGATCATGACTTTGCTGCTGGGGATCGAGGCGGTCGAGCAGGGCCGGATACAGCTCACCGATCCGGTGCCGGTCAGCGAAAATGCCTGGCGGCAGGGCGGCTCGCAAATATGGCTGGAACCCGGCGAAGCCATGACGGTTAAAGAAATATTGACCGCTATCGCCGTAGTAAGCGCGAACGATGCCGCAATGGCCCTCATGGAGCATATTTACGGCGGCGAGCAGGCCGCGGTGGAAGCCATGAACCGCAAAGGCGAGGAACTGGGCCTGAAGGACACGCACTTCGCCAGTGTAAACGGCTTGCCCACCCCCGATCATTACATGAGCACTTACGACACGGCCTTGATCGCCCGCGAAGCCCTCAAGCATCCCCTTTATATGGAATTATGCGGCATCAAGGAATTCTGGCTGAGGGACGGGAAGAACTGGCTTGTGAACACCAACAAGCTGTTGTGGTGGTATAAAGGAGCCGACGGACTCAAGACCGGCTGGACCGAGGAAGCCAAATACTGTTTTGTCGGAACGGCCTTGCGGGATAATCTGCGGCTGATCGCCGTCGTATTCGCCACTCCCGAGCCGCGGTCCCATCTTCGCGAAAGTATGAAGCTCCTGGATTGGGGTTATGCCAATTTCGCCGCCGCGCCGATTGCTGGCCAGGGCGCTGTTATCGAACGGATCAAGGTGACCAAAGGCACCGAGAAAGAACTTCAACTGGTGGCGGCCAACGAGCTTAACCTCGTATTACCGAAAGGACAAACCAAAAACCTTCAGAAAAAGGTTGTAACCGAACCTTCCGTCACGGCGCCCGTCGCCCAGGGACAAAAATGCGGCGAACTGCTGGTATTCAAGGACGGCAAGGAGATCGGCAAGGTCGACCTGATTGCCGAGAAGGCCGTTGCGAAAGCCGGATTTTTCCTGATGTTGCAGAGTATGATTTCGAATTTATTCTCGCTATAAAGGCGGCTGGCAAGAATCGTCCCGAGAGGGCGGTTCTTTTTTTTCAGGAACTTACGCCGCCGGCCGGTTGGTTTGTAGAAATTTCGGCGAATGTCCGCCAAGCGGCAGGAAAATTTTTCCTTTTGCCGAATGATACAAGCAATGCGCGTAATGGGAGGTAGAATATTGAATATCAGTACCTTAGTCAAACAAGGCGTGCTTGTTATTCGCGTGGAAGGCGAACTGGACATGCATGTGGCGGACGAATTCCGGCAAACCGTTGATGAAGCGCTGGCGGCCAGCGGTATGAAGCATGTGATTTTAAACCTCAAGGGCGTCACTTTTATCGATAGCTCCGGGCTGGGGGTCATCCTCGGACGATACAAAAAAGTCGCCGGGTCGGGCGGCAAAATGCTGGCGGCCAACGTACGCCCCCAGGTGGCGCGGATTCTCGAACTTTCAGGCTTGCTGCGGCTGATCGCTCCGTATGGGTCGGAAACCGAAGCAATGGAAAGTTTGTAAGGAGGACGGTCCCATGGCAGCTAAAAATGAAATCAAAATGACCTTTCCCAGCAACAGCGAAAACGTCGGGATTGCCCGCGTAACGGCGGCGGCCTTTGCCGCTCAATTGGACTTAACCTTGAATGATATCGAGGAAATCAAGGTGGCCGTATCGGAAGCCATTTCCAATGCGGTCATCCACGGGTACGGCGACAAGGCCGGAAACGTCGAGTTCAGCATGACTTTGGAGGACGGGGTGCTGGAATTCATCGTCAGCGATCACGGCAAAGGGATCGCCGATATTGCGCTGGCCCGCCAGCCTTCGTATTCAAGCGATCCGGAACGGATGGGGCTGGGGTTTGTATTTATGGAGTCCTTTATGGATGAACTGCGGGTAGAGTCCGAAGTAGGGAAAGGCACTACCGTCCGCATGGTCAAAAAAACCGACGTCCTTCCGGCGCACTAGGGGATGTGACACATGCTTGGCGATGAACAGACCAAGGAACTGCTCAAGCTGGCCCAGGCCGGCGATCCGTCGGCCAAAGAAAGCATATTGCAGCATAACCTCAACCTGGTGCGGAGCGTTGTCCACCGGTTCACCAACCGGGGCTATGAATGGGACGACCTGTTTCAGATCGGCTGCATCGGCATGATAAAAGCGATCGAACGGTTCGACACGAGTTATAGCGTAAAATTTTCCACCTACGCCGTGCCGATGATCATCGGCGAGATTCGCCGGTTCATGCGGGACGACAACCCGGTGAAGGTCAGCAGGCCGCTGAAGGAACTGGCCTACCGGGTTCACCGGGTGCAGGAGAAGCTCCAGGGCGACCTCGGACGGGACCCGACGATCAACGAGGTTGCCGGCGAACTGGCCCTGTCGCCGCAGGAGATCGTCGCGGCCCTCGAGGCTGTTCAGCCGGTAGCTTCCCTCTATGACGAGACTTTTCACGACGATGGCGATCCCATTCATTTACTGGATCAGATTGGGCGGGATGATTGCCAGGACAGCAGCTACTTCGACCGGCTGGCCTTGAAAGAAGTATTGGCGCGACTGCCACCGCGGGAAAGGCTGGTGGTTCATCTGCGGTTTTTCGAGGATAAGACCCAGTCGGAAATTGCCGGACTGATCGGCCTGTCCCAGGTCCAGGTGTCCAGAATTGAAAAACAGGCGCTCCGCTTTATCCGCGAACACCTCCAGACCTCGTAACGGCTGTTACCGGGTCTGTTTTCTTTATTTACGGGCATAATAAACCTGAGGTGAAGGATATGATAAGCGCCAGAAGGGCCTATATCGCGGTCTTGGTATTAGTCCTTATGATCATCGGCAGCACGGCGCTTTGGGTCTTTTACGGACAACTTCCGAAAAAAGTGCCCTTCCGTGCCAGGCAAGTCTTTTCGGTAGGCGCCGAATACGATGCAGCCGAAAGGGTTATCGAAGGAATTATTCAGCCTGTGAATTAAATCAGCATAAAATAAACCGCCCAGGTTCAAACTATCGGTGTAACAATTTCGACTTAAGGAGGCATAACACATGGGGGTTGTAAAAGTTATTGAACTGGTTGGCACATCGCGCCACAACTGGACTGAAGCTGTCGACAGCGCAGTTGCCGAAGCATCCAAAACTCTGGACGACATTGTCGGGGTTGAGGTGACAAACTTTACCGCTAACATAGACAACGGCCGCGTCGCCGAATACAAAGCCGATGTCAGGATTGCATTCCACGTCCATTAGCAGAAGTGAAAGGTGCCGGAAGGCACCTTTTCTTTTCTTGCCCCGCGAGCATGGAGCATTCGCTGCCGATGCATTAATTCAAATGGCGGTGGCCACAATAACATAGGAGGTGATGGATGTGCCACAAGCCGGCGGAGCCGGAGACGACCGTTACTTTAACAAATGGTATGAAGCCCAGTACAATCAGGTCAAACCCAAGCCGCCTCTTGTAAAAAATATGTTATGGGCTTTTGTGGTAGGGGGCTTGATCTGTGTGATCGGGCAAGTATTTGCCAATTATTTCGTGGATATGGGGCTGTCAAAGAAGGAAGCAGGGGTGCCGACCACGATCGTGATGGTATTTTTGGGCGCGTTCTTCACCGGCTTGGGGGTCTATGACGAGCTTGGCCGAAGAGCGGGCGCCGGGTCGGTCGTCCCCATCACCGGTTTTGCCAATTCGGTGGTTGCGCCGGCGATGGAATTCAAACGCGAAGGTTTTGTGTTCGGGGTAGCCGCCAAAATGTTTGTCATCGCCGGGCCGGTCATCGTTTATGGGGTAACCACGGCGGTTCTGGTGGGATTGATCTACTGGATCAGGCACTAAGGGGGGCAAATTTTGAACAAAAAACACGGCAAGCAAAGTATTGTGTTTGCGTCGCCGCCACAGGTCGCCGCCGCCGCGACCATTGTCGGGCCGATGGAAGGAGAAGGGCTGCTGGCGGCTTATTACGACAAGATCCTGGAAGACAATAGCGGGGATCAGGACAGCTGGGAAAAATGCGAGTCCTACATGATCGAATGGGCCATGAGCACGGCCGTGAAAAAAAGCGGGCTAACCCTGGAGGATGTGGACTACATACTGGCCGGGGACCTTTTAAACCAGCTGATGGCAACCCATTTCGCCATCCGGTCCCTGGGCCGTCCGTTCCTTGGGCTTTATGGCGCCTGCTCCACCATGGCCGAGAGCCTGATCGTCGGAGCGATCCTCCTCGACGGCGGCTTTGGCGGGCACGTCCTGGCGGGCGTGTCGAGCCATCATGATGCGGCGGAACGGCAGTACCGCTTTCCGACCGAACTTGGCGTACAGCGCCCGCCGGTTACCCAGTGGACGGTGACCGGCGCGGGAGCGGTTCTGCTGAAGGCCATGGCGGGAAACGACCCCAGGGTGACGACCGCGACGATCGGCAAGGTGGTGGACGTCGGCCTGAAAGATCCGAATGCCATGGGGCCGGCGATGGCCCCGGCGGCCGCCGAGACGCTGTGGCAGCATATCCAGGATACCGGCCGGCAGCCCGCTTACTACGACTTGATTGTAACCGGGGACCTGGGAGTCGTCGGGAAAACCCTGCTGATCCAGGTGATGCAGGAGAAGGGGCTGGATATCAGCGCCAACTATCAGGACTGCGGCTGCATGATCTACCGGGAAGAGCAGGATTCCCACGCCGGGGCGAGCGGCTGCGCCAGTTCGGCAGTGGTGCTGTGCTCGCATCTGATTCCTCAGATGAAGGCCGGCAAGCTTAATAAACTGCTGTTTATCGGGACCGGCAGCCTCCATAGCACGACCTCCTACCAGCAGAAGGAATCCATTCCTTGCATCGCCCATGCCGTTTCGCTGGAAATGTAAAGAGGAAGCCGGCAAGGATGAAATATGGACAGCGTCCCGGCAGCGCGCGCTTTAAAGGTTTTAACGAAGGAGGCAAGGTATGCAAGGCTATCTAATGGCGTTTATTATCGGCGGCCTGATCTGTGTTGTCGGGCAGCTCATTATGGACCTGACGCCGCTTACGCCGGCCCATGTGCTGGTTTTGTTCGTCGTGCTCGGCGCTCTCTTGAGCGGCATGGGACTATATCAGCCGCTGGTCGACCTGGGAGGGGCGGGCGCCACCGTTCCCCTGCCGGGGTTTGGCCACAATCTTGTTACAGGCACGATCGAGGATATTGACAAATACGGGTTTACCGGCATATTTACCGGGCCGCTCCGGGCAGCGGCGGCCGGGGTTACCGCCGCGGTGGTGTTCGGTCTTATCATGGCCGCGCTGTTTAACCCGCGAGGCTAGGCGGCTCATGCTGACAGTGGATTTCATCGGCCTGTTGTTCACCGTATTTCTAGCGGGTGTCCGCTATCCGGTTCATGTGATTGCCGCCGCTGCCATCCATGAAGCGGGACGGGTGGCAATGGCGTTATTTTTACATGGCCATATTGATTCGGTACTGGCGGCAGGCGCCTTTGGGTCGACCGTAGCCAGCAATATAAAGGCGGGAGGCGGCCCGGCGCTGCTGCTTGCGCTGAGCGGGCCCCTGACCAGCCTCATAATCAGTGCGGGGACCGGCGGGATCGCGCGGGAGAAAGCGACAGACCTGCTCAATCCCCTGGCGCCGGCCCATTGTCCCTTTGCGGTTGTAAATTTGCGGCTGGCCTGTTTATCGGCGCTCTATACCATCTGGAATTTTTTCTAACAGGAGTGATCTTATGCTCAGATCGTCCAGGCGGCTTCAGGGATATTCCGGCAACCGCCGCGACCGCGACGAGGAATATGCCAAGGACTATGGGGAGCAGGAACAGAATGCCGAGCCGGCGCGAGCCGCCGACGGCAAGGAGGACCGTGGTCAGGCGGACGAGCCAGGCGGCCAGCAAACCCGGCGGCAGGCTCAGGGTTCCGATACCGACCGGTTTATTGTCGATATGGCCAAAGGCTTTGTGGAAGCCCAGGCCAAGCTGGCTCCTTCGCCGGCCGCTCCGGCTGCGAGTCCCGAGATGCTTTCGCTGTTGCAGAAGATCAGTCAGCAATTGGAAGAACTGAATAAAAGTCAGGGACAATCCCCCAAGCCTTCCTCTCAGGACCAGCCGGAGCAAGGGCAGGCCCAGAGCCGGCAGCAGGACGGGGCCCAGGGCCGGCAAGGCGGCGCTGCTGCCCCAGGCGGCAATGATTCGTCGCCGCAGGATCTCCAGACGCTTTTCAGCCGGCTGCTGCAGGGCGAGAACCAGAATAAGGCGGCTTCCTCCCCGGGTGGGGCGCAGGGCGACCAGCAGGGCGGAGAGGCGCAAAAGAGCGGCAAGTCCAAGACCGTTACCGCCCAGACTGCCGCCCAAGTGCTGGCCCAGGCCCAGTACGAACTGGCGAATGAATTGGAGGCCAGCCTGAAAAAACTCAAGCAGGTCATCAGTGAAAGCGAAAAACTAGCCGACAAGATCAGCAGCCTGTTGGGCGAAGAAGCAAATTCTAAATAATCGCGAGGTGAAGGGATTGCCGGAAAAGGTGAGAGTCATACTAGTCACCGACGGGGATCGGTGTGCACAGCATGTGGTGGAGGATATCGCCCGACAATTGAATTTGCGTTGCATATCAGCGTCAGCCGGGAATCCAACGCCGATCAGCGGGGAGGAAATCGTCGAGCTCATCAAGACCGTGCCCCATGATCCCGTGTTGGTGATGTTCGACGACCGCGGCCGCCGGGACAAAGGCAAAGGGGAAACCGCCATGGAGTATGTCGCTTCCCATCCTGATCTGGAAGTTCTGGGAGCGGTGGCGGTGGCTTCCAACACTTCCGGGATTGAGGGGGTGGCGGCCGACGCCTGTGTGAACGGGACCGGCCAAGTGGTGCAGAATTCGGTGGACAAGTATGGCCAGGAGAAGGCGCCCAAAGGGGAAAAGCCTATTGTCAGCGGTGACACGGTTGACGTATTGAACGATGTGGAGGTCCCGGTCATTATCGGCGTAGGCGATATCGGCAAGATGGACAAGGCGGACGATATCCGCCGCGGCGCACCGGTAACCCGCAAGGCCATTGAAGAGATACTGAAACGGAGTGGCATCAGTTATGGATAAGCTGGAAAAGTTCGCTGCCGACATCGACAAGAATGTCGACTATTTCAAAAAACTGCTGGGCGTCGGCGAGAGCTTCGACATTATCTTCCGCGAGTTTAAGATCGGCCGCCGGCGGGCGGCTACTTTCTCGATCAACGGAATGACCAATGATATCCTGCTGACCAATATCTATGCGGATATCATGACCTATCACCCCGAGGAACTGAATATTAATACCCTCAACAAGGTATTTTACCACCGTTTGGCTCACTCCCAGGTCAAAGTGGTGGATAACATCAACGACACGCTCACCAGCCTCTTGTCAGGCGAGCTGGTGATGTTCATCGATGAAGAAACACAGGCTATCGTCATCGACGCCCGGTCGTACCCCATCCGTTCGCCGGCGGAATCCACGATCGAAAAGGTAACCAGAGGCTCTCATGATTCGTTTGTGGAAACCATTCCCTTCAATACCACCCTCATCCGCCGGCGGCTCCGGGACCCCAATCTGCGGTGCGAAATCGTCAAAGTCGGCGCCCGGTCCAAGACCGACGTGGCGGTGTGCTATATCAGGGATATCACCAATCCGGATCTTGTCGACACGGTCAAGGATCGCCTCAATTCCATCGAGATCGACGGCGTTCCGATGGCGGAGAAGGCCATCGAAGAGTTCATCGTCGGGGGCAGCACCTGGAACCCGCTGCCCAGGGTGCGCTACACCGAGCGGCCGGACGTGGCCGTGGTCCATCTGCTGGAAGGGCATGTCTGCTTGGTGGTGGATACTTCGCCTAATGTCATTATTTTACCGACGACCTTTTGGCACCATGTCCAGCATGTCGAGGAATTCCGCCAGAACATGACCGCCGGGACCTTTCTGCGCCTGACCCGCCTCGGGGCTATTCTCACGGCGCTCCTGCTGCCGCCGGTGTGGCTGTCGCTGGTGCTTCAGCGGCATCTTCTGCCGGAAACGCTGGCTTTTCTCGGCCCGCGCGACCCGGGAATCATTCCCCTCGGCCTGCAGTTTCTGCTCGCCGAATTCGGGGTGGAAATGGTCAGAATGGCCACCGTTCATGTCCCGTCGGCGCAATCTACGGCGCTGGGCTTTATCGGGGCCTTCATGCTGGGGGAATTCGCCACCAAGGTAGGGCTTTTCGGCAACGAGACGGTGTTTTATATCGCCGTGGCCACGGTCGGGACTTTTGCAACCCCGAGTTTTGAGCTGGCCATGGCGGTGCGGCTCCTCCGGATTGCCCTGCTCATTCTCGTCATCTTTTTCAAGCTCCCGGGGCTCCTGGTCGGTCTTCTGGGAGCATTCATCATCCTGGTCGCCACGAAATCCTTCGGCGTGCCTTATTTCTGGCCGCTGTTCCCCTTTAACTTCAAGGCCATGAAGGACGTCCTGTTCCGTCTGCCGCTGCCCAATAAAATACTTCGTCCGGCGGTACTCAAACCCCAGGACCCGGACCGGCTGGAACACGGTCCCCAGAAACCACCCGAAACCGACGACGAAAAAGACCAATAACCAAGCAGAAATACCCGCGCCTAATTCGCGGGTATTTTTACGAAGCCCCGGGCTTGAAACAATTATGGATTCCAAACCTTATTTGCCCCGGTAGTATTCACGGATCAGCCCCATACTCTCGTTGAGATTGGCGATATGCTCCTCGGCTGCTCCCTGGCTTTCGGCATCCACGGAATCTTTCAGCTGTTTGACATAGGAGTGGGTGGTCGTCGTCGAACCCAGAACGCCAACCTGTTCGACGCTCGGCTTGGCCTGGTTCCAGGTGTTTTCCAGGTCTTTGGCTTTGGAGGCGGCCTTGTTCCAATTCCTATCCTGCACATAAAAGCTGACGTTGCGGATGGCGTTGCCAACCGTAATGATATCGGCGATCGGCGACAGCTTGTAGGATTTGCCGACATCGCTGACGCTGCTCATAAATTTGGTCAGGTCTTCATAGGCGGAAACCGCCTTTTTCCCCATGACGCTGGCGGTAAGACCGGCAATGGCCTCATCCGCATCTTTCACGCCTTTTTTTTCGCCCACAATCTGCTTGGTTTGCTCCCAGGTCGTCTGCAGGTTGGCGATACCGCTCTCCGCCTGGGGCCAGTTTCCCTTGTTGATGCCTTCGAATAGCGAGCCGGCGATTGCCTCCAGGTCATAGAGCTGGGTTGGGGCGGGACGGAAGCGCTCCATAACCGGCGGGTTGGGCTTGGCTTCGACGGGTTTTCCCGCCGGACCCACTTCGGGTTTTTTGGCCGGCTGCACCATGCCGCAGGCGCTCAGCGCGAACAAACTCAGGACGAGCAGGGCCACCCAGCCTATTTTCCAGTTGTGCTGTTTCGACAAGTCATCACCCTCCTTCAGGCATATCTTGCGCTCAGCCCGGCCCGTTTATTCCGTGAGCTCCTGTGGAAGGAGCGGTTTTAAGCCGGGTTTTGCATCCGGGAATTTTTTTAGTATAATAAGGTAGGCGTTTCGTGCCCTTGATCCAGTTCCTGTTCCTCGTGTTTTTGTAGTTAAAGCGCCGTTTCTGTGCCATCAGGAAATAATTTTCACCGCAGACAGTTAGAAAGAAAACAAAGCGCAGGTGAAGGCTATGACTGCGAAAGATATTGGCCGGCTGTTGGAGAATTGCCCGTCGTCGTCGCTTTTGGCGCAAATCGGTGCACAAGCCCGGCGGTCCGGGTCCCGGGCCGCGGTCGTCGGCGGTTTTGTCCGGGATTTGCTGCTGGGAACAGCCAGCCAGGATATCGATATCGTGGTGGAGGGGAGCGCCGTCGTCCTGGCCCGGCAGCTGAGCGGCCTGCTGCAGGGCCGTTTGGTCAAGGCCTCGCCTTTTGGAACTGCGTTGCTCGCGCTGGGCGACCAGAAGATCGACTTTGCCGCTGCACGGACGGAATATTATGCCCATCCGGGGGCTCTGCCCGTCGTAACTCCCGCTTCGATCCCCCAGGATCTCTTCCGGCGGGATTTTACCGTCAATGCGCTGGCGGTAGAGCTATTGGGCGATGATGGGTTCGGGCCGCTGCTCGATCCGTGCGGCGGGGTGGGGGACCTGGGGAACCGAAGGCTCCGGATTCTTCACGCCGGAAGCTTTCAGGACGACCCGACCCGCATTTTCCGCGCGCTGCGGCTGGCCAACCGGCTGAAATTTACCCTGGATACGGCGACGGAAGAACTTTTGCGGGAAGCGATTAAAAGCCAGGGGTGGCGGAATATCAGTTCCGCCAGGCTGATGCGCGAGCTCAGGCTGATGTTTGACGAGCCGGACTGGGTTTCCGCCTGCCGGGACCTGGAGCGCTACGGGCTGTTTGCGCCTCTCTTCGGCCCGGCGCTCACCGAAGATTGGGCCGGCAAGCTGGAAAAGGTCGACCCGGCGGTTGAATTCTTCACCGGTCAAGGTCTGGCCGTTGACCGGATCGGCCTGGCCGGGCTGTGTCTTAAGGCCTATTTCCTGCTGCCCGCGAGGCTTGCCCGCCAAATCCGGCCGGCGGTCGAAAGGCTGCCCGACACCCGCCGGGAGCTGGCCGGAGCTGACCGGCCGCACAAAATTTTTGCCGCCTTGGCGCAAATTCCGCCTCCGGTTCTTGCCTATCTCTGGATAATATGCCAAAATGGAGAGGAACAACGGCCCATCCGGCGATATGTCGAAGAACTCAGGCATGTAAAGCCCGGGCTTAGCGCCGCTCAGATCGCGGCTCAGTCCGGAAGCGGGCCCCAGGTCAAGATGCTCTATAATAAACTGTTGACTGCGAAACTGGACGGCAGACTCCCCACTCTGGAGGACGAACGGGAGTTTATCCAAAGGCTCGCGGCAGAATCAACGCATGGAGGACTATAAGTGTTTGGCTTTGGCGCAGATATGTTATTTCATATTCCGGGGATTTTATTGGCACTCACCGTCCACGAATACGCTCATGCCAGGGCTGCTGTCTCGCTGGGAGACCCCACCCCGCGGTACGCCGGGCGGCTCACCTTGAACCCCATTCCCCATCTGGACCCCATCGGGCTCATCATGCTGTGGCTATTCCGCTTCGGCTGGGCAAAGCCTGTGCCGGTCAATCCCTATAACCTGCGAAACGGGCGCCGGGATATGCTCGCCGTGTCGCTTGCCGGTCCGGCGGCCAACATCTTGCTGGCCCTGCTGACGGCGATCGTATACAGCCTTTCGCTGAAACTTCATTTCGATAGTTTCGAGTGGTCGAGCATTCTCGTTTCGACCTATCAATACAACCTGATATTTGCGGTATTCAACCTTATTCCGCTGCCGCCGCTTGACGGAGCGCAGATCGTTTCCAGTTTTTTATCCGGCCGCCAGACCGAAGTGTTCGAGCGGATCGCCCCCTATAGCCCGTTTATTCTGATGGGGCTGGTTTATATCGGGGTTATCGGCAAAATTGTCGGTCCGGGTATGAATTATCTCAGCCAAATGATCGGCTTTGTAGTCTCGCTGATTTTGTGAGGAGGAACAGTATGAGCAAAGGACGCATTTTTAGCGGCATGCAGCCATCCGGCAAATTTCATCTGGGCAATTATCTTGGTGCCCTGGAAAACTGGGTCAAGCTGCAGAATGAATATGAATGTATTTTCGCCATCGTCGACTGGCACGCGCTGACTTCCCAGTATGAAGACACCGGCGGAATTCAGGAAAGCATCCACAATATGGCGCTCGACTGGCTGAGCGGCGGCCTCGACCCGGAACGCAACATCATCTTCGTTCAGTCCCAGGTAAAAGAGCACGCCGAGCTTCATCTGCTCCTGTCGATGATCACGCCGCTGTCCTGGTTGGAACGCGTACCGACTTACAAGGACAAGCTCCAGCAGCTCGGCGACATCGGCAAAGAAATAAACACCTACGGCTTTTTGGGATATCCCGAGCTGATGACCGCCGATATTATCCTGTATAAAGCCGACACCGTGCCGGTCGGCGAAGACCAGATTCCCCACGTCGAGTTGACCCGGGAGATCGTACGGCGCTTCAACAGCATCTACCCTCCGGTTTTCCCCGAACCCCAGGTCAAGCTGAGCAAGGCTCCCTATGTGCCCGGCATTGACGGGCGCAAGATGAGCAAGTCCTATGGCAACGAAATACCCTACGCCGCTCCTCCCGACGAGCTGCGGGCCCGCGCCCGCCTCATGATCACCGATCCCCAGCGCGTTCGCAAGCATGATCCCGGCAACCCGGACGTCTGTACCGTCTACACCTTCCATAAGCTCTTCAACCAAGCGGCCACAGCCGGCATCGCCGCCCAGTGCCGCAGCGCCGAAGTGGGCTGTGTGGATTGCAAAAAGCAGCTGGCCGAGCGGATGGTGGAAGAGTTGTCCGTCATTCACGCCCGGCGGGCCGAACTGGCGGCTCACCCGGTCAAAGTCAGGGAAATCCTGGCCTATGGGGCGGAAAGGGCGCGCAAGCTTGCCGCCGCCACCATGGAGGAAGTGCGCGCGGCGATGAATTTGTAAGCCATGGAAGCTTATAAAATCCGGCTTGACGCTTTCGAAGGGCCGCTGGCCCTGTTGATGCACCTCATCGAGAAAAATCAGATTGACATCTACGATATCCCGATCGCCGAGGTGACCGAGCAGTATCTCGCGTACCTCCGCGCTCTGGAAGAATTCAACATCGATATCGCCAGCGAATTTCTGGTCATGGCCGCGACTTTGCTGCAAATCAAATCGCGGATGCTCCTGCCGAAGCCGCCGGCGGCCGACGAGGCGCCGGAGGAAGAGGATCCGCGCCAGGAGCTGGTGGAACGGCTGCTGGAATACCGGCGGTTCAAGCAGGCGGCAACGGTGATGGAGGGCATGCTGCATGAGCGGGAGAAATTCTTCAGCCGCCCCCCCGGCGAGTTTGCCACCCGGTTTGTCCTGCCGGAAGGCCTCAGGCTCGACGATCTGCTGGAAGCCTTCGCCGCAGTGTGGGAAAGCGCCGCCGACCAGTTCGCCTTCATTGCCCGGGAGGAAATCAGCGTTCAGGATAAGATGCAGGATATTCTGCATCTCCTGCACCGCCGCTCCGGGCGCGTCGAATTCGGCGAGACTTTTATCCGCAGCGGGTCCCGGACCGAGATGGTTGCGGCTTTTCTGGCAATTTTGGAGCTCATTCGCATGAAACGCATCCGTATTTCCCAGGACCGCAGCTTCGGCCCGATCTATCTGGCGTTGGGAGAGGGCGTGCATTGATGTTTTATAATCACTTGAAAGGCCATATCGAAGCCCTGTTGTTCGCCAGCGGCAATCCTGTCACCGTCGATAAATTTTCGCAGATGCTGGAGATCGACGCCGCTCATGTCGGCCTGCTCCTGGCGGAGCTGAAACAGGAGATGGCGGCGGCGGAGCGGGGGCTGACGGTGGTCGAAGTGGCCGGCGGATACCAGATGTGCACGAAGCCGGAACTGGCCCCGATTATCGAAAAACTGGTGGATACGCAAGAAGCCAGACTGTCCATGGCGGCGATGGAGACCTTGTCCATCGTGGCCTTCAAACAGCCGGTCACCAAGCAGGAAATGGAAAATATCCGCGGCGTAAAAGTGGACGGCGTGGTAGCCACCCTGGTGGAGCGGGGACTGATCAAGGAAGTCGGACGGAAGGACGCCATCGGCCGGCCGATTTTGTACGGCACAACCCCGGAATTTTTGAAATGTTTCGGCCTCAAAGATCTGTCCGAGCTGCCGAATCTGTCCGAGTTCATGGGACTGGAGCAGGCGGAAGGCGAATAACGCGGCCCGCTCTTGTTTCCGGCGCTGGCGATAACGGCCCAAGAGGCGCACCTGACTTCCGAGCATGCGCCCTTAGCTTCGCAGAGCATCGGCCTGCGTACAACCCGATACGCGGCTTCCTGCCAATGCGGAGCCGTACACCGTTCGCGAACCGGCGGCTTACAGGCAACGAACGCTGAGAAACTCGCGAAATCAGAACACGCCGCCGGACCTTTCCCGCCGGCCGGATGCCTCGATATGCTGAAACAGCCTGAAAAGGCTGTTTTTTTGCATGTTTTTCCCGGAATATCGCCAGAATAAGTACCAGAGGCATCAGCAGGAGGAGGAGGCGCAGCTATTGGAAACCTTGCTGGCTGTTGGGCTGGCTTCGGCGCTGCTCAGCTTTTTTCTCTACCGGACGAAAGTAAAAATCCGCCTTGCTTACCGCCGAACCGCCGCCGACGATCTGCTGAGCGTCGATGTGTACCTGCTGCGCAAGCTGTTGCTCTATCACATGGAAGTGCCGGTTATCCGGCTGGTCGAACGGGAAAATCTGCCCTGGCTGGAGTCGGAGATCGCGACGGACAAGGGCGATGTCGAGACTCATTCCAAACGGGAGCAGGCCTTCGTGGAAAATACGGCGGACATTTACCTTCACCATCCCGCCAAGTGGCGGAAACTCATGGCGGAATTCCGCTACTACGCCCGCCTGTATAACCAATTTACGAGAAAGGTCATGGACGGCATGGCCTGTGAGCGCTTCGCCTGGCAAACCCGCTTCGGCAGCGCGGATGCGGCCGTAACCGGCGCTTTCACCGGGGCGCTGTGGGCGGTGAAATACCTGATGCTGACGCGGCTGATGCGCCGCGTGGCCTTCACGAGCCGTCCGGTGGTCCGGGTGGTGCCTGATTTTAAGCACGTGGGGTTTCAGGCCGATTTTGAATGCATATTAAGCATTCGACTTGGCAATGTTATAAATGCGACACTAAGACTGATTCAGATTCCAAGACGGAAGGGGGCAAAAGGCAGTGGGCGAACATCCCATTAACAGTTTGATGAAAACTGCCATGGAAAGCATCAAAGAGATGGTGGATGTAAATACAATCGTCGGCGACGCCGTTGAGACTGCCGACGGCACGGTCATTATTCCGATTTCGCGGGTGACTTTCGGCTTTGCCGCCGGCGGCGGCGACTTCGAACCGGAGGTCGGCGACAAAGAGGCCGGCGCTCAACCCTTTGGTGGAGGCAGCGGAGCAGGCGTCAGCGTCAGGCCCGTGGGATTTTTGGTCTGCTCGCCCAGTAGCGGCATTCGCTTTATGCCGGTGGAAGGAAATCTGCTCTATGATCGTCTGCTGGACCTGGTTCCCCAAGTGATGGACAAAATAAAAGGCATGATGGACAAGGACGACGAGGACGATTTGAACGAACTGGCCGAAACCGCCGAAACGCAGGGAGAAGCCAACCCTTCGATGCACGCATGACAGCTAAGCCCGCAAGCAATGCGGGTTTTGCTGTTTAGTTCCCGAAACCGCCGGCGTCAATGTAAAAAACCACACATTCCGGTGTGGTTTTTTACATATAATCTAGTGCGGTTTAGTGAAGTTTGTCCAGCGTGTCCTTGATTTCACTGGCGTGAAGGCCTTCTGCCTCAGCAAAATGACGGTACATTTTGGAAACTTCGGGATCGTTTATTTTTTCGGCAAAAGTTTGGTAGTCGCGCACAAGCTCTTGTTTTTGCGTAAGCGTAGAACGAAGCGCCGTCTTGACGTCAAGCATTTCCATGACATCACCTCCTTAGACTGGTTATATTATGTCCCTGTTGCGGCTCAATATGTATGCCAACTTTGACGAACGGGCAAAACATAAGTATAATAATAATTGGTTTGCCACTTCACTTTGAGAGGATAGCTCATGTTCAGACAAACCCTTATCCCTTTCCTAGCCCTTGTCCTGTCGCTGTCCCCCGTGGCCTACGGAGCACCCCAAGAACCCGGCATTTCCGCCAAAGCCGCGATTGTTATCGAAGCATCAACCGGTAAAGTATTGTATGCAAAAAACGCGGACGACAGGCGTTACCCGGCAAGTACGACCAAGATGATGACCCTGATTGTCGCCCTGGAACACGGTAATTTGGACGATATCGTCACCACCAGCCAAAACGCTGCGAACACCGAGGGCTCGTCCTTGTGGCTTACAGCGGGCGAAAAACTGAAGATGACCGAAATGCTGTACGGCATGATGCTGCTTTCGGGAAACGACGCCACCGTCGCAATAGCCGAACATATTTCCGGATCGGTCGATAAGTTTGCCAGGCTCATGACCGAGAAAGCGCATGCCATTGGTGCGGTCAACACCCATTTTACCAACTCCAGCGGCCTTCCCGACCCCAACCATTATACAACCGCTTCCGATCTGGCCAGAATCGCCGCCTATGGCTACAAAAACCCGCTGTTCACCCAGATCATCAGTACCAAGAACATCGTCATACCATGGCCCGGAAAAGACCATGACCGTGATCTCTACAACGAAAACAAACTTCTCTGGCTATACGAAGGAGCCAACGGCGTCAAGACCGGCTATACCGACGCCGCCGGCCGCTGTCTCGTGTCGGGGGCGAAGCGGGATAATATCCAGCTGGTCGCCGTCGTGCTGGACAGCGACGAGATGTGGGAAGACTCGATGCGGCTCTTGGACTATGGCTTCAGCCAGGTTAAGCCCCAGGTGATGTACAACCAGGGGGATATTCTGAAAACCGTCCGGGTTATGGACGGAAAAACGGAATATGTGCCGCTGGCGACAACCGGCAACATTATCGTGCCGGTGTCGGAAGACGACAAGGAAAAGTTTACGACGGTGATCGATGTGCCGGCCAGGATCGAAGCGCCGGTGACCGCCGGCCAGAAAGTCGGGGCAGTAAAAGCCTTCTATAAAAATAAGGAAATCGCATCGGTCGACCTGGTGGCAACCGAGTCCGTCGAACGCAAATCCTTTTTCAGTTTCATCTGGGGTTCGCTCTGGAGTTTCCTGACATTCCTGGTGAAAAATTTTGCTTGAATATGACAAGGGAAAAGGAAACGGCCGCTAATGCGGCCGTTTCCTTTTTGTTCTACCCAGCCCCGAGGTATCATACCTTGCTCATAGGAGGGGAGCAGTATGATCAATCTTATCTGGGTGCTGCTGCTGGCGGGAGGGATTGTCGTTGCCGGCCTGAACGGCCGGATTGACCGGATTACCCCCAGCGCGATCGCGGCGGCGGAAATGGCGGTGAATCTGTCCTTTAAGCTAATGGGCGTCATGTGTTTATGGCTCGGCATCATGAAGATCGCCGAAGCGGCGGGAATCATCCGGCTCTTTGCCCGGCTTCTCGGCCCGGTCATCCGGCTTGTCTTTCCCAGTGTCCCGCGCCAGCATCCGGCGATCGGGGCGATTGTGATGACCGTCAGCGCCAACCTGCTGGGGCTGGGCAACGCCGTGACGCCCCTGGGCATCAAGGCGATGCAGGAACTGCAGACCCTGAACCGGGAGCGGGAAACCGCCTCGGAGGCCATGTGCACGCTGCTGGCCTTATGCACCACCGGCTTCACTCTTATTCCGGCCACGGTGATCGCGCTCCGGGCCGCGGCGGGCTCGGTGGCTCCGGCTGAAATAGTCGGAGCCACATGGCTGGTGAGCTTTATGGCCACCGCGACTGTCCTCACCCTCGACCGGATCTGCCGCCGCCTGTTCGGGGCCAGGAGCAGGAGGTAAAGCGATGTTCAGCTTTATCAGCGACCTCCTTGCCGACTGGGCGATCCCCGCCATGCTGCTCCTCATACCGCTCCTTGGCTACCTGAGGCGGGTCAGGGTCTATGAGGCGTTTGTCGAGGGAGCCGGAGAAGGCTTTCATACTTCGATCAAGATCATGCCCTTTCTGGTGGCCATGATGGTGGCTATCAGCGTCTTTCGGGCTTCCGGCGCGCTGGATCAATGCGTCGATGCGCTGCGCCCGCTGTTGGGCTGGCTGGGCGTGCCGCCGGAACTCGTCCCCCTCGCGGTCATGCGGCCGCTGTCCGGCACCGGGGCCCTGGGGCTGACCACGGAACTTCTCCATACCGAAGGTCCGGATTCGCTGGTGGGGCGGATCGCATCCACGATGCTGGGCAGTACGGACACCACTTTCTATATCCTCACCGTTTATTTTGGGGCGATCGGGATACGCAAGCCCAGGTATTCGCTGTTCGTCGGCCTGACCGGAGACGTGGTGGGGTTCTTGGGTTCGGTATATATCTGCCATAAACTTTTCGGAGGCTAACTGGACTGTGGCCGGCGGCGCTTTAGGGCGCGGCCGGTCCTTTTTTGCCCCCGCCGGGTGGCACATCGGCGGGGCAGGAATACACTGTAATGTAAAACGATGGTGATGGGGGGACTTCGATGGTCAAAGTAGTGGTCGCCGGCGGCGGTTGGTCCGGGTGCGCCGCGGCCCTGTCCGCGGCGAAAGCCGGGGCGCAGGTAATGATGTTGGAAAGGACCGATATGTTGCTGGGAACCGGTCTGGTGGGAGGAATCTACCGCAACAACGGGCGCTTTACGGCTGCTGAAGAAGCGATAGCTATGGGAGGCGGGGATTTATTCGTGGCCATGGATGCCAATGCCAGGCACCGCGGAGTCAACTTTCCGGGCCACAACCACGCCTCATTTTATGATGTGAGCACCATGGAGCCGTTGGTGAAAAAAGTGCTGCAGCACTACGGCATCACGATACGGATGAAGACCCGCATAGCCGATATTGTCAAGTACGGGCGGAAAATCCAGGCGCTGGTGGTCGACAGCGGCGAAGTCGTCGACGGCGACGTCTTCATCGATGCGACCGGCACCTCCGGCCCCATGGGAAACTGCCTAAAATACGGCAACGGCTGCGCCATGTGCATCCTCCGGTGCCCTTCCTTCGGGCCGCGGGTCAGCATCACAGCCAAAGCCCAGGTGAAAGAGATCATGGGCCAGAAGGCCGACGGTTCCTACGGCGCCATGAGCGGTTCCTGCAAACTCAACAAGGATTCGCTGAGCGGCGATTTGCGCCAGCGCCTGGAAACAGAAGGGGTTGTAGTGCTTTCGGTGCCCAGCAATCTGGCCAGGAACAGCACTTTAGGCAAAAAGGCCTGTTCCCAGTACGCGATAGCGGAATATGCAACCAACCTCGTGCTGATTGATACCGGGCACGCCAAACTTATGACTTCCTATTTCCCGCTGGAAGACCTGCGGACCATTCCGGGACTGGAAAATGCCCGGTATGAGGACCCCTATTCCGGCGGAGTGGGAAATTCGGTGCGTTATCTGGGCATGGCTCCCTGCGACAACACCCTGAAAGTCGAATCGCTGGAAAATCTGTTCTGCGCAGGCGAAAAAGCGGCCATCATCGTCGGTCATACCGAGGCGGTGATAACCGGCCTGCTGGCCGGCAATAACGCTGTCCGCCACTGTCTGGACATGAAGTATCTCGAATTGCCGCGGGCCCTCGCCACAGGAGATTTTATCGCCTTTGCCCACGATCAGATGGCCACAAAGGACGGATTGCGCTTACGCTATACCTTCTCCGGTTCGGTCTATTTCGAACGGATGAAGGCTACGCTCCTTTATTCCACCGACCGGGCCGAAATCGGGGAACGGGTCGCCCGCACCGGGCTGACCGATGTCTATAACCGGTGTCTGGTGTAAAGGAGGAGAAGGCTATGAATCGCAGACTTACCGCAAGCTGCATCGATATAAACACGCCCTATTGCCCCTGCCTGCTGGCGGAAACCAATCACTGTGTCTTCTGCAGCCATCTGCGTGGCCAGCCGGTGTGCGACTGCAACTGGGGCGGGGTGTGCATCCTGTACGAAAAACAGTGGCAGCCTAAGAACGTCATGGCGAAAAACGGCGGCGGGCCGTCGCGGACCGATGAATTAGGCCGGATTGTCCGCCGCGAGCCGCTAGGCAAAGACACCTATCTGCTGGAGGTCGCGGTGACCGAGGAACTGGCCCGGGGACTTGAGAAAACGGGAGCATTTGTTTTTCTGCGGCGGCCGGAAGATCCCCAATTCTTTCATTTCCCGGTCGGGGTGATGAAGGTGGAAGGCCGTAATCTCCAGATGGTCGTCGAGGCCGTTGGACCGAAATCCAACCGGGTGCTGGAGGACCAAGCGGCCGAGCTGCTGGTCCGGGGCCCGTATTACAACGGTGTTTTAGGTCAGCCATGGATTGATAATATTACTTGTGGTAAAATATTGTTAATATCCGGCGGCATGGGTCAGGCCCCGGCGCTGCCGATCGCCGCAAAACTGGCGGCAAACCGGAACGAGGTCACCGCCATACTGGCTCCCGGACACGTTGGCTCGGTTTTTATCGAAGCCGAACTCGTCGGCCTTGGCGTAAAAACCCATGTGGTCGATTCGCTGCGCCGGACGGGGTTCGCCCTGGTGACCGGCCGGCTGGGCGACGGCGCGGAAAAGCCCGATCTGATCGTCAGCGCCGGACCGGATGAACAGCATTACGGCGTGATCAACGCCATGCAGGCGGCGGGCCTCAATCTTCCCATGGCCGCCACCAATAATTCCACCATGTGCTGCGGCGAAGGCATCTGCGGCAGCTGCACGCGGGAGACGCAGGACAACCGGATCATAAGGACCTGTAAGGTCCAGACGGATTTTACCCAGCTGCTATAAAATTTAGATTCCCTAAGGAGCGAATATGCAGGAACGATTGCAGAAAATCATCAGCGAAGCGGGCGTTGCTTCCCGCCGCAAGGCGGAAGAACTGATCACCGGCGGGCGGGTGACGGTAAACGGGAAAGTGGTGTCCGCACTGGGCACCAAAGTGGTGCGCGGGCGGGATACCATTGCCGTGGACGGCAAGCCGCTGGGCATTGTCAAAAAGTTTTATATCCTCTTCCACAAGCCGAAAGGAGTCATTACCTCGCTGCACGACCCGGAGGGACGAAAAACGGTGGCGGATTATATCGCCGACATCCCTGCCCGGCTTTATCCGGTCGGCCGCCTCGACTACGCCACCGAAGGACTGCTTCTTCTGACCAACGACGGCGAGCTGACCAACGCCCTCCTGCATCCGAGCCAGGAAATCGCCAAGACGTATTGGGCCGAGGTGGCCGGGATCCCGGCGGAAGAAAAGCTCGACCTGCTCCGGGCGGGCATCCGTCTGGACGACGGCCCGACAGCCCCGGCCCGGGTAAGGATTCTTGACCGGGACGAGGATAAAAACCGCGCCCAACTGGAAATCATCATCCACGAAGGCCGTAACAGGCAGGTTCGCAGGATGTGCGAAGCCATCGGCCATCCGGTCAACAAGCTCAAACGGGTAAAGTTCGCATTTTTGACGCTGGAAGGCGTTCGGCGGGGGAAATACCGACATCTGGAGCGGGAGGAAGTGACCCGCCTGAAGGAACTGGCAGGCGCCTCCAAAGTCCAAACGTGACGGTCCGGCGGTTTGCGGTAGCCTGAAGCCGCAGACCGTTGGTTTATGTTGGCGCAAGTTTCATGAACGGGATGGGATGCAATGAAACAAGTATTGATCATCGGCGGCGGAGCCGCCGGTATGATGGCCGCCGTCAGCGCCGCCCGGCAGGGGGCCGGCGTGGTGTTGCTGGAAAAGATGCCCGCGTTGGGGCGGAAAATCCTGATCACCGGCAAAGGGCGGTGCAACATTACCAATGACTGCGACACCCCAACCATGATCCGGAATATGCCCGGCAATGGGCCATTTTTGTATAGCGCGCTGAATGCGTTCACCAATCGGGATATCGTCGAGCTTCTTGAAAATCAGGGCGTTCCCACGAAAACCGAGCGGGGCGGCCGGGTGTTTCCGGTAAGCGACAGCGCCCGGGACGTAGTGGCGGCCTTGGAAAAGGCGCTGCGGGCGGCGGGGGTGGAGATCCATACCGGCGAGCCGGTAAAAGAGCTGTTGATTGCCGGCGGCGTCGCCCGTGGCGCGGTTACCGCCAAAGGCCGCACCTATGAGGCCGATGCCGTGGTGGTATGCACCGGCGGCGCCTCGTATCCCGGAACAGGGTCTTCGGGCGACGGCTACCGGATGGCCGCCGAAGCGGGGCATCGCATTATTCCGCTCAAGCCGTCCCTGGTTCCCCTCGAGGTCGAAGAAGAATGGGCCAAAGAGTTGCAGGGGCTGGCTCTCAAAAATGTGACCGCGGCCGTCCTGGCCGGCTCCCAAAAGATTGCGGAGGAATTCGGGGAACTCTTGTTCACCCATTTTGGCCTTTCGGGACCGATTATTCTCTCGCTCAGCAATGCGGCCGCCAAAGCTCTGGAGTCCAAAACCGCCGGGGAAGTGCTCGTCGAAATCAACCTGAAGCCCGCTCTGTCGGCGGAAACGCTGGACAAGCGGCTGCAGCGCGATTTCGCCAAGTTCAGCCGCAAGCAGTTCAAAAACGCGCTGGGCGAGTTGCTTCCGGCCAGGCTCATTGAGGTCGTTATCGATCTGGCCCATATCCATCCCGACAAAGCCGTTCACCAGATTACCAAGGAAGAACGGCTGCGCCTGGCGGATACCCTGCAACGGCTGACGTTGACCGTGACGGGGACCAGGCCGCTTAGCGAAGCCATTGTGACGGCGGGGGGAGTGGACACCCGCGAAATCAATCCTTCCCGCATGGAGTCCAAGCTGATCAAAAATCTCTTTTTTGCCGGAGAAGTCATTGACTTCGACGGCTACACCGGAGGCTTCAACCTTCAGGCGGCCTTCTCCACCGGCTTCGTGGCCGGAAAGCGGGCTGCCGAATAAAATGGAAATAGATTACAAATACTATAGCGATCACCGGTGTCGGGAGGAATGCCCGTGGGTCGCTCCGATCGCTATAAACCCAATCTTTTTGAACGCTGGGAAAAGCTTGCGCTGAGAACGGCGGCAGGCTGCCTGACGCTGCTTTTGATCGCCCAGGCGCTCCTGATGCTGGATACGCCTCGGCGGTATCTTTCGCGGGTCGACCGCCTGGAAGGCGAGGCGGTTTCCTTAAAGACGCCCATCGTCGCCGAGAAGCCTCTGACCATAACGGAAAATGCGCCGGTCGCCAGCCCCTTCGCGCTCCTCAGGGAGCGCCGGGCGCTGGTTGTCCGGATGATACATCCCCCTCCGGACCCCACCGTATACATAACGGTGAACGGCCAGCGGGCGGGGGATTTTCGCCGCGGGGACGTAAAGATCATCGTCTATGAGGGCGATTATGTCGAAATTGACGCCAGCGCGTTAGCCACGGCCGCGAGCTTTGTCGTCAGCATTCCCGGCGGCGGTCTGACGGAACCGGAGGACGGCCTGGTGCTCGAAGGCCGGGAAGGCCCGATTCCGGTCGGCAAGGTGAAGTTTAAACATTAACCGCCATGGGAGGAAAATACCTTTCGATACGGAAATAGTATGAATGGATAAACCGCTGCTCTAAGTGGAGGACGCCCTTATGATTATTATGATGAACGCCCCTGCCGCCGATCAGGTCCGGCGCGTTCAGGAAAAGATCGCGCAGTTCGGGCTGGAGTCCCACCTTTTGTCGAGTCCGGACCGAATCATCATTACTGCCGCCGGCGACCTCGAAGCCGTCAATCCGGAGCAGTTTGAGCGCCTCCCGGGGGTTGAACGGGTCATACCTGTAGCGACGCCCTTCAAGCTCGCCAGCCGCCAATTCCGGGGCGATGCCACGGAAGTCGCCGTCGGCGCGGCCCGCTTCGGCGGACCGGCCGTACCGGTCATCGCCGGCCCCTGCGCGGTTGAAAGCTACGACCAGGTCCGGGAAACCGCCCTTGCCGTCAAGGCCGCCGGGGCGGCCATGCTCCGGGGCGGCGCCTATAAGCCGCGAACATCGCCCTATAGCTTTCAGGGGCTGGAAGAGGAGGGGCTGAAGATCCTGGCGGCAGTCGGCCGGGAAACCGGACTGCCGGTGGTTTCGGAAGTCACCGACCCGCGAGCGGTCGAATTGGCCGCAGCTCATCTGGACATGCTGCAGGTCGGGGCGCGGAATATGCAGAATTACGTGTTGCTGAAGGAGGTCGCCCGCGCCAACAAACCGATACTTCTGAAGCGCAGCCCGGCGGCGACGGTGGAGGAATGGCTCATGGCGGCCGAATATATTCTGGCCGGCGGCAACCCCAACGTCGTTTTGTGCGAGCGCGGAATCCGCACCTTTGAGACCGGAACCCGCTATACGCTGGATATCAACGCGATTCCTTTGGTCAAGCTCCTCAGCCATCTTCCCGTAATGGCCGATCCCAGTCACGGGACCGGCAAATGGAAGCTGGTCGGTCCTGTCGCCAAGGCTGCCTTGGCGGCCGGAGCGGACGGGCTGATGCTTGAGGTTCATCCCTGCCCCGAGGAAGCCATGAGCGACGGTTCGCAGTCGCTGACGGTGAACAATTTCCGCCAACTGATGAAAGATCTGGCGGTTTTGTCCGCCGCGCTGGGGCGGGGTGAATCGCCGGCCACGGCTGGAGGTAAATAATATGCAGTCAATCAGCCCCTTGCGCCGTCTGACCGGACAGGTGACTGTCCCTGGCGACAAATCCATTTCGCACCGCAGTATTTTGCTGGCCTCGCTGGCGGAAAAACCCGTGCGGATTCGCAATTTTCTCCGGGCCGAGGACTGCCTTTCAACCCTTCGTTGTATGCAGGCCCTGGGGGTCAAGGCCGACCGCCTGGCCGACAGCGATCTGCTTGTAGAAGGGAACGGCCTCTACGGTTTGACGGAGCCGTCAACCGTGCTGGATGCAGGCAATTCAGGCACCACCATGCGCCTCTTGGCCGGCATTTTGGCCGGACAGCCCTTTATGAGCGTCCTGACCGGCGACGCTTCGCTCTGTCAACGGCCCATGGCCAGGATCCTTGCGCCGCTGTCCCGGATGGGAGGACGAGTTTACGGCCGGGAGCAATCCCGCTATGCGCCGTTGGTCTTTCTTCCCGGAGAGGGCTTGCAGGGCCTGTCCTACCATAGCCCGGTCGCCAGCGCCCAGGTCAAATCAGCCCTGCTGCTGGCCGGGCTGTATGCCGGCGGGCCGACCCGGATCAGCGAGCCGGTGCTTTCCCGCGATCATACCGAGCTTATGCTCGAAACCTTCGGCGTCAGGCTGGAGCGCCAGGACGCCGCCGTGACAATCTATCCCTGCGGGAAGCTTGCCGCTCCCGGCGAGATCGTGGTTCCGGGCGATATCAGCTCCGCCGCTTTCTGGCTGGTGGCGGCGACCCTGATTCCAGGCAGCAGACTGGTGCTTCCGAATGTCGGCGTCAATCCTACCCGGACCGGCATACTGGACATGCTGACCGGTATGGGAGCCCGCATCACTCTTGCCAATCGCCGTTATGCCGGCAGGGAACCTGTCGCCGATCTGGAAGTGGAGGCTTCCCGGCTTGTCGCGGCCACCATCGGCGCCGAAATACTCCCGCGGCTGATTGATGAAATACCGGTATTGGCGGTCGCCGCCTTATTTGCCAAAGGCCGCACCATCATCAGCGGGGCCGGGGAACTGCGGGTCAAGGAGACCGATCGCCTGCGGGCCCTGGTTACCGAACTGGGCAAAATGGGGGCTCAGGTCGCCGAGACGGCCGACGGGCTGGTGATCGAGGGGCCGCAGCCTTTGCAGTTTGCCGCCTGCGACGCCCATGCCGATCACCGGATCGCCCTCGCCTTGGCGGTAGCCGCTCTGGCTGGAAAAGGAGCGGTCATTTCCGGGGCGGAATGCGTCGCGATTTCTTATCCCGGCTTCTTCACCGAAGTCAGCCGAATCGGACAACTATCATCACAACCGGAGGAATCATGAAACGATTGACAATTGCGATAGATGGACCGGCCGGCGCCGGCAAAAGCACAGTGGCCCGGATTGTCGCCCAGCGCCTGGCCTACACCTATATTGACAGCGGGGCCATGTACCGGGCGGTCACCTGGGCGGTCAGCCGACAGGCGATCGCCGTGACCGACCGCGAGGCGGTAATCAAGGCGGCCCGGTCCCTTAACCTCGCCCTGACCTACCGGGACGGAAAAACACAGGTCCTGGTCGATGGGGAGGACGTCAGCGAGAGCATCCGGACCCCGGAGATATCGCGGCAAGTGTCCGAGGTTGCCAAAATCGGCGGCGTCCGCGAGGCGATGGTCCGCCTGCAGCGCCAACTGGCCAGCTTCGGGGGCGTGGTGATGGACGGGCGGGACATCGGCACGCATGTTTTGCCCGACGCCGACATAAAAATATTTTTGACAGCATCCATCAAGGAGCGGGCCAGGCGGCGCTGGCAGGAACTCAGCGACAAAGGCTACACCGTCAGTCTGGAAGACCTGACGAAGGATATTTCCTGCCGGGACCGGGTGGACTGCGAACGGGATATCGCACCGCTCATTCAGGCCGCCGACGCCGTTTTGATCGACACCACCGCGCTTACGATCCATCAGGCGGTAGAGCAGATTTTGCGTTTGTGTGAGGAGAGGACAAGTGGTTTACAAAATCCTTCATAGCCTCTTGGGACTGATCTTTTGCATTGTCTTTCGCTGGCGGATTACAGGAGTGGAAAATATACCGGCGACCGGAGGCCTCATCGTGGCCTCCAACCACATTAGCCTGTGGGACCCGCCGCTTATCGGCTGCGCCTTGCCGACCAGCCGGAAAATACACTTCATGGCGAAAGCCGAGTTGTTTTCCTGGCCGGTATTCCGTTGGGTCATTACCGAACTCGGGGCCTTCCCCGTCCGGCGGGGAGCGGCCGACCGGAACGCCATCCGGACGGCCCTTGGCCTGGTGGAAGCCGGCGGAGTGTTTGGCATTTTTCCCGAGGGCACGCGGAGCAAGACCGGGGAACTGGGGCAGGCGGCGCCGGGAATGGCGATGATTGCCCTGAAGGCCGGCGTGCCGATCGTGCCCACCGCCGTTAGGGGAACCAACAAAGTCTTTTGCGACGGCCATCTGTTTCCGCAGTTCGAGATACGGTTTGGCAAGCCCATCTGTTTGCCGGAGGGCAGGAACGACCGCGAAGGCGTCGAATATGTCAACAGGCTGGTAATGCAGGAAATCGCGCGGCTGATGCGGAGTGAAGGGGGGTAACCGTTATGCAGGACAACTTATCCATGATCCTGATTCAGCGGATTGCCATTATTGCCGTTATTGCTTACGTATTTTCCCAGACCAAAGCCTTCCGCCTGATGTTCAAGGAAGAGACCACCCCGCGGGAAAACGCCATTCTTATCCTGTTTTTTTCGTCGATATCGATCGCCGGCACTTATTTTGGCATACCGGTCGAGGGAGCCATCGCCAACGTCCGCGACACCGGCAGCATTGTGGCGGGCCTGTTATGCGGCCCGCTGGTCGGCGGCGTTACGGGCCTGATCAGCGGCCTGCACCGTATTTCCCTCGGCGGCTTTACGGCGGTGGCCTGCGGGATAACCACCATCGTCGGCGGGCTTCTGGCCGGCTATATTCATACCCGGATGAAACCCAAGACCCCGGACTGGATCGTCGGGGTCACCACCGGCGTGGGGGTTATCCAATTCAGCATGGCCCTCATCCTGGTTACCTCAGACTCCTTTGCCGCGGCTTGGGCGCTGGTTTCCAGCGTCGACATCCCCATGACGGCCGCCAATACCCTGGGAATTTCGGTGTTTATGATCATCATTCATAACGCCCGCGAATACCAGACCAGAATCGGCGCCCTGCAGACCCATAAGGCGCTTCGGATCGCCAACGCTGCTCTGCCTTACTTCCGCCAGGGCCTCAATCCCGTTTCGGCGGAAAAGGTGTCGGCAACCATCCTGAGCATGACCTCGGCCGCCGCCGTGGCCATCACCAACCGGGAACACGCTCTCTCCCACGTCGGGCTGGGGGACGATCACCATCGCGCCGGCAATGCGCTCATGACCAGCGCCACCAGAGCCTGCATCGAATCCGGCCAGATCACCCTGGCGAACAGCCCGCAGGAAATAGGCTGCTCCCACCAGGGCTGCCCCCTGAAGTCGGCGATTGTCGTTCCGTTATTTTGCCGGGATGAAGTCACCGGCACCCTCAAGATCTATTACGCCAGGGAAGAGGCCATGACCGCCCTGGATATCGAATTTGCCCAGGGACTTGCCCATATTTTCAGCACGCAGCTGGAACTGGCCGGTCTCCAGCAGGCCACCGAGCTGGCCGCCAAGGCCGAGCTCAAGGCGCTGCGGGCCCAGATCAACCCGCACTTCCTCTTCAACGCCTTAAACACCATCGTGTCGCTTTGCCGCACCAATCCGGAAGAGGCGCGGACTTTGATCATTGAGCTGAGCGATTTCTTCCGCCGCAGTCTGAAAACCTCCCGCGATTTTGTCACGCTCCGGGAGGAACTGGAGCATGTCGATTCGTATCTCACGCTGGAAAAAGCCCGTTTTGGCCCACGGCTGACCATCATCAAGCAAATCGACGACGACATCCAGAACGCCATAATTCCGACTTTCACGCTTCAGCCGCTGGTGGAGAACGCGGTGAAACACGGGCTGCTGGCCAAGGAACAGGGCGGGACGGTGAGCATTACCGCCCATAGAAGCGGCAATCACATTTCCGTCGCCATCGCCGACGACGGCCAGGGCATCTCCCGCCCGCTCCTGAAGCAGGTCCTGGTGACCGGTTTCGGCAAAGGCGCAGGAGTCGGCCTGTCCAATGTCAACGAGCGGCTGCGAAATATTTACGGGCCGACCCATGAGCTGGTCATTGAAAGTGAAGAGGGGCGGGGGACCACGGTCCGGTTTACGATTCCTGCGTCGGCGCGGGGAGTGGTGGCATGATGGAGGACAAAATCATCCGGGCGCTAATTATTGACGATGAGGCCCCGGCGCGCAGCGAGCTGAAGTTTCTCCTGGAGCAGCACGCCGATGTGTGCGTGGTCTGTGAGGCGGCTAATTTCCCGGAGGCGCTCGCGGTCATCCGCCAGTGCCAGCCGCATTTGGTGTTTCTGGATGTGGAGATGCCGGGGATGAACGGCATCCGCATCGCGGAAAAGATCCTGGAAACCATGCAGCCGCTCCTGGTCTTCGCTACCGCCCATGAGGAGTTTGCCTTAAAGGCCTTTGAACTCAACGCCGTCGACTATCTTCTCAAGCCCTTTTCCCCCAAGCGGATCGACCAGTGCCTCGATAAAGTCCGGGGCATGCTGACTCAAAGAGCCGCGGTTGCCGTCCACGCCGCGGACGAGACCCATCCGCCCAAGGCGGTGTGCCGCGGCAAGCTGGCCATCGAGCAGGGCGGAAAGGCGCAGATTATCAGCACCAATGACATTATTGCCGCCTGCAGCTCGGAGGGCCATGTGGACGTGTACACCGTCCAAAAAGTATATCAGGTCGGCCTGACACTTCAGGAATTGCAATCCCGCCTGGATGAAGAGATTTTCTTTCGCAGCCACCGGGGCTGTTTGGTAAACATCGAAAAGGTCAAAGAAGTCATTCCGTGGTTTAACGGAACCTATAATCTCATGATGGAAGGCCTGCCGGATGTGGAATTTCCGGTCAGCCGCCAGCAAGCGCCCAAACTGCGCAAAATATTCAATTTATAATGATGATAATGAAAAGCATGAGGATTGTGACCATTTAACAGATGAACGCTACCGTTCATCTGTTATTTTTTGCATTCTGTCGGAATTGTATTGCCTGAATAGGTTACAAAACGTTATAATGTCCTAAATAATATCCTGCCCAATTGCATTTTCATTACAATCGGAGGTGATCGACGGAGTAATAAAGTTTTTCTGGAAGGGACTAACTTAAAGGAGGTATCATTTATGAATTCTGTTTGGCTACTGGTTAGTGCGGCTTGCTTCTTCGTACTGGCTTATCGTTATTATTCCGCCTTTATCGCCGCAAAAGTACTCATGCTGAATGACGCCAACGTGACACCGGCCCATCGCTGCAATGACGGCCGCGAGTATGTTCCCACCAACAAGTGGGTGCTTTTCGGCCATCACTTCGCGGCCATTGCCGGCGCGGGCCCGCTTGTCGGCCCGGTGCTGGCCGCCCAATACGGCTGGGGCCCCGGTTTTGCCTGGATCTTGCTTGGCGCGGTTTTCGCCGGCGCGGTTCACGACTTGGTAATTTTGTTCGCATCTGTCCGTCATAACGGACAGTCGCTGTCGGTCATCGCCCGCAAGGAAGTGGGGCCGATTACCGGCATCGCCACATCCATCTCCATCCTGTTTATCATTATCCTGGCCATGGCCGGCCTGGGAATCGTCGTGGTTTTCGCCATGATGAACAATCCGTGGGGCGCGTTTACGCTGTCCGCAACCATTCCGATCGCCATTGTCATTGGCCTGTATATGTTTAAAATCGCCCCGGGGGCGATCCGTTCCGGCTCCATCGCCGGCTTTCTCCTGGTCATGAGCGCCGTCCTGGCCGGCCACTGGGTAATGCCGGGCCAGCGGTGGGATGTACTGGCTCCCTTCTTTACCCTCAGTCAGAAACAAGTATCGATCGCCTTGCCCCTTTACGGCTTTATCGCCGCCGTTTTGCCGGTGTGGCTGCTCCTGGCCCCCCGGGATTACTTGAGTTCCTACATGAAGATCGGCACGGTGCTGGCTTTGGCGCTGGGCATTTTGATTGTCCAGCCGGTCGTAAACATGCCGATGACGACCGTGTACGCCGCCGGCGGCGGTCCGATCATCGGCGGTCCGGTATGGCCCTATGTCTGTATTACCATTGCCTGCGGCGCCATTTCAGGGTTCCACGCCCTGATCGGCTCGGGCACCACCCCCAAAATGCTCGATGTTGAAACCCAGGCCCGGTTCATCGGTTACGGCAGCATGGTGATGGAAGGCTTTGTCGCTGTAATGGCCCTGATCTCGGCGGTTGTCATGTATCCGGGCGATTATTTCGCCATCAATACGCTGGGTCCGGTCTACGCCAAAGTCAGCGCGCTCTTTCCGACGGTGGAAATCAGCCAGTTGGAGCAAATGGTGGGCATCAGCGTAATGCATCGCCCGGGCGGAGCTGTTTCGCTGGCTGTCGGCATGGCGCATATCTTCTCCAGCATCGGCGGCATGAAGAGTCTGATGAGTTATTGGTATCAATACGCCTTGATGTTCGAAGCCCTGTTCATTCTGACGACCATTGACGCCGGAACCAGGGTCGGGCGCTATATTCTCCAGGACGTTCTCGGCAGTTATTTCTATGCGCCTCTCAAGCAGACCAACTGGTGGCCTGGCATCGTCTTCACCGGCGCGGCGGTCAGCTTCTGCTGGGGTTACCTGCTCTACAGCGGCGACGTCAGCACCATCTGGCCGATGTTCGGCGTGGCCAACCAATTGCTGTCCGTGCTCGCCCTGGCCATCGGAACGACGATTATCCTCAAGCTTTCCAGGAACAAGTCTTACTCGCTGGTAACGCTGCTCCCCTTGTCCTTTTTGGCGGTAACCGTCATTTACGCGGGTTCGCTGAATGTCAAGAGCTACTTCGCCGCGAACACCTTCAACGGAAGCCTCAATGGCTCCTTAAGCGTCATCCTGATCGTTCTGGTGGTCATCATTCTGCTGGATTCGATCAGAGTCTGGCTCCGGCTGATGAAGACCACCGAGCCCGAAGGTCTCAACACCGATGTTCCGGCAGTCTGCCAGTTCGGGGAAACTAAACCGAATATTCCAAGCTGATAAGCCAAGAGGGCCGCAAGGCCCTCTTCCTTTTTATGGCAAAGGGGCCGCAGCCAGGATTTTTGCTAATTAAATCAACGCCGGAAAGGAATTATATAAAATATAGCCGAATACCAATAAGGAATATCAATCCAGGAGGGTACGCCTTGAAGATTTTTTTAGCCGAGCACCGCGGTTTCTGCTACGGTGTGGGACGAGCGATCGGCCTGGCCCGCCAATGTGTCGGGCGCAAGGGGCGCTTCGCCACCCTCGGGCCCATCATCCATAATCCCCAGATGGTGGAAAAGCTGGCGGCGCAAGGAATCGGAACCATCAGGGACCTGTCCGAGCTGGACAACGGAACGGTGATCATCCGGTCGCACGGCGTCGGCCCCGAAGTATACCGCCAGGCTGCGGAGCAGGGCCTGGAAGTGGTTGACGCGACCTGCCCGGATGTAAAGAAAGCCCAGCAGGCGGCCCATGAACTCCGGCAAGAAGGGTATCAGGTCGTTATCCTGGGAGAGAAGAACCATCCTGAAGTGGCGAGTATCCTGGCCTGGACGGATAACACCGCCATCACCGTGGAAACGGTGGCCGAAGCCGAGGCCTTGGGCGATATTCCCCGGTTGGGCGTGGTAACGCAGACGACTTTTCCCGGCCCCCTGTACGAAGCAATCACCGCTGCTCTGAAACCTAAGACCGCCGATCTGAAGATCCGGCGCACCACCTGTCCGGCGACCGATCTTAGGCAGCGCGCCGCAGCGGAACTGGCGGCCAAGGTGGAGGTCATGGTGGTGGTAGGCGGGAAGAACAGCGCCAACACGGCCAGGCTGGCGGAAATATGCCGCCAGGCCGGCAGCCGGGTTTTTCATATCGAGACTGCCGCCGAACTGACGGTAAATTGGTTCGAGGGGGTGCAGGCCGCCGGGATAACGGCCGGTGCATCCACGCCGGACTGGGTAATAGAGGAGGTATATCATAAGATGCAGGAAATCGATCAAAATTTGGATCAGGGGTTGGCTAAACTGGAAAATGGCATGATTGTAAAAGGTAAAGTGGTAGGAGTAAGGGAGGACGAGGTATTTGTCGATATCGGCTATAAGGCCGAAGGCGTAATCCCGCTTGCGGAACTGGCTTTTCCCGCTCCGGCCAAAGCCGGGGATGCAGTGAAGGAAGGGGATATTATCGACGTCCTGGTCATCGAGGCCGATACCAGCGAAGGGGCGGTCAAACTCTCCAAAACCAAGGCTGACAGCATCGTGGCCTGGGATAAACTGGAGCAGGCCCTTGCCGATAAACAACCGGTGGAAGCCAAAGTGACCGAAGCGGTAAAAGGCGGACTGGCCTTGGCCGTGTTCGGGGTCCGGGGCTTTGTTCCCGCGTCCCAGGTCGACACTAAGTTTGTGGAGGATTTAACGGCCTACGCCGGGCAGACCCTGTCCGTGGTGCCGATTGAAGTCGACCGGACGAAGCAACGGGCGGTCCTGTCCCGGCGGGTGATCCTGGAAGAAGAACGGCGGCAGCACGAAGAAGAGGCTTTTGCGCGGCTGGCTCCGGGTCAGGTCGTACGGGGCACCGTCCGGCGCCTCGCCACTTTCGGCGCCTTTGTCGATATCGGCGGGGTGGACGGCCTTGTGCATATTTCCGATTTGGCCTGGCACCGGGTAAAAACCCCGTCCGAGGTCGTGTCCGTCGGGGATGAGGTCGAAGTTGCCGTGCTCAAAGCCGACCGGCAGACGCGGAAAATTTCCCTCAGCCTGAAAGCCGTCCAACGCGACCCGTGGTTCGACAAGGTGGAGAATCTGGCGGAAGGCGCAATCCTTCAAGGTACGGTCACCAAAATATCGAGTTTCGGCGCCTTTGTCGAGATCGCCAAGGGCATTGAGGGACTCGTCCACATTTCCGAAGTGGACGACCGCCGGGTTGCGCATGTGGAGGACGCCGTCGCGGTCGGCCAGCAGGTGCCGGTAAAAATCCTGGGAATCGATAAGCAAAACAAGCGCATATCCTTAAGCATCGCCCAGGCGAAACAGGAAAAAGACCGGGCGGAGTACCAGCCCTATCTGGAGACCGAGAGCAAGGGGCTGGGCGTGACGATCGGCGACAAGCTGGGACACCTTTTCAAACGTGAGGATTAAGGAGTTGCTCGTTGTGCGGCAATCGCGCAAACTCGATCATTTGAATATTTGCCGGAAGATGGCCGACGGACCCGGGACGACCGGGTTCGCCGACTTTCATCCGGTACACAATTGCCTGCCGGAACTGGCTTGGGACGACGTCCGGCTGGATACGGAAATCGCGGGAATCCACCTGCGCCATCCGTTGATCATCAACGCCATAACCGGCGGCGCGGCCGATGTCGCGGCCGTAAACGCCGCTTTGGCCGAACTGGCCCTCACAACCGGGGCGGCGATGGCCGTGGGGTCGCAATATGCGGCCCTGGAAAACCCGGAAGTCCTCGGCTCCTACGAGGTTATCCGCGAAGTCAATCCCGGCGGCGTGCTGTTCGCCAACGTCGGCGCCCACGTTACGCCCGAGCAGGCCTGTCAGGCCGTGGAAATGATCGGCGCCGACGCTCTGCAGGTTCATCTGAACGCCGGACAGGAGCTCGTCATGCCTGAAGGCGACCGAAACTTCTCCCGGTATCTCGAGCATATCGCGGCCATCGCCGCCCGCTGCCGGGTGCCGGTCATCGCCAAGGAGGTGGGCTGCGGCATAGCGAGGGAACAGGCTCTGGCCCTGACCGGCGCCGGGGTGCGGGCCATTGATGTCGGGGGCCGGGGCGGCACCAACTTTCTGGCGATCGAAGCCGCCCGGGGGCAAAACGAGCTGGAGGAGGATTTTCTCGCCTGGGGCATCCCCACGGCCGTCAGCGCCGCCGAGGTAGCCGCCGCCCTGGAACGCCGCGCCGACCTGATCGTCTCCGGCGGAGTGCGATCATCCCTCGACGCCCTGAAAGCCCTAATCATCGGCGGGCAAGCAGTCGCCGTCGCCGGGCCTTTGGTAAAGCTGCTGAACGGGGCGGGTCCCCAAGGGGCAATCGCCTGGGTCGAGGCCTTCCTGGAAGGGCTAAAGCGCTGCATGGTGCTGGTGGGGGCCGGGAAGGTTTCGGAGCTTGCCGGCGTACCGCTGGTCATTACCGGCTGGAGCCGGGAATGGCTCACGGCCAGAGGCGTCGACGTGACGCGCTACGCCGTGCGGCCTTCCTAAAACGAAACAGGACGGCTCAGGCCGTCGGGAAAAGCCCATCTGCGGCGTTGCTCTTCAGAAACGCTTGCTTGCGTACGACCCAAAGTACGCGGCGCGCTCTTCCGGGGCGGCCCGCACACTGTTCGTGAATCTATTTGCAGACAAGCAACAGGCGCTGGAAGAACTCGCGAAATCAGGACGTGCATCTGGACCTTTCCCGTCAGCCCGGGTTTGCCGACAATCTGAAGCATGGCTTGCAGCCATGCTTTTTTGCATTAATTTCATTCCGCCGGGAAAACCTAAGTTAGCAGCAAATTAGTCTAGGCACAAGAGGTGAAAAGACATGAGCTTACCGGTAGGAATGATCATATTGATGGTTGTCGGTGTCCTGGTCTATTTTGGCTTGGCCCAGCGGATTCTCGACCGGATGAGGCTGACCGACAAACAGGCCCTGGCGTTCATCGCCGCCATCGTTGTCGGCAGTTTCATCGATATCCCGCTCATGCGGACCCCGGTGGAACTGAACGTCAACGTAGGGGGGGCGGTGTTGCCGGCCGCGCTTGCGGTCTGGCTGATCTTCAAGGCGGATGAAACCGCGGAGCGGGTCCGCGCCGTGGTGGCCAGCCTCCTGGTGGCGGCCGCCGTACTGCTTGGCGCCCGCTATTTGCCCTATGAACCGGAAAACATGTTTCTTGATCCCAAGCTGATTTACGGGGTCGCCGCCGGCCTTATCGCCTATCTGGCCGGTCGTTCCCGGCGCAGCGCCTTCGTCGGGGGCACGCTGGGAATCATCCTCAGCGATGTCGCTCATTTTGTCACGATCTATCGGGACGCCATCCCGGGAACTACGGACATCGGCGGGGCCGGAGCCTTCGATGTCGTCATCATCGCCGGGGTGATCGGCGTAATGGTGGCGGAACTGGTGGGTGAAACCCGCGAAAAGCTTCAGGGCGGTCCGGTCCTGGGGCTCCACCGGCCGGAAGGCCTTTATGAGTTCAGTAAAGAACTGAGGCCCCACGACCAAACGAAAAAGGAAAAACCCGGCCAAGCTTCCAACCAAACCCCGGACAGAGGTGATGACAATGAATAGGCGCACTGTCGCAATGCTGGTCGTCCTATTGCTCGTCGCCCTGATGGCGCCGGCCGCCGGCGCGCATGAACGGAGCGACGGCGGTTATTACACCATCGTGGACGAGGCCGGCAATCCCGTATACATTACCGGCTGGAAGGTGGAGGAAGGCGATCAGTGCCTGACTCCGGACAATAAGCGTTATGAAGTCGTCAGCCTGGAAGGAAACATTGCCCGGGCCAAATTCATCGGGCAGGTCGATCTTACGGCTTACGCCCCGGTGAATCCGCCCTCCGGCAACAAGCTGGCCGGACCGTTGGCCCCGAAGACGGCCGAGGCCCAGGAAAATAAGAAGGTCGCCGTGTATCACACCCACTCCGATGAATCCTATGTCCCCACCGACGGCGAAGAAAGCATCAAGGGCAACGGCGGAATCTTCAAGGTTGGCGACGCGTTTACGACGGCGCTTCAGTCCAAAGGGCTGGAAGTCGTCCACTCCATGGCCAAGCACGACCCCCACGACGACATGGCCTATGAGCGGTCCCGCCGGACGGCGGCCGACCTTGTCAAGCAGCAGCCGGCGGCTATTTTTGATATCCACCGGGACGCGGTGCCGCCCGAAGTCTATAGCGCGAACATCGACGGCCAGAATGTCAGCAAGGTCCAGTTGGTTGTCGGCAAATACGGACCTACGGGAAAACAGATCGAAGATTATGCGCTGCAGCTTAAGGCTGCGGCCGACCAGCAGCATCCCGGGCTGGTCAAGGGCATCTTTTTCGCCAAAGGCGGCGATTATAACCAGGACCTTCATCCCCGTTCCATGCTGCTGGAAGTCGGCGCCCATACCAATGACCGTCCCTCCGCCGAAAGAGGCGTATCCCTTTTCGCGGATATTATCCCCACCGTGCTCGGCGCCACCTCCGGCGCTCCCGGCGCTCCCGCCGGAGCAACCGGGCTGGGCACAGCCAATGCCGGGGCCTCCGGGGCCAGCAAATCCATCGGCTGGATCGTGGGGCTGCTGGTTGTGGGCGTTGCCGCATTCCTCTTCCTGAGCACCGGCGGGGCCAAGGAGGCGGGAGCGAAGCTCAAGCAATTCGGAAAGTCGGAATTCGCCAATTTCATCGGACCTAAATTGAACCGTTTTCGGCTTAAGAAAAAATCGAACGGCGAGGACGACAACAAATAAATGATTATCGTCTATCACAGCGCCCGATTCTATTTGCCGCTTTTGGCATGCGCCTTACACCTCGGCCTCAGTTATGAGGCCGAAGATTTTTTCCGGGCGGGTTGGGCCGAGGAAACCGGCAAGCCGCTGCGGGTCATGGGCCGGGATGACGGGGGAAATATCGTCTGCTCCCTGATTCACGGCCGGCACGGAGGCCTTTATAAACGCGCGCTGGAAGGGGCGGCCGATGTCTTCGAGCTTTCCTGCCGCTGCATCCGGGTCGAAGACCTGCTCACCGTCAGGCGGACTGGGCGTAATCTGGCGCTTTCCCGGTTGATCGCCTGCCACCTGCCGCATTTTCTCGGCCCCGCCCAGCGCCGGGCGATCGCGAGAGCCCTCGACCGGCAGCTCAAACGGCAAAGGGAGGAGGGGCGGCCTTGAAGATTATTTATTATTGCTTTGCCGGGGCCCATGCGTCCGTGGTGGCGGCGGCCATCCATTGCGGCCGGTTGCCGGCGGAACGCGTTCCCACCAGTGAGGAATTTGCCCGGCTGCCCTATTATGACCGCACCCCGCCCGAACTGGTCGGACGGCCCTATTTCATGGGGCCGGATGAATTCGGCAACTCCATATATTTCATCGGCTTCTGGAGCCAACGCCGGCAATTGGCGGATGCTTTGACCACCTTTTTGGCCGCCGGCGGAATTCCCCGGTCGGAATATATCCTCCAGGATGCCTTTCCGCTCATTAATTTCTCCACCAAGCTGGGCGGCCTGCTATCGAAGCGCTACCGCCTGACCGGCTTCGGCCGCAGGATTACGATCTGGGGGCTGCAGAGGCAATATCCGCAGTTTGTCGCGCTGGTGACCGATCTAAAACAGCGGCTGGCGTCAGGTTTTTGCGGCGGGACTGCAGGACCGGCAGGAAATCCGGGGGAAAAGCGGAATACATAGTACCAGAGGTGAAAGGGGTTTTGAAGGTAAAAGGAATCATTGCCCGGGTCAAAGAAGGCACTTTGGCCGAGGAATTGGAATTGCAGCCGGGAGACCGGATTCTGGCGGTTAACGGCAAAGCGGTTAAGGATATTATCGAACTGAGCTTTGCCCTGGCTGATGAGAATCTGGAGCTCCTCATTGAGAAGCAGGACGGCAGTCAGGAATTATTTGAGCTGGAAAAAGACTACGACGAAGACCTGGGCGTTGAGTTCGAGAGCGCGGTATTTGACCAGATACGGCAGTGCGCAAACCGATGCCTGTTTTGCTTTGTGGACCAGATGCCGCCCGGTATGCGGCAAAGCCTGTATATTAAGGACGACGATTATCGGTTGTCCTTTCTCTATGGCAATTTTGTCACTCTGACCAATTTAGGCCCGAAGGATCTGGAACGCATTCAGCGTCTTCATTTATCGCCGCTTTATGTATCGGTGCATACCACGGATGGCGACTTACGGGCCCGGATGCTGAGCAATCCGCGGGCGAAAAATATCAAGCGGCTGCTTGATACGCTGATCGCCGGCGGAATCGAACTGCACACCCAGGTAGTGCTGTGTCCCGGTCTTAATGACGAGGCGAATCTGGAGCATACTATTAGCGAGTTGTACGCCCGGCATCCCGGCGTACGGTCCTTGGCCATCGTGCCGGTGGGCCTGACCCGTTACCGGGAGGACTGTTACCCCCTCGAAGGCTTTACCCCCGCTGCGGCGTCCCGGGTAATTTCAGCCGTCGGCCGGTGGCAGGAGCGGTGCAAACGGGAAAATGACACTCATTTTGTCTATCTGGCCGATGAATTTTACCTGTCTGCGGGGGAGCCCATTCCCCATTACGAACGCTATGACGACTTTCCGCAGCTCGAAAATGGCATAGGGCTTGTCCGGTCGTTCCTGGCGGAGTGGGAAGAGGCGAAAGCCGCGATTCGCCCCCGGTATCATTCCCCCCATAAACTGGATGTCGTTTGCGGCGTTTCGATCGCGAAGGTTCTGACGCCATTGCTGGCCGGTCTGAATACCGCGAACCTGACGATCCGGATCGTCCCTGTCGAGAACAAATTCTTCGGCCCGAAGGTGACGGTGACGGGGCTCTTGACCGGCAAGGACATTGCCGACGCGTTGTGCGCCTTGGGCGGCGAGCGGGTCGGTGTCATTATTCCCGGGGTGGCCCTGCGAAAAGGCGAAGACGTCTTTTTGGACAACAGCACGCCCCGGGATATCGCCGCAAAGCTCGGCGTTCCGGTCCGGGTGGCGTACTCGGCCGCGGACCTGGCCGATCTCCTGGCGAACTGGAGGTAGAGAATGTCGGAACTGGGACTTATCCATGTCTATACCGGAAACGGCAAAGGCAAGACGACCGCCAGCCTCGGGCTGGCGCTCAGAGCTTGCGGCCACGGCTTTAAAGTCGCCATGGTCCAGTTCATGAAGGACGATCCCGAATATGGCGAATTCAAGGCTGCGCATTTTTTGCCGGGGTTTAAAATCATCCAGGTAGGGCGCAACGATTTTGTCGACCTGGCGAATCCGGACGCGGTCGATGTTCAGCTGGCCCGGGAGGGCTGGCGGCTGGCCAAGGACCTGCTTGATTCGCGGGAATGGGATATCGTCATTCTCGATGAAATAAACGTGGCGATGGCCTGCGGCCTTTTAGACACCGAGGAAATCGCCGCATTTCTGACAGCCGCAAAGCGGGAGGTAGAGATTGTCCTGACCGGGCGGTACGCCCCCGAAAAAATCATCGCACTGGCCCATCTGGTGACGGAAATGCAGGAAGTCAAGCATCCTTTCAGCACCGGCCTGGAAGCGCGAAAAGGCATCGACTATTGATTCGGATATAAAGGTGATGAAACAATGAGTAAGCCAATTGTAGCAATTGTCGGCCGCCCCAATGTCGGCAAATCGACGATCTTTAACCGCATAGCCAATAAACGGGTCGCCATCGTCGAAGACATTCCCGGGGTCACCCGCGACCGCATTTACATCGACGCCGAATGGCTCAACCGGGAATTTACCATGATTGATACCGGCGGCATCGAGATCGAGTCGACGGATCAGATTCTGACCCAGATGCGCCATCAGGCCCGGCTGGCCATTGAGGAGGCCGACGTCATCCTCTTCGTGACGGACGCCAAGGCCGGCCTGACCGCCGCCGACGCGGAGGTCGCCGGCTTGCTCCGGGGCACCCGCAAGCCTGTTCTGGTGGTGGTCAATAAGGTCGACAGCCCTAAATACGAACAGGAAATTTATGAGTTCTACAACCTGGGCCTGGGCGATCCCATCCCCCTGTCGGCGGCCAACGCCCTGGGACTCGGCGACTTGCTCGATAAGGTGATCGAAGCTTTGCCGCAGGAAATTCACGAGGAGGATGAGAGCGACCTCATCCGCGTCGCTTTTATCGGCCGCCCGAACGTCGGCAAATCGTCGCTGGTTAACGCCATTTTGGGCGAGGAGCGGGTGATTGTCAGCGACGTCCCGGGCACTACCCGCGACGCCATTGATACCCATTTTACCAAAGACGGCATGCGGTTCATCCTGATCGACACCGCCGGAATGCGGCGCAGGGCCAAGATCGATGAGCCGGTGGAGCGCTACAGCGTTATGCGCTCCCTCCGGGCGGTGGACCGGTCGGATGTCGTTCTCATGCTGATCGACGCCGTGGATGGCGTAACCGAGCAGGATAAGAAAATCGCCGGTTATGCCCACGACGCGGGAAAAGCGATCGTCATTGTCGTGAATAAGTGGGATCTGGTGGAAAAGGACAGCAAGAGCACCCTGCGGTATACCGAGAGTATCCGCAGCGAACTCGCTTTTATGCAGTACGCGCCTGTCCTGTTCATCTCAGCGCTCACCAAACAGCGCGTGACGAGGGTGACCGAACTGGTCAAGTTCGTAGCCGAGCAGCACGCCATGCGGGTGGCGACCAGCGTCCTCAACCAGGTTATCGAAGATGCCACGGCGATCAATCCTCCTCCCTCGGAACGGGGCAAACGCCTGAAAATTTACTATACAACACAGCCAGGCGTAAAACCGCCCACCTTTGTCTTTTTTGTCAATGACCCCGAGATCATGCACTTTTCCTATCTTCGTTATCTGGAAAACAAGCTCAGGGAAGCTTTCGGCTTCGAGGGTACTCCCCTCAAGATGGCTGTGCGGGGTCGGACGGAAGAAGAATAAAAATAAGCGCGAAAAGGCAGTAAGTTTTTGGTTGGGAGTGAGAGAGTGGACTATTTACTCATAGTGATTGCCAGCTATCTGATCGGCTCCATCCCCAACGGGCTGATCGTCGGCAAATTGACTAAGGGTGTTGATATCAGGCAGTTCGGCAGCAAAAACATCGGCGCTACCAACGCTTACCGGATCCTTGGCCCATGGCCGGCCTGCGCCGTTCTCGCTACGGACATCGCCAAGGGCATAGCCGGAGTTTACATCGGGCAGGTTATCCTGGGAACTCCGCTGGCCGCTTTAGCCGGCGGGATTGCAGCCATTGCCGGGCATAACTGGTCGGCCTTCCTCGGTTTCAAAGGCGGCCGTGGAGTGGCTACGGCGCTTGGCGTCATCGCCATACTGATGCCGAAAGTGACGGGAGTTGTTTTCCTCGTCTGGGTGGCAATCGTATACTGTACCCGGTATGTCTCCCTTGCCTCCATCGTTGCCGCAGCCGTCGCCCCTCCGCTGATTTGGCTGTTCGGCGAGCGGACGGAATATCTGTATTTCGGTCTTGTCGCCGCCCTGTTCGTAATTGTGCGCCACCGGCCCAACATCGAACGGCTCCTGAAGGGAGAAGAACTCAAAATAAAACGCAGTGACGGAACGATTACCGGCCAAACAAAAAAGGATAGTGAGAAACCATGAAAATTGCCGTTATCGGCGCCGGGAGCTGGGGGACCGCCCTGGCCGGCATGCTGAGCGAAAAACAGGAAGAAGTCATGCTATGGGCGCGAAACCGCGCCCTTTGTCAGGAAATAACCGATAACCGGGAAAATCCCGGTTATCTGCCCGGGGTCAAACTCCCGGAAGCGCTGGCGGCTACCGACGACCTGGAGCAAGCGGTGTCCGGCGCCAAAATTGTCCTGATGGTTACCCCATCCCATGCCTTGAGGGGAATAGCCAAGCGCGTCGCCGGGCTGGTAGCGGAAAATACCGTGGTCGTCACGGCGGCCAAAGGCCTTGAAATCGGCTCCCTGAAGAGGATGTCGGAGATCATCGCCGAAGAAATTCCGGCGGCGGCCGGCCATGTCGTCGCCCTGTCCGGGCCGAATCATGCCGAAGAAGTCGGACTGAGGCAGCCCAGCGCCGCGGTCGTGGCGTCCCTTTCCCGGGAAGCGGCTGAAGAAGTTCAGGACGCTTTGATTACCCCGCATTTCCGGGTATACACCAATCCGGATATCATTGGCGTTGAACTGGGAGGAGCCCTGAAGAATATCATCGCCTTGGGAGCGGGTATTGCGGAAGGCCTGGGTTTTGGCGACAATGCCAAAGCGGCGCTCATGACCAGGGGATTGGCCGAGATTACCCGCCTGGGGGTCGCTATGGACGCCAAGCCGCTGACCTTTGCCGGACTGGCGGGGGTAGGCGACCTGATGGTTACCTGTACCAGCCGCCACAGCCGCAATCGCCGCGCCGGAATGCTGCTGGCCGAAGGGAAAACAGCAGAGGAAGTGGAAACAGCTACCAACATGGTAGTCGAGGGGATCCGTTCGACGATGGCCGCTTTTGAACTGGCGAAACGCCATGAAGTCGAAATGCCGATTACCGACCAGATTTTCCGCGTGCTTTACGCCGGCCTCAACCCCAAAGAAGCGGTAATGAATCTGATGACCCGCGGCCGGACCCACGAGATGGAGGAAGTCGCGGTCGGCGATAACTGGTAATGCCCCGGCGGGCGGAAGAAATCTCTTGAAGATGTGTCAGGCCTTTTTCGTCAGCCTAAGAGTATGGCTCATTCCATACTCTTTTTTATTTGGTCATAATCCAGGCGGCATGTCATATATTTGTAATGATTAATTTGGCTTTTCCTGTAATGGTGGAGGCCTTCCTTCGCGTAAGGCGGCGAAATGCTTTAAAGGGAGGGGTGACAAGGGTTTGGTGGAGCGTCATGCCCAGCAATTTATATACATTCACTAGGGGGAGGGAGACAATAGAAAATGGAAAAATTCGACTTGTTCCGGGATATCGCTGAGCGGACCGGCGGCGATGTTTACATCGGCGTCGTAGGTCCGGTACGAACCGGAAAATCCACTTTCATCAAACGGTTTATGGAAACGATGGTTTTACCGAATATCATCGACCCGTACGATAAGGAACGGGCGAAGGATGAGCTGCCGCAAAGCGCGGCCGGAAAAACGATCATGACCACCGAACCCAAGTTCATTCCGAACGAGGCTGTCGAAATCACTGTCAAAGACAATGTTTCCGTGCGGGTCCGGGTAGTCGACTGCGTCGGTTATACGGTGGAAGGCGCGCTGGGGTATGAGGAAGACGACGGGCCCCGGATGGTTCTCACGCCGTGGTTCGACTACGAGATCCCCTTCCAGGAAGCGGCGGAACTCGGCACTAAGAAGGTCATTACCGAACACTCGACCATCGGGCTGGTGGTCACCACCGACGGGTCGGTCACCGAATTGTCGCGGGACAAATATGTGCAGGCCGAGGAGCGGGTGGTCGCAGAGCTGAAGGAATTGCAAAAGCCCTTCCTGATCGTCCTCAACACCAACCGGCCCACCGCGAAAGACACCCGGGAACTGGTAGCCAAACTCGAAAACAAATACGACGTGCCGGTCATTCCTGTCGATTGCCTGCAACTGACCCACGACGATATTTACGCCATTCTCCAGGAAGTGCTGTATGAATTCCCGGTCAAAGAAGTCAACATCACCCTGCCGCGCTGGGTGGAAGAACTCGAGGTCGACCATTGGCTCCGTCAGAAGTTCGACGGCGCGGTCAAGGAGGTCGTGCAATATGTGCGCCGCCTCCGGGACATCGACCGGGCGATCGACGATCTTTCCGGCTATGACTTTGTAGGCGACGTCATCCTGCACGACATGGACCTGGGCAGCGGGGTTGCGGTTATTGAAATGACCGCCCGCAACGAGCTCTTTTATCAGGTGCTCGAAGAACTCACCGGCTTTACCATCGGCGGCGAGCATCATGTACTCCGGCTCATGTGCGATCTGTCGATGGCCAAACGGGAGTACGACAAAATGGCGGGCGCCCTCGAACAGGTCCGCCAGACCGGTTATGGCGTCGTTGCGCCGCAACTCGACGAAATGATCCTGGAAGAGCCGGAAATCATCCGGACCGGCAACCGGTTCGGCGTCAGACTCAGAGCATCGGCGCCATCGCTCCATATTATCAAAACCGACGTACAGGCCGAGATTTCGCCGATCATCGGCACCGAAAAACAGAGCGAGGAACTCGTCCAATATCTCATGCGCGAGTTTGAGGGAGAACCGGAGAAAATCTGGCGCACCAATCTTTTCGGCAAGTCGCTCAACGCACTGGTGCGGGAAGGCATTCAGAACAAAATCAACGGCATGCCCGAAAATGCCCAGATCAAATTGCGGGAAACCCTGCAAAAAGTTGTCAACGAAGGAAGCGGCGGTTTGATTTGCATCATCTTTTAGCAAAGACTTGGCTCACACCCTGCCCTAGGCGCTGGTGGGAGCCTCGTTGCTCTCAGACCGGAGAAAGCAATGAATACCGAGGCTCCCCGATCAATAAGCGACTCGCCTGGAACGCGACAGCACTCAATCGCAGCCGGTTCGGACGTTAGCTTAAAGGCTTCCGCCTGTGTCTAAGGACCTGCGGAAGCCAAGTCTTTTTTATCGCGGCAACGCTATGGGATTTGGCTGCGCCTGGAATAAAGCCGTCAGGCTGACTTTTTTTTTGAATTTCCCTTGTTTTGCTAGGGTACATAATGATATAATGTCTCCTATATGGAGATAGGTATCCTTGTGCACAATACCAAGGGAGGGAAAGATAATGGTAGGACAAAAATCGACATTTTACCTCGTACGCGAAGAAATATTACCGGAAGCAATCAAAAAAACCATCAAAGTCAAGGAACTTCTCAAACGGGGCGACGCCCGGACCATTAACGAGGCCGTCGAGCAAATGGAGTTGAGCCGCAGCGCCTATTACAAATATAAAGACTACGTTTTCCCCTTTTACGAAGCCAGCAAGGAGAAGATCGTAACTCTGACCCTGTTGCTGGAGCACAAGCCGGGGGTCTTGTCCCGAATACTTAATATCATCGCCGGCGACCGGGGGAGCGTGCTGACGATCAATCAGGGCATTCCGCTGCAGGGAGTGGCGAATGTCACCATTTCCATCGAGACCATCGATCTGGCCATTGATCTGGAAGCTTTGCTGGATAAGCTTCGCATGGTCGAGGGCGTAAAACGGCTGGAGTTATTAGGACAAGCATAGTATTTGGCAGGGAGTGACGGATATGAAAACGGCAATTCGCATCGGCATGTTAGGAATGGGGACAGTAGGCACCGGAGTAGCAAAAATGTTGACCGCCAACGCAGAGGGAATCAGACAAAAGACAGGTGTGCCGGTTGAACTGAAAACCGTTCTTGTCCGAACTCCCACCAAAACCAGAAGCTTTTCCGCCCCGGTTCAATTCACCACCGATTTCCGCGAGATTCTCGAAGACCGGGATATCGACATCATCGTTGAAGTCATGGGCGGGGAAGAACCGGCGAAAAGCTACATCCTGCAGGCGCTGAAAGCCGGCAAGCACGTGGTAACGGCCAACAAGGACGTCATGGCCAAATACGGCCGGGAACTCTTCGAGGCGGCGGAGGCGAGCGGCGTGGACCTCCTGTTTGAGGCCAGCGTGGGTGGCGGCATTCCCATCATCCGGCCGCTGAAGCAGTGCCTGGCAGGCAATAAGATCCAGGAAGTCATGGGGATTGTAAACGGCACAACCAATTACATCCTGACCAAGATGACCGGCGAGCGCGCCGATTACGCCACCGTCCTGGCCGAGGCCCAGGCCAAAGGATACGCGGAGGCTGATCCGACCGCTGACGTTGGCGGCTTTGACGCGGCGCGGAAAATTGCCATTCTCGCTTCCATTGCCTTCGGAACGCGTCTTACGGTGAATGATGTCCATGTCGAGGGCATCACCCGGATTACCCCCTATGACATCGAATACGCCGGCGAGCTGGGGTACGCCATCAAGCTTCTGGCGGTGGCCCGCGATACGGCCAAAGGCGTGGATGTGCGGGTCCACCCGGCGTTTATCCCGCTGACGCATCCGCTGGCCGCGGTCAGCGATGTGTTTAACGCCATATTCGTCAAAGGCGATGCCGTCGGCGAGACGATGTTCTACGGGCGGGGCGCCGGCGAAATGCCTACTGCCAGCGCCGTTGTCGGCGATATCATCGATATCTGCCGGAATATCCGGCACAATGTGAACAGCCGAATTCTCTGCACCTGCTTTGACAATAAGCCGCTCTGCTCGGTCGAGGATGTCGAATCGCCCTTTTACATCCGCCTGCTGGTGGCGGATAAACCCGGCGTGCTCGCCTCGATCGCCGGCGTGTTCGGGACCCAGAAGGTCAGCCTCCACTCCGTCATTCAGAAACGAAAGATCGGCGACCGCGCCGAAATCGTCCTGTTAACCTATCGGGTCCCTGAGGCCAATATGAATTTGGCGCTCTATAATCTCAATAAATTGCCGGTTGTTGCTCAAGTCAGCAACATCATACGCGTGGTAGCGTCGGACTTTTAAGGAAGTGTGGGGATGAAGATGGCAATGTCGAATGTGGTTAAAGTACGAGTACCGGGAACGACCGCAAACTGCGGCTCCGGCTTTGATACCTTGGGCATTGCCTGCACAATCTACAACGAGTTTACGCTTAGCCTGACCGGACAGGATGATCTGACCGTCGAAGTCACCGGCGAAGGGCGGGATATCATTCCCGCCGATGAGCGGAATATTGCCGTTAAGGCGGTCAGGGCCGTGCTGGACCGCGTCGGATGGCCAGGCCGCGGCATGCATATCGCCATGACGAATGCCATCCCGCTGGCCCGGGGCCTGGGAAGCAGCGCCGCGGCCATTGTCGCGGGACTGGTCGCGGCCAACGCGGCTACCGGAAACACCCTGAGCCCCAAAGATATCCTGGCGATGGCGACCGCCTTTGAAGGGCATCCCGACAATGTAGCGCCGGCTCTTACCGGAGGCGTGACCGTCAGTTTCCTGCAGGACGGCCAGCCGCACTCTCTCCGCTTTGTTCCACCGTCTGCGCTGTCGCTCGTCGTTGCCGTTCCGGCGTTTACGCTGGCGACTGAGTTGGCTCGCCAGGCCTTGCCGCAAACCGTTCCATTTTCCGATGCCGTGTTTAATGTAAGCCGGGCCGCGCTGCTGTCCGTCGCCCTGTGCCAGGGTGAATTCGGCCTGCTGCGCTACGCGCTGGAAGACCGGCTACACCAACCCTACCGGGAAAAGCTGGTGCCCGGAATGCCGGAGGTTTTCGCCGCCGCCATGAATAACGGCGCGCTCGGCGTGGCGCTCAGCGGAGCCGGCCCCTGTCTCATGGCCTTTGCCGACCGGAATGAGGCGGCCATCGGGGAAGCAATGGTGCAAGCATTCAAGGATATCGGCGTAACCGCAGCCTACCTGTCGTTAAATATCGATACCGAAGGCACAAAAGTTCTGTCAACAGCTTGACATCAGCCCTAAAAAACGGTATCATATACTTTGTCAGTCGGGGCGTAGCTCAGTTTGGTAGAGCGCTACCTTGGGGTGGTAGAGGCCGCACGTTCAAGTCGTGTCGCTCCGACCAGTTTAAAAATTAAAGAGATGCAGCAAAATCAAGAGTCCGTGAAAACGGGCTCTTTTGTTATGTTATTTTAAACACACTTTGCGGGAAATAAAGAAGTGTAAGTTTTATATACTGTTGGCATCATTAAGGCTGCCGATGCAATTAGGGATTTAAACAACACGGCTTTTCGGCAGAGATAGTGGCGGCTGTATGACGTACACCGACGTCCAGTTATCAAAGCTACTGATGCTTCAGCGGTATTGCTTGACACGCGAGAGAAGGCAGCCATACGCTAGGAGGAGTTTGTCTGTTTGTTAAGAAGATAACTGTTACAGGTGATTACTTCACCAGATAAATGGAGGCCTGGGAGAAACTTTTCGTCAAGTTTTTAGTCAGTAAAAGGCGTGGCCGTAGTATGGTTGACGGGAAATGGAGTTTTGGCATGAACAAGGCATTGTTAATAGCCTTGCTTGTCGCGTTGCTATGCGCGGGTTGTACGGATAGCAGGGGGGCCTATATCAATTTTGAACGCCTTCAGCCTCTTACCGCACTTCAGCACACGAATGATGATGACCAACGACCGCTTCGTATTGCTATAGCAACGGTTATTTCACCAAAAGAGACGATCGAGGACTATCGCAATATTGCCGAGTATATTTCGCAGCAAATCGGCAGGCCGGCCGTCCTGGTGCAGCGCAAAACATACGAAGAATTAAATATGCTGATGTCCAATGGCGAGGCAGATATAGCATTTATGTCAACAGGAGCATACTGCGCCTATCGCGGGCTTACAGCGATAGAACTATTGGCAATGGTCGAATATGATAAAAGCACATTTTATGATATGCAAATAATTGTTCATAAAGATAGTAATATTAACTCGCTTGAAGATTTGCAAGGAAAGGTATTTGCTTTTACTGATCCCTTAAGTTATTCCGGCCATATGGCCGTTTTACAGCTTCTAATGGAAAAAAACACGCGGCCGGAAAAGTATTTCAGTCGGTATATTTATACTTACAGTCATGATAAATCCATTTGGGCGATTGCCAATAAAGCGGCAGATGCTGCAAGTATCGATAGCATGATTCTCAATTACGAAGTATCGAATAATAAAGATCTACTCAATCAGATTAGGGTTATTAAAACAATGGGACCCAATCCGACTGGTCCGGTGGTCATTAGGGAAAAAATTAATAGTGAACAAAAAGAGCAATTGCGGCAAGTGTTTTTGAATATGCATGAGAGCGCAAGTATTATGCCTTCATTGCAAGGTTTACTCATTGACCGATTTGTGGTGCCTGACGCCAGTTGTTATCATCCTCTGCAAAAGGTCTATGACTGAATGGAGGCATAAACCATGCTATGGTATAAACGAAGCCTATATGCCAAAATCAATCTTATCATCGTAGGAACATTACTATTGTCGATCATCATGCTGATCGTGATGATGCGAGGTGTCACCCATAAATTAATTGAGAGTCAGTTAAACATCAGAGGTTTTGAAGTTGGCAATTATATAGCGGTTTTGAGTACGAACGATATTTTGCAGGAAGATTATTACGCCATATTCGATCGGATTAACAAAGCCAAAGAAAAAAACAATGATGTGCGCTATATTTTAGTAGCCAATTATACAGGCAAAATAATCGCTCACACTTTTATAAACGGGTTGCCGGAAGGATTGCCGGCAACCGTTGCTGCAAAAAGTATGGAATCATTTACGGTTAATAAGTTCAACAGCAACGAGGGGGTCATTTATGAAATTACGGTTCCTGTTGAAAATGGCAATGTAGGTTTTGTGCGGGTGGGTTTGTCCAGCGGGGGAATGCAGCAAATACTCAGCAATACTATTTCCGAATTTTCGCTCATGGCAAGTATTTTGTGCATCATTGCGGTAATACTGGCTAGTTGGCAGGTGTCGATCATAATCAGGCCTATTCGTAATTTATCGAAAGCAGCCGAGGAAATCAAGAATAGTAATTATTCAGTGCGAACCACTTGTCAGAGCGACGATGAAATTGGCATGCTAAGCCAAACGTTTAATGAAATGGCGGCGACGCTTAAACAAAAGGAAGATGAAAATAATGATCTTCTCAATGCGCTGCAGGTAAAGGAAGCGAATCGCACGGTCTTGATCAGCAAATTGTTTACAGCCCAGGAAGATGAGCGCAAACGCATTTCCCGCGAATTGCACGACGGGGCAGGACAGTCGATAACGTCATTACTGGCATATTTGAAGATTTTGTCAACAGAAATTAGAGGTGATAAACAGCAGTCACTGATAAATTCGGCCCGTGATGTCCTTATCGGTGTTTTGAGTGAATTACGACAGATGGCGGTGGATTTGAGGCCGCCCGCATTAGATGATTGGGGATTGGTTGCGGCGATAGAGAAGTATCTTGATAACAACCTAACCATCCATAATATTAAATTTGTCTTTGCAACAAGTCATCAACATATTGAATTGCCAGATTCCGTAGTATTAGCGTTATACCGAATTTTCCAGGAAGCGATAAGCAATATCATACGGCATTCCGGTGCAACAACCGTACAGGTTGAACTAATCAGCGTAACCGGGCAAGTAAAACTGATTATTTCAGACAATGGCTGCGGTTTTTCCAACGAATCGCTGGCTTCCGCCCGAGAACAAAACCGGTTAGGACTTTTTGGCATGCAGGAACGGATAGAATTATTGAACGGCAGTCTTGATATCCAATCAGCTGTTGACATAGGTACAAAAATAACAATTATTATACCGACGGAATAGGTGAGTTTGTCATGGAAAAAATAAAAGTGATTATAGCCGATGATCATGCTATCCTGCGTACAGGCTTAAAACTGATGCTAGGGCTGGACAACTCCATTGATGTCGTTGGTGAAGTAAGCAGCGGCGAAGAATTGCTTGTTTTATTGGAATCGGCGACAGCCGACGTGTTGATTTTGGACTTGTCACTGCCAGGCATGAATGGGGTAGACGTAATTTATGAAATCAAAAACAGAGGGCATCTGATCCATATCTTGGTGCTGACCATGCATACCGAGGAACAGTACATAAAAGCTGCGATGAACGCTGGCGCCTTGGGCTATGTAAATAAAAGCGCCTTTGATACCGAGTTGCTGTCAGCAATCAAGAGTGTGGCGAAGGGCAAACTGTATTTAAATAGCAATCACGCCTTACTACTGGTAAATTCCTTGCTTCACAACAACACCAAGGAAACCGATTCATATACGTTGCTGAGCGGCAGAGAACGCGAAGTTATGCGTTTATTAGTCCACGGATATTCATTGGCAGAGATTGCAAATTTGTTAAGTCTTAGTATCAAGACGGTCGACACATATAAAACGCGAATCATGACCAAACTCGGCATTACAAAGAAGAGTGAATTAGTGCAATATGCGCTGAGGCATGGTTTATTGGCTCAGAAATAAGAAACCAGCGTAAAAATAAGAACGGGTCATTCTTAATAACCCGTTCCTGCCGTTAAATTATTTGTCTCGTAAAGCGGCGGTAAGTTCACGCACACTTTCAAAAATATAATCAGGCTGAACCTCTGAATGGGCCAAATCCATTTTTTTCGTTTCGCCGCTCAAGACCAATATGCCACAAATACCTGCGTTCCTGGCCAGCTTTATATCGGTGTACAACCGATCGCCGACCATAGCCGTTTCCTCCCGCCGGCAATTGAGTTTTGCCATCAATACATCAATGATTTCAGGATAGGGTTTGCCGATGATTTTGGCCTTTTTCCCTGTTGAAGCGTAAATTAATTCCAAGATGGCTCCTACATCGGGTATATAGCCTGACCGTTCATCGGTTGGACAGTTAATATCGGGGTGAGTGGCAATGAGGGGCACACCTTCACGAATCAGATGACAAGCCTCTGTCAATTTGGCATAAGTCAAGGTCTGATCAAAGCCTAATACTACAAAATCGGGGACCGAAGCAGTCAAGGTAAAGCCGTGCGATAAAAATTCCTGCTCTAAATCCGCTGTGCCCAACAGGAAAATGCGGGCATTAGGGTTACTTGCCTTAATGTATAATGCAGTAGCTTCGCCGGAGGTTAAAATTTGATCAACTTTGGCCGCAAGACCGAGCGCTTGCAGTTTATTAACATAGCTTTGTTTGTTTTTGGAGGAATTGTTGGTCAGAAAAACATACTTTCGCCCGGCAGCCGCAAGATAGTCCAGAAACTCTTTTGCGCCTGGCAAGAGCTTGTTTCCCAAGTAAATTGTTCCATCCATATCCAAGGCAAAGTACATCAATTTTTGTAAAATCGCGGAACTTTTCATAACGACTCCTCGGCATACGGCATTCTTACCCGGATATACGATATGGGGCTAATCAAGTCTATGCCTCATCTTCGCAAGCTTTTACATTCCAAACAAGAGCTGCCAGTACTAAGGAAGCGACGGCAGCGCCAACCCAGAAATCGCCGGCAAGTGCAAAGTCATACACCTTTTTGCCATTAACAATGGTCATGTGAGCGTTAATCAAATAGCCGCTGACCACTTCCTGCAGCGCCGCGCCGAAGTAACTGAGTAAGCCGATCATTCCCATCGCTGCGCCGGTGGCCCGCTTAGGGCAAATATCAACGGCCATCAAGCCGCCAAGGTAGCAAACCAGTGCGCCCATGGTGAACCCATAAACACACATGTTGATCATATCGGTTGTAAGATTAGCGGGTGCCCATAAGAAGGCGGCAATGGAACCGGCATATAGGATGCCGTAAATCAAGGCGGGGATATTGCGTTTATGATTAAAAAATTTATCAGATACCAAACCGCAGGTAAGAGCACCAAAAATACCGGCAAACTGCATAACGCTCAAAACACCGCTGGCGCCAAGCGTAGTATAGCCTTTGGCTTCAGTCAGATAAATGATTCCCCAGCTTTCAATTGCATAGCGCGCGATGTAGCAACAAAGACTCGACAGGCCAAGAATCCATACGGCGGGGCGTTTAACAACAGACCATTGCAATGAAGAAACTGATTTACTTTTTTCTATTTCCACCGTTTTAGCGGCGCCGTCTTTTTTTAATTTTTCAACATTCGGCAGACCATAGGTTTCCGGACGATCGTGCATGAAGAAATAGATCAGGATGGAACCAATCAGACAGAAAACACCAGGCATGATGAAGCCCATGTGCCAACTGTAAGCAGTTACAATGGTAGCTGTCGCGACATAGGTAAAAGCAGCGCCGAGATTGTGGCTCGTAAACCAAATACCGTAATAGGTTCCACGTTCTTTATTGCTAAACCATTGATTTAATGCAACGATGCACGGGCCGGCGCCAAAAGACTGGAACCAGCCGTTAATCCCCCATAGCACCACTAGCGGAACGAACTGGTTGCAAAAACCCATCAACACGGTTACAATCGACGAAATAAATAGGCCAAGGGCAAAGAAGCGTTTGTTGTTCATCCGGTCAGCTAAAAAGCTATTCGTAAACTTGCCTAGGCCATAGGTGACAAAAAAAACTGACCCCATAACCCCTAAATCTTGTGCGTTTAAGATGCCGGAGGCCATAATAGGCTTTTTAATAACCGAAAAATTGAGGCGCAGTACGTAAAAAAGGGCATACCCCAGCGTTATGGAGGTGAAAACCTGCCAGCGTCTCCTATTAAATTCCTTCGCAATTACGTCGCCATTCTCCGACATTAACGGTTTGTCTTGGCCGGTTGCGAACACTTTCCAAAACAGATCTAACATAATTATACCTCGCTTTCTGTGCAATTTTCAGTAACGTCAAGGTTAGTCATGAATAGGCGGATATCACCAACCTTTCGCACAAAATAAATCTTTTCTAAAAATTTACCTGTTTAAATTATTGCACTATTGCAATTATTAAACTATCAGATAAAATCCGAATTGTTGTAGGATATTTAGGCATAAAAAAGCAAGCGACCGGCCGCTTGTCCATAGAAACATTGGCCCCAAATGGCGTGTCGGCATTGTGCTGCTCCTGGTTCAAGCCGCTTCGCTACAGCGCAAAAAGGCCGGGAAAGGGAAGGTTATATGATCACTCAGCTGGCACAACGTGAGATATTGTGCAAGTCCGCCCTGAACAAGACCGGGATTCCGAGCTTTGATTATTGCATGAATCCTTACGGAGGCTGTACTCATGCCTGTATCTACTGTTACGCTTCATTTATGTGCCGTTTCACCGGCCATAAAGAGAAGTGGGGCGAGTTCCTGGATGTTAAAGTAAATATGCCCGATGTCCTGGCTAAACAGCTGAGCGGCCGGCGGATGCAACCAGAAGGCAAGGTCTTGTTGGGCTCGGTAACCGATGCCTATCAACCGGCCGAAGCCCGTTATCAAATCACTCGGTCCATTCTGAATGTCTTAGTTGGTTATCCGCAACTGGAAGTTCACATTTTAACCAAGTCGGACCTGGTTCAGAGGGACCTGCCGCTGCTGCGTCAACTACGGGCGTGTGAGGTCGGGTTTACGATCACTACGATGGATCAAAACATTACCCGCTGGCTCGAGCCGGGCGCATCGCCACCGCAACTCCGCCTAGCCGTTGCCGGGCAATTGATTAAATCCGACATTCCGGTATGGATTTTTATCGCCCCGCTTTTGCCGGGATTAACGGACACAGAGGAGTCTTTGACCACACTGTTTCATACCCTCCATGCGACTGGCATCAGGGAAATACGGCTGGATTACCTTAACCCTTATCCTGCCGTCACACAACGGTTAAAAAATGCCTACCGACGGTATTTTCCTAAGGCATTGCCTGCATTGGAGGAATATCTGCGCCGACCGGGAAGTTACCGGGATGAAACTGCGTTCCTTCTTCGCCAGCTTCAAAATAGCAAATTCCAAAACATTCAGCGCACATAATTATTATCAAGGCCAACGCCGTTAAGGCGCCTTCATTAGAAGTTGCCCTGTCGATTATTTGAGACATAAATGTGAATTAGAAATTAATTTCGCCGACCGAGAAGAGCCCGAATTATTGTTATGAAAATAAGCCGCCTTACGGAGCGCCGCCTTAGCCCGACTCAGCCTCTCCGGCAAATATATGACGCTTCTAGGAAAAAGCAATTAAGGATCTTAGTTGCTTTTTTTTTTGCATCATAATCACTGCTTTTTCGGCAATGTTAATGGCAAAATTTGGCCTGACGGGAGGGATTTTGTAGGAATAAATCGAATAATTCGGTATACGGAACTTCTTTGCGAGTTCATGATTCCGGATGATTGCGGATGAACGGCACGAGATAAATAATAGGGAGGTTTATTATGATCCAGTGGTCGGAAGAATACCGCCTCGGCCTTCATAGCATTGATGAACAGCATAAATACCTGTTCGCAATAGCTAACAAAGCCTATGAGCTTCTCAAAAATGATCTTCGCCTCGATAAGTACGATCAAATCCTTGAAATTCTGGATGAACTGACAGATTATACGGCTGTTCACTTTAAAGAAGAAGAACAATATATGGCCAACATCAACTATCCAAAACTGCTTTCCCATAAAGTTCAACACGCCGACTTCATTGAAAAAATCAGCAATATTGATTTGAACAAGGTGGACGACGATCAAGATAAATATCTCCTTGACCTGCTCGATTTTTTTGCCGAGTGGCTGTTAAATCATATTTTAAAGACCGACAGGATGTATGTGCCGAAGTAACATCCACCCCGGAAAGAACCAACGGTAGGTTTAAGCCGAGGCCGAACCTCGGCCTGCGTTTTTATTGGGACAAATTACAAGTTGACCATCAATCCATGCCCTGCTATAATATCTTCTTGTCCCAGGGAGACCGGGACACGATCGCGGCAGCCTGAGTCCTGCCCCGCTACCCGACCGGCAATGGGCTGGCAAAACATACATGTAGACATAATGTATGCTATAATAGATTTCTGCTCAAGGCGAGCAAGACAAAACAAAATATTCCTCGATAGCTCAGTTGGTAGAGCAATCGGCTGTTAACCGATCGGTCGTAGGTTCGAGTCCTACTCGAGGAGCCATGCATGACCCACTAGCTCAGTTGGTAGAGCACCTGACTTTTAATCAGGGTGTCGATGGTTCGAGTCCATCGTGGGTCACCAATCAAGGGCGATTAGCTCAGCTGGGAGAGCGCCTGCCTTACAAGCAGGATGTCGGCAGTTCGATCCTGTCATCGCCCACCATTCCGTCTTCGACGGCAGTAATCTTTCAACAATACAGAAACGGCGCTTCAACAACAAAACCACGAGGAACAGGAACTGGATCCCTACCTTCCGTCCTCGACAGCACGAATCCATGATAACACAACCACATACGGCCCCGTGGTGTAGTGGTCTAACATGCCGCCCTGTCACGGCGGAGATCGACGGTTCAAATCCGTTCGGGGTCGCCATTCAAGCGGAAGTAGCTCAGTGGTAGAGCATCGCCTTGCCAAGGCGAGGGTCGCGAGTTCGAATCTCGTCTTCCGCTCCAATTTATTCGCGGATGTAGTTCAATGGTAGAACTTCAGCCTTCCAAGCTGATAGCGTGAGTTCGATTCTCATCATCCGCTCCATTTCGTGGGCTCATAGCTCAGCTGGATAGAGCAACGGCCTTCTAANNTTCGAATCTCGTCTTCCGCTCCATAGCGCGGCGACATAGCCAAGTTGGTAAGGCTAAGGCTCGCAAAGCCTTTATCCCTAGTTCGACTCTAGGTGTCGCCTCCAGTACATAATTGCTTGCATGCTTGATGAAGAGAGCGGCATATTCAGGAAATAATGGCATGAATTCCTTGACATTCGGCTGCTGCAAGCGTTATAATAATTAAGCGTTAAAAATTACACTAACCAATTCGGTGTCGATAGCTAAGAGGTTCCACCTGTTCTCATACCGAACACAGCAGTTAAGCTCTTATACGCTGAAGGTACTTGGCTGGAAGCAGCCCGGGAGAATAAGTAGACGCCGATTTGGATCGCTACGCAGCGTAGCGAATTACCAAAAAAAGATAGCTTGACAGAA
>DLGF01000008.1 GCA_002482545.1 Sporomusaceae bacterium UBA7701
GGCGAGGGCATCGAGGCTGGCGAAGATTTCGGAATTTACGCAGGGCTGCGTATTCGAATTAGCCGCAAAAAAGAACGTGCCGTAATTTACGCAGCAGAACAACCCCAAAACATCGTTTGCGGCGAGTATAAAGGGAAAAAAGACGAAGTGCTTCAAGACGCAGTATAGCAGCAGCCCTCTGTCAATTCCAAATACAAAAAATTAAGGAGGACCTATAATGCATATTACAATTGACGTTAATGTGAAAGGTTTGGAAGAGTTATCTGCTATATTGACCGGGGTTTTGTCCCCCCGGTCCGGCAATAACACTGTAAATCCGGTTTCTCAGTCAACTTTAGCAGTCGGTTTGCCCACGTCGGTCCAACCTTCACCCGCTCCTAATGTAACGCAGTTCCCCGTAACCGCACCGGCTGCGCAATCGGCGCCGGCGGTGCTCCCCACAGTCGGCGCGCCCATGGCGGCGGGCGCGGCGGTAACCGGCAACATGGCGACTGCAGCCGCTGTACCTATTGCAACCCCCCAGGTCTATACACAAGAACAACTGGCCGTCGCGGCGATGCAGCTGATGGACGCAGGACGCAGGCAGGACCTGGTTAACCTTTTAGCCCAATTTGGAGCCCCCGCACTGACCGCCTTACCGAAGGAGCAATACGGAAACTTTGCCACGCAGCTTAGGGCGCTGGGGGCGAAGCTGTAATGGGCGATCATGCCTTACTTTCCGCTAGCGGGGCGCACAAATGGCTGAATTGCACACCTTCTGCCCGGCTGGAAAAAACTTTGCCGGAAACCACCAGCGAATACGCAGAGGAAGGCCGACTGGCCCACGCCATCGGCGAGTTGAAACTACGCAAGCATTTCCTGGAGCCCATGGGGCTCCGGACCTTTAACAGCCGGCTGAAAAAGCTTCAGGAAAACCCGCGGTATAAGCCGGAAATGCTGAAAAATACGGATGCCTATCTGGACTACGTATCTGGAATCGCGCACGGCTACAGTTCACAACCATATGTAGCGGTGGAAAAAAAGCTGGACTATTCGTCCTACGCTCCCGAAGGCTTTGGAACAGGGGATTGTATCATAATCGGCGGCAATACCATCCATGTAATTGACTATAAAAACGGCCAAGGGGTGCCGGTATCGGCCGAGAGAAACCCGCAAATGATGCTATACGCCTTGGGAGCCTTGTCCGCCTATTCGCTGCTGTACTTAATCCAAACCGTTAAACTGGCGATCGTCCAGCCCCGTATCGGGGACCCAAGCGAATGGGAATTGTCCGTTGATGAACTCCTGGCCTGGGGCGAAAGCATTAAGCCAATTGCTCAAAAGGCTTTTGCCGGTGAAGGGGAATTCGTATCCGGCGAGCATTGCCGGTTTTGCCGGGCGCGGTCCCGGTGCCGGGCAAGAGCCGACTTCAATTTATCCCTGGAAGAATACCACGCTATGAAACCGCCGCTGATTTCAAATGAAGAAGTCGGGGCCATCCTGGAAAAGGCACGATACCTCGCAAAATGGGCGGAAGACTTAGAATCCTACGCCCTGGCGGAATGCCTTGCCGGAAACGAGATCCCCGGGTGGAAGGCCGTCGAAGGCCGCGGTTCGCGGAAATGGGCCGATGTGGACAAAGCATTTAAAGTGCTGACCGCAAACGGGACCGAAGAAGCGATGCTGTATAAGCGCGAACCGTTGACACCGCCTAAAGTGGAAGAACTGTTGGGAAAAGGCAAATTTAAGGAATTGCTGCTTGGCGAAACGCCGCTGGTCATTATTGAACCCGGAAAGCCTACCCTAGCACCGACAACCGACAAACGCGAACCGATAAAACGACAAAGCGCTGCAGAGATATTCGGAAATACGCCTGAACCGTCAAACGTTCCTACCATTACAATTCCCGAAGTGGTCAAACGTACATTGAAAAATTTAGGAGGAAAACAAGATGAGTAACCAAAGCAAAAACCCGACAGATGTTGTAACCGGAAAAGTAAGACTGTCCTATGTCCACCTGTTCAAACCCTATGCAAGACCCGGCAGTGACAGTGTTCCCAAGCATAGCGCCACGCTGTTAATCCCCAAAACCGACATAGCAACCAGGCAAAGAATTGATAACGCAATTAATGCCGCTATTCAGTTAGGTATTGCTGAAAAATTCAAGGGCGTGCGTCCACCCATTCTTGCAATCCCGATTTATGACGGCGACGGTGTAAAACCTTCTGACGGATTGCCTTTTGGGGATGAATGCAAAGGACATTGGGTACTTACTGCTGGATCCCCCGCCACCCAACCAAGGCCGGAAATCGTTGATATCGACATGAACCCGATTATTAATGAAACGGAAGTGTATTCCGGTATGTATGCGAGAGTGTCTATTCGCTTTTTCCCCTATGAGAAAAATGGAAAGAAAGGTATCGGCTGCGGCCTTGGTCCGGTGCAGAAGCTGGAAGACGGCGAACCGCTGGGCGGGCGTATTTCCGCCGCTGCTGCCTTCGGCGACGGTGCTGGATTCGGCCAAGCACCGGCATATCCTGCGCAACCTGCTTATGGTCAGCCGATGCCGCAGCCTTCCTATGCGCCGCCCGCGCAGCAGCCGGCAGCCTACCCCTACTCTCCGCAGTACGGAACGACTGTACGACCCGGAGCCGTGCCTCCGGCCGGTGGGCCGGGCGTTGACCCGATTACCGGCCTGCCCGCGCTTGGGGGCAGCGTGATGGGGCTGTGAAGCAACATTTAAACATCGACCTGGAAACGTATTCGAGCGTTGACCTGAAGAAAAGCGGACTGTACAAATATGTGCAGTCCGCCGACTTCCAAATTCTTTTATTCGCTTATTCATTTAACGGTGATCCGGTACAAATTGTGGATTTGGCCCAAGGGGAGCAATTGCCGCCCAAGCTGTTGGAAGCTATCGTAGATCCGGATACCGTCAAACACGCTTATAACGCTCCGTTTGAATGGTATTGTCTCAGTAAGTTTTTCCAAAGGATGCTCCCCCTCAACCAGTGGCGCTGCACGATGCTTCACGGCCTGTATTGCGGCTATACCGCAGGTCTTGGACAAACGGCCGTAGCGCTGGGGCTGCCGGAAGACAAACGGAAAATGGGCATAGGAATGGCGCTTATCCGGACTTTTTGCATACCTTGCAAGCCGACAGCCAAAAACGGCTACCGGACCCGCACCTTGCCGCACCACGAGCCGGAAAAATGGCAACTGTTCAAATCCTACTGCATGCAGGACGTTCGCACAGAAATGGAGATCGAAAAACAGCTTTCCGCTTTCCCGGTGCCGGACCAGGAACAACGACTTTGGGAATTGGACCAGCAAATCAATGCTGTAGGGGTGGCGGTAGATGCCAGCTTAATCGAAGGGGCACTGTACTGCAACGACAAGATTGCTAATGAATTGATGCACGAAGCTATTCAGATATCCGGGCTGCAGAACCCCAAAAGCGTAAAACAGCTTTCCGCCTGGCTTACCGAGGAAACCGGCGAAGAGATTGAAAACCTGCAAAAGGCCACGGTGGCGGAACTCATTAAAACTGTGGACAGCGAAGCCGCAAAGCGTATGCTGGAAATCCGGCAAGAGTTGTCTAAAACCAGCGTCAAAAAGTATACCGCAATGCATACCGCGGTTTGCGATGACGGGCGCATAAGAGGGTTGCTTCAATTCTACGGTGCAAACCGGACGGGGCGTTGGGCCGGGCGGCTGGTTCAGGTGCAGAACCTGGTGCGCAACTATTTAGAACTTCTGGAGCTTGCCCGGAAATTGGTGAAACTGCGAAAGATTGATGCTTTGAAGCTCATCTTCGGCAACGTGACGGATGCCCTTGCCCAGCTTATTCGAACAGCCTTTATCCCTTCGGCCGGTCATGTATTCCATGTGGCCGACTTCTCCGCCATCGAGGCACGGGTGATTGCCTGGCTGGCCGGGGAGCAGTGGCGGCTTGATGTATTCGCCACTCATGGGAAGATTTACGAAGCTTCTGCTTCTCAGATGTTTGGCGTTCCGCTTGAACTTATCACAAAGGGAAACCCAGAATACGAACTCCGGCAGAAGGGGAAAGTGGCGGAACTGGCTTTAGGCTATCAAGGAGCGGTCGGCGCACTCATCGCCATGGGGGCGCTCAACATGGGACTGACGGAAGAAGAACTTCCGGAAATCGTCCACCGCTGGCGATCCTCTAATAAACGAATTGTAGATCTGTGGTACAGCATGGAGAATGCCGCCCTGGAAGTCATGCGGACCGGGAAAGCCGTGGGTTTAAAAGGGCTTATCCTGGCCCGGGAAGGCGACTATACCAATCATCAGGACTTCTTAACCATTACCCTGCCGAGTGGCCGGAAGCTGTTCTATGTGAAGCCTTTTTTGCAAGTGAACGACCGTGGGCGGGAATCGCTCCATTATTGGGGGCTGAACCAGGATACGAAGAAATGGGAAGTCATCCCGACGTATGGCGGTAAACTGGTAGAAAACGTTACGCAGGCTATCGCCCGGGATTGCCTGGCCGAAAGCCTTGTCCGGCTGGCCGCCTGCGGGTATCAAACTGTGATGCATATCCATGACGAAGCGGTTTTGGATGTGCTGGCCGGGACGGATTTAGAGCAGATATGCAAGTTGATGGGGCAGCCGATATCTTGGGCGCCGGGGCTGCCGCTCAGGGCCGACGGATTTGTGACAGAGTTTTATAAGAAGGAGTGAACTCCATGGAACCGACAAAAGGCGAAATATTGATTTCAGGTATAGACCGAATCCGGGAAGGACTGGAAATGATTTCTAACCTTGGATCAAAGCAAGACCTTATGAAAACTTTGGTAGGTTCACAGACTGCAGCCAATAGATTGAAAGATTTAATGAAAAGCAATGCCGTTTTTCAGAATACCGTAATTGTCATGGTTGCTGCTCGAAATGGCCGGCTGAGTTCCGAAACAGTTGAAAAGGTCGTGACTGACTTCCTGGACGTACTTTTTGATCTTTCACAACCGTACAAAACAGCGACGAAAACAACAGACCCAACTAAATAAAGGAGTAAGCATTTAGCCGAGTGCTTTAGGGAAGGAGGCTAAGAAGTGCAAGCACTACGAGCGGTTATAAAGTATCCCGGCGCTAAATGGCGAATTGCTGATTGGATAATCAATCATATGCCTGAACATAAAAGTTATGTAGAACCTTTTTTGGGGAGTGGTGCTGTATTCTTTCGGAAGCCTGCCTCGAGGATCGAGACTATTAATGACATAGATAAAAAAGTAATAAATGTATTTCGTTGTATAAGAGAGGATCCGGAAAAAGTAGCTTTTTTAGTTTCAACTACTCCTTACTCACGTCTTGAATACTATAAAGCGTTTAATTCCGAAGGAAATGATCCCTTTGAAAATGCAAGACTGTTTTTGCTTCAAACTTGGCAAGGACATGGTTTCCGCATTTGCTATAAATCAGGCTGGAAAAACGACATTGCTGGGCGTGAGTACGCTTATGCAGTAAAATATTGGAATAAATTACCGGAGTGGGTACTGCAAATTGTAGATCGTTTGAAACAAGCTCAAATAGAATGCTGTGATGCAATTAGCCTGATCAAAAGATTTAACCGAGATAATGTATTAATTTACGCTGATCCTCCCTATGTTCTAAATACGCGAAAGATGAAAAAACAGTATGCAAATGAAATGTCTGACGATGAGCACGTAAAACTGTTGAAAGCCTTATTAATACATAAAGGGCCTGTCCTTCTATCCGGGTATGACAATATTTTATACAGGAGCTATCTTAAAGATTGGGATAGGTATCAAATAAAAACTACTGCCGAAAAAGGATTATCACGAATTGAAACTCTTTGGGTGAAAAGGAGTACCCTACTATGCTCCTAAACGATAGACAAGTAATTATCTCCGCCGCCGGGAGCCGCAAGGCTACCCGGTGGCCCACCCAAACTTTATATTGGTCCGAGATGGTGAAGCGCCTGGAAACGCCGGTACGGGGCACGGAAACACTGGCGGAGTATTTTGCAATGCCCAAGAGCCGGCAGGACGATCTAAAGGACGTCGGCGGCTTTGTAGCCGGTGTGCTCGCCGGCGGACGCCGTAAGGCCGCCTATGTCGCCGGCCGGGATATTCTTACCCTGGACCTGGATAATATCCCCGCAGGAGGCACACAGGACGCCCTGCGCCGGGTGGAAGCCCTGGGCTGCGCTTACGCCGTCTACAGCACTCGGAAGCATGAAGAGGCGAAGCCCCGCCTGCGGGTGCTGGTGCCCCTTAATCGGACAGCTACCGCGGACGAATATGAACCTCTAGCCCGGAAGCTCGCCGGTATCATCGGGATAGAACTTTGTGACCCAACGACTTTCGAGGCGTCGCGGCTGATGTATTGGCCCAGCTGCTGCGCCGATAGTCAGTATGTCTACACTTTCGGCGACAAGCCGTTCCTGGATGCGGACGGTCTATTGGCGTCCTATGTGAACTGGCGCAACGTCGATGAGTGGCCGAAAGCCGCCAGCGAGCAGCAGGCGCATATCCGGTTGGCAGCAAAGCAGGGCAACCCAACGGAAAAGACCGGGGTGGTCGGGTCGTTTTGCAAGATTTATAACATATACCAGGCTATGGAAACCTTTCTGCCAGGGATCTATGAACCATGCGCCGACATGGAAGGGCGTTACACCTATACCGGCGGCAGCACGGTGGGCGGGGCCGTGGTCTACGACGAGGGCGCTTTCCTCTATTCACACCACGCCACCGACCCGGCCGGCGGCCGCCTGGTCAACTCCTTCGACCTGATCCGTTTGCACCGGTTCGGTGCTATGGACGATGAGGCGAAGCCCGATACGCCAACGAACAAGCTTCCTTCTTACACTGCTATGTGTCAGTTGGCGGTAGCCGATACCCCCGTGGCCGCGCTGCTGAACCAAGAACGCTATGAGAAAGCCACGCAGGATTTCGCTACGGCGCCGGTGGATGCCAACGCAGAGACCGCGAACTGGATCGGCAAGCTGGCTGTATCTCCTACAACAGGAACGCCGGCAAAGACGGTCGACAATGTTCTGATTATCCTGGACAATGACCCAATGTTAAAAGGTAAGCTGGCTTTCGACGAGTTCGCCAACAGGGGCCTTGTCCTGGGGGCGCTGCCTTGGGACGGCCGGCAGGAGCGCCGGCAGTGGACGGACGTGGATGACGCGGGGCTTAGGCATTATATGGAACGTACATACAACCTTACCGGCAAGGAGCGCATTTACGACGCCGTGGCTCTTTGCGCTCACCGACACACAATTAACGACGTGAAGGATTATCTTACAGGGCTTGCTTGGGACGGGGTAAAGCGTCTGGACACCTTGCTGGCCGATTACCTGGGGGCGAATGACACGGTTTATACCCGGGCTGTGAGCCGTAAATCCCTGGTAGCGGCAGTAGCCAGGGCGATGCATCCTGGCTGCAAATATGACTATATGCCGATACTGGCCGGGCCGCAGGGGATAGGGAAAAGCACCTTTTTACGCCTTCTGGGGCGGCGCTGGTATTCGGACAGTCTGCAGACGTTCGAAGGCAAGGAAGCTTCTGAGATGATTCAAGGCGTGTGGATCAATGAGTTGGGAGAGCTGAACGGGCTCAGCCGGTCGGAAACGAATGCCGTAAAACAGTTTTTGAGCCGGACAGAGGACATATTCCGGGAGCCCTATGGGCGGCGTACAGGGATATACCCAAGGCGTTGCGTATTCTTCGGCACAACCAACGACAGCGAATTTCTGCGGGACCGGACGGGAAACCGCCGTTTCTGGCCGGTGGACGTCGGCCGGCAGTCAAGCGTAAAAAACGTTTTCCAGGATTTAGCGGATGAAGTGGACCAAATATGGGCGGAGGCGTTCTGCTATTGGCAGCTTGGCGAAGCGCTGTTTTTGACAGGAGAAGCCGAAACAGTGGCCAAGCAGGAGCAGGAAGCCCATAGGGAGAGCAGCGCGAAAGAGGGGGTTATACGGGAATTCATCGAACGCCAAGTCCCTTTGGACTGGGAAAAACGGTCGCTGAATGAAAGGAAATTATACTGGTCCGGGGAGTTTGGCCGGGGAACGGTTGAAACGGTGGACCGGAACCGGATATGCGCGTTAGAAGTGTGGTGCGAATGCCTGAATGGTGATCCAAAGTATATGAAACGGACGGAAGCTTTAGAAATAAACAGTATTATCGCCATGATGCCGGAATGGATCAGGACCACAAACGGCCTCAGATTTGGGGTATCATATGGCCTGCAAAAAGGGTTTATCAGGGTTTAAAAAGGTGTTACTTTCTCTGTTGCTTTGCCGTTACTTTCTCCGTTACTTTGAAAAAGCGCTGTTACTTTCGTTACTTTTGTTACTTTCAAAGTAACAGCTTCAACACCGCGTAGTTTTTGGACTAAAAGCCTTCTGTTACTTTTGTTACTTTGTTTTCTATAAAAATATAAAACAGAGAGAACAGAGGGTAAAATACCGCCTACGCGCCTAATACGCACGTATATAAGGAAAAAAAGGTAACGAAAGTAACAGCACGATTTTTTCGATAGGGAGGCAAACCCGATGAGAGAAAAAAATATCGAGGGATATTTAAGGGATAAAGTTAAAGCTGCCGGAGGTATGGCCTATAAATTTGTTTCACCGGGCAATGCCGGCGTGCCGGACAGGATTGTTTTGCTGCCGGGCGGTAAAGTGGTTTTTGTGGAACTGAAAGCGCCGGGCAAAAAATCGACGCCGCTGCAGGAGGCGCAGCAAAGGAGGATACGGGCATTAGGTTTTATGGTGATGGTCGTAGACACTCGGCAGGGTGTGGATGAGCTTCTGGGCGGGTGCTTGGGAGGATGACAGAATGAAATTTATACCGCATGCTTACCAGAAGTACGGTATTATCCGCTTGCTGACTGATGCTGTCTTAGGGCTGTTGCTTGATATGGGCCTTGGTAAGACCGTTATAGTGTTGTCGGCAATCCTTGACCTGAAATATAACCGGTTCACAGTGGCAAAGGTTCTTGTTATTGCGCCGAAAAAGGTAGCGGAAACAACCTGGAGCAAAGAAGTCCAAAAATGGGATCACCTAAAAATGCTTCGTGTCGTTATGGTGCTGGGCAGTCAAGCAAAACGGATTAAAGCGTTGAACACGCCGGCGGATATTTGGGTAATTAATCGGGAGAATGTCCCTTGGCTGGTAGAGTATTACCGTAATGCTTGGCCTTTTGACATGGTTGTGGTGGATGAATCGAGTAGCTTTAAGAGCCATCAGGCCAAACGGTTCAAGGCTTTGACTTGGGTGCGGAAGCACATTTCGCGGATTGTGTTGTTGACTGGTACGCCAGCGCCGAATGGCCTATTGGACTTGTGGGCTCAAATTTATTTGCTGGACGAAGGGCAGCGGCTGGGCAAGAAGATTACCCATTTTCGGGAAAGGTACTTTGAACCGGATCAGCGGGACCGGGAAACCATCTTCAGCTACGCGCCGAAGCCGAGAGCCGATGAGGCGATTCAAAGCCTTCTGGGTGATATATGCGTCAGCATGAAGGCGGAAGATTACTTAGAGCTTCCGGACTGCATCACGGTTACGACGCCGGTAATGCTGGACAGCAAGGCCAAGGCGGCCTATCAAAAATTAGAGCGGGAAATGATTCTGGAAGTCGGGGACGCCACAATTGACGCCGGCAGCGCCGCGGTGCTAACAAACAAGCTGCTGCAGCTATGTAATGGAGCGGTATATGACGCGAACCGGACCGTTATAGAGATCCACCGTTGTAAGATCGACGCCTTTTTAGAACTTGTCGAAGGGTTAAACGGGAAACCCGCTTTGGTGTTTTACAACTTTCAGCATGACCTGAGCCGGATTAAGGCAGCTTTAAAAAACAGTGGGCTTCGTATTCGGGAACTGAAAGGGCCACAGGATGAAGAAGACTGGAACGCCCGGAAGATTGATATCCTGCTTGCCCATCCGGCCAGTGCCGCTTACGGACTGAACCTGCAGCAAGGTGGTAATCATGTGATATGGTTTAGCCTGACTTGGTCCCTGGAGCTATATCAGCAAGCGAATAAGCGGTTGCACCGGCAAGGCCAGACGGAAAAGGTAATTATCCATGTGCTGGCCGTTGACGGCGGCGTAGACGAGGATGTAATCGCCGCGTTGGGAGACAAGAGCAGCACCCAGGATAGATTGATGAACGCCCTGAAGGCCCGAATTGATAAAGTGAGAGAGGCAGCGTGAAGGAAATGTTGGAAAAAGAATTATACAATTTTGCCCACCACAATGTAGCGCCTGACACAATCCACAAGCTAAACGGAGACGGGACCGCGAAGGCGCAGCTGCATTATCAGCAGGTTGATATCCAGCCGATAGAGATTATGCAGAAATATTTAACCGCGGAAGAGTTTAGAGGCTTTTTGAAGGGGAATTTGATCAAATACAGCCTGCGGGCTAATTTCAAGGGTAATGAGCCGGCCGACATAGGTAAAGCGTTTCAGTACGCTAAATGGCTGGGGCAGGCGCTTCGGCGCGAAACGATTGACCCGCGGGAGTAAACCGGCAGGAGGGCGGTAAAATGAAAAGAGCAGCATGGTTTTGCCAAGATTGCAGGGTTATGATGCATTATGATAAGCAAAAAGATTTTTACGAGTGCCCTCAATGTGGGATAGAGGTTTGGCCAAAAGAACGGCAGCAGGCGGCAAAAGATGAGGTGTTATGCCTTATGAGGGATCTGGCGCCGACGCATAGGAGTACAGAAATTCTTCCCGCGGGGCCGCCTGCTAGAGGAAGCGGGAGCAAGAATAGAGCGCGAAGCCGTAAAAGCGATTCAAAGAAAAAGTCGTTGGCACAGATTAATAGGGGCCTGAATGGGTTAAGCACGGCTTTCTAAGACAAAGAACAACCGCCAAAAGGCGGTTGTTCTTTTCGGTAAGGTTATTGATCGGTGGACCATCGTCAGGCGGGTAAGCGGCCCGTAGGCCGTCATGGTTTTACGACTTTTAGCTTATCGGTCGCCGCTTTCAGCCGGTCGAAGGTCGCCTGGTACTTCTTCGGGACGTTGCCGAAGCCGAAATAGGCCTTTTCCCGTTCGAAGCGTATGCTTTCTGTCGGCGGCAAGAATACCGTATAGGTGCCGCCGCCTTCGCTGGCGTGTATATTCGCTTCGTACCGTAGCCGTACGCCGTCCTGGGTTTCTTCGGCGATAAGGCTGTAATAGCTACTTGCCTGTACCTTTATGCCGTCGCTTTCGAATTCCTGGCCCGCCAGGCTGGAAACATATTCGCTGTAGGTCTTACCGCCGAAGGTCGAAAATTCGATAGCCTTCTGTAGTTCGTCGGCCATCCTGTCGGCTTCGTAGGCTTCTTTCCGGTGGCCGTCGGCCAGCCGTCGCCAGGTGTCGCGGGAAGCCTTGATCTGTTCCAGGCTGTTATCGATCTTTTCCCGGTCGGTCATTATTTGCATCCTCCCTTTTCCCATTCGTCGCGGGCAGCCCTGCAAGCTTCCAGCGTAGGCCGTACACAGGAAAACAGTTCGCCGTTGGGGTGCCTATAGTCGTACTGTACGTAGGTCTTCCGATTCCTCTTGAAGGTTTCGTACTGCTCCTGCCCCGGTGTATTCGTAGTAGTAACCCCGTTTACCGTCATAGCCATTTTAGATAGCCCCCGCTTTCTCGGCCAGGTCAAACAGTTTGACTTTCAGCCGGTTAATTTCGAAGTCGGCTGCTTCCTGCTTGTCGATAAGATCGTCTATTTGGGCCTTGTGAAAGTTTTTAAGGTCGTCCAGGGCGTTCTGATGCGCTTTTGTCATTTCTGCAATCCTAGTATTTAAACCATACACTTCTTCGGCTTTTGCGTCCCGCTCTTCCCGAAACTGTTTTCCCGTGTCCTGTTCTACCTGCAGACGTTTACCAATTTTTTCGGCTGTTTCTTTGTGTTCGCTGGCTTCCCTCTGCGCATGATCCCGGCTTTCGATGATGCTAATGCCCCAATCGTTCTCTATTTGCATATTTGCTTCTGTGTCGACCCCCCTAAGAATGGCGACTAGGTAGCTGTCAGCCGGTAGGGCCGCTATGAAATTGGTAATAAGCTGTTTTTCTTGTTCCTTCGTCAGTTCGTCGCCGATCTTGATAACCTTTGCCATACTATCTACTTCCTTTCCGCCCCCGTCCAAAGCCCGGGGGCTGCCGCATTACACTGGCCGGAGCCAGTGCCATCTGCGCTATTGGATTTAAACTTCGCAACCAAGTCTTGTCAGTTGATCAATGTTCAAATTGCCTGGGAGACAACCTTCCTCTGTGACCAAATACTTGCCTGGACCAGCGAAGGACTGCCATTGGAGCGCTGCATTCTCTTTGCTAGATGCTGTAACCCTGCCTACTAGCTTGCCGTCCAGGCTCCAATCATAAATTTCGTAGGTTTTTTCTATGCTATTGGTTTTTCTCGGCTCATAGTCGGGACACCCGTCTGCACACCCAACCGTGACTACATCGTTCAATTCGTAGCAGAAAACCTTACGAGCCCCGTTTTTATAGGTATCGACCTTGCCGTCCGAGCAGATGCAGTTTTGGCATTCTACTTTTGCCATCCCTGATTACCTCCTTGTGTTTGCATTAGCAAATTTTTATTTGTGTTTAATTAAAATATACTGCAAATGCAAATATTCGTCAAGAACATTTGCAAAAATATTTTTGCATAGGTTTAAAAATATTTACAGAAGCAAATATAAATGGTAATATGTAGCCAGGAGGTGCACGATTTGGCTATTAAATATTACAAATTGTTGGATATGCTTCAGCGGCAGGGTCTATCAAAAGGGCAGTTTGCACAAATGACTGATCTATCAAGCGCAACCGTTGCCAAATTATCCGGGCATCGGCCAGTAAATCTTGAAGTGATCGATCGGATATGCAAAGTGTTTAAGTGTCAGCCGGGGGATATACTGGAATACGAAGAAGATAAACTGAGTTGACAAAAATTTGACACATCGGTTATAATGCGAGTAATAGGCCTGCACTTACGCAGGTTTACATAATATAAAACGACCGTTTGCCGATTGGGCAAGCGGTCTTTCTTTATGCCTTTTTTAAAGCAGGAGGTGATTACTTTGGCCACAAAAAGCAACGCATTAAAAAAGAGAGCCTTTCTTGCCGCTGTGGCCGAGGTAGGAAACATTACCGAAGCTGCAAAAGTGGCTGGTGTTAACCGGAAAGATCATTATCGTTGGTTGCAGAAAGATCCGAGTTATCCCGAACTGTTTGAGGCGGCTATGCAGGAAGCTGCCGACCTAATGGAGGCCGAGGCGCGCCGCCGGGCAGTAGAGGGCGTGGATGAGCCGGTGTTTTATCAAGGCTATGAATGCGGAAGTGTTCGTAAATATTCCGATACGCTCCTTATGTTTTTACTGAAGGGGGTCCGGCCGGAAAAATTCCGCGAGAATGTCAAGCAGGAAATCAGCGGCCCCAACGGAACGCCGGTTAATGTCATATTCAATATTCCGCGTCCGCCGAAGGATGGAGATACTCCATGTCCGATATCATAGTTCCGTATGAGCCGAACTCGAAGCAATGGCTTTTTCACGCCTCGGCGGCGGAAGAGGCCGTTTACGGCGGGGCGAAAGGCGGCGGGAAGTCCAAGGCTTTAATTATGGACGCGGCTGCCTACGCTCTTGAATATCCTGGTGCGATTATCGGGCTTTTTCGTGAAACATACCCGAATCTTGAAGCCAACTTGATTCGTGAGTGGAAACGTTCCATCCCTAAAGAGCTTTACCGATACAACGAAGCAAAGCACACGGCTACCTTGTTAAACGGCAGCCTTGTGCTTTTTCGTTACGTCCGTAACGAACGAGACGCGGAAACCTATCAGGGGCAGGAGTTTGATTATGTTGGCATTGATGAACTTACGAAGCACACTGAACGTACAATCCAGTTGCTGCTGTCCTGCTTGCGTAGCCCCCAGGGATTTCCGCCGCGTTTTCGAGGCACCTGCAACCCTGGCGGAAGAGGCCACGGCCATGTAAAACAAAACTATGTCGAAGCCACGAATTACGGCGAACGTATAGTCATAGATTCAATTACCGGCAACCGGCGAGTATTTATTCCGGCCAAAGTTTATGACAATTATGTGCTGATGCAAAATGACCCGGCTTATGCGCGCCGTTTGGAAAATTTGCCAGAGCAGGAGCGCAAGGCATTCTTAGAAGGTGACTGGGACGTCTTTATTGGTCAGGTGTTCTCTGAGTGGTGCCGGGATATTCATGTAATTCAACCATTTGCAATCCCGCCAGGTTGGTCCCGCTTCCGGTCTTTCGACTGGGGTTTCGCTAAGCCGTATAGCGTCCATTGGTACGCTATTGATTATGACGGCGTTGCCTATTGTTACCGGGAACTGTATGGCATGAAGCCGAACCAACCGGACGTTGGTACGGAGGAAGACCCGCGCCAGGTGGCCGAGAAGGTGAGGGAGCTGGAGAAGGGTGAAACCATTAGTTTCGGTGCTGCCGACCCGGCAATATGGCAAAAGCGCAAAGAAATTCGAAATGGTGAAAGTGTTGCAGAGACCTTCGCCAAGTGCGGTATACATTGGCGGCCAGCCGACAATGACCGGCTGCAGGGAAAAATGCAGGTCCATTTGCGGCTCCGCGGCAATGGGAAAGGCAAACCGGGTTTGAAGGTGTTTTCTACTTGCGCCCATTTAATACGGACACTGCCGCAGCTATGCTACGACGAAAAGAAGCCGGAGGACGTTGATACGGAGATGGAGGATCACATTTATGACGATCTTCGGTATTTTTGCATGTCGCGGCCGTGGACGCCTCAGGAGCCCAAGAAAAGGAAACGCGACGCTTGGGATGATTATGACGATAGCAGCACCGGAACGGGCTACATGGCCGGCTAAGGAGGTGAGAACTTGCATAGTGTATTGGAGCTTGATCCCGGTTTAATGAAAAAGCGAAATTGGTTTAAGGCGGCTGTCGAGCGCCGGCAGGACTGGACCAAGAAAGCCCGGATTGATTACCGGTTTTATTTTGGGGATCAGTGGGAGGAGGCCGACCGGCAAGCTCTGAAAAAGCAGAAGCGGCCGGCGATTACGATTAACCGGGTAAGGCCGCTCATTAATCTGGTTTCCGGTTATCAGCGGCTTAACCGCTATGAACCGGATTTTTTGCCGCGTACTGCGAACGACCTGGAATTGTGCAAAGTGCGCAAGGGCATAACGAAGTACATTATGGACAGCAGTAAGTACGACCGGGAGGAAAGCCGGGTTTTTCTGGATAGCGCTATTAGCGGGCTTGGCTGGTTTGAAGTCGGTTATGATTTTGATTATCACGCTATGGACGGGAAGGCCTTTATTAAGCGTGCCTCTCCTTTCGATATTTACCTGGACCCGGAATGCCGGGAGCCGGACTTGTCCGATGCGGAATACATTTGCCGGGCCAAATGGGTATCCAAGGCCGACCTGATCCGGACCTACCCGGAAAAACAGACGGAGATTGAAGGTTTTGCCCAGCGTTACGACAAAGATGAGGACGCCGAGGAAGTGGATTTCGAGCCGCTTTGGTATAGTCAAGCCAGAAAGAAGGCGCGGCTGGTTGAAATCTGGTATAAAGAGCGGACCATGAAGGTCTATTACCAGGTGGGCTTGGGGCAAGTGGTTCCGAAGGAAGAACTGCAGCCCGGTATGCCGCCGCTGCGGTCTTTCCGCATTCCGCAGACCGAAATCCGTTGTGCGGTTATTCTGGCCGATGTGGAACTGGAGGACATTCCGAGCCCGTATAAGCATGGCCGCTTCCCGTTTGCTCCGTTCTACGCTTATTATCTTGGCGAGGAAGAGGAGGACCCGGCCGGCATTGTCCGGGATCTACAGGACCCACAGCGCGAGTTAAACAAACACCGAAGCCAACTGCTGCACCTTATTAACACGATGGCGAACAAAGGCTGGTTCTTGCGGAAGGGACAGCCGCTGGTGAAAAAGCAGCTTGAAACAGCAGGCAGTTCGCCGGGTGTAGTCGTTGAATACGACAATGAAGCACCGCAGCAATTCGATACGACGCAGATTCCCAGTAGCTTTGCTGCACTGGATAAGCAAGGCAGCGAGGACTTTAAGAACATATCCGGCGTGAACGAGGCCATGATGGGCACGGAGGTAGGCAGCAGCGCTTCCGGCAAAGCGATTGCACTGAAGCAGCGCCAAGCGGTGACCCAGCTTGCCGGACTTTTCGACAATCTACGAGAGACAAAAGAACTGGTCCTCCAATTGCTCTGGGGCGGTCCTGGTGCAGCGGGTATCGTGCCGCAGTATTACACTGAACAGATGACTTTCCGGATTATCGGTGAGAATGGTAAGCAGGATTTCACCACCATCAATCAGCCGCAGTTTGCGGGGTATGACCTGCTAGGCAATGCGATAACCCAGACGCTGAATGACCTTTCCGTGGGCGAGTTTGATATTGTTATCGCTGATACGGCCGCTACGCCGACCCAGCGCACAGAGCAATTCTACGCGCTTTTGGAAATGGTGCAGAAAGGCATACAAATTCCGCCTGATATGATTATCGAGGCCAGCGACTTACCACAGAAAGAAGAACTGAAGCAGCGGCTGCAGCAGCAACAGCAGCAGGCCATGCTAATGCAACAGCAGCAAGCTATGGCTGCCCAGAATAGAGCAGGTCCGCAGCCGGGAGCCCCGCCGGTCCGCAGCCCGACGCAGACCCTTGGCTCGGCAATGTAAAAAGGGAGGAGTAAAAAAACATGGAGATGTGTAAAATTGTTGAAACCCAAACGTTTTATCAGCCGACGGAACAAATCGTGATTGCTGCGCCGGTGGCGGGGATTGTGTTTTCCGACCACCCTGCAATTACTATTGTTCCGAGGATAGTTGCCCCCGGCGAGAATACGGTTGTGGCTATCCGCAATACCCGCTTAGTCACGGTCAACGCCGGGGAGGCGGTGGGGGTTGTCCTGCCTCTGTCTGATGAGGAAGAGGAGGATTCGGGTCCGGTGGGCCTTGAACCGGCTACCATTCCTGACCAGGTTGAACAGGAAAGTACTGAACCCGGTGTCACTGCCGAACCTTCCGGCCAGGTTCCGCCGAGTGAGCGGAAAAGGAACTCCAGAAAAAATACGGCTAGTTAAGATGCGCTCTTTGCAGGGCGCTTTTCTTATACTTCGTGCCGCCGACGATACGGGCGCAGGAAAATAACGTGCCGCCGACGATACGGGCGAATCCGTCTAAGGAGGACGTGTAAAAATGGCAAATGAAAAAACAGATACCACTATGGAAGATGTGCAAGGCATAGAGCAGGACATTATTGATCAGGTGCTTGCCGATGAGAGAACAAAGCCTGATGAGGAGGCCGCCAAGCCAAAGGGGCAGCAGGCGGCCGCTGCGGGAGTCAAGGACACAGATCCGTTTGACTTCGAGGAGGATAAATCCGGCGCGGATGGCAGCCAGCAGCAGACGGCCGTCACTCCGCCGAAGGGTTTTGTCCCGATTGGCGCTCTGCATGAGGAACGGCAGCAGCGCCAAATTCTACAACAGCAACTGCTTTTGATGCAACAGCAGCAACTGGCCCAACAGTCGAAACAGACGGCCGCCCCCGCTAACAATCCCGCGACGGCGGCTGGTGACGATGACCCGCTGTCCAATATGCTGCGCCAGCAATTGGAGCGGGTAATGCCGGCGTACATGCAACCCCTGCAGCAAATGCAACAACGGTTCGAAACTTTCCAGCGCCAGCAGGAGGAAACGGCATTCCGGCAGCGGGTGCTGCAATCCGAAGCCCAGGCAAGAGCGAAGTATCCAGATTATGATACCGTTATCGCACCTATCCAAGCCCGGGCGCAGATGGACCCAACTTTCGCAAAGGTAATGCTGGATATGCCGGACCCGGCGGAATATGCCTACTTCATGGCGCTTGGTATGCAGGCGCAAACTGCGCGTGTATCAAATGGCCAGGCGCAAGTTAAGAAGCTGGAACAGATGGCGGCAATGCCGCGATCCACGCAAGTACCTGCCGGCGCCGCTCCTAGTGGATATCAAAACGTTGACGACCTTGTAGACAATTTCGAGAACCTTACGCCAGCCCAGCAGCAACGGCTGTTGATGCTGACGAATAAGTCAGGAGGATGAGTAAAGAATGGCAGTATCACAAGTACCGGCCGCGCTGATACCTAAAATATGGTCAAAAGCCCTCTGGTTAGAACAAGCGCGTGCGTCCTATTTCGAAAAATTCATCGGCAATGATGAAAACAGCATTATCCAGCGTAACACGGACCTGGAGAAGGAAGCCGGGGACACCGTTACTTTTGGTTTGCTGATGCAGCTTACCGGGGACGGCGTTGACGGCGATAGCACGCTGGAGGGAAACGAAGAAAGCATGGTCTTCTACGACCAGTCGGTTACGATCAATCAGAAGCGCCAGGCAATCCGCCTGGCCGGTCTTTTGGCCGAGCAAAAATCTCCGTATGATATGCGCAACCGGGCTAAGGGCTTGCTGAAAAACTGGTTTGCCCGGTATCGCGACAAGAAGTTTTTCACGGTGCTGTCTGCAACCCCTTCCGCGAATCGTATTTTGCGAGCTGGCGGAAAAGCTGCGGAAAATCTGATTGCTGATACGGATAAGCTGACGCTTGATCTTATTGCTCTCGCCAAACGGAAAGCTGAGTTGGCAACCCCGATGCTGCGCCCGGTCATGGTGGACGGGGAGCCGCATTTCGTGGCCGTGTTCCATCCGTGGCAAATCCGGGACCTGAAGGGAGACCCGGATTACAAAGCCGCGGTGCTTAACGCGGCCGAGCGAGGCAAGAAAAACCCGATGTTTACCGGGGCAATCGCTATGTGGGATGGCGTCATTATCCATGAGCATGCTTGGGTGCCGGTTACAGCCACCGGTGCATCTGGTGCGAACGTCGGCCAGGGGCTATTCCTCGGGGCTCAGGCAGCGGTCGAAGCGGTGGCGAAGAAGCTATACTGGCGGGAAAAGGCTTTTGATTACGCGAATCAACAGGGCTTTGCCGGCGGTATTATCCACGGCGTAGCCAAGTCCAAATACGCCAGTGAGGACTTTGGCTGCTTTGTGTTGCAAACGGCTGCGAAGGCTGAATAGTAAACAACGGGAGGAGGTGGCCCGGATGCGTGTCCGAAAACGCCCCCTAAGCCCCATTAAAGGGAGGTGATCCGCATGCCGAAACGTAGACGGTAAGAAGAGGTAAGGGCCGGGGCACTAGCCCCGGCTCAACTTTTAAGGCGGTGGAATGATGAACGCAAAAGAAATGCTGGATAAAATCGTAAAAATCATAGCCCGGCAGGACGTAGACAGGAATTTGGCCCTGTTTTTTATGAACACTGCACGCCGGGCGATTATCCGGGACCGGGAAATTACTCGGTTCCTTTCGTATCTGCAAAATGTTCCGGTAGTAAACGGCGAAATCGATATAGAAGCGCAACGTTTGAAAAGTACTAAATTCGTTGAGCACGAAAAAAAGACTTTAGCGAAATTATATGACTATGAGGCGGCGCGTAGGATTTATCCGGATTTTTTCATTCAAGGGGTGCCGCGTCATTATTTAGAACTGGGGACAAAAATTCGTATATTGCCGGTGCCTGTATCCGGTAACATTGGCATAGTTGGCGAAGTGTGGCCAAACGACCTGACCGACAATATCGCCAGCAGCGATATTACTACTCTTGAGCTTCCCGAAGCATGGATTTACCTGGCTACAGCCGAGTACCTTGATTATTTTGATGAAACCGAAAAGGGTAATTTCTGGCGCCAGAAAGGTGTTTTGCTCGTTGATCAATATATAGCTGAATTGAACGCCCAAGCGGCAAATGGCTTGGAAAGTACGGTTCGGCCCTATTATATGAATCCGGTAAGGAGTGATTATTAATGTCTTTTCAGGAGATTAACACAGCTACGCCGGCTGGCACCGATAAAAAAAAGTTCGGCGACGATGTAATCCGCGAATTCAAAGAACAGACCGTCGCCAATTTCCAGGAAGTTTCGAATTATCCAGCGAGTGCTAAGCCGGCGCTTCGTACTGCGGTATGGACTACTGCGACTCGGCCGAGTGGGGCGGAACTGGTAGATAGGGTGACTGGGTATAATACGGACCTTGACTATGAAGAGTATTATGATTTAGCGTCAACAAGTTGGATTAAAAAATCTATAACTCAAAATGATTCCGCTGTAATTCCACAATGGACAGTTGCAACTCGTCCTACAGATGTTCCAGTTGGGTATAGTGGTAATAACACTGACCTTGCCATTATTGAACGCTGGGACGGCTCCGCATGGGTACGCTTAAGCGGTGATCCCGCCGGGAAAGTGGGCATTTTTGCAATGACTACCCCGCCGGTCGGTTGGTTGAAATGTAACGGCCAAGCTGTATCAAGATCGACATATTCCGACCTATACGCGGCGATCGGCACTATTTTTGGTACTGGGGATGGATCAACGACGTTTAACCTTCCGGAACTGCGCGGCGAGTTTGTGCGTGGCTGGGACGATACCCGTGGAGTGGATAGCGGGCGGGGATTTGGAAACAGTCAGGGCGACGCCATCCGCAATATTACAGGTTCTGTTAATCTTAGTATCATCGCAACCGCAACGGCTAACGGTGCTTTAGCGATTTCCACTCCTGGGACCGATAATTACGGCAATACGTCGAGCGGAAACCAGAAAAAATCCTTCAGCTTCGACGCATCCCGGGTAGTTCCTACTGCGGCAGAGAACAGGCCACGTAATATAGCGTTATCCTATTTTATTAAGAGTTGATTTCAACTTCCAGCATTAAACCATATCTATTATAGGACAGGTGAAACCATGCCACAACAATTACCCGTAATGGCCCCGGACAAGGGGATAAATAAATATGTGCCCATGCATCTTGTCCCCGATGGTGCTTGGTCTGATGGAAACAATGCCTATTTCGGACCCGGTTTTGTTGCTAAGGTAGGTGGCTGGCAGAAATTTATCGACGGCCATCTTGAAGGCGCAGTTCTTGCGATTGACAATTATTATCGGTTTAACGGGGATAGCTATCTTATTTTTATCACAACAACCCATGTTTACTATTACAACCCCGAAGCGGCTACAGTTGTTGATATCACCGGGGACACACCTCTAAACGGCAGCCTGGATTATCCGGTATTTTGTGAAAATGCTCAGGATTACTTTGTCTTCACAAACGGCATTGATCCGGTGAAATACTGGGACGGTGTTGCTGATCATATAGCAGACCTTCCTGGATTAGATGATTGTGACGGCGGCGTGATCAGCGTAAGGGCAAAGTGCCTTCTTTATGCCCAGAACTTCCTTCTGCTCTTTGGAACTACCGAAAACAGCAACCCATGTCCGCAGCGGTTGCGCTGGAGCCAGGTGGGAAATATCTTCAAGTGGAAAAAGAATGCAGACGGTAGTGGGGAAAGCGGTTGGGGTGATTTAACAGACGGAGTAGACTGGGCGCAGCGGCTTATTCCGTTCGGTAATTATGTGGTGGCGTATAAGGAACGCAGTATTCAGGTGCTATCCTACATCGGCGGGGATCTGATCTGGGATAAACGACCGGAGATATCAGGCACAGGGTTAATAGCACCCAGGGCAATTATGGACTTGGGCAACGAGCATCTGTTTATAGGACCAAACAATATCTACAGTTTTAACCTCATTGACGCTGCTGTTGCTGGGGACGGGATCGCGAAAGAATTTTTCCAGATGCTGGACCCAGGCAGAGCCGGCCATACTACAGCTTTCTATGTGGAAGAAGTTCCGGAAAATTGGTTTCCATTTGTAAGCACGACAAGTGCGAACGGTAGTATTGATAAGGCAATTGTTTACAACACCGATACCAAAGCATGGAGCATACGAGACATGCCTTTTAACGCCTATGGCTTTTATAACTTAAAAGATGATCCGACCTGGGACGCTGACGAAGAAACCTGGGACAGCGATGAAACAACTTGGGACAGTAGCGTAAACCTCGCGAATGCTCCGATTAACCTCTGTGGCGATACACAGGGGTATATTTACGTTTTTCGGGGTAATTCCAAAGACGGCGCGGATTTGCCGTTTCACATCACAACAAAATTGTTTGATCTTGGCGAGCCGTTTCGCCTGAAGCGATTGAAGCGTATTCAGCTGATGGTAAGCCGGGAAGGACCGTACAACCTTTTAGTGAAAGTCGGTACAGCGGAAAACGTCGATGAAACGATTACTTGGTACGGTCCCTACAATATGAACCTTGATAAGACCATGCCTCCTTGGGTTGATGTGGATATTACCGGGCGGTATTTTGTTGTCGATTTTGCAACCTTGAAAAAGGATGAGCCCGTGAAACTGACCGGGTATGTACTGTATTACGATCTGAGGGGCGTGGTGTAGTGGATAAGATCAAAGCTTTGCCGAAAACGCCGGTACTCGATTCTGACACGGAAAAAAGCGTCCGAAACGCTTTTAATGATGCGTATACAAAGGTCAATCAACTCGTAAAGAACCTGTTGGGGTTAAAGCCTTCGGATATCGGGGCGGCACCGGCGGACCACACCCATGAGGGCACAGAGCACACTCACGATGAGAACATAGGTGAGGTTAAACCGTTTGCTCGCCAGACAGCGCCAGCGAAGTTTCTTATGTGCAATGGTCAGACCATTGGCAACGCTTCGTCGGGGGCTACGGCCCGGGCCAACGCCGACACACAGGCCTTGTTTGAAATGCTGTGGGTGGATTGGGATAACACGATATTACCGATTCAAGATAGTTCCGGTAGCGCTGCAATTCGAGGAATAAGCGCGGCGGATGACTTTTCCGCTGGTAAGCGTATGCCGCTTCCGGACATTCGCGGCGAGTTTGTGCGCGCCTGGGATGACGGGCGCGGGGTTGATTCAGGAAGAATGTTTGGTAGTTGGCAGCAGGACGCCATAAGGAATATTACGGGAACATATAGCGGAATTTTGAAGAATGACTCCAGTGGAAGCGGTGCAATCTCTTCAGTTTCATCGGGTACATATACGTGGGCAAGTAGTGGTAATGGTTCGTCAGGTGGGGGCTTTAACTTTGATGCCTCCCGCGTCGTGCCAACAGCCAATCAAAACAGGCCCCGTAACGTCGCGCTTCTGTATTGTATCCGGTATTTGGGATGATGAGATGAGCTTGATTGACAACCTGGTCACAGAATTTCTACGCCGCTCCCGGTCCCGCTATAGCCCCGGCCAAGTTAAAGAAGCGCTGAAAGATAACCTGTCCATTGTAACCGATGATGGGTTTATTTGTTTTAACATCGTACAGGATGAGTGTTTTGTTCTGTTCGCCTACACTCGCCCGGGGGCGGATTTTAAACCTTTCAAAACGGCTATGGAACTTTATGCACGGTCTCGTGGCTGTCGGTATGTCAAGTTTATCACCAAGCGGGAAAAAGGCTTTCAGAGATTGCTGCCGGATTACTACCCGGCAGAAAGAGTATTTGAAAAGGAGTTGGTATGAATGGGCAGTTTGTTGGGAAGCAAAAGCACTTCGACCAGTAAAACAACGCCGTACAGCGGGAAATATGCGGACCAGATTAACGATTTTTACAACAACACACTGATGAAAAATCTCAACACCCCGGCCACACCTTATACCGGGGATCTTACCGCCGGGCTGACGGATACCCAGAATAACGCCATGTCAAGATTGTCCGGGCTGGCTAATACAGGCGCGTTGACCAGCACGATTAATGGAGATTATCTTAACCCGGACAGCAATCCGTACCTTAGCCAATATTATGACCAAGCTGCCGATAAGGTTGGTAAAAGCCTCGCCGCGAACAACGACTATGTAAATTCGCAGTTTAACCAGCGCGGGCTGTATAACTCTTCAGCCAGGCAGGAGACTTTGCAGAAGCAGGCGGATAATGCCGCGGATACCCTTGCTAACGTGGCGACCAATATTTACGGCAGCGCTTATGATCAGGAGCGGCAGAGGCAAATGGACGCGATAAGCCAACAGGGCGGTCTGTATAATACGCTCTTTAACCAGGGGACTACAGAGCAGCAGACGGATCAAGCCGGCTTGTCCAACCAATACGCAGAATGGCTCCGGCAGCAGGGTGTCGATGAAAACGATATCAATAATATGATGCAGTACTTCGGGCTGGTTAAGAACCCAAGTCAGACCACTACGCAAAGTTCTGGCGGACTAGGCAGCATTTTAGGGACTGGACTTGGCATTTACGCAAGCAAGAAGTGGTAAAGGTGGGGTGACGGATGGCTGATTTTAGCAGTTCGTTTGCCAACGCCCTTATGATCGGCAGCAGGATGAGGGCTTTGGACGATCAACGAAGGATTTTCAACGAGCAACGGACGGCCCAACGGGGATTAGCCGGCTTGCTGCTACAGAATGCCGAGAGTAGCCAGAAACAACGGCTGACGGCCCAAAACGATGCATACAGGACAACGATGCAGCCCAACCTGGAAGCCGGTTTGGCTGCTATTTTTAGTGATGACAGTCCAGAGGAAAAGCAAGAGCAAACCAAAACGCTGTTACAACAGCAAAAGGAATTGACGCCGAAGTATGAGTCGGCGATGGCCAACACCTATACAAAGCTGGATCCCACACAAGCCGCTTCCTTAGCCGCCCAGGGGGTGAAGATGGGCCTGGATTACGATACCGCCAGCAAAATGACCGGTGACTATGTAAAAAATTTTAACGACAGTATTAAAAGCAATCAGTATGACCGTTATGCCAATATTTATAATACGGCGACGGATCCGCAGGAGAAGCTTCGGGCGGCGTTCAACATGGCAGCCACGGACAATACTCGGATGCCGTTGAACGATTTATTGGCTATTGCCGGCAAGAAGAATGTTCCGGTCAATAACGGTGTTGGTCAGTTGGTTTACCAGACCGACATTCTGGGGAATTTTGACACAGATGTGGACGGCCGGCCTCAACCGGCGTTGGCTGTCCCGAATTATCCAAACCCTGGCCAGGTTTTGGCGTCGAACACTCAGAAAGAAATCGCCCAAATCCATGAGAACGGTCAAACCATGCGGCAATTGAAGCAACTGGGAGCGACTGCAAAAATGGCCGAGCAGCAAAAGGCGATGATGTACCGGCAAATTCTCTTGGATGCGTCGAAGTGGCAGGGCGACATGATAAATGAGGGCCGGCCTTACCCGTATCCTGAATTGTTGGAAGAAGCGCAGGCCTACTTCGGTTCGGGCGGCCGTAGCGGCCAAGCGTCTGCCGGACAGCCCGGCAACCAGGATCCAATCGGCGACTGGATAAGACGGGCGAAGCAGCAGGGAGCATCTGCCGAGCAGATTAAACAGGCGTTGCACGATAAAGGGTATGGCGATAGTTACGACAGCTGGGTATGGTAGGTGATAAAATGGCAACTCTGGACGATGTTTTGAATAGCTTGCCGAGGGCTCCGCAGGGTTACGGGCAAGACCTGGATGGTGTGCTGAACAGTCTGCCGCCTGCCCCCCGAAGTTTTTTCGGTGGCTCCGGTCCCCAAGGGCTTGCCCGCGATAGCGGGACCGACACAAGCCAGGATATAATCGGTTCGACGCCGCAGGTCCGAGACTTCGCCCGGGCGGCCGGGAATTACAAAGCGGGGGCGGCTTCCAGCCTGGACGAGTGGCAAAGAGCTTATCAAGGATCGAAAGGCGCGGACACGCCCATATTCGTGACGCAAGGCGGTGAGATACACCGCCAGCCCACTGATTGGGAAGTGGAAGCAGAGCGGCAGGCCTATCGCGATATCGTCGCGGGGCCCGCCGGTAATATCGCTATCACCCCCGGGGTGCCGGCGCCGGTCCGGAGTGCTGCCGGGGCGTTATTCGCTCCGGTGCTTGTGGGCGACATTGTAGATGAATATACCCGGCAGGCGGAAGTTGACGCCGGCACTCCCCGCCAATATGCCGGCGGGGGCCCGGGAGGTTTGTGGCGGGACAGTCGTGGCGAAGCCGGCCCACCTGACCGGTTGGGCGCGACCCTGCACAAGACACTGATTTCTCCGGTTATAAGCCCATTGAAAGAGGCTGCCGGCGATCCGGTGGGATTCGCCGCCGACCTTTCCGAGCATCCCACGAAGACCTGGGAGAAAGTTTTCCTTCCGGGGGCCGTATTGGGCGGGCCTGTGAGGGCGATAGGCCGGGAAGGGTATCGGGGTGTAAAAGGGGCAATCGATAGCAAGCTCGAAAAGGTGCTGAATGAATTGCCGGAAGCGCCTAGCCTGGCTCCGGAGGCAATAAATCCTAGTGAAAGCCGGTATATAAACGACAATTTACGTGCGGAAGAAACTGTTGCTAATGCGCCGGAAAAACGGCCGGCGCAATCTTCTGTTGCAACGGTGCTGGGCGAACTTCCGCCCGCAGACGAAATTATCCTGCCGGGAAACCGGGGCGGCGGGCAGATCATCATTCCGGGCGACTACCGGCTAACCCCGGAATTGCCCAGCGCGGAGAATATTATCGACGCCCGGGACCGCGCGCGCCGAACTATGTCCGGTCAGCCTGGGGAAAGAATCATCAACGTCCCGGAAGGCCGGCCGCTGAATGAAATGCTAAACAGTTTACCTCCCGCGGTATCGCGACAAGGCAGAGACTTCACCACCCAGTTGCAGCAGTTTAAAGATGCCGTTTCATCTGTGGAATCCGGCGGCGATTATGGCGTACAAAATTCCATCGGGGCGAGCGGAAAGTATCAGTTCATGCCTGACACTTGGCGCGGCGTCATGCGGGAAATGGGCTACGCCGAAGATACGGCTATGACGCCGGCCATGCAGGAAAAAGCGGCCGATTATCTCATGACGAGGTATTATAACGAGTTTGGCGGCGACTGGGGCAAGGTTGCCGTTGCATGGCAGGCCGGGCCGGGCCGGGCGCTATGGAGTGATGAGCGGCTTTCCGCTATAAATGACGGGAATATAACTCCTGTCGAGTACCGCGAAAGAGTTTTGGCGAACATGGGCGAAGTGCGGCCGCAGGAAAATTCTTTTCCAGCAAGAACGGAATCCGGCGATGCGTATAAAACGGTCCTTGGGGATGAAGCTCCGGCTTTGCCTGGTGTGGAAGAAGCGACTGCAGCGGATATGACAGACCTGGCTAATCGATTGGCGACAGCCTATGCCGCTAAAGATTATGCTGAAGTAGCAAATATCGCCGAGCAAATGGGCAGCCCGAAGGTTGCGGAAGGCTTTAGAAAAATGCTGGGTAACGATAGGTCCGCGCTGGTTGACGATATAAAAAACCCTTCTCCTGCTTTAGGAGAAGGGTATAAAACGGAATCCGGCAAGGATCTGCGTGCGGCACATCCCTATGACTATATAACAAAACTGGACGGCACTGTTGATTTTGGGGAAATTCCTCCGGGTTCAGAGCAAATAGCCGGTGTCGAGCCCGGAAAAATCCGGTTACAGGTAGGAACGCAGGACTATGGCACGAAAAACGGCTTTGGGCTGTTGCATATCAAGGATATCCGGGAACAGCAAATAAAAAAACTCGGCTACAACAGCGCCGAGGATTATGTCTTAAATATCGTTTCGAGTTATGACCACATTCTTCCTGGGAAAAACGGTCGATTGTTGCTGGTGAAAGAAGGGCGTCCTTACGGAGTGTCCGCTATCGAATTGATTAAGCATTATCAAAACGGCGAAACATTCTACACCGTCAAGACGGCCATCCCGCAAAACAGCCGGCGGTTAAAAATGGATGAATCACTGTGGACGAAGACCGCAGTTTCTTCGCCGGCTGCTCCCGATACAGCCATGCTTACGCGCGGCAGCGAACTGCCTGGACCGGTCAACAACGTCGGGGACCGGCGCGCGAGCGTCAGCAATCACAGTGATTCTCTTACCCATAATATACAACAAGAACCGAAAATATTCAATGGTGATCCGGAACTTGATTTTATGGCTACCGGCATGACGGTGCCGCAGAATAGTCCGCGCCCGCAGATTGCTTCCGGAAATGTGGCCTTGGGCACGATTTCCCGCAAAGAGATTATGAATAAGATTAGTGACCTATTTACGGATGTGAGAACCGGACGCCTGGGCATGCGCGGTGTGCTGGGATGGTTCAACCGGAATACAGATATAATCCGGACGAAGGATTATGCCGACTTCCGGGCCGCAATGCATGAGGTGGGGCATTATCTGGACAAAGGCCTCGGGCTGAACAGAGACCCCCGGTTCGATAGCGAATTGATCAGCGCCGTACAGCGCCGCTTCGGCAATGCTTATAACCATTTGCCGGTAGAACGGCTGCGCGGGGAAGGGATAGCCGAATTCATCCACGATTATACGACGGATCCCGCCCGCGCCCAGGCCGAGTTCCCCAACTATTATTCGGCGTTCGAATTGATGCTTTCCCGAGAACCGGCGGTTAAAAACAGCCTACTGCAAGCACGGGATATGCTGCACACCTGGTATAACCAGGCCGCGCAAGACCGGGTGAAAGGGTCCATTTCCTCCGGCGACAGCCGCACCGGGGTGCAAAAGGCACTTGACGCCGCCAGGCAGCCCAAGGAAACGGCCGGTGCTGTCCTGGAACGTGGCAAGGAGTTGGCCAATACCGCCTACGACAAACTTTTTGACCAGCTCGCGCCCCTTGACCGAATGATGAGGGATATTGAAAAGGCGACAGGGCAAAAAATCCCGCTGGCGCAGGATGTGTTCAAGCAAGCCTGGTTGACGCGGGGCTGGGCTGGGAAAGCAGAAACGCTTATCGAACGCGGTTTGCCCGAGCAAAATGTGCCGGCTTTTAAGGACATTGTTAAAAAGGTCGAGAAGGACCAGGAGGGCTTCAGTGCTTTTGTGGTGGCCATGCGGGAACTGGACGCCTACGCCATGGAAGACCGTGGCGAAGCTAAGTTTAAACATGCCGTTTCCCGTTATGACGCTATGCAGACTGTGGCAGCCGGCAGACTAAAGCCGGAATTTATCGAGGCACAGAAAGACCTGGTGAAGTTCCAAAACCACTTGCTGGATATCTTGGTCGACGCCGGCATAAAAGACCGTGCTTCCGTCGAACTGATGAAAGCGCGCTGGCCGAACTATGCCCCGTTTTTCCGAGAGTTTGATGATGCTGCAGTAGACAGATTTTTTAGCACTCGCGGGGGCTTTGCCAACGTTACGGACCCGGTAAAGAAGTTCAAGGGTAGCACACGGGACATAATAAACCCTCTCGAAAGCATTATAAAGAACACCTACCAGTTTATAAACCTGGCCGAACGCAATAAAGTAGGGCGCTTGTTCGTCAATCTTGCCCAACAGCCGGGTATTGGTAAGCTGATCGAGAAGGTAAAGGGGAATGCAAGTACGACAGATAGCACTTTTTCCGTGTGGAACAACGGAAAAAAAGAAGTGTACCAGACAACTCCGGAACTGTATCGAGCGATTATGCTGCTGGACCGCGAGCCGGCGCAGGGCATATCGAAGATTCTTTCCATTCCCGCGGGTTGGCTCCGGGCCGGCGCCGTACTATCGCCGGAGTTTATTGTCCGGAACCCCGTGCGGGATGCCTGGAGCGCTTTTATCTACTCCAAATACGGGTTTATCCCTGGCCTAGATACCTTCCGGGGTTTAATGCATTTCCTCAAGAAAGATGATTTGTACTGGGAATACATGAACAGCGGCGCGGCTCACTCGGCGATGGTCAGCCTGGACCGGGATTATCTGGCGCAGAATATCCGCAGCTTAATGGAAAAATCAACCGTTCAAAAATTGATTACTCCGCTCAATCCGAAGACTTATATTGATATCCTTCGGGCTTTCTCAGAAGCTACCGAGGTAGCAACACGGCTTGGTGAATTTGAGAACGCCCGAAAAGGCTACAGCGGCGTTGTAAATCGCCTGCTTAGTAGCCGGCGGACGCCTAGAAGCGTGGAAGAAGCGGCTCTGGGTGCGAGGGATGTAACCCTGGACTTCAGCCGGTCGGGGACGTGGGGCAAAGAAGTCAACAAATATGTGGCGTTCTGGAATGCGACGGTGCAGGGTGCTGACAAGATGGCACGAGCTTTTAAAGAAAATCCGGTGGGTACTTCCGCTAAAGTATTCATGTCCATCACCTTGCCGTCTATCGTTTTGTACTACATGAACCGGGATGATCAACGTTATCAAGAGTTACCCCAATGGCAAAAAGACTTGTTCTGGATTATCCCGACGAAAGACACGCTTATCCGCATTCCGAAACCCTTTGAATTGGGTATTCTGTTTGGCACTTCCGTGGAACGATTGCTGCAGTATGTTGATAAAAAGAATCCGAATGCTTTTAAAGACCTTGGAAAAACAACACTGGACGCTATGTTGCCGGGCTGGATACCCACGGCCATGTTGCCTGTTATCGAATGGACAACGAACTATTCCATGTTCATGGGGCGGAATATTGTTCCCCAAAGCCAAAGCAAGCTGCCGCCCAAGCTGCAGTATGGGGCGAATACCTCTGCGCTCGGCAAGTACATTGGGGAGAAGTTCGATGTGTCACCTTCCAAGGTAGATAATACCATTCGGGGGTATACCGGGGGGCTTGGCGGCCTAGCAATGTTCGGCTCCGATGTAGCAGCCGGCGCTTTTGATAACAGGCCGGCCATGCGCTTATCTGAGTTGCCGGGTATTCGCGCCTTCACTGCTACGCCGTACAAGAGCAGCCAATCGGTGCAGGAGTTTTATGATAAATACGGCGAGCAAGATCGGCTATACAACGCATGGCGGCAGACCGGGAAACGCCCCCAGGAGTTTGACCCCGTCCAGTACGAACGCCTGAAGGCGGTCGGCCAGATTATGTCCGAGGTCAATAAACTGGAAAAGCGGATCATGGCTGATACGAAATTGAGTAGCGAAGAAAAACGAAACCGCCTGGACCAGTTACAAGTCCGGGCGGTTAACTATGCGCGTATGGGGCTCTATAAAAAGAAGATAGCTCAATGACGGCGCTGCCTGAGACAGTTCCACACCCATAGTACGGCGAATACAGGGAAAACTGCAGCAACAAACATTCCGTACATTTCGAAAAACGCTCCGGCCAGCGACATAAAAAAGATAATTGCCGGAACGAACAACCAAAGACAGATGGCACCGATTGCAGCGCCTAATAGTTCGCCGAATACTTTTAATACGGTCAAGGATAACACCTCGCTATGCCTGGTATCTTCTAGGCGCGTCGGGGTGTTTCCTTTGCCTTGTTATACCCGATTTGGGATATTTCGTTATAAAAAGGAGCGTGAAAAAGTGGAATTCACACAAATCAAAATTAAGGTTTTTGCCGCCGGTTCGGCACTTGGCGCGGTGCTGTCGTTTCTGATCGGGGGCTTTGACGCGCCGGTAAAAGCGCTTTTGGTGCTGATTTGCGTCGATTATGCCACCGGGATCCTCGCCGCCTGGAAGACGGGCATGTTAAACAGCCACAAAGGATTTCAGGGGCTCGGGAAAAAGGTCGCGATCGTCGCCATTGTGGCATTTGCCAACATGCTGGATCTTTCGATGGCGCTAAATCACACGCTGCGGTCAATGGCCGTATTTGGCTTTGCCGGCATGGAGGGGATGAGTATCATTGAAAACGTCGACCGGGCCGGATACGGGGCCTATATTCCGCCGTTTATCCGGCAAAAATTTGCTCAACTAAGGGAAGAAAAAGGAATTATTATTCAAGAAGGGAGCGACAAAAGTAAATGCTAGGTAAATTGTCCAGCGTGTACGAAAGCAATGGTGATCCCGGCTGCATATCATCCGGCGCGGGAGACGCCGGCGGCGTGAGCTACGGGACCTATCAGCTTGCAACCAATACCGGCAGCGTGGATCGTTTTGTCCGATGGCTTAACGATAGCCATCATCCGGCAGGGATGGTTTTAAGCGGCAAGCGCGCCGGCAGCCGGGAGTTTTCGGCGGCCTGGAAATTCTGCGCGGAAAACTTGGCCGACTTCGGTGATATTCAGCACGAATATATCCGTCACCTATACTATGACCCTGCCGTGGCCGCGCTCCGGGACGCCTACTGGAACATCGAAAACCACCACGAAGTAATGAAAGATGTGGTATGGTCCCGCGCCGTGCAGTACGGTCCCGGCTACATCGTGGAGATGTTCGAAACCGCCGCTAAGTACCTTGGACACCCCAATCTATCCTATGTGGACGCGCCGGACTTTGACGCGGCGATGATCCGCGCCATCTATCTGGAGGTCTGCAAAACGCCCGAATGGACCGGCGGGAGCCCGGCTTTACGCGCAGGGCTGTATAGCAGGTTCGAAAACGAATGCAGCGATGCCTTAGCGGCAATATAGCGGCAGAGGTGTAACATGGAATATTTCAACATTGTCAAATGTAAGGGAGCTATCCGAATAAGAATAGGGGGCGATTCCAATTGATAAAAAGGCTTGCTTTATTATTGTCCTTGCTGCTCTTTTGGCTGGCGCTGCCGGGTACATGCTCGGCGCATCAGGTAACGGAGGAGCAATTGACCAGGTTAGAGCAGATATTCAGTCAGTTAGAGAGCAACAACAATCAGTTATTGACCGACTTGGAACAATCGAAAACCAACTTAGTAGAGACGCGGCGGAAGCTGGAAGAATATCGGACGGACTTGGCGAAGCTGCAGGCGGACTTGCTGGCGTTGAAGAGCGAATCGGCGCAAGCCAGGATCGAGCTAAAGGAAGCCAACAACTTATTGACGAAGGCCAATCAATCCTTGGCACAATACGAGAAAGAGACGAAAGCGCAAAACAATAGCCTGAAGCTGCAGCGCAATTTATGCCTGCTCGCCGCCGTGTATTTTGCTTTCAGATAACAATTCTCACCTTCTCAGGTTCAGCCCTCGGTCTACAATGACTGAGGGCATTTTTATTTTATAAAAAACAAATATTACGCCAAAAGCACCTGCTGGGGCTGTCCCTTATGCCGTCCCTTATGGAGTAAAATAAGGGACAAAAAACAGATAAAAACGGATAAAGTTTTATAACTTACAAATGTTGTAATGCTACTCGGCCCTTTGCATACCGGCGTTTCTAGGCGTATAGTTTTTCATAATTATTCGTAAACTAGGTGATAATGTCAGATTCACATTCAAGAGGCCGCTGGTTCGAAACCAGCATGCCCCACCAGGAAAGACACAGGCTTCGCAGCTTTAGACCTGCGGGGTCTTTTTTTTGCTGCGACTGCGTTTTTTCTCACATGCTGCAAAAAATTGAAATAATATTTTGCAGGAAAAAAATGGGGAAGATCGAAAGTAAGTAAGAAGTTAAGCCAAAACGAGGTGCTTCGATGGCAAAGCTTAAAAGTTCGCCACAGAGATTCCGTGATCCACTTTATGGTTTTATCGAAGTTAGCCCTCTAGAATTGCAAATAGTTGATTCCGCACCTTTCCAGCGCCTTCGAGGTATTCATCAATTGGGTCTGACTCATCTAGTCTATCATGGGGCTGAGCATACTAGATTTGGGCATTCTCTTGGCGTAATGCATCTTGTAACCAGAGCTTTCGATTCCGTCGTGTCTAAAAATCCATCTATTTTTAGCGATAAACAGCAAATATGGTTTAGACAGATTTTACGGCTTATAGCGTTAACTCATGACCTTGGTCATCCACCTTTTTCACACGCATCAGAGAAACTATTTCCTAAGGGAACTGAACATGAGGATCTTACTGAAAAAATCATCAAAGATACAGGAGTGGCTAAAGTAATAAATGAAATAGGTGCGCAGTTGGAGACCCAATTGGGGTCAGAGTGCAAAATAACTCCAGACCTGATTTGTGATATATATCTGGGGCGTACTCCTGAAAACCCGTTGTTCATTTTTTTGCGAAAATTCATGGATAGTGAATTAGATTGTGATAAAATGGATTACTTGCTTCGTGATTCATTATATTGTGGTGTAAGTTACGGGAAATATGATTTGGATCGACTGTTAAGTTCCTTAACCGTTTATCAGAAAGACGCACAAATTCGATTGGCGGTTGAAAAGGGAGGAATTCATGCAGTTGAAGAATTTATTCTAGCTAGGTATTTCATGTTCGTCCAAGTTTATTTTCATCGAACCCGGCGAATGTATGATAAGATGCTTACATATTTTCTGCAGGATTTGCTTCCTAAACCTGCAAGTGCAGAAACTGGAGTTTACCCCACGGATGTGAATGAATTTTTAGAATGGGATGACGCTAAAGTATGGGCTTTAATGCGGGAAAATGCCGCTTTAAATGAATGGGCCCACAGGATAATTGAGCGTGATATGATAAGCCTAGTATATGAATCACCATCTCATTCCGATTTCAAAGACAAGCAGATTCACAACATGATATATTATGATATTAAGAAAAAGTTTAGTAAAGAAAACATTGTAACTGACTCCGCTGATAAACTACCTCATAAAATTCCTGCGAAACATGATATCAATGACGAGAAGGCGATCCCAATCGTTGAGAAAGGATCGGAAATTCCAGTCTCATTAAGTACGGAATCCGAGATTATATTTAATCTTACAAAACCGATTAATATATTACGGATTTATGCCAAAGAGTCCGTTTTTGTTGATGCTAGAACATATTGTGAACAGAGGAAAAAAGAAATGTTTGGCGATGGGGAGGATGATTAAAATGAGTACAATGACATTGCTGAAGACTATTGAAGATATTGCAAAAATTAAACCGCCAGGAAAGAAGGCACTGCAAAAGTTGATCTATTTGGCTCAAAGAAAGGGTGCTAATTTCGGGTTTCCATTTGCTATTCATTATTATGGTCCTTATAGTTCTTCGTTAGATTACGCTTTGCAAAGTCTTATTATGCAAGGTGCGGTTGAATTACATCAGTGGGGTTTTTCTTCTCTTATCCAGCCCACGGGGTTATCAATAGCGGATTTAGATAGCGAAGATGATCAGCAATTATCTGGCGATCAACTTGCAATAATAAAGCAGGTAGTCGATAAGTTTGCGCCCCGCACACCTAAAGAACTTGAATTGTTGACCACAACTGATTTTGTTGCTCAGGAAAGAAATAAGAAAGGTTTGGAAGTAACTCGTGAGACCATAGTACAAGAAGTAAAAAAAATAAAAGGTGATAAATTCAGTGTTAGAGAAATTGAGGACGCTATAGATGAATTGGGTAATTCTGGGTATTTAATGTAGCTATGGTCAAGAGGCCGCTGGTTCGAAACCAGCATGCCCCACCAGGAAAGACACAGGCGGTACAAGGCNNGCCTTGTACCGCCTGTGTCTTTCTGCTAGCCAACTAACTGGCTGGAATGGCTCATATTGGTGGGAGCTTATGCGGAACCCGCCGCCGCGGTCCCCGGCGGAAGTCCGGCGTCAGCGCCGGGCGGGCTGTTTTTTCAGGGGCGCCGCCTTAAGTACGATTTGATCGGTCTCGCACGATATTTTAATGGCATAATCGACAATGCCCTCTTTATACAAGTTCAGCTTGAGTTTCAAGAGAGCCTTGCCGAGATCTTCCTGGAGCTCTGGCGTTATGAAATCGGCATAGGCTGAGTTTTTCAGTTCGTTTTTCGCCGGTTTGACGGCAGGCTGAGCGGCATTGCCGTCGCTGGCGTGTTCAAAGCTGGCCTGTTCGGGCAAATCCCCCAGCATCTCGCTGTCTTGCCGGTTTTTGGGTATTCTGGCCATTCACGACCCTCCTTTTAATGGGCAATGGACAGGACAGTTCCGGAAATACGTCAAGAAGAATGCGGAAGCATCCTGTCCTGTTCTGATAAAAGTTTATTATACGTATTCAAGGCAAACCCTTCTTTTTCTCTGACGGGGCGACTGATTGCAAAAAAAGCCCGCGATGCTTCGCGGACCCTCTTTAAGCATATTTCGGCAAATCATCTTTTCGCGGGAGCCGGGTTTCGCTCCACAAACGACAGGCAGGCGTGGCCTGAAACCTGCTCGGTTACTTTTGCCGGCGAGGTTTGGGATTTAAAACCCATGGCCCGGCAGCCGTGAGGGAAGGCCTTGTCCCAAGTTACATAATAATATTGGCATTTATGGCAATTGGTACCTTGTCCCATGCTCCACATCCTCTGGCGCCTCCGGAGTGGGGGCGTTACTGCAGATCAAATTCGAGGGTGATGGTCAGCTCATTGCTTTCAGGGCGAATGCTGTAATTGGTGCAGTTGTCCAGAACTTGGCGAAAAACCCGTTGGCGTACTTTGGATTCCACGACAATAGCCGGAGTGCGGATGGTTACAAGGGCTTTATTCCGGAAATTCTCGATTACGGAGACGTTGTTAAAGTTGTTTTTGATCCCTTCGAGGATTTCTACGAATTTTCCCCGGTGCATGGCCTGCACCTCCTCTGTGTGGCTGTATAAATATTATAAGCTTTAATCCGGTTTGCTTCAAAAAGCAGGTACGGGAGCAAGCGAGCGCAAGCAGCGGTTAGTTTGACCTTTCGGGGGGTTATGACGCTGTACCCAATAAGTTTGACTATTTTATTATTTGCCTGACTTGGCCATGGATTACCTGGATGCTTCCCTTGATAATGCGTCCAGGTAATGATGACGCTTCAGGGTGAGGGGCCAGCAGAGACTGCTGGCCCCTCACCCTGCTGGCGGCCCATGAGCTTCATAGCGGTCAAGTATCAATCACCGGCGTCGGGGCGGCACTTGCCGTCGGCAGCCCCGGCGCGTTGCCCGGAGTGGTGATTATGGTGACGAGATCAGAAAGGATAAGGGTTTGGGCTACTTGCTGAATATCATTGGGAAGGCCTAGGTTGTCATAGAAATCAAAAAGGGCCGCAGTGAAAGCAGACCCTGAGCCGGGGGGCAGGACTAAGGTCGGCTGAGGGGCGATCAAGTTGGCCAAATTAGTGTACACAGTGACAATTACAATATCCTGGAGATCGGACGGGATAGGCCTCGGCGCTGCCATTCTCTCACCTCTTAGCAGGGTATTCGGCGCAGGTGGAATATGTGCCAATATTGTTGCCGGGGCTTTCTCACATAAGCCGGCGGTGCCGAAGGCCCGGTCGCCTAAGGGGCGGAGACGAGAGGGCCTCACGGGTAGAAAATAAGGCGGGAAAGAGGATATAGCTATCCAGTGGCAAAATACTTTTGGATAACTAGATATTTTCAAAGGAAGATGAGGATGGAACGCCAGATTTTTTTAAGCGACCTGCAGGTTGCCAAGGTCCACTTTGCCGGGAAAGAGGGGTTGCCCGCCTGGTCCACGCTATATTACATGGAGCAGTTTTGCCTGAATCATTTGAAGTTGACCACTGTCCAGCGAATCTGTGAACTGTTGGCGGCTGGCATCAGGGAAAACCAGATGGCTGTGGCAGCCTATTCGCTGGAATTGTTTCCCCCTGAGCCGATTGAGCGGACGGATTTTAAACCCGGCGAACTGGTGCCTTTTTCGAGCCGGGGCCAGGCGGCCGACGCTTTTTGGCATATTATCCGCCGCTACAAGCGGCCTGTGGTTCTGCTGAGAGACACCGAAACGGGTCAACAGACGCCGCTATATGATTATAACCGGCCGGAGGCGGCGAAGATATGGGCCTTTCAGGAACAGTCGCCGCCGGAAGGCGTTATTCGCGGCGCGGCCCAGGCGGCGATCGATCTTTTCTTTGCCAGAGAACGGGAGGACCGGGAGCGGCAGGCCCACGCCAATGAGCAGATCGGCCAAGCGGCCGACAATCTTGTCGGGCTCATCCGGGCCAGCCAGGTTATCGCCAGTCCCGTTACGCCTGAAGGCGTGAGGCGCTACGCCGAGGAACAGCTGGCGCTTCTAATGAACAAACAGGCCGAGTTGAATCGAAAAATCGGCTTGCGAATTGTCCGGGTCGATGAGGAAGGCTAGAAAAAAGCAAGGCGCGAAGCCTTGCTTTTATGTTTCTGTAACCGGGGCGGACTTCGGCCGTCCGCGGACCAGGGTGACATAGAAGTGGTAAGTGCATATTGCGACAACGCCGGCCGAGAGATAGAAGAGGGCGGAATAGCCGAAGTGTTCGGCGACCAGCCCCAGCACGGCGGCTCCGAGTGCGCTGCCGACGTCGCCCGCCGCGGACAGGGCGCTGAGCGCCGCCCCCTTGTTGGCTGGGTTGGTGTGAGTCACCACATAGAGCGTCAGGGAAGGAAAGATAACTCCGAAGCCCAGGCCCACCAGCAGCCCGGCGATGATAAAAGTGCCAACCGACGCCTTAAGCCCCAGCAAAAGGACGCAGAGGGCGTTCAGGACGCCGCCCCAACTGGCGGCCCGTTCAGGGCTGAACCGGCCGGCGATAAACTGGACGCTCAGCCGGGTGGATACGACGGCGATGGTGAAGGCAATGTAAAACAGGGAGTAATGAGGGATGTTGTTTGCCAGCGCCACCAGCGGGACGAAAGTAAAGGCCGTGCCAAAGGCAAAATTGGAGGCGAACAGGCACACGGTCGGGCTCAGCACGTCGCGGTTGCGGACTACGGTCAGATAGGAGACGCGTCCTTCGCCCGGGCAGGGGGGAATGGATTGAGCCCGAAAGGTCATAATACTCCAGGCCGCGCCGAGCGCAAGGAGGCTCATGATGACCAGCGGATAAAAGCCTGCGTAGGTATAGACGGTGGGAGCCAGGCCGGTGCCAAGGCCTGAGCCGATCATGGTAAACACGGTAAACAAAGAGATGGCGGTTGCCATGTTCTGCGGTGTTTCCACACAACTGGCGAAGGTAATCGCCCCTGTTCCCTGGAAGGCGAAGGACAGGCCCTGGCAGAAGCGGATGGCCAGAAAGCCCAGAAAGCTGTCGGCCCAGAGAAACGCCGCCGCGCACATGCTGCCGAACAACTGGCCGCCAAGCAGCGACTGGCGGCTGCCCCTGCGGTCCACGATCAGACCGGCCAGGGGGCGGATGACGAGCGCGCCGAAGGCCGATATGCCCATGATGATCCCGATCTGCGTGTCGCTATAGTTTTGAAGCTTGAGATAGATCGGCAGCACCGGAACCAGAAGATTGTTGCTGAGCACCGTGAGGACTTGGGATATGGCCAGACTTTGAAATTGGATATTGCGAACGAGCAGTGCGAAGCGATTCATATCATACTTCCTTTGCGGAATGGGATTGTGGTTTTTCACGACTGTGAAAAAATTGTAGTATTTAGCCGAAACAGGTATATGATTATCATTCCGTCCGGGGGCGCGATTTCCTTCTTGCAATCAGGTGCGATTGTCCGGCCGCGAAAATGAAAACAGTCCGGACAAAGAGGGGAAAGGGCAGGGCGCTCTTGCCCGGGGCATAGGAGCCATACTCCTGCTAATTGAATTGTTGAATTTTGAAGGAACCCCGAAATATTTGTCAAATGAAGTAACAGGTATTTTTGCATAGGGACCATGGAAGGGATGGCCGTACCGGCATGAAATCTTGGCCTGCTCTCGGATCTAGCACTCGGAACCGCTGTAGGCACACAGGGAGATACATAAAAGGGGGTTTCCGCGATGAAAGGCGTTCCTGTACAGGAGCTGGTGCCCGGAATGGTGGTGGCCAGGGAGGTTTCGACCGGCAGCGGCGTAATACTGCTGGAGCCTGGGGCGCGGTTGACGGCTGCGCAGATCGCCAATCTGCAAGTCTGGGATGTCTCCCACATCTATATTGAAACGCAGCAACCGTCCGCTGCGGGCCCGGTCAACCTTACCCGGGCCGAATTTATCGAAGAATACACCAAAACTATCGAAGCAATTAAGACGATCTTTGAGGGAATTCGTGAGCACCGGCAAATTCCCATTGCCGGATTGCAGGCCATGGTGGACGAGACCCTGGTTGTGCTGGTCAATACGGTAGGGGTGCTGTATTACTTATATGAGGTGCGGGAGCATAGTAATTATACCTTTCAGCATTCCATTAATGTCGCGGTTGTTTCCGGGGTTTTGGGAAATTGGCTGAATTATGAGGCCGGCAGTAAGAACAGGCTGATTTTAGCCGGTTTATTGCACGATATCGGCAAGCTGTTCATTCCTCTGCCGATCCTGGATAAACCGGGAAAACTTTCCCATGCCGAATTTGAGGCGGTCAAGAAACATCCGGAGGAAGGGCATCATTTGGTCAAATATGCCGATGAATTGCCCCGGGATGTCAAGATGGGGATCCTTCAGCATCACGAGCGCCTTGACGGCAGCGGTTACCCCTTTGGTTTTACCGGGAATGAAATACACGAGTACGCGCGCATTGTTGCGGTAGCCGACATCTATGACGCGATGGTGTCGGACCGGACTTACCGGAAGCGCTTGACCCCCCTCTTGGCTGCGGAAAAGATAACCGATCAGATGTACCGGCAGTTAGATACGCATGTCTGCCTGACCTTTCTGAACAACATAAAAAACTACTTTACAGGCATGTCCGTCCTGCTCAGCAACGGCAAACAGGCCAAAATCATTATGCTTGACCAGTTCTGGACCAAGCCGCTGGTGCAAACAGACAAGGGCGAACTTCTCGATCTTCGCCGCGGCGATGTCAAAATTGTCGACGTGCTGGCCACCTGATCGCCGGCCGGTTGATTACGGCCCGACAGTAGCCGATGCCGTTCGTCATTATGCGACACGCCGAAAAAAGGATTTGTCAGAAAGTTGTATAATTATTATGAAAAGAAGACTGTAGTCCGAATAAGAAAAGCCTTTATCGCAACAATTGCTTTCACGCGGGATTGGAACGGTTCGGCAGCGCTCTGAGGAGCAACCGCGGTATTCATTTTTAACAGTGGCCCAGAGAGTAAATAACTGGGGGTAGATCGCGGTGGCTGCCAAGCTCAGACTCTATTTGCTGGAAGAAGCTAAGCCGGGCATGGTGCTCGGAGCCGACGTTGTGTCGGCCCGCGGCAAGATCATGCTGAGCGCAAACACCATCTTGACTGATGGGATGATACAGCGCCTGAGCTGCTGGGGCTTTACCGGCATTGTCATCATTGAGGACGACGCCGAGAGCCCGGCCTTGCGTAATAAGAAGCGGGCCGACCGGGTCGTTTTTAATGCTCAGTATGATCAGACCGTCACAATCGTCAAAAAGGCCTTTGAACATATCCGGATGTTTAAAGAAATTCCTTTCGAGCAAATCCGGGAAGTGACGGATGACACGGTCATGGCCCTGATCGGGACGCCGGGAGCGCTGGGCTATCTTCATTCCTTGCGCAGCATCGACAATTACACCTTTCAGCATTCGGTCAATGTCGCGATTATTGTCGGCGTGCTGTGCAAATGGCTGGACCGCGGTGAAGAAGAGACAAAAGAACTGATTTTCGCCGGGCTGCTGCATGATATCGGGAAGGCGCTGGTGCCGCCCGAGATCCTCAACAAGCCTGGAAAGCTCACCCCCCCTGAGATGGGGATCATGAAACGACACGCAACCCTCGGCTATGAGGCTGCCAGGAAGGCCGCTATTCTGAACCGCGATGTGCTGAAGGGCATATGGCAGCACCACGAGCGGCTGGATGGCAGTGGTTATCCGCAGGGTATTGGCGGCGAAGAAGTTGCTTTCAGCGCTAAAATTGTGGCTATCGCCGACATCTACGACGCAATGACGTCTGATCGCGTTTATCGGAATCGCCTGACCCCGTTCGCGGCAATAAAGACGTTGTTTGAAAGCATGTTCGACAAGCTGGATGCCGCCATCTGCACCGTATTTCTAAGCAATCTGAAGGATTATTTTGTCGGCACGGCAGTTAACCTGACCGACGGCCGGCTTGGGGAGATCATTTATATGGACGGGCTGGCCTGGGACCGGATTACCGTCAAGACTGCCGACGGAGAATGCATCGAGCTTCACGAGAACCACGATATCCAGATTGATGTCTTCTTCTACGCATAAGGCAACAATTCAAATCAACCACCCGGCGGCAGCATCCGCCGGGTGGTTTTGTTCCCAAAGAATTGGCAACAATCTCATGTTTACATAATAAATATACATGTGTTAAGATGAAGTAACCGGTCAGTCATGTCCGGTAGAAATAGCGCAAAGGAGGTCGGTGCATGCGGAAGATTAAGGCACCTGTTGTCATTCTTCTCCTTTTGGCCATGAGTTTGATGCTTGTTGCTCCTGTAGCCACGGCTTCAGCCTCCCCGCTCTCCGATCTGCTCTCTCCGGCCAGTTCTTCCGGGGAGAAAAATTCCTCAAACGGCGGAATCTTTAGCATTCTGCTGGGGTTGCTACTGGGGAAATTGGTTGGCAACACTTCCGGGGATTCGAGCGATATTGCCAAAGTTCTGGGGGTAAGCACCACGGCTCCGGCTAATACGGATGGGGCTGCGATTGTTGCTACTGCCAAAAAATACATGGGCGTTCCGTATGTATGGGGCGGCGAGACTACCAGCGGTTTTGACTGCTCGGGCTTTACCCAGTACGTAATGCGTGAGCGGGGGATTGCGATTGGCCGTACCGCTGCCGACCAATTTGCGGCCGGGCTGCCGGTTGATAAGGCTAATCTCCAGGTAGGCGATATGGTGTTCTTCACCACCTATAAACCCGGGGCTTCCCACGTTGGTTTCTACGTCGGCAACGGCGAGTTCATCAACGCCAGCTCGTCAGCCAAGCAGGTAACGATTTCCTCGCTGGATGAAACCTACTGGAAGGAACGGTATATCGGCGCCCGCCGGTATATCCGGTGACAACGCTATTGGGATCAGGGCAAAAGAGGCACTTGCTTACGCAAGTGCCTCTTTTGCATGAAACGTTGCCAGCCTGCGGTTCTTTGCTTACAACACCGTCGACTTTGTGGAACCCTTGAAGAACTATCAACATATTATGTAAATAAAAAGACGAGTTTGGGAAAGGAGGGAAGCAAAGTGGTGCAAAGAAACAAGGCCCGGCCAGTCTCTGACGCCGGACGCACCTGCGGCGATGAACGGCCGGACCGGGGAACGAAGCGGCGGGACCTTTACACCCGCTTGTATTCCTTGAATCAAACTGCGGGTATCGTATATCCCCGTCCTATTTATGCGCTGGTATTATAGTAGGATGACCCCGGAACGGGAGCGATGATGAAGTTATCCACAAAAAAACAGCAAAAAAACATAAAACCAGAGAAAATTATCGTTATGGCAGTGAGGTTATCCACACTTGTCGGTATTTTGTGAATAGTTTTGTGGATAACTTTGGATTGATGACCCGCAAAGCCTGACAATGAAAGAGGGCTGCCAAAAGCAGCCCCTCTAAATGTAGGGATAGCGAAAATTGGGAATGGCGGACAAGCAATTGGAAAATTTAACGGACGCTGACCGGCCTGCTCCAGTCCACCAACACTCCGGTATGGCGCCAGAGATGGGTGAGGGCTAATTTAAGAGCCGTCAAATTTTCTATCGGAACGAAGGACAGGCTTTTAAAATCCCGGAGAGTAGACCCGGCCGCCGGAATGACCTGCGGCGAATTCAAAAAAGCCGCTATCGCATCCCGCTTGGTCAGGTTCTCCAGAGCCACCTTGACCTTTTTCGTTACCGGGTTATATTCGATATAGCCACAATCATTGTCGTGATGGATGGCTACCCGGAATATTTGATCCATTTCGTACATCCTTTCGTTGTAGCAGTTTCGCTGTATTAATTAGTGCCTGACCCGAAAAAATCCTGCCCTTGATTTCAGGTTATTTTTGTAGAATTTCGACGGTCATCGCCAGAGCAGGCGTAGAGGACGGAGCCGGAGACTGCAATTACTCCTTCCGGCGATAGGCTGGTTTAAGCAATTGCTCAATGGGCAGGAGGCCGGCTCTGGCGGTATCCTGCGCCAGGCGCAGAAGCTCTTCCTGGCTGTTAACGGCCGGGCCGCGTTGGGCGATGCGCTTATAGTGCCCGTCCCTTTTTAGGATAGAAGCCTTTTGGTTGTCGCGTAAAAACAGTTCGAGAAGTTGTTTGAGCCGGGAGATGTGCTCCGGATGTTCGACCGGGAAAAGAAGCTCCACCCGCTCGTTGAGGTTGCGGGGCATCCAGTCCGCGCTGGACAGGAAAACCCGCTCATCGCCGCCGTCGGAAAAGTAAAAAATCCGAGTATGCTCCAGGAAACGGCCGACGATGCTTCGCACCGTTATATTTTCGCTTATGCCTGGAATTCCGGGACGCAAGGCGCAGATGCCCCGGACGATGAGATCAATTTTTACCCCTTGCTGGGAAGCCTCATAAAGCTTCTCAATGAGATATTTATCAACCAGCGAGTTTAGTTTGGCAATCATCCGGGCCGGACGCCCGGCGCGGGCGTGAGAAGCCTCCTGGGCAATCAGCTCGTACAGTTTTTCCCTCAGTCCGAGCGGCGCGACTACGATTTTGTTCCACACCGGCGGATCGGAATAACCGGACAGTACGTTGAAAAAAGCCGAGGCGTCGGTGCCAACCAGATCATTCGCGGTAAACAGGCCTAGGTCGGTATAGACCCGGGCCGTCGCTTCGTTGTAGTTTCCGGTTCCGATATGGACATAGCGGCGAATGATGCCTTCTTCCCGCCTGACGACCAGGGCGATCTTGGCATGGGTTTTTAAACCGACCAGCCCGTAAATAACATGACAGCCCGCTTCTTCCAGCCGTTTGGCCCAGATAATGTTGTTTTCTTCGTCAAACCGCGCCTTCAGCTCCACCAGCACAGTGACCTGCTTGCCGCTTTCAGCCGCTGCGGCCAGAGCCTGGACGATGGGGGAGTTTCCGCCTACGCGATACAAGGTCTGTTTGATGGCCAGCACCTGGGGATCGGTTGCGGCTTGCCGGATGAAGTCAACGACAGGGCTGAAGGACTCATACGGATGGTGAAGCAGGATATCCCCCTGGCGGATGGCGGCGAATATCGACGGGGCTTGCTGCAACTCGGGAGGGACTGCCGGAGAAAAGGGCGGGTAGCGGAGCGCGGCGTAGCCTGGCAGCTCGGAGAATTTAGCGAAACAGCTGGCATCGAGAGGTCCCGGTATTTCATAAATGTCAGCAGGGTCAATTTTCAGCCCGTCAATAATAAACTTGCGGAGCGTGCGGCTTTTGCCCTTCCCCAGTTCGAGGCGGACAGTATGGCCGCGTCGCCGCTGGCGGAGAGACTTTTCCACTTCGGCCAGAAGATCTTCGGCATCCTCCTCGTCGATCGCCAGGTCCGCGTTGCGGGTAAGGCGAAAGGGCAAGATGTCCTTGACGGCATAACCGTGGAATAAAACCGGGCAATAGGTTCGGATGATATCCTCCAAGAACACAAACCGCCGCTTTTTCGTGGTGGCGGGCACCTCCACGATCCGAGGCAATACTCCCGGAACCTGGAGCACGGCTGTTTTGGTTTCCCTCCTTGCGGATTGGAGCTCTACCGCCAGGTGAAGACTACGGCTGCCTAGAAAAGGAAAAGGATGGCTGGAATCAATCGCCAGCGGGGTTATTACGGGATAAATCGTGTTCCGGAAATACAGCTCGGTCCATTCCCGGCACTTTTCAGGCAACTCGGAAATGGGGAGGAAATAGATATCGTGGCCCTCAAGTTCCTGGCGCAGGACCTTGAGGTAATGGTATTGACGCCGGACCAGTTCCCGGGAGGCTTGCGCTATTTCCGTCAGTTGAGCCTCCACGGTCAGACCGGAGGCGTCTTTTTTATTGATGCCGCTTTCCAGTTGCTGCTTGAGTCCGGCGACCCGGATCATGAAAAACTCATCCAGATTGGCGGCGGTAATCGCAATAAACTTCAGCCGTTCCAGGAGCGGGTTACGCTTATCCTGGGCTTCCCGCAAAACCCGTAAATTAAATTTTAACCAACTAAGTTCCCGGTTGAGATAATAGTCGGGATTTTCCAACATTTTCTTAGCCTGCCTGTCGTTTTAATATGGGCCGAATTCCGAAAACGCTCTCGAAGAACTCCGCTTTGTCGTGGAAGGTCCATTCTTCCAGCGAAGGATCCCTTTCGGCGGAAATGGTAATGACCAGTTCCTCGCCGCTGAGGGTGATCCCGGTGAGCGTGGCTTTCTGAAGGTGGCTGCGGTCGATGGCGTCCGCCAGCCGGATAATGGCCGCGAGTTTGGCCAGCGTAATCCGTTCGGACGAGGAAAGATTGGTGAAGTTGGCATCTGCCCCGGAGGGAGTTCCCTTGGAATGATAATAGGCAATATTGGCGATAAGATCCTTCTCTTCTTCCGAGAAGCCAAGGATATCCGAGGATACAATCAGGCGGTAGGAATAAAAATAGTGTTTCCTGAGACTGACGAACTTACCGATATCGTGCAAGATTGCGGCGACTTTCAAGATGAAACGCTCCCGCGGGCCGAGGCCGTGCACTTTCGTCAACCGATCGAAAATCTGCAGCGCCGACTCCTCCACGTGGCGGGCGTGCTCTGGATCGTAGCTGTATTTGCGGCCCATGGCCCTGGCAAAACTGACGATTTGCTCCTCTATTTTGTCTAGCCAGGGATCGGCCGTTTTTTCAGCGATATGGGAAATGGTAATGCCGTCGGCGAATTGGGCGTTTGACACCACGATCTGGGCGACATCGCTCAGGGCGAGCATCTGATGGTACAGCAAAATGGTGGGGAGGGCCATCTCCGCGCGATGCTCCGGAAGCTTGAAGGTCTGCATCAGCTGCGGAATGTTCAGTTCTTTCACTTTTTCATATAACGCAAAGAAGTCGCGCAAATTGACAAACGTGAGCTGGGAAGGCGCGTCATAGCCCAGCATCTTCAGAAAGAGGCCGGTTTCGACCCCCGAAAGAACCAGATATTTGATGGGGCGTGTTCCCAGCTCGGCGTCCACCGGCTCGATCGTACTGTTGATATATTCGCTCAAAGCCTGGTAAAAGTGAGCCGACTCCCGCTGGTTCTTATCGAAGCTCTCTTTGATGCGGAGCGTGCCGATGTGGATATTCTGCTGATATTCCATTGCCCCGTTCTCGTACAGCGTTATGCCTAACCCGCCGGAAGAAATGTCAACAAATAGGACGCCCTGTTGCTCATCTGCCAGGCCCTGAACTTCAATCCCCCGGAAAAGCGCTATATACTTGTAGAAGATTTCCTGCGGCATGCTGACAACTTCTACGGTAAAACCGGTCTTGACCTTGATCTGGTCAATGATATACTGCTGGTTGGCCGCTTCGCGGATCGCCGTCGTGGCCAGCAGCCGATAGTCTTTTACAGCGAATTCCTGAAGAATCCGGCGGTAGCCTTGCAAAAGCTCGCACAGCTCACGCACTGCAGCGAAGCTGATCTGTCCGGTCTTGAAGGTTTCTTCGCCCAAAGACACCTGGGTGCTGGCTTTCTCGATGATCCGAAAATCTTGCAAGGAGGAATATTCAACGATCTGGAGGCTAACCAGCTCCGAGCCGATATGGATTACGCCGAACACGTCAGACGATCGGGATGGCATGTTATCAACCCCCAGTCTTTTTATTACAATTTCCGGGCCTGTCTGACAATTTCCTCTTTTATACTGCGGTGTTCATGTTAATCTTATGTTAAATAATATATGGGCTGGCAAAGAATACTATGAATCGCAGGTCCCGTCAGCATGGTTTTTGAAATGGAAGCCGAATATATGGTTGGTGGGGAGTGATAACGTGACCGAGAGAATCGCAATCATTGATTTGGGCTCCAACTCAGCTCGGCTGATCGTAATGCACATCTATGCCAACTGCGCCTACAACCTGGTTTATAACCAAAAGGAAACCGTACGGCTGGGGGAGGGGTTGAGCTCTTCCGGGCTGCTCCGGGCGGAGGCCATGCAGCGGGCGGTGGACACCCTCAAAATATTTGCCCATATGTGCCGGCTGTTTGAAGTGAATACCACCCTGGCCGTGGCAACCGCGGCGGTTCGTAACGCGAAAAACGGCCCCGAACTCTTGCGGAGGATTCAGGATGAAGCGGGAATTACCCTGGAATCCATCAGCGGAAAGGCTGAGGGCGGACTGGGGTTCCTGGGGGTTATCAACACCCTGGATGTTACCGATGCGGTGCTCTTTGACCTCGGCGGCGGCAGTATCGAGCTGACGCTGATCCGCAACCGCAGGCCGGAAAGGATTGTCAGCCTTCCTTTCGGCGCGGTTACGTTGACCGACCGGTTTGGTACCCGGGATAAGGTTACCGAGGTGCAGCTGCTTCAACTGCGTAGATATATCATGCGCCACTTGGAGAAACTAGCATGGCTGGCTGATGTCCGGCTGCCCCTGATCGGGGTGGGCGGGACCGCCCGCAATATCGCCAAGATGGATCAAAAACGCAAGAATTACCCTTTTCACAAAGTCCACAATTATCGGCTGGGGCACCTGTCCATGGGTGATTTGTGGCAGGCGCTGGCCTCCGCCGACCTCAAGCAGCGGATGAAGCTGCCCGGCCTCAGCAGCGAACGGGCCGACATCATCGTAGCCGGTGTTACCATTGTGAAAAGCCTGTTCGACATAACCGGGTCCGACCGGCTCATCGCCAGCGGCTGCGGGGTTCGGGAAGGCCTTTTTCTGAAATACTATCTGAATCGGACCCGGCAGCCGGAGATCATTGACGATATTTTGCTTCACAGCGTCCGGAACATGCTGTTGTTTTACAAGGGAAACATTCCCCACGCTTATCATGTAGCCGAACTGGCGGAAGCCATGTTTGACGGCTGGCAGTATGCCCACCGCCTTGATCCAAGGGACAGGACCCTCCTTCGGGTGGCCGCCTTGCTGCACGACATCGGCATCACCATCAATTACTACGATCATTCGCGGCACAGCGCCTATCTGGTCGAGAACGCCCGGCTCTTCGGCCTGACCCACCGGGAACAGATGCTGGCCGCAGTGGTTGCCGGCTGGCATAACGGGCCCTCTTCCAAATATGTGAGGAATCGCCTCTACAGTGAGTTCCTGGATGAGAGCGACTGGCAAAAGGCGCGGAAACTGGCGCTGTTTTTAGCGCTGGCGGAAAGCCTGGACAAAACGCAGATGGGTTTGGTCCAAAAGGTCGCGGCCGGGATCAGCGCCAAGTGCGCTTATTTGGACCTGGCGATCGCCGAAGAAGGCGCAACCATTGAGCTGGCGGAAATCGCGGGCTATCAGAAATGGGTCAAAAAGGAGCTGGGGCTCCAGTTGACTTGGCGGCAGGCTTAACCGCACCAACGCGAGAGAGGCGGGCAAAACGAGTGGGGCTATGGACGGGCAGTATCGGCCGGGTTGGCATGATCAGTAAACTGGTGCGTCAGGTGTTTCCCCTCGTCAACCAGGAACTTGCGGAATGGAGGCGCCATGCTTCCGTACGGTGTTCCCCGGAATTGGCGGCTCAGGCGCTGGCCAGCATCCGCGACAAGAAGTTCCACTGCCAGGGAGGGAGCGCTTTCAGCCTTTATCCGGGAGTGACGGTCCCCGCTTTCGTCCGGTTTGTCGTCGCCCTGCAGACTATCAGCGACTATCTCGATAACCTCTGCGACCGGGCGGGCTTCACCGATGAACAGGCTTTCCGCCAGTTGCATCTGGCGATGACCGACGCTCTCGATCCTGCGGGGCCGGTGCATGATTATTATGCCTGCTACCCCTACCGGAGCGACGGCGGCTACCTGCGCGCCCTGGTCGAGGCCAGCCGCCGGGAAGTAGCCCGGCTGCCTTCCTATCCGTTGGTAAAAGCGCAGGTCTTGCGCCTTGCCGGACTCTATTCCGAGCTGCAGACCTATAAGCATCTGGATGCCGCTGTCCGGGAAGCAAAAATCGCCGGATGGGGCGCGGAGCATCTAGCCGCCTATCCCGGCCTCACCCTCTGGGAATTCGGGGCGGCCTGCGGGTCGACGCTGGGGCTCTTTATGCTGTGCGCCGCCGGCGCCAATCCGCAGCTAAGGGCTGAAGAGGTCCGAGCCATCACGGACGCGTATTTTCCCTGGGTGTGCGGAATGCATATTTTGCTCGACTATTTGATCGATCTTGCGGAAGACCGGGAGCATAACGAGTTGAATTTTATCGCCTATTATCCGGATGTTGGCGCGGCGGCGTCCCGGCTGGCCTATTTCCGCGACCGCTCGCTGGCGGCCGCGGAAAGCTTGCCCGAGCCTCAATTTACGGCGACAATTATTTACGGTTTGCTGGCCATGTATTTATCCGACCCCAAAACCCAGGCCGGACAGCAGCGGGAAGTCAAGGAAGCGCTGTTATCCACCGCCGGACGGGAATCCCGGGTGATGTACAAACTCTGCCGGCTGCTGCGCCGCCAGGGCTTGCTGTAAAAAGTATGGGACCATAAAAAAGAAAAGGGTGCGTTTTACGCACCCTTTTTCATCGTCGCCGCTGTTTTGATGAGCGCCAACACTAGTTCCGCCGTTTGATAAAGATCAATCTCTTTGATGAACTCGTCGGTGGTATGGACCTTGCTCATCCCGGTGCCCAGAACCGCCGAGGGAACGCCGTAGGTATTGAAGAAGTTGGCGTCACTGCCGCCGCCGGTACCTTGGAGCGACATCGGCAGCCCGATGCTCTCGGCCGCCTGTCGGGCGAGGACAACCACCGGCATATCGTCGGTAAGCACATAGGGCCCGTAAGCCTTGCGTACGGTGATTTCAGCGGTCCCGCCGTTAGCGGCGACCACCCGTTCGAAGGTCTCGACCATGCACTTGGTCTGAGTTTCAAGCTTTTCCGCATTACGGCTGCGAGCCTCACAGGCTATTTCAACATAGTCGGGGACCACGTTGGTGGCGGTGCCGCCCTTGATGATCCCGACGTTGGCTGTCGTTTCGGGGTCGATACGGCCCTGCTTCAGTTCGGCCAAAGCCTTGCCGGCGACCACAATGGCGTTGACGCCTTCCTCGGGAGCCAAGCCTGCGTGGGCGGTTTTGCCGTGAACGATGACTTTAATGGCGTTTTGGCCGGGCGCGGCATTGATAATCTTCCCGGGAGAGCCGCTGGAGTCCAGCACATATCCGAAGTCGGCCTTGAGGCGTTGAGGATCGATGTTCTTCGAGCCGTTCAGGCCGCCTTCCTCAGCCACGGTGAAAACCACCTGAATATCGCCGTGGGGAATTTTTTGCTCCCGGATGATGCGTAGCGCTTCCAGAATCCCTGCGACGCCGGACTTGTCGTCGCCGCCGAGGACGGTGTTTCCTGCGGAAGTTATGATGCCGTCCTTGAGAACCGGTTCCACACCTGCGCAAGGTTCCACGCAGTCCAAATGGGCGCTCAGCATGACGACCGGCGCCGCGGGCACGGTGCCCCGCAGGTAAGCAATGACATTGCCGGTATTGCCGCCTATCTTTTCTCCGACCTCGTCCTCGGAGACTTCAAACCCCATGTCAGCAAGCTTGGCCTTGACAACGTCGGCGACTTCGCGTTCCGCCCGGCTGGAACATTTGATTTTGACCAAATCAAAAAACTCAGCCAGCAATCTTTGTTGATTGATCATAGTAGCCCTCCTGGATATATTCCTAAATATAAGTTCCGCCCGAGAGGCGCTTCTTCCTGCCTTCGGGGCTAAATTGCCGCATAATTTGGCCATTTCGCGAAAAAATAAAGGAAAGATCACCAGTGAGGTTACGGATGGCATGGCAAAAACAGTAGCGTTAACACGGCCGAACGGGCAACTGGAAAACTATCTTAGGGCAAAAGGCTATAAAGTCGTTGGTCCTGTGGCGGCGAGCCGGCCCGGCTCCCATGTCGATGCCGTGCTCTATGGGGCGGACCCGGCTGAAAGTCCTCTGCAGCATAGCCTGATCGATGCGGACGGTCCGGCGGGTTGCCCGGAAATGGACGACACCGCGGAACCCGTAGGAATCGATGTCCGGGGAATGAGCCCGGAACAGGCGGCGTCCCTTTTGGAAGAGCGCCTCAGGCATCGCCACTGGCGCAGGTGACTGGCATCTGCCATATCGCCGCGTCGTTGCTCTGATATGCGGCAGCGGAATGGGTAACTGCCCGGAGTGGTTACTCATTTTTTCATTTCGGGCAATAGCAGACGGCCGCGGGTGACGGCCGTTTCTCCGAAACGGTCCTTCAGTTTGTCAATGGTTTGGCATACTTTGAGGTGCTTGTCGTCTTCCAGGGAGAACAGGGACGTTTGACCGCCGTAGGGATGCAGGTTGGAAACAGTCACTCCCAATAAGCGGACCCCCTCGGCAAGCGGGACGGTGCCGAGAATGGCCTGCGCGGTTTCAAATATCGTATGATCGAGGAGGGTCGGTTCACCGAGGGTGCGGCTGCGGGTTATCGTCCTAAACGACGCGAAGCGCATTTTTACGGTGATGGTACGTCCGGACAAGCCTGACTGCCGCAATCGCCGGCACACCTTTTGCGTCAAGGCAAGCAGGATGGTTTCAAGTTCTTCCGGCGAATGTAAATCTTCCTCGAAAGTTACTTCGTTCCCGATGGATTTGGGGTCGTGATCGGGGATAACCGGCCGATCGTCCAGTCCCAGGGCCAAGTTGCGCAAGGGTTCGGCGGAGTTGCCGAAATGCTTGGCCAGCACTCCCATGTCTATTCGGGCGAGTTGGCCGATGGTGCTGACTCCTAAACTCTGGAGGAGGTTCGCCGATTTCCCGCCTATTCCCCAAAGCCGGGAAACGGGGATATCTTTTAGAAAAGCTTGTTCCTGACCCGGGCGGACTACTACCAGTCCGTCGGGTTTTTTCCAATCTGAAGCCAGTTTGGCCAGAAACTTATTGGGGGCTACGCCGGCCGACGCGGTGAGCTCCAGTTCGTCGCGGATGCGCTGCTTAATTTTTCGGGCAATTTCCGGCGGGTCGGAGTACAGCCATTCCATTCCGGACACGTCGAGAAAGGCTTCATCCAGTGATAAAGGCTCGACCGCGGGGGAAAAATCAGCTAAAATGCGGCGGATATCAGCGGCGACCTTCCCGTACTTACGGTGGTTGCCGGGCAGATAAATCCCGTGAGGGCAGCGGCGGCGGGCCTCCGACATCGGCATGGCCGAGTGCACGCCGTAGCGCCGGGCTTCATAGGATGCCGTCGACACCACTCCCCGCCGCCCCAGGCCGCCGACAATAACGGGTTGCCCGTGAAGCTTCGGATTGTCCCGTTGCTCTACCGCAGCGAAAAAAGCATCCATATCAATATGTATAATCCAACGCTGCATATTTCACCGCCATAAGAAAAAATCCACACCCATTTAAACCGTGGTGTGAACGAGTTGTTATCTTTATATTAGAACAAATGTTCTTACCTGTAAAGGCATTTACGAGATGAAAAAATCATGTCCGCCAAGTGAAGATTTGGGGACAGTTATTGGGTCCAACGCCTGAAAACGCGTTGTTTCCAGCGCTATCCGCTCATCTCTGAGCTTTTGGATCTGGGCTTGCAGGACACTCTGGGTGTACCCGAAGTTGTCCAGCCTGGCGACAGCGCTCTCTAATTCTTTGATTCTTTGGTCATAGGCTTTATAGAGTTCTACGATTTCCAGCCCGCTTTTTACATACACCATACTTTACCCCGCTTTTACCGTGGTCGATTATAGGTTAACCCCAAGCGCGGATAAATATAACCGGTCAAAGCAATTTTGGGCCGGGAAAAGAAACTTTTAACCGGGCAAGTGCATCACCGGTGCCGCCAGGCCCACCAGTTCGCTATCACGGCGCCCACCGTAAGGAGCGCGAAGATTTCCATCATCAGCCCCCTCCCCCGCTAACAGATATTGGTATTTCATCAACTCATCTAGATTATCGTAGTAGACATGGCTTTACTTAACACCTTTTTCAAAAAATGTCGATTTTAGTCAGAGGGGCTAATCACGCCAATCGCGCCGTGGGATTGTTGAGAGAGGTTATTTACATAAGATAAAATGATGGCAGCCGCAATAAACAAGGACTGTCTACCGCCAGGTAAACAGTCCGCATGATCCAATGAAAATCCTTCAGCCCGATTGGCGGATGTAGCCGGAAGCATCGCCGTTCAGGATATACATATCGATTTTTCCGTCGGAATTCTTTTTCAAGACTAGTCGCCCGCCAACGGAGCCTTTTTCGATATTGAAATAGATTTTGTTGTCAAAGGTATCCCAGCGCACCGCGCCACCATATTTCAACTCCGGAATATTCATATTCCAACCTCCCTGTCCGCTGCGTCAACCGGTGATAAGTTTAATTATAGCGGGAGGGCCGGAACCCCTTGAAACTTTGGTACCTATTCCCTGGGGCTCAGGTCCCAATTTCATCGGGGCGAAAAAAGCGGGAAAAGGCTCAGCCCTTGCGGCATAGGCGGGAAAGTGATATCCTGACCTGGGAACGCGGCCCAAGGAGGTGGCGAGATGGACTTGATTAACTTGAGGAAGATCCAGGCCTGGTTTGATTCCTATGTCAGCGGGTATTACACAAGGGATGCTGATGTAGCGCCGCTGATTCAGCTGAAAGAAGAGCACAGCCGGCTTGTAGCCCGGCACGCGCGGGAGCTTTCGGGTTCACTGGGCCTGGAAGAAGGCGAGGTACGCCTGGCGGAGGCGCTCGGACTTTGCCACGATGTCGGCCGTTTTAAACAGGCTGCCCTATATCGGACCTTTAAAGACAAGGACTCGGTCGATCACGGCCGGCTTGGAGCGGACGAATTGCGAGCGGCCGGCCTTGCCGGAGAATTTGGACCGGAAGAATGGGACCTGTTTCTGTTTGCCGTCACCTGGCACAACGCGGCCAGTGTTCCGGCCCAGCCAAGGGAAAAATGGAACCTGTTCGCTAAAATCATTCGTGATGCGGATAAACTGGATATTTACCGGGTATTGCCGCCGAAGCCGGAATCCGACGGCTGCACTCCGGCCATCCTGGAGGCGGCGGTCGCCGGGCACCTGCTGCGGTACGAAGATTTAAGGACCGGCGACGACAAAAAACTGATCATGCTTAACTGGGTCTATGACATCAACTTCCCCTGGACGATACGGCAGGTCCTTGCCGAGGGTTATTGGGAACGTCTATGGGCGGCACTGCCTCCCGGCACGGCCGTCTCGAACTTCCGCAGCCGGGTGGAGGGACATATCGCGAAAAAGCTAGAGACGTGTCGGGAAAAAGTGAGCGTCTAGGGACAGAAGTGATCCGATTCGCACGCATGCCTGTCCCGAATGGTTCATATTAGCGGGAATCAGAAGGATCCCCAAAGCGCCAATAAGGACAAAGCTTGGGTGATTAAGGGGTTGGCACAGTTTTTGCTATATAGAATAGCGTACTTCCAACCACCCCCTTTGCGCTCACAGTAACGTGGCAAGATAGCGTCTGTGAGCCCTTTTTCTTTTTATGCAAGCCTTGCTCGCCGCGGTCGGCCGGTTCCAAGCAAGGGGCTTCCAGCGGGTCTTATTTATCGTTCGGGCCGCAGCCGTCGGGCAAGATTAGTGCTGCGCAAAGAAAAGTTCCGGAAAACCAAAAGGCGCCTACCTGAAAAAGGTAAGCGCCTCAGTGTTTATTTGTGGCGGAGTGGGTGGGATTTGAACCCACGCTAGGGTTACCCCTACTAACGATTTAGCAAACCGTCCTCTTCAGCCACTTGAGTACCACTCCGTAGCTACGCGGCGTTATCTCAGCCATTCCCTGCCGCCTGAGAAAGTTGGCGGAGGGGGTGGGATTCGAACCCACGGTCCCTTGCGGGATCACTGGTTTTCAAGACCAGCTCCATAAACCACTCGGACACCCCTCCGTGTCCGGCACATATTGTATTATAGCAAAAGGGTCAACACCTTGTCAATAAAGGGACTATGGGAATTTCGCCTAAGGTGGTGGACGGATTGGGACAGGTGAAAGTCCTGGGAAGAAAGGATGAGGGAGCAGCGCTTGGGCTGCTCCCGGAGCGGAATGGCTGACGGCGGTAATCGCCCGTAAGTATCCGGGCCTGTTGCCACAGCAGACCCTTATTGCTGCCACATAGGAGGCGACTGCTCTTCTCGCATAGCCGGTTGCCGCCGCTCATGGCGATTTTCCTCCTTTGCCTGGCGGCGGGGGCTTCCGGCGTAGCGGATGCCTGCCATTTCGGCCAAGTCCCGGTCGACGGCCACCAAATCGCTACGATTCAGCTCGCTCACGGCATTTTTGCCAATTGCCTGCACCGCCAGCTTCATCTCCGCAACGCAGGAATTCAGGAAATTGGCCAAGTGGCCTGCGGCCTTATCCACGTCGACTTTGTCGTTTAGTTTGCCGCGATACAAGGCTATCTGCACGGGGGGAGCCTGGGGCAGCGCCTTGACGATCTGGCTCTGAAGCGCCGCGATCAATGCCACTGTTCCTATATAGACGGCATCGGCGCCAAGCGCGAGGGCCTTCAGAAACTGTCCGGGGGTGACCAGCCCGCCGGTGATGATCAGGGTGAACCGTTCCCGCAGCCCATTTTCCGTTAACCAGTCCACCGCTCTTACCAGGGAATGAAGGGTCGGCAGGCCAACGTCATCTTCGAGGGTGGGCGGGGCGGAAGAGGTGCCGCCTTCGGAACCGTCGATGACGATATAATCGGCCTGAGTCTGCGCAATAACGGCAAGCTCGTATTCAATATAGTCGCTGCCGGCAATTTTCACGCCCACCGGCACATCATACTGCTCTTTCATGGAATTGACCATTTGGATAATATCCCGGGTGGTTTCTTTGCCCGGCATCCGGGCCTTGACCGCCGTATCCTGCCCTTTTTCAAGCTGCCAGGCGTCCCGGAGGTGCTCGCCGATGGTATTGGCGGCGATGGGTTCTTCCACGGCCCCGCCCCAGGCGCCTTGTCCCAACTGGATTTCGATGGCGTCCAGCCGGCCCAACTGCTCGGGGCCGCTGAGCCAGCCGCCCCGGTTATACTGGCCGATGAGGTATCTGGCGTTTTCCCGTTCTTCGTCGGTTACCGCCGACTCGCCGGTGTTCGTGGCGGTTCCGGCCGTGGAAGCTCCTTTGGCCAGGGCGGTTTTCATCTGAAGGCTGAGGGAGCCGCCATAGGACATGCCGGTGATCAGGATCGGAATATCCAGGGCCAGCGGCCGTTTGGCGGACGGCCCGATGACGGTTTTGGCGCTGATCTCCGATGTGCTGCGGGTGGGGAGTTCAAACAACTGTCTGGGGGTGAGCAATATTTTGTCCCAGGGCGACAGAACCACGGGACTGCCCAAGGGACGGGTGATTTCCGTACCCAGTTCGGCCCGGATACCGGCTTCAATAATGGCCCGGGGGGTCATTTTTTCGGCAACGGTGGCCATTAGAAAGGGGTTATCCGCGTAATCTTCGGTGAACATCTTCGCGGTAGCTTCATCGAACATAGGGTCGAACAATTTCATCAGCATCCAACTCATCAACATGGGCAAACCTCCTTCGGCGTCGTCTCTCAGATAGTGTTGCATCCTTTGCCTGTTTTTAATCCGCGCAGCCTGGCAAAAATGCCAGGCTGCTGCCGCGGGAGGCCGGAATCCCGGGAGATTTTCGGAAAACGACGCCGTACTTTGTTCCTTCAACTGTTAATGCCGGCGAGAGTTTGCAAATAGTTGCGGTTATGATGAATCCGCGGATCGTTTGGAATAAAGCTGGACGCCATTTCATTATGCTGATAGGCAAGGCCGTATTGTCCCACGCGGGAGTAACATACACAAAGTTGAAGATGCGGGAGCCAGGTTTGACAAGGAACGTTGGTCAGACCCCAGGCTTGCGCGGGCGCTTCTAATTGCGTCGCCGTCTTATACCAGAAAATGGCCTGGTCCATTTGGTTGCGATTCAGATGATGAAATCCCAGCCGGCAGCAGAAATCGGCGCGGGGAACACCATATTTGAAGGATAAATAGATATATTTCAGTTGGTTGTCGACGTCGTGCAACTCGTAAAAGCAGTCGGCCAGCTTGGCGCAAGCGTCGATGTTATCCACCACCCAGCCCTGATTTGTCGCCAGGAACTTTTGATAATATTCGATGGCCCGGTTATATAGCCGGTGATCCTTTAACTCATTGGCGAAATAATATAAATCGCGGGCTGAAAACTGTTCCCCTTTCAGCAGACGCTGCTCGTAGATATAAAGATTTCGCCCCGCATCATGGCTTAATGGCAGGTGGGTGACGGCGATATCCGTATGCTGGGCGTTGCCGTAGACTTCCAGGTACTCATGGACGGGCCCGACCCAGCGGAAGTTTTTTTCCCGCTGAACCAGGCGGTTCCGCCGGATTTGACAAGTAACCTGCCCTTGTTCGTCAAGAGACAGATTATATACCATGCTTACGACATCAACCTCGGGGCTGAGGGTTGACTTCAGGTGCAGCAGCTTTTCCCGATCCTCCGGCAAAATAACATCATCGGCATCCAGCCAAAGAATATATTCCTGGGTCGCCTGACTGAAGGCATAGTTGCGGGCCGCCGCAAAATCATTGATCCATTCGAAATCATACAGGGCCTCAGTAAACTGCCTGACAATTTCCTTGGTTTTATCGGTCGATCCGGTATCGACAATTACGATTTCATCGGCGATGCCTTGAACGGAGTTCAGACAGCGTCCAATCGTCGCTTCCTCATTTTTTACGATCATGCACAGGCTGATGGTGATCGCCGCAGGGGAGCACTGGGTCAAATCAGTCATCTTTCAGGGCCTCCATCTTTTTGTTATTCGTGATAGCATATTCGCCTGAGCCCGGTCTTGTTCGCAGCGAAAATGAGACCGTTGCCAGATAGCAACGGTCTCATTTTCGGATTCCGGGATGACTAAGAAAGGGTATCCTGTCGGTGCATCAGCTGATTCCGATACCGGCGCTCGCATATCCTGTCACGGTATTGATCAGCGTGACGCCTTCCGCGGTGATGGAAAATACCATCAGAAGACGGGTTTCCGTAGTGACCGGTATCGCCAAGCCGGTAAGCACGCCGCTGCTAATGGTGCCAAGGGCCAATACTCCGGTGAGAGGCGGGGCCAAAGTCACAAGGGTGCCAGCAATCGGCGTGAAGGTGTTGTCCGGGGTTGGCGAGCTATAGAGCTGGGCGGTAATCGTTACCGTTGTTCCAACGAGGGTCAACGCCACCGTGGTGCTGAAGAAGGCTGCGATTGACGTAATCGTGCCGTCGCGGGGAGCGGAAAAGGCCAAATTGATTCCGATTCCCGGCCCACCCGTGAGATCAATGGTTGCGCCCAGAGCAGTGAGCCCGGTCGCGGAAGAGCCAAAGCCGACAAAGCCAGGGGTGCCGGCCAATCCACCGGCAAGCGACGTCAAAGCGACGGGAAGACCTGAGGCGAGGGGGATAATGGCTCCTGCTCCTGCGGCCCCCGTAGGCCCTGTATCGCCGGT
>DLGF01000016.1 GCA_002482545.1 Sporomusaceae bacterium UBA7701
CTCCGCTATCCTCTTGCTTCCTTTTTGAGTATATTCCTTACCGGATGGACGATATTAAAAGCTTCATTTTGAGATTTGGTTTTAGTCAATTTTCAAATAGGGCTGGTGTTTAACAGAGTCACTGCCCTTAGCCATGAAAGACTCCTGCCTATGGATGTGCTTTATACCAGGCGGCATACATAACCGGCAGGACAATGAGCGTCAAAACCGTGGCGCCGAACAGGCCGGACGCGATGGCGACCGCCATCGGCCCCCAAAATAGGCTGGAAACAAGCGGTATCATCCCGAGAATTGCCGCCGCAGCCGTCAGCAGGATCGGGCGGAATCTGATGACCGTAGCGTTGATGATCGCGTCCCAAAGGGGTTCGCCGCCGGCCTGCTGCTGGTCGATCTGGTCCATCAGAATCACCGAGTTGCGCATAATGATCCCCGCCAACGCCAAAATGCCCAGTTGCACCACAAAGCCCATAGGGCTGCCGGTAATAAATAGCCCTAACGACACGCCGATTATTCCCAGCGGCGCCGTCAACAAAGTCAGGGCCATCTTGGCGATGTTTTGCAGTTGAATCATCAGCAGGATCATGATGGCGATCATCATCGCCGGCACGGGTTCGGCAATGAATTCCATCCCCTCGATGCTGCTCTCCTTGGGACCGTCGTATTCGATGTTGTAGCCCAGCGGCAAGCTGTCGCGGAGCTCCGCCAGGCTGTTATAAACCTGCTCGGCGACATCGTCGCCCGTCACGCCCGGTTTTGTCTCGGCCTGCACCATAACCATCGGTTTCAGATCGCGGCGGTAAATCAGGCCGTCCTCCGCCGCAAACCGGATTGTGGCGATTTGGTCAAGCGGCACGTATCTGCCGCCGCCGATGTGGATATTCAAATCTTTCAGCCGCGCAAGATCGCTCCGGTCCTGGGCGTCGAAGCGAAAGACCAGGCTGACGGTTTTGTCGCTTTCCCGGAATTCGGCGATCGGCGCGCCGGATAGCTGCGTTTGCAGGGAGGTCGCCAACGACTGGGAGGTGACGCCCAAACTGCGGGCCTTGTCTTGATCGATATCTAGATGCACGATCTTGCTTTTCTCGTACCAGTTCAGGTTGACATTTTTCGTTCCCGGGTTGGCTTCCATGACCGTTGCGACTTGTTGGGCAATTTCCCGGACTTTGTCATGGTCATAGCCGCCTACTCGCAGCATGACCGGATAATCGGACGACGGTCCGTTATTGATTACTTTGGAGTGTACATGGACGCTGGGAAACTCTTCGTTCAAAAGTTTGCTTAGTTTAATCCGCAGCTCGTCGCGGGCTTTCGTGTCTTTGGCGACAATGATAAATTCGCTGAAATTCCGCTTGTTGAAGGTGGGTTCGAAGCTGAGGACAAAGCGGGGCGCGCCTTCACCCACATGGTAGGTATAGTAATTGATCAGGGGATCGCCGTCGAGCCTTTGGGCGAACTGGCGGGCAATCTCCTCCGTATTCTTTAGGGACGCGCCTTCTTGCAGCTTCAACTGGATAATGAGTTCCGTCCTGGTCGAAGCGGGGAAGAATTCCTGCTTCACAAGACCTAACAGAGCGATGGAGGCAATAAAGGAAGCCACGGTGGCGGCCAGCACTATTTTGCGATGCGTGAGGCACCAAATCAGTTTCTGTCTGAACCAGCGGTAAAATTTTTTGTCATATATGTCATGTTCGTTGTCGCCATCGGCTTTGGGTTTGATTTTAATAAACGCCGCCCCCAGAAGAGGCGTCGCCGTGCCGGCTACGATCCAGGAGGCAAGCAGGGCGATGGTCACGACGGCGAAAATGGTAAAAACATATTCCGATGCGCTGCCTTTGGCGAACCCTACCGGAATGAAACCGGCGCAGGTAACCAGTTCGCCGGTCAAGCGCGGATAGGCTGTTGACGTATAGGCAAAGCAGGCGGCGCTGGCACGGTCCCAGCCCTGCTCCATTTTGACGACCATTGATTCGATGGTGATGATGGCGTCGTCCACCAAGAGCCCCAAAGCAATAATGAGCGCCCCCAACGATATCCTTTGCAGGTCGATGCTCAGCAGGTTCATGAAGGTAAATACCAAGGCAATGACCAGCGGGATACTGAGGGCCACGATCAGTCCCGAGCGCACGCCCAGGCTGACGAAGCTCACGATAAGGACGATCGCGATGGCTTCGGCCAGCGATTTCACGAATTCGCCGATCGACTCTTCAACGACTTTGGGCTGATTGACGGTCTGATGGATTTCCAGCCCGGCCGGCAGCTTCTTTTTAATCTCCGCAATGGTTTTTTCGAGGTTCTCCCCCAGGGTCAGGATGTTGCCGCCCGGCTCCATAGCCAACGAAACCCCGAGGGCAGGCTGGCCGTTGTAGAAAAACTTAGGATCGGATGGCTCAGCATAAGTCCTGGTTATCTTGGCGATATCTCCTAAGCGGAAGGTGCGGCCGTTGCCCTGGATCGGGATGCTGCGGATGTCTTCCACTTGTTCGAACATACCGGTAACCCGTAGATAAAGGTTATCCGACGTTGTTTCGACCATGCCGGCGGCGGCCATGGCGTTTTGCGCCTGCAGCGTGGCGGTTATCACGCCGGGGTCAAGCCCGAGCTGCGCCAATTTGCTGTTTTCGATCTCGATATAGATCTTTTCCGTTTGCACGCCTAATAGCTGAACCTTTTTCACACTGGGGACGCCCAGGAGAATCCGCCGGATTTTTTCCGCCTTTTCCCGCATCTCTTCGTAGGTATAGCCGTCGCCGGTCAGGGCGTATACCACGCCGTAAACCTCGTCGAAGCGGTCGTTGAACACGGGATCGCTGACGCCGGCCGGCAGGGTCCCTTTGATGTCGTTGACCATGTTGCGGGCTTCCACCCACCTGGCCCGGACATCCTTCTGCAGGACGGTATCTTTCAGATGGACGTAAATTACCGTACTCCCCGGCGTGGAGTAGCTTTGTAAATAATCAAGCCCCGGCAAATCCTGCAGCTTTTTTTCTACCTTGTCGGTGACCTGTTCCTCCATCTGGCGGGCGGTAGCGCCCGGCCAGGCGACGCTGACGACCATTTGCTTGATGGTGAAATCGGGGTCTTCCATCCGACCCAGGTTGTTGTACGAGAATACGCCGGCTACAAAAAAGAGGGCGATGAAAAAATAGATGAACTGTTTATGGCCCAGCGCCCATTCGGTGAGATTGAAATTATTCATAAGGAATCACCAGTAACCCTTACTTTTTGCCCTTCTTTGAGTTTATGGACGCCGGCGGTTACAATCCGCTCACCCTGTTCCAGGCCGTTGAGCACCTCAACGCTGCCATTGCCGAAATTTCCCGTGGTTATTGGCCGCAAGGCAAGCGTTTCGCCGGTTACCACCCAGACCGCCGGCTGGTCGCCGCTTTGATAAACGGCGGCCAGGGGAATGCTCACGGCTGACCCCAAGTGGCTGCCCGTCAGAGCAACGGAAGCAGTCATGCCGAGCTTTATTTCTTCGGGCGGGTCTACTAAACTGACCCGGACTTTGAAGGTGCGGGTGACTTTATCGGCCATCGGCGCAATTTCCCTTATTTTTCCTTCAAGGGCAACGTTGGGAAGCGCCCAGAACGTCACTTTCAGCGGCCCGGCTTTGCGCAGTTCTTCGATCCGGTTTTCGGGAACGCTGATTTCGACCTCCCGCTCCCCAGCCTGCACAACGGTCAGCACAATCTGACCGGCCCCGACCACCTGCCCCATTTCAGCGTCAATGCTGGCTACAACGCCAGGCTTATCAGCCCTGAGCAAAGTGTAGTCCAACTGATTGGCGCCTTGCACGTATTGGGCCGATGCCTGGCGAACCGCAGCGGCGGCCACCTCGTGCATGTTCAGATACTGGTCATACTGGGCGCGGCTTATTGCTCCCTGTTCAAATAACTGCCGATACCGTTTGAGATTGCTTTCAGCCAGACGGAGCTGCGATTCGGCCGAATATACCTGAGCGGAGCTGCTGTTCACCGTCTGCTGGATATCTTTGGCGTCGATCTGCATTAAAATATCGCCGGCGTTTACTACGCTGCCCAGTTCGACATAGCGTTTGACAATTTTGCCGCCTACCTGGAAGCCCAACTGGCTTTCATAGCGGCCGCGCACCTCGCCCGAATAGGTATATCCTTGCGCGGTTCCCGAAGCGCCGATAACCGCAGTCCTTACAACGGGTGCAGCCTGGGCAACTTCTTGGGGCTGACCATGCCATTTCCCTAAAATAACGCCGATACTGCCAATCACCACCGCCGCTGCTGCCAGTCCGTAATATAATTTCTTGCCCGGCCTGTCGTTCCATCTTCTCAATAGATTCATTTGATGCTCCTTTTTGATTTTGTCAGGGGGACAACTTGGACGAAGGGTTTTTCGTAGGAGCAGACATGAACCAATAGCCCGTCGCTGATCATCTCTACTTTACCTAGCTGCCTACCCTCCCAGGACCAATCCCGAACGAGGTCGCCCACAATTTTTTTGGCTTCTTCCCGCGACAATTCCGAGTCTGCGGTAACCGGTATACCGTGTATAATAGTGTCCATTTAGCCTTTTCTCTCCTATAAAAGTATTTATTCATACTATGAATTACCGATTGTGTACCGAATAGACATTTTTAGTACAAAGCGTCGGAAAGCGAATTTTAAATCGCGCTTCTGCGCGATTTAAAATTCAAGTTTTGGGGCCGGTTTATGTTTCCCGTGGAAGCAGACCGTTAACAACAATATCCGCCATAGCAGCCAAAGCATCCGGAAAGGTCTTATTTTTTTCAGTAAGAAATTTATAAGAGAATAGATCCATAGTACCGAAAATAATCTGCCGAAGTACGCTCAAATCGACGGAACGCACCGTCCCGTTTTCTATGCCTTCAGCAATAAGAGCAATTAGGCGGTCCATTTGCTTGGTTCGAAAGCTCTCTATACTCTGGAATTCATCTGGATAGAACTGCTGCAGTTCCTCCAACAGTCGATGATTGTTGATGGGGCCAAATACAGTGGGAGTGACTTTAAGAATCAGCGGGAGTTTCTCGGCAATCGATAGTGAGGAATTATAAATCGCTTCCTCCTGGTTATTAACATCTTCAATCGCCATCATTATAATATTATGAATCAGTTCATTTTTAGAGGAAAAGTGCTCATATAAAGATGTTTTACTGACACTAAGGTGTTTGGCGATGTCACTCATTGTAAATTTGACGCCCCGAATAATCATTTCCTGAGCAGCTGCCATAAGAATCCGCCTGCGCAATGCTATCACCTCAATCCTTGTACTTGAATGACAAAAATAGTACACATATTCAACAAAAATTTTATTCCAATTTTTCTCATTTGTCAATATTACCCCTTTTGTATTGAGTATTAAAATATTTCAAGGTGATAGCTAGGACGAGACAAGTTCAATGTCATTGAGAGCGGTTTGACCGGACGGCGCTTGATGAATTCTTCCGGTCTGTGTTCCGGGAAAAGTTCTATGAGCGCGTAGAAGAGCTGCAAAACGATCTGGGCGAAATGGTTATATCACTACAAGTATGAGCGACCTCACCTGGGTATCGGAACATGGGAAAACGCCCTGCCGATACCATCGATTAGTTGAACCTGTTAGGGATAGGTAATGGGGGCAGGCTTAAGCCTGCCCCCATTACCTGTTGTTCCTCCTGGCCGTGTCTTCAGGAGATTTTAAGCTATGGAGTTGAATAGGTCCAGATTCTTTTCCAGTACCCGCCCGTCCAGTAGATCCTGTAAAGCGCGCTCATAATCCTGATGCTCCACGCCGGGAAGCAGAGCGTGCTTTGCTATTTCCGCCAGAACTACGACATTCTGCATCCGGGTGTCGGCCAGTTTCGCCGATTCCACCCGCACTTCCCGGATGCCGCCTCTTTTACATTCTTCACTGATGACTTGCCAAGCCAGCGGCGGATTTTTACCCAACCTCACGTCGAGCGGCTGCCATACGGTGTCGTAATAAACCAGCGTGCCGCCGTCGGCCAGGTGGGAATTTAAGGCGCGCAGGGCCTCGTAGCGTTCCAAAGCCACCACCATATCGGCAGAACCTTCTCTTATCAAGGCCGAGTGGGCCTGAGCGCCGATCCGGATATGCGAGGTAACTGTGCCGCCGCGCTGCGCCAAGCCGTGGGTATCCACACCGCGCACCGGCAGCCCGGCATAATCGGCGGCTCGCATGAGCGCTTCGCTCAGGAGGCCGATGCCCTGTCCGCCTACACCGATTACGTAAATGTCCATTTTATCCTTCATCCGCATATGCTTACTCCTCCTTGGGGCGTTCAGTCGTTTTGTAGGCAATCGCCCCGACAGGACAGGTCTGCCTACAGGAACCGTCGCCAATGCAAAGATCCGTATGCACCCGAACCGACCCGTCCGCTTCCCGCTGGAATGTCGGGCAGGCAAAGTCGGCCACGCAATTATGGCTCTGATTGCAGGTCGATGTTACTTCAACCGGATGAGGCTGCGGACGGCCGCTTTTTTTCATTTCACGGGTCAGTTTCAACATACAGGGGTGTTTGGCGATAACTACATTGAATTTCTCTTCGGCCAGGGCTTCCGCCACCGCTTCCTTCAGCTTTGCCTGCTGATAGGCATCCACTTCGCGGATACTGGTAACTCCCAATCCCTCCAGCACTCGCCGGATAGGGATTTTTTCACTTGCCCCGTTAAAGTTTTTCCCTACTCCCGGGTGGTCTTGATGTCCCGTCATGGCGGTTGTGCCGTTTTCCAGAATAATAAGCGTAAAGGTGTGCTTGTTGTACAGGGCGTTGATAATCCCCGGCAATCCCGCGTGGAAAAAGGTCGAATCGCCGATGAACGCGACTACCTTGCGGGTCCGGTTGAAGAGGGAAAGCCCGGCGGCGGTGCCGCTGCTGTGGCCCATGCACAGCAATACCTGCCCCATATTATAGGGTTCAAGATGACCCAGGCTATGGCAGCCGATGTCCCCGACCGAAATATCGTGCTCAGCCAGGGCCTGCTTGATGGCATAAAAAGCCGACCGGTGGCCGCACCCCGGACACATTTGCGGCGGGCGCGGCGGCAATTCCGGATATTCGCGCGTACAGCGGGAATCTTTAGCCGCTAAAGGCACCATATCCGGCCATACTTTTCTCAGCACGGCTTCCACCTTGCCGGGCGTGTATTCATTCATCCAGTCGTCGACATCCGTTTTGCCGGTAATCTTGACCACCAGGCCCAGCTCGAAGGCCACCGCCTTGACATCCCGCTCCAGTACGTCATCCAGTTCTTCCAGTATTTTCACTTCGTCGTGCTTGCGCAAAAAATCGGCGATTAAGTTCCGGGGCACAGGATGAACGATACCGAGTTTCAAAATGTCAGGCTTGGCCGCGGCATCGGCCAATACATCCATCAGCGACAGGAACGGGCCCCCCATGGTAATGATGCCGCGCTTGCGGTTGCCGTTATCCACTAGGGTATTCAGTCCGGAGGTATCGGCATATTGAGCGAAATCGGCCAATTTTTCCAAAGCTTTTCTCTTCAGCGGAAAGACTTTGGCCGTAATGGGAACATACGGTCCGTTCTGCGGCGAGAAGCGGGGAGTATCGTCAACAGCTTGCGGTTTCCAGGCGGCAAAGGCGACTTTTTCCTTGGCGTGGCAAACATGGGTGGTCAGCCGCAGAATAACCGGCATCCGGCGTTCTTGGGACAAGCGGGCCGCTTCCTTGAACATGACATATACCTCGGTCGGCGTGGCGGGTTCCAGGACCGGGATGTAGGATAAGCGGGCATAATGCCGGTTGTCCTGTTCATTTTGCGATGAGTTGGCGCCAGGGTCATCCCCCAGGACGATGACCATCCCGCCGATCAGCTCCATATGCCCGAGCTGGACAAAACTGTCGGCGGCCACATTGATTCCGACACTTTTAAAGAATACCGTGGAAAGATGTCCGTTGACCGCCGCCCCGAAAGCAACTTCCGTAGCGACTTTCTCATTGGTGGAAAACTCGAAATACAAGGGGTTTTGATCTTGGGGGATGGACGCGATGGCTTCGGCAATTTCCGGCGTCGGCGATCCGGGATAGGACGTCACCACCCTGACGCCGGCTTCAAGCATGGCTCTTACGATTGCCGTATTCCCCATGACGATTTCCGAACCGCCATCAGACCTGACAAGTAATTCACCCAATTTTTTCATTTACCCTTCACCTCTTCTTTCCGGGAAATAGGATGTTCAGCACTTACATTGAGATACCGGATGTATCAGGGCGTAGAAATCTTGCCCAGGTGATCAACTTTTTCGCCCGCGAGCCGCAGGAATAAATCCCGTTGTACGGTGCATACAGGCTGCTCCGCAGCCTGCCGGACAGCCGCGAGCTTCGCTCTGGGGGCGATGCGGACACTAATCCATCCGCAGCGCGCAGATACCTCCTCTCCTGATCATTTTATGTAATATATTTTCTTCCACAAAATCATTTTTTCCCCTGCGGAGTCGGGCTTGACTCAAAGATATACGCCGCAGATTCGATTTGTTGGTGATGATTTAGGGCGCATTTATCTACGGAGCCCTGCGGGACCAGCAACGCCTACCTTCACGGCTGTCAACTCCCAATGAAATATTCGGGACAATATAAGGACGATTTTAAGACACGCCCTTTGCTTGTATAATAACATCAACGAATAAACGTCCATATGCGGGAACTTGACTTTACAAATATTCCCGACAATTGCGGATTGTGAAGTGAATTTTATAAACAAGGGTAAGGATTAGGGAAGTTCCCGCTTGCCGGCTAGGCCAGTTGGATGCTACAAACGAGGAAACAATTTATTTATAACCCAAGGCGCGATAAATTGAGGAGGTTTGAAAAACATGAAGCTTAAAAAGATTGTATTGCGCAAGATGAAAATGGAGTTTAAGACGCCCTTTGAAGTCAGTTTTGGCCAGATGAAGGACAAACACTTTATTGCCGTCGAGGTTCACACCAAAGATCATGTTGGCTATGGCGACTGTTCCGCCTTTGCGCACCCTTATTACAACGAGGAAACGACCACGACAGCCTGGCATATCATTCAGGACTTTCTTGTTCCCCTGATTTACAGCAAGGATGAAATCGCTCATCCCGAGGAGGTCAATTCACTTTTTTCCCATATCCGGCGCAACAAAATGGCCAAAGCTGCATTGGACTGTGCCATTTGGGATTTATATGCCAAGGAAAGAAACATTCCTTTAGCAAAAGCTCTGGGAGGAACAAAAGACAAAATTGAGACCGGGGTCAGCATAGGCATTCAGCCAAGCTCAGACGATCTTTTGCGCGTGGTGGAAAACCATCTGGCGGAAGGCTATCGGCGGGTCAAAATAAAAATCAAACCCGGCAAGGATATTAAATATCTGGAAGCGGTACGCAAGCAATTCGGCGATATTATGCTGATGGCTGATGCGAATTCTGCCTATACCCTGGAGGACATCGCGTTGTTCAAAGAACTTGACGATCTCGATTTGATCATGATTGAGCAACCGCTGTCCCACGACGATATTGTTGACCACGCCAAGCTGCAGTCCGTCATGAAGACAAGGATATGCCTGGACGAGAGCATCCATTCGGTGGATGACGCACGACACGCGATCGAGCTCGGAAGCACAAAAACCATTAACATAAAAGTGGCACGGGTCGGAGGACTGACCGAAGCGAAAAGAATTCATGACTTTTGCCAGTCCCGGGGGATTCCTGTCTGGTGCGGCGGCATGCTGGACACAGGAATCGCCAGAGCGCACAACGTGGCGATCTCTTCCCTGCCTAATTATCAATTCCCCGGCGATGTTCCCGCCTCGGACCGTTATTGGAAACAGGATCTTACCTATCCGGCCCTTACTATCGACAAGAATGCGATGGTTCAGGTTCCCGAAAAGCCGGGTATCGGCTTCGAACCGGTTGCGGATTTGATGGATGCCTTTACTTACGAAAAGCAGGAAATATTGCGATAGGCGGTATCATCTCTAAGCCCGGGCCAGATACATGCAAACAAAAGATGACGCCGCTTAGCGGCGTTTTCTGTTAGTAAGTATATAGCCGATTCAAGATCAAAATGACGGGAGGGCGGAAGTAAAATGAAAAAGCAGGAGATTTTCCATTTTATCGACGATCACAGGGAAGAGATGCTGGCCCTATGGCGGGAGATGGTCAATCAGGAAAGCGGATCAGCCGATAAAGCGGGGGTCGATAGAGTTCAGGGTATGGTCAAGGGAATTCTGGAAAGAGAGGGTGCCACGGTCCGCATCGTGGAGTATGAAACGGCGGGCAACATGCTAGTTGCGGAAATCGGCAGGGAACGTTCCAAACCGGCTGTTATCTTCATGGGGCATGTCGACACGGTGTTTAAGACCGGTACCGTTGAAAAGAGGCCGTTCACCATTCGGGACGGCAACGCTTACGGGCCCGGTGTCCTCGACATGAAGGGCGGGATAGTGGCTTTTTTATATGCCATTACGGCCTTGCGGTATGCAGGTTTCTCAGAGCGGCCGATCAAGATCCTTTTGGCCGGCGACGAAGAGACCGGCCACTTCGCTTCCAATGCCGCCGAAATCTTTATCCGGGAGGCGGCCGGCGCGATCGCCGCCTTTAACTGCGAAACGGGTTTCACCGATGACGCCATAGTTATCGGACGCAAGGGCGTTGCTAGGTTCGATATGGAAGTTCGGGGCGTGGCGGCTCATGTCGGCAATGACCCCGAAAATGGCCGGAGCGCCATCGTAGAAATTGCCCATAAACTGATCGAAATTGACAAACTCACCAACTGGAACGAGGGTACTTCCTTCAATGTCGGAGTGATCGAAGGGGGTACAGTGCCCAACGCTACGCCCGATTACGCGAAAATCAAAATAGACGTCCGGTTTGCAGACGAAGATGCTATACCTAAAATCAGCAAGCAACTTGAGCAGATCGCGGCCAAGACGTTCGTGCCCGGCACGACTACTGTCCTGACAGCCGGAATCGGCTTCAAGCCGATGAAAACCACCGAGGGGGTAAGACGCTTGGCGGCCCTGGTTAAGAAAATCTCCGCCGAGAATGGCTTTGGTGAGCCTTATGAGAAAACGGTAGGCGGTGGATCGGATTCGGCCTATACCGTGATCGCCGGAGTGCCTACTGTCTGTGCGATGGGGGTTAAAGGCGGCAGGAACCACAGCGAGGAAGAGTATGCCGTAATAGAATCTGTGTTCGAACGCTCTAAACTTCTTGCCGCCTGTGTCCTGGGCCTGGACGAGTTATAGGGGGAGCCCCGGCCGCCGCTAGGCGGACAGTCCCGACTACGGCTGAAAGTTATAGTATTTTTCATGGGATGATAATCTCCACTATCCTGCTCGGCCTGCCGGCTCCGGTCACTACCCGTTTTCCCACTTCGAAACAAAACCCGTGCCTCTCCAGTTTTGTCAATAGCCGATTCATGGTTCTCACAGTCACCCCGGCAAGGGCTGCTAACTCGGCAGTGGTGAAGCGGGTTTTTCCTTCCTGCTCGATAATGCCGTATAGATGGAATACGGTATTGATGCTGATACCGGATTTTTCCGAGACAATAAGGAATTTTTTGTCTATCTTTTGGTCCGGATTTACTTGCCATTTGCTATCACCCGAATGGAGCGGGCCAATTATCTTATTGTGGTTATACACGATAAACGCTGAATCCCCACCCAGTTTACTCGCCTTTTCCATACCCAGGATGGCGCTGTATTTTGCCTCCTGAGCAGTTAAGCCATAGCCTACCCCAATGCTTACCGTGCTTGAAGTATTTTTTTTCACTGTCAAAAGCAGATCAATATTTTCAAAATTGTTAGTGGCATTTTCTAATATTCTTTTGGTTGAGAAAAGAAGAAAATCTTGTTTTCCTACTTCGACAACTGCGGCTTGCACTCGCTTGGCAAACAAATAAATATGTCTGGCAACGTTGGTTTTATCAATAATGTACTGGTATTCGTCGTCGGTAAAGACCGAATACTCACCGGGAGAGTCTATTCGGATCGAAATGGCGACGATGCGGCTTTCCTGACTGATTTGCATAAGGTGATACAGTTGCATTTTATTTACCGTCTGGCGAATGACATTGGCGGTAGGATCGACCCTGAAACACGGTATGTTTTTCTGGGCCAGCCTCTCATATACGTTGTGCAGCGCAGTAATACAACAAGTGACATGGTTATTCAGATAGTGGTATTCATGAAACGAACACACCGAATCAATAAAGTCGTCTTCAAAAGGCTGCTTATTAATTGTAAAAATTTGATATTGATCTTCTTTAATGCCAAGCTCCTTATAGGTTTCCAATAATATATTTTCGTCGTACAGGTCGGAACTGATCCGATCAATACTGCATTTTTGCGACAGGGCGATTTTCAGCAGCACCTGAAGAAGCGAACTTCCGTTTCGAGGAATGAACTCCCAGGGGACTATCGGCTTGATGCGCTTTTCCGTATAGGAATAGAGTGTTTCACCAGCAAACAAGATAGCGTCGAGGAGCGGCTGATCATGATCAATCAGTCTGGGGATATCGATAAATGTGTTATAAATATATACCTTCGGTTCGATTTGATGAAATTCGCGTTGAATGATTTGCTTAATTTTCTCGACGATATCGAGGGGCCCGACAATACCCAATTTCATAATTTTTACCTCGCTGTGAAAATTTCAGACATATTTCAGACAATTTATGGTCAATAGCTTTAGCTATATAATAACATTAGTTAGAATAATTGCAATTGTCAAAATGGCAGGGCGAAAGTATCTCGGCAATACACTTTCCGGAAAGAGTCTCCAGTGCAGGTAAAAATATCATCGTATTGGTGCCTGGTCAAACATTATTTGCGAGCAGAGGGGGTAATAGGGACATGGAATCAGTAATGAACAGCCCTGGCATGTGGATTGCCTCTAGTGTCATGGTTATCGTGGTCGTTATTCAAAGCATCCTGTTTTTGCGTGAAGGATTCCGAGCGGCTCAAGAGCTTAATATCCCGCGCTGTGATTGCATCAAGGGATTAAGGGCATCGATGATTACTGCCATAGGGCCTTCGTTGGCGCCGGTGGTGATCTTGCTGGCCTTAATCGCCGTATTGGGCGCGCCGACGACCTGGATGCGAATGAACGATATCGGCGCGGCCAGGACTGAACTGGCAATGTCGGCTATGGCGGCCAAGGTTTACGGAGTGGAAATTCGTTCTGCCGGATTCGATCTCAAGGCATTCAGCTACGCAATTTGGGGTATGGCTTTGAATAATGCCGGCTGGATGGTTGTTGCCCTGCTATTTGTGAGTAGAATGAACACCGCAATTAAGAAGATGAATGAAAAGTATAATCCTCAATGGATCAAATTATTTATGGCCGGCGCGGCTATTGGCCTTTTTGCCTATCTGTGGAGCGGAACCCTTATAAGTGGCGGTGGAAACCTTGTTGCAGGCATAGTCTCTTTTATATCTATGTACCTTATTTCCCGATATGGAGGCAGGTATCCGCGGCTGCAAGAGCCGGCGCTGGGTATTGCAATGCTTATCGGTATGTTTGCGGCGGCGGCCTTCTTTTAACCACGGCGTCAATAAAAGCTCATAAGGGAGGGATATACATGGAAGGGAATTATAATTTCTACGATCGGGCTATTCGCCTTGGGGTTTTTACCGTGACAGCAGGAATTATCGCCAATTTCGTACCTGCCGTTTATCTTGCCGGTGTGGTGGGGGTTATGCCGCAGTGGAGCGACCTGCTTCAGATATTGGCAGTGGCGCTGAGTGCATTTGGCGCGTCCTGGGTCGTGCAGCCACTATCCTTTTTCCCGATCTTGGGGGTGGGGGGATCATATATAGGCTGGTTGTGCGGCAATGTTGCCGATATTCGTGTTCCGGCAGCCACCATGGCTCAGAAAGTGACCGGTTCCGAACAGGGCACCCCGCGGGGGGATGTTATGGCCACTATCGGCATTGCCGGATCAGTAATCGTGTCGGTGTTAATTATTACGTTGTTTACTTTTATCGGGTCGGCGGTTATTTCGGTATTGCCGCCGCTCGTTAAAAAAGCGCTGGGCTTCATTTTGCCGGCGGTAGTCGGCGCCGTCTACGCCGAACTTTCTAGTAAACAGCTTAAGATAGGATTAGGCACGATTGCACTGGCATTAGTAATCACGTTTTTTGCACCCCAAGTGGGTTTGCCGCAATGGCTGCTTTCGATATGTATTATTGGATGCGGTATTTTAGTTGCAAGAATAAAATTTTCGGCTAGCAAATAGCCAGCTTAAGCATGATTCGATGGAATTCCTGGCTATTAAGCTAGAGTAAAAAGGATGATTTAATTGATAATCGACCGCATTGACATTATTAGGGTGAAAGTCCCCTTTGTGCACCCCTTTGAAACGAGCTTCACCCGCTTTGTCGAAAGGGACGCGCTAATTGTCAAGATTTATTCCGAAGGCTTGATTGGGTACGGCGAATGCAAGGCCTTCTATGGACCTTTATACAACCCTGAGGATAACGGTACCTGTCTGCATATTATTAAAAACATCATAGCTCCGGTGATCCTTCATAAAGACATCGAAGGCCCGGCGGAATTTATGGCAGAGGTATCCTTCATCGTCGGCAACCGGTTGGCAAAAGCAGCCATAGAAAACGCTTTATGGGAATTGAAATCCCAGCGGGAAGGGAAGTCGCTGAAAACGCTGCTTGGCGGAACACAAAATGAAGTCAAAGTCGGCGTAAGCCTGGGCATTGAACCGACAATACCGGCTCTGCTCAACAAGATCGAAAAATATCTGGCCGAGGGTTACCATCGGACAAAAATTAAAATTAAACCAGGCAAGGATATCGAGGTTTTGCGAGAAGTTCGGCGGCATTATCCGGATATAACCTTGACGGTAGACGCCAATTCAGATTATACTCTCGATGACATCGAGCTTTTTAAAGCGATGGATGATCTGAACCTTCAATATATAGAACAACCGCTGGGAGAAGATGATATAGTCGACCATGCGGTATTGCAAAAAGCCATAAAAACCCCTATCTGTCTCGATGAAAGCATTGTTTCAGTCGATATTGCCCGCAATGCCATTGAACTCGGAAGCTGTAAAATCATCAACATCAAATCCAGTCGCTGCGGCGGTTTGTGCGAATCAATCAAGATTCATGATCTTTGCATGGAGCATGATATTCCTATCTGGGTTGGCGGCATGACCGAGCTTGGCATTGGGCGGGCGCAGAACATATCCTTTGCCAGTCTGCCGAATTTCGCCTCCCTTGCCCACGATATCGCCGCCAGCAACCGGTATTTCGCCGAAGATATCACCATCCCGTACGTTACGATAACGCCCAGTTGCACTCTCGTCGTTCCGGACGATACAAACGGCGTTCGCTATGAAGTGGATGAAAAGGCTATCGACCGGATGATGGTCAGCCGGGATGTTATTAAATAAGTTGCCGGTGAATGATGCGGCGAACTCGCGGCCGGGGGATCCAAGGGGGCCGGGCCTGCCCCTCGGTTTGGCATGAAAAAGCGCAAGCTTTCGCACCTGATAATGGTGCGGAAGCTTGCGCTTTTTACGCGGCAAAAGGTTTGCCGGTTCAATTCTTTTCGGTTTCAAAGGTTTGCAGAAAGTGCTGAGCCGCGCTGGAGATATACTGGTCTTTGGGCCAAATCACGGCAGCGGATATGGATAGGGGTATGGCGGGACCGGTGAGCTCCTTATAGACTAAATTCTGGCTGGGCAAAGTACGGGTCGCGGACTGCGGCGCGACCGTCACGCCCAGGCCGGCTTCCGACAAGGCCAGCATCGTGCGGACATCGTCATGGATGCATACGATTTTCGGGGAGAGGTTGTGCTTATAAAAGCATTCCATATGGGACTTGCTGGCATTACGGTAGATAATCAGCGGCATATCGGCCAGCTCGGCCAAAGTGGTGGTCGTCACGCCGGGCGATTTGTCCCAGGCGCGGGGGATAGCGGCCACGACCGGTTCGGAGGGAGTGCCGATCGAATTATATTCCCGGGTGTCGTAAGAAGAGGGCACGATGGCCAGCTCGATAATGCCGTTGTGCAGAAGCTTGGTGATTCTTTGGGGAGTGCCTTCCCAAAGCTGAAAACTGATGGAGGGATAGCGGCGGTTAAAGTCGAGCATTTTTTCCGGCAGCAGAGTGGTTCCCCAGGAGGGGACGCTGCCGATGGAGAGGGTCCCCTGCTGGCCGGCTTCCAGATCCTTCAGTTCCTTGACGGTGGTGTCCACCAGGCTCAGGATCTGTTCGCCTTTTTCGCGCAGGGCTTGGCCCACCTTGGTCAGCCGAACCTCGCGGCCCACTTTTTCGAGCAGTTGGACACCGAGTTCGCGCTCGAAGACTTTAAGCTGGTGGCTGAGGGGAGGCTGGGCCATGTGCAGGCGCTCGGCCGCCTTTGTAACCTTGCCTTCCTCTGCCACCGTCAAAAAATATTGCAATTTTTTGAAGTCCATAATATACTCCTATTCACTATCCATACAAGATATGTATCTTTAGACAACAATAATTATATATTTTGTATGGATATAGTATAGATACATTATATAGGAAATTATTCTTGCGGTCAAAGAAAACGATAGATTGCATGAGGGAGGAATAAGCAGGCCGGGAATAGGCGGTCCGCAGGGTGCTGGACAGGAAGATCCGGGTTGGCAATTGCGGAGATGATAAAAATGCCGGGGCATGTACCCGCTGCTTAAGGAAAAGTACTGATCGTTAGGAGGTTTTATTTTTTTTCGGCCCGAAATTCATAGAGAACGAGCGAATAGAGGAGGTCGGGTCAATGGACTATAGACGTTTTGGCGCTAAGCTGCTGGTTCGCCTGGATAGGGGCGAGGACATCGTGGAGTCTGTCAAGCGCCTGTGCCGGGAAGCCGATATCCGGCTGGCGGTTGTTTCGGGAATCGGGGCGCTTGATTATGTGAGCGTGGGCCTGTTTGAACAAGGGACAAAGCAGTACCATACCAAGGAGTTCTCCGGCAGTATGGAGATAACGGGCTTAGCGGGCAACGCGACGCGGATGAAGGGCGAAGTGTATCTTCATCTGCATATCGTGCTCACAGATGCCAGCTACGCCGCTTTCGGCGGGCATCTCAACAAGGGGCGGGTCGGCGCCACCGCCGAGTTGGTGCTGGAAATTCTGGACGGTGAGGCGGAGCGGGAATATGATGAAGTGACCGGCCTCAATCTGATCGGCTTTGCCGGGGACGAATAACAAGGAGAAGCCTTCATGGGGTTTTGCCGCTATGCCCTGCCGAAATGCGCAGGGGTATAGCGGCTTTTGCTCTTGCTGCCGCCGTCTCGCGCGCAGGCCGTTTAGGCGCGGCGGACGGCCTCTGGATCCGGGGTTTACTAAGCAGCAGGGTTGCACTTTTTTGTCCGGGTGGCAAGAATCGGCTTATATTGCGTCGAATAGATACACTGAACGATGCACCATTTATGAGGAGCGTGGAAGAGTGGAAATTAAAAACGATTTGCCGGAAAAAGGCGCGATACTGCAGCGGGATAAGAAGACGTACGCCGTGGCCCCGCATATTCCCGGCGGAATCATTCTGGATGTGAACGTACTGAGAAAAATCGCCGATGTGGCTGAAAAATACGGCGCTCAGGCGTTGAAATTGACCAGCGCGCAGCGGATCGCCATCGTCGGCATCGAAGAAGAGAAAGTGGACGCGGTCTGGGAGGAACTTGGCATGCCGAAGGGCGCGGCCATCGGGCTGTGTGTGCGGAGCATCAAAATCTGTCCGGCCACCCATTTTTGCCGCATGGCGCAGCAGGACGCCGTCACGCTGGGGTTGGAACTGGACAAGCGCTATCACGGTTTGAGCCTGCCTTCGAAATTCAAAATGGCGGTTTCGGGCTGTATGAATTCCTGCAGTGAGCCGGCGATCAAAGATTTGGGACTGATGGGCACCCCGAAGGGCTATACCGTCCTTATTGGCGGCAATGCCGGCATCAGACCGCGGCTGGGGGATGTGCTGGCGGAAAACGTATCCCAGGCGGAAGTGCTGCCTCTCGCAGAGAAAATCATAGCCTATTATCAGACTAACGCCAAGAGCTACGAGCGGATGGGCAAGATGATCGACCGGCTGGGCCTGGAAAAAGTCAAACAGGATATATTGGGATAATGAAAAACGCCTGCAGCGCAGGCGTTTTTGCCTATATAGAATGGCTTCGCCGGAGGCGCCGGCGCTTTTTTGTTTTTTGAAGTCTTTCTCTGCTCCGTCCCTCGTCCGTGACAGTCATTTCCAGGCATCATCCGGAGAACTGGCTCATAGGATGACATTGGTGTTGCCGGTCTACTGACAGAGCACAAACCGAAAAAGTGTTCACGGGGTGTGCATGGGCAACCGGGAATAAACGAATAACGGAGGATAAAATGGAGACTACGGTAAGACAGATGTTTTTTCAGGTCGTTGGCGGGACGTACCGCGGAGTGGTCAAACGCTTTTTCGGTACGGTGCTAAGAAGTATGGCCGATCTGGTTTGCCGGATGACACGCCGGGAAGAGCGTCTCGATCGGGCGGCGATAAAAGATTTGTTCGGCGTAGATGAGGACTTATCCCATTCTGGTTATGAAGGTATGGGAAAGACTATTTCCCTGGGCGTCTACTGGCTGTGATACGGGATTTGCCTTTACCAAGCCGTAGGCCTGCAGCGATAAAATAACAGCTCTTTTCTCCGGAACGGCTGGCTGTGCTCCGAGGGCATGCGCCAGCCGTTCCCGTGCGTTTTGGGCAAAACAAAAAAATCCAAGGTTTACGTAAAACTATTGTAAAATTGTTCAAATAATGGTTAAATTATTATATCGAATAGATATATCGATTAGATATATAAAAATAAAATTTTTGTAGCCAATTATGTAGATTGACATAGAGGTGATTGCTATTCTCGAACTTGTTATTCTCGGTTTTTTGAAAGAGGGCCCGCTGCATGGCTATGAGCTCAAGCAGCGTCTGACCATGCTTACCGGCTATTATCAGCCGGTGAGCGACGGGGCGCTTTATCCGGCGATTGCCCGGCTGACGAAGGGCGGCTTAATCAGCCGCCAGAAGGAACCAGGCAAAGCCGGGGTTCCCCGCCAAACGCTGTCGCTCACTGCGGCAGGCGAGACTGAATTTCTTACGCGTCTCAGCCAACCGGATGAATTGACGATTACCAATCGAAGCCGGTTTTTTACCCTGCTCGCGTTTATCCGATATCTTGCGCCGGACGAACAGTTTTCACTGTTGACGAGGCGCATGGAGTTCCTGCGGCGGGGAAAAAGCTTTTTTCTCCAAGGCGGCAAACCGCCGGCCGAAGCGGAAGCGACGGATTACTACCGGGTCGGTATGCTCCAGATGGCGAAGGGGATTGCCCGAATTGAGCGGGAATGGCTGACCGGTGCTATTGCCCGGTTAACAGAGAAGGAGGAATGAGAAATGCCGAAATACTCTGAGGAAGAATTGCTCGCTCTGGCGCGGCAGGCGTATCGGCAGGGGGCGGCGTCTTTCTCCGTGACAGCGGAGGAATGCGCCCTCCTGGTCATCGATATGCAGAACGAATTCGTTAAACCGTATTGGGCGCCCTACTGGATACCTGAGGCTACGCGGCAGATTCCTAAAATGCGGCGGCTCATCGAATGGTGCCGTTTGAACCGGATTCCGGTAATCTATACGGTCTTCTCCAACACCCACCGCTTTATGGACCGGCCGTACACAGGAAGTTATATGCCCAACCGCTTTCCAGACATCGAGGACCATAATCCGGCCTGGTTTCAGGAAGTAAAAGTACACGACGGCCTCACGCCGTTGGCCGAGGAAATCGTCATTCCGAAGCCGTCCTACGGGGCTTTTTACGATACGCCGCTTGATACGATTTTACGCAATATGAATAAACGGGCTGTCATCATTTGCGGCACTTTGACCAATTTTTGCTGCGGCACCACGGCCAGACAGGCCTATGAGCGAGGCTACAAGGTTATTTTCGGCAGCGACGTATGCGCTACCGACGACATGGACTTGCAGGAGGCCGAGCTCATGGTGTTGCGCAAAGGCTTTGCCAAGGTGCTTACGTCGGAGGATATCATGGACCGGTTGGCGGAAGGAATATAACGCCGGACGAAGGCTGAGGAGGAACTGATATGGAGTGCAGGGTAAAAGATATATTGGTGCATTACGAGGCAATCGGCGAGGGAAAGCCGGTGGTGCAGCTGCACGGCTACTTTCCTGACCACCGGCTGATGACCGGGTGCATGGAGCCGGTTTTTGCCAAGCGAAGCGGCTATCGCCGAATCTATCCCGACCTCCCCGGTATGGGGAAGACTCCGGGAGCGGACTGGATCGTGAACTCGGATAGCATGCTGGAGGTTATGCTTGAATTCATTGACCGCATAATTCCGGGAGAAAACTTCCTGCTGGCCGGGGAATCTTATGGCGGATATCTGGCGAGGGGCATAGTGAGCCGCTGGCCGGAGCGGGTCGACGGGCTGTTCCTCTTGTGCCCGTGCATAGTGGCGGACCGTGAAAAACGGGATATTCCGCCTTTTACGGTGCTGAAGACCGATGAGGAATTGCTCGCAAGGCTTGACGACAAGGACGCCGAGGAATTCGGAGCGATGGCGGTGGTCCAGAGCGAGGCCCTTTGGCAGCGATTTCGGGACGAGATCTTGAGCGGGTGCCGGATAGCGGATGAAAAGCGGCTGAATCACCTCCAAAACACCGGCTATGCGTTTTCCTTCGACGTCGACGCCCCGGACCGGCCGTTTGGGAAACCGACGCTTATGCTGCTGGGGCGTCAGGACGCTTCGGTAGGCTACAAAGACGCGTGGAAGATTTTGGATCAGTATCCGCGGGCCACTTTCGCCGTCCTCGACAGGGCGGGACACAACCTTCAGATTGAACAGGAAGAGGTTTTTAACTGCCTGGTCCGGGAATGGCTGGACAGGGTCGAGGAATCCGTATAGCAACATTTGAAGGAAAAAGATGGCACATAAAAGCTGCATACCTGGCACAGGTGCCTGCAGCAGGCAATCGCAAAGCCGCTGGAAGCGGCTTTTTCTTCGGGTTACATGATGGAGCTTAAACAAATGGCGGAATTATTATTCGATTATGATTTTTGCGATATATCGACGTTCCATCGACGATTCTGGTGTACAATGGTAATAGAAAAATAGATCAGTAAGAGATAGCCGGGGGGCCTGTCTATGGCGAGCACGAACAGGCTATTTCGAAATGGCTCGTGGAATCTCATTAAGATCAAAAGGCCTACGGGATCGAACTATGTATATAAGGTAGGAAGCTGACGCGATGGAATTGGAAGTGCGTTTTTTCCAGACTCCGTCGATCCAAGCCGGGGGACGGCGGGTGGTCTTCGCTCTGAAAAAGGCGGAAGCCCTTCTTTACTATCTGGCCGTCGAGAAGCGGGCCACCCGGGACGTGCTGGCGGATTTGTTCTGGGGCGATCTGGACGAGCGGACCGCCCGGAAGAATTTGCGGGATGCCCTGTATCATCTGAAGAAGCTGCTGGGGGATGAGCTGTTGATCCTGACCGGCCGGCAGGATGTCGATCTCAACCCGGCCGCCGTCCGCCTTTCCGACCTGGAAACATTTTTGTCGGATGCCGGCGATGGACTGGCGGCCTATACGGGCGACTTTTTGAAGGGGTTCAGCGTCCGGGAGGCCGGGGGGTTCGAAGAGTGGCTCCTGGAGCGGCGGGAGTGTTACCGGGCCCTGTATGCCGCCAGGCTGGAACGGCGGATAAGGGAGGCGGATAAAAACAATACGCCTTCGGAGCTGGCCCTGCTTGCCGACTCCCTTATCCGGGTCGACGCTTTCAACGAGGAAAGCTATCGTATATTGATGAAGAGCCATGCCGAACGGGGGGCGTACGGCAAGGCGATCAATACTTATCACCGGTTGCGCGAGCTGCTGGCCCGGGAGCTTGGCATCGCCCCCGATCTCCAGACCCGCAGCTTGTTTCAGTCCATTGTCGAAACCTATAACCGCCAGGAACAGAAAGCGGCGGTCCTGTCGGGCGGATTTTTTTACGGTCGCCGGCCGGAACTGGGGAAGTTGGCAAAGCGCTTCGATCAATTCCGCCATACCGGCTGGTGTCCCGCCCTGCTGATTCTGGGGGACATGGGGGTCGGTAAAACCAGGCTGAAGGACCGGTTTCTGGAGACCGTAAACCCGGACGGCGCATATATTCTGGCCACGGGCTGCCATCCGGCGGAACAGGCTTTCGCCCTGAAGCCCCTGGACCGGGTGTTCGCCCAACTGGAGGCTGTCATCCGGAAGGAGGGTATTGCCATTCCGGCGCTGTGGCAAATGCTGGCCACGAAATGGTTCCCCGGGTTTATGCCGCCGGCGGACGGGAACGAGGCCTCTTTGACGCCGCCCGACGGACTCAAGCATCATGTCAGCGAAAATGCGGTGCAGAACATTCTGATCAAGGTGGCCCAGGCGAAAAAGGTTCTGCTGGTGATTGAGGATATTCACTGGATGGATGCCGTGAGCCTGGGATTTCTGAGCGGGGTCCTGTCCGCCGACAGGGGAAGGAACATCCTGCTCCTGGCCACTGCGCGGGAGGGCTATGGGCGGGATTTGGAGCGGTTCATCCTGTCCCAGACCCGGCAAAAGCTTCTGGAGCGGATTGATCTCCGGCGGTTCACCCGGGAAGAGTCCATGGAGTTTATCGGCCAGGCCCTGGGCGGCGGGGAACCGGATGGGGACACCAAGGCGGCCATTTGCAAGGAAGCGGAAGGGGTCGCCCTGTTTCTGGCCGAGTACGTCAACGTGTACCGGCAGCGCGGCAGCCTGGGCGATTGGACGGCAACGCTGAAGGACATTCTGGATACCCGCCTGATCGACCTGGCGGACGAAGACCGGAAGCTCCTCGAAATCGCCGCCGTTTTTTTCGATGAGGTAACCGCTGACATGCTGCAGGCCCTCAGCGGGCGAGGCGGCCTTGCGGTGCTCGATTCCCTGGAGCGCCTGAAACACAAGCTGCTGCTGCGGGAAGTGGAGGGGGGCGGGACCGGCGCCTGGGCCTTCACCCATCAAAAGATCAGGGAGTATGTTTACCAGCGCCAGTCCCTCACGAAACGGCGGATGCTGCACAACAACACCGCGCTTATTCTGGAAAATTCCCTGACCGGCGACGAGCGCGACTCGTCCGTCTATCCCCGGATCATCCATCATTTTACCCAGGCCGGGAATGCTGCCGGGGCGATCCGCTACAGCATCCTGCACGTCAAACGTTATCTCGATTTCCGTGATGAACTTTTTCCCGAATGGCCCGGCGGCCGGGGACCCCTGGACAGCATCGGCAAACAGCAGGCCGGAGAATGGCTGACGCGAGTCGAGGAGGGGCTGGAAAGCCTGCCGGGGGAAGCCGGGGAAACGCCGGAAGTGGAAGGGCTCCGGATGGTATTTCTGCATCTCAAGGGCCGTTATCTCATCCGGGAGGGCCATTATGAAACCGGAACAGCCCTGGTCGAAGATATGCTGGCCATCGCCTCCCGGCTGGGAAATGCCGGCTATGTCATCCAGGGCTATAAAGAACTCATCTACCACGCCATCCGCATCCACGACCTCGGCCGGATGGCGCAGTGCATCGAGCCCGCGCTGGCGGAAGCCCGGAGGCGGCAGGAGCGCAAGGAAATCGGCGTGCTGCTGCGTCTGAAGGGGTTAATGAAGATGCTGAACGGGTCACTGGAAGAGGCGGAGGAATTGCTCGGCCAGGCCCTTCAAACTTTCCGGTCCATCGAGAACGAGAATCCCCGGTACGCTTTGAATATCGCCGCGTGCCACTGCTATCGGGGCGATATTTTCCGCTACCGCGGAAAATATGATAAGGCCCTGAAGCTTTACCGGCAAGCGATTGTCTTGGCGAAGTCGGCCTGGGGGACCCAGAGCCTGGCGATTTTCCATTCCGGGGCCGGCCAGGCGGCCTATCAGCTGGGGCGGTGGGAAGAGGCCCGGGACCATCTGGAGCAAGCCATCCGCATCTATGATCTGCTGGATTCGGGTTGGGGACGGGCGGTCGCCGAAGGATACATGGCGCTGTTATGCTGCCGGAAGGAGGAATATTCCAGGGGAAAGCAATATCTTTCGGACGCCGAACAACACGCGGCCAAGAGCCGCAATCCCTACGAATTGGGCCTGCTGCACCGGGTAAAAGCGGAAATACGGCACGATATGGTGAACAATAAAGCCCAGGAACAGGAATTTTCCGCCTGCCTCCCGCTGGAAACGGAAGCCTACTGCCGGGAGGGGCTTGCCTTGCTGAATGCAGTATGGCAGAGCCAGGAAAAAGAGTTTTTGCAGGCCTTGGAAAAGCGCGGGGCCTGCGAGGGAGGCGGATAAACCGCAGTAAGGCACCTGCCGGAAGCCGATTGCCCTGCCAGGCGGCGGGGGATACTAGCTGAAACCGGCCGCTTTGACGCCGGATACGGACGATATTTCCAGGGAATGTTTTCACCCGGTGGACCTTAGCAGGAAAAATATGCCTGACCCGCGAAAAGGAAAAACGGCCCGGTATGGGGTGATCCATAGGGGCGGGTTGTCCGCGTCTCTATGGAAAAACCCTCGGGTCATAAGGAGGAAAAGCGATGATTGCCAATCTTGATATAACCAAGGCGATGACCATCCGGCTGGACGGCGAACTTCCGCCCTGTCCCGAGTTCGCGCCCGGTATCCGGAGGGCGCCGGACCGCGGGTTTACCCTGACTCAGGCTCAGACCGAGCTGGCGCTGAAAAACGCCCTCCGCTATTTGCCGACGGAGTGGCATGAGACCCTTGTGCCGGAATTTCTGGAGGAACTGACGACCCGCGGACGCATTTACGGCTACCGGTTCCGGCCGGCCGGGGCGCTCAAAGGGAAACCGATCGACCAGTATGAGGGCAAGTGTTTGGAAGGCAAGGCCTTTCAGGTAATGATCGACAACAATCTCGATTTTGACGTGGCCTTGTATCCCTACGAGCTTGTTACTTACGGCGAGACCGGACAGGTCTGCCAGAACTGGATGCAGTACCGGCTGATCAAAAAGTACCTGGAAGTCATGACCCGGGACCAGACCCTGGTCCTCGAGTCCGGCCACCCGCTGGGGCTGTTCCGGTCCAAGCCCGACGCGCCGCGGGTCATCATCACCAACGGGCTGATGGTGGGGATGTTCGACAACGCGTCCGATTTTCACCTGGCGACCCAGCTCGGTGTCGCCAACTACGGGCAGATGACCGCCGGCGGCTGGATGTATATCGGACCGCAGGGCATTGTCCACGGCACCTTCAACACCATTCTCAACGCCGCGCGGCAACGGCTGGGCATCGGGGCCGAGGAGGACCTCGCCGGGCATCTGTTCGTCTCTTCGGGCCTTGGCGGGATGAGCGGGGCGCAGCCGAAGGCGGTCGAAATCGCCGGCGGGGTGGGAATCATCGCCGAAGTGGATTATTCGCGCATTGAGACCCGTCATAAACAAGGCTGGGTGAACGTTGTTTCCGATAAACTGGAGGAAGTGTTCGCCACGGCCCGCCAGCATATGGCCGAAAAAAAGGCGATTTCCATCGCCTATCACGGCAATATCGTCGATCTTCTGGCCTATGCGGTAGAGCATGATCTTCCGATCGAGCTTCTTTCCGACCAAACGTCCTGCCATGCGGTGTACGACGGCGGCTATTGTCCGCAGGGGCTGACCTTCGCGCAGCGGACCGAGCTCCTGAAGGCCGACCGGAGCAAGTTTAAAGCCCTGGTTGACGAATCGCTCCGCCGGCACTTTGAACTTATCAAAACGCTGGTTGAGCGGGGGACCTATTTCTTTGACTACGGCAACAGCTTCCTGAAGGCGATTTTCGACGCCGGCGTCCGGGAAGTGGCGCGAAACGGCGTGGATGAAAAGGATGGCTTTATTTTCCCATCCTATGTGGAAGATATCATGGGGCCGGAACTCTTTGACTACGGCTACGGACCTTTCCGCTGGGTCTGCCTGAGCGGCAGGCCGGAGGACCTGGCGAAAACCGACCGGGCGGCGATGGCGGTCATCGACCCCAACCGCCGCGCCCAGGACCGGGACAATTACGTCTGGATCCGCGATGCGGCGAAAAACAAGCTGGTGGTGGGGACCCAGGCCCGCATCCTCTATCAGGATGCCAAAGGCCGCCGGGACATCGCGTTAAGGTTCAACGCCATGGTGCGGGCCGGTGAAATCGGCCCCGTCATGCTGGGCCGCGACCACCATGACGTCAGCGGGACCGATTCGCCCTTCCGGGAAACCGCCAATATCAAGGACGGCAGCAATATGATGGCCGAGATGGCCATCCAGTGCTACGCCGGAAACGCAGCCCGCGGCATGAGCCTGGTGGCTTTGCACAACGGCGGCGGGGTCGGCACGTCGAAGGCGGTCAACGGCGGCTTCGGCCTCGTGCTGGACGGCAGCGAACGGGTGGATGAGATTATCCGCTCGGCGATGATGTGGGATGTCATGGGCGGCGTCGCCCGCCGCGCCTGGGCCCGCAATGAGAACGCCATTGCGACCAGCGCGGAATTCAACGAAGAGAACGACGGTCTGGCCCATATCACCCTGCCCTATATCCCCCGGCCGGGGCTGGTGGAGGACGCGGTGGCCAAGGCCTTTGCCAAGCGCTAACAAAAGTGAGGAGAGAACAGGATGGCTAAAATCGTAGAATGTGTTCCCAATTTTTCGGAAGGACGCGATAAAGCAGTAATCGAAGCAATCGTCGACGAGGTCCGCAAAACCGCGGGCGTCAAACTGCTGGATTATTCCTCCGACACCGATCATAACCGCACGGTGGTCACTTTTGTCGGCGGACCGGAAGGAGTGCGGGAAGCCGCCTTCCGGCTGGCGAAAAAAGCCGGCGAACTGATTGACATGAGCGTCCACCAGGGGGGGCATCCCCGCATGGGCGCCACCGATGTCATACCCTTTATTCCCATCGCCGATGTGACCATGGAGGATTGCGCAGCTCTGGCCCGCGCCGTCGGCCAGCGGATCGGCGAGGAGTTGGCGGTTCCGGTATACCTCTATGAGGACGCGGCGACCCGGCCGGAGCGGAAGAATCTGTCGGATGTGCGGAAAGGCCAGTACGAGGGGTTTTTCGAAAAAATAAAGGACGCCGACTGGCGGCCGGACTACGGCCCCGCCGCGATGAACGCCAAGGCCGGAGCCACCGCGGTGGGCGCCAGGTTTCCACTGGTGGCTTATAACGTCAATTTGGGCACCAGCGATATCGAAGTCGCCAACAGCATCGCCAAGGTTGTGCGCCACATCGGCGGCGGCCTCCGGTTCGTCAAGGCGATGGGGGTCAAGCTGGACGAGCGGAATATCGTCCAGGTGTCGATGAATCTTACCAACTATGAAAAGACCGCAGTGTACCGCGCCCACGAAATGGTCAAGATGGAGGCCAAGCGGTACGGGGTGCCGGTGGTGGGCGCCGAGGTGGTCGGCCTGCTGCCGATGAAGGCGCTGATCGACTGCGCCGAGTACTACCTGCAGTTGGAAAACTTCGATATCAACCAGGTGCTGGAAAAGCGCGTGGCGGAATAGGAGAGAGTATAGGTTATGCTGATCAATATGACGCTGAAGGATTTTTTGGCCGAGGCCGCCTCGGCCACACCGGCGCCGGGCGGCGGAAGCGTATCGGCGCTGGTCGGCGCCCTCGGCGCGGCCCTGACTTCGATGGTCTGTGAACTGACTACCGAAAAGGATGCCGATCCAGCCGCCCTGGCCCAGGTCGCCCAGACCAAGACCGAGGTCCTGGCCCTGATGGATTCCCTCCAACAGGCGGTCGACCGGGACACCCAAGTGTTCAACAAGGTCATGGACGCCTACCGGATGCCCAAAGCCACGGACGCGGAAAAGCAGGTGCGCTCGGCGGCTATCCAAAACTCGCTCAAGGAAGCGGCCGATGAACCCTGCGGGGCCGCCGCGCTATGCCTGGAGGTCATGAAAAAGGCTTCCGCCATGCTCCGGATCGGCAACAGGAACGCCGCCAGCGATGCGGCGGTCGCGGGGCTTCTCGCCCATGCCGCCCTGCACGGGGCGCTCTATAACGTCAAGATCAATATCGGGGCCGTCAAGGACGCGGATTATACGGACCGGATGAAACGCCGGATCGACGCCCTGACGGCTGAAAGCGATCAACTGCTGGCCAGCCTTAAAGCCCTTGCCGCCGAAGTGATCGGCTGACCCATTACATCAGTGAGGTGAGAGGATGAAAACCGATATCGAAATCGCCCAGGAAGCGAAAATGAAGCCGGTCATGGACATTGCCCGCGGACTGGGCCTGACCGAGGACGACATCGAACTGTACGGCAAATACAAGGCCAAAGTCTCCCTGGAGGTATTCGACCGCCTGAAAGGCAAGCCCAACGGCAAACTGGTCCTGGTGACCGCCATCAACCCCACTCCGGCCGGCGAAGGAAAATCCACGGTGACGGTAGGCTTGGGCCAGGCGCTGAACCGGATCGGGAAAAAAACCTGCATCGCTCTCCGGGAACCGTCCCTGGGACCGGTTTTCGGGGTGAAGGGCGGCGCCGCCGGCGGGGGCTATTCCCAGGTCGTCCCGATGGAGGACATCAACCTGCACTTCACTGGCGACATGCATGCCATTACCACCGCCAACAACCTGCTGTCGGCGGCCATTGACAACCATATCCACCAGGGCAACGCCCTAAGGATCGACTCCCGGCGCATCATCTTCAAGCGCGTGCTGGACATGAACGACCGGGCGCTGCGCCAGATTGTGGTGGGTATGGGCGGCAAAGCCAACGGTTTTGTCCGTGAAGAAGCCTTTATGATTACCGTGGCCTCGGAAATTATGGCCATCCTGTGCCTGTCGAACGGACTGATGGATCTGAAAGAGCGAATCGGCCGGATCCTTATCGCCTATAACCTGGACGGCGAGCCGATATTTGCCCGCGATCTCGGCGTCCAAGGATCGATGGCCCTGCTCCTCAAAGACGCCATCAAGCCCAACCTGGTGCAGACACTGGAAAATACGCCCGCCTTCGTGCATGGCGGCCCCTTCGCCAATATCGCCCACGGCTGCAACAGCATCATGGCCACCAAGCTGGGTCTCAAACTGGGCGACTACCTGGTGACGGAGGCCGGTTTCGGCGCCGACCTGGGAGCGGAGAAGTTCCTGAACATCAAGTGCCGTTACGGCGGCTTTGCGCCGGATTGCGTCGTCATCGTCGCCACGGTGCGGGCCCTCAAGAACCACGGCGGCGTCGCCAAGGCCGACCTGGGCCGGGAAAACGTCGCAGCCCTGGCCGGCGGCTTCGCCAACCTGGAAAAGCAGGTTGAGAATATCCGCAAGTTCGGCGTTCCGGCCGTAGTGGCCGTCAATCGTTTCGTCAGCGACAGCGAGGCGGAAATCGCCTTTATCCAGGAGCGGTGCGCCGCCCTCAAGGTCCCGGTCTCGCTCTGCGAGGTCTGGGCGAAGGGGGGCGCCGGCGGCGAAGACCTGGCCGGCAAGGTTGTGGCTGAGATTGACAAGGGTCAGGCCCGTTTTAAAATGCTCTACGACTCCAATCAGCCCATCCGGGAAAAAGTCGCCGCCATTGTTACGGAAATCTACGGCGGGCGGGGCGTTTCCTTTACGAAGCAGGCGGAAAGCCAGGTAGCCGAGATTGAAAAGCTGGGACTGGATAAGCTGCCTGTTTGCATGGCGAAAACCCAATACTCCCTGTCGGACAATCCGGCGCTCCTCGGCCGGCCGGAAGGGTTCGACGTCACCGTCCGGGAAGTGCGGGTCTCCAACGGGGCCGGCTTCATCGTCGCCCTGACCGGCGAGATCATGGTCATGCCCGGCCTGCCCAAGGTGCCGGCCGCGGAAAAGATCGACATCGACGAACGCGGGGTCATTACGGGCTTATTCTAAAAGCCCGGTTCCCGGAATAGGCGGATCAATACCATAGGACAAAAGCGTGGTTTCCCGGCTTCGGCCAGGAAACCACGCGGCGTTTGTGAGGCCTTTCAGCGCGGTAAAGAATTAATGGAATAATGGAATACTTTGCTGCATTCTTAAAATGCTAATCATGAGGGGGGTTCCTGATGGATAAACATGCGGCCCGGGAGGTAATTCTGGACGGCGATTCCCTGACCATTCAGGACGTGGTCGCCGTCGCGCGGCAGCATAAACCGGTGGCGGTCTCGCCGGCCGGCCTGGCCAAGCTGGAGCGGGCCAGGGCGATGGTGGACCGGTTTATCGCCGAGGACAAAGTGGTCTACGGGCTTACCACCGGCTTCGGCAAATTCAGTACCGTCACCATCAGCAAAGAGCAGACCGAAGAGCTTCAGGAAAATCTGATCATCAGCCACGCCGTGGGGGTGGGCGAACCCTTCCCCGAAGAGATCGTCCGGGCGATGATGCTGCTCAGGGCCAATGCTTTGACCAAGGGGCATTCCGGGGCCAGGCCGGTGGTTGTCGCCACCCTGCTCGAAATGCTGAATAAGGGGGTCCATCCCGTAATTCCGGAAAAGGGCTCGCTCGGCGCCAGCGGCGACCTCGCGCCTTTGTCCCATATGGTGCTTGTCCTTATCGGCAAAGGGGAGGCCTTTTATAACGGCGAACGGATGCCGGGGGCCGCGGCCATGACCAAGGCGGGCATCCCAGCGGTGAAGCTGAAGGCCAAGGAAGGTTTGGCGCTGATCAACGGCACCCAGGCGATGACTGCGGTGGGCGCCCTGGCCTATCACGACGCCGTCGGTCTCGCCAAGCTGGCCGATGTCGCCGCCGCCATGTCGGTGGAAGCGCTGGAAGGCATTACTCCCGCCTTTGATCCCCAGGTGCATGCCGTGCGGCCCCACCCCGGCCAGATCCAGGCGGCGGCCAACCTGAGGCGGCTGCTGGCGGGCAGTGAAATTATCGGCGGCGCCACCCACGGCAGGGTGCAGGACGCCTATGCCCTGCGGTGCACGCCCCAGGTGCACGGCGCTTCCCGGGATGCCCTGGAGTATGTCCGCAGAGCCGTTGAGACGGAAATCAATTCGGTTACCGACAACCCCATCCTGTTCCCGGAAACCGGCGAAGTCATCTCCGGCGGGAACTTTCACGGTCAGCCGATGGCCCTGGCCTTTGACTTTCTGGGCATCGCCGCCGCCGAACTGGCCAATATCTCCGAACGGCGGACCGAGCGGCTGGTCAATCCGGCCCTCAGCAACGGCCTGCCGGCTTTCCTCTGCCAAAACGGCGGCCTGAACTCCGGGTTTATGATCTGCCAATACAGTGCGGCCTCCCTGGTGTCGGAAAACAAAGTGCTGGCCCATCCCGCCAGTGTTGATTCCATTCCCAGCTCCGCCAATCAGGAAGACCATGTCAGCATGGGGACGATTGCCGCCCGCAAGGCCCGCAGCATAGTCGAAAACGCGGCCAATGTGCTGGCGATCGAGCTCTTATGCGCCGCTCAGGGCATCGACCTGCGCGGCGGGAAGCCGGGCAGGGGCTCGGGAGCGGGCTACCGGGCGGTGCGGAAGGCGGTAAGCTTCATGGAGCGGGACCGGGAAATCTGGCCGGACATGCGGGCCGTTGAAAAACTCGTCCGAAACGGCGGCATCTTGCAGGAAGTGGCCGCGGCGATCGGCGAAATAGACTAGTGCACGGATTGGCACAGAGGAGTGAAAGCATGCAAGCTGATTTGCTGATTGAAAATGCCCGGCAGGTCGTCACCTCCCGGGGCGGGGCGAATCCCCTGATAAAAGACGATCTGGGGCGGATCGAGATCATCGAGAACGGAGCGGTCGCCGTTGGCGGCGGCCGGATTCTGGCCGTCGGAACGACCGCCGAGGTGCGGGCCAAGGTAACGGTCACCCCGGCCACCCGGAGGATGGATGCGGCGGGACAGATCGCCCTGCCCGGCCTGGTGGACGCCCATACCCACCTGGTGTTCGCCGGCTCGCGGGAAAACGAACTCGATTTGAAACTGAAGGGTGTTCCTTATCTTGAAATCCTCGCCCAGGGCGGCGGCATTCTGAGCACAGTGCGGGCGACCCGCGCGGCCGACCGGGAGGAGCTTGTCGGGATTGGCCGGAAGTACGCCCGGCAGATGCTGGCCCAGGGCACGACGACCGCGGAGGTCAAGAGCGGCTATGGCCTGACCGTAGCCGACGAACTGAAGCAACTGGAAGCGGTCCGGGACCTGGCTTCCCAGTCGGCCCTGGATTTGGTGCCCACCTTTATGGGGGCCCACGCCTTTCCGCCGGAATATAAGAACGATCCGGAAAAGTTCGTCGACCTCTTGGTGACGGAGATGATTCCCGCCGTCGCCCGGCAGGGCCTGGCCGAATACTGCGACGTCTTCTGCGAAAAGGGCGTCTTCAGCGTCGAGCAGTCCCGGCGCATTCTTCAGGCAGGGCTGGCGGCCGGCCTTAAACCGAAGATCCACGCCGAGGAGATCGAATGCCTGGGCGGGGCGGAACTGGCCTCCGAGCTTGGCGCCGCTTCGGCCGACCACCTGCTGATGATCTCCGACGCCGGCATCCGGAAGATGGCTGACGCGGGGGTGGTCGCGGTGCTGCTGCCGGCTACGACCTTTTATCTGCGCGAGGACCACTACGCGCCGGCCCGCAAGATGATCGAAGCCGGGGTGCCGGTGGCGCTGGCCAGCGACTTCAATCCCGGCAGTTGCCCCAACAACAATCTCCAGTTCGTTATGACCGTCGCCTGTCTCTATCTCCGCATGACCCCGGCGGAGGTAATCAACGCCGTTACGATCAATGCCGCTCATGCCGTCGGCCGAGCCGACCGGGTCGGCAGCCTGGAGGAGGGCAAACAGGCGGATATCGTGCTTTTTGACGCCCCGAGCTATCAATATTTGCCTTACCGCCTGGGAAGCAACCTGGTAACCACTGTCATTAAGCAGGGCAAAGTGGTAGTTGAGAATTAAGGCATACCGCCCGGATGGTCGAAAGGCTATGGTTTGTCATGCGGCTTATGGGCAGAATGAGCCATAGCCTTTATCCGGCTTAGTACGGGGAAAAGTGCGCAGGGAGAAGTTGACGGAAGGCCGAAAATGATTTATAATACTCTTTGTGACATATTTAACTGATATATATTGATTGGGGCGTCGCCAAGCGGTAAGGCACGGGACTCTGACTCCCGCATGCGCAGGTTCGAATCCTGCCGCCCTAGCCACAGGACTCGCTAGCTCAACTGGCAGAGCAACTGACTCTTAATCAGTAGGTTCACGGTTCGATTCCGTGGCGGGTCACCAGCAAATTCAAGGCTTCGCATTTCTGCGAAGCCTTTTGTTATGCCTCTGGCGGCGAGGTTGGCGGCAACAGTCAAAAAAAGCGTTGTCAATATTTACGAAAAAGAAGCGCCAGAAAATAGGCTGCTTATCGCTTGCTTTTGCCTGTCTTTTTCAGAATATTTTGCCAGGAGAAATTATCTTATAGTAAATTTTGCAATTCCAGCAGGATTTTGGTGGGAGGTTGTCCAAATCAATATCCCGGGTGAGGCGTTTCAGCCAACCTCGTGACTCGCGCCGCGGCAAGCATTGACTGTGCCGTGAGGCGAGGCACGGCCATTGAGTTATATAGGCGCAGTCTATTGTCAGGCTGTCTATGCAAGAGTCGCAGTCTGATTTTGTTTTTGCGGCAGTAATTGTTTGAAAGATTAGAAGCCGGAGGTATCATCTGGTTCTTTCATCCGGAATTTGGTCAACAGGGAGGATGTTTTTTGGAAAAGTCAACGGTTATCGGGCTCATCCTGGGCATTGGCGCCATCTCTACCGGCATGGTGCTCAAGGGAGCCAGTCTTTCCGCCCTTCTCAATCCGGCCGCCATGCTCATCATTTTTGCCGGTACGGCCGCTTGTCTTCTGAACGCCTTTCCCCTGGCCCAGCTCAAGAAGTTCCCCAAGCTGCTGAAGATGCTCTTCAAGCCGCCCCAGGGCATGGACAAGCCGGCGATTTCAAAGATGTTCATCGAGCTATCCCAGATTGCCCGCCGGGAAGGTCTTCTGGCCCTGGAGTCAAAGCTGACGGAGGTTGAAGATCCGTTTTTGAAAAACGGTTTATCGATGGTCATCGACGGGATGGACCCTGATTTGGTGGCCGATGTCCTGGCGCTGGAAATCCAGCAGATGGAGGAGCGGCACCGCAGCGGCGCGTTGATCTTTTCCCAGGCCGGCACGTATGCTCCGACGCTTGGCGTTCTGGGAGCCGTGGTCGGTCTGGTCGCCGCCCTCGGCAATCTGGACGATATCGAGAAACTGGGCCATTCCATCGCCGCGGCGTTTATCGCCACGCTGTTCGGCATATTCTCGGGCTATGTGCTGTGGCATCCCTTCGCCAATAAATTAAAGCAGATATCCAAGGAGGAAGGGGAGCGGAAGCGGATGATGATGGAGGGGATTTTGTCCCTCCAGGCCGGCGACAACCCGGTAACGGTAGAGGCCAAGATGCGGGTATTCATACCTCAGGACGAGCGGGAAAAAGTGAAACCAAACGAGGTGTCGGCCGATGTCGCGCAGGAAGCATCATAACGAGCACCACGAAGAGCATATCGACGAATCGTGGCTTATTCCCTACGCCGATATCCTGACCTTGCTGCTGGCGCTTTTTATCGTGCTGTTCGCCTCCGCTCAGGTGGATCAGAAAAAATTCGACATGATTGCCCAGTCCTTCAGCAACGCCTTCATGGGCAGCAACTCCATCTTCGACAGCAACCATACGCCGCTTCAGATTGATGACGGGCAACCCCGCCCGCAGGAGAAGGTGCCGCTGGTCAGCCTTTCCAGCGCCGATAAAGCCCGGATGTTTCAGGCCGAAACGGCCCAGTTGGTTGAGGCTAAACGCAAGATGGACGCTTATATTCAGGAAAATGGACTGGGCGGAAGCCTGGAAACCGCCTTGACGGAAGAAGGCCTGGTGGTCCGGATCAAAGAGACGGCCCTGTTTCCGTCCGGCAGTGCGGAGCTTATCCCCCAGTCCCGGGCGTTTGCCGACCAGATCGCCACCATGCTTTCCGCTCTTCCCCAGCGGGTAATCATCTCCGGCCATACCGACAACGTTCCCATCAATACCGCCGAGTTCCCCACCAACTGGGATTTAAGCTCGAAGCGCGCCCTCAACTTCATGAAATACCTGCTCGCCCGCTCCAACCTTCAGCCTGAACGGTTCAGCGCCATCGGGTACGGGGAGTACCGCCCGGTGGCTCCCAATGCTGACGAGGCCGGACGGGCCCGGAACCGGAGAGTGGAGGTCCTGATTGTCCGCAGCTATAATTTATAAATGCAGCAAAAAGCAATCCGCCTTTATGGGGGCGGATTGCTTTTTGCCCTAAAAAACCTGCGCGACACCGGGAGGCCTTGGTGCGGGAAAGCCGGAAATAAGTCTTGGCAAAGGCTGGCCCGGCGGAAGGATACCCGCCGCTTGCGTGGAATATTATTCCATTGCGCCTGTTAGGCGATCTGACTGGAGGGGATTCGAATGGATCGGACTTTGAACTGGCTGAAAGAAATAACCGATGTGGCGGGGCCGTCGGGCTTCGAGGGGCGGGTCAAGGAGCTGCTGCATAACCGGTTGGCCGGAACAGCCGAAGTGTCTACGGACCGGCTGGGGAGCATCATCTTTAAACGGACCGGGACTGCGGGAGGCCCCAGGATCATGCTGGCCGGGCATATGGATGAAATCGGCTTTATGGTAAAAACGATTACGAAGGAAGGCTATCTGAAATTCACTTGCCTGGGCGGCTGGTGGGAGCAGGTCATGCTGGGCCAGCGGGTCACCGTCCTCGCCGCGAAAGGCGATATCCCGGGGGTCATCGGATCTAAGCCGCCCCATATTCTTTCGCCGGAAGAGCGCAAGAAGATGGTCGAGAAGAAAGAAATGTACATCGACATTGGCGCGGCAGATGAAAAGGAGGCCAGGGAATTTTTCGGGGTCCGGCCGGGGGATGCGGTTGTGCCTTACAGCGAATTTACGGTTATGGCCAACGCGAAGCTGCTGATGGCCAAGGCCTGGGACGACCGGGTCGGGTGCGCCGTCTTCGCCGATGTCCTGGAGCAGTTGAAGGGGGTGGAGCATCCTAACGAGGTGTACGGCGTAGGAACCGTCCAGGAAGAGGTGGGGCTGCGCGGGGCCAAGACCAGCGCGGCGGTCATCAACCCCGATGTCGCGTTTGCCGTCGATGTCTGTATCGCCGGCGACACCCCCGGGGTTCAGGAGGATCAGGCAGCCTCCAAATTGGGTAAAGGGGTCGCCGTCGCCGTTTTCGACGGTTCGATGGTTCCGCATCGGGCGCTGAGGGACTTTGTCATCGCCACCGCGGAAGAAGAAAAGATCCCCTTCCAACTGGACTTTATCGAAGGCGGGGGGACGGACGCCGGACGGATTCATCTGCATGCCCAGGGTGTACCGAGCCTGTTTATCGGCATTCCTTCCCGTTATATCCACAGTCATAACAGCGTCATTCATCGCGATGACTATGAAGCGGCTGTCCGCCTGATGGTCGCGGTGATCAGACGACTCGACCGGCCGGCTTTTGAAGGATTGATTAAATAACGTCCGGTGAGCGACAAGAGGCTGCCTCCAAAGGCGGGCCTCTTTTTGTTTTCCTCCGGGGCGGCTGTGCGGGCGCCCTATCACCAATCCCGCCGGCTCCGAATATACTACAGAAGGAAATATAGCGACATAACAATTATCAGGTAATTATTCTGGAGGGAAACGGAGGTCAATCGATTGAGTTTTTCCGGCATGAAATATAAGGATGCCCGGCCGCTTGCTACCATCAACCGGATTAAGGATATCCTCGGGGAACTGGGGCTGTTGCCGGTAGAAACCATGTGGCGCAATTCGGTGGACGGCTTTTACTCCGTGAACGTGCAAATCAGCGGCACGGATCTGTCAACGAACGGCAAAGGCACAACGGAGGAATTCGCCTTGGCCAGCGCCTATGGCGAGATGATGGAGAGAATACAGAACCAGTGTACGTTTCGGCTAAGTTTCGATTTTCGGCAAGAGGCGCTGGAATACCGGGGCTTTTTTTACGCTCCCGACGAGGTGCCGCTGAGCAGTGCCGACCTTTTAAGCAGCCGCGAGGATTGGATCAACGATCAATGGTCCCGTATGGAAAGCGGTATCGATAAAGCGCAGCTTCTCACGCTGTGGCAGGCGGTATCCTATGAAGAGGTCCCGGCTGATTTCATTGCGCTGCCCTACTGCAACCTCACCCGGAAGACCATTTCGCATATTCCGGTAAAAATGGCTTCCAAGATGTACATGTCGAACGGCATGTGTGCCGGCAACACGCCGGAAGAGGCCTTGGTCCAGGGTATTTCGGAAGTGCTGGAGCGCAATGCGAACCAGCGGATTATCCGCGAGAAGCTGGTTCCGCCGACCGTCTCCCGTGAGTATATCGCCCGTTTTCCCCGTCTTGACGCCATGATTACGGAAATCGAAGCCAGCGGGAATAAGGAAGTCATTGTAAAGGATTGCTCCCTGGGAGCGGGTTTTCCGGTTGTCGCAATTATTTATGTGGAACGGGATACCCAACGATATTTCGTGAAATTCGGATCCCACCCGTTTTTTGAGAGCGCGCTGGAACGCACCCTTACCGAGCTTTTGCAGGGCCAGGACATTCGAAGGATGATGGGGGTCAGGGAATTCTCCTACCACTGTGCCGGCGATCAGCCTGAAAATTTGATGGGAATTTTGGTTAACGGGTCCGGGGTCTATCCCACAGAATTTTTTGGTCCGGCTCCCAGCTATCCATTCCGGGAGTTTCCGTCAATCACCGCCAACAGCAACAAGGAACTGCTCAGTTACATCATCGGCTTCCTCCGGGATAAAGGTTATGATGTATATGCCAGAGATGTTTCCTTTCTCGGCTTCCCCGCCTTTCATGTTGTAGTGCCGGGATTGAGTGAAATCGAAAAGATCGACGATACAGGAGCGATCACCGATTATGCCGAATACAACCGGTTGCGTAGGCTGCTCCGCCAAATCGACCGGCTGACGCCGGCGGAGGCGGAAGAGTTGGCGGCCTTTTTCGCCAAGCGGCCATACAATCCGGATACCACGATCGCCGACCTGCTGAATTTGCCGTTCAGTAAACCGGCGCTGCCCTGGTATTATACCAACATTGATCTGTTCCTGACGGCGTTGGCTTGCCGGAGAAAGGACCTGGCAGGGGCCCATGCCATTTTTAGCCGATTTGTCGAAAATACCGGGCAGTCGTCTCCGCCGGCCAGTGTCCTGACCTATTACCGATGCGTGCGGGATTACCTCGGGACCTGTTCCGACGGTTTGCCGGAAGAGGCTGCCGTCGACTTGCTGAACATCTTTTATCCCCTTGATGTAGTAGGCGGAGTGATCGCCGAGTTTGCCGAACCGGAACAGGTTCTTACCAGCCAAGGAAATCTCAGCTGCTGGAACTGCGCCGACTGCCGGTTCAGATACCGCTGCCAGTACACAGCCATGGAAAGAGTATTTATGTTGCTGAAAGACCGCTACGCGGTCAGCGGCATTGAGCAAAAAAGGTTGACCGAATTAGTTTAAAAGATGACGCGGGGCGGACGTTGGCAAACGTCCGTCCCGATTTTAGTTCGAACCTGTCCATAACCTGTCCATGAGGGAATTATCGGCCCGCGAGCGAGGCATAAAAAAAGGCCGGCTCCCTGCTCGCAGACGCGGGGCCGGCCCAGGGAGGAAGCGTTATCTACGATACGACATACACTTGCAGCTATCCATGGATTTACAGCTGGACATGCATTTCATGGATTTGCAGCTGTCCATATACTTGCAGCTATCCATATACTTGCAGCTATCCATGCCCTTGCAGCTATCCATATACTTGCAGCTATCCATGCCCTTGCAGCTGTCCATATACTTGCAGCTATCCATATACTTGCAGCTGTCCATATACTTGCAACTGTCCATGCACTTGCAGGTGCCCATATACTTGCAGCTGTCCATATACTTGCAGCTGTCCATATACTTGCAACTGCCCATACATTTGCAACTGTCCATATACTTGCAGCTGTCCATATACTTGCAGCTGTCCATATATTTGCAGGTGTCCATGTACTTGCAGCTATCCATGTACTTGCAGCTGTCCAGTGGTTTGCCACATTTCACGCACTTCATGCAGTTGTAATTGTAGCCCATTGACTCGCAACTACAGTAATCATCATCATCATATTCGTCATAATCGTACATTAAGATGTCACCTCCTGTTTATTTTTAAGGAGTATCCTATTGACATAATATGAATACTCCCTTCTTATTGTTACGCTCTTCGACAGATCGTTTTATATTTTTTTTCTTTTCCTGCCTAAGGATTGACATTCAGCATTTTGTACGGTATTATAGGTTTACTAAAAGGGAGTAGCCCATGCGTCAGAGTCATCAGTCCGGTAGCAATACCTGGCTTTGGCGTTGGTGTCCGCTGTGGTGCCAATGGCGAGACTTTTAGTATGGCCCCGGCCATACTGAAAGTCTTTTTGTTTTTTCCGGTGACCTCATTGGGGGAACGGAGGCAAAAGAAGGACTGATGTTCCGGGAGACAAGAAAAGGGAGGCCATCGTAATGGAGTTTTTAACAGCACTGGGAAGTATTGCGTTCATTAACTTGATCCTGAGCGGGGACAACGCAGTGGTTATTGCCCTGGCCAGCCGGAACTTGCCGCCTGAACAACGCCGGAAAGCCATACTTTGGGGCAGCCTGGGAGCGGTCGTACTGAGGGTCGCTTTGACGGCAATCGCCGCCGTACTGCTGCAAATTCCCTATCTTCAGTTCGCCGGCGGACTTGCGCTTCTTTATATTGCAGTGAACCTGATCGCTGAGAAGAAGGAAGTAAAGTGCAAGGAAGCGGCGTGCCTGTCCGAAGCCATTAAGATTATTCTGGTCGCAGATGTCATCATGAGCCTGGACAATGTGCTGGCTATCGCCGGCGTGGCCGGCGGCAGCATTACTTTACTGGTAATCGGCCTGGCCATGAGCATTCCGCTGGTCGTGTTCGGCAGCCAACTCATCCTGAACTTGATGGACAAGTTCCCGGTCATCGTTTATCTCGGAGCGGCCATTCTGGGGTGGACGGCGGCGAAGATGATGGCGGGCGACGCCCAACTGGGCACTGCACTCGCAAACTATGCGTTGATGCTGGAGCTGGGGCTGACCGGCGGCGTAGTCATGATCGGTTACTGGCTGAAATCGCGCCATACTCAAGCCGAAGAGAATGAAGGCTAAAACATTAAAACATCGGCCGGCCCGCAGGGGCCGGCCGATCTGTTTTCCCGGGATAACCGGACGGAAAATCAAAATAATAATAGAAAGATGCTATTTATCAGCAGGATAATCGGTTTTTTTGGCTAATTTAAATCTTCCGGAGTTCATGCGGGGGCTAGAATCCCGCAAGGAAAGGAAGGACAAGCATGCCCGGTGTTTTTGATATTGTGGGCCCAGTCATGATCGGGCCTTCGAGTTCCCATACCGCTGGCGCCGCCCGGTTGGGCCGGATGGCCAGGATTATTTTGGGAGAAGAGCCTCGGAGCGTTGTCATAGAGCTTCACGGTTCTTTTGCGCAGACCTACCGCGGTCACGGAACCGATAAAGCGCTCGTAGCCGGACTGTTGGGCTATAACGAGGATGATCCCCGCATCAAGGAGGCTATTGCGATTGCCGCCCGGGAGAATTTCGAGGTGGTCTTCCGTACTGCGGATTTGGGGGATGTGCACCCAAACACCGCCTCTTTTGAACTGACAGGCGTTTCGGGCCGGAAGGTCCGGATGGCCGGAGCTTCCGTGGGTGGCGGCAATATTAAGGTGACCAATATTGACGGCTATGTTGTGGAGCTTACGGGAGAATATCATACCCTCATTTCGATCCACCAAGATAAGCCTGGGGTAGTGGCGCGGATTACCGAGCTGCTGGCCAGGGACAATGTCAATATCGCCTTTATGCGGGTATCGCGCCGGGAAAGAGGCTCGCAGGCTCTGGCGATTATCGAGGCCGACCAGCCCATCCCGGGCGGCACCCTGGCTGCCCTTCAGACGATTCCGGCTATTGAGCGGGCGTTTCTGATTCCGCCACTATAGGAGGGACTATTGTGATTAGATTTAGTCGAATCAGTGATTTAGTGCGGTTGGCTGACGAACACGAATTGTCGCTGGCGGAAGTGGTATGGCGCCATGAAACGGAACGCAGCCAGCGGACGCCGGAAGAAGTCTGGGCCACTATGGCTGAAAGCCTGAAGGTAATGCGCGGGGCGGCTGTTCTTGGATTAAGCAGCAGGGACAAATCCTTCAGCGGCCTGGTGGGCGGCGATGCGAACCGTCTGGCCGCCCGCCTGGACGATGGCAAATGCCTTACCGGTCCGGTTGCGGCGAAAGCTGCGGCCTATGCTTTGGCGGTGAGCGAGGTCAACGCCGGGATGGGCAAGATCGTAGCCTGTCCCACGGCCGGATCTTGCGGCATCGTTCCGGGAGCCATGCTGGCCGCCGCCGACGCTTGCGGGTTCAGCGACGAAGCCTTGATCCGCGGGTTGTTTACAGCGGCGGGGATTGGTCTGGTTATTGCCGAGAACGCCTCTATTTCCGGAGCTTTCGGCGGGTGCCAGGCGGAGTGCGGTTCGGCGGCCGCGATGGCGGCTGCGGCTGTGGTGGAAATGGCTGGCGGGACTCCCGCCCAGTCGGCCGAGGCTTTGGCGCTGGCCATGAAGAACCTGCTGGGCCTGGCCTGCGATCCGGTGGCCGGACTGGTGGAAGTGCCGTGTGTCAAGCGCAACGCCTTTGGCGCTGTGCACGCCCTGCTGGCGGCGGAGATGGCGCTGGCGGGGATTACCAGCGTTATTCCGGCCGATGAGGTCATCGACGCCATGCATCAGATCGGACTGTCCATGCCCCGGGCGCTTAAGGAGACATCGGAAGGCGGCCTGGCCAAAACGCCTACGGCAATTAAACTCACGGAAAAAATTCTCGGTGGCAAGTAGTTTGGGATTGAGCCATAAATCTTTATATTTCAGCAAAAAGATTCATTTTTCCGACAAATTGACAAATTTGATATTTTTACGCTGGAAAATCGTTTAAAAGGTTGACCTTGCAAGCGATTGCGGCATATAATGAAAAAGGAAATAAAAATTCTCTGTTAGGTGAGGCTCCTGCATAAACAGAGGCCACTGCCCGGAAACGTCGAGAGACGCCAATGGGTATAACAGGTATTGCCGGCTTAAGGTTTTACCTAATGTGGCTGAGTCAGCGCTCTACGTTATGCAGTGCCAAAGCTCGACGAGTAGGGAAGGTCTATTTTTTTCACGGGCAAAAACAGGCCTTCCGTGACGGGAAGGCCTGTTTCTTTTTGGAAAAAAAGGAGGTGGTATAGTGGATTCCGGTCCTGAGGGTGGTCTTGGCATTCGGTATAATAGGCTCCGAGTTTGCGTGTCGCTGTCTGACGGCCGGAGCCAGACATGAGGAGGAACCTAAGATGATATTTATATGGCCGATTTCCGCCGCGCCAACCGGCGGGATGATATACGTCGCCCTTTCCTCGCCGGGACGGGCCTCCGGATGGGGGTGCCGGCCATGAGCTCGCGGGGACTCAGGGAGAGGCTGCTGCTGTTTCTTACGGTGATGGGGCCGGGAGTTATTACCGCTTTTGCCGATAACGACGCCGGCGGAATAGCGACTTACTCGGCAGCTGGCGCCAAATACGGCTACAGCCTGCTGATTGTTCTGTTTATCAGTATTCTTGTTCTAACCGTCGTCCAGGAGATATCGGCCCGGACAGGTGCCGTCACCGGGCGGGGGCTGTCGGATCTCATCCGGGAGCGGTATGGCGTCAAATGGACCTTCTTCGCCATGGCCGTCCTGCTGGTTGCGAATATGGCGACTACGGTCAGCGAATTGTCCGGCATTGCGACCAGTCTTGAGATTTTCGGCCTTAGCCGGTATATCTCGGTGCCGGCGGTCACACTGGTCGTCTGGTGGCTGGTGATCAAGGCCGATTACGCCCGAATTGAGAAAGTATTTTTTGTTCTCTGCATTACTTTCTTTAGTTATGTCATCTCAGGATTTGTCGTCAGTCCGCCCTGGCATGAGGTCATAACCGCGGCGGTTACGCCTGTGTTATCCCATGATCCCGAATATCTGCTGATGGTTATCGGAATTATCGGCACGACCATCACCCCCTGGGGGCAGTTCTATGTACAAGCGTCCATCGTCGACAAAGGCATCAACGCCAAGAATTATATGTATACCCGGTGGGATGTGATTGTTGGGGCCTTTTTTACCGGATTTATCGCTTTTTTCATTATCGTGACCACCGCGGCAACGCTGCATGTCAATAACATTCCTATTGAAACGGCGCGGGACGCGGCTTTGGCCCTTGAACCGCTGGCGGGGAAATACGCCGCCATGCTGTTTGCCTTTGGCCTGTTTGGCGCTTCGATGCTGGCGTCGTTCATTCTGCCCCTCAGTACTTCCTATGCGATTTGCGAGGCTTTCGGCTTCGAAAGGGGGGTCAGTAAATCCCACAAGGATGCTCCGGTGTTTTTCGGGCTTTATACGATTATTCTTATCGTCAGCGCGGGCTTGGTTTTATTGCCGGGTTTGTCCTTGTACCACGTGATGCTGACCACCCAGGTGGTCAACGGGGTGCTGCTGCCGCCGGTCCTGATTTTCATGGTGCTGATTGCCAGCAATGAAAAAATAATGGGCCAATACCGTAACTCCAGCCTATACAATTCCGTGGCCTGGACCTTCACGGCGGTAGTTATTGCGTTGACTTTACTGCTGTTAGTCTCCAGCCTGGCGCCGGGATTTGTCGACCAGGCCCTTCTGCGGCTGACAGTTTGACAGGAACTCATGAAAGCCGGGGCTTATGGCAGCCCCGGCTTTTTGTTTCAGCCTGGATGTAAAGGAATTCCCGGCGGTGGCACATCAGGCGAAGTTAGGACATAAAATGTAGTAACCTGAATAAAAGAAGGGATAACATGGACATCTTTTGCCGGGATGTTAAACCGTTTGCGCCGCCGACCCTGACGGAAATTCGCTATTGGCTGGCCATCATTAAGGAACACGCTTTGCTGATCCGGCTCGGGCTGCCGTGCGATCAAACTGAACTCAGCGCCGAGGCCCAACAATATATTGATGTGTTTGCCGATCTCGAAAGGCGCAGCAGCCATCTGGGCGACGACCGCGAGCTCTTCTGCTTCGCCGGGGTGGCCAGCGTAGCGGCTAAACGAATTTTTGTATTTAAGCGACGGATTCTTCATTGTTTGCTGGAGTGCCGCCTTCCTGGCAGTTGTCTTTACCCGCTGTTTGTCGATCATCTTTCGCGTGAAGCGATGTATTTTGTAAAGCTGCTCGGTAAATTGCGGTACGGTTACATGAGGTGCCCGGTAGATGCCATTGTCAGTGAGAATGTCTTCTGGCTTAGGATCATGACGGATCATCTCGCATTTATCCGCGGCATGATTGATCCGTCGGAACGGATACTGGGAGAGCAGGCCGCATCGCTCGGTCTGACCTTCGAGCGGCTGACGCTGCGGGCCCGCGACCTGTCGACCATGCTCTGGCATTATCGCCCAACCGATGAACTCGTCCGTTTCCAGAGAGAACTCGTCCAGTCAACGACTGAATTGCGGCAATTCCTGATTGCGGCGGAGACGCTGATTAAGCAATGTTCGGCAGTTTCGACGATTCACCCGGCTCTGGCCGGTCATTACCGCCGCGAGACCGAACATTTCCTTGTCATCCTGGAGATGATCCGGGAATACCTTTCGTGCGCTCCCTCCAGCCCGGGGGATGAGTAGAGGGGAATAATGGAGGCTTCCATAATATATCCGGCGAACGCCGGTTTTTTTGTTATCCGGCAGGAGAGCGGGCCGGTTGGCGGGGAATACTTCGTAGTGTAGCGCAGCGGCTTACTATTTTACGGCGATGGAGGATCAAGATATGTTGCATAGATTTTCACGGACAGAGATGTTGATCGGTGCGGAAGCGCTACAGAAACTTGCCCGGAAAAAAGTAGCGGTATTCGGCGTTGGCGGGGTGGGGTCCTTCGCCGCCGAAGGCTTGGCCAGGTCGGGCGTGGGACGGCTGGTTCTGGTGGATGACGACGCCATTTGTCTGACCAATCTGAACCGGCAGCTCCATGCGACTACCCGGACGATCGGACGGCCCAAGGTGGAGGTAATGCGCGAGCGGATTCTCGATATCAATCCCCAGGCCGAGGTTACGACTTTTCAAACCTTCTATCTCCCGGAAAATGCTGATGAATTGATCGCCGATGATTATGATTATATTATTGACGCGGTCGATACGGTGACGGCAAAGATCGATCTCGTCGTCAGGGCCCATGAGCGCGGCATCCCCATCGTCAGCAGCATGGGAGCGGGCAACAAGCTGGACCCTGCCAAGTTTGAAGTGGCCGATATATTCAGCACGTCGGTTTGCCCGCTGGCCAAGGTCATGCGTTATGAGCTTCGCCGGCGGGGGATTCCGGGACTGAAAGTCGTCTATTCCAGGGAGGCTCCGATTCCGCCGCCGCCGGTGGCGGAATCGGGGTGCGCAACCGGCTGCGTCTGCCCGGCGGGGACCACCCGGAAATGCACTACCCGGCGGCAAATTCCCGGCAGCATTGCATTCGTGCCTTCGGTTGCCGGGCTGATCATGGCGGGCGAAGTGGTAAAAGACTTAATCGCCGGCGACAATGAAGAAAAGTAAACGAGCGATCAGCCGGACAATTCTTTGGCCCACCTCTTGCAAAAAGGTGGGATTTTTGTTGTATAATGTAACATTATGATTCTTGATAAGGACAAATGTCTATTTTCAAAATTGTTGATTGCCTGCAATCCTATCGGACTCTTCCATGGATGGTACAGCCGTATTCGCGGAAAAATGCGAAAGGGTCGGCTGCAGGCCAATATAATAGACGGGAAAAGGTGCTGGTTAGAAAAAAGTCTTATGTATGCAATATATAGGCTCTTGTCCAGCAGGAATTTACAGTGAATTACAGAAATGTTACTGACATACTGCTAAACCAAATTATCAGGAGGTGCAAAATCGTATGAAGTGCAGAAGGATTTGCGCTCTATCGCTGGCGCTGATCTTCGCAGCCTCGATGCTGCTGGCTGGCTGCGGCGGCGGAGCCGGCCAAAGCAGCGAAAAGCTTCTCCGCACGGCCAACGGCGCCGAGCCGGAGACCCTTGATCCCCGGTTAGCCATCGGTACCCCGGAAGGCATTGTTTTAAGACAGATTTTCGAAGGCCTCTGTACGCAAGACAAAAATGGCGACCCTGTTCCCGGCCAGGCTGAGAAATGGGAAATCTCGGCCGACGGTTTGACCTACAAATTCTTCCTGCGGCCCGGTCTCAAATGGTCCAACGGCGATCCGCTGACCGCCAAGGACTTCGAGTTCGCCTGGAAAACGCTCCTGAGCCCGGAATTTGGCAGTAAATATGCCGAGCAGCTTTATTATCTGAAAAACGGCGCGGCGTACAACAAAGGAACCGCCAAGGCTGACGACGTAGGCGTCAAGGCGATTGACGACAGGACGCTGGAAGTCAAACTGGAGAAACCCACTCCGTATTTTCTCTTCCTGACCAGCTTCTGGAGTTATTTCCCGGTTCCCCAAAAGGTCGTCGAGGCCAATCCGAAGTGGCATGCCGACGCCAAGACGCTGGTCGGCAACGGTCCCTTCAAAGCCGTTAACTGGGCCCATACCGATAAGATTGAGCTTGTCAAAAACGAAAATTACTGGAACAAGGGCGTCGTCAAACTCGACAAGATCATGATCAGCCTGAGCGAAAACAATAAGACGGTGCTCGACATGTTCGAAAACAAGCAACTCGACACTGCGGAAGTCGTTCCGCCGCTGTCCGAGGTGCCCCGCCTGCTGAAGGAGGATAAACTCAAGACCGGCCCCTATATCGGGAATTACTATTACTGTATTAACGTGACCAAGCCTCCCTTCGACAATGTGAAGGTGCGGAAGGCTTTCGCGCTGGCGATCGACCGGAAGGCCATCGTTGAGCAAATTACCAAAGCCGGCGAATTGCCCGCTCTGGCCTGGGCGCCCAACGGGTTTACCGATGCCAAGCCGGGCGAGGACTTCCGGAAAGTGGGCGGCGACTACTTTAAGGATAACGACATAGCAACCGCCAAGCAGCTGCTGGCCGAGGCCGGCTATCCGGACGGCAAGGGGCTGCCGCCGATCACCATTCTCTACAATACGGCCGAATCCCATAAGGTAATTGCCGAGGCCATCCAGGAAATGTGGAAGAAGAACCTGGGGGTAAACGTCAATATTACCAATCAGGAGTGGAAGGTTTACCTGGCCAGCCGGAGCACCGGCGACTATCAGCTAGCGCGCAGCGCCTGGATCGGCGATTATCTTGACCCGATGACCTTCATGGATACCCTTACCAGCAAGAACGGCAACAACCATACCCGTTGGGGCAACGCCGAATATGACCGCCTGGTGCAGCAGGTCGCCCAAATGAGCAGCGATCAGGCTGTGCGCATGAAGGCAATGCATGACGCGGAGAAGATTCTCATGGACGACATGCCGGTCCTACCCATCTACTTCTATGTAAATCGGTACCTGGAAAGCCCGAACGTAAAAGGCGTCATTCATGACGCTCTCGGCGCCGTTTATTATCGCGAAGCGACAATTGAATAACGGGTTCCGGCAGAATGCCGCCTCCCGGGCCTTGGCCCGGGAGGCGGTTTCTATTAGAAGCCAGGCTCGTACCTTGGCCGAGGACTATAAAAACCCGCTTCTCGCCTTGCGGCTGAAGCGGGTTTGCTTTTCCAAACCACCCTGAGGGGCGGTTTACTGCGGGGGCGACGCGGGCTGCTGCCCGGGCGTCTGTCCGGCCAGGGAGTGTATCAATGTCCAAAGGGTCTCCGGCACCGGCATGACGGACAGGCGGGATTGCCGCACCAACTGCCAGTCGGAAAGGGCCGGATTGGCCTTTATCTCTTTCAGGGAAACCGTTCGGGGAAGCCGATAGCGGGCCGCCAGATCGACCACCACCAGGCGGCGGTCGGCTTCATCCGGGTCGGGATAGGCTGCGGCCACCACTTCCGCCACGCCGACGACGGCTTTTTCCTTGCCGGTATGATAGATGAACACGAAATCACCTGGCTGCATTTTCCGCATATAGCCCAGAGCGACGAAATTACGGACTCCGTTCCAGCGACCGCGCCCTTCTCCGGCCAGGTCGGCGTAGCCGTATTCCCCCGGTTCGGTTTTGACCAGCCAATAAGCCATGCTATAGCCTCCTTGGGTGAGAATTTTGACACTTGGGCGAAGAGCAGTTTTTCCAAACGATGATAGTATTCTCACTGAACGGTTGGAGGTTCCTCTTTATTGCAAAGATTTTTCGGGAACTTATCAGGCCATAACATTCCTGTATAGGCCGTAATGCCGGTCGTCCGTAGGAAGACCCGGCAATGTTTGCTACAATAGGAAGTGAAAGCTGTAACGCGGAGGAATGGTGCTAATGGACGATGCCTTACGGTGGGTGATTGCCGGTCCGTTCATGTATATGGCGATCCTGGTGTTCGTAATCAGGACGCTCTATAAGGTGCTGACCATCGTCCGGCTGCCCCGGCATCTGCGGTGGGACCTCTATCCGATCGCCCATGACGGCCCGGACGGATCGCCCTACCAGAAAGCAGAGTTCTGGAGTTTTACACGGCCCTATTCGCGGGTGCATGAAGTGGCGAAAATGACCCAGGAGATCCTGCTCCTCAAAAGGACTTTTATGCATAACCGCAGAGTCTGGGCCTTTTCGTTTCCCATGCATAGCGGTTTTTATCTCATAGGCGGCTGGCTGGCGCTGCTGCTTCTTGGGGCAGGGGCTGAACTGACGACTGGGATTAAAATATCTCCAGCATCGACGCTGTTCTGGGCGAAAGTTGTCAATGCCGTCACCGTCGCGGCGGGCGCCGGCGGTCTCGGGCTCGGCCTTTACGGAACCGCCGGGCTGCTCTGGCTGCGATTGACCGACGAGAACCTGAAGGATTTTACCGCCCCGGTTACCCTGGTTAATCTCTATTTGCTGCTGGCTCTGTTTGGGGTGGGCTTTGCCGCATTTGTATCTTCCGACCCGTCCTTCGGGCTGGCCCGGGGCTATGTCGGCTCTTTGCTGCTCCTGCGCCCGTCCGGCGGCTTGCCGCTCCTTATGGTTACCGAACTTCTCCTGTTCGGGGTCTTTCTTATCTATTTGCCGTTTAGCCGGATGCTGCATTTTACGGCAAAATACTTTTTTTATCATGCCGTCATGTGGGACGACGAACCGGTAAAGACCGGCAGTGACCTCGAAAAGGCAATTGGCCGGTATTTGAACTACCGGCTTGAGTGGCCGGCTGACCATATCACGCCAGGCGGGGCGTGGTTCGAGCAGGCGGCCGCCAATCCCGCCCAGTCTGAACGGGAGGTGAAACAGGGCGATGAAACAAAAGGTCAGACTTAAGGATATTGCCAGTCCGGCCGATGTATTGTGCCCGATTGACGCCGCCGACCTGGCGCCAGTTGCCGGCTTGCAGGGGCAACCGGCCGGACCGGTTAGGCCGGAGTGGAAGGAACCCTATGATTTCACCCTTGACGGTTTTTCCGCTTTGGGCTTGCCCAAGCCTCGGACTCAATCGGAAGAAACCGCGCTGGTAGAAAAATTCCTCCGGGGGCTGGAGAGGTTGTTCAGCAAGGAAAACAACTGGACGTTTGTCATGCCTCTCACGCTGAGCACGGAGTATTGCGTTCGCTGCAACACCTGCAATGAAGCCTGCCCCATTTATACCGAAAGCGGACGGCAGGATATCTACCGGCCGAACTACCGTTCCGAGGTGCTGCGGAAGATTTATAAAAAATATTTCACGCCTGCGGGCCGGCTTCTCGGGAGTCTAGTCGGTGCGGATGTGGAGCTCAACTGGCATACCATCCATCATCTGGCCGAGCTTTCGTACCGGTGCTCGATCTGCCGGCGGTGCGCGGCCGCCTGCCCGATTGGCGTTGACAACGGACTGATCACCCGGGAGCTCCGCAAACTCTTCAGCCAGGAATTCGGGATTGCTCCGGAGGGGATGCACAGAAGCGGAACCATGAGGCATCTTGCCGCCGGCTCCTCCACAGGGATGAGTCCGGCGGCTTTCCGCGACGCCATCGAGTTTATCGAGACGGACATCGAAGAACGTATCGGCCGCCGGATAAAAATCCCCGTGGATAAACAGGGGGCGGATATTCTCCTGATCCATAACGCGGGGGAATATGTAGCCTGGCCGGAAAACCCGGCGGCTTTCGCCATTCTTTTTGACGCCGCCGGCCTGGATTGGACGCTGTCCAGCGAGATTTACGGCTATGAAGGGGTCAACTACGGGGCCTGGTATGACGATATCCAATGCGCCCGGATCGCGGTCAGGCAAGTCCGGGCGGCGAAAAAACTCGGAGTGCGGAAAATCGTTGTCGGCGAGTGCGGCCACGCTACGAAAGCCCTCGTCGAAATCGCCGACCGGGTTTGTATCGGCGAACTGGCCATCCCCCGGGAAAGCTGCCTGCCTATTCTGGAGCAAATCGCCGCCGGCGGCGGCGTGCGGTTCGATCCGGGCAAAAATAACTTTCCGGTGACTCTCCATGATCCGTGTAATTTGGTGCGGCTTATGGGGATTGTCAATCCGCAGCGCAATATCCTGCAGCGTATTTTACCTCCCGGCCGGTTGCGGGAGATGCCGGATGCCGGACTCATGAACTACTGCTGCGGCGGCGGCAGCGGGTTTGCGGTAATGAACTCCTGGAATTTCCCGGAGTGGCGGAATTCGATAGCCTGCCGGCGGAAGGCCGGCCAGGTGCTGGAGGCCTTTGCCGGTTGCCTCGACCCGGCCATCCCGAAGTACTACTGCGCTCCCTGCTCCAATTGCAAGGGTGCGGCCCGCGACGCGCTTATGGAGTACTATGGGTTTCGGGCGAAGTACAATATAATCTATGGCGGCTTGGCCGAACTTATGGTCAACGCCATGGCCGATCTTCCGGGTCCGTTCATTACCTGGGAAGAAGCTTTTTAGCCCGGCCTCCCGGCGCCCCTTTTTCCAGGGGCTTTCCTTTTGCTTCCTCAAATGTTTTCATATATAATAGGCTATACAATACAAGTATTCTGGAGGCGGATAAAAATATGGCTCATTCCATGGCAAGCCTGTGGCGGCGTCATGCAAAACGTTACATAACTACAGGATTGGGCGGAATTATCTGCGGAGTCAGCATCAATGCCTTTCTGGTGCCCCATCATATGCTGAGCGGCGGGCTGAGCGGCATTGGTATTATTCTGTACTTTTTGCTCAACTGGCCGATCGGCCTGGTTGTCGCTGTTTTAAACCTGCCGCTGCTGTATGCGGCTTACCGGCTGCTGGACCGATCTTATTTCATCGGGGCGCTTTACGGGATGGTTGTTTTTTCCGCAGCCATCGACGCTACCCGCGGCCTGACCAACATGAATCTGGTTGACGACACCATGCTGGCGGCCATTTACGGCGGTGTCTTGTCAGGGATAGGCTCCGGATTGGTCTTCCGCGAGAACGGCAGCCTCGGCGGAACGGACATCGTCGCCGCGCTGATGAAGAAATTTTATGCTTTCAATATGAGTTACGTCGGTTTCGCCATCAATTGCGTGCTGATGACGGTGGCGGCCTTTTTGTTCGGCTTTAAGCCGGCGATGTTCACGCTGCTGTCCATGTATGTGGGGGCCGCGACCATCGACCGGGTTGTTCAGGGCTTCAATACCAAGAAAACGATTATGGTGATTTCGGCAAAAAGTGATCTGATCGCCGAGGCGATTATCAGCGAGATTGGCCGGGGGGTTACTTTCCTGCAGGGCCAGGGGGCATATACCCATGAAGACCGGAGAATTGTCTTCGTTGTCGTTACTCTCACCCAGATTGCCAAGATCAAGCCTATTGTCGACGCGGTGGACCCGCACGCCTTTATGATCGTGCAGGATGCCGTAGAGGTAATGGGGCGGGGCTTTACGCTGCCGGGGAGCAAACAGCTGCAATTGAATAAGCTGCCTTAATAGGCGCGGCCGGCTCTCAGCCGGCCGCGTTTTCTTTGCCGGCCGGAAAGAATAACTTCGGGGCGGGAGACGGGGCGAATTGGGATAGATTGGCTCCAGGCGGGCACAATAGCACTAAGTACCTTGCCGGGAGCTCAGTATGGAAGAAACTTTGTTTTCCAAGATCGGCGTGTTTCTGAACAGGATGCTGGTGTTTCAGCCTCCGAAACTGCCGAGCCGCTTTGTGCTTGAGGAGAAAAGCAGGAACGACTCTCCGTCCCAGGCGGAAGATCCCTTGAAAAAGGCGCTGGCGGAGTTGGAGGCGTTAATCCGCTATGGCCGGCGGCTGCAGGCGACTCTTGAGAAGACCCGCGCAGCGCTGCAGGGGAACCGGTGGGACGACGAGCGGAAGGTTCTGCGGGCCGAGTACACTGCGCTGGAAAAACAACGCCAAGAATTGAATCCGCTGGTTCTTGCCTATGATGTGCAAACTGATAACGCCGGAGAGCGACCGGTCAGCACCAGCCTGACGGAGAACCGGCGGCTGGTGGAGGCGCTTTACCGGCTTCCGGTCAACAAGGACCTGATCGTTCGCGATTTGACAATCGGCACCGCCCCGCCGCTCAAGGCCATGCTGATTTACCTGGAAGGACTGACCGACGGAAAGATCGTCGGTCTGATGATTCTTCAGCCGCTCATGCTGCTGTCCCAGGGAAAGCGCAAAGCCACGGGGGATGCTTTAATCCGGCAAGTGATGGAGGAATTGCTCCCAGGCAATCAGGTGCAACCGGTGGGCAATTTTCAGGATATCCAGGACCGGGTGAACAGTGGCGACACCGTCGTTTTTCTCGATGGCGCCGCCGAAGCGTTGGTGGTGGAGACCAAGGGCTGGGAGCACCGGGGCGTTGGCCGTCCGGCGATCGAACAAAGCATCCGGGGCTCGCAGGCCGCCTTTGCAGAAAATCTGCGGGTCAATACCGGCCTGATCCGGACGATGCTGCGGTCCAGCGATCTGGTTACCGAGATGGTTCCGGTCGGAACCCGGAGCCGGGTGAACTGCGCCATCATGTACCTGGAATCGGTGGCTAACGCTGATCTGGTGGCTGAGGTCAAACGCCGCGTCTCGGGCTTCAGCACCGATTATGTCGATGACTCGGGCTTTCTCGAACAATTTATCGAGGACAAATTCATCCTGCCGCTGCCCCAGTCCCTTTCCACCGAGCGGCCCGACCGGGTGGCGTCTCATCTTTCCGAAGGCCGGGTGGCGATCATTACGGAAGGATCGCCTTTTGCGCTCGTCGTGCCGGTCACCTTTTTCACCTTCTTTCACTCTGCGGAGGATTTCAGCCTCAACCCGATCGCGGCCAATTTCCTGCGCCTGCTCAGAGTCCTCGGGACATTTATTTCCATTATGCTGCCGGCCCTGTACATCGCGATTACCTACTTCCATCAGGAGGCGCTGCCTACCGAACTGGCGCTGGCCATTGCCGGAGCGCGGGAAGATGTTCCCTTTCCGGCGATTTTCGAAGTGATTATGATGGAACTGTCTTTCGAGCTCATCCGGGAAGCTGGGGTCCGCATACCGGGAGTGCTTGGGTCCACCATCGGCATTGTCGGCGCCATCATTCTCGGCCAGGCCGCCGTTTCGGCCCATATCGTCAGCCCGATTATTGTTATTTTAGTCGCGATCACCGGCCTGGCATCCTCGATCATTCCCGAATACCGGATGGCCCTGTTCGCCCGGCTCAGCCGTTTTGCACTGCTGCTTCTGGCAACCTTCACCGGGCTGGTGGGACTGGCGTCCGGCGTTCTCACCATCGTGGTGGGGCTGTGCAGCATGAAGTCCTACGGCGTTCCGTACATGGCGCCGATTGGTCCCAAAGTAGTGCCCACGCTTGACGTAGTTGTCCGCGGTTCGGCCGAGCGCCGGGAAAGGCGGCCGGATTCGCTGAATACCAAAGACCCCACCCGGCAACCCTACGTCAGCCGGGAATGGGCCCGGAAGCTTCCGACCGGGGAGGAGGAGAAATGAGTTTCCATCCGGGACGAATGGGAATGGCGGAAGGAATCGGCCTGACCTTCCTGGTCACTTTCCCGCGAATTTTCCTGACTACCCCGGCCATAAGCGTCGATGCTGTGAAGAACCTGGCCTGGGCGACCCCCCTGATAGCTTTTGCCGCCGATCTTGCCGTCTTCTACATGCTGTTTTATGCCCAAGCGCGGCTCCGGGGCGACCTTTTCAGCCAGTGCGAACAATGCTTTGGCCGGCCGGTGGCCTGGCTGGTCGCCATCTTTTATGCGGCGGTTTTTATGCTGGACGCCACATTGCTGCTCAGGCAATTCGCGGAAAACACCCTGCTTACAGCTTTGCCGTACGCCGATTTTCGGTTCGTGATTATCTGGTATGCCTTTTTTGTAGTCATTCTAGTTTATTTCGGCATTGAAGGGCTGGCCCGGGCCTCTTACCTGATGCTGCCGTGGATCATCTTCAGTATCTTTTTGGTGCTTGCCTTGGCGGCTCCGTTCTATGATCCCTATAACTTGCTGCCTTGGCAGGGGGCGGGGGTCGGGGAGGCAGCCAAGCGGGGCCTGCTCTTGGCCGGACTCAATATAGGCGGGGTGCTGCTGCCTATCCTGGGGCCGCAATTTCAGACGGTAAAGACGCAGAAGGTCGCTTTTGTGCTGGGGGCGGGCGGGAGCACGGTCGTGCGTTCGGTGATGGTGGCCGGCTTTATCCTGGCTTTTGGCGTTGCCGAGGCCGGCGAAAAGACTTTGCCGTTTTTCGAACTGTCGCGGCTTGTATACCTCAGCCGCTACATCCAGCGAATTGAGGCGACATTCATTATTATCTGGGTAATTGTGGGCATTCTCAGCATTGCGATCAACATATACATGGCTTTGTATCTCATCGCCAGGCCGCTGAAGCTCCCGAGCCTGCGGCCTCTCGTGCCGGTCATGGCCATGATCGTGGTCAATATGGCCATTCTGCCGCCTGATGTCATGACGGTCGCCCAGATCGACAGTATGCTTCTGACTACTTTGTTCAATTTCGGCATCGTCGTTGTGCCCCTGGCCTTATTCCTTGCCGTACTGATCCGCCGGAAGAGGAGGCGGCTGCGTTGCCACGCCTGATCCTGGGAATATTCTTGCTGCTGACCGCGTTACTCCTCGCGGGCTGCAACGGTTCGCGGGAGACCGACGAGATTGCCTATATCACCGCTGTCGGCATCGACTCGGCTCCCGAAGGGAAAATAAAAGTCAGCTACCGCATCGCCCAACCGGCGGCGCTGGCCGGCGAAGCCGGCAAGGGCGGCGGAGGCGGGAGGACCACGGAAGTCCTCGGCATTGTCGCTCCGTCGCTGGCCATAGCCCGGGACGAACTGGGAGCGTCGGTCGCCCGGGTACCCAATCTGGCTCACATCAAGGCCATCGTCATCGGCGAGGATCTGGCCCGCCAAGGTCTTGGCGACTCCCTGGGCCCCCTCATGCGGTTCCGGGAGTTCAGAGGCTCGATGTTCATTTTGGTCGCGAAGGGGACAACGGCGGAACAAGTCCTGCGCCAGAACAAGCCGATCATCGAAAAGTTGCCGTCCCGCTTTGTCGAAGGCATGATGGAAAACGCGTCCGTCACCGGCGGTTACCACATGCAGACCTTCTTTCACCACTTTTATCTCCGGCTGAAGGCGGCCGGCGGAGCGCCGATCGCCACCCTGATCGGAGTCAATCCGTTGACGGAAGAGGACCAGCCGTCCGCCGGCCCGACTTCACCGGAAAAGTCTTATGAATATTTGCCGGAGAAGCTTCCCCGCACCGCTGGGAACCCGGCCACTCTGCTGGGCGTCGCCATTTTTTACCACGGAAGCATGGTGGGCGTCCTGACGGATGAAGAAACCCGGATGCTGAGTATCCTGGTCAATGAATTCGAGCGGGGATTCATCACGATCGAGGACCCGCTCGAACCTTCGCGGGGCATTAATGTGCTGATGCGGCCGGGAAGCTCGCCGCGGATCGATACAGCCTTTGTCGACGGGAGAGCCGTCGTCCGGATTCATATCCTGATGGAAGGGGAAGTCACGAGCATCGGCAGCGGCATCAACTACGAGGACGGCGAATACCGGACCTTGCTTGAGAATCAGATTTCCCAGCTGTTCGAGCTGGAAATGACCCAAATGCTCCGTCATACCCAGGAAGTAAATGCCGATGTCGCCAATCTTTCCAAATATTTCCGGCCGCACTTCGCCCGTTATCAGGACTTCCGGAGTATCGACTGGGATAATTTATACTCGCAGATGGATATCCAGGTGGAGGTTGAAACCAAGATCCGGCGCTTTGGGCTGATGCGCAATACGGCTCCCCTCCGGGGGAAGGAATAGGAATTTTTTGCCTGGCGGCTCTTTTCTCCTCAGCCCAATTATGCTAATATGTACATCAGAAGTAGGGCTGTTGCCTGTTAGCAGGAGGCGAGTTACATGGAACTGTGGTTTACCGAACATCAGACGAAACATCTGGGGCTGACCGTCCGCGTCAAGGAAACGCTGTATATGGGAAAATCCGATTTCCAGGATGTGGCGGTTGTCGATACATACGAGTTCGGCCGGATGCTGGTGCTGGACGGCGTTTTTCAGACATCCGTTTACGACGAGTTCATTTATCATGAAATGATTGCGCATGTGCCGCTCTTTACCCACCCCAACCCCAAACGGGTCCTGGTTATCGGCGGAGGCGACGGGGGCACGGTCCGGGAAGTGCTCAAGCATCCGACCGTGGAGCGGGTGGAGATGGTCGAAATTGACGGACTGGTGGTCGAGGTCAGCAAGAAGTTTCTGCCGGAAATCAGCGAAGCGCTGATTTCCAAGCCTGCCCAACTGGAGCTCAAGATTGACGACGGAATCCGCCATATGGCAAAAGCCCAGGATCTGTACGATGTCATCATCGTCGACTGCTCGGACCCGATCGGGCCGGGGGAAGGACTCTTCACCCCCGCGTTCTACCGGGACGTCCACAAGGCGTTAAAAGCAGACGGCCTGTTTGTTCAGCAGACCGAGTCCCCCTTTTATCATCAGGCGTTGATAAAAGACTTGCGCAAGGATATTGAAGCGCTGTTCCCCATTACCAAGACCTATCTGGCCCATATTCCCCTTTATCCGGGCGGCGCCCATTGTTTTACCGTCGGCTCGAAACAATACGACCCCGCCAACTCCGCCAATCGGCGGGGGGCGGACCTGAAAACCCGGTATTATAATCCCGAGCTGCACTCCAGCTGCTTCGTGCTTCCCAATTTTGTCAAAGATATACTGAAATAACAAAGAGGCTGGCCTAGATGGCCAGCCTCTTTGTTATTTGTAAGGCTTACTCGGGATTAAGGGCGGCGAGCTGGGGCAAAACAAATTTGCCGTCCTTGCGGATAAGCACGTTGTCGAACCAGATTTCGCCGCCGCCGTATTCCGGTGTCTGGATGGAGACCAGATCCCAGTGGATGGCGGACTTGTTGCCATTGAAGGCGTTGTCATAGGAGCTTCCGGGGGTGAAATGGAAGCTGCCGTTGATTTTTTCATCAAACAGCGTGTCTTTCATCGCCTTCTTGATATAGGGATTTACGCCGAGCGCGAATTCGCCGACAAAGCGGGCGCCTTCGTCCGTATCCAAGACCTTGTTGATTTTTTCCGTGTCGCTGGCGGTCGCCTTGATGATTTTGCCGTCCCTGAACTCCAGGCGGATGTTCTCGTAGGTTACGCCCTGGTAAACGGCGGGAGTGTTGTAGCTGAGAACGCCGTTCACGGACGATTTTACCGGCGCGGTATACACTTCGCCGTCCGGGATATTGAGCCGGCCGTCGCATTTGATGGCCGGAATGTCTTTGATCGAGAAAACCAGATCGGTGCCGGGACCGACAATCTGGACCTTGTCGGTTTGCCGCATGAGCTCGACAAGGGGGTCCATGGCGGCGGACATTTTGGCGTAGTCGAGATTGCAGACCTGGAAATAGAAGTCCTCAAAGGCCTCGGTGCTCATGCCGGCGAGCTGGGCCATCGTCGGGCCGGGGTAACGGAGCACGCACCACTTGGTATGAGGAACGCGCAGGTCGGTGTGGACGGGTTTTTGCCAGTGCTGCTGAAAGAGTTTCATTTGTCCGGAAGGTACGTCCGACAGCTCGGTGATATTTTCCGCGGCCCGGATGCCGATATAGGCATCCATCGCCCGCATCCGCTCCGCTTCCCAGCCGGCGGTCAGCTTCAATTGTTCCGCTGAGGCTCCTTTTAGCAAGGCGCGGAGCACCTGATTGTTCTTGATGGCGACAAAGGGAACGGCATCGGCCCGATAGGCCTCGTCCACCAGGGCCTTCACCAGCGGCAGGGCCTGGTCAAAGACCTCGATGAGAACTTTTTCGCCCGGCTTCAGCTCGGTGGAATAGCGAATGAGGTTCTTGGCCAAAAGGTTGATCCGTAGATCCAAGGAAATTCCTCCTGTCAGAAATAGTACTAGTATATCTATTGGCGTCTGTGGGCGATAGTCCTGCCGGTCAGGGTAAGATTGGCACTTTGGCCAGGGTTTGGTACAATAGATACGAGGTGAGAGCAATGAACCCCAGGGTGCTGATTACGCGAAAGTTGCCTGATGCTGTCCAAAAGGAAATCGGGCCGGATTGGGAAGTCGAGATGAACGGCGCCCCCGGCCATTACAGCCGCGATGAACTGCTGACCCGGGTCCGCGGACGGGACGCCGTGCTGGTGATGGGCGACCGGATCGATGAGGAGGTCTGCGCCGCCGCGGCCCCGACCTGCAAAGTTTTCGCCAATCATGGCGTTGGCTACAACAATATTGATGTCGAAGCAGCCACGAAATACGGCATCTATGTGACCAATACCCCGGACGTCGTTACCGGCCCCACCGCCGACCTGGCCTGGGCCCTTCTCCTGGCGACGGCCCGGCGGGTGGCTGAGGGGGACCGGCTGATCCGGGCGGGGCGCTGGAGGCTTTCCGACCCCTTTGCCATGCTCGGTACGGAAGTGAGCGGCAAGACTCTCGGCATCGTTGGAGCGGGACGGATCGGCCGGGCTGTCGCCCAGCGGGCCCGCGGCTTCAATATGGACATTTTGTACACCGCCAATTCGCCTAAGCCGGACTTCGCGGCCCAGACCGGCGCCCGCTTTGCGGAGCTGCGGCAGTTACTGCAGTCCGCCGATTTCGTTTCGGTTCATGTTCCGTTGACCCCGGCCACTCGCCAGCTGATCGGCGAACAGGAACTGACGCTCATGAAGCCGACGGCCATCCTGATCAACACCTCCCGGGGGCCGGCCGTCGACGAACAGGCGCTGGTGAAGGCGCTGAGAAGCGGCGGGATCGGCGGCGCGGGCCTCGATGTCTTTGAGCGGGAACCGGTGCTCGAGCCCGGGCTGGCCGAGCTGGACAACGTGGTTTTGACCCCGCATATCGGAACCTCGACGCTGGAAACCCGCATCCGCATGGCGGCGGTCTGCAGCCGGAACATCCAGGCGGCGCTCGCGGGGCAGGTCCCCCCGAACTGCCTCAACCCGGCGGCGCGGATGCGCCAGGAGGAGCGGCCGCGATGACCAGAGCCAAGGTATATGTAACCCGCCGGCTGCCGGAGGCTGCCCTGGAGCTGCTTTCCCGCCACACGGATATGGAAGTCAATCCGGGGGAGCGTTCGCTGACCCGGCAAGAATTAATCGGCAAGGTCCGGGGCTGTGATGCCGTACTTTGCCTGCTGACCGACACCATTGATGACGAAGTGCTGGCGGCGGCCGGGCCGCAGTGCAGAATCTTCGCCAACTATGCCGTAGGCTATAACAATATTGATGTGGCTGCCGCAACCCGGCGCGGCATTATCATCGCCAACACTCCCGATGTATTGACCGACGCGACGGCCGACCTGGCCTGGGCGCTTCTGCTGGCCGTGGCCCGGCGGGTCGCGGAAGGAGATAAAGCCAATCGCAGCGGTCTGTTCAAAGGCTGGGAGCCCCTTTTCATGCTGGGCCGGGAAGTGAGCGGAAAAATCCTCGGGATTATCGGCGCCGGCAGGATCGGGCAGGCCGTCGCCCGCCGGGGCTGCGGCTTTGCCATGAAGGTGATCTATTCCGCCAGCAGGCCCAACCCTGAACTCGAAGCCGCGACCGGCGCGCGATTTGTCGCGCGGGAGGAATTGCTCCGCGAAGCGGATTTTGTTTCGCTGCATGTGCCGCTTACCCCGGCTACCCATCATCTGATCGGGGAGAGGGAACTGGCGATGATGAAGCCGACGGCCATTCTGATCAATACGGCCCGGGGGCCGGTCGTGGATGAAAAGGCGCTGGTCGCGGCTCTCCGGACAGGGCGGATCTGGGGCGCGGGCCTCGATGTCTTTGAACGCGAACCCGTTCTTGAGCCCGGCCTGGCCGAGCTTCCCAACGCCGTCATTTTGCCCCACCTGGGCAGTGCGACCGAAGAGACCCGGACCCGCATGGGGCTGGTGGCGGTGGAGAACATTCTGGCGGCGCTGGACGGACGGACTCCTCCGAACGGCGTGAATATCAAAGAAGCTCTGGCCGCCCGTTCCGGCGGCTGATATAGGCTGGGCCGAGGTTTGGCGCATTCCAGCTAATGGTTGAAATATTTTTTGTAAACACTCTTGAAATTGCGCCGTGAATAAATTACAATAGATTATGTCGTCGTTCCTCGATAGCTCAATGGTAGAGCACCCGGCTGTTAACCGGGTGGTTGTAGGTTCGAGTCCTACTCGAGGAGCCATATGGCCCGTTGGTCAAGCGGTTAAGACACCGCCCTTTCACGGCGGGAACAGGGGTTCGAGTCCCCTACGGGTCACCATAGGGGCGATTAGCTCAGCCGGGAGAGCGCCTGCCTTACAAGCAGGATGTCGGCAGTTCGATCCTGTCATCGCCCACCATCACAACCCATTCCTTACGGGATGGGTTGTTTCCATTTGCCGGGCTTGCGCCGGCAAAGAAAAACGAGGAGGAAGAAATTTCATATTTTGACGAATTTAAGCAGGAATTGTCGAATGAACGGCGAAACTTTTAAAAAACCCCGATAGATAGGTGGTTTGCCATCATACGGCCACAGGGAGGTAGGATATGGGCATCTTGGGTTTTCTGCTGGGGGCAGTTGCGGTTAAACAGGTAACCGATTACCCGCCGGAGATAAAAAAATTCAGCCGGCAAATCCCTCGGTCTGAGCGTGAAGCCGTGATGCAGCATTACAAGGAACTGCCCGGCAATGCGAAGGCGGATTTCAAACAAGCTCTGCGCAAGGCGGATGTGGATGCCGCCAGCCAGATTCTGGGGCAGGACCTCTCGCAATATAATCTCCAGCTTAAGAAAGAAGCAGCCGCCAAAGAGGCCGCAGCGCCGTCGGGCGCACAGTCGCCGCTGGTCGAGAGCGACATCGTCGCCAGGATCAACAAGATTCTGTCCGAGCCTTCCAGCATTGACCCGGTATTGGTGGCGGAAGCCGCCAAACGCTATCAGGCCGCGCTGGGAACCGGCGAAATGACGATCACCGAGAAAACGAAAAAACTGCTGGAAGTCTCCAGCTAAACGAAAAAAGTGCTCTTCGGAGCACTTTTTCAGCTTATAGATCAAAACAGGCAGGCTACTGAGACGCCAAGGCCGGACTTTGTCCGCCGGCCGGGTGTCAAAATCCTAATTCTTCACCGACCACGACCACATAGAATTCGACCGCCAGCGGACGCTTGCGGAGGATTGTCGTGACATTGCAGATCCGGGTCGGACCTTGACAATCCATGCAGACGCCGGACTTGGTACAGGGATTGGGGCGGCTGAGGCGCTTATTGTTGATGGGGGCGGCGCAAAGCTCGATCCGCCGCTCGGCTTCGGCAACGTCGCGGACGATTTTGTTGACGCCGGTAACGACGATTACCTTTTTCGGCCCGAAAATCATGGCCGCCACCCGGTTGCCGGCTCCGTCCACATTGACCAGTTTGCCGTCGAGGGTCAGGGCGTTCGTGCCGGACAGGAAAACATCGCTGGTCAGTTCCTTGCGGCGAAGGTCGAGGGATTCTTCCGGCGACAGATCGGGTTTATTGTGGTTGTACACCGTATGCCCGCGGTCCTCAAGGAGGGCGCTTATCCCAAGCTCGACAGTGATGGTCCATGAGCCGCCCACACCGATGGTCGCGCCTGGATCGATAAGCGAGAGCACATGGTCGATGGCTTCTTGGCGGGTTTTGACATATACGGCGTTGAAGTTGTTCTTGTTGAGGGCTTCAACCGCCTTGGCGCCCATGGCGTCGTTATGCCAGGATTGGAACTCATTCATGGGTCATCCTCCTTCAGATATGATATACTATTGATATATGTTCGGCATCCGGAGGCCATTCCCTGTCGGGATAAAGGCAATTGGCGTTTGACCGCCTGAAAATAATAAGGAGGAGTTATGGACGCTAAGAATCGGCGCAGACTGCTGCTCGACCTGCTGACCGGGAGTGAAAGGCCGCTCACCGGCACCGCCCTGGCGCGGGACCTGAGGGTCAGCCGCCAGGTAGTCGTAGGCGATATCGCCATCCTGCGCGCCGCCGGCATTAATATTTTCGCTACTCCGCAGGGGTATATGCTGCCGAAGGCGCCTGCTTCCAGCACGATAACCGCGAGAGTGGCCTGCCGCCACGGCCGCGATAATCTGGCCAAGGAACTGGAAATCATCATTGATAACGGCGGACGGGTGGTGGATGTTATCGTCGAGCATCCCATCTATGGCGAGATAACCGCCAATCTGATGCTGACCTCCCGCCGCGAACTGAATGACTTCCTGCAGAAGCTGGCAGCGGGGGCCGAACCTTTGTCGACCATAACCGGGGGGATTCATCTTCATACGGTGGAAGTGCCGTCCCGCGAGGTGCTGAACCGAATTGAGCGGGAGCTCAAAGCGGCGGGAATATTGGTGGAATAAACCAAAACCGGCTTGGAATGCCGAATTCCAAGCCGGTTTTCATTATTGAGCTGACGGGATCTCGCGCCTGAACCACTTCCCCGGGAGAAAGAATCCCGTAATGATCGTGCCTACGGGCAGGACCGCCAGAGCCAGAAAAACACTGTTAATGCCGAAACTGTCGGCCACTACGCCCAGGACGGTCGCGCCCACTCCGCCCAGGCCGATGCTGAAGCCGGTGGTCAGTCCGGCGGCCATGGCCTCATAACCGGGCATCATTTCCTGAGCAAGGACAAGGGTCGGCGAAGACGAAGCCACCAGCGTGAAGCCGATGGTCCCGACCAGCGCCAGGGTCGTCAGCCCGGTGGTGTAGGGGAATAAAGCGATGAGCGGCCAGGTGATGGCCAGGGAAAGGATAATAACGGTCTTGCGGCCTAACCGGTCGCTCAGGATACCGCCCACGAACGTGCCGAGAACGCCGGTCATGGTGTAGATGGAGAGCAGATACCCGGCGTAAGCGGGGCTGCCTTTCAGATGGTCGACGTAGTACAGCGGGATATAAGTCGACAATCCGGCGGCGATGGTTGACCGGAAGAGGATATAGGTCAGCAGGATGGTCAGGAGCAAATAGGGCAAGGGTCCGCGGGTCGCCTGCCTCTTATGGGCGGCCGCCTGGACCGGAGGGGTGCGGTGGGAGAGCTGAGCCATATTGAGCCAGAGCAGGGCTGCCGTGATGATGGCCGGCGGGCCGAAGTAGGTCGTATTGGTTATGCCGCCCGGCAGGGTGATCAGCAAGGCCATGGCGATCGTGCCCAGCGAAAAGCCAAACTGACCGCCTACCGAAAAAATCGCCATATCTTGCCCGCGGCGCTCCGGGGTGCTGACAAAGTGCGCCCCTTTTGAGCCTTGGGGATGGAAGGCGGCGACGCCAAAGCCGGTTAGCATTACGATGACCAAGAGAAGGGGGAACGACGTTGCATGACCGGTTAAGGCCATCCCTACGCCGGAGAACAAGATGCCGAGCGGCACCAGCCAGGGCGTTGGCAGCCGGTCGGATAAGTAGCCAAATAGCGGCTGAATGACCGATGAAGTAATGTTTTGGGCCATAACGATAATTCCCACCTGGGCATAGGTCAGTCCGAACAGGCTTTTGAGCAGCGGCAGCAGGACCGGCAGCGCTCCGGGACTGAGGTCGACGACGGCATGCCCCAGGGTTAGCAGCGACAGCGGCCGCGCATAGACAGGTTTCTTTTTTGCCTGTGTATCCACCAATAGCAACACTCCTTATGCATACAGCTTTACTATACTACACAAAATTTTACTTGTCAGCCCAAGAAAAGGATTTTATAATGGGTATGAGATGACAAGACAATTGTAATGACAGAGGTGTGCTTATGGATATTACGAGTCGTTTGGAACGGATTCCCGTCAGTGGCTTTCATTACCGCTTATTGTTTTTGGCCGGTCTGGGCTGGCTGTTTGACGCCATGGATACGGGCCTTATCGCTTTCGTGCTTCCGGTGCTGGCCAAGAGTTGGAATTTGTCGCCGGCCCAGGTTGGCTATATCGGCAGTATCGGACTCTTGGGGATGGCCGTGGGGGCGGTCGTGTCCGGCTGGGCGGCGGACCGGTTTGGTCGGAAAAACGTATTTGCCGCGACTTTGTTGATTTACAGCATAGCAACCGGGCTGTGCGCCATCGCCGGAAGCTATGAGGTGCTGCTTTTCCTGCGGTTCCTGGTCGGCTTCGGGTTGGGAGGCGAACTGCCGGTTGCCGCCACTCTCATGACGGAATACTGCCCGCCTGATAAACGGGGCCGCTTCGTGGTATTGCTGGAAAGCTTCTGGGGAGCGGGGTGGCTGGTCGCGGCCCTCATCGCTTTCGTGTTTATCCCCCGCTATGGCTGGCAAGCCGCTTTCGTCATCGGCGCGCTTCCCGCGCTGTATGTATTCATTATCCGGCTGTCGGCACCCGAATCGGTTCGCTATCTTATCAGCGCCGGGAGGGTTGAGGAAGCTCACGCCATCGTAAGCCGGATGGAGCGCTCGGCGGGGCTGGAGCCGGTGGACGAGCCCCGGGTTGCCGCGCTCCGGCAGGAACAGAGCATCCGCTTTGCGGTGCTGTGGAGCCGGGAACTTTTCCGGCGGACATTGATGCTTTGGATATTGTGGTTCGGGATCGTCTATTCGTATTACGGGATTTTTACCTGGCTGCCGTCACTCATGGTCGCCCAGGGATATACCGTCATAAAAAGCTTTGAATACGTTCTGGTGATGACTCTGGCTCAGTTGCCCGGCTACTTCAGCGCGGCTTATTTGGTGGAGCGCATCGGGCGCAAAGCGACTTTGGCCATTTATCTGGCGGCCTGCGCCGTGTGCGCCTATTTCTTCGGCCAGGGCGGGAGCGCGGCAACGGTGCTTGTCTGGGGCTGCCTTATCTCTTTCTTCAACCTGGGTGCCTGGGGCGTTGTTTATACCTACACCCCTGAGCTTTATCCCACGCGGATCCGGGCGTTCGGTTCCGGCTGGGCCGCTGCAGCGGGCCGTTTTGGCGGAATATTGGCTCCGACGGCCGTGGGATATATGATTACCGGGGCGGGGGGCTTCGCCAAGGTATTCGGGATGTTCACCATAGTCATGCTGGCGGTTGCCGCGGTCGTTTGGCTGATCGGGGAGGAAACCAAGGGGAAAGCGCTGGAAGAAATCAGTCATTAACATCACCGTGAATTGGGCAATATCAAAGAAATAAAAATAGTTGTTGAAATTATCTGTTAATTCTGATAAAATAGAACCACCAATCGACAGCAAAGGTGGTCTATAATGATGAACGTCACCCTGCAGGATGTGGGTAAGCTTCTTATCCAAAGTGTGGGCACGGCATTCGTGCTTACAGTTGTTGTGTGGTTAGCCCTGGGCTAATAGGTTTAATCTGTTCGGCCACGCCAATCGGCGTGGCTTTTTATGTTCGAGCGCCGGCGGGAGCGGCGGGAATAGGCGGCCGGGAAGGTTGCCTAAGGCAGGCGGGGGTGCTATAATCGGAAAAGAGGCATTCTGCTGCACAGGAGGATTGGGATGATCGCTCTGGGACTTATCGTGGGGGCTGCGGCCGGTTACATTGTTTACAAAGACGCGCTGGACCGCGGCAAGGATAAACAGACTGCAGCGCTCTGGGGATTCGGGACCCTGGCGTCGTCGCTGGGAACCTATCTGCTGCTCCTGGGCTTCCTGGCTCTTTACTATTTCGTTGGCCGGAAGATAACGGACAACCGCCGGCCGGACAAGCAGGTCATTGATATTGAAGGGGTGCCGCTGGAAGAGCTTATCCCTTGTCCGATGTGCGGCCGCAAAGTGAAGGACGATTGCTCAATCTGCCCTCACTGCCACCATACACTGAGGCCTAAATGCGTCAACTGCGCCCAGGAACTGCGGCGGGAATGGAAGGTCTGCCCTTACTGCGGCGCGGACGCCAACCCGAAGTAAAAAATGTCAAAAAAAGTTTAATAGATTTATTAGACATAAAGGCTACCCTGTGATATAATACTTTATGTTCCCAAGATAAGCGCCCGTAGCTCAGGGGATAGAGCGCCGGCCTCCGGAGCCGGGAGCGCAGGTTCGATTCCTGCCGGGCGCACCAAAATGTTGATTACAGAGGCATGCCATGGGCGTGCTTTTTTTATAAGCAATATATCTGGAAAAAAATGTAATATGAAAACCGGTCAGGGATGGCGGCGAAAATGGCTGAACCCGGCATCTGACGGGCATTACTGAATTATAATGGGGAGATTTCCGGGGCGGACAAGTTTCGGACATTGAAGGTGATTGTATGCTGATAGTAGTTGTCGACGGCATGGGCGGCGGTCTCGGCGCCCAGTTAATTGCCAGCCTTACCGCACAGCTCGGTTCGCGCGCCGAGGTGATTGCTCTGGGCACTAACGCCCTGGCGACCAATAACATGGTGAAAGCCGGAGCCTCCCGTGGCGCGACGGGCGAAAACGCCGTTGTGGTTTCGCTGCCTAAGGCCGATATTGTTGTGGGGCCGATTGGAATGGTCATTCCCAACGCCCTGATGGGCGAAATAACCCCGCGGATCGCGGAAGCGGCGGCTACCTGCGACGCTCACAAGGTATTGCTGCCAGTCAGTCAGACCCATTTCGAGATCATCGGCCTGGAGAGCAGGCCGCTTGGCGTGACGATCAAGGACGCGGTTGCCCGCATTATTGACATTGTCCGGGAGAAAGAGGGCCGATAGCGTGATAAGGGTTAAAGACAAGGTGCGGTTTGCCGAGACCGACATGATGGGCGTTGTCCATCACGCCAATTATTTCCGGTGGTTTGAAATGGGGCGGGTGGCGTTTCTCAAAGAGGCCGGGGTATATCTTCTTGAGCTTATGGCTGACGGCATTTTATTCCCGATTACCGACGTCAGTTGCCAGTATCGCGCTTCAGCCCGTTTTGACGACGGGATTGTGATCGAGACGACGATGGCGGAACTCAACAAGGCCAAAATGGTGTTTACTTATCGCGTCATCCGCGAGGCCGACGGGGTTTTGCTGGCCACCGGGCGGACGCAGAACGCGTTTACCGATGCGAACGGTAGGATCATCCGCCTGCCGCCCGCGTACTATGACCGGCTGCAATCGCTGTACACGGCGGAAACAAACGGGACATAGCCGCATAGAATGACGGCGACTCAGCCAGAATACCCCTGTGAACGATCGGTGTCCGGGCAATTTGCCCCTGCCGGGTGACGGGTCCGGGCAATCATTTTCTTTCCGTGGACGGCAGGATTACCAGGAAACGGGACAATCCTGTTTGGATAGAGGGAGGCATTTGTGTGAATTTCCTTGTATTATTGCTTGTATTGATCATAGCGGCGGCGGTGGTTATTTGGCTGTATGTCGCCCGCCAGGGAGACGCCGAATTCGAATTTATCGTTGATCAGCGAACCGACTTCCGGCTCACGGAACTGACCGCCGGCCAGGCTGTTTTTTCCTGTGTCGTCCCTTTCGTCAACAAGGGGACGCAGGATGGTACAATCATGGATTGCTATCCGCGGCATCTTTTGCCCCGGGAACAGTTTGACGCCGTGAAGGTCGAGTCCCGTCTGGCCCTTGAATCGCGGCTCCGCGACGATGGTTACTTTGAAGCGCTCATTGTTCCGAAAACCACCGGCGGCAATGTCGTTCTCACCGTCGTCCTGACGGTCCGGCAGGGAGACATCCGTGCCACCCTGGCGGAGATGGTCGATATGTCGCTGGATATCGTGTATCAGGTTGTGGCCCGGAGCAGATGGTATATCCATAAACAGCGGCTGGTCATGACCGCCGAAGAAATTACCCGGGCGCTGAGCGCCGGCCCGACAGGGGCATAGGAGGGAACTGGACATGGCTGAACTTGAACTCATTCCGGTAAGAACCCGCATCCTCACTCCGAAAGACAACATCGTGGACGCCATCGCCGAATACGCCCGGGATCGGATTGGTCCCGACGACATTGTCTCGGTGGCGGAAAGCGTGGTGGCCATAACGCAAAACAGAATGATCCGGCCGGAAGAACTGGAGCCTTCGTTTCTCGCCTGTCTTCTCTGCCGCTTTGTGCCGCAGAAGGGCAGCCTGTCCAGCGCCTATGGCATGCAGGCGGCGATGAACGCCGAGGGGAAATGGCGGGTGGCCTTCGCCATGGTGGTCGGAATGCTCGCCAAGCTCGTAGGTAAAAACGGGGTGTTTTACGAACTGGCCGGTGAACAGGCTGCCTTGATTGATGATGTCACCGGGACTATGCCGCCTTTTGACAAGCACATTGTCTACGGCCCGGCCGATCCCGACGGGGTTGCCGAGGCGATCAAGGCCCGGTTCGGTTGTTACGGAGCCGCGGTCGCCGACGTCAACGACCTGAAACGCGCCGCCATTCTGGGAATCAGCAAAGGCCTTGAGCCCAAGCAGGTAGCGCGGATTCTGATCGACAATCCGTTCGGCAACGCCAGCGAACGGACGCCTATCGTCATCATTAAAAATTACGCACAGGTCGCAGCAAAAGAATCGGCTTAGCAGGATCAGGAAGAGGGTAGACTAATCGTGGGCTATCCTCTTTCCTATTCCCTGAGCTTCAGGCTGCTGCCGGTCAAGGTGTTGGCCGGCTTCTGCCCGCATACCACACAAACCATTGGAGGTGCAAGGTGGCGCGCTATGGCATGACCACAACCGTTCCTGTAGAGATTATCCTGGCCGCCGGCCACAAGCCGGTCGACCTCAACAATATATTCATATCCAACCCGGAAGCGGCGAAGATGACGGAAACCGCGGAAGAGGCGGGGTACCCCCGCAATATCTGCGGATGGATCAAAGGCTTGTATGCGGTGGTGGTTGAAAGCGACGATATCGACGGGGTCATCGCCGTAACTCAGGGCGATTGCAGCAACACCCACGCCCTGATGGAGACCTATGAACTGGCCGGGATTAAAACCATCCCCTTTGCATTTCCCTTTGACCGCGATTATGATTTGCTGAAGCTGCAGATGGAGAAGCTGATGCAGGCTCTCGGCGCGGACTGGGACGGCGTCTTGGCCGTCAAACGCCGTCTGGATGCGGTGCGGGCCAAGGTCGGCGAGCTTGACCGCCTGACCTGGCGGGAGAATACCGTCAGCGGGTGGCACAATCATCTCTTTCAGGTGAGCTGCAGCGATTTCAACGGGGATGTCGACCTCTTTGAGCAGGAACTCGACGAATTTTTGGCCAAGGCCCAGCATGCGCCGGAACTGGGGGAGGACTTGCGCCTTGGCTTCATCGGCGTTCCGCCGATTCTGACGGACCTTTACGACTATATCGAGCGGATGGGGGCCCGGGTGGTGTTCAACGAAGTCCAGCGGCAATTCGCCATGCCGGACGCTCCGGACGACATCGTGGAGCAATACCGGCGCTACACCTACCCTTACGGGGTCTTCCGGCGTATTGAGGATATTAAAGCCGAAATCGAGCGGCGGAATATTGACGGAGTCATCCACTATGTCCAAAGTTTTTGCTTCCGCCAGATCGAGGATATGATTTTTCGGGAGAAGCTGGAGGTGCCGATCCTGACCGTTGAGGCCGACAAGCCCGGCAAGGTGGACGCCCGCACCCGGCTTCGCATCGACAGCTTTCTGGAAATGCTCCGGTGAGGTGGATTGAGCATGATATGTGGCATTGACTTAGGCAGCCGCAGCGTAAAGCTGGTATTGCTGGCGGAAGGGACCGTCGCGGCGGAAAAGGTGCTGGAGACGGTGGATTTTTACCGCACTTACGGCCGGCGGAGCGAGGGAGAGCTGGCCATCGATTTTGCCGCCCTCGGGCTTGGCGCGGTCGATGAGGTGGTAGCCACCGGCTATGGGCGGAATACCCTGGATATCGCAAACGCCACGGTAATTCCCGAACTGAAGGCTCATGCCCTGGGAGCGGTCTGGCAGACGGGAATGAAAGACTTTACGCTGCTCGATCTTGGCGGGCAGGACAGCAAGGTGATCAAGGTCCGCCGGGGCCGAATGGTTGATTTTCAGACCAACGACAAGTGCGCGGCCAGCACCGGGCGTTACCTGGAGAACATGGCCGCCGTGCTGGGGATCAGTCTCGACGAACTCAGCCGCTATAGCGAAAATCCGGTTGAACTCAGCGCGACCTGCGCGATCTTCGGCGAGTCGGAGCTGATTGGCCGGATTGTGGAGGGCTACAGTGTCGCCGAGTTGGCCGCCGGGGTGAATTATACGATTTTCAAGCGCGTCCGCCCGATGCTGGCCGCTTTGCCAAGCGAAACGGTCGTGTTCACCGGAGGCGTGGCGCTGGGCGGAGCCCTGCGGCGGATCATCGAGCAGGAAATGGGAACCAGGGTGGTTGTGCCGGAGCGCCCCCAGTTGAACGGGGCTATCGGCGCAGCGGTTTACGCCTGGGAAAAGAGGGAGAAGTATGTTGCTCGGAATTGATGTCGGCGGAACATTCACCGACGCGGTGGTTGTGGGAGAGGACGGAATACTGGCTCAGGCCAAAGTGCCGACGACTCATGGGAATTTACTCGCCGGAATATTAGCGGTAATGGATGAAGCCCTGGCGGGACTTGAGCCGGGAGCTCTGAGACGGGTGGCCCTGTCAACTACCATCGTTACCAATACCGTGGTAGAGGGCAAAACCGATCCGGTGGCCCTCTTTTTGCTTCCGGGACCAGGCCTTGACCTGGCCGGGCTTATTCCCGGCGCTCCCCAGCGGTTGACCGGCTACATCGACCACCGGGGCCGGGAAACGGCTGCTCCGCTGGAGGAAGAGGTCCGCGAGGCTTGCCGGAGCTCCGGGCTGGAGCTCTGCGCAGTTGCCGGAAAGTTTGCGGTGCGCAATCCGAAACATGAGCTGGCGGTGGCCGGCTGGCTGCGAAAATACGCCAGCCCGGAGCATATTACCCTGGGTTCGGCCGTTTCCGGAGGACTGAACTTTTGGCGGCGGGTCAATTCGGCTTATTATAACGCAGCGGTATGGAGGACCTTCGGCCGCTTCGCCGCTGCGGCCGAGGACGCGGTTCGGAGACGCGGCATCGTCGCGCCGCTTTACATTCTGAAGGCGGACGGCGGGACAATCCCCCTCCCGGCTGCCAGGGAACTTCCGCTGGAGGCGGTCTTTACCGGGCCGGCGGCAAGTGTGCTGGGGGTGATGGCTTTGGCTGCGCCGGCAGGAGAGGCGGTATCCCTCGATATCGGCGGGACGACCACCGATATTGCGCTTTGGCGGGACGGCGCGCCGCTGTTTGCCGAACGGGGAGCCAAAGTCAGCGGCTATCCTACGGCCGTGCGTTCTTTCTGGCTTCATTCCGTGGGGGTCGGCGGCGACAGTCATGTGCGGCGGGAAGCGGGAGAAATCGCCGTCGGCCCGGAACGTCGGGGCCCGGCGATGGCGGCCGGCGGGCCGGAGCCTACGGTTGCCGACGCCATGATCGTAGCGGGGCTGGCGGATTTCGGCGACGCCGGGAAGGCGGCGGCAGCCATGGGGCGGCTTGCCGCCCCCGGACAGGAGTCCCGCGCGGTGGCCGGGGAAGTTCTGGCGGCAGCGGCGGAAAAGATTTGTCAGGCAATCGCCGCCATGATTGAGGAACGGGCGGCTGAGCCGGTCTACCGGGTGGAGGACATCCTCCACGGCGTCCGGCCCCAGCCCAAAGCGGTGATCGGGGTCGGCGGCGCCGCGGCGGGGCTGGCGCCGATCGTCGCCCGGAAACTGGGGCTTGACTCTATAATCCCGGAAGGAGCGACGGTTGCCAATGCCATTGGCGCTGCGCTGGCCCGTCCCACCTTGGAGATTACCCTGCGGGCCGACACGGAGCAGGGCTATTACACCGTTGCCGAACTGGGGCTTCATGGCCGCCTGCCTGAGCGGCGCCTGTCCCTGGCTGACGCTGAGCGGATCGCGGCGCGGCATCTGGCGGACCGGGCGGCCAAGGCCGGCATTCCGGTCACCGACCTGGAAACGGTGGCGGCTGAGGAATTCAACGTCGTTCGGGGTTTTAGCACGACAGGAAAAATTATTACCTGCCGCCTTCAGATTAAACCCGGCGTAACGGCAGCCGGGAGAGAGGGGGGAGACTGGTGAAGGCAAAACCGTTCGGCCTGGTCTTTTTCCCGGCTTTTGACTGGGCGATCAGCCCCAGCCATCCGGAACGGGAGGAGCGGCTTCTGTATACCCGCGACCAGATCGTAGAAGAGGGGCTTCTGGATTTACCCGGCATCCGGGAGTACAAACCGCGTCTGGCTGAGATCCGGGATGCGGAACGGGTCCATATCGGCGTGCCGGATATCGCCTCCCTGATCACGGACGCGCATCTCGTGTCCGCGGGCGGCGCCATAACCGCAGCGGAGGCAGTCATGAAGGGCGAGGTGGAGCGGGCCTTCGCGCTCGTCCGTCCGCCGGGGCACCACGCGATGCAGGTCGTTCACGGCACGCGAGGATTCTGCACCGTCAACATCGAAGCAATCATGGTCGAGTATTTGCGGCGGCATTACGGCATCGGGCGGGTAGCGATCGTCGATACCGATGTGCATCATGGGGATGGAACCCAGGATATCTTTTACCACGATCCGGACACGCTGTTCATTTCCTTTCATCAGGACGGGCGCACCCTGTATCCGGGGACAGGCTTTCCCAATGAGGCCGGAAGTCCCCGCGCCTACGGCACTACGCTCAATCTCCCGCTGCCGCCGGGAACGACCGACGAGGGGCTTCACTACGTCCTTGACGAGTTCATCCTGCCGGTGCTGGAAGACTTTCAACCCGATTTGGTCATCAACTCCGCCGGCCAGGACAACCACTACAGCGACCCGCTGGCGGGCATGGCCATCACCGCCCAGGGGTATGCCCGGCTGGCCGACAAGCTCAAGGCCGATATTGCCGTACTGGAAGGGGGCTATTCCATCGAAGCGGCCCTGCCTTACGTCAATACCGGCATCATCCTGGCCATGGCCGGGCTAGATTACAGCAGGGTGATCGAGCCGGACCGGGCGGGCCGGAAAGAGTCCATGTCCGGCCAGGCTATGGCCTATGTGAAGGCTTTGACGCAGGAGCAGCGCAGCCTTTGGCGCGACCGCGAGCGGCTGGGGCGGGAAGCTGCCGCCAGGGCCGGCGATTTTTGGCAGCGGCGGCGCGGCATTTACTATGACGACAGCGGAATTAGCGAGGAACGGGAGGAAATAGTCCGGTTATGCCCGAACTGCCTGGGCTACCGGACGATTGCCACCAGTTCGGAAGGCTATGGAACCGGCTATAAGACGGCTTTTGCCGCCGTCCTTCCGCGCCGGGCCTGCCCGGCGTGCCGCGCTGCGGCTCAAGACGCCGTCCGGGCGGAGAAACAGCGGGGCAACCACCGCCACTATTTCATTCAGGATTGGGATAATGATCTGCTGGAGCGGATCTAAGCGACATCAGGAGGAACCATATGACAAGAATTGACGGTCGCCGGGCGCTTGAACTGCGTCAGGTAAAAATCACGCGTAATTATATTAAACACGCGGAAGGCTCGGTTTTGGTCGAATTCGGCGATACGAAAGTCATTTGCGCCGCCACGATCGAAGAAAAGGTCCCCCCGTTTCTGAAAGGCCTGGGTGAAGGCTGGGTAACGGCGGAATATTCCCTGCTGCCCCGCGCGACCCAAACCCGGAATGTCCGGGAAGTCACCAAAGGCAAGGCTACCGGACGGACTCACGAGATTCAGCGCCTGATTGGCCGGGCCCTGCGCAGCGTTGTTGATCTCAAGGCCCTCGGCGAGCGGACCGTCTGGATTGACTGCGATGTCATTCAGGCCGACGGAGGTACGCGGACAGCTTCCATCACCGGCGCTTTCGTCGCTTTGGTGGATGCCGTCAACACCATCTGCGCCGAAGCCCCGGTTTTTCCGGTCAGGGACTTCCTGGCGGCGGTCAGTGTGGGCGTGGTCGAGGACGCCGTATTGCTGGATTTGTGTTATGCCGAAGACAGCCAGGCCATCGTCGACCTAAACCTGGTCATGACCGGAGAAGGAGGCGTCGTGGAGGTGCAGGGCACCGGCGAAAAACGGCCGTTTAGCCGCAGCCAGCTGGACGCCATGCTGGCTGCCGGCGAGCAGGGCATCGGGGACCTGATTGACCAGCAGAAGGAAGTGCTGGGCCAACTGGCCTGGAAAGTGGGAAGAGAGCGATGAAGGAGATTGTCGTGGCTTCAGGAAACCGGGGAAAGGTGGCGGAGATCGCCGCCGCCCTTGCGGGCCTGCCGGTAAAGGTGCTGGCGCTCGGCGACTTCGGGCCGGTGGCCGAGCCGGAGGAAACCGGCGGGACCTTTGAAGCGAATGCGCGAATTAAGGCGGCTTACTACGCCGATTGGACAGGGAAGCCCTGCCTGGCGGATGATTCGGGCCTGGAAGTAGATGCCCTGCAGGGGGCGCCGGGGGTTTATTCAGCCCGGTACGCCGGCCCGGGAGCCACAGACAGTCTCAATAATCAAAAACTCCTGGCCCAGATGGCTAAAGTGCCGGACGACAAACGGACGGCCCGGTTCCGCTGCGTGCTGGTGTACAGCGATCCCCGGGGGAGCGAACTGACGGCCGAGGGCACCTGTGAAGGGATACTGCTGCATACCCCCAGAGGAGCCGGCGGCTTTGGCTATGACCCGCTGTTTTATCTGCCGGCTTTGGGAAAAACCTTGGCAGAGATGCCGCTAACCGAAAAAAACAAGGCCAGTCACCGGGGGCAGGCCCTTCGAAACATGGCTGACAAACTGGCGAGGTATATCCATGAAGATCGGCGTGATTAGCGACACCCACGGTAGCCGGGCCGATATCCGCCGGGCGGTTTCGGCCGCCGGCGAGGTCGATCTCTGGCTGCACGCCGGCGACTATAGCCAGGATGCCCGCTATCTGGCCGAAGTGTCCGGCAAGGAAGTGGTGGCTGTAGCCGGAAACTGCGATGGAAGGACCGAGGCCAAAATCGACGAATTTGTCGACATTGGCGGAAAAAAGGTATGGCTGACCCACGGACACCGCTACCAGGCCAAGGAGCGGTGCCGGGAACTCACCTGGTGGGCGGGACAATACGGGGCTGATATTGTCATTTACGGTCATTCCCACATTCCTGATATTTCCTGGTCGGGAAGTATCCTGCTCTTCAATCCTGGGAGCGCAGCCCATCCCCGCGGCGGTTTTCCCGCCAGTTGCGGCAGGCTGGAAGTGGTGGACGGGGAAGCGCGGGCTGAGCTGATATATATGTAAATAAGCAAGATCATAGTGGCATTTTTTGTATGGGACGGAGGAAAAACCTTGAGTTTGCTACGGAATCTGCGACAGGAATCCACCACCATCCTGACCGGAGTGGTACTTGTCGGCTTGACCGGCTTAGTCTATATATATCCTTTCCATACCCATTTTCGATTTACGGTCAGTGTCACTGTACTGGCCACTTTGCTCATCTATTTCCCGCGAATCCCGGCGGTGACGACCGCAACGCTCTGCGGCGCCGTTATCTGCATCGGACGGATCGTCGTGCAGGTATTGTTTGACAAAGCCGGCTTTCCCGAGGTCGTGTGGATCAATTTACCGGCTTTATTTTATTATCTTTTATATGGAAGCCTCTTTAGCGTGCTGCAAGTCCGGCAGCTTGTCAACAATGCATTGAAACTGGTGCTGATGCTCAGCCTGATCGACGTATTCTGCAATATCTTTGAGCTCGTCATCAGAGCGGATTTGTTCAACGGAGACCGGGAAAGCATCTTTACCAGCCTGGTAGCGGTAGCGATCCTCCGGGCCCTTCTCACGGTGGGCGCTTATTATGCCCTCCGCCGGTATCAGTCGTTTATTCTGGCCGAGGAGCAGATGGCCCGGTACACCGAGCTTACGGTCATGATCGCCCAGTTGAAGGCGGAACTGTATTACCTGAATAAATCCTCGCAAGATATTGAGCGGGTTATGGAGGAGAGCTACTGGCTGTATAAAAGTCTTCACGCCAAGAACCAAAATGGCTCCGAAGGCAGCAACGAAGCGGCTCAGGCGCTGACCATCGCCCGCAACATTCACGAAGTAAAGAAGGATTACTACCGGGTCGTGACCGGCATCGAAGGGATATTGCGGCCTTCCACCAAAGTAAAGGGCATGAGTTTGCCCGAAATATTTTTCATCATCGAACAAAACACCTTGCGGTTCTTGAAGGGTACCCATAAAAAAATCGACATTTCCTTCCACTATGACTTTGAGTTCACGACCGACCAGCATTATATGATCGTCTCCCTGCTGGACAATCTGATCACCAACGCCATTGAGGCCTGCGGAGAAACCGGCAAAATTAAGGTTGAAGAATATCGGGACGCAGGGAATATTATTCTGTCTGTGGAAGATAATGGTTGCGGAATCAAGCCGGAGGATGCCGACCTGGTATTTCAAGTGGGATATTCAACCAAGTTTTGTCGTGATACGGGACGGATGTCGACGGGGCTGGGGCTGGCCCATGTCAAAAATCTGACCGAAATGCTGGAGGGATCGGTAGAACTCGTATCCGGGCCTTGCGCCTTTACGCAGTTCAAATTAGTGTTGCCGGTAAAGAACATCGTTCTGCCGTTCTAATAAAATAACTTGCAGGGTATCCCTGCCGCTGCAGGGGACGGGGACACCTTGCGGCAGCCGGGATTTTCTTGGGGAGGCTGAGAAGAATGACCATCCAGTTTGTAATAATTGATGATGATGTCAGTATTCGCAGGATCATGCGCAATGTTATCGAGCAGCACGGCCTTGGAACGGTCGTGGGCGAGTGCGCCGACGGACTGGAGGCTGAGAGGCTGATCGGCGAATGCCGTCCGGATATCGCGGTGGTGGATTTGCTGCTGCCCGGCCAGGACGGCGTCGAACTGATCAAAAGACTGGAGTCCCGTTCCTGTCAGGCGTCCTTCATCATGATCTCGGAGAGCAGAAGTCAGCCGATGATCACCCAGGCCTATCAGCACGGCATCGAGTTTTATATCCATAAGCCGATCAATGTGCTGGAGATTATTACCGTCATCAATAGGGTAAAGGAGAGCCGCAAGCTCAAGCAGGCCCTCTCCCTTATCTCGCAGGCAACCGCCGAATATGCGGTGGGGCCGCTGGCCAAAGCGCCGGCTCCATCGAAAGAAGAGGACACCAGCCTTCAGCGGAAGGTCATCTACAAGGTATTCTCGGATATGGGCATTCTAGGAGAAGTGGGAGCCAAAAGCATTTACCAGATGATCCAGTTGCTGGTTGAGTGCAAACGACTCAATGAGGATATGCCTTACCAGCTTAACGAAATATACCAGCGCATGGCTCAGGATGCCCAGCAGGACACCAAGACCATCGAGCAACGGGTCCGGAGGGCCATCGCCAAAGCATTGCTCAACCTGGCCAACATGGGTGTGGAAGACTACAATAACGACCGGTTCCAGACCTATAGCACCGCGCTGTTCGACTTCAGCGAAGTCCGGCAGGAAATGAACTGGGTGCAAGGCAAAAGTCCTTATCACGGAAAGATCAATGTAAAGAAGTTTATTGAAGGACTCATGTTTTTGGTTACATCCGAGCAAATACCCCGCAGTTAGCGGGGTATTTTCAGGGTTGTGTTACGAAAAGGACCTGGCCTAGGCCAGGTCCTTTTACTGTTTATTCCTCCGAGGGATTCGGCTTCGTGACGGTTGTTTCGCTCATATGTTGCAGCAAGGTTTGCTCCGCGTTCTCCATGTGTTTTCGCGCTAACTGCTGAGCCAGGATGGGGCTGCGCTGCGCAAGGGCTTCCACCATGCGGCGATGCTCTTCTAGCGACCGTTTGGCCCGCCCGGGGTAACTATAGGAGAGGGTGCGGAAAAGGGTGATTTTTTCCCGCAGATTGCTGATGATGCCGGCCAGCGTTTTGTTGTGGGTCGCCCCGAAGAGAATATCATGGAACCGGATGTCGGCATCAACCAGCAACTCCATGTTGCCATGCTCGATATGTTCGCCGATTTCCACCAGCAGGCGCTCCAGCTCTTCCAGATCTTCCTCCCGGATTCTTTCGGCCGCCAGCCCGGCTGCCAGCACCTCGAGCGCGGTGCGGATCTCAAACACCTCGTTGATGTCCCGGATCGACAAGTCGGCAACATAGGTGCCGCGGCGGGGGACCATGACCACCAAGCCTTCCTGCTCCAATTTGCGGATCGCTTCGCGTACAGGAGTGCGGCTGACCCGCATTTGCTCGGCGAGCTGATTTTCCATGAGGCGTTCGCCGGGTTTTAAAGCCCCGTTGGTAATAGCGCTGCGCAGCACGTCGAACACGACTTCGCGAAGCGGCTTGTAAGTATCAAGATGAATTGGCGATAGATTACCCATTGTTGTTAGTGTCCTCCCGTTACCAGTTCCAAGCTTTCCTTGTCTCGGCACAGGAATAGGAAACGTTACGCCGAGAAAAGCCCATACAAATATAAAATATCATAATCCTTCGCCATCGGTCAATAGACGCAGCCGGTGGAGCCAGTCAATCCAAGAGCCTCCCGGGCTCGGACGCCTTGGCCGGGGTTTGCGCCGGGACGGGCTGATCCAGTTGTTGCCCCGGGGAATATCCTTTATAATGAGGTTAGCGTGCAGACTGGATAATGGCCATAAAGGTAGGAGGCGGATTCATGCGGACAATTGATGTGGGGAAAATCACCGAGGCTGTGGCAAAGCTGGCGATGGATGCCAACTATTACCTGGCGCAGGATATTTATAACGCCCTGGATGCGGGGCGCGCGGATGAGGAATCGCCGCTCGGCCGGGAAATTCTCGGCCAGCTGGTGAAGAACGCCTGTATCGCTAAGGAAAAGGCGGTGCCGATCTGCCAGGACACCGGCATGGCGGTGGTGTTCATGGAGATCGGCCAGGATGTCCATCTGGTGGGCGGCAGTCTGGAAGACGCCGTGAATGCCGGAGTCGCCAAGGGCTATGGCGAGGGATACCTGCGCAAATCGCTGGTGGACGATCCCCTTTTCGCCCGCCGGAACACCGGCGATAATACCCCGGCGGTGCTTCACACCGCGCTGGTGTCCGGCGACAAGGTGAAGATCGCCCTGGCCCCCAAGGGCTTCGGGAGTGAGAACATGAGCGCCTTGAAAATGCAGGTTCCCGCGGAAGGGGTCCAGGGCGTCAAGAAGTTCGTCGTCGATACCGTGGCGGCCGCCGGCTCCAACCCTTGTCCGCCCATTGTGGTGGGGGTCGGTATCGGCGGAACGATCGAAAAGGCCGCTTATTTGGCGAAGAAAGCCTTGCTGCGGCCCGTCGACCGGCGCAACCCCCATCCTGATTACGCCCGGCTGGAGGAAGAACTCCTTGAACTCGTCAACCGTACCGGCGTCGGGCCGCAGGGCCTGGGGGGGACGGTAACGGCGCTCGGGGTCAACGTGGAATATTTTCCGGCCCATATCGCCGGCATGCCGGTCGCCGTCAATATCAGCTGCCACGCCACACGGCACGCGGAAATTGAGTTATAGGGGGAAACGGATATGGCAGATTCGATTCGCGTGACAACACCGCTTACCGCGGAAGTGGCCCGCAGCCTGCGGGCCGGCGACAGCGTGCTGATTACCGGCTTCATCTATTCGGCCCGCGACGCCGCCCATAAGCGACTGGTGGAGGCTCTTGACCGCGGGGAAAAACTGCCGGTTGATCTAACCGATCAAATTATCTATTACGTCGGACCCTCGCCGGCCAAGCCCGGTCAGCCGGTAGGCTCCGCGGGCCCGACCACCAGCGGCCGCATGGACGCCTATACCCCGCGCCTCTTAGACGAAGGTCTGCGCGGCATGATTGGCAAGGGATATCGCTCGCAGGCAGTGGTCGAAGCGATGAAGAAGAACGGGGCGGTTTATTTCGCTGCGACCGGCGGGGCGGCGGCGCTGATTGCCGAGTCGGTCAAACGGTACGAAGTCGTAGCCTATGCCGATCTGGGAACGGAAGCGCTGGCCCGGTTTACGGTGGAAGATTTTCCGGCCATCGTGGCGATTGACAGTCAAGGTTCCAACTATTATGAGGAAGGGCAAAAACCCTACCGGCGATTATAAACGATGCAGGATATACGGGGGCTGGCGCTTGGCGCAGCTTACGCCGGCCTCCTGATTATGTAAACAATAACTATTGACAGGGTACCGGCTATATAGTATAATACATTTTGCGATTGACGGGGCGTGGCTCAGCTTGGTAGAGCACCTGGCTTGGGACCAGGGGGTCGCAGGTTCAAATCCTGCCGCTCCGACCATCAGTTTCATATCTGCGGGTGTAGCTCAATGGTAGAGTCCTAGCCTTCCAAGCTAGCTGCGTGGGTTCGATTCCCATCACCCGCTCCACTTCAAAGGCTTGAAAGCCGTCCGTTCGAAGAATGGGCGGCTTTTGGATCTCTTGGCTTCTCAAGGGGGACTTTGCCGTCCAGACAAGGCCGGGAGGATTATCCGGGGTTATCGCGAAATAATAGGTGGGTCTGGTCCCTCGGTTGGTTCCAAGCTTGCCGGCTTCGCCTGCCTGCGGGAGGGAATAGAATTGACGAAGAAGCTGATGATTCAATTTACCTGTCCCAAGTGCCGCCGTGAGCTGGCCTGGGCTTACGAAACCGCGACGGTATACTGCCGCTCCTGCGACAGGTGGGTAGCCGCGGCTCAGATGAAGGAGGCCAATCCGGCCAAAATCGATCCTGACCAACGGCAATTGCTGCTGTTTGGTTAGTCAGGAGGGGTTTACGATGCGCGAATATCGGGTTCTAGAAGTAAAGATGAAGGGGATGCTGGGCTTTACCCGGTTCAGCGGGGATGACCTTCAGGCGCTGCTCAACAAGGAAGCGAAAAACGGCTGGATTTTTGACAAGCATATCGCCGGCGAGACCTTGCTGGCCGACCGGGATATCGTAATGCTGATCTTCTATCGCGAGGCGCGATAAGCCTCCGGCCGGAGAGAAGCCGGCCGGGAGCACCTCTTGACATTGGTTTATGTAAATGCTATAATTCATCCGGTAAAGCGGCATGCCGCATACCTTTCACATGCGCCTGTAGCTCAGGGGATAGAGCAACGGACTTCTAATCCGTTGGTCGTACGTTCGATTCGTACCAGGCGCGCCAGTAAAATCAAGGGTTCGCGGAAATGCGAACCCTTTTATTATGTAATCTGGTGACAGTATTGGTGACAGTAGCTTAAACATTAGGGCCAACAAAGGCAAAGGTTTACCAACAAAAATAGAGAGCAGGCCGGTTATTTGGCCTGCTTTTTTTGTGCCTGTTTTGCTTTTTCTGTTGCCTGCTGAAGGAAGGTTTCCATCTTATTGGCAGTTTCTTTTTCAGCACTTTTCAGTAAGTGACTATAGACCAATTGTGTCGTAGTCGAGTTAGCATGTCCGAGTTTCCCGGCTACGGTTCGGAGATCGGTCCCGGAGGTTATAAGGTAGGTTGCGGCCATATGCCTGAAGCTGTGGGGCGTAAGAGGGGGCAGGTTGTTTGCCTTGATGAATCCAGCCAACCAATGATTCATGCTATCAGGGTGTGCCGGTGCGCCGCTCCACGTGGTAAATATACGGTCATTGTTGGGATTGTCCGCACCTTCCCATTTGCCGCCCTGTTCTTTTGTTCCGCCAAGCTTTAGGCGCTTAGCTGATTGTTCTATTTTGTGCTGCTTTAATAAGTCTATTATGCTTTCTGACACAGATATGATTCGGACACTGGCTTCTGTTTTTGGAACTTTGGTAAATATTCCTTTACCCGGTAGGTATTGGCTGGATTGCTCTATGACTATGGTATGATTGTCGAAGTCTACATGTCGCCATTCAAGACCGAACAATTCACCGCGCCTCATGCCAGAAGCCAGACTTAACAAGGCCATAGCTCGATACTTTACATCCTCGCCTTCTAACAGTAGCAAAAATCTACCGGTAGTTTCTTCATCATACACTGTCTTCTTGTGGCGCACGGTTTTCGGTGGCTCCACTTTGTTGGCCGGGTTATAAGGTATTAACTGCCACTGTACGGCCTTTTCCAGTAATGTGTGAAGGAGAATATGATACTTTTTTATGGTATTGGCCGACAAGGTGTCCTTCTTTGGTTTCTTCTCTTCTTTGTCTTCTTCCGAGGATGGAACGCCGGCTTTCTCTTTTTCGGCTTTAGCCTGTCTACGCTTCTCATTCGGGTCTTGCCGGATTCCCGGCTCCGCTAGGTTCTTATAAAAAGCCAGGAGATTTTTAGGTTCAATCTTGTCCAGTCGCTTTGCCCCCATAGCTTCCTCAATACGCTCGAACAATCCTTTATTGCGATCGATGGTCTTAGGTTCGTGCCTATCCTTGGCGTAGTTCTCTAACCAATAGTCGAAGTATTGAGCAAGAGTCATTTTGCCGCTGTGGGCAATTTGGCCATTTTTTATCTCTCCAATGAATAAGGATAACTCATATTCGGCCGCCTTTTTCTGAGCTTCGACGGTACCACCAGTGACGCGGACGGTCTTGGTATGACGGATGCGCTTACCGGAGCCATCAAAACCGCCTGATACGGTGAGTTTCCAGCTATTTTTCCCCGTTTGTTGGACGCTGCCGGTGCTGATCATTATTATTCACCTATCTTTTGAGATTTAATGTTAGTTCGGCTTTTTTTCTTGCGTTCGTTTGCACCGCACCAAGGGTGCTCAATCCAATCTTTACGCATGTTAGGACCGGTTCTATTTTCCCATTTACCGCAATGACGGCATTGTTTGTATTTTTGATGCCCTGATATTTCTTCTCCTAATTGGTACCACATAAATGACAATAGAGATGAAGGTTTTATAGAAGGTAGCCATGCATCCTTTTCGCAATCATATTTCATAGAGTAGCGCAAAGAATATGTGTCCATTTTCTTTTCTAGAAGCCGACTTAAAAATAATTTGACTATCGTTGTTAGAGCAATCTTCTGACAATTAAAAAAATCGAGATTTGAGATAGCAATAACATGGTTAAGTGTGAGGATTGACTTACCGGCTTTAACTCGTTGAATAGCATCTAGTAGTTCTGTGTGCGAATTAATGTTGATATTATTTGTATCACCTGAAAATTGAGATATCTCATTGATAAATAGAAAGCGTGAGATTATATCTTTCGCTTCTTTTTCATTTGTTGCCTGAAAAATGTTATGTGCTAATCGCATATCTTTATGCTCATTTTGCCAAAACTCTAGGGATTGGTGTTTCTTGTGTTTAGCCAGGACAGTACGCGGTAGTAACGAGACTGACATTAAAGGCCCATGTTGACAAGCAAATTCCGCCAATTCTTGAGGAGAATTTCCTATGCGAACAAAGTGTTTAAATGGTTCCTCGGTTCCCCTTTGTGGGGCATCTGTTAAAACTCTAATTTCTGCGCCAGCTGAGCCACTTTTTTCATATAGATATCCCTCTATCCATTCATACCCGTTGTTGGAAATTGTCCAAATAAAGACATCGTTTTTCTCAATCACTAAACCAGTACCTCCTGTGTCCAATATTTTGCATGTCACGCGATAAAGTACTAGGTTCGCGCACCTTTATTATAGTATAGTGATATCAAGAAGTGCAAGAAAAAGTTCCTTGACAGAGCAATAAGGCAAGTTGCGATTCGGGAGAATAAGGGCTAACTCCCCTGGTGGGTAGCAGTCAGATAATTCCCAAAGGCGTAACAGTATATAAATAGACTTAAGCCAAAAAGGAGAGAATGAAATGCTAAATAAAGACATTGTGAAGAAAATTTTAACAAGCGGTCTTAAGAAATGGCAAGTCGCGGAGGCCATTGGAATAGCTGATACAACTTTTAGTAAATGGCTACGGCATGAACTACCGGAAGAAAAAAAAGCCGCTATCATAATGGCTATTGATAAATTGGCGGACGAAAGAAGGGCTATTTAATGGGGAAAGTTTTGAACGAGAAAGAGCTTGCTTGCGAACTTGGTATTTCCTTTTGGACTGCTCGTCGAATGAGGCTGCAAGAGGGTTGTCCGCACTTCACTGTGGGATCAAGGATTTTTTATCGGTTGGAAACTGTACTTAACTGGCTTAATGGACAAGAGCGTAGCAAGCCGCAATCCCGGCCAGAGACCGGTTATGGACAGCTTCGAAGAATTGATTAAGCCGGAGGGCGATCTCTTTGGCAAATGAAGAAATCTTTATCCCTGGCGGGTATATCCTATTAGCTCGAAAGATTATTGAATCTGAGATATGGAAAAAGCCCCCAGAATGGTTTAAGATTTGGGCTTACTTATTGCTTCGGGCGCAGCATAGCCAATATAAAGAGTTGAAACGTGGGCAACTCCTTACAAGCATTCCGGAGATTCAAAAAGATACGAGCTGGATGGCTGGCAATCGGCCGTGTAAGATTTCCAGGAATACGATTTTCAACTTTTTGGAATGGGCGCGAACAAGTGGGCGGGGACTGGGTGAAGACGACGCGAACACAACGATGATAACAACGACGAAGGCGACGCACCACATACTCATTGAAATCAATAATTACGGGCTATACCAGACTTTTAAAAATTACGAACACAATGGCGACGGTGATAGCGGCGATGGAGCGAAGGCAGAGCGAAGACGACGCAGACACGATAATATAAACAAGAAATTTAAAGGAATGCCAATGAAGTACAATGATACTGTTTCTTACGAAACAGTTGTGGAATTGTTTAATCAAAATTGTCCTTCCTTGCCGCGGGTGATTGATGTTACCCCTCAACGAAAGACAGCCATAAAAGGCTTTTGGAAATGGATCGGTCAGGATGAACACGCTGCAATCAAGTTTTTTAAATGTATTGAGAAGAGCGACTTTTTGGCTGGTCGAACGGAGAATACGTTCCATTGCTCCTTTGATTGGGCAATCAAACCTGCTAATCGAATAAAGATACAAGAGGGCAATTACGACAACAGAAAGTCTGGCCAAACAATCTCTCGAGCCTATGCCTCGCTAATGGATGATAACGATAAGACGGGAGGGGATTTTATTGACATTTGAGGAAGCGAAAAAACTGGTTATTATGGGCTTGTCGGCCTTTCCACACATGCAAGATCATGACATGAGGCAGACAGCGATTCTTTGGTCAAAACTGCTTGCCGATCTTGATTGTTCACTCGCGGAGGCCGCACTTGTAAAAGTGCTAATGACCGCAAAGTTTTTCCCGACTGTGGCTGATATTCGCGAAGCTGCTGACAGCATGAAAAGCCGGGAGGGTCAGCCGCCGGCGCCAGAAGATGCATGGTCGGAAGTGCTGCGTAATTTAAATCCGTACAAAGCACCAACGTGGAGTCACCCGCTGATTGGGGAGGCTGTGAAAGTGCTCGGTTACCGTAATCTTTGCGAAAGCGAGCACCCTGGATGGGATCGCAAAAACTTTTTTGATATCTATGAAGCACTAATGCGACGCAATAAGGAGGAACGGCTTAATCAAACAGTGATCGGTCTCGTTGGTGGTCATTTGCAAGTTCTTTCGGGAGGGAAAATCAATCATGGCTGAGGTACCGATTCGGTTAGCCAAATGTTGGATTATACTTACACGCGACGAATTACAACAGATGCTACGAGCTTTCCCAACAATCTGGGAATCAGCGATCAGGCGCGGCAAATACTATGCCAGAGTTGAAAAAGAGCAGTGGCGGAGGGTGAAATAATGCTTCAAGTATCCGGTAGTGATCAAAGCCAATGTGTATGATTAACCTTAAATAAATTTTACGGGAGGATGAGGAATGGAAATCAAGTTCGTCGGCTGGATAGCCAATTTCGAGGGGCCCGAATCCTTCGACAAGGCAGTCCCAATCCCCGAAGAGGTGTTACAGAGCATAGATAAAGTGGCTCAAAACGTATTCGGATTTAGACCGAAAAAGAAAACAGCTGACAGCAAGTCCGAAGACGAAAAACCAAGGGCTGGATAATGGCGCGCCCTGATTTTGTACAAGCATGGCTGGGGCGAGCGTCACGCGGACGCAACAACCACACCGAATAGTGGGTTTTCGTGCTCGGTGGAGTGCGCGCTTATAGGGCTCGTGACCGTCGCGGCCAGTAATCATTCTGGCTCCCAGTCCCCAAATTTAAGAGGTGGTGATCCTGTGGATCGGAAATATGACGCAACTTACCAGTTTGGGAAGGTCGTCGTCCATGTTATCGCTCCTCTGCCAATGAGCGAGGAGGAAAAACAACGCAGGCTTGATGAGTATCAGCGCGCTGCGTGGGATGCATGGAACTCTTTGCCTGTCGAAGAGCGGCTGAGAATCAATGTTGAGTTCGAGAGAAACTTGAAAGAATCCAAGGATTCGGATGAGCAGCGCAGGGCCGGATCCAGCAGCATAGGAGGGGAATAATGAGCAATTTGTGGAGAAAGACCAGAATTCATTCCTGAAAACATCTTCTACCGTCTGGCCAAAAATGCTGTGGCCGAAGCCTAAATGTTAATAAAAAGCTAATTTATTTATGCGCGTACGTGAAGCTTGAAACTGCACCCATTGCACCCCTAAATAAGAAAGGGTGCAAAAGTGGATATTATCTAAAAGGCAAAGTATTCATCAAAAAGCGTGAAAAGATTTAAGAACTAACTTAAATAAAAAACTGATTGGGGACTGGCGTAAATGGCTAACAAATTGTTTATCCGGAAATGGAAAGTCAGTGTTTACCTTAATTCTGGAAATGTTTTTGAAATATCGAATTCTGATTCGGAAGTCGAATCTGGGGCTTTGCGAGTGACTTTCAACATTAACCGCCCCGGATACCAAGCCTTTTATTATGGCGATATCGTGATTTATAACCTCAACGGACCGACTGAGGCCGAAATCATCAAAGAGGGTAACAGGGTAGTGGTTGAAGCCGGCTATATTGATGGCGCCTATGGCAAGATATTTGAAGGTCAGGTGTTCCAGGTCTTCCGGGAACGAGAAGACGTGGTAGATTACAAGCTCACCTTGCACTGCCTGGACGGCATGGGCATTTTTGACAATAACATGGTGTCGTTTACGGTGTACGCCGGAACGGACCAACGCAGCCAGATCGCCAGCATCGCGGCCAACGCCACCAAGCCAATACCACTTGGCACCGTATCACAGAATATTGACACCAAGGTTCTCCCTCGGGGTAAGACGTTTTTTGGGCAACCGAAAGACTATTTCCGCGACATCGCCAATTACAATAACGCCCAGTGCTTCATCCATGATGGTCAGGTGCATATGACGAAGCTCTCAGATGGCCCGCAATTAGCAGCGGATGAGGCCATAGTATTCACACCCACCACTGGACTTATCGGAACGCCCCAAGTCACCCAGGATGGCGTCCAGTTCACGGTGCTGCTGGACCCTCGGGTGAAGATCGTAAATCCGTCAATGCTGGTGAAACTCGACATGACCTTATTGAGGAAGCAGCTTCTTAAAATCGGCCAATTGCCGACGCTCCTCGACAATGACGGACTCTATCAGGTAGTGGCCGTGGCTCACCGGGGAGATACCAGAGGTAATGAGTGGTATACAGATATTGTCGGTTGTACGACTTTTGGCCTTGCACCCTTCCTCGTGCAGAATGCTCAAATGAATCCTAATTAGGCAAAATTGATTATGTAGACATACCAATCCGAAACGTTAACACAGAATCAGGAGGTGTAGACTTTGGCACTGACCACAGTAGCTGACATCAAAGCAGCAGTAAGAGATAATCGAGTACAGAAGATTTTGTGGTACTGGCCAAACTCTTTCGGGGCGGCTGTAGGTGCGAACTTCTGCCGAAGCTGGTGGGGGGAATTGACCCCAACTGGCACGACGGACCCAAGAATTTGTACCAAAACAACTTTGTCCCCGACAGACGGGAGAGTATATTTCAATGATCCCGAACCGGGGAATCAACTTTATCTCCTTGGATTCGATTATGGTGAAGCTTCAGTTCAGCAGCAATTCGTTGTATTCTGCTATGATCGACTCTGGGACTTTGATATGACAAGTAAGGGAACGTCGACGACAGTAACAATACCTAGTCCTCAAGGTCCTGATCGGAATATCGGTGGAGTAGGAAATTTCATCTTCCTAGAGACACGAAACGGCAGTATTGCTTTTCCAACTTCGTTGACTGTGTCATATACGAATCAAGATGGTGTCTCTGGACGAACAGCTACCTTCCCCAATCTTCTGAATGCTGGGAAGCTAGTTAATTGGTCGAATCTCGCAGTCGGCGATTATGGAGTACAGTCGATTCAATCATATACTATCGGGGGTACTTCGAATGGTTGGCTAGTGATCGGGAAACCGATAGCCTATTTTCTCGTCAATGCAACTGGTGCTGTATCCTTTGATACAGTATGGTCAACTACTCAGCTTACTCCGCTTGACCCAAATGCATGCTTATCGTTATTCGAATATAAGTCTAGTGGGGCTGGTGTTATCTTCATTTCGGGACTTACTTATACTATCGTGGAGGGATAGAAAATGTTTACTTCCTACGATTCTATTATAGCGGCACTTTCCGCAGGATACGGACAAGACTTGCTTTACAATAAAGTAACAATCACGTCAGTAGCTGCAAACTGGTATACGCTGTGGTATACCAACGGTAGTCCCGGTGCTGGAACAGCTCCTTCGGGTGTAGCGAATTCGGCTGTCTGTGACTCTTCGACTACTGGTGCTATGTCCTATGGTAATGCTAATGGTGGTAGACAAATGTCTCTTCTCTCGTTCGGTGGTGGTGGACAAACATTGAACAATTTGATATTGTACGATCGACTTTGGCACTGTGGAGGATTACCATTTGTAACATCCACCCAGACATTCACCGGTGCTACTGCTCCAACAAGATATACAAATGGAGTAGGGAATGGACTCTTTATTGAGATTACTACAGCATCAGGTGGAGGAGGCAATACTCTTTCAGTCAGTTACACCAATCAGGACGGTGTTCCCGGAAGAACAGCATCAGTCGTGGTTACAGCATCTTCTCCGATCAATAGGGTACAATTTCTAACCCTAGAATCGGGAGATACAGGAATTCAATCAGTCCAATCATATTCTTGTGCTAATACACCAGCAGGAGCATTTACGCTGGTAATGTACAATCAATCGATGTTCAATATCCTTCCTTACCCAGCGGGAGGATACACTGAACGTGATATGGTTCTTCAAGTAGCTCAACTGCCAACTCTTCCAGATAGTTCCTGCTTAGCATTGATGATGTTTGCCTCTACTACTTCAACGGGATACGTCTTTGGGAAGGTTAAGATAGCTGAGGGGTGATGACCAGATGGCCTTTATCTCCTGTAAAGAAGTAACTGAGGCAATAAACAACGGGTACGGTCAGACCTCTGTTTTCATGAAGACATCTTTACCTACAAATGCTCAACAATGGTTCACTCTTTGGAGACAGGCAGGAAATCCTCCAGATGCGGGAGCAGTACCCTCGACAGGTACCGTCTGTGATTCCTCCACGCTTGGAGCTATGCAGATTCAAGATGCGGGAAGCGGAAAGAAGCTTCATGCATATTCCATCGGTGCTGCTGCATTAAACTGGGGTGGAGTAGTAATTCTCTACGATCGACTTTGGCACGCAGGGACACTACCATTTCAGACGTCCAGTACATTAATTACTGGAGTTACGGCTCCAAATCGTTATACGAGCGGTATCGGTAACTGCCTATTTCTTGAGACTGCTTCAGGACAAGGGAGCGGGACATATCCTATCACCGTTTCTATAAGTTATACGAATGAGATTGGTACTCCAGGAAGAATCGCCACTTTCGAGATAACTTCTGCATTTGCTGCTAACCGTGTCATATTTGGACTTCTTCAGTCTCCTGACCGAGGAGTTCAATCGATCCAGAGTTATTCTTGCTCATCTGTCCCAAATTCGGGAACATTTAATATCGTAATGTACAATCAATCGATGTTCAATTATATAGGTTATCCAGCGGCATATTATCTTGAACGAGACTTAATATATCAAGTTGCCCATTTGCCTATTGTTCAGAACGGGGCTTGTTTGTCTGGACTTTTTTGGTCCGCTGAAGCCAGTCCGAGCTTTGTCTGGGGTACGATAAAAATGGTACAGGGGTAGATAGATATGGCTATTGCGGAGATTAATTCTGCTTATGAAAACAGATTAATAACCCTGGCATGGAGACTCACAGCTAATCAGACTACTATGGCAGATTGGCAGTGGCCCGATGCTCTTCCCCTTTTAGGAAACTACATTCTAGTCGATCTTCGGTCTGGAACTTGTAGAATCGTAGTTCAGTCAGAGCTTCAGGATATCCCCTTTGCAGCAAGTCGTCAGGTAACTCGTTTAGCTGACTTGAAGAACCTAACTCTTAAACCTACTCGAAAGAATATCACTGTAAATTCCGGAACACTGCGCCAAGTCTCTGAAGCAGTTTTTATAGAGTTCAATCCTGGGACCGATCGAATAGTCGGATTCGTTGCTGTAGTTCGAAACGGGACAGAGAGAAAGCTCGGTAAGTATGGTGAATGCTTAGCTAATGCAGTTCGACACGTTCTGAAGACAGAAACTGTGGATGCTGATACACAACGTAGACTTTCATCTGAGCTTATCGCATATTTCGGATCAGGTACCAATCGCGTTGTCTACCAGACCAACATTTCCGAGACGGCTTGCACCTTGCGGAACGTGCTTTCGACCACGGAATTCGACACAGGCTCCAAGCGGTTCATAGGCCGCAAGATAACGCTCATGGAAGCTACGATGCGGAAAGTTCTCGCTCAGCCGTTCAACAACGAAGTCCATATTCCACTGAGATTCTCTCATATCCTCAACATCAAGATGAGAATGTTCCGATACAGGGGAGAGTAGACTTACGTTATAAATGGGAACGGGATAAGGCTCTCAAGACAAAGGAGAATACTGTCCACAACGTCCACAAAAACAAAAAAGGTGGACAAAAGACAAAGTCACTAGACCGGTAATCAGCCTTATCAGTCTGGGTACCTGCCGTCAGGTGGTAAAATTAGACGCGGCGTTGAACAGTACCCAGCGATCGGTATCTAAGTACCACAGCATAAAGACGGCCTTAATTGGTAGGTGCCGCAAGCCGTTAAGGTGAATAGCGGGGACTTCCCGTAGCGCCCTAATGACTGGGATAACGGTCAGCAGCGGTCTGTGACAAAGTTTGTGACGACTCAGAGTGGTTTGCGACGGATTATTCAGGTCTTTGAAATAGTGTCTTTTCAGATAAAAAGCCGAAAAAAGATGCTTACAACGCATACAAAAACAAAAAAGTATGCAAAGAATAACTTTGAGGTACAACATATCAAAAAAGCCGCCCATCCTTCGGGGGTGGGCGGCTTTTTTTTATTATTTAGACGGATAGTGGACGATTCGTGGACGGATAGGAAATTTCTTGCAATAGAATGAGGGCAAAGGCGAGAGGCTGGCACTCTTTCTCACCCAAATGTGTAATAAAAGCTAGCCCTTGGCCAATAAAAACTAGGGGGAATATCAATGGGAGAATATTTAATGGATGAGCACACAGTAGCATTGCTCCACTTCAACGATGGACTGAAAGACGAAAGTGGAAAGGTATGGACGGCAGTCGGCGGAGCATCAACAAGCACAGTGCAAAGTAAGTTTGGTGGGAGTTCGCTATCCCTTGATGGCAAAACTCAATATCTTTCCACTCCAAACTCAACGGATTTTGATTTTGGTTCGGGGGATTTCACTATTGACTGGTGGGAATACAGAAAATCTGCTGATGTTCAAGGTCTCGTATTTTCCAGACAGCCGGGAACATACGCTCCAATAGCAGTAGGAGCTAACAACATCTACAATGGGCGGATTGATGCATATGCAAGAACCGATACCATTTATAATGGTTCTTCTTATGACTGGGACATTCTTAATAACTTCCACATGGGGCTCCCTATCATCAATGAGTGGACCCATTATGCTTTAGTTAGAGCTAGCGGTTATTTTTACTCATTCCAGAATGGCAAACTGATTTTAAAAAGCGATTTAATAACCAAGGAAGTAGCCGAGGGAACCGGCACACCGCTCATTGGTTGCTATGGCGGCATCATATATTCGGGCTATATCGACGAATTTAGAATTTCCAATATAGCTCGATGGACCGATGACTTCGATCCTGGTGAAGTGCCGGATACACCAACAGATCCAACTGACCCGACTAACGAGAAGTCCATCTTGGTTGTCAATATGGATGATGGGCGCCATGAATATGCTATGTCTAAGGTGGAAATTGACGCCTTCATCAGCTGGTACAATGCAAAGGCAGGCGGGATCGGTTCGAACTATTACATCATCAGTAAGTCGTTTAATCTTGGTCCCTTTGCCAGTCGGAAAGACTACCTGGTGTTTGATCAGATCATCAATTTTGAGGTAATGGCCTACTAGGGCTAACTTGCCGGCGTTTTACGGTGTCCGCCTGAACAACCGTAGCCCTACGGGGCATATGAGGAATGAGGTGGCTGTAAAATGAGTACGCAAATAACATTGAAGGCAGCCGTCATCGGCTGCCTGATCGTTTTACTCATTGGCATCGCCTTGGGTGCGTGGGGCAAATATACCTGGGGCCCAAAGCTGACCAACACGGTCGAAAAGACGATCGAAAAGCCGGTCATCGTAGAGAAGGTCGTCACCCAGACCGAAACCCAAATCGCCTACGTCCCCAAGGAGACGATCAAATACGTCGACCCGCAGACCGGCCAGGAGGTCACCCAGCCGCTCGACGGCCAGTTCGAGATCGGCAAGACGGACTTCCATTACACCGTGAACGGCAAGCCCGGCCAGTTCACGAAAGCCGACGATGAACGGTATGTCTTCGACAAAAACATGCTGAAGCTGACCCAGACCAGCCAGGTCAACCTGGCTGTGGAAGTGCCGGTGATCGACAAGACTAAGCGGAACGCGTTCGGCCCCTACCTGACGACCGAATCCTGGGGCGCGATCGTCAGCCGGGAGACGGACAGTCACCGGCTGCTGCTGCTTGGCGGGAAGAAATGGGACAAAGAAAACGGCCGCAGCTATGAAGCCGGCGGCGCGTGGCAAATCAAGTTTTAGCCCCCTTGGGTTTAAGCTCCTGGCCCATAGTGGCCGGGGGCTTTTTGTTGCTGGACTTTTTATGGACTTTTCGTCTGGAAGAGATGTTAGTATAGAGACATAAGATGAATGTCTATTTGGGTGTGAGGGGATGGCAGTGGGGATAAAAATATAAGTGGTGAATAGTTTACAACCGGCAACAATTCATGTTAATATGAATAATATGACACTATATACGATGTCGCATTGGGGTGAATCGGTTGCCGCAATGGAAGAAAGTCATAGACAAAGCGAGAAGAAGTCCACATGATATACGATGGGGCGAACTCGTCACGTCATTAGAAAGGTTAGGATTTGAGTGTGAAGAGCCTTATCGGGATAGCCATTGGGTAGTGTATTACCCTTCTGATGGATGGACTTATTCGGTTCCTGTGCATAATAATACTGTTCGACCTCATTATATTAGAACAATAATAAGAAAAGTTGATGAGGTGGAGGGAGAGTAATGAAAAAATCAGTTGAATATTATATGGGGCTCGATTACAAGGTGGTTATTTCTCCAGCTAATGATGAAAGTGGTCGATATTGGATTGCTGAATTGCCTGATTTAGATGGTTGTTCCTCTGATGGTAAAACCCAGGAAGAAGCTGTACGCAATCTTGCAGGAGCTAAGAGAGCGTGGATTAGTTTTCGATTAAGCAAGGGTCTTTCTATACCTGAACCCAATAAAGCTAATGCTAAGACTGAAGAAGAATATGGTGGTAGAATTACGTTACGAATGGGTAAATCTATGCATAAAATGCTTGCAGAAATGGCTCAATTGGAAGGTTTGAGCTTGAATCAATACATCTTGTCACTTGTATCCTATAGATTTGGTCAAAGTAAACTTGACTTTATGAAACCCGAGCATCAAATGGAAAGAGCAAGATATTATATGAACCAAGCTTGGTCAGATAAGATTGAGCTCCCCCAAGAAATAATTTCTTGGATTACTTTGAAGAATTAGGAGGCAAGGGAATGGTTGAGAAAAAAAGGAATTCTAAAAAGAAGCTTCCTATACCGAAACTACAAGACGTGAGTGTTAAAAATATTGAAGCAAGGTTACTTCCTGAAGATGAAGACAATAATCGAATGGCAGTAAAATGGACAATTGATATTGCAGAACATAAGTCTAATGAATTTGCTATAATGGCAAAATGCGAGGTTGGTCCGGAAAATAAAGTTGATTTTGAAGTCATAATTGAGTATGAACTCATATATAAGGGGACTAGTCAGTGGACAGAAGATTTGATCAAGGAGCGACTAGACGAATTTCTAGAACCGTGTTTGTCCAAAAACTCGTTGATTGTTGCGCAATTAACGGATGTTTTGTATAATTCCCCTATCATTATACCGCCTATGTTATTTAGGGAGCGAGAATCTGAACAGAAGTAGCAAGTCGTATCAACCACCTTACCCCGCGCTGCAGGGAGGGATAGAAGTGAAGGCAATTGTGGCGGTGCCTGAGCCGAAAAAGCTATATGGCGGAGGGCTAGAGTTTAGATTCTAGCCCCAGATAAAATCCCCGGTCTCTGGATGAGGCCGGGGATTTTTTGTTTTTAAAAAATGTTGTATCATAATGTATAATATGGTAATTAAAAGACGGCTTAGGGACGTGAGATTATGGTGTTTCCCAGTATTTACTATGCTTTTCTGGATCCTAAAAATATTTTCGTCCAAAATAATTTTAAATCTAGTAATGCAATTGCTTCGGGATCAGTCAATAACTTTCATGATCCAAACTTTATTAGTGCTTATCAAAATGGAGAAATTGTTTGGATCCCTGAACCGGAATATGGTTCCAAGTCATTCGGGGCTTTTATCGAATCTGCATTAAGGTATTTCTACGGATCAGAACGCGATGCGGAATTGATTCGCTCGATGTATTATAAAAGTAATCCATCGAGATTCTCTGCTGTTTATGGTTTTGGTGACTACAATACCTGTGAGGTTGTAGCGCAAAAGTATAACTGGGATATAAACACTGTAAAAATGTTTCGTATTAATGAGCATCCACTTAATAGAATTACAAAGGCAAACATGGAAATCGTATCCTATCTTCGTGGTATTTATGCAGGACAAAATGGATCCCTTCTTACGGATGACAAAATAGTCAATGCATGGAAAGCTTACTGGGATGGGGCCGCATGGCCTGGTGCAGAAATTGGGGAAGCCCCGGGCGAGCCTATATGGGAATATCTTATTGATGGTGTCTTGTACTTAGCTGAGTAACCGAATCCCCTGACATTGCGCTGGGGGCTTCGTCGTATAGTTCCCCCGCCATGTGCCGGGATTTTTATTTTAGGACTCAATGAACCATCGACCTTCGACACAAAAGAGGAAAAATACTTTGTTGCGGATTCGACAGGTATACCGCATGCCTAACCCACCACCTTTGAGGCTTGGTGCGTGACGCACGTCTGTCACGCGATCAATCTCATATTTCCGGCCATCGGTCCAGATTAAATGGAGCGGCCTTATGCGGCCGTTTACATCGTGTTCTGCTGTGACTGCAACAAAGGTTTTTCCCATAATTTCCTCTCTTCCAAATACAGAACGTATGTTTGGGCTAATTATAAGGGACCCTAGGAAGGAAATCAAGAGGCATGACGCAGGTAATATATGGCACGTAGATGATGCTATTAACCCCGCCTATGGTCGGGGATTTTTTTTATACTAAGCAGCGACATCGATGTTATGCCGCTAGAATAGGAGGAAAGACATGAAACTGGGAATTATGGGATTGACCGTTCTTTGTATCATGTTGATGGCTTCTGTTGCTTTTGCTTCGCCTCCCCAGCAAGCGGATGATTCCACACTTCAGCCCCAGTCGATTCAGCAGCAAGCGGTAGACGAAGACTCAATCGCGGGAATGGACGACCCAGACCTTATCCCGCTGCAAAGGGGATGTTGTAGCTGGCATCAAGGCGTTTGCGGCTGCCGGAATGGCCGTACGGTTTGCTGTGATGGAACACTAAGCCCTTCGTGCGGATGTTGAATAATGAGATCGAAACTGGATTCCTAGCGGTTGCGGAAAAGACTTTGTTGCCTATCTGACATTCGGTCAACATATCGGCGCCAAGAATGATGTAAAGAATATTTTCCTCTTAAGAGGGCATATACTATAATGACGTGGCGTATTGGCCAAACTACGGCTGCAAGGGACACACGCCACATATGAGAAGCCGAGAGTTTATAACTCCCGGCTTCTTGTTGTTTATGGTGAATATTAAATTACAGGAAATTGTCAGTTAATAGCGAAGTTTGACCCAACTAGCAATCATTTAAAAGGGGGAATCGCGGTGGATGAAGTTTCTCAAGTGTCTCAACCTGTTCGATCTAAATCTATTATCTATATAGCTGTAGCACTTATCAGCATTATTATTGCTGGCCTTGGATTCTATTTCTTATATTGGAGAAATACTCCGGAATATTCTTTGCAGGTCATAGCAAAAGCTATCAGGACGCATGATCTTGCAACATTTGAGAAATACGTTGATATGGATTCACTGATCTCTCGGGCAATTGATCAGACAATAGACGCTGTTACGAATAATACCGAAGATCAGAATCCAAATATACAAAATATGTTCCGTGGTTTTGCACAGATGGTCAAGCCCATGCTCATCGCCAATGCGAAAGAAGAAATCAAGTCTTATATTGAAAAAGGCAATTTTGACAGTGGTCAAACCAAACCCCAAGATAAAACCCAGAAGATAGGACCAGATATCAACATTGGTGAAAAATATATAAATCCAGGTGGAGATACTCCCCAGTTTAAGGGTATTGATTATACGAAAAAAGACGGCAAAATCGCTGTTGTCGGGCTAAAACTATATTATCCTAAATTTGAATCTGATGTTATCCTGGAAATTAAGATGCGGGAAAGAGATGGCTATTGGCAAGCAACAGAAATATCTAATTTAAAGGATTTTCTTACTAATATTGAAAAAGCTAAACATGCGTATTACAGTTCCCCGCCACATGAAGTAAAACCGCTTTCAGTATTAGATAGGGAATACAAAGATGAAATTTGTACACTAAAGTACCCGCAGGTTGAAGTTGCTGGAAATAAGGAAGCTCAAGATAAAATAAATGAGTTTATTCAGGATCAAATCAAGAAAAGAATACAACGGGGTAAAGAGATAGGGCAAGCGGAAAAACTTTATGAAAGCAGGCGTTTGCATTACTTTTTGAAATTGGATTATAAAATCTACCTTAATGATGGTAAGCTAATTAGCCTGATATTTAATGATTCTTCTTATACCGGAGGAGCGCACGGGTCGTACGTGAGAAATGGATTTACATTTGATGCGAAGACAGGGAATATACTAGAATGGGCTGATTTCTATCCTCCTATGGATGAACACTTACGGACAGTAATTAATAATACTGTGCTTCAGCAGATTAAAGAGAAAAAAATTCCTATTTTTACCCCTTTTAGTGGAATAGAGGTAGGAAAAGTTCCTACATTCTATGTAAATGAAAATCGAAAGCCTGTGATTATATTCCAACCTTACGAAATTGCGCCATTCTCTTCTGGAATTTTGGAATTTGAGTTGGAACTATGAAAAACGTCCAAAGCAATAGATAAAAAAGGCCGGGATTCCGGCTTTTTTTTGATTTTGTTGATAAATTATTCTTTATCGGGAATGTATTCTAACAAGTCCCCAGGCTGACAGTCGAGAGCTGCACAGAGGCGATCAATTACCTCGAGAGAAACATAGTCATTTTTTGATAGTTTGGCTATCGTTGCTTTAGATAAATCTGCTACTTGAATTAAGTCTTGTTTTTTTAGATCTTTATCTATCAATATTTTTAAGAGAGGTTTATAACTAATCATTTTTTGAATCCCTCCTTTGTCTATATTATAAAAATAAAAGTCTGATATTGCAAACTTTTTGTTTATGAATGCTTGACGAATTATGCCTGCGATGGTATACTAAAAGTAAGTAAAGGCAGACTTAAAGTCAGCAATGAAAGATAAAGGAGAGTGCAAAAGATGTTAAAATCCGCTGTGATGACACTGGGAAATTCGCTTTACAAGCAAGGGATGGATCGGAGTCAGGCACTTAAAAATGCTTGGCGGATGGTAAAACAGGGGCACTTCTATACTAAGATCGCAGGCGTGACTTACGGTACCAGGCAGGTGGCTCTCGGACGCCTTAAAAGGTATAATCTGGAAGAAGTAAAGGCATACTTAGTTCGAGAGCCTAATTGGGTTGACTCCAATGCGGTGGCAGTCATGATCAGTGTCAATGGTAGCCGGCAGTATAAGCTCGGGTACCTGAGCAAAGAGACGGCTGCAGTATGGTACCGGCTAGTAGAAAGAAATTGCCTGGATGCAACAATGGTAAAAGTTACTGGTGGTACCGATAAAAAAAAATATGGCGCCAATTTAGCGTTGTGCCTAGTGGCGTAAAGGGAGGAAAGGAAGGAGTTAATTTACGTTGACCACGAAGGCAGGATAACCGCGAGAGAACTTTATGATTTCCTAGAATTATCAAAAGAACATACGCTCGGTTTCAGATGGAGGTTGTTGCTATGCAGAAAGACGATTTGGATCAAGACAGCTTAAACACCATTATCGAAATAATCAAGTTAATATTCATTGATGAGGCGCAGCCAAAAGATCAATAGCCAAGATGAAGGCAAGGGTTATGAGGTTTTCCACACATTGATGCGGAAAACCCATAAGGTGGTCGACTGACTACCAATTACCGCCTCACAATCGACTTCGCCAAAAAGCTTTACATGGTATCTAAGTCTCCGAAAGGCGAGCAGACCTGTAATTACTTTATCGAAGTTGAAAAGCGGTATCAACAAAGCCAGTCGCTAACTTCATTTAGGGAGGCAGATTGAATGGTAATAGAGAAAGGGGAATTAAGTCAGGATGTAATCAAAAATGTAATAACAATCCGAGCAACAACGAAAGAACTAGAAGATGCCGCATTCTTGTTATATATTAACTATTTAAGAATAAAAAAGGGAACCAGTAACAAGATGAAGGAGGCCTAAACGCATGACTTTGAAAGAGATTATTGATCAGTTATTTTGGGGTTGGGCACAAACCTCTGATAGAAGAAGCAAAGAATATAGGCAGCTAAATAAAAATTACAACACCGCGTTGGAGAAAATTGAAAGAATACTTTCCCCAAAAAACCAGAAAGTATTTGATGAATTCACCGAAATAGAAGCAGAATTACAGTCGATTACTGAATCTGAGGCATACGAAAAGGGGTTTATGGATGCTATGGCGATCTTTCAGAAAAATACGTATAAGATCAATGCATCGCAGTATGAACAAGTAGGTATGGCTTTTATAGATGAAGTAGCCGCTGCGTTAATGGCGAGATTAATTACTGACACACAGCAAGAGGAAGCCATAAAGCAGGCTGGTTAATAGTCCTCACCCTTGGCTTGACAGCCGGGGGTTTTTCTTTGCTACAGACTATAACTCATATCTACCATTTTGCTGTCCGTGTCTTGAACTTTCTTTACCACTTTTCGCCATTCATCAGCCGTTAAATAGACTTGCCCAGAGTCAAGCACATAAGCCGGCATACGAAAGTTAACCGCATTGCCAAAACTTAGCTACGGAAAGAACACCGGTATAGGCCGCGACAGATATGCGATCAAAGTCAGCTAGGGGGAGGGCTTGGTTGAGGAAGAAGGTTTTATCTACTGTTGCTTTCATAATTGATCATCCTTTCATTGCCTTTAATGATATTATAACTCTAAATTCAGGGGGAATAACTCGGGCTATTGTTTATTTCTAGATATTCGCCAGGCGCCAAGCCTTAAAGGTGCTTGGGTATCCGATATACCTGCCGGATCCGTGGAAAAGAGATTTACCTGTTTTTGCGATGGGAGGAAAATGGTTTGTTGAGCAGGAAAATCAATCCATCAGTGGAATCAGTGGAATAGATAAGATATTAATAACCTCGTGGATTGTTGATCTAATGGTGGAAGAGGTGATCTTATGCCGAAGCGTATTCAAGTCTCCTTAGCTAGCGAGCATTTAAGTTTAATGAAAAAACACAGTCCATTAAATGCTTTAGTTGAACTGATTTGGAACGGCTTAGACGCCGACGCCACCCGAATTGATATCTCTATAACCGAAAGTCCTCTATTAGGGATAGATGAGGTTACCGTCACCGACAATGGGCATGGCATTGATTTCGCAACCGTAGAAGAAAGTTTCGGGCGTTATGGCGGGTCCCAAAAAATCTTACAGCGACAGAGTCCTTCTGGTAGAATTGTTCATGGTCATAAAGGTTATGGACGTTATCGAGCTCTTTCCTTAGGTGCATTGGTAACATGGATTAGCCGTTATAGGGATGGAATAATAACTAAAGAGTATGAAATTTCAACCGAATATTCTAATGCTGCCCAATTTGACATTTCTGATCCGGCTCCCGTAACGAACGCTCAAACCGGAGTCGCAGTTCGAATTAGAAGTATTCATGAGAGAGCATCAGCTATATTAGGTAACAGGGAATCCTTAAGGATTGAACTTACCAAGACATTTGCACCATATCTACTTATTTATCCTAGTGTGGAAATCATCGTAAATGGAATTGCTCTCCAACCAAGAAAAATGATTGACCTGGACAAAATTATACGTTTTAATTTCCAGGCGGAAAAGCAGGAATACTCGGCTAATATGACTGTAGTTCGTTGGAAGCAACTTGATGCGAAAGAGTTATGGCTATGTTCCTCAGAAGGGGCACCGTATAAACTAATCGATTTGCGAGTCAATATGTCACCCTTTGCGGTCTCGGCGTATATCAGTTCAGAATATATTGAGAAGGCACTTAGAGAATATACTCTTGATCTTGAGGAGCTTGACCCTTCTATAGGAGCTCTTCTGGCAGAAGCTCGTGAACAATTAAGGGGATTATACCGAGAATGGGCGTCTAACAGGGCCGCTATTGCTGTTTCTCGTTTAAAAGCGGAAGGAGTATATCCTTACGTAGGTGAACCTAAGACTCGAATGGACGAAGCAGAAAGACAGGTTTTTGACATTTGCGTTCTTAAAATAAGTGAGGCAAAACCAGAAGTTTTTGAGGCAAAAGCACAATCCAAGAAACTGACATTGTCTCTTTTAAAAGAAGCTTTAAGAGATAACCCCAACGACTTAAGAAGAGTTCTCCAGGAAGTCTTAGATTTAAAAGACAGCGAATTACGCGATTTAATAGAAGTTCTCGAAAAAACTTCGCTACGAAACATGATTAGCACTGCAAAAACGGTTGGCGATCGGCTAAAATTTCTTGCTGGGTTAGACCAATTAGTATATGATCCTGCTACTAATAAACATGTACTTGAGCGGAGTCAACTTCATAAAATCTTATTAAATGAGTTGTGGATATTGGGCGATCAATACCTCTACGGCGCAGATGATGTTAGATTATCGAATGTTTTGAAAGAATATGCCAAATATTTAGGACGAGAGGAACTAGCAATTGATCTGAGTATTGAAGAGATACAAAGCATGAGCGATATTCCTGACATTTGCTTGTGGCATCAATATTCGTCCGGGACCCCAGGACATGTTGAGAATCTCATAATCGAACTGAAGCGCCCAAGTGTAGATATTGGGCTAAAAGAGTTAAATCAGATTGCCGAATATTCTCGTGTTGTTTCAGAAAGTCCGCGCTTCCCAAAACAAAAGACCAAGTGGACATTTATCATTATTGGACGAAAAATTGAAGATGGAGTAAGGTTTGCTTTACACTCGGATGATGAATTAAAAGATTGGTATATTAAAAAAGACGGAGTAAGGGTTATTGTTCGAGAGTGGGGAGAAGTTATACATGAAGCCAAATCGCGACTTAAGTTTTTAGAAGATCAACTTATGAATTCGGCGACAAGTGAAGACGGTCTTAATTATTTACGAGCTAAATATAACGACCTTCTTCCAAAAGAATTGCGTGATGAAGTTGCTGCTACCTCGCAATGCGAATCGCAAGGAAGTTTTTAAATGAAAAACTTAGTGACACTTCTGGTGACACCAGTTTTAAAAGTGTCACCAACTTTTGCAAGGTGGTACCAATAAAAAATGGGCGCAAACACAGCAAAAGCAAGGCTTGCTAATTAACATAAACGTTCGCAAATGGACTTTTTCGGACTTCTAATCCGTTGGTCGTACGTTCGATTCGTACCAGGCGCGCCACCTTATGAACACTAGCTTCCGGGCTTTTCCCGGAGGCTGATTTTTTTGATAATCCGTTGTCGTTTGATCACTCGCGTTATCTGGCTATTATATTTCATCCAGTTTTTTTGGCAATATCGTCCGGTGCTGGGGTAGTGGATTACTATATTGTCGAGTCATATGCAGGTAGCGTGCCCAAGGCGAGCTTGTACCTTATGGGGATTTTCGCCGAGATCAAGGAGCAGCGTTGCATGGGTGTCTCAGAGGTTATGAAATTTTTGTATCTGGACGTAAGCCAGCTTTTATTGCTGCCCGCTCGCTTAAACCTCATAGTTCAGGATTTGGTCGCCAGTTTCATCGGCAAAGGCGAGGCCTTTATCTTTATACCGCAAGCCGTATCCAGCGATATGTTGATCTTGATTGGCCTTGTGGATAGCTGCTGCGTTAACGGCGAGGCTGATTACTGGTATGCGGCAAGAAGAAGCTATAAAGCAGGCTGGCTAATCGAATAGTCCTCACCCTTGGCGTGGACAGCCGGGGGTTTTTCTTTGCTACAGGCTATAACTCAATATCTACCATCTGGCTGTCCGTGTCGTGAACTTTTTGTACCACTATTCGCCATTCATCAGCCGTTAAATAGACTTGCCCAGGGTCAAACACATAAGCCGGCACACGAAAATTAACCGCATTGCCAAAACTGGCTACGGAAAGAACGCCAGTATAGGCCGCGACAGATATGCGATCAAAGTCAGCGATGGGAAGGGCTTGGTTGAGGAAGAAGGTTTTATTTACGCTTGCTTTCATAATTGGTCATCCTTTCATTGCCTTTAATGATATTATAACTCTCTGAGTCCAGGGGGAATAACCTTGGGCTATTGTTTCCAGAAAATACCCTACTTACCTGGACCGATGGCCGGAAGTATGAAATTGACCGCGTGACAGGCGTGCGCCAGGCGCCAAGCCTTAAAGGTGGCGGGCTGGGGATACGGGTATACCTGCCGTATCCGCGGCAAAGAGATTTACCTCTTTTGTGATGAGGGGCGCTGGTTTATCGAGCAATAAAAAACCGCCCTTAGGCGGTCTGGAGTCACGAAGGCTACTCTTTTTTTATTCTCGTTTTATCCATTGCTTCCCCTACCCATCCCGCTTTTTCCAGACGATTTCATAGCCGATACCTTCGGCTATTTTTTCTGCCTCAGTGTATTTTAACGTTCCCCTGCTCAGCTTCTGACTGAGATTTTGCAGACTTCGCAGATCGCCGGCATCTTGTAAATCTTCAACTTTGGCGGTTGTGGCGGTGGGCATCGCAGCCCAGTTATTGCCATAATCATCATCATTATCCTTCTCTGCTATTTTGCTGTGGCGAGGAAGATTCTTGCTCGCCCTGCTAACTCCTACATCTTGTTGCTTACATCCCTCCTTATAAGGTGTATCCCCTGCACAGAGCCAGGATTAAAACTCCTGGCCTTTTTAATTATAAAGAACGAATCCTCCAAATAAAAAAGCCCCAACCTAAGCCGGGGCGCAACCTTCACTGGGGAACGGGATTGTCTAGGAGGTGGCGATGCCATCGAGACCTTCCTTTCCCCCTCTCTATTGCCAATCCATACCAGCAACAAGCTTGGCGACAAATTTCTCCATGTATTTGGCTTCAAGCTCGCCGAAACGGCCAATCTCCGGACTGTCCAGATCAAGTACCCCGTAAACTACGCCGTCCTTGATAATGGGTACAACAAGTTCGGCATTGGATGCCACGTCACAGGCAATATGCCCAGGAAACTCATGAACATTGGGCACAAGCTGGGTCTTGCGCTCCCGCGCCGCCGCGCCGCACACTCCAGCCGACAACTTGATGCGATTGCATGCCGGCAGTCCCTGGAACGGGCCCAGCACCAGTTCGCCGTCACGCATCAGATAAAAGCCGGCCCAGTTAAGGCGGTCCATAACGACCTTGACTATTGCCGAAGCGTTAGCCAAATTGGCGATAATATCCTTTTCACTGCTGATCTGCCCCTCCAGCATCATCAGAGCATAAGCATATTTTTGTTCGGTGGTCATCTTCTCCAGCGCATTTAGTTTAAACATGGGCATTCTCCTCCCAATCTAAATTCATTAACCCCGGACGAGTAATCTGGGGCGTAGTTGTCACTGGGGAGCAGGGCAGGTGTTGAAAGGAGGGCCCCGCGTGGGTCCCCAGTAATTAGAAGAACATGGACTATAAGAGAATAATACTACTGCTTGTCATACTGCGCAATAAAAAAAGCCCTAAGCGATATGCCTAGGGATTAACTATTAGAACTTGTATTCTAGCCCGCCGCCAGATAGCTTTTTCGGATCAGGCACCCCTGCGATTGCCTTCATTTCCAATCCGGAGCCCGGCGCCTAACAGCCAGTCCTCGTTGGTGTACCATGCGCCGATACTGTGCCGCTTGGTCTAGTCGGTCACCGGTACTTCCGCGACCAGATTGACCTGGCTGGTCTGCTGGTCGACATATTTGATTGCAAGGAAGTTTTTAAATGAAAAATCTAGTGACACTTCTGGTGACACCAGCTTAGAAAGTGTCACCAAATTTTGCAAAGTAGCACCAATAAGAACTGATCCCCGAAAGCGACATAGCTTAAAAAAATGGTACTGTGCCTACTTTAAGGGAGCACTCTCACGCGCCGGGGCTTTTTTTATCCTCCAGCAACTACCAGGAAAATAAGGCCCGGGACGTGAACTTTTTCGTGTTTGATGCAGTCTTATTTATATAGCCCGGTCGCCGATGGAAGGGAGTATGGCAATCAATTGCGATGTCGTATATTCCTGGCGATAGATGGTTTAGAGGATATTGGCTGTGATTGGACAAGTGGATGGTAATGGTCCTCGATAGGGCCGCCTATTTTCGGCGTTTGTCTCATAGGCTTGTGGTTTAGCGGTGATGCTATTAACGCGAAGAAGCAAAACCGGGAGCGTCCTTAGCGGAATCAGCGGTGCGCTGCTAAAGGCTCGGCATTGATTACGGTGTCGCGTATTTATGGAGGAGTCCGCTGTCCCGCTGATGCAGTAAGCGGGTGACTATCGGCCTGATGTTCAACTGGGGTTTCCATGTCAATAATCAAATGGCTGGTGAAACGTATTGGATGAGAGTCTCATGGGGCTTGTTCATCTGGCGAGAGACGGCGACAAGGCCGCTTTTGCAAAGTTGGTCGAACAATATCAAAACCGAATTGTTGCCGTGGCCTATGGCGTCGCCGGTAACCGGCAGGATGCGGAGGATATAGCGCAAGATACCTTTATCAAGGCTTATAAAGGGATAAACAGCCTGCAGGAAGACGGCGTCTTTTATCGCTGGCTGGTACGAATCGCTGTAAATACCGCCATCAGTCATAAGCAATCCGGCCGTTCCGGCGAGCTCATTCCCCTGGAGAGCATCGCCGAACCGGTGGATCAGGGCGAGACGCCGGAAGCTTATCTGGAAAGGCGCGGCGAAGAGGAGCGGATTCAAGAAATGCTGGCTCCGCTGCCGTCCGATTCCCGTGCCGTGCTGGTGCTTCGCGAGATCGAAGGGCTGGGATATGAGGAGATTGCGAAGGTTCTGGAGATCCCTATAGGCACCGTGCGGTCGCGCATCCACTACGCCCGTGACCGCCTGCGGCGGGCCATCTCCCTGAAAAATGAGGTGAAATAAATGCAATGTCCTGATTGCGTCAAGCTTTTATATGCTTATATGGACGATGAGCTGGGGCGGGAGGAGCGTCTTCTCGTCGCGTCTCACCTGAAAACCTGCGAAGCCTGTCAAAAAGAGTGGCACGAAATACAGCAAGCGCTAGCGGCCTATCGCGGCGAATTCGCCGCAATATCGGCAAGCCCCGGGTTTACCGGACGGGTCATGGCCAGCCTTCCGGAGGAGAGCCAGTCCGCTTTGGCCTTCCTGCCGGTCACGGCAATCGGATTGCTTTTGGCCGGTTCGGCCGTAATATACGCGGTGTTTTCGCCGCTCATCTATCCCATATTGCGCCTGCTTTACCGCCTCCTGATGAGCTTGGCTCCTTTGCCGGCAATGATTCTGCCCGCTTTTCCCCTTCTTCTTTATGGAGGAATGGCAGTCCTTGCGGTTGCCTTTCTTATCCTGACCTGGACTACCCGCAAGGTAGTCCTATCATAGGAGGATTATAATGAAAATATTTAAAATTATAGCGCTGGGTTTGCTTCTGACGGGCGCAGCTGTTTCGCCGGCCTTCGCTGCTGCAATCACCGGCGGCAATGTTATTAATTTTGCCGATACGGAAGTCGCGGCCGATACGACCCTGGATACCGTCATCGTAGTGGGAGGAAATGCCACCATCGCCGGGAAGATAAAGGAAGACGTAGTAGTTGTGAACGGCGACGCAATTCTTGCGCCTACAGCCAATATCCGGGAACGGGTTATTGTTCTGGGAGGCAACCTGGAAGCACAGCCGGGGGCGGCTATTGGCAAAGGCGTCTTCCATCTGGGCGGCAGCTATCCGATCGCCGCCACGCTGGCCGCTGCGGGCCTGTTTGTTTTGGTGCTGGGCTTCATAAAAATTGTGGTGACCATCGCCGTCATCGTCATTCCCATTCTTCTCGCGTGGTTATGGAAGAAAAAAAATCACGAGATGAGCGAGATTATCGCCCAAAAACCCGGGAAAACAATTGCGGCCGGGTTGTTAAGCGCTTTGGCGGCAGCCGCTCTAAGCATTTTATTGGCCTTCACGCTGATCGGCATCCCGGTCGCATTTATTCTTCTCCTGCTGACACTGACGGTAAGTATTTTAGGCTTGGGAGCGGTTAGCTGCGCTCTTGGCCGGATATTGCCCCTTAAGACAGTGCCGGGCGAAAAAGGAACATTTATGAGCACCCTGTACGGCGCTGTCTTGCTTGGGCTTGTATTTAACGTCCCGTTCATCGGGCTTATCATTCTGAAGATTTGTCTCTTATTTGCCTTGGGCGCTATAATAATCGGATTCTTTTCGAAAAAGCCTGAGCAGGAGTGAAGGTAGTATGTTGGCCAAGTAGATGAAGTAAGGGGAGGAGAATGATATGGAGCAAATTTTCAACAGCATTGTTCAATATATAGATGCCTGGGGATATATTGCCATTGTGGTCGGCATGGCTTTGGAAAGCGCGTGCATACCTGTTCCAAGTGAATTGATTTTTGGGTTCGCCGGATATCTGGTATACTTAGGAAAGCTGGATTTTACCGCCGCCGTGATTGCAGGGGTAGCCGGGGGGCTTATCGGCTCTGTAGCCGCCTATCTGCTGGGATATCAGGGAGGCCCCCCTTTTGTTGAAAAGTACGGAAAGTATATATTTCTTTCCAAGCGCCATGTGCAGATGGCGCAGCGCTGGTTTGACCGCTACGGGCTCAAGGCAACTTTTTTCAGCCGGCTGCTGCCGGTAGTGAGAACCTTCATCTCCTTGCCCGCCGGCTTCGCCAAGGTGGATTTCAGCAAATTTGTCATCTATACCGTATTGGGGTCAATTCCCTGGACGATTGCCCTTGTTTACGCCGGAATGATACTGGGTGAGAATTGGAAGGCGATCAACGCGATTGGGCATAACGTCAGTGCGATTGTTGGCTTAGGGTTGGTCTTGGCGACCATATATTATATAAGAAGAAACAGAGCGCAGGACAGACCGGATTAGTTGGGGCTGTGAGAGCCTTTTCGGCCCTGCCGCGACTGAAGAAACGGGCGAATTCGGTTGCCGTATCGTGCTTACCGTCCTATCCGGGATGAAGCCTGACGTAGAGGTTATCGCTCACAAATTAAATTCAAGGCAGAGGAATGGGTGATAAAGCTACTCCCCGCTAAAAGCGGGGAGTAGCTTTATCACGGCCAGGCGGTTACGCCTCCGATTTTTCGCCGCAAATATCAATTGCATGGATTAGAAAAATATTATACGATTATCCTAGTTCGACTAACAACTGAGTTTAAATATTTGGTTGTTAGTCATGGAATCCCTTTTTATTTCACCTCCACCAGGCGCTTTTGCAGTCTAATGTTCGCTGCGTTTTCGGGGGTAGCAGAAGGAGGAGCACATGAAGTCCAGTCGATGTATCCATGAATCCATAGCGCTGGATTTAGCGGAGCGGATTGCCAATGGCGAGTTCGAGGCCGGGAAGAAGATTTCCGGTAGAACCCTGTTAGCCAGTCATTATGGAGTCTCGGCGGAAACGATTCGCAAAGCCATGGCTTTATTGCGGACAGCAAACGTTGTGGCGGTTTCCCAGGGGAAAGAGATTTTGATCCTTTCGGAAGAGCAAGCCGCGGAGTTTGTTAAGCATCAGGCCTCGATGCAGTCGGCCTATTCCTTGCGTCAGGAACTTGAAATACTTTTGAAAAAGAAAAAGGATATCAACACCCGGTTTGACGATATTGTTTACCAGATAACCCGCTACACGGACCGGTTGAGAAATTTGCAGCCCTTTAATCCTGTCGAAGTGACGGTAAAAGCAAATTCGCCAGCGATTGGGAAAACCATCAGACAACTTCGGTTTCGCCAGGTCACGGGCACAACGCTTGTTGCTATCCGGCGAGGCGTCGAAGTGATCGTTTCCCCTGACCCGGAGACGGCCTTGAGGCAAGGTGACAGGTTGGTGGTCGTGGGGCAGTCTGACGTATTGGAAAAGGTGGATAGCTTTATAAATAAATAGTTTCTTTTCGGGCGCTGATTATTGTCAGCCTCTTGCGGTAAGTTGCCCTTTTTATACTAGCGCTTAAAAAAAACAGAGGTGGACCAACGTGAGTGACAAGGTATCGGTTCAAGAACTGTTCCAAGCCTTACTAAAAGTATACGAAGATGAAATTATCGTTTACCAGCAACTGGCTCGCAGTATCGGAGACGCCGCTGCAGATCAGCGATGCTCTTCTGCCGGTGGGGCTATACGAACGAAAAAAAGCAGGCAACGCCGCAAACCTGCCGCTCGAAAGAAAGATAAGGATCACCCCTAAAATAGGCTTATTCTTTATTTATTGTCGGCTGGAGCAGTTGGACATCTAAGCAGCTAGCTTGCTCCGGCTACCGGAATTACCTAAAGAGGGGGCATATGGTTTGTTGTATAGAAAGCACTTTATATTATATTTTGCGATTTTGCTCGTTTTGTCAGCCGTTTGGGGTTACCCCGCTCTTGCTACGTATTCTGAGGTTCCTGTTTTAAATTATCATCAGGTCAATAATGAGGCCCATAATTCATTGACGCTAAGCTCTTCGGAGTTTGAGGATCAAATGGCATATCTGGCGAAGTCCGGCTACACATCCATATCACCGGAACAATTGGTTGATTATCTGCAGTATGGGAAAGAGCTTCCGCCCAATCCCATATTGATCACTTTTGATGATGGATATGAGGACAATTATAGGGTCGCGTACCCCATACTGCGGAAATATCATTTTACGGCTACTATATTTCTGATTACGGACTTCGTGGGGAATAACGGAAGATATCTGACTTGGAAGCAAGTAAGAGAGATGCGGGACAACGGATTTGACTTTGAGTCGCACACCTTGAGCCATATTCTTTTGTCCAATGCCACGGATGAGGAGATTCGCTCGCAACTTGTCAAATCGAAAGAAGCGCTTGAATGGCGTCTCGGCCAAAAAGTCGAATATTTGGCCTATCCCGGCGGCGCATACGATCAACAAGTGGTGAAGCTGGCAAAAGAAGCGGGGTATCGCGCGGCTTTCACGATCGATTTGGGACGCGACGCGAAATATTGCAATTTGTTTTCTTTAAACCGGATTCCGATCTTTGAAGGAGGGCATACCTTCGCCCATTTCTGGCTGCGCCTGAAATTCACGCAGACAGTGAGCGTCCTCCAGAATTTTAAGGCCTTTTTGCGCAATAAGGGAGCGCAGTTTCTCGCCGATTACATCTATGTTCCGTAATTATACCGTTCGTTCTGTCCGACTGCTCCAACGGCGATGGCTAAGAAGGCGACGGGTGGCACGAGGCTATGCCGCAGATGAAGCGGATCTTAGGTGATTGCTGTAAGCTGAGGTTCCTAGCGCCTTAACTGTTAGGAAGGAGCGCCCGGTAGGATGAAGGAAAAACGACGGTTGATGTGAGCGCTTTCCTGGAGAATAGCAAAACGAACGGAGCTGCCTGGCTGCCGGGAGTCTCCGTTATGGGCTGATATTTCGGGTGGTTACCAGACCGCACCCAGGGAGGGGGTAGGCAATTGTTCGTCGACAGACCCAAAACGGTGGATCGTCTAAGCATAGCAAAGCTTGCCCTTCTCTTCGTTTTCGTCGTGCTTGTGAGCCGATTGGGCTATTTGCAGCTTATCGAAGGTTTGCATTATCAGCAACTGGCCGATGGCAACCGTATCAGAATGATTCCCGTCAGAGCTTCGCGGGGCGTATTCTATGACCGCAACGGCATTCCGCTGGTCTCTGACCGTCCCAGTTTTTCGATTGCAGTGTTCACTTTTTCAGATCATATATCCAATAAAGTCATCGATAAACTTAGCCAAATTTTAGCTATGAGTCCGGTGGAACTTCGGACGAAACTAAGCCGGCACCAGGGATTGCCCTATGAGCCGATTTTGCTGAAAATCGATGTCGGTCCCGAGATTGTTGCCAAGATTGAGGAGAATCGGAACGATTTGCCTGATGTCTTCGTCCGGGCGGACCCGGTCAGAAACTATATGCGCGATAATGTTGCGGCGCATGTGTTCGGATACGTCGGGGAAATTAGCGCGGACGAGCTGCGAAGGCAGAAAAAGGACGGCTATAGATCGGGAGATATAGTGGGCAAGTCAGGCTTAGAGAAAGTCTATGACCAATTTATTCGGGGAACGGACGGAGGAGAGCGAATCGAAGTGGATGTCAATGGCCAACCGCTGCAAATATTGAACAAAGTTCCCCCCAAGCCCGGCAACAATTTGGTGTTGACTTTGGACTACGCTATTCAACAAGCGGCGGAATTCGCGATCGATAAACAACTCCGTTATCTGCAGACCAAAACGCGGTATCATAACGCCAAAGCCGCGGCCGTTGTGGCGATGAATCCCAATACCGGTGAAATATTGGCCATAGCGAGCCGTCCGGTGTTCGATCCCAATCTGTTTAATGGGGGAATATCCAGTAAAAATTGACAGACGATCGTCAACAATCCTTTAAGCCCAATGGAAAATAGAGCGATTGCCGGAGAGTATCCTCCAGGGTCTGTTTTTAAAATTGTCACAGGCACGGCAGCCCTGGAGCTTGGCAAAGTTACAATCCAGGAAAAGATACTGGATACGGGAAGGCACTGGCTCATCCCCAAAGGCAACGCCGGAGGTGAAGCTTTGGGGTGGATCGGGTTTAAGGAGGCGCTGGCCAAATCTGACAACGTATATTTTTACGAAATGGGGAACCGGGTCGGTATTGATAAGTTGGAAAAGTACGCCCGGATGTACGGGCTAGGCGCCGTCACTGGGATAGAACTGCCCGGTGAAGCGGAAGGCTTGGTGGCCAACCGGCAATATAAGGAAGAAGTTTACGGGGAAGAGTGGTACTTATCGGAGACGTTTGATGCTGCTATTGGACAGGGCTTCAATTAGTCACCCCGCTTCAGATGGCAATGGTCATGGGTGAAGTGGCCAACGGCGGAGTGCGCTATCGACCTTATCTGGTCGATAAAATTGTTTCGCCTGATGGTGAGTTGCTGAAGAAATTTAAGCCGCAGCAAACAGGCCATATCAATATATCCAGGCAGAGTTTGGCGGTCATTCGCGAGGCTCTTCATGAATCGTCCTTGCCGGGAGGAACAGCGGCAAGCGCGTTCGCTGGCTTTCCCATCCCTATCGCGGGCAAAACGGGAACCGCCGAAAATCCGCATGGCGACGATCATGGGTGGTTTGTAGCCTATGCCCCGCTTGAAAAACCGAGAATTGTTGTGGCGGTCATTGTAGAGCAGGGGGGATTCGGTTCGCAAGCGGCGGCTCCGATTGCACGAAATGTCCTTGAGGCGGTTTTTCTTCGGGAGAATAGAAAGAATCAGGAAGGCTAGGGGACCCTCCGGGCGGATAGGCGCTTATAGAAGCCGAAAGTTTCAGGATTTATAAATTGCTTTACAAAGCCGTGTGGCCTGCTGGCCCACGGCTTTTATCTGCCTTAAGGCGTAAGAAGAAAGTCAAAAAATATTTGCATAGAGCCGCCAAGCGCGAAATAACAGTATAGGGGTGATGGAATATGGCGGTTTATTATATTGCGAGGCGTAATTTGCTATGGGCCCTTTTGCCGACCATCGTCTTCCTATTCGGCATTTTTTTCCAAGCAAGCGCAGGGCAGCCCCTGACAGGCAAAATAATCGTGGTTGATGCGGGGCATGGCGGCGTCGATTCCGGCGCCAATCGCCCGGGGATAGCAGAGAAGGAGATAAACTTGGCGATTGCCCTGCAGCTCCGCGACGCTCTCAAGGCGCAAGAGGCCAGGGTGGTCCTGACAAGGGATGCGGATGTCGATCTCAGTGGCTTATGTGATAGTGAACAGGTGCGTGGCCGTTATCGCCGGGATCTGAATGCCAGGCTGGAAATGATACAGGAATCGGATGCCGATCTATTTGTCAGCATTCATGCCAATACAAGTTTGAAGGCGCGAAGACGTGGGTTCGAATGCTATTATGCAACCGGCATGGATGCCGGGAAGATGCTGGCTTTAGCCATTCAGGACCAGCTTCGCGCCGTGGCGCCCATCAGCCAGAATGCAAAACCAGCCGATTATTTTGTTCTCCGGCGAAACAAAGTGCCGGCAGTATTGGTGGAAGTCGGTTTTATAACCAATACAGAGGAGGCGGCCTTATTACAGTCAGCGGAATATCAGCGAAGTTTGGCAAAAGCCATAGCCTCCGGGATTGTTCTGTATTATAGGCCGCCTCTTTCCGCTATCGTGAATCAATGCCGCGCGTTATGGATGCCGCCGCAGAAGGCGGCGCTGGGGGACTGAGCTTGGGCTGGTATGATCCAAGGACTGCCGTGCCGGCTTGTTGTGCGCAAAAATAAGAAAAGCGGGAAAGGACAAAACGGATGTATATTACCCGACGGTGGCTATGGGGGTTAGGGGCCGGCGTGGTGCTGGGCCTGCTGGCGTACAGCGGCATGAGTGATTCAGTGCGGTATAGCAATGTACGGACTGTGAGCAGAGTATCGACAAACGACAAGATTGTTGCAATCACCATTGACGACGGGCCCCATCCGAAGACTACGCCGGAGATACTAACCGTACTTCGGGAAAAAGATGTAAAGGTTACCTTTTTTGTTTTAGGCGTCAACGCCCAGAAAAATCCCAGGCTTCTGGCCCAGGAATTGCTGGACGGGCATGAAATCGGCAGCCACGCCTACAGCCATGCCAAGCTCTCAACGTTATCCCAGGAGAAGATCGACGAGGAACTGAATCAAACCGAAAACGCCATTATGCTCATTGGTTCCAAGCCCACGCTGTTTCGGCCGCCGGGAGGAGAATACAATTCGAGAGTTTTGTCGTCGGTTCAGCATAAAGGGTATACCATGGTTTTGTGGTCGGTCGATCCTCATGACTGGCGCCGGCCTTCGGTAAATGATTTGGTCGAAACCGTCATGGCCAAGGTCAGACCGGGAAGCATCATTCTCTTGCATGACGGACAGTATCCCCTGCCTACCCCGAAAGCGCTGGCAATCCTTATCGATCGGCTAAAAAGCGAAGGCTACAGGCTGGTTACGGTAAGTGAACTGCTAAATTCCAGTGAAACGCGGTCCTCTTCCGACGGCATCTAAGCAAAGGCCTTAGGCAGGAGGCTGTCCGGGCGGTTTATTCCCGGTTTGTCAGCCGCCGCCCATTGGCAGGCATATCCTGCCGCGCAAAGAGTTCTCGGTGGCGGGGCGCGAAAAACAAAAGGTAGAAGAGCCATGCGAAAATTCCTGCGCGTAGAGCAGGAATTTCTTTCCGCAAAAACAGGTATTAATTTACATTATTCGACAGGAAATCAGCGCTTTGTGTAGAAGTGTATAGTGTAATTATTGCAGATCGTAAATTTTCCGATGGAGGGTTGGCTTATGAGAAGAGGTGGGATTGCGTTAATTGTCGCCTGTTTAATGCTGGCTGTTTTTGCTGGTCCCGCGCTGGCGTATAGTGTATCCGTTTCCAACTCGGGCCCTAGTGGAAATGTTTATATACCCAAAGGAACGCTGATCGACGCAGAACTGATTACCGGGGTCAATTCCGGTGAGAACGGCGCCCATGACATTGCTTATTTCAAGATAAAGCAAAATGTTATTGTCAATGGGGTAGTGGTATTGCCCAGCGGCACGGTCGGTTGTGTTTACGTCACTTCGGCGGACTCTGCCAATTTCCTTGGAAAGCGTGGCAAGCTCCAGCTCAAAATAAGCAATATTCAGGCCTTGAACGGCGCGATAGTCCCCTTGACCTTCGAAATTAAGAAGTACGGCGGTATTGTGGACAAGAATTTGCCTTACCAACTATTGGCGATGTATTCTTCGGGTATACATAAACTGGGGCTGTTGTCCGGGAGGTATCCCGGCGGCGAAGCGGAAATTCCGGCAGGGACCAAATTCCAGGTAGCGGTTGACTATGATGCCGATTTGGGATGCACCCCCGATATGCTGGAAGCGGTAATGGTAAAAAGAAGGTAGACAGCTAGTCTCAAGACCGGGATAAGTACCCGGTTTTTTTATTGGGAAGCGATAATGGCAAGATGGGACGCTTGTTTCCGCAACCCCTCGCGACACGGCGCATATGATATAGTAACTCAGAGTACAGGAAACGATGTCCGCCGTAGCGGAATAAACCGGCAGGAGCGAAGAATATGAAGATCAAGTGTGGCAAAAAAGAGTATTACCTGACTCCCTCGGACCGAATTGTCTATGATGGGGCAACCTATCAATTGATTACGCGAACCATTCAAAAGGGGAAACAAACAATCACTCCGGTGGTAGCCAAGGTGACCGCCGACAGGCTGATCCAGGAGAGGGCGCTGGTCCTGGCCAAGAAGGAGAAACGGGATGGCGTCGAACTCCTTTATTATAAGCTCGCGACATAGGTTTTGGCAGCCGGACCTGCGCCGGAGGCGAAAAAACAAGCCGGGAAGGCATCCCGGCTTGTTTTATCATGCTGAATATACCGTTTTAGGGGGCTCGGCCGCTTTCGGAAAGAAGCGGCCGATATGCTGGCCGGTGAGGAGGCATCCTGCTTAACGGCTTATTTTATTCCGGGCGAACAGAGGGTGAAAGGGCCAGGGGCGGAGTAGAGCACTACCCGGTTGCCGGAAACCTCTTTGAAATCAAGCAGGGCTGTCCACATCGTATCGTCGGCGGAATAGGCTTTCAGGCGAAGCTTTAAATTGGTCAAGCCGTGAGGGATGGTAAAGGATTGGTCTTTTGATTCCTGGGGGGTAAAGGTATGACTATAAAATTCGCGGTCACCGGCCAAGAGGGTGACTTCCGCCTTTTTTATCCGGTAGACGGTCGCAATGTCCTCGTTGCCTGCTCCCGAACTGGGAAGATGATAATTCTGCCAAAACGATTTATCCACCGTTACCTTGAGAACGGTAGGGGCGAAAGGGGCGGCGGATACAATGGCCGGCTGACTCAAGATCAGGAGCAGCAATCCGGTCAAAGCAGCGGTTACCAGAGCGCGGAAAACTTTCATAGTATCGAACTCCTCAGCTTTTTGGCTAAATTATACCGCAAATGGACAATCTTGACAATAAATGACAAATAAGTCCTGGAGATATTGCCGAGGTGATGGCAATTGCCGGATTGGCCAATACATAAGGCCGGAGCATTGGAAAAGGAAGGAGACCGGCGGGTGGGCGGGGAACTGAATAGCGATAATGAGAAGCGGAAGGGAGCGATGGACATGTGCCTGACCTGCCGGCTTCTGGCCGGAGAGCTGGTGCCTCCCGGAGGAGTGATAATCCGGACGGATAAGGTGGTGCTGCATCATTGTCTCGATGTACTGGTGCCCGGATACCTGGTGGCGTCTCCTGTCCGTCATGTCAGCACGGTGGCCGGGTTGTCCGACGGGGAATTGGCGGAGATGGCTCACTTGCTCCGGGCTGCCGCCGGCCTTGCCGAAGCCATCGCCGGCGTTGAAAAAGTGTATGTCGCCAGTATTGGAGAGGAGACCGCCCATGTCCACTTCCATCTGTTTCCCCGCTATGGCTGGATGAGGGAAAAAGCGCCGCCGGAGGTTTATGCCGGCGGGCGCCTGGACGGCCTCAGGCTTATGGCCCATATGCGGGAAAGCTGCAGGGCCGGCAAAACGGAAATGACGGCCAGGGAGATTGTCGAGGTTGTCGATTGGATCAGGATGAAGCTTACACCGGGAAAGCATGCCAAAGACCAGACCGGCGCCGGTGTGGAGGATTAAAGGGATGGACACTCTGAAACGAATCCTGGAGCAAAGTTCGTATTTTTACGAAATCATCAGCCATCCGGAGCCGCTGCTGACCAGCCGCGCCGGGGCCGAGTACTTCGGGATTGACCGGGGGCAAACAGCGCCCACGCTGCTTGTGAAAACCGGCCGGCAGTATTTTCGCCTGATTATCGCCGGCGACCGCGGGCGGGTGAACATGGCTGAATTGTCGCCCAGGCTCGGCTGCGGGCGGATTAAGCTGGCCGCCCGCGACGAGGTCCGAAGCGTGACAGGCTTTGAGCCGGGCTGGGTGCCGCTGGTCGGAATCCCTCTTCCGGTTATCCTGGATCAGCGTCTGCTGCGCTACGACTGTGTTTATGGCGGCGCCGGCAAACCGGATTGCACCCTCCGGATCGATCCCCGAGCACTTGTGGAACTCAATCAGGTTGTGGCCGCCATCGAAGATTCGGATCAGCAATTATTCCATTGATCGCCTCCGGCCAGCGGAAAAGCTTTGAACCCGTAAAAACTTCTTCACCGCTCGGCCTGTCTCCCTGGGGGAAGCTTTATGCCGGATTTCGCGCCGGTGCCGGGGGGATTCATGTTTGTCGCTACAAAGAAGACTCGGGTTTATAGAAAAAGCGAAAGTAATAAAAAAATAAGCCTGTGTTAACACACAGACCACAATGGGAAAAGAAAATTGATATGGCTTACAACGATTGTATGATATAGAAAGATAAAAGTCAATATTGTATTCGGCTATTTTTTCACAAAAGCAGTATTTTTTTGTCTGGAATGCGTCCGGTGGACAGAGACATTTGCCTGAAGGGAGAAAGATCATAGTTGCAAATGGCGGCGGTGAACACCGACAGAACCTGGTCAGCATAGAATAACGATAAACCGGGGGTGGCTTTGTGGCTGACAGTAGGGCGGTTCAATTGGAAAACTATGATTTGACCCGCAAAATCTATGCGATCCGGGCGCTGGAGATTGTAAGCCGGGCAATGGAGGATGAAGCGAGAAAGCAGGAGCCGGATCTGGCGGCAATCGCCAGTTTGGCGGCCGCAACCGCGTCGTTGCTGAGCTCCGTTTCCTAGCCCGTGCAGTATGTGACCCAAGCCAGCAAAAAGGCCGTATATACGGCCCTTTTGTTTTCTCATTTTTCCGGCCTCTTGTAAACCGTTACTGCCGGGCGAATACCGAGTTGCTCGATTCTTTGCCGCTTCTCGTTTAGGGCGGAAGGCGAAGCGGGCGATGTCGTTCGCGGTGTTTTTCCGGTGGATTCGCTCAAGCGATTTACCCCCTGTATGCATGTTCAGCCTGCATGGTTAACAGGGGCTAATCGTCCAGGGCGCCGTGTCTAAACGGGCCGCCCCAGGCTACGCAAGTCACCGGACTTGCCCTCATCAGCCCCTGCTCTGTTATTGTGCGCGATTCATCGGGGATTAAACTGGAGGGCAACTGTAATATTCTACTAGCAGTCTGCTGGAATGGGTTTGCCGCATTTAACGCATGCTGTATAGGAAGCGGGCCGGGAGGTGCAGGGGATGAAACAGACGGCGATTTTCGATTTTGACGGCGTCATCCATAGCTACAGCAGCGGCTGGCGCGGAGCGACCGTCATACCCGATCCCCCTGTGGAGGGGATTCGCGAGGCGATCAACCGGATCCGGCACCGGTACAGGGTGGTCGTCGTGTCGTCGCGCTGCTACCAGCCCGGAGGCATTGAAGCTATCGAGGCCTGGCTGCGCAGCCATGATATTCAGGTGGATGCGGTGACGGATGAAAAACCTCCCGCCAAAGTCCTGATCGACGACCGGGCCATCACGTTCGACGGCGACTGCGGGTCGCTGCTGGAAAAGATCAATTCCTTTCAGCCCTGGACAAAAGGGCGGCGGGCCTGCGAACCGGACAAAGACAATTGACTTCGGCGGCAACGCCCAAAAGGATGAAAATCGGCGAAAACAAGGGATAATTGTATCTGGAGCATAAGACGACCCAATGCCTGGTTATTTGCGGCAGAAGGATGATGAAAGAAGCGTTCGCAGGCCAAAAGGCGGAGTAGTCCCCAGGTCAAGGTTCTGTTATAATAGGAGCAGATCCAATAAACAGGAGGTATAAAGGTGAACAAAACCCTAGTGATTGTTATCGCCTTAGTGGCGGTGCTCGCCATCTTCGGCATTTCGAGTTACAACGGCCTGGTCGGCATGAATGAGAATGTCAACGGCAAATGGAGCCAAATCGAGAACCAGCTTCAACGCCGGGCGGACCTCATTCCCAACCTGGTCAATACGGTAAAGGGCTATGCGGCTCATGAACAACAGGCGATTCAGGCGGTCGCCGACGCCCGGACCAAATTGGCCGGCGCCAGCGGACCGGCGGCGAAAGCCCAGGCCGACAGCGAACTCAGCAGCGCTCTCAGCCGGCTGCTGGTCGTAGTCGAAAACTATCCGAATCTCAAAGCCGATCAAAACTTCCGGTCCCTGATGGATGAGCTGTCCGGCACCGAAAATCGCATCGCGGTGGCCCGCATGGATTACAATGGCGCAGTTCAGATATACAATACCAAGATCCGTTCGTTCCCTACCAGCATGTTCGCCGGAATGTTCGGCTTTGGGCCTAAGGAGTACTTTAAGGCGGAAGAAGGAGCCAAACAAGTTCCTGAGGTTAAGTTTTAACGCCGGGCAAAGCGAGGGATAACCATGAAAAAATGGCTGACCTGCCTGCTGATGGGCGGTTATTTGCTGCTCGGCGCGGTGGGCTGGGCCCAGCCGCAGATTCCGCCTCCGCCGACTTCCGGCAGCCTGTTTGTCCAGGACTATGCCGGAGTACTCAGCGGCGACACGAAAACAACTCTTAGCCTCCTTGGATCCCAGCTCAAGGGCAAAACAAAGGCTCACGTCGTACTTGTGACGGTAAAATCCCTTGGCGGCGTTCCCGCGTCCGACTATGCCCTGGCGATCCTCCGCCAGTGGGGCGTCGGCGATAAGAGCCTGAACAATGGCGTCGTCATTTTAGTGGCGGTCGAAGACCGGGAATCCCGCATCGAGGTGGGGTACGGCCTGGAGGGCCGGCTGAACGACGCTAAAGTGGGCCGGATCCAGGACCAGTATATGATCCCTCACTTCCAGCAAGGCGATTATGACCGGGGTATCCTTAACGGCTATCAGGCGGTTGTCGACGAGGTGGCCAGGGAATACAACGTTGAAATCAAGACCGACGCCAAGCCGGTCCAGCGGGCCCAGCCCGCAGCTTCGGAATCGGCTTGGGACCATCTTCCCTGGTGGGCAAAACTGGCTATTGGCATTGGGATCCTGGGACTCTTCCTGATTGACTGGATATTTTTCGGCGGCCAGTTCACCTGGCTGATTCTCGCCCTTCTGTTCCGCCGGGGAGGCGGCGGGGGAGGCGGCTATGGCGGCGGGGGATTTGGCGGCGGTTCCGGCGGTGGCGGCGGCGCCGGGCGTAAGTGGTAGTAGGTGATGGATATAGTTGCCATGCATGCCGCGAAGAAAACAGCAGGTGATATATTTTGTAGGGGTTCGTAATGGTCGGGCCAAGATTGGTGTCGGGTCCGAAGGGTTCGGCATTAGTCGGCCAAAGATTATTGTCGGGCTGCAAGGTTCGGCAGTAGTCGGCGGGAAGATCGGCATGGGTCCTCAAAGGCTGTGCGGCAGCCCAACTGTTGCCGTATGGTCCCCCGGGATATATGCCGGTCGAGCTAAGATTGCCAGGGGTTCTGAAGTGAACAGGGATCTGTCGTTGTCGGGAGACTGCGGCAGGTTCGGCAGGTATTTCTGGCGGTCGGGCAAAGGCTTGCAGCGGTTGTGTGATGCCTGTGCGCAGGCGAAAGTTTGCGTATAGGTATGTAATGATCGGTGTAGGCTGTAGCGTAGATCATTACGGGCTCTTTATGCCTGGATGGGTCGCAAAGCGGCCCTTTTGTTTTGGCCAGCGGCTATTTCGCCGCCGCGTGACGAAAATCATAGCTTAACGCGCAGAAGCTGTATTATAATGTTGGTGCAGCTAGGAGGAGGCGAAAAAAGGATGGACATATCAGCTTTGATTCATCAAGCGGAACATACGCACCAACTGGAAAGGGAAGAAATCGTTGCTTTGCTGGGGGATGACCGCCATAACGATGAACTCTTTGCCGCCGCGGACCGGGTTCGCCATCGCTATGTCGGCGACGAAGTCCATCTGCGGGGCCTTATCGAGTTTTCCAACATCTGTCGGCAGAACTGCCTGTATTGCGGCCTAAGACGGGATAATCAACAGGTTTCCCGGTACCGCATCGAGCCGGAGGTTATCATTGAATTTGCCGGGAAGGCGAAAGAATACGGTTATAAGACGGTGGTTCTTCAGTCCGGCGAAGACGTGTCTTTTGATGTGGACACCATGCGGCACATTATCCGGGAGATTAAGAAACTCGATCTTGCCATCACGCTAAGTATCGGCGAGAAATCCCGGGAGGAGTACGCCGCCTACAAGGAAGCCGGAGCGGACCGCTATTTGCTTCGTATTGAGACAACCGACAAAAAACTTTATGAAGACCTTGATCCTGGCATGAATTTTGAAAACCGGCTGAGATGCCTCCGGGATTTGAAGGAACTCGGCTATGAGGTCGGCACCGGGGGTCTGATCGGTTTGCCCGGGCAGACTTTGGCGTCGCTGGCTGACGACATTCTGTTTTTCAAGAATATGGACGCCGACATGATCGGGGTGGGACCGTTCATCCCCAATCCGGACACTCCCTTGCGGGACGCCGCCGGCGGAACTTTTACCCTGAGCCGGAAGGTAATGGCGGTCATAAGACTGCTTATGCCGGACATCAACATTCCTGCGACAACGGCGATGGAGACGCTGGACCCGAACGGCCGGGTCCTGGCTCTCAAGAGCGGCGCCAATGTGGTCATGCCCAACGTGACGGAGGGCGATTACCGAAGAATGTATGCCCTCTATCCGGGCAAAATATGTATCAATGACACCCCGGCCCATTGCCGGGGCTGCATAACCGGAAAAATTGCCGGCATCGGCCGGAAAGTCTCGGAAAGCCACGGGTTCAGAACCAAGTGTTTGCAGCGGTGATCGCCGGACGAAACTTACCCGGAACGGGCCGGTCATAACCAACCGGCCTGTTCTTTGCTGCTATGCGGACATATTCCCCGGGCAATAAAGGGGATGGCGGAAGATTTTCCCCAGGATTTAGTGTTGACATAGTACCGGCGGACAGCTATAATATACAAGTGGACGAAAAATTGATACTGACTCCGTAGCTCAGCTGGATAGAGCGTTTGACTACGAATCAAAAGGTCGCAGGTTCGAATCCTGCCGGGGTCGCCATTTTGTTTTAAACACCAGGCTGTTGCCTGGCGTTTTTTATTTTGCATGCAATTATTTGTCAAAATGGAAAGGAAAAAGGCGAAGAGCCGCGAAATATTCACCAACTTATTATTAATCTTAGGATCATCGGCGTTTATTTGTGTTGCTCGGGGAGAACCGCAGGCTGATTTGCCGGGAATGCAGCTCTAAGTACATATTGGGAGGAGTTGTCCATGTTGACGCAAACCAGTCTGAAGTCCCGTCTTGTCGCGTTATTTGTTCTGTTTGCGCTTATTCCGGCTACCCTTGGCACCGCAGTGAATTTCTATTTTAACTACAAGTCGCTGAAAGAGGCTGCGGCTCATACCAGTCAGGAGGTAAACCGGCAGGTGGCGGACGAAATCACGCTGCTGGTCGACAACGCTCAGGGGATAATGGAGGCGTTGGCCGCCGGCCCCACCGTCCGGTCGCTGGATGCGGCCGCGATCAAGGACATGATTGTGGCCACGCAGCAGAAAAATCCGCAGTTTGAACTTATTTATGTCATGAATGCCACAGGCATGCAAATAGCCCGTACGTCCGGCAACCTGGCAAACCGTGCCGACCGACCGTACTTTAAAGAAGCCATGGCCGGCAAGACCTTCATCCAGGATGTTTACATTTCCGCGTTTACCAATGCGCCATGCCTTACCATTTCCACGCCGATTAAAAATCAGGCGGGACAGATTATCGGCGTGTTCGCCGCCGACATCAGCCTCAAGGCTGTCTGGGAGATCGCGGACAAAGTAAAGGCCGGGAAAACCGGTTATCTTGACATTATTGACAATAACGGAACCTTTATCGCCCATCCTGACAAGGAGCGGGTACTGAAAAAAGAAGCGCTGAGTGATTTGGCCTTCGCCAAGAATGTCCTCGCCGGACAGGCCGGCACGCTCGAAGGAGCCTCCAGCCGCGGGGAAAATTCCCTGATTGTGTATACCCCGGTGGAGAAATATAAATGGGGGATTATCGCTTACCAGCCGATAAAGGAATTCCTGGGCACTCTCATCGAGGGCAGTGTGGCGTCGGGGTTCTTTGCCGTGCTTTCCATGATGGTCGCTGTCTGGACAGCCTTTATTATCGCCCGCGGCATTGTAACGCCGCTTCAGCAGTTGGCAAGCGCTTCCGAGCGGGTTGCGCAGGGAGACCTGGTACAGCATGTCGAGGTCCGGGGCGCGGCCGAGATCAATCAGCTTGCCAATGCCTTCGGCGCGATGACCCAGTCGCTGCGCGGGCTGATCAAAAATACCCTGGCCACCACCGAGTCGGTTTCGGCGACGGCGGAAGAGCTTGCCGCCTCGGCGGCGGAAGTGGGAAAAGCTTCGGAGGAAGTAGCCTCCAATATTCAAACCGTCGCCACCGGTGCGGCGTCGCAGGTTGAACTGGCCCAGCGGTCCGGCGAACTCATCGGTCAGGCCGTGCGATCAATCGCCGATACTACCGCCGCGGCCCGGACCGTGGCGGATGCCTCGGAACAAAGCGAGCGGGCTGCGCAAAACGGCGCCGGACTTGTGGCCGAAGCCGTATCCAGCATGAACCGGATTCAGCACGGATCGGCGGAGAGCGCCCGGCGGATCCACGCCCTGGGCGAAAAATCCCGTGAGATCGGGCAGATTGTCGATGTAATCACCGGTCTGGCCGGGCAGACCAATTTGCTCGCTCTCAACGCCGCCATCGAGGCGGCCCGGGCTGGCGAACAGGGACGCGGCTTTGCGGTCGTGGCCGAAGAAGTCCGGAAACTGGCCGAGCAGTCGGCTACTGCGGCTAAAGAGATTGCCACCATCGTCGGCGCAATCCAGCAGGAAACCGCGGAGGCGGTGACCGCCATGGACAAGGGGGGGCAGGAGGTCACCGTCGGGGTGCAAATGGTGGAGGCTTCCGGCCAGGCGTTTAAGGAAATCCATGCCGCAGTGCAGCATATGCGCCGGGAAGTCGGCAAGATCGTCGATCTGGCTGACAGGCAGCAGCGCAACAGCTCGGAACTGGAACGGGCGGTTACCAGTATCGTGGATGCCGCCAAGACCAATGCGGCAAGTACGGAGCATGTCGCCGCCGCCAGCGAAGAACAGAATGCCACGGTGGAAGAGGTGGCCACAGCGGCGGCCGAGCTTGCCCGGATGGCAGCCGAGCTTCAGCAGTCGGTGGTCCGCTTTAAAGTATAGTTGAGACGGCCGGTATCGGGTGGCTGATACCGGCCGTTCTATTGCTAAACATTTGCCCGCCAAAATGGCTGCCGTTAGCTTGACATAAGGGCGGCCCCATGCTAGAATATATTCTGTCGCGGGTGATCCCGCAATATGGTGGCTGTGGTGAAGTGGTCAACACGGCGGATTGTGGCTCCGTTACTCGAGGGTTCGAGTCCCTCCAGTCACCCCATATTTCAATTCAATAACTAGGGGCGTAGCCAAGTCGGTAAGGCAACGGACTTTGACTCCGTCATGCGTTGGTTCGAGTCCAGCCGCCCCTGCCAATCGTGACCCACTAGCTCAGTTGGTAGAGCACCTGACTTTTAATCAGGGTGTCGATGGTTCGAGTCCATCGTGGGTCACCATTTTCTATCCATGCGGGCGTGGCGGAACTGGCAGACGCGACGGACTTAGGATCCGTTGGGTAACACCGTGGGGGTTCAAGTCCCTTCGCCCGCACCATTTACAACAAACGGCCCAGGAAGTAGCGCTTCCCGGGCCGTTATTTGCTTTATCCTCGGCGGAGGCTTGCCAGGAGATGGCGAATGGCGTGTCGAAGCTTAGCCAGGAGAATGTAGGCGCAGCGGCGCAGAGGTTTAACTGGAAAAGTGTGAAACAAAGGAGGGGCGGTTATGCCGGAAGGCAACGATGTAATCAATTCGATTGACCGGGCTTTGGATATCCTGTTATTGCTGCAGCAGGAAGGCCGGGAAATGGGAGTTACCCAAATCAGCGCGGTTCTCGGGATTTATAAAAGCACCGTGCACCGGACGCTGGCCACCTTGGAAAACAAGGGATTTGTCCAGCAAAACCCTGATAATGGAAAGTATTGGCTGGGCATCCGGCTTTATTCCCTCGGAATGCTGATCCGCGAGCGGCTGCCACTGCGCAATATCGCCTATCCTTACGCCAAGGCGCTGGCGGAAAAGTTCAACGAAGTTGTCCATGTTTCGGTGAACGACAACACCGCTTCGGGGTATCCCAAGCATGTGATTATTGACAAGGCGATGGGGCAGCAAGTGTTGAGCCTGACGCCTCCCATCGGCTCGAGCGCTCCCAGCCATTGCGCGGCGGTCGGCAAATGCCTGCTGGCCTTTGGCCCCCGGCAGGCCCTTCAGAAATATATCGGCAACCCCCTGCCGGTATTTACCGAGAAGACCATTCGGAACTGGGACGATCTCCTGAAGGAACTGGACCGTATCAAAGCGCGGGGCTATGCGGTCGACGACGAGGAACTGGAGCTCGGCTTGACCTGCGTGGCTGCGCCGATTCTGGGCCGGAACGCCGAAATCATCGCCGCGGTCAGCCTGTCAGGGCCTACTTCCCGGGTACGGGCGCGGTTTGAGGAAATAGTCAAGGAACTGATCAAGACGACCGGCACCATTTCCGCCTGTCTTAGCTAAGACAGGACAAGCCGGCTCTTGGGGGCATAAGCCCGCTGGCGCGCAAACGGCCGTGTTGGTCAAGCCGAAAATGGCAGCCCCTTCGGGGCCTTGGCTTTGTGGGGCGGCCCATGTAGCCGGGAGTGTAAACCTCCTTTACCAACCGGCGGTCCGGCGCCGAAGTGTAAAGAAGAGGTCCTGGCTCAGGGGATGCTTGTGCTATAAGGTTTTGCGGCCGCCAAAGGTCAAATTTTTTTGCCATTATGGCAGGTATAGGGAAGAGGATGTAGAATGTTACAAGCGCGGGAATATTCCCGATTATTCTTTATTGCAATTTTGGAACGTCGTTCCGGTGTGTAGAACATAAGGAGGGGAAGCATGGAAAGAATATTGGCAATCAACCCTGGAGCTACATCGACCAAATGCGCCGTTTTTGACGGCGAGCAGCTAGTGTTCAAGAAAACGATCGAACATTCGCCGGATGAACTCAAGCATTATCTTACGGTTTTCGATCAGTACGAGTATCGCCTCAAGCTCGTTCACGACACCCTGGAAGAAGCCAAGGTTCCGCTTGATTCCCTGGACGCCGTGGTGGGCCGGGGAGGCTTGCTGAAGCCGCTTAAAGGCGGAACTTATTCCGTTAATGAGCTGATGGTCGAGGATATGAAAAAGGCCGCCCAAGGGGAACACGCCTCCAATCTTGGTCCGGTGCTGGCTTACAATTTTGGGAGGGAACTCGCGATTCCGGCGTTTATCGTCGATCCGGTTTCCGTCGATGAGATGGAGGCTGTTGCCCGAATTTCCGGGTCGCCGGAACTGCCCCGGGTCAGCATGTGCCATACCCTGAATACAAAAGCCGTGGCCCGCAAGGTCGCCAAGGACTTGGGCAAACGCTATGAAGATCTTAACTTGGTTGTCACCCACCTGGGGACAGGTATTTCGGTCAGCCCGCACCGCAAAGGGCAGATGATCGACGTCAACAACGCCAAGGAGGAAGGCCCCTTTTCCCCCGACCGCAGCGGCGGCCTGCCGACCATGGCTTTGGTGAAGTTGTGCTATTCCAGCAAGTATACCGAAAAAGAACTGGTGGGCAAGCTGATGAGCAAGGGCGGCGTTTATGCCTACTTAGGGACGACCGACCTCCGCGCGGTCGAAAAAATGGCGGCTGAAGGAAATCAGCAGGCTGAGATAATTCTCCAGGCCATGGCTTACCAGATTGCCAAGGAGATCGGCGCGATGGCGACCACGCTGGCCGGGGAAGTGGACTATATCATTCTGACGGGCGGAATGGCGCATTCCCAGCGGCTTGTCGAAGAAATCACGCGCCGGGTCAAGTTTATCGCGCCGGTGACGGTCGTTCCCGGCGAAGAGGAGATGGAAGCTCTCGCCGGCGGCGCGCTTAGAGTATTGCGGAACGAAGAGAAGGCTCAGGAATATAAATAGAAGAGTAGAGCAGGAGGAATTGCTGTGCCGCGTAGTTTTGACGAGATATTAACCAAAGCCAGAGGGCTGGGGAAAGTGACCGTCAGCGTGGCTGTCGCTCAGGACAAGGATGTGCTGCTGGCCCTTAAATCGGCCTGTGATGTCGGCCTCGCCGACGCCATTCTGGTGGGCGACACCAGTCTGATCAAGCCGCTCCTGGCGGAAGTGGGCCTCCCGGCCGACACCCGGATCGTGCACGAGCCGGAGATGGCCCGGGCCGCTTTGACCGCGGTTTCGCTGGTACGCAAGGGCGAGGCCCAGGTTTTGATGAAGGGCATGGTCAATACCAGTGATTTTCTCAAGGCCGTTCTCAATGCGGAGGTGGGCCTGCGGACCGGACGCCTGCTCAGCCATCTGGGCGTCGCCGAGATTCCGGGAGTCGACCGGCTGCTGTTCCAGACCGACGGCGGGATGAATATCGCGCCGGCCCTGGCCGAGAAAAAAGACATTCTGACCAACGCAATGCTGGCTCTCCACGCCATCGGCATCGCCGAGCCAAAGGTGGCCGTCCTTACCGCCAACGAGCAGGTTAACCCGAAAATGCCGGCCACGGTTGACGCCAAGGCTCTCGCCGATATGGCCGCCGCCGGGGAACTGCCCCGGGGAGTGGTGGAAGGGCCGATCGCCCTGGATGTGGCCGCCAGCGCCGAAGCGGCCAAGCATAAAGGTATTTCCAGCAAGGTTTCCGGCCAGGTCGACATTATGATGGTGCCGAACATCGAGACCGGCAATGCCCTCGGCAAGTCCCTGATTTACTATGCCAAAGCCAAGTTCGCCGGTGTCGTGCTGGGGGCGACTCATCCGATTGTCCTTACCTCCCGGGCGGAAACACCCGAGGGTAAATTAAACTCAATCGCTCTGGCTTGTCTCATCGCAGGCGGAGCAGAAAGGCGGTGACAATATGGCGAAAGTTGTGGTTCTGGGCGAATACTGCAAGAGCTGTGGCCTGTGTGTCAGCATCTGTCCCAAGAAGATCCTGAAGATCGGCGACAAACCGAACAAGAAGGGCTACTATTACGTTGTCGTAAGCGACCCCGACCAATGTATCGGCTGCGGCCTTTGCGGGACGATGTGTCCCGACGTAGCCCTTGAAGTCCATAAGTAGGCGAAGGGAAGGAGATGAAGCGAGTGTCCAGGGAATTACTAAAAGGTAATGAAGCAATCGCTGAGGCGGCAATCCGCTCCGGTTGCAGACTGTTTTTCGGTTATCCGATCACGCCTTCCACCGAGATTGTGGAATATCTGTCGAAGCATATGCCGAAAGCCGGCGGAACCGTGCTGCAAGGCGAAGACGAAATCGCTTCCATTAATATGTGTTATGGGGCTGCAGCCACGGGGGCGCGGGTCATGACGGCCTCGTCCAGCCCGGGTTACAGCCTGAAGCAGGAGGGCTTGTCCTACCTCGCGGCCGTCGAGCTGCCGGTCGTCGTGGTGAATATCAACCGCTCCGGCCCCGGCCTGGGTGGTCTCGGGCCTTCCCAAGCCGATTATTTTCAGTGTACCAAGGGCGGCGGCCACGGCGACTACCGGGTTATCGTCCTGGCACCCTCCAAAGGGCAGGAGATGTATGACTATACGATGCTGGCCTTCGACCTGGCTGATAAGTGGCGGACACCGGTGGTCATCTTGAGTGACGGTTATCTCGGCCAGATGATGGAGCCGATCGAGCTGAAAGAGCGCCCCGCTGCGGAACTGCCGCCGAAGACCTGGGCGATTACCGGCGCCGGCAGCCGCGGCAAAAAGCAAAATCTGGCCAGCTATACGCTGACCAACGAGATCGGCGAAGCGGAAAACCTTCGCTGGCAGGCCAAGTTTGAGAAAATGCGCCAGGCTGAGCAGCGCTGGGAAACCTTCCACACCGAAGATGCGGAATATATCATCGTCGGCTACGGCAGTTGCGGCCGGATCGGCAAGAGCGCCGTTCTCAACGCCCGCAAGAAAGGTCTCAAAGTCGGCCTGATTCGGCCGATCACCCTTTGGCCGTTCCCGGTAAAAGCCTTCGAGAACATGAAAAACGTCAAAGGCATTCTTACGGTTGAACTCAATGCCGGCCAAATGATTGAAGACGTCAAGCTGGCGGTCAACTGCCAGGCTCCTGTGCATCTGTGCAACCGGATGGGCGGCATCATGCCCAGCGAGAATGAAGTGCTGCGTAAGCTGGTTCAAGTCTTCAATTTGGCGGTGGAGGTGTAACGCATGCAAAAAGTAATTGGCAGACCTACAGGACTCACCGAGCTGCCCTTCCATTACTGCCCCGGCTGTACGCACGGCATCATCCACCGCTTGATCGGTGAAGTTATGGCAGAACTCGGGATCATTGAAAATACCATCGGCGTTGCGCCGGTCGGCTGCGCCGGTTTTTCGCTCGATTTCTTCGCCTGTGACTTTGTCGGCGCCGCCCATGGGCGGGCCCAGGCGGTGGCCACCGGCATCAAACGGTCGCTGCCCGACAAGCTGGTGTTTACTTACCAGGGCGACGGCGACATCGCCGCCATCGGCACGTCCCACGCCATTCATGTCGCCGCCCGCGGCGAAAAGATCACCAGCATCATGGTGAACAACGCCGTGTTCGGCATGACCGGCGGACAGATGGCGCCCACGACCCTTCCCGGGATGAAAACAACCACGAGTCCCTACGGCCGGGATTGCGCAGTATTCGGCCAGCCGATCGACCTGCCCAAGACCGTCGCGACCTTAAGTGGCGCGGTGTATGTGGCCGCAGGCTCGGTGGACACGCCGAAGAATATCCTGCAAACCAAGAAATATCTCAAAAAAGCCTTCCAGGTGCAACAAATGGGCCTGGGCTTCTCGTTCGTAAGCATCCTGTCCACTTGTCCCACCAACTGGGCCTTGTCGCCGGTGGACAGCCTGAAATGGCTGCAGGACAACATGATTCCCGTTTACGAACTGGGTGAACTCAAGGTCGCGGAGGAGGTAAAGGCCCTATGATGGAGAAGATTCTGCTGGCAGGCTTTGGTGGCCAGGGCGTCATGTTTATCGGCAAGATCATCACCTATGCCGGCATGCTGGACGGGCGCGAAGTTTGCTGGATTCCTTCCTATGGTCCTGAAATGCGCGGCGGGACGGCCAATTGCTCGGTTATCGTGTCGGATGAGGAAATCCATTCGCCGGTCATCGAATCGGCCGACTTCGGCATTGTGCTCAACCAGCCGTCTTACGACAAATTCCTCCTCAGGATCAAGCCGGGCGGAGTGCTGGTTGTCAACAGCTCCATCATTTCCACCGAGCAGAAGCGCGACGATATCGAGATCATCGCCCTGCCGGCCGGCGATATCGCGAACGGCATCGGCAATCCGTCGCTGGCCAACATGGTTTGCCTCGGCGCGCTGCTGCCCAAAATGAATCTCACCCATATCAAGAGTATTGAAAAAGCGATTGATAGCGTGGTGGGCAAGAAGAAACCCGAGTTATACGAGCTCAATATGGCCGCGGTCAAAAAGGGACTGGAAAGGTGAGAGCCGGGGACATCCTCTGGCTGGGTGCATTGGGCGCCGTCGCTGCGCTGCTCCTGGTTCCCGCGACTCATAACCTGTTTATCGACTTCACGAAAGCCTTTCCGTACTTGATCGGCTTCGTCAAGTTCGCCATTTTGGCTACCATGGGCGAACTCCTGGCGCTGAGGATCGTCACCGGCCGGTGGAAACAGCCTGCGGGTCTTGTCTACCGGGCCGTTGTCTGGGGGCTGTTCGGGATGAGCTTTGTGCTGATGTTCGACGTTTTCGCCACCGGGGTTGGCGGCGCGGTGAAAAAGGGCCTGCTGCCCGGCGGGGACAGCTCATTCCTGACGGCCTTCTGGATCAGCGCCACCATGAACCTGGCTTTTGCACCCACGTTCATGGCGGTTCACCGGATTACCGACACCTATTTGGATCTGGCAGGCGGCAAGCTGGGCGCCCTTTCCCGGGTAAGCCTCGGCCAAGTCGTCGGGCATATTGACTGGAACGGCTATGTAAGCTTTGTCGTGCTGAAAACCGTACCGTTCTTCTGGATACCGGCCCATACGGTTACCTTTATGCTTCCCCCTGAATACCGGGTGTTGGCCGCGGCGTTCCTGTCGATCGCCCTTGGCGGCATCCTGGCTTTTGCCAAGCGCAGATCCCTTCCGAACCCTGCCTAGGATAAAAAACGACCGGCGTACGCCGGTCGTTTTTTCCTTGCAGCGCTCCCGCGGGAGCCCGCTAGTAGGGATAACAGGACGGGTTGCACAACCGCGGCGGGCGGCAGGAGGGGCTGCAGGCGGTCGCGGGGGAACAGGACGGACGACAACGGGGACGGCAGTTGTACGGGAAGCAATTTCGCGGGTTGCAGGTTGGATAACAACTGGGATTGCAGGATGGCTGGCAACGCGGGCTGCAGTAACTGTTCGGGCTGCAGGAGTAGCGAGGATTGCAGAAACTATGATACGGATTGCAGGATCCCTGGTACGGGCTGCAGGAACTATAGTCCGGGCGGCAGTTGGGGCTGCAGGCCACACCGGTGGAGGGAAAACAGCCGCTGCTTGATGAGTAGGTGGAATAGGATACCCGGTCGTCATCCCACTCATCGTCCCAGGACATCATTTCGGGCTCTTCCCATTTGGGTCGCTTGAGATCTTCAGACATGTACTTCTTCCTCCCATTTTCCAGTATAAGGATTATACGGACAATCCGCCGAGCAGGCCAGCCAGCGCTTGCCGGAATCCGAACCCTGCGCGAGGGGGCGGCAATCGCTGCAGGCGTAGCGATATTCACAATCCTTACATTTTTCTACTTGATCTTTAGTTGTGCGCCAGCACTGATCCAAAGATCGTCCGTTAAGTACTTCCGCCAGCGGCTTCGTTAATATATTGCCGCAGGTCTGATTTCTGGCGAATATGCAAGGGATTACATCACCGCCGGCGGTAATGGCGATTTTGCCGGCCAGGCAGCTATGATAGTTATGGGCCCTGGCGAAGGATTCCTCATCGGTGTAAAACGGCGGCCGGATAGGCGGTTTGGCATAGGCGGTGGGCAGCAGGTCCTTGTCGTCGCCCCGTCCGGTCGGCCGGACTACGTCGGGGGGAGAAACTTCGACGCCGAGCTTGGCGCAAAGCTCCATAATGTTGGCTGCTTCCAATTCGTTGGCTTTCATAAGTATGGAGGCGATCCGGAGCGGGATCTTTGCCGCCAGGATTTTGTGGATGGCGCCCAGCGTCTTTTCAAAGCTGCCGGGATTGAGGGTGACGGTGTCGTGCACCTGGGCGTTGTCGGCGTAGATGGTGGTGGCGACATGCATGTTATGGCTGGCGAAGAATTCGACGTCCGAATCGTCAACGAGCGTAGCGTTGGTAAAGATCTCGATATACTCGTAATTTTCGGCGCAGGCTTTTTCGGCGAGTTCGCGCCAGTGCGGATAAAGCATGGGTTCGCCGCCGATCAATTGAATGGCGGTTGCGCCGAGGGCGCGGGCTTCACTGATCAGCGACAGCCAGCGTTCATGCGGCACCGCGTCCGGTTCGCAGCAGGGACCGCTGGTTGCGTAGCAGTGCAGACACCGGTTATTGCAGAGCGAAGTCAGCTCCAGCCACAAGAAATCCAGCTTCTGCGGAGCCTCGCACGGACTTTCCGCCGCCGGTTCGGACGGCTTTGCCAGATAGAGAGAGCCAAGATTCATTTCCGTCAGCCGGTGGAGAAAATCCAGGTACACTTTGTCGTCCGCCGCGTTGATATCCAGCACATCCTCCAGGGGGCTGTGCCGGCATGCCCGCAGCAACTGGAGGGCACCGGCGTTAACCGAGAATACTTTGCCTGTCTGAAGGTTGTAGATGGCTCCCCGCTTAGCGCCTTCCACCAGTTTGCAGCAGTCCTGCAGGCGATAATACAATGTGACTCCCCCTTTAAAAACACGTTTGGTACATAATATGATACGGGTTACCTGCGTGTGCCTGGCTGAAGGAGTAAAAAGGTCGGGAGAGCCGTTGCCGGGATTTTTGAAAGGTTATGTTGACAACCTCCTGAAAATTCGCTATAATAACCAATGTCGCGAGAACAAAATATGCGGAAGTAGCTCAGTGGTAGAGCATCGCCTTGCCAAGGCGAGGGTCGCGAGTTCGAATCTCGTTTTCCGCTCCACGCGCCAAAACCCCCGTCAGACCTGCCGGGGGTTTTGGCTTAAATCTTGTGTTTGGAAGGCAATTATGTTATTATTTAATTCATGGCGCAGCCAGACTTGAAATTTTGTCCCAAGAGTGGCAATACTAAGTCTGATCGATAAGTTAATAAGGAGGATGTACTTATTTCATGAAAGTGACGGCAGAGAAAATAGACGCCCATAAGACAGTTTTGGCGATGGAGGTTCCGCAGGCCGAGGTGGGCAAAGCTTTTGACCGGGCCTACCAAAAGCTGGCGAACAAGGTGAACATCCCGGGATTTCGCAAAGGCAAGGTGCCCCGCAAGGTGCTGGAGATGCGCCTTGGCAAGGAAGCCTTGAAGGACGAGGCGCTGGAAATCCTCATCCCCAACGCCTACGGCAAAGCTCTCAAAGAGCAAGCCATCGACCCGGTAGATCGGCCCGAGATCGAAGTGGTGACCTTCGAGGAGAATGAACCGCTTGTTTTCAAGGCTACAGTGGTTGGCAAGCCCGAGGTGACCCTCGGAGAATATAAAGGTCTCACGGTCCAAAAGCCGGTTGTCGATATTACTGTGGACGATGTTGCGCAGGAGCTTGAAACTCTCCGCAACCGCAACGCCAAAATGGTAGTGGCGGAAGGAGCCGAACTTCAGAAAGGCGACTTTGCCATTATCGATTTCGAAGGGTTTGTCGACGGCCAGCCCTTCAAGGGCGGCGACGCCAAGGGCTATCCGCTGGAAGTGGGCTCGGGCAGCTTTATTCCCGGCTTCGAGGATCAGCTGCTCGGCGCGAAGGCTGCTGAGGAGCGGGAAGTGAAAGTGACTTTCCCGGCCGACTATTTTGTTCCCGAGCTGGCCGGCAAGGAAGCCCTCTTCAAGGTTAAGGTCAACGATATCAAACGCAAAGAACTGCCTGAGCTTGACGACGAGTTTGTCAAGGAGGTCAGTGAGTTTAATTCGCTAGAGGAATTAAAGGCGGATGTCGAGAATAAATTAAAGGAGACCGCAACGGCGAAAGCCGAACGGGATTTCCGTTCCGGCGCGGTCAAGGCGGCGGTCGACAACGCGACCGTCGATATTCCGGAAGTCATGATTGAGCATGAGATTGACAATATGCTCAGAGAGATGGACGTCAACCTGCAGAACCGGGGGCTCAGCCTCGCCAAGTATCTGGAGATGGCCAAGACCGACATCGGCGCCCTGCGCGGCAACTACCGCGAATCGGCCCAGAACGGCGTTAAGGTCGACCTGGTGCTCGAGGCTGTGGCCAAGGCGGAAAGCCTGGAAGTAACTCCGGAGGACCTTGAGGCTGAGGTTGCGGCAATGGCTGCCGGCTACCAGGCATCGGTCGACGAAGTGCGCAAAATCGTCGTGGAGGAAGGCCGGGTGGGGGCCCTGGCGTCGCAGGCTCTCCGGAAAAAGGCGGCCAAGCTGCTGATTGACAGCGCGGTGGCTGAATAACAAACTGCAGGATTGAACAATACAATAAAATATCAATACTAGGTAACCGAGGTGTGTTTCAATGAACTTTGTCCCTATTGTTGTCGAACAGTCGAACCGTGGTGAGCGCGCGTACGATATTTACTCCCGCCTTCTGAAGGACCGCATTGTGTTTATCGGCGGACCCATTGACGACAACGTGGCCAATGTCATTATTGCTCAGATGCTTTTTCTAGAGTCTGAGGACCCCGATAAGGACATCCACCTGTATATTAATAGCCCGGGTGGCGTTGTCACCGCCGGATTGGCCATTTATGACACCATGCAGTATATCAAGCCCGATGTCTCAACCATTTGCCTCGGGCAGGCGGCCAGCATGGGGGCTGTGCTCCTGACGGCCGGTGCCAAAGGCAAGCGTTACGCCCTTCCTTATGCCCGCACGATGATCCATCAGCCGCATGGCGGGGCAAGGGGCCAAGCCACTGATATCGAGATTCACGCCCGTGAGATTCTCCATCTGCGCGAAGTGATCAATGACATTTTCGTGCGGCATACCGGGCAGCCGGCCGAGAGAATTCAGCGGGACATGGAACGGGATTTCTTCATGTCCAGTGAACAGGCTAAGGAATACGGCATCATTGATTCCGTGATTACGCGAAACGAAAGGCGCAAAGAAATTCCCAGATAAGAGGTGGTAAAATGTTGAAGTTTGGGGATGACAGGGGTCAATTGAAGTGTTCCTTTTGCGGCAAGTTACAAGAACAGGTGAAGAAGCTGGTTGCCGGGCCCGGAGTTTATATCTGTGACGAGTGCATCGAGCTTTGCAACGAGATAATTGAAGAAGAGCTGAGCGAGAATGTCGAACTCGAATTGCGCGACATTCCTAAGCCGAAAGAGATCCGCGATATCCTGGACCAGTATGTCATCGGCCAGGACGAAGCCAAGAAAAGTCTGGCGGTGGCGGTTTACAACCATTACAAGCGGATCAATCTCGGCACGAAAGTCGAAGATGTAGAGCTGCAGAAGTCGAACATCGTGATGCTTGGCCCTACCGGCAGCGGGAAGACCCTGCTGGCTCAGACGCTGGCCAAGATTCTGAATGTACCTTTTGCCATCGCCGACGCCACTTCCCTTACGGAGGCCGGGTATGTGGGCGAGGATGTGGAGAACATCCTGCTCAAGCTTATCCAGGCTGCCGACTATGACGTGGAAAAGGCTGAAAAAGGCATTGTGTATATTGACGAGATTGACAAGATTGCCCGCAAGTCGGAAAATCCGTCGATCACCCGGGATGTTTCGGGCGAAGGCGTTCAACAGGCCCTCCTGAAGATACTGGAGGGAACTGTGGCCAGCGTGCCGCCGCAAGGCGGACGCAAGCACCCGCATCAGGAATTTATCCAGATCGACACCACCAATATTCTGTTCATCTGCGGCGGCGCATTCGACGGCGTCGATAAGATTATCAGCGCCCGGACCGGCAAAAAGACCATGGGTTTTGGCGCCGAAGTGCGCAGCAAGGAAAAGAAGAAGGTTGGCGAGGTTCTGCGGCAAATCCTGCCGGAAGATCTTCTGAAGTTCGGTCTGATCCCGGAATTTGTCGGCCGCCTGCCGGTAATTGTCACGCTGGACTCTCTCGACGAAGAAGCGCTTATGCGCATTCTCACCGAGCCGAAAAACGCGCTTGTCAAGCAGTACCAGAAGTTTCTGGAGCTTGACAACGTTCAGCTCGAGTTCAAGGAGGAAGCCCTTCGGGCGATTGCCGACGAAGCCCTCAAGCGCAACACCGGAGCGCGGGGTCTCCGGGCGATCATCGAAGCCATCATGCGCAACGTGATGTACGAGGTGCCGTCCCGGGCCGACGTGGCCAAATGTATTGTGACCAAGGAAGTCGTGCTCAGCAAGGAAGAGCCGATTTTGGTTACAATTGATCGAAAAGCGAAGAAAAAAGAAGAATCTGCATAAGAAAGGGAGAAATATTTCTCCCTTTCTTTTTTTTGCCCTAAAACGGTTCTGATTGCCTGTTTTTACTAGGATAAAATCACTTACGCTGCCAATACTAACCCTGAAGAATTGCTGTGGAAAGGAGGTTTGCTAGCAAGGTGGATTATGCGGTAAACATCATTACTGTAATTCAGTTTTTCTTTGCCTTGGTGATCGGGATGTACTTCTGGAATCTGCTGCGCACCCAGCAAGGCAATAAGGTTGCTGTCGAACGGGAATCAAAAAAAGAAATGGACAAGCTGCAAAGATTGCGTGAAATATCCCTTACCGAGCCGTTGTCGGAAAAGACTCGTCCTGCCAGTTTTGGCGAGATCGTCGGCCAGGAGGAGGGCCTTAAAGCCCTGAGGGCTGCACTTTGCGGACCAAACCCACAGCATGTCATCATGTACGGTCCGCCCGGCGTGGGCAAAACGGCGGCGGCCAGGCTGGTGCTGGATGAAGCCCGGAGGAACACAATGTCACCGTTTGCTTCCAGCGCCAAATTTATTGAAATGGACGCGACCACCGCGCGGTTTGACGAACGCGGCATAGCCGACCCGCTGATCGGGACGGTTCACGATCCTATTTACCAGGGCGCCGGACCGCTTGGCATCGCTGGCATTCCTCAGCCCAAAGCCGGCGCGGTGACTAAGGCTCATGGGGGAATTCTGTTTATCGACGAGATCGGCGAGTTGCATAACATTCAGATGAACAAGCTGCTGAAAGTCCTGGAAGACCGGAAGGTGTTTCTGGAAAGCTCCTATTATAATAGCGAGGACACCAACATACCCTCCCACATCCACGACATTTTCCAGAACGGGCTCCCGGCCGATTTCCGGCTCATCGGCGCCACTACACGGATGCCCCAAGATATTCCCCCGGCTATCCGGTCCCGCTGCGTGGAGATTTTTTTCCGGCCCCTGCTGCCGGACGAGATCGGCCTGGTTGCAAGGAACGCGGCCCGCAAGGTCGGCCTGATCATCGAGGAACAGGCTGTGGAAGTAATAAAACGTTACGCCACCAACGGCCGCGAAGCCGTGAATATTGTTCAGATTTCGGCGGGAATCGCCTTGAACGACGCGAAACAAGCCATCACCTGCCAGGATGTGGAATGGGTCATCAACTTCGGTCAATACAGCCCGCGGCCGGAAAAAAAGATCGGAGCCAAACCGCAGGTCGGGTTTGCCAACGGACTGGCGGTATACGGACCCAATATCGGCACGGTCATGGATATCGAAGTTTCCGCTGTTCCCAATCTGCTTGGAACGGGCAAACTCACCGTTACCGGCGTAGTGGATGAAGAGGAGATCGGCGGTCCGGGACGGACCATGCGGCGTAAAAGTATGGCGAAGGGTTCGCTGGATAATGTACTCACCGTACTTACGAACCAATTTGCTATCGACTGCCAGAAGTATGATATTCATGTCAATTTCCCTGGAGCCGGGCCGATTGACGGCCCTTCGGCCGGAGTAACGGTGGCCGCTGCGGTATATTCCGCCATTCACAGCATTCCCATCGACAACCTGGTGGCGATGACTGGTGAGATATCGTTGCGCGGCTTGGTCAAACCGGTAGGCGGCGTGAGCGCGAAGATTACCGCCGCCAAGCAGGCCGGCGCCCGCAGGGTGATTATCCCCCGCGAGAACTGGCAGGAGCTTTATAAGGATATCGGCATCGAAGTCATCCCGGTGGACACCATCGACGAAGTATTCAAATACGCCCTGCTCAAAGCCAATGACGTGCGGCGGGTGGAGCTTTACGCTCCCCAGCCCGATCTTCTTACCGCAGCGGGCGTGAATATGAATTAAGCAAAGGACGGTGCGCCGTCCTTTTTTCCATTCCACCGGCCGAGAGGATTTTTCCCGGCCCTTTGAGAATATTTATAATTACGGACGTTGAAACTAACATTGTTATGCCAGACGAAGGAGGCGAAGCTTTATGTCTAAGCCAGTCCGGAAAATCCCGCTATTGCCGCTCCGGGGCATTTTAGTTTTTCCATATATGATTATCCACCTCGATGTTGGCCGGGAAAAATCCATCAGCGCACTGGAAGAAGCCATGGTTCACGACCGGCTGATCATGCTGGCGACCCAGAAGGACGCCCAGAATGACAAACCGCTGCCTGACGATATATTTCCTGTCGGCACGGTAGCTGAGATCAAACAGTTGCTCAAGCTGCCCGGAGGCACCATCCGGGTTTTGGTGGAAGGTCTCCACCGGGCGGAAATCGTCCGGTATAGCGAACTCGATCCCTTTTATATGGTGGAAGTGAAGGAATATGACGAGGTAGAAACCAAGACGCCGGAAATTGAGGCCCTTACCCGCTCGGCCATCAGCCAGTTCGAGCAGTGGGTCAAGTTAAGCAAGAAAATTCCGCCGGAGACGCTGGTATCGGTGGTCATGGTGGAGGAGCCGGGCCGCCTTACCGACTTGATCGCCAGCCACCTGGCGCTTAAAATTGAAGATAAGCAATTATTGCTGGACGCCGTCGAGGTCAAGACTCGGCTGGAACGGCTCTGCGACATTCTCGGACGGGAAATGGAAATCCTCGAACTGGAGAAAAAAATCAACGTCCGGGTCCGCAAGCAGATGGAGAAGACCCAGAAGGAATACTACCTGCGCGAGCAGTTGAAAGCCATCCAGAAAGAGCTGGGCGACAAGGACGACCGCACCGCGGAAGTCGAGGAATACCGCCAGCGGATGAAGGAGCAGGAATTTCCCAAGGAAGTGGCCGAGAAGATCCAGAAGGAAATCGAACGGCTGGAAAAAATGCCGCCGATGGTGGCGGAAAGCGCCGTCATCCGCACGTATCTGGATTGGCTCCTATCCCTGCCGTGGTCGAAGGAGACCAAGGACCGCCTGGATATCAAGATTGCCGAGACCATCCTCGAGGAAGATCATTACGGCTTGGAAAAGGTCAAGGAACGCATCCTGGAGTATTTATCCATCCGTAAGCTTACCGAAAAGATGAAAGGTCCGATTTTGTGCCTGGTCGGTCCGCCCGGCGTCGGCAAAACGTCGCTGGCCCGCTCGATAGCGAGGGCCATGGAACGCAAATTTGTCCGGGTATCGCTGGGGGGTGTCCGGGACGAGGCGGAAATAAGAGGACACCGCCGCACCTATGTCGGGGCGCTGCCGGGCCGGGTAGTCCAGGGAATGCGCACCGCCGGCTCGCGCAATCCGGTGTTCTTGCTGGATGAAATCGACAAAATGAGTTCGGATTTCCGGGGCGACCCTTCAGCCGCTCTCCTGGAGGTTCTGGACCCGGAGCAGAATAATAGCTTCAGCGATCATTATGTGGAAGTGCCCTTCGATTTGTCGCGCGTTTTATGGGTAGTTACCGCCAATGTCATGCATAATATCCCCAGGCCGCTTCTCGACCGGATGGAAGTCATCACGATCGCCGGCTATACCGAGGAGGAAAAGGTGCAGATCGCCAAACGGTATCTGGTGCCGAAACAGACCCAGGACCATGGCTTATCGAATAAGCAGATTGTATTTTCGGAAGGAACCATCCAAAAGGTTATTCGCGACTATACCCGGGAAGCCGGGGTCCGCAACCTGGAGCGGAACATCGCCAACCTGTGCCGCAAAGCGGCGCGCCGGATTGTCCAGGACAACCGGAGTGTAGTCAAGATTACCGCCCAGAACCTTCATACCTTCCTTGGCGCGCCCCGCTACCGCCACGCCCAGGCCGAACGGGACCAGCAGGTAGGCGTCGCCACCGGTCTCGCCTGGACGGAAGTCGGCGGCGACGTGTTGGGGGTAGAAGTATCCACCATGAAGGGCAAAGGCAAACTCACGCTGACCGGCCAGCTGGGCGAGGTCATGCAGGAGTCGGCCCAAGCAGGATTTAGCTATATCCGCAGCCGGGTTCAGGAACTGGGGATTGATCCGGAATTTTACGAAAAGACCGATATCCATATCCACCTGCCGGAAGGGGCCATTCCGAAAGACGGGCCGTCGGCCGGAATCACCATGGCTACGGCGGTGGCCTCCGCCCTGACCGGCAAACAAGTCCGGAACGATATTGCGATGACCGGTGAAATTACCTTGCGCGGGCGGGTATTGCCGGTCGGCGGCATCAAGGAAAAGGTGCTTGCCGCTCACCGGGCCGGCATCAAAAAGATTATTATGCCCAAAGAAAATAAGCGGGACATGGACGATATACCGGGCAATGTCAAGCGCAATCTGGAATTTATTTTGGTTGAACATATGGACGACGTCCTCAAAACCGCGCTGGTGGTGCAGCAATGACGGCAACGGAAACCCTCAGCCTGATCAACGCCAAGTATACCGCGTCCGCGGTCCGCGCCGACCAGTACCCGGCCGGCGATTATGCGGAGATCGCCCTGATCGGACGCTCCAACGTCGGCAAATCCTCGCTCATCAACTCGCTCTGCCGTCACGGCGGCCTGGCCCGGACCAGCGGAAGCCCGGGCAAAACTCAGACCCTTAATTTTTACACCGTTACCCTAAAAACCGGGGAAGAAGGCCGCCATCCGTTTTTCCTGGTTGATCTTCCGGGCTACGGCTACGCCCGGGTTGGCCGGGAATCACGCCGGCAGTGGGCCCAATTTATCGATGCCTATCTTTCTTCGTCGCCGCGGCTTGGCATGGTGTGCCAACTGATCGACATCCGCCACCCGCCCATGGACAGTGATATCGAGGCCTTGCGGCGGTTGAAGGAACTGGGGCAGAAGATTCAGGTGGTGGCCACCAAGGCGGATAAGATAAGCCGGATGGCGGTCCGGAAGCATTGCGAAATTATCCGGCGCGATCTCGGCCTCGGACCGGAGGCGCGGATCATTCCTTATTCGGCGCCAAGCGGCGCGGGACGGGAAGAGCTTCTTGACGAGTTCAAACAAATTTTGCTAAAATGAATGAGTGTCGGGCAGTCGAAAAGGTCTGCCCTTTTCTTTGGGTATAGGGGGTTTTATGCTTACCGACTTTGATAAGCGACTGCTAAACGTCATTCAAAAAGAAATACCGCTGGCCGCCCGACCCTTCGCCGTGGTCGCCGAGCGCCTGAACAGCGATGAGGCGTATGTGCTGGAACGGCTTCGCTGGCTCAGAAGCCAGGGCTTTATCCGGCGGATGGGACCGTTTTTCGACTCGGCGCGGCTGGGGTACAGCGGCACCCTGGTGGCGGTGGAGGTGGAACCTGCTTCCCTGGCGGAAGTCGCCGAAAGGATCAACCTGTATCCGGGGGTTACCCACAACTATGAGCGGGAAGGTCCGTACAATCTCTGGTTTGCTCTTTTATCGCCCAATGCGGAAGCGCTTGACAGGATTCTGCGGGAAGTCGCATTATTGCCGGGGGTGAGGCGGCTTGTCAATTTACCCGCACAACGTAAGTTTAAAGTAAACGTTCAGTTTACACTGGAGTAACGCCATGCTTGATGCGCTGGATAAAAAAATCATCACCGTCCTCCAGGAAGACTTTCCGCTGGTGCCCGAGCCGTACCGCGAACTCGCGGCCCAAATCGGCATCCGGGAAGAGGAACTCCTGGCCCGTATTGAAAAATACCGAAAATCCGGTGAGCTTCGCCGGGTCGGAGCGGTGCTGAGACATCGGGAAGTGGGCTATGCGGCCAATGCGCTTTGCGCCTGGCGGGTGAGTCCCGCAAGGCTGGAGGCCGTAGCGGCGGTTATGACCGCAAGTCCGGCGGTGACTCATTGCTATTCCCGGATGGCTCAAGAGAATTGGCCCTATAATTTCTATATAATGCTCCACGGCCATACCCGTGAGGAGTGCCGGGCGTTGGCCGCAGGTCTCGCGCAGCAGGCGGAAGCATCTGATTATGTCATGCTATTTAGCACTCGTGAGTGGAAGAAAACCAGTATGCGTTATTTTGTTGAGGAGGAACAACATGATTAAAAGCTATCAAGAACTACTCGCTGCCGTTCGCGCCCTTCCCCCGAAACGGGTGGCCGTGGCAGCCGCCCAGGACGACGCCGTCCTGGAAGCCGTCCAGGGCGCCAAAGCCCAAGGACTTGCAGACTTCGTACTGGTCGGGGATAAAACCAAGATCCAAAACCTCGCCGATCGCATGGACATTTCGCTCGCCGACCTGACCGTCGTTCATGAGCCTGACGACCGCAAGGCGGCCTTTCATGCCGTTTCTCTGGTTTCCCGGGGTGAAGCGGATGTGCTGATGAAGGGCTTGATCGGGACGGCCGATCTTCTGCGGGCCGTACTCGACAAAGAGGTCGGCCTCAGGACGGGGCGGGTGCTCAGCCACGCGGCCGCCTTCGAAGTCGCCAGCCTGAACCGCTTGCTCATCGTTACCGACGGTGGAATGAATATCAACCCCACCTTGCAACAAAAGGCCGACATTATCCAAAACAGCGTCGCCCTGGCCAAGACGCTGGGGATCACTCCCGCCAAAGTCGCGGTATTGGCTGCCGTAGAGCTGGTCAACCCGGACATGCCGGCAACGATGGAGGCGGCGGCGCTGGCCAAGATGGCCGAGCGCGGACAGATCAAGGGCGCCATTGTCGACGGGCCGCTGGCTCTTGACAACGCGATCAGCGAGGAGGCGGCCCGGCATAAAGGCATCAACAGCCCCGTGGCCGGGCTGGCCGACATTTTGCTGGTGCCGGACATCGAGGCCGGCAACATGCTGGTCAAGTCCCTGGTGTATTTTGGCGGAAGCAAACTGGTAGGCCTGGTGCTGGGCGCCGCGAAGCCCGTGGTGGTGACTTCCCGGGCCGACAGCCACGAGGCGAAGATCCTGTCGATCGCGCTGGGCGTATTATCGGGACATCAATAAAACAAGCAAGATCAAAACCGCTTTCCGGCAGAACCGGGAAGCGGTTTTTTCTTAGTGAATGCCAAGGGATATTTTTGGTTAAAACTAATGGTAAAATGCTCTCCAAGGCCGATGGGCCCCAGCGCGGTTCTCGAAGGCCCGGGTCCTTCGTCCTTGGGTAAGGTCCGACGTAAACTTTCAGGAGGTGGCTCTTTCATGGCGGAAGTTTCCCTGCAAGGTGAACAAAGAGTATTTATGACAGGCAATGAGGTAGTGGCCTGGGCTGCTCTCGCGGCCAAAGTCGACATCATGTACGGATACCCCATTACGCCGCAGAACGAAATTATGCACTACTGGACCAGGCTGGCGCCGAAATACGGAAAGCGATTCTTGCAGACCGAAGACGAGATTTCCGCCGGCTTCACTATGCTGGGCGGCGTAATGACGGGCCGCAAAGCCTTCACCGCCACGGCCGGCCCGGGGAACGTGCTGATGCAGGAGTCGGCGGTAATGGCCGAGATGATGCGGCTGCCGGCGGTATTCGTCATCCAGCAGCGCGGCGGTCCTTCGACGGCGACGGTTATCTATGCCCAGCAGGAAACAACGCTGACAGCCTTCGGCGGGAACGGCGAAGGGCACCGGATCGTGTACTCGACTTCCACGCACCAGGAGCTTTTCGACTATACCATCAAAGCCTTCAATGCCGCCTGGACCTATCGCTTTCCCACTTTCGTCCTGGGGGACGGCTACCAGGCCAAAATGCGGGAACCGCTCACCATTTACGATCCGGGGGAAAAGGGTCTGGAGCTTGTGCCGACCGAGCCGATGGTGGGTGAAAACAAGCCCGGCAAGCAGTTTAAATATCTGCGCAACACCTATAATACCGAGGACGAACTCTATGAAGTGGTGATGGACAATCAGCGGGACTGGGACGCGATGGCGCCCAAGGTCGTGGAATGGAGCGAAAAAGGCTGCGAGGACGCCGACATCGTCCTCGTCACCCATGGCGTGGTGTCCCGGGCGGCGCTCGGCGCTTACGATCTGCTCCGCGCTCAGGGCAAGAAAGTCGGCGTATTCCGGCCGATTACCATCCGGCCCTTCCCCGACAAACAGCTGCTGGCCGCTGTCCAAAAGGCGAAAAAGCTGCTGGTAGCCGAATCTGCCTATGGGCAACTGCTCAAATTGGTCCAGGGCGCTTTATACGGCGCTCCGGTGGAAATCGTGCCCGTGCTGCGCCCCGGTATCGGCATCACAACCGAGGAGCTCGTGGAAGAATACAACAAACTGTAAGGGCAGGGGGAAGAAAGCATGCAAGAACTCAAGGAAAACAACCATCTCCAGCCGGCGATGCCTGCTTGCTGGAATGAGGAGACCAAACCGCATAAATTTTGTCCCGGCTGCGGCCACGGGATTATTCTGAAGGCGCTCGGCGAAGCGATTGATGAGCTCGGCGTCAAGGATCAGGTGGTCTTTGGCTGCGACATCGGCTGTTCGCTGTTGTCCTGGGATTTCTTCGCGACCGACAGCGTTCAGACCCACCACGGCCGGACCACGCCGGTCATCACCGGCATGAAGCGGGCCAACAGGGATATCGTCGGCATTGCTTACATGGGAGACGGCGGCGGCTATGCCATCGGCTCGCAGCATCTGTTCAACGCCGCGGTGCGGGGTGAAAAAATCACCATTATTCTCTGCAACAACTGCAACTACGGTATGACCGGCGGCCAGATGGCGCCCACGACCCTGCCGGGGATGAAAACCGAGACTTCTCCCTATGGCCGCGACGTGGAAGAAACCGGCTATCCGACCAAGGGGCCGGAGATGGTGGCGGCTGTTGCCCCGGAGGGCGCCTACGTGGCGCGGGGCACGATCGCCAACGTCCGGCAACTCAAGGGCTTTATCAAGAAAGCCCTTGAAAACCAGATCGCCGGAAACGGCATATCCTTTGTGGAGTGCCTGTCCTCCTGCCCGACCAACTGGCGGACGAATGCCAAAAAGACCTGGGAATTCGTCGAGAAGGAAATGGCTCAGTATTTCAAGGTTGGAGAACTGCGCACGCCGCAGGTGAAGGAGGGCTAGAAATGGCAAAAGTCGTTAAAATTGCGCTGGCGGGCGAAGGCGGCCAAGGGGTGCAGTCCATCGCCGAGATTCTCGCGGAAGCGGCCAACGAAGAGGGGAAAAACGCGCTCTATATTCCGAACTTCGGCGTCGAACAGCGGGGCGGCGTATCGATTGCTTATGTTCAAATCAGCGACGGGGCTATCGGCGCCCCCAAGTTTCAGCGGGCGGATATCCTCATCCCCCTCAGCCCCCGGGCGGTCAAGCGGACCAAGATGCACGCCGGAAGGGAAACCGTCTATATTTACGACAACTCGCTGGTTCAGGAAGCGGAGGTCAATGACAACATCGTCGGACTACAGTACAATGACGTGACGCCGCCCTGTCCGGCCGCCGGCGAGCCCAATCCCGGCAGCGCCCCCGCGACCAGCGTGACGGCGCCCAATAAGGATCTGCCGCAGGATATGATCGCCGGCGATCCCAAAACCTGTTCGTTCACGGCGCCGGGCCCGGGTGTAAACCCGGCGGACATTCCGGCGGAAGTGAAAAAAGTCATCGCGATTCCCGCCAATGATATCGCCAAGGAGGAACTGCATCCGCGGGTATTCAACATCATCATCCTCGGCGCGGTCATCGCCGCCACGGAGGTGCTGCCGCTAGACAGTATAAAGAAGGCCCTGGAGACCAAGCTGGGCGACAAGTTCAAAGCCAACCCCGCGCTGCGGGATATGAACTACAAAGCCCTGGAGCGTGGCTACCAAACCATCAAGGGCGCGATGTGAGGAGGCGAGAGCATGGCAAATAAGGTCAACTGGGAGTCGTCCCGCCACGAAAGCGATAAAGGCCAATGGGCCGTTTTTCCGAATTTGTGCAAGGGGTGCGGCCTGTGTATCGAGAAGTGTCCGGTGAAATGCATCGGCTGGTCGGAAGGGCTGGGGGTATACGGTACGCCCCGGGTGGAGGCCAATATGGAAAAATGCATCGTCTGCGGCATCTGCCAGATGGTCTGTCCGGACTGCGCGATCCGGGTGGAAAAGAAGAAATAGCATTCCCTATCTAGACTTGGCCCGGGAGCTTAGTATATTATATTAGTATATTATAGAGGAAGCGGATTCTGGATGTAGCTGGGTGATAGCGTAGTGACACAATATCCTTTATTTAGCTTAATACAATCCGAACTGGCTTTGATCGAACAAGAATTGGCTTCTGCGGTACACTCCCAGGTCGAACTGGCGACCGACATCGGAAACCACCTGTTAAGGGCGGGCGGCAAGCGACTGCGGCCCGCCCTATATCTGCTTTGCGCCAAAAGTGCCGAGCGGGAATTAGCCCCTGTTCTGCCGGTCGCCGTGGCGATCGAACTCATTCACATGGCCACCCTGGTTCATGATGATGTAATTGACGAGGCGTCCACCCGGCGGGGCCTGACGACCGCCAATGTCCGCTGGGGAAATCCGCTGGCGGTGTTGACCGGCGACTATCTGTTCGCGAAGGCTTTTTCCCTGGTGGCCGGCCATGCCGGCAACAACGTGCTGCGCGCCTTGACCGACGCCATTTGCGTCATTTGCGAAGGTGAAATTGTTCAAGCCAAAAATTTGTTTGATTCCAGCCAGACCGAAGCCGAGTATCTGACCCGGAGCGGGAAAAAAACCGCCGAATTTATTGCGGTCAGTTGCGAACTGGGGGCCAAGGCCGCCGGATTGCCGGAGGAGGATGCGGCGAGTTTGCGGAACTTCGGCTATTCGATAGGGATGGCCTTCCAACTGACCGATGACATTCTGGATTTTACCGGGTCGCAGGCCCAGGTCGGCAAGCCGGTGGGCAACGACCTGCGCCAGGGGGTGCTGACGCTGCCGGTCCTGTACGCTCTCGAGGCCAGCCCGCGCCGGGGCGAACTGGCGGACTTGATCCAGGGGCGGGATATGGCCGAAGACAAGCTGGCCAGATGTCTGTCGATCATCAAGGATACCGAAGCAATCGAATACTCCTACCAGCGGGTCCACGAGTATCTGGATTCAGCCCGGTCGGCCCTGCCGGAGGCGGCAAGGGGCGAAGTCCGCTCCGCGCTGAGCGGGGTTGCCGACTTTGTCGGACTGCGCAATTTTTGAGCATGGGGGAAGGAATGTTTAGACCGGTTAAAACCAAAAAAGTTTATGAGGAAATTATTGAACAGATAAAAAACCTGATTGTCGAAAAAAAACTTCAGCCTGGCGACAAACTGCTGTCGGAGCGGGAGCTGTCCGAAAGGCTGAATGTCAGCCGGACCTCGGTGCGCGAGGCCTTCAGCGCCTTGGAAATGATGGGGATTATCGCGATCAGGCCCGGGGAAGGCAGCTTTGTCCGCCAGGTATCCTTTGAAGGGATTTTAGAGCCGCTGTCCTTTTTGCTGAAAGTTGAGGCCAGCGATATTATGCAGCTTCTGGAAGTGCGGAAGATTCTCGAGGTCGAGACCGCTGCGCTGGCCGCCGACCGGGCGCGGCCGGAAAACCTGCTGGAGTTGGAGGACGCCCTCGGCGCGATGCTGGAGGGGGCTAAGCGGGGCGAGGTGGGCGATACGGCTGACGACAGCTTCCACTTTGCCGTGGCCAAGGCCGCCAACAACGCAGTCCTGATTAAAGTCATGAATACGCTATCCGATCTGATGAACACCTCCTTCCGGACTGCCCGGCAAAAACTGTTCCTGCTGGAAGACATGCCGTCGCTGATTTATCAGTCGCATTGCCGGATCTATGAGGCCATCCGAGACAAGGACGTTCCGTTGGCCCGGACCAGGATGCGGGACCATCTGGACTTGGTGGAAGACGCCATGCTGCGGATCAAAAATGCCGGGATGAAGTCCCTGAAGGGTTTTCCGGCGGATGCAAGCCTCCCTTCTTAGGCGGATTGCCGGGGCGGGAGCTTTTGGCCTATAAGGAAAGTTATATTTCCCAGGATAAGGACGCTGCGGCTTCTCCTCTGGCTATAAGACCCGGTGCAAGCCGGGTTTTCTTTCGGCGGGCCGCGGCGTTGTCATTTGGGGCTCCGGCCGATATAATGATAATGAGCGGCTGAAAAACGGACCGGACCCGGCGGCTGCCGTTCGGAAAGAGACCGGGAAGCGGAACGAGGCGAGGTAAATTCATGACCGACAGGCATCAGGAAATAGACGAGGCCGAAACCAGAGGTCCCGGGGAAATGTCCCTGGTCGGCCATCTGGAAGAACTCCGGCGGCGAATGATTGTCAGCGCGCTGGCGGTTCTTCTTACGAGCGGCGCCTGCTATTTTTATGCCTCGGAGCTGGTGCATCTCATCACCGCTCCTGCAGGCAGACTCTATTATCTCAATCCGGCGGAAGCCTTTTTTACCTACCTGAAGGTATCCTTTTTCGCCGGTCTGCTCCTTGCGCTGCCGGTGATTTTTTATCAGCTCTGGGCTTTCATCATGCCGGCGCTGACCAAAGATGAGTATCGCATAGGAGCTGTACTGGTCCCCTGTTCCCTGCTCCTGTTTTTCGTGGGGCTGGGGTTTTCATACTTCCTGGTGTTACCCGCCGGAATCAAGTTTTTCATGGGGTTTGCCACCGAAGACCTCCAGCCGATGTTTTCCATTGGCCAATACGTCTCATTCGTGGTATCGTTCTTACTGCCCTTTGGCCTGATCTTTGAACTGCCCTTGATTATTCTCGTGCTGGCCAAATTTGGCATGATTACTTCTAACTTCCTGGTTGTGAAACGCAAGCTGGTCATTGTGCTGTCATTCGTGGTCGGAGCGGTGATTTCCCCGACGCCGGACGTGTTCTCCCAGACGATGATCGCGGTTCCCCTGCTGATTCTCTATGAGCTCAGCATCCTTGTCGTAAAATACGTGCTCGGCAAATGAGCGCAGAGCGGGGAATCTTGACATTTGCCGAGCGGCGACGTATTATTGTATCTATATAATCCTTTTCCACAAACCTTTTCACTTGCAACAGGCGAAGAAGGGAAGGAGTACGCCGCACCGGCCGGGCAGAGAAGAGACTCATGGCTGCGAAGTCTCGACGGCGACAGTCGGCGGAAGTCGTCCCGGAGCCGTCACGCTGAAGATCCAGTAGGCGTGACCGGGTGCGCCCCGTTATCGCGTTCGAGCCGGGCGGGCGTAAAAGCTGTGCCCCGGGAAACAAGGTGGTACCACGAAAGCAGGTTCTTTCGTCCTTCGGGATGGAAGGACTTTTTGTTTTACTTAGACGGGAAGGGGAGGGATAGCTTATGGCGTTTTTAGTGCGCGAGGTTTTGCCGGAGGAAGTGGAAGCAGCCTCGCTTCTGGCGCAGAAGGTCTTCAACCGGTTTATCGCTCCCGGCTGCCCGTCGGCCGGCATTGCGAGCTTCCGCTCCTTTGCTCAGCCGGGAGCTGTCCGGAGTCGTCTGGCGGACGGCTCATTCATGCTGGGGGCCTATTTCGGGGAGCAAATCGGCGGCGTTCTGGAAATGCGGGATTACTCCCATATTTCCTTGTTGTTCACCGCTGAGGAGTATCAGCGGCAAGGCGTCGCGAGAGAACTCTTTCAGGCGGCCCTGACCCGGTGCAGGGACTGCGGCGCCGTCTTGCGCGAGGTTACCGTGAATTCATCGCCATTTGCAGTGCAGGTTTACAGGAAGCTGGGTTTTCTGCCGCAGGCGGAAGAGCAGGCGAAGGGCGGCATCCGCTATGTTCCGATGGCGCTGAAACTTTGATTCGCACACTAAAACAGGTCAAGGAGGAAGCATAAATGGAAAAGAACATTCCCACCGTATATGATCCCCGGTCGGTAGAGGATAAGTGGTATTCCTACTGGGAGGAGAAGGGCCTGTTCCACGCCGAGGTCGAGACCGACAAGACGCCCTTCAGCATCGTCATTCCGCCGCCCAATGTAACCGGCCAGCTTCACATGGGCCACGCCCTGGACAATACCCTGCAGGATATTCTCATCCGCTTCAGGCGCATGCAGGGATATAATACCCTGTGGATGCCGGGGAGCGATCATGCCGGCATCGCCACCCAGATCAAGGTGGAGGAGATGCTGGCCAAGGAAGGCCAAAGCCGCTATGATCTCGGCCGGGAAAAATTCATCGAACGGGTGTGGGAGTGGAAGCGCCAGTACGGAAGCCGGATCACCAACCAGCTCCGGCGGCTGGGAGCCTCCTGCGACTGGCAGCGGGAACGCTTCACCATGGACGAGGGATGTTCGGCGGCGGTGCGCGAAGTCTTTGTTTCCCTGTATGAGAAGGGGCTGATCTACCAGGGAAACCGGATTACCAACTGGTGCCCCCGCTGCAACACGGCGTTGAGCGATATCGAGGTCGAGCACGAGGAGAAGCCGGGAAACCTGTATCATGTGCGCTACCCCGTCGAAGGCCGCGAAGGGGAATATGTTACCGTCGCGACTACCCGGCCGGAGACGATTCTGGGCGACAGCGCCGTGGCGGTGCATCCCGACGACGTCCGGTACCGCCACCTCGTGGGAAAAAATCTGGTGTTGCCGATTGTCGGCCGGAAACTGCCCATTGTCGCCGACGAATACGTTGACCCGTCTTTCGGCACCGGGGCCGTCAAAGTCACCCCGGCCCACGACCCCAATGATTTCGAAATGGGGCTGCGGCACGGGCTGGCGGAAATCGTCGTCATCAATCCGGACGGGACTATGGCCGCCAATACGGGGAAATATGCCGGCCTGGACCGGTACGAATGCCGGAAGGCGTTGCTCGGCGACCTCAAGGACCAGGGCTATCTCGTTCGAATCGATGAGCATGTCCACGCGGTCGGCCACTGCCAACGTTGCAATACGGTTGTCGAGCCGCTGGTGTCCAAACAATGGTTTGTCCGCATGCAGCCGCTGGCCGAACCGGCGATCGAGGCGGTAACCTCAGGCCGGATCGAGTTTGTGCCGGAGCGGTTTACCAAGGTGTATACCAACTGGCTGGAAAACATCCGCGACTGGTGCATCTCCCGCCAGATCTGGTGGGGCCACCGCATACCGGCTTGGTACTGCGAGTGCGGGGAAGTCGTCGTGTCCCGGAAGGATGTGAGCAGCTGCCCCAAATGCGGCGGCAAGGTAGAGCAGGACCCGGACGTGCTCGACACCTGGTTCAGTTCGGCGCTATGGCCGTTCTCGACCATGGGCTGGCCGGAGGAGACCCGCGAACTGGCCCATTTCTATCCCACCAGCGTGCTTGTCACGGGTTATGACATCATCTTCTTCTGGGTGGCCAGGATGATCTTCATGGGTCTGGAGTTTGCCCAAGACATCCCCTTCCGTCACGTGTTCATCCACGGGCTGGTGCGCGACGCGGAGGGCCGCAAGATGAGCAAGTCGCTGGGCAACGGCATCGATCCTCTGGAAGTCATCGAAAAATATGGCGCCGATACCCTGCGTTTTACCTTGGTCACCGGTAACACCCCGGGCAACGACATGCGTTTTTACTGGGAGCGGGTGGAGTCGAGCCGCAACTTCGCCAACAAAATATGGAACGCCTCCCGGTTTGTCCTGATGAACCTGGAAGGCTTTGACCCCGCTCAGCCTGTCCGGGACTATACGCTGGCCGACCGCTGGATCCTCAGCCGCTACGCCCGGACGGCGGCGGAAGCGACCGCGGCCATGGAGCGGTTTGAGCTGGGCGAGGCGGCCCGTAGCTTGTACGAATTTATCTGGAACGAGTATTGCGACTGGTATATCGAAACCGCCAAGGCCCGCCTCTACAATAAAGAGGATGCGCAGGGACGGGCGACGGCGCAGTATGTGCTGTGGTATGTCCTCCATCATACTCTCCAACTGCTGCATCCCTTCATGCCGTTCATTACCGAAGCCATCTGGCAGCATTTGCCCCACGAAGGCGACAGCATCATGACAGCTCCCTGGCCCGCCGGACAGCCCGAACTTCTGGACGCGGCCGCCGAGGAACAGATGGTCCTCATCATGGAGACCATCAAGGCCATCCGCAACATGCGGGCCGAAGTCAATGTCCCGCCCGGCCGGAAAAGCGAGGCCATCCTGCAGACCGCCGCGAACCTGCACGCGGTCTTCGCGGACAACATCCAGTATATCCGGAACCTGGGCGCCTCCGAACCGACGCTCGCCCTCCTGTCCGCCGAAAAACCGGAGAACGCGATGACGGCGGTGGTCAGCGGCGTTGAGATCTATATGCCGCTCAAGGGCCTTATTGACGTTGAGAAGGAAACGGCCCGCTTGAACAAGGAGCGGGAAGGACTGGTCAAGGAGGTGGAACGGGTGGCCGGCAAACTGACCAACGCGAGCTTTGTGGCCAAAGCCCCGGCGGAAGTGATCGAGCGGGAGCGGGCCAAAGAATGTGAATATCGGGACAAACTGGCGGCCATAACCGAACGCTTGGCTTATCTGGCAAAATTGTAAATCCTGGACATACTAATAACAGGAAGTGACCGTATGACATACGAAGAGGCGCTTTCCTACCTGGCGTCCCTGGGAAAATTCGGCATGAATCTGGGACTGGCGCGGATTGAAAAATTGCTCGAACTCATGGGCCATCCCGAGCGGCAATACAAGACGGTTCACATCACCGGCACCAACGGCAAGGGATCGACCGCGGCGATGCTCGCGGCGGTCCTCCGGGCAGCCGGCCTGCGTACCGGCCTGTACACCTCCCCGCATCTGGTGGAGTATACCGAGCGAATGACGGTCAACGGCGCGCCGGTCAGCCGGGAAGCCTTCGCCGGAGCGGTGGAGCATACCGCCGCCCTGGTGGCGGAGATGGTGGCCGGGGGCTGGGAACATCCCACCGAGTTTGAAGTGCTGACCGCCGCGGCTTTTCATTACTTCGCCGCCGAAGGGTTGGAATACGCCGTTATTGAGGTGGGCCTCGGCGGGCTGCTGGACTCCACCAATGTCATTATCCCGGAAGTTTCGGTCATTACCAATGTGACCCTCGAACATACCGACCGCTGCGGCGGGACGGTGGCTGAGATCGCCGGCCATAAGGCGGGGATCATCAAGCCGGGAGTTCCGGTCGTCACCGCTGCCCGGGGCGAGGCTCTCGCCGTCCTCAGGGAGACGGCCGCCCGGAACGACGCCCCCCTCTATGTGCTGGGGCGGGATTTCTCTGCCGACCTGATCGGATTTGAGGCCTGTTGCCAGCAGATTGCCGTAGTTACCGGCAGGTACGGCGACCTGGGACAATTCGGGATGAACCTCCTGGGCCGCCATCAGGCGGAAAATGGCGCTGTGGCGGTAATGGCCGCCCTCCTGCTGGCCGAAAAAGAGCCGCGGATAACCCTGCCGCGCGTCCGGCAGGGCTTGGCCGGCGCGTACTGGCCCGGCCGGTTCGAAGTGGTCCCCGGGCGGCCGGTGACGGTGATCGACGGGGCCCATAACCCTGATGGCGCGGCCCGGCTGAGGGCCGCCCTGGATGAGTTTTTTGCCGGGCGATCTGTCGTCTTTGTGCTGGGAATTTTGGCGGATAAGGATATTGACGCGATAACCGGAACGCTTATTCGCCCCTCGGATTATGTTGTAGCTGTCCGCCCGCCGTCGGAGCGTGCCGCCGATCCGTCGGCCGTGGCCGCCCGGATCGGCGCCGGACGGGTGGAGACCGCGGCGACGGTCGCGGGGGGGCTGAGCCGGGCGCGGGAAATGGCGGGACCGGACGGGCTGGTTTGCATCGCCGGGTCGCTGTATCTGATCGGCGCGGCCCGCCCGCTCATCATTCAGTAGACAAAAAAGGTGTTATCAGCTATAATAATTTCGGACTATTTTCAGAATTTCAGGTGTGTTGAGCGTGAATATCATACTGAGACCCAATACAATTCAATACCGCCTGGCTTTCTGGATCGAACACTGCATCTTGGCGGTGGCCTTTTTTTTGCCGCTGTCGCTAAACGCCGCCAGTATATGCCTTGCTTTAGGCGCAGTGCTCTGGCTGGGCAAAATGATCGCCGCCGGACGGATGGACCTCAGGGCTACGCCGTTCGATGCCCTGATCGCCCTGCTGGCGGCCCTGTCGGCGCTATCCATCCTTTCATCGCCGGACAGGGGCCTGAGCTTTTACAACTATTATCATTTAATGGGCCGCTACCTGGTGCTCTATTATCTTGTCGTCAACAACATCCGGTCCATTGAGCAACTGAAACGGCTGGTGGCCACCGTACTGGTGTCCGCGGGGCTGGTTGTCGCCTATGGCTTTTACCAATACCTCCACGGGATCGACATCTCGGCTTTTGAATGGGTGGACGGCGAGCAGTTCCCGGAGCTCAAGATGCGGGTGTTCTCGACGCTGCACAACCCCAATCTGCTTGCCGGCTTTCTTGTTGTTATGATGGCGATCGCGGCGGGACTGGGGTTGCACGCCGACCGCTTCCGGGACAAAGCCCTCTGCTGCGGGCTGGTGCTCGCGTTTGGCACCTGCCTGGTGCTCACTTATTCCCGCGGAGCCTGGCTGAGCGTGCTGGCGGTCATCTCCCTTTACGGGCTTCTCTACAACAAGCGGCTGCTGTGGCTGCTCATTCTTCTTCCGGTCGCCGTCATGGCCGGCCACGATGTGGTGATGGAACGGCTGATGTCGATCGCGAATCCCACCGATACTTCATCCACCCTGCGGATCGCCTTATGGGAAAGCACTCTGGCGATGATTTCCCATAACCCCTTTCTTGGCATCGGCTGGGGAGCTTATGCTCTGGTCTATCCGGAATACGACTTTTTCGTGCTGGATGCCGGCACAAAAATATTCCATGCGCATAACATGTATTTACATATTGCCGCTGAAATCGGAATTCCCGGACTCCTGACTTTTCTCGGCCTGATGGGCGGACATGCGGCCGTTGCCTTCCGCCTGGCGGGGAAAACGCGCGACCGCTGGACAGGAGGCCTGATGATGGGAATCCTGGCGGCGCTCGTGGGAATCGCTGTCAGCGGGTTTACCGATTACACGATGTTCAGCATCCAGCTGTCGATGCTGTTTTGGCTGCTGAACGCCATGGTCATGGTCGTCCGCCTGGACCGGTACCGCTACAAGTAAGGCGCGGTTCGACGGGATACGGGGGGAATTTCAAAAAAAATCACAGCGACCGGCAGGATTAATGAAGGGTTGTTTCGAATATAATTTTATGATAATATAGCTACGACTCCTGGGCCTATTTATGGCCTCTTATTTTTTATACAAAGAATTGTGAAAATTCGTACATAGTCCAAGGAGGAGCGGCGTGAAACTTAGCGATGTGAAGGCAATTCTACAGGCTGAAGTGATCTGCGGAGCGGAGCATCTGGACCAAGAGGCGATTACGGTATGCGGAGCCGACCTGATGAGCGACGTTCTGGCCTTCAGTAAGGAAAAGACCCTGCTTCTTACCGGCCTGACCAACGTTCAGGTAATCCGGACCGCCGAGATGGGCGATCTGGTCGGCATCGTCTTCGTCCGCGGCAAACGGCCGGGACCGGAAGTCATCGATATGGCCAGAGACAATGGAATTCCGCTGATGGTGACCGAATATCCGCTTTTTGAGTCCTGCGGGCTGCTCTATAGTCAAGGGTCCTTCAAAGGCCCCCGGCTGGCGATGACAAGCGATGTCTGAGCAGGGGCTTGTTCTGGAGTTTCCTCTTCAGGGAGCGAACTTCGAATCGGCTGGCGAAGCGTCGAGCAAAATAAAAAGGGTGCTCCAGCAGATCGGGGTGCGGGCCGATATTATCCGGCGCGTTGCCATCGGCTCCTATGAGGCCGAGATGAACGTCATCATTCACGCTTACCGCGGCGTGATCAAGGCCGCGATTTATCCGGACCGGACCGAGATCGCCGTCGAGGATGAGGGACCGGGGATCGCCGATATTCAACTGGCGATGCGGGAGGGCTACTCCACTGCTCCGGACTATATCCGGGAAATGGGCTTCGGTGCGGGAATGGGTTTACCCAACATGACCAGATGCTCAGACGAGTTTGATATTCAGTCAACCGTCGGAGTAGGGACCAATATCCGCATGATCTTTCAGCATAGCTAATTGTGTGGTGATAATGTGCCGGAATATTTCCATTCCGTCAAACTTACGCCTGAACGTTGCAAAGGTTGCGTCAACTGCACCAAACGCTGCCCGACGGAAGCCATCCGCATCCGGGAAGGAAAAGCGAAAATAACCGAGCATCGGTGTATCGACTGCGGGGAGTGCATCCGCCGCTGTACCAACCATGCCAAAACCGCGGTAACCGATAGCCTGGACGACCTTGGCAATTTTCAATACAATATTGCCTTGCCTGCCCCCACTCTCTATGCCCAGTTCAGCTCGGACATCTCCATCGACGTCATCCTGGGGGGGCTTTTGACCCTGGGATTCGATGAGGTTTACGAAGTGGCCCAGGGAGCGGAGATTGTCTCGGCTGCAACCAGGGAGTATCTGAAAAAGGCCGATGTGAAAAAACCGGCTATTTCTTCGGCTTGTCCTGCGGTTGTGCGCCTGATCCAGGTGAAATTCCCCGAGCTGATCGACCATCTCATTCCGATCGAAGCTCCCGTCGAAGTGGCGGCCCGGCTGGTAAGGGCCTCCCGCAGCGCGGCGCTCCAGATACCGCCCGAGAAAATTGGCGTATGGTTCCTGACGCCGTGCCCCGCCAAGATGACGGCCGTAAAACAGCCGCTGGGCGCCGATAAGTCCAATATCAGCGGAGCTATAGCCATCTCGCAGATTTACGGGGAGCTATTAAAGGCGATCAGTACTGTACCCCGCGACAGCCGGCACCGGCGGGCGACCGCCGAAGGAGTGGGCTGGGCGCTGTCCGGAGGAGAGACCCGCGCCGTGGCGGCGGTTAATGCTATGGTCGTGGATGAAATTCACAATGTCAGCGAGATTCTGGAGCAAGTCGCCTTAGGCAAATTAAATAAAGTTGATTATATCGAGTGCCTCGCCTGTTCGGGCGGCTGCATCGGCGGCCCGCTCGCGGTGGAGAACCGCTTCGTGGCCGAACACCGGATGAAACAGCGGCTGGAGAAGATCCGGGCCGAGGATGACCGCCGGGGCGCCGTTTCCCAGGCCGGAAATCCCGATCCCGAAGTGCTGACCTATGATCGCCGGGCCATCGTCCCGCGGCCGATCATGCGGCTGGACGAAGATATCTTCAAGGCCATGCATAAAGTTGAAATCATGGAGCAGACGCTCAAGAAGCTTCCCGGCCTCGACTGCGGCTCGTGCGGCTCCCCTAATTGCCGGGCCTTGGCGGAGGATATCGTCCAGGGAACCGCCGCCGAAACCGACTGCCTATTCAAGCTGCGCGAGCGGGTACGGGATCTGGCCCAGGAAATGGTGGACCTGGCGAAAAAATTGCCGCCTCCCCTGGAAAAGGATGATGATGACAAGTAAAGAGGAGGTAGGAAGCGCATGACGGTGGCAGATATTATAAAGGCCCTGCCGCTCACCGTAATCGCCGCGGCGGGCGAATTGTCCAAACCGGTGGAAGGCGGCTATGTGTCCGATTTGTTGAGCAATGTGATGGGCTTTGCCAAAGCCAACAGCGTCTGGATAACCATGCAGGGGCATCAGAATGTGGTGGCGGTCGCTTCCCTCGCGAACCTTTCGGCGGTCATCATCGCCGGAGGGGCGTCGCCGGAGGCCGATGCCGTCAAAAAGGCGGAGGCGGAAGGCGTCGTCCTTCTGGCGACCGACCTGCCGGCGTTTGAGGTTGCCGGGCAATTATACGGGCTGGGTGTCAGGGGACTATGATCCGGTGCTTCGTGGCCGACCTGCATGTGCACTCGGTGCTGTCGCCCTGTGCCGCCGTGGAGATGACGCCGCGGAATATCGTCTGGCATGCCGCCGAGCATGGCGTCGATATCATTGCCGTCACCGACCACAACGCCGGGGACAATGTCCGCGCCGTCCTGGAGGCTGCGAAAGGAACGCCCGTCACGGTGCTGCCCGGGATGGAAGTCGAAACCAAGGAAGAAATCCATGTCGTGGCGTTGTTTGATAAGATGCGAAGCTTCCAGGAATGGGAAAAGGTTGTAGAGGACCACCGGAGCGGCCGCCTCAACGACGCCGACAAGTTTGGCGCCCAGTTCGTGGTGGATGCCGAGGACAATCTTGTCCGTGTGAAAGAGGAAATGCTGCTGGCCGCCCTCACGCTCGGCCTGGAAGAATTATGCGACAGGGTGGAGGCGCTCGGCGGTTTATGCATCGCCAGCCATGTCGATCGTCCTGCATACAGTATACTTTATAAACTGGGCTTTATTCCGTCCGGCCTCAAACTGGCTGCGGCGGAAATCTCGCCGCTGATTAAGAAGGAAGATGCCCTGCGGCGGTTTCCGGCTCTGGCCAAGATCCCGATCGTCGCGTCCTCGGACGCCCATACGATGGACGATTTCATCGGCGGCCCCAAGACGTGCTTCCATATGGAGCAAGCTACTCTGCCGGAAATCCGGCAGGCCCTATATAGCGAAAACAGGCGTGAGGTGGTGCTTTGACGACGACTAATTGATATGGCTTAAGGAAAGAGTTTATAAAGGAGGAAGAACATGAGCAACACTGAGAAAAAATGCTGCTGTGGCGGCAACGACGGCAAACATTTTGCCCAACTCGACGAGATCCTGGTCAAGTATCAAGGCGTGAAAGGCGCACTGATCCCTGTACTGCAAGAAGCTCAAAATGCCTATGGCTATCTCCCCAAGGACGTTGTCAAGCGCATTGCCGAAAAGATGAATATTCCGGCCAGCCAGATATACGGGGTAGCCACCTTCTATGCCCAGTTCCACCTCAACCCGCGCGGACGGAACATCATCCGCGTCTGCCAGGGGACAGCCTGTCACGTCCGTGGCGCCAAGGCCGTTCTAAAGGCGATTGAAGACCAACTGCAAATCGCGGCCGGCCAAACCACGCCCGATCTTCAGTTCACGATCGAAACCGTGGCCTGTATCGGCGCCTGTGGCCTGGCTCCGGTCATGATGATCAACGACGATACCCACGGCCGCCTGACTCCGGCCATCGTTCCCGAGATTCTCAAAAAGTACTCTTAAATTCCCATGCGCGAGCTCGCTTTGCATATCCTGGACCTGGTGCAGAACTCCATCGAAGCGGGAGCAAGCACGGTTCGCCTGGAGATTATCGAAGATCGCGAAAAGGACACCCTGACCATCCGCGTCGCGGATAACGGACGGGGGATGGACGCCGAAACCAAACGCCGGGTCCTCGATCCGTTCGTGACTACCCGGACGACGCGCAGGGTGGGGTTGGGCCTGCCGCTGATCGATATGTCCACCAAGCGGTGCGGGGGGCATCTCCTCATCACTTCCGCCGTGGGCCAGGGAACGGTCGTGGAGGCCGAATACCGGCACAGCCACTTGGACCGTCCACCGCTCGGCAATGTCGTGGAAACGGTCAAGGCGATCATCGTCGCCAATCCCGAACTGGATTTCCACTATGTCCATCGTGTAGACGGCGCAGTTTTTACTGTGTCGACCCGGAGCATCGTTTCCGAACTGGGGGATATGCCTTTGTCCCATCCGGATGTCATCCTCTGGCTCCATGAGTTCTTATCTTATAATTTGGCTAATTTGTACGGAGGTGTACAACATGAAAACAATTGAAGATTTGAAGCGCATGCGTGAACAGTTCCAATCCCAGACCAAACTTCGCCACGCAAGCGACATTCAGGTTATCGTAGGCATGGGCACCTGTGGAATCGCCGCCGGGGCCCGCGAAGTCATGTCGGCTATTCTGGACGAAATCGCCAAGCGCAAGCTGCAGGACGTAACCGTCCGGCAGACCGGCTGTATCGGCATGTGCGAGAAAGAAGTGCTGGTCGATGTCGTGCGGCCCGGCGAGCCCCGGATTACCTACGGAAACGTAACGGTGGCGGCTGTATCCAAGCTTATCGGCGAACATGTGGTCAACGGACGGATTGTCGAGGACATGGTTGTCGGTAAAATCGCTGAATAAAACAGGGAAATGGGAGGGGAAAACATGCAACACGTCAGAGCGCATGTATTGATTTGCGCCGGCACCGGCTGTACCGCTTCGGGGGCGAAGAAGGTAGAGGCGGCGCTGCGCGAAGAATTGATAAAAAAAGGCCTCGACAAAGAAGTCATGATTGTTGAGACCGGCTGTCACGGCTTTTGCGAAGCCGGACCGCTGGTGATCGTCTATCCGGAAGGCACCTTCTATGTCCGGGTGCAGCCAGAAGACATCCCTGAACTGGTGGAAAATCATCTTTATAAAGGCCGCATCGTGGAGCGCCTCCTGTTCAAGGAGCCGATCACCCACGAGCGCGTGCCCTACTATGGCGATCTGGACTTCTACAAAAAGCAGATGCGGATGGTGCTGGCCAACTGCGGCCACATCAATCCGGAAATCATCGAAGAATATATTGCTGCCGGCGGTTATGAAGCGCTGGCCATCGCCCTGACCAGCATGAAGCCCGAGGAGGTTGTCGCCAGCATCAAGAAATCGGGCCTCCGCGGCCGTGGGGGCGGCGGCTTCCCGACCGGCATGAAATGGGAATTCACCCGCAACGCCCCTGGCGACAAGAAATATGTCGTATGTAACGCCGACGAGGGCGACCCCGGCGCGTTCATGGACCGCAGCGTGCTCGAAGGAGACCCCCACCGGGTAATCGAGGGGATGGCCGTCTGCGGCTACGCCATCGGCGCCGATGAAGGCTACCTCTATGTGCGGGCCGAGTATCCCCTGGCGATCAAACGCCTCCGCATCGCCATCAAACAAGCCGAAGACATGGGCCTCCTGGGCGACAACATCTTTGGCAGCGGGTTTAATTTCCGCCTGAAGATCAAAGAAGGCGCCGGCGCCTTTGTCTGCGGCGAGGAAACCGCTCTCCTGGCCTCGATCGAAGGCAAACGCGGCATGCCGCGGCCCCGTCCGCCCTTCCCGGCCATCAAGGGCCTGTGGGGCAAACCCACCAATATCAATAACGTGGAAACCTTTGCCAACGTTCCGCAAATCATCACCAAGGGCGCCGACTGGTACGCCAGCATCGGCACCGAAAAGAGCAAGGGCACCAAGGTATTCGCCCTCACCGGCAAAATCAACAGCACCGGTCTCGCCGAAGTACCGATGGGCATCAGCATGCGGGAGATCATTTTTGACATCGGCGGCGGCATTCCCGGCGGCAAGAAGTTCAAAGCCGTCCAAATCGGCGGTCCTTCCGGCGGCTGTCTCCCGGAAAGCCTTCTCGACCGTCCCATTGACTATGACTCCCTCATCCAGGCCGGCGCCATGATGGGATCCGGCGGCCTCGTCGTCCTGGACGAAACCACCTGTATGGTCGATCTGGCCAAATTCTTCCTGACCTTTACCCAGGCCGAGTCCTGCGGCAAATGTACCCCTTGCCGGGAAGGCACCAAGCGGATGCTGGAAATCCTCACCCGGATCACCGAAGGAGAAGGACGGGAAGGCGACATCGCCCTCCTGGAAGATATGGCCAAGAACATCAAAACCACTGCCCTGTGCGGCCTCGGGCAAACAGCGCCCAATCCCGTGCTCAGCACCCTTCGCTATTTCCGGTCCGAGTACGAGGCCCATATCAACGACAAGCGCTGCCCGGCCGGCGCCTGCAGCAAGCTGAGCGGCTACAACATCACCGAGCTGTGCAAAGGCTGCGGCCTGTGCAAGAAGGCTTGCCCGGTGGAAGCCATCAGCGGCGAAGTCAAATCCGTCCACAAAATTGATCAGGCCATTTGCATCAAGTGCGGCGCCTGTATGACCAAATGCCCGTTCAAAGCGATAATCAAGGGCTAAACCGAGGAAAAGGAGCGTGAAACCATGGAAATGGTCAATATAACAATCGACGGTAAAAAGATCCAGGTACCGAAAACGGCTACCGTCCTCGAAGCGGCCCAATCGGCGGGGATTACGGTGCCCACTCTGTGCTACCACCCCGAACTCCGTCCGGAGGGTGCCTGCCGGGTTTGCATGGTGGAAGTGGAAGGGGCGCGCAGCCTTGTGGCTTCCTGCGTATACCCCGTTAACGAAGGCATGGTGGTTCGGACCAGCACCGCTGCTGTGCGCGATGCCCGCAAAACGGTGGTGGAACTCCTGCTGGCCAACCATCCGCAAGATTGCCTGTCCTGCCAGCGCAACCTCAACTGCGAACTGCAGACGATCGCCGCAGACCTCGGCATCCGCAAGATCCGCTTCGAAGGCGAGAAAAAACATTATCCGCTGGATGCCAATAACCCTTCGCTCGTCCGCGACCAGGACAAGTGCATTCTCTGCGGGCGCTGTATCCGCGCCTGCAGTGAGCGCCAAGGCGTTCACGTCTACAGCTTCGTAAACCGCGGCTTTAACACTACGGTTTCTCCGGCCTTCAACGAAGGTCTGGAAGAAGCCCCCTGCACGTTCTGCGGCCAATGCGCCAGCGTCTGCCCGACCGCGGCGATCGTGGAGAAGGATGATACCGCTGCTGTCTGGGCGGCCCTCAGCGATCCCAAGAAACATGTGGTGGTGCAGACCGCACCGGCCGTCCGCGTCGCTCTGGGCGAAGCCCTCGGCATGGGACCCGGCAGCATCGTTACCGGCAAAATGGTCGCGGCTCTGCGCCGGCTAGGCTTTGACCGCGTATTCGACACCGACTTCAGCGCCGACCTCACCATTCTGGAGGAAGGCAACGAACTCATCGAGCGGCTCAGCCATAACGGCAAGCTGCCGATGATTACTTCCTGCAGCCCGGGCTGGGTCAATTTCATAGAAATATTGTATCCCGACCTGTTGGATCATCTGTCCACCGCCAAATCGCCGCAACAGATGTTCGGCGCTTTGGTCAAGACCTACTATGCCGAGAAGACCGGCATCGATCCCAAGGATATTGTCAGTGTTTCCATCATGCCCTGCACCGCGAAAAAAGCGGAAGCAGTGCGGCCCGAAATGAAATCCAGCGGTTACCAGGACGTCGACTTTGTCCTGACGACCCGGGAACTGGGCCGGATGATCCGCGAAGCCGGCCTGGATTTCGAAAAGCTGGCGAAGGAAGAATTCGACGCTCCGCTCGGTATTTCCACCGGCGCCGGCGTTATCTTCGGCGCAACCGGCGGCGTTATGGAAGCGGCTCTCCGCACCGTAGCCGAGGTGGTCACCGGCAAACCGCTTGACTGCATCGATTTCCACGGCGTTCGCGGCCTCACCGGCATCAAGGAAGCGGAAGTGGAACTGGGCGACCTCAAAGTGAAAGTGGCCGTGGCTCATACGCTGGCCAACGCCCGGATGCTGCTGGACAAAATCCGCGCCGGCGAAGCCGACTATCAATTCATCGAAGTCATGGCCTGCCCCGGCGGCTGCATCGGCGGCGGCGGACAGCCTGTTCCGGTTTGCGCCGACATCCGGCAAAAGCGTGTTGACGCAATCTACGACTGCGACCAATGCTCGACCCTGCGCAAGTCCCACGACAATCCCGCAGTTAAGGAACTGTACGACACCTGGCTGGGCAAACCGCTCGGCGAGAAATCCCATAAACTTCTCCATACCCATTATCACCCGCAAGAACGCGGCTAATGACTCCACAAAGGAAACCGGAATTTATTTCCGGTTTCCTTTTTTTCGACCGCAATTTTTTAAAGGGCGAGCAGGCCCGAAGGCCGCTGACGCACTGAAGTCAATGGGCGTAGGGCGGGAAGTCAACTATGTGAAAAATATAAAAAACTCGGCTGATTGCCTGTGGCTCGGCAGGATTCGTCCAGATGGCTCCGAATATTAAATGAAAAGTATCGGGTAATTTTGTAAAGGGAGGACTCTTCTTGAAGGACCAGATTGTCATTTCCAAAGCGACGATTGATCGTCTGCCGCTCTACTTCCGCACGCTCAGACAGATTCAACAGGAAGGGGTGGAGATTATTTCGTCCGAAGAACTGGGCAGACGGATTGGCGTCACTCCCGAGCAGATTCGCAAGGACTTGGCTTCTTTCGGCGAATTTGGCAAAAAAGGCGTCGGTTATTTTGTACGGGAGCTTATTCGCAACATCGGTGAGATATTGGGCCTGCACCGCAACTGGAACGTCGCCATTATCGGGGTGGGCCACCTGGGATGGGCGCTGGCCAACTACCGCAATTTTTCTTCTTTAGGTTTTAACCTGGCCGCCGTTTTTGATGTTGATCCGGCAAGAGTGGGACAGATCGTGAGCGGCGTGGAGGTCACCCACCTGGACTATCTCGAAAAGATCTGTAAGGAACGGAATATCCATATTGGCATCATCACCGTTCCGGCGCAATTCGCCCAGGACATCGCCAACCGGCTGGTCGCCTCCGGCGCGAGGGGCATCTGGAACTTCGCCCCGATAAAAATCAATGTTCCGCCTGAGGTCCGGCTGGTAAGCGAGGATTTGTCCGTGGGGCTGAGCAGTATTTCCTATTACCTGTCGCGCCAGGCGGATCAATAATTATTTTGACTGAGTGCGCAATAGGGGGATTGTCAATCGGCCGGCTTAGGCGTATAATAAAGGCACGCCCAGTTATGTATTTTGTATACTGAACGGACGGACCGGCTCACCGAGGGCGGTCCGGAAGTAATAAACAAGCTGTTGTAGCTATGGTCCGGTGCCTGTCGGCATTCGGAAGAAAGTAGTTGCCGACCTGGTTGTAAACAACCAGGTCTTTTTATTTGGCGTCTGGATTACCGCATCTTATCGTCCTGCATGCCGGAACAGGCGGCTATGATATGCGCCTGGCGGCGGATGGGCCCGAATGCGTGCGATAAGATACGTTTTAGCCGCTGGCTGAAGTTTGTGAGCCACCAAAATAATGTAAGGGGGGAAAAACATGGAATGGGAATCGGTCGCCGAAATAGAACAGGCGGTTGTTTTGCTGATCGGTGGGGGGATTGCTTTCGGGGCTTGGGCGCTTATCGCCTGGGACAATGAACCGAACGGATTTCACTGGCGTGAGATAGCCGCCGTTGCCGCGTTTTGCCTGATGGCCGGGGGAATTCTCCAGGTTGTCGGACCGGTTGCCGGGGCCTGGCCGCTGACGATCCGGGTAGGGCTTGCCGCTCTGGCGGTTCTCATCTATCTGGCGTTTACCCACCGGCCGTATCAGCGCCGACAAGTATAGCGGGTTATGTCCGTACCCAGTGCTGTTTTTCCGTTGGATTTAACCGGGAACGCTGATGCCGTCGGACAAGGTGCCGCAGTGAGCGCAAAAACAGGGTTGGTTATGGACATACGAAAAAACCACGGCTTTTGCCGTGGTTTTTGTTTTCGGTGTGGCCGCTCGGTGAGAGCGCGATGCCTGCTTTTAGCGATCAATCGATGGATTCATCGGTCGCGAAGTAGCCGTCGATGATCTCCTGGGCCAGCCGCTTGGCGACATTGGCCTGGGCGATCAGCATCAGTACGGTAAGGAAGAGTTCCGCGACGCTCCGGTTGTTTTCGGAATCAATGCCTTGGGTTTTTTGATTGATGAAGGAAATTTTTTCGCCGAAATGGCCGCAGAACTCGTCGAACTGTTCTTTCTTCAAATCGAGGAAGGTGGTATAGATGTCGACCAGGGGCATCACATCGTCTTCGGTGGTTGTCATATCCTTGAGAATGGGATGGAACAAATGCTGAATATCGGTGATCGAAAGCACGTTTTTCAGCTGATAAATCAAGATGAGCAGCAGGACATGTTCCTTATTGTACTTTTTGTTCTTGGGGGGCATCAGGAGCTGCTGCTTGGTGTAGTTGTTGATCATGGTCTTGGTCAGCAGCTTGTCTTCGGGGTCTCGTTTCAGGGAAGCCAGCTTTCCATTCAGGAAGGTCAGCATCTGATCCATATAAAGGTCGATATCCGGTATATCCGCGATCCGGACTTCTTCGGTGAGCGAAAGCCGGTCAATGATTTTACCGAATGTTTGTTTGTCCAGTGTCATTATTTTCCACCCCCGGTTCATTATAGGCGTTTATGGGCTGCGCTGTCAATGTTTTGGGCGTCTCCGCATAAACATACAACTGCATCATCTTGACTTCGATTTTATATATCCGGCATTCCGTCTTGCACGGCGGGCGCTAAAGCTGCCAGGGAAGGAGACATGCCCCTCATAATCATTTCAATGTTAGATTAGTGAAAATTTTTTACAATGTTTTAAAAAATGGAAAAGGATTTTAAAATATAAGAGAGAATATATGTCAATAGAATAAATGCAATGTTATGTGGTTTATTATACCATATCGTTGCGCGCCGTGAAATGTCGCGGCAAAATGCGTAGACAGCCTGCGGCACCGTAGGCTAGAAACGTAGGATTGTAACCTGTCCAAGTTTATGGTCTGTTATCCGCGACGATGACAGATGAGGTAGTAAGCTTGCACCAGGGTTTATTTCGTAATCGAAATGAGCCGGGTGCTTTTTTAATGCCTAAGCCTCTAGGGATAAGTTTGTCATCATTACAAAATAATATTATTAAAACTGAAGAGGAGAATTTTCATGCTGGACATTCGTGACCGTGTGCGAAATCAAGCTCTCCAGGCCAAGATTATGTCGGCGGAAGAAGCCGCCGCCCTCATCAAGCCGGGGATGAACATCGGAACCAGCGGGTTTACCCCTGCCGGCTATCCCAAAGCGCTCCCGCTGGCCCTGGCCGAGCGGATGAAAAAAGAGCCCTTCAAGATCAACCTCTGGACAGGGGCTTCGGTAGGGAAAGAACTGGACGGCGCGCTGGCCGAGGTCAAAGGGATCGCCAAGCGGCTGCCTTACCAGACGAATGACGCCATCCGCAAGTCGATCAACGACGGAACGATTCAGTATCTTGACCTGCATCTTTCCCATGTGGCCCAGATGTCCCGTTATGGTTTTCTTGGCGGCAAAGTCGACGTTGCGGTCATTGAAGCCTGCGCCATAACCGAAGAAGGCCATATTGTCCCTACCACTTCATTGGGTAACTCGGCTTCCTTTGTGCAATCCGCCGACATGGTCATCCTCGAGGTCAACACCAGCCAGCCGCTGGAACTTGAGGGCATGCACGACGTATATGTGCCGAAAGACCCGCCCCATCGCGAGCCCATCCCCATTGTCCGCGTGGATGACCGGATTGGCACTACATATATTCCTTGTGGCCCTGATAAAATCAAGGCGATTGTTCCCTGCGATCTCCCGGACGCGGTGCGGCCGCTGGCGGCAATCGACGATGACGCCCGGGCAATGAGCGCGCATCTGACGGAGTTTCTGGGCAGCGAGATCAAACACGGCCGGCTGCCGCAAGACCTCCTGCCGCTCCAGTCCGGGGTCGGTTCGGTGGCGAATGCCGTCATGTCCGGTATGGTTGAGTCTCCTTACAGGAATCTGACCGTATTTACCGAAGTTATCCAGGATGGGATGTTCGATTTAATTGACGCCGGCAAGCTGGACTTTGCATCCGGTACCTCGCTTACCCCTTCGCCGGATGGCCTAAAGCGCCTCTATGCCAATATTAGGGAATACCGCAAAAAGATTGTGCTCCGTCCCCAGGAAATCGCCAATAGCCCCGAGACAGCCCGCCGCCTGGGCATCATTGCTATGAATACCGCTATTGAATTTGATATTTTCGGCCATGTCAACTCCACCCACATCATGGGCACGAAGATGATGAACGGAATCGGGGGATCGGGCGACTTTGCCCGCAACGGCTACCTGACCATCTTCTTCAGCAACTCGACCGCCAAGGGCGGCGCCATATCTTCGGTGGTTCCGATGTGTTCGCACTTCGACCATACCGAACACGACGTTGACGTATTCATTACCGAACGCGGGGTAGCCGACATCCGCGGCCTCAGTCCCAAAGAACGGGCCCGGGTTATCATCCAGAATTGCGCGCACCCCGATTACCAGCCGATGCTGATGGACTACCTGGAAAGAGCTGAGAAGGCTACCGGCTTCGCTCATACTCCGCACCTTTTGAAGGAGGCTCTTTCCTGGCATACCCGGTTCCTCGAAACCGGGACAATGAAAAAGTAGGGCAAAGGAGGACAAAGGAATGGCTAATGAGACATTAAAAGCCAAAATGCAGGCGTACACTGCAAAGGTGGAAAAGTCCCTGGAAAAATTCCCTGAACGCAAGAACCTCGCGCACAACAGATTATACACCCCGCTCGATGTAGAGGGGTTTGATTACGAGCGCGATCTGAGCTTCCCCGGTGAATTTCCCTTCACCCGCGGCGTGCAGCCTACCATGTACCGCGGCCGTTTCTGGACCATGCGGCAGTATGCGGGTTTTGCGACTGCCGAAGAATCGAACAAACGGTACCGCTATCTGCTCGAACAGGGTCAAACCGGCCTGTCCTGCGCATTTGACCTGCCGACCCAGATCGGCTATGACTCGGATGATCCCATCTCCGAGGGTGAAGTCGGCAAGGTCGGCGTGGCCATTGACTCGCTGGCGGATATGGAAATCCTCTTTGACAGCATTGATCTCGGCAAAGTATCGACGTCGATGACCATCAACGCCCCGGCCGCCGTCCTCTTGGCCATGTATATCGCGGTTGCCGAGAAACAGGGCGTGGCCGCCGACCAACTGAACGGCACCATCCAAAATGATATCCTGAAAGAGTATGCCGCCCGCGGCACTTATATCTTCCCGCCCAAGCCCTCGATGCGGCTGATCACGAATATCTTCGAATATTGCTCGAAGAATGTCCCGAACTGGAATACCATTTCGATTTCGGGCTATCATATCCGGGAGGCCGGCTCCACCGCCGCCCAGGAGATTGCCTTCACGATCGCCGACGGCATCGCCTATGTGGACGCCGCCATCAAAGCCGGTCTGAATGTTGACGACTTCGCCGGACGCCTTTCCTTCTTCTGGAACGCCCATAACAACGTCCTGGAGGAAGTGGCGAAATTCCGGGCGTCCCGTCGCGTCTGGGCCAAAGTCATGAAAGAGCGTTTTGGCGCCGCCAAACCCAAATCCTGGATGCTGCGGGTCCATACCCAAACCGCCGGTTCGATGCTTACGGCCCAACAGCCTGAGAACAACATCGTGCGGGTGGCGCTGCAAACCGCCGCCGCGGTGCTTGGCGGCACCCAGTCGCTGCATACCAATTCCAAGGACGAGGCGCTGGCCCTGCCTACCGAAGATTCCGTCCGCATCGCGCTCCGCACCCAGCAAATCGTCGCCTACGAAAGCGGCCTGGCCGATGTGGTCGATCCGCTGGCCGGTTCCTATTACATTGAAGCTCTTACCAATAAAATCGAAGAAGAATGCTGGAACTACATCAAAAAGATCGACGAGCTCGGCGGCGCGGTTGTGGCTATCGAAAAGGGCTACATCCAGAAAGAGATTCAAGAAAGCGCCTATAAGTGGCAGATGGAAGTCGAGCAAAAACAGCGGATTATCGTTGGCGTCAACCAGTTCCAGATCAAGGAAAAGCCGGTCGAAGGCCTCATGCGGGTGGATGCCTCGGTAGGAGAAATGCAGAAGAAAAAGCTGGCTGATCTCAGAGCCAAGCGGGATAATGCCGCTGTCAAAGAAAAGCTGGCTGCCCTGGAGAACGCCGCCAAAGACGAAAAAACCAACCTCATGCCCTTCATCCTGGATGCGGTCAAAGTATATGCCACCCTTGGCGAAGTATGCGGCGTGCTGCGCAAAGTGTTCGGCGAATACGAAGCGCACGTGAGCCTGTAAGGCGAAAGAGTTAGGAGGGACAACGATGGAAAAACGTATTAGGGTATTAGTAGCCAAGCCGGGTCTCGACGGACACGACCGCGGCGCCAAAGTCGTAGCCCGCGCTCTTCGCGACGCCGGCTTCGAGGTAATCTATACCGGTCTCAGGCAGACGCCGGAGCAAATCGCCGAAGCGTCTCTGCAGGAAGACGTCAATGTGGTCGCCATGAGCCTTCTGTCCGGCGCCCACAACACCCTCTTCCCCAAAGTGGTGAACCTGCTCAAGGAAAAGGGAATGAATGATGTTCTGGTTGTTGGCGGCGGCGTTATTCCCGATGCCGACATCCCGGGCCTGAAACAGGCTGGCGTGGCCGAAGTGTTTACTCCCGGGACGCCGACCGCGAATATCGTCGACTTCATCAAATCCAACGTGAAGTAACGGTTTACGAGCCGAATCGGCGGCCGGCGGTTCCGGCCGCCGACAATGCGGACTGCGACGGCCCGATGCTTCGCAGCCTATAGGTGGTGCAACTGTCATGGATATTGCAGGAGAATTGCTGGCCGGTTCGCGCTTGGCTTTATCGCGGGCGATTACGGCGGTGGAAAACGAATATGATGAAGCGGTTTCCATCATGCAGAGGCTCTATTCGCACACGGGAAAAGCCCATGTTATCGGCATCACCGGCCCTCCGGGCGCCGGGAAGAGTACGCTGACCGATAAGCTGGCCAAAGCCTACCGGCAGCAAGGCAAGACCGTCGGCATCGTAGCGGTTGACCCGACCAGCCCTTTTTCCGGAGGCGCCATCCTGGGCGACCGTATCCGGATGAACGAACTGACGCTGGATGAAGGCGTGTTTATCCGCAGCATGGGAACGCGCGGCAGCCTGGGTGGATTATCCCGTAAAACAGCCGAAGTGGTGAGGATTCTGGATGCCTTTGGCAAGGACGTCGTCTTTGTCGAAACGGTAGGAGTCGGACAGTCGGAAGTCGATGTCATCAAGGCCGCGGATACCACGGTGGTCGTGCTGGTGCCGGGACAGGGCGATGATATTCAGGCCATCAAGGCCGGCATCCTGGAGATCGGCGATATCTTCGCGATCAACAAGGCCGACCGGGATGGCGTGGACCGCCTGGCCACCGAACTGGAGATGATGCTGGATCTCAACCAGAACGAGGTTGACTGGCGGCCGCCCATTGAGCGGACGGTGGCCAGCCAGGGCAGCGGTATCGCCGAGCTCTTGACAACGATTGACGGACATATCTGCTTTCTCAGCCAGTCCGGCCATTTGACCCGGCGGCGGACCGACCGCACCCGGAATGAACTGCTGGCCCTGATTGAGGAACATATCGGACGCTATGTTTTGCAGCAGCTCAGCTCCTGGGGACAGCTCGATACGCTGGTGTCCCGGATTGAAAAGCGGGAAAAGGATCCTTACACCACTGTTTCCGAACTTTTGCATATGTATTTGCGTTATTAATAACCATAATCTTGTATACAACGTCTGGTTCATGTACAATAAACTGGTAAATTTCTGCAAAGGAGGTTCTATTCATGTTCAAGGTTTTAAAGGTCGACCACATCGGAATCGCCGTGAAGAATCTGGAGGAAGCCAAGAAATTCTACACCGAAACGCTTGGCATGACCGCTTTGGGCGAGGAAACGGTTGAGGAGCAAAAAGTGAAAGTTTGTTTCATCCCTTGCGGCGACAGCGAAGTTGAGCTTCTCGAGTCGACTTCGCCGGACGGTCCGATCGCCAAATTCATCGAGAAAAACGGCGAGGGAATCCAGCACATCGCCCTGCGCGTGGACAACGTGGAAAACGCCCTGGCGGACCTTAAAGCCAAGGGTGTTCGCCTGATTGACGAAAAGCCGCGCTACGGTGCCGGCGGCGCCAGTATTTCCTTTATACATCCCAAGGCCACCGGCGGCATCTTGCTCGAATTGTCCCAGCGCAAGTAGCCTTTGCTTGCCTGAACTTAGGCATACGCTTGCGTAACGAATCTGGAGGTGTGTCATGGCTACAATTCAGGAAAAAATCCAGGACCTCAAAGCCCGGCAGGAAAAGGTAAAACAAGGCGGCGGAGCAAAGCGGATCGAAAAACAGCATGCCAACGGCAAGCTGACTGCGCGGGAGCGCGTCGAAAAGCTGCTTGATCCCGGTTCTTTCGTTGAACTGGATCAATTTGTCCGCCACCGTTGCACCAATTTCGGCATGGAAAAAGAAGAAGCTCCCGGCGAAGGCGTGGTAACCGGCTACGGCACGGTAGAAGGCCGCTTGGTCTATGTATTCGCCCAGGACTTCACGGTTATCGGCGGCTCCCTCGGTGAAATGCATGCCGCCAAGATTGTCAAGGTGCAGGACCTGGCCCTCAAAATGGGGGCGCCGCTCATCGGCATCAATGACTCCGGCGGCGCCCGGATTCAAGAAGCGGTGGACGCTCTGGCCGGTTACGGAAAAATCTTCTACCGGAACACCATGGCGTCCGGTGTCATTCCGCAGATATCGGTCATCATGGGGCCGTGCGCGGGCGGCGCAGTATATTCCCCGGCCCTGACCGACTTCATCTACATGGTGAAAAACACCAGCCAGATGTTTATCACCGGACCGCAGGTCATCAAGTCGGTTACCGCGGAGGAAGTCACGGCCGAGGCCCTCGGCGGGGCGATGACCCATAACTCGACTTCCGGCGTTGCCCACTTCGCGGTGGACAACGATGACGAGTGCATGAAGCAAGTCCGTTATCTCCTCAGTTTCCTTCCGAGCAATAATATGGAGGAAGCCCCGCTGGCGGATACCGGCGACGATCCCAACCGCATGGACGCCGGACTGAATACGCTTCTGCCGGACAATCCCAACCAGCCTTATAACATGAAGGACGTCATCAAATCCATTGTCGACAACGGCGAATTTTATGAGGTTCAGCCTCATTTCGCCCAGAATATCATTACCTGCTTCGCCCGTTTCGACGGTCAGCCGGTCGGCATCATCGCCAACCAGCCGTCGGTTATGGCCGGGTGTCTGGATATCAACGCCTCGGATAAGTCTTCCCGGTTTATCCGGTTCTGCGACGCCTTCAATCTCCCGCTGATCAATCTGGTGGACGTGCCCGGTTTCCTGCCCGGCACCGACCAGGAATACGGCGGCATTATCCGCCATGGCGCGAAAATGCTCTATGCCTATTCCGAGGCGACCGTTCCCAAGATTACCGTCATTACCCGCAAGGCTTACGGCGGCTCCTATCTGGCCATGTGCTCCCAGGACCTCGGGGCCGACCAGGTACTGGCCTGGCCTTCGGCGGAGATCGCCGTCATGGGCCCGGCCGGAGCGGCCAACATTATCTTCCGGGGCGACCCCGAGGCGGAAGCCAAAACCGCCAAGTATGTGGAAGAATTTGCTACGCCGTACAAAGCGGCGGAGCGGGGATTTGTCGATCAGATAATTGAACCCAGCGAAACCAGGCCGCGCATTATTACCGCTCTTGGTATGCTCGCTTCCAAACGGGAAGGCCGGCCGGCCAAGAAGCACGGCAATATTCCGCTGTAACCCAGGAAAGGGGATAGGAACATGGGCTTTTTAGATTCATTGTTCGGCGGCGGGAACAAGGCTGAGAAACCAAAAGCCAAGCCGCAGAAAGAAAAAGCTGTCCAGCCCGCTCCTCCGGTTGTGGAACCCGGTGTTTCGCCGGAAGTGCTGGCGGCAATCAGCGCCAGCGTAAGCATGATGATGGAGGATGCAAGCGCCGAGCTGATTGCTGCGGTCACCGCAGCTATTGTGCATGCCCGCGGCGGCGGCACGGCAGTCCGGTTCAAGCGTACCTCGAACGCCTGGGCCGCCGCCGGCCGGCAAAAAGTCATGGATGGCCGTCAGTTTATATAGAGCGACGAATCGAATCTGAATGGAGGTATAATCATGAGAAAATTTAAAGTGACTGTAAATGGTGTAACTTACAATGTTGAGGTGCAAGAAGAGGGCGGCGTGTCTGTTGCGGCAGCGCCTGTCGCTGCTCCGGCCCCGGCGGCCGCTCCGGCTGTTGCGGCACCCGCGGCCGCTCCGGCTCCGGCGCCTGCTGCAGCTCCTGCCGCTGCCCCGGCTGAAGTCGCCGCCGGCGAAACCCCTGTTACCGCGCCAATGCCCGGTAAAGTGACCAAAGTCGTCGCCAAGCCCGGTCAAAAGGTCAAAAAAGGCGACGTTATCATGATTCTCGAAGCCATGAAAATGCAGAACGAAATCGGCGCTCCGGCCGACGGAACCGTCAAGTCGATCAATGTCAACGCCGGCCAAAGTGTAAAACCCGGCGAAGTCATGGCCGTACTCAGCTAATCACCGTAAAAATGTTTTGTTTCGTACGGCTGTCGCGACAGCCGTACGAGGCAATAATATCCAGGATACAATTAGCTATAATGGCAACATTAATAATATTTTACTTGCTATGGGAGGATAACAGTCATGGATGCATTGATTCAACAGTACCCCTGGCTCAATGAGCTCCTGATGGGCTTTCTCGGCCTGACCTGGAAGCACGTGGTCATGTGGCTGGTCGGCGCGCTCCTCATCTATCTGGCCGTCAAACATGACTACGAACCCGTTCTGTTGCTTCCGATCGGTTTCGGCGCCGTTCTCGCCAACATACCGCACTCCTCGGCGGTATCGCAGGTGGTGAACGAAGAAGGCTTCCTCTGGGTCCTCTATCAGGGCGGCATCGCCAACGAACTATTCCCGGTCCTTATCTTTATCGCTATCGGCGCGATGTGCGACTTCACGCCGCTTATTCGCCGCCCATCGGTCATGCTGTTCGCCGCCGCCGCCCAGTTCGGCATCTTTGCAACCGCAGTCGGCGCCAGCCTGGTCGGCTTCAAGTTCGAGCACGCCGCTTCCATCGGCATCATCGGCGCGGCTGACGGCCCGACCACCATCTATGTGGCCAGCCGGTTCGCCGTAGACCTTCTTGGACCCCTGGCCGTTGCCGCCTATTCTTATATGTCCCTCGTGCCGGTGATCCAGCCCCCGGTCGTCAGGGCGCTGACCACGGCCAACGAACGGAAGATCAAGATGGGCTTCACGGGCGAAGAACCGGTTTCGCAAACCACCAAGTTCCTCTTCCCGATTATGATTACCCTGATTGCCGGCATCGTGGCTCCCATCTCGGTTGCGTTGATCGGCAGCCTGATGTTCGGCAACCTGCTGAAAGAGAGCGGTGTGGTGGAAAATCTCTCCAACGCCGCCCAGAATGAACTGGCCAACCTGGTCACCCTGCTCCTCGGCATCACCATCGGCGGCACCATGTCGGCCGAACGCTTCCTGACCTTTGACGTTTTCCTCATCATGGCGCTCGGCGCGGTTGCCTTCGTCTTCGATACGGCCGGCGGCATCCTGTTCGCCAAGCTGCTGAACCTGTTCAGCCCCACCAAGATTAACCCGATGATCGGCGCCTGCGGCATTTCGGCCTTCCCGATGTCCGGCCGGGTAATCGCAAAAATGGCGCTCAAAGAAGATCCGACCAACTTTATCATTCAGCACGCGATCGGAGTTAACGTGGCTGGCCAGGTGGCCTCGGTTGTAGCCGGCGGTCTGGTGCTCGCCCTGATTCCGGCGCTTCTGAAGTAGAGGAGGAAAGAGCAATGATGAATTATGACGCTCTCGTAAAGTCCCTGGAAATGATGGGCATCGCCCTGCCGACCATGTTCCTCGTAATCCTGGTATTTATCGGGGCTACGAAAATGCTGCACAAAGCCTTCCCCGCACCGGCGGAGGAGGAAGGCGAGGACGAGGATTAAAGCCTCTTCCGGCATAGCCTAAGGATTGGCCATTGGTTTCTTACAATGATTGAACCCGGCGCCGGGCGCTGTGGTGGAATTTATACCGCAGCGTCCGCGCCAAACAGCATAGAAACAGTCTGAAACTCGGGAGGAAACTGCCGGGCAGGGGCGAGTCTACACTTTTTGTTATCCACATAACAACTTGATATTTGGTTATTTATTCCACTGACCACTGCAGAAAGGGCCACTGTGCTTGCGCTTATTGGGGAGGGGGGATTCAAGGCGGTCTTGCTACGCCTTAGTCGCGCCAGTTCATTCGCTATCAGTTCCTTAAACGCTGATCCGGTAGTCTAACCGCCTGCGACTACAACGGAAAATCCTCGGTTTCACCGTAAACCTACCGAAATCCCTAAACCATACTTCAATCATGGGGAGGAAAAGATAATGGATATTTCCACGGCGGCACTTATGTCCCTCGTTGCCTTAGCGATTGTTGTCATCATCAGTTGCGTCAATGAGGACCTCAACGTCGGTTATCTGGCTATCGGCTTTGCCATCATCGTCGGCGGCATCTGGGGCGGCACGAACGGTGCCGCGGTTCTCAAGGGCTGGCCTCTCGATCTGTTCATGATCCTGATTGGCGTTACCTTCCTGTTCGGCATCGCCCGCACCAACGGGACAATGGAGAAGGTAACCGCCTACTCGATCCGGGTCTGCAAGGGAAATACCGCGCTCGTTCCTTTCATTATCTTCATTCTGACTACCTTCATCACCACCATCGGGCCTGGCAACATCGCCGGCACGGCTCTGATGGCGCCTGTGGCCATGGCGATCGCCACCCGTGTGGGCATGCCGGCCTTCCTGATGACGCTGCTGGTTGTCGGCGCCGCCAACGGTGCAGCCTTCTCGCCGTTTGCTCCCACCGGCATCATCTCTAACGGCATCATCGCCAAAATGGGGCCTACCCTTGGGATCACCGACCTCAGCGGGCTGGCTTGGAAGATTCACTTCAATTCCGAACTGGCTCAAGGTTTGGTAAATATCGGCGGCTTCTTCGTCCTTGGCGGCTGGGCCTGGATCAGGAATCAAAAAGGCCAATCCATCGATATCGACGAACTGGCGCCCAGGCCCGAACCCTTTGACAAATATCAGTGGATGACCCTCGGCTCGATCCTCATCCTTATCCTGGCCATCGTACTTCCGGGCCTGCCGGCGATCAAACCGCTGGTTAAAGGCTGGGCGATCCTCAATCTCGCTTCGAACGTAGGGACCGTGGCCTTTATCCTGGCCGGTTTCCTGATGCTGGCCGGCGCCGGCGACAGCGAAAAGGCGGTCAAGGCCCAGCCCTGGGCGGTTATCATCATGGTTTGCGGCGTGTCGGTGCTGATCGACGTGATGGATAAAGCCGGCGGCCTCAATGCTCTGGTCAAGATAATCGGCGCAATCTCCAACCCGACTACCATCAACGGCTGGCTCGGCCTCATCACCGGTGTGATCTCCGCCTACTCCAGTTCCTCCGGCGTAGTTATGCCGATGTTCCTGCCGATGGTTCCCGGGCTGATCAAAGAGGTTGGCGGCGGCAACCCGATTGCCCTTATCTCCTCGATCAACATCGGCGCCCACCTGGTGGATACCTCGCCGCTCTCTACGCTGGGTGCGTTATGCATCGCTTGCGCGGGCGATCACGAGGACAAGGCCAGGCTGTTCCGCAACCTGCTGATCTGGGGACTTTCCATGTCGGTTGTCGGTGCGATCGTCTGCTTCGTCTTCTTCGGACTCCTCAACTTTTAACAGTCGCAATAAAACCGGCGGCCCAAGGCCGCCGGTTTTTGCATGGGACCGGGCGGAAACGGATTTTCTTTATGGATTTGGCTAGACCCCCGCGACAGAATTCCTAATAACTGCTACAATAGATAGTGTGGCAACCGCCCAAAATCCAATTCGACCACATGAACGGCCGAGTGGCCTGGAAACTTAGGGGGGACTATGGACCGACTGATTGAGCATTCCGTGATTCACCGTAGAAATGCAATCATTATAGCCATTGGCGGCTGCTTTCTTGTAGGTATCTTTTTCCTTACCTGTTATCTGAGTTTTACCGGACGCCCGGTCAGCATCATTGAACAAGCAGTCGAACTGGCGCTTCTTTTATGGTTGATCAAGCGGGCCGGCGGAAAATACACCTATGAAGTGGACAAGCGGGCGCTGCGGGTAACCAAGCAGGGGATATTCGGCCGGAAGACGACCATTGAGATTCCTTTCCGGGAAATGATCGGCGTTTACCAATATGCCCCCAAACTGGTCAGCGTGCTGAAATTTCGCCGTACGTTTCTCTTCCACTCGTCGCTGGACGGCCGGACGGTTTGGACCGTTGCCTATACCGCGCAGGGAAGGGGAAACCGCCAGGAAAACCGGCGTCTTTTCTTCAAGCCCAGCGAAGAAATGCTCGATCTTCTCGCCGCGCGGATGCCCGGCAAAGTGCGGGTCAGCGAGGAGACGGTCGTTACGGAACAATTAAGCAAAGAAAAGTAGCAGGCTGGCGGTAAAGGCCCATCGACGTCCTGCCCGGGAGGCTAGCCGCGGCTCCAAGCATATAAGCTAAGAACTTGCGCCCTTAGCTCTCAGGAACGTTTGTTTGTGTACGTCCGAAGTAGTTGGCTTCTTGTCTACCGCGGAAGGTGGTTATGAACGCTCCGACACTGCCGTTTCCCGCAGCTTAATAACCACTTTCCGGCTTTTTGGTGAGACCCGCACCCCCGTTCGCGATCTATTTGCATACAAGCAATGGACGGCGAAAGGACTCACGAAATCAGGACGTACATCTGGAATGTTCCTGCCAGCCTGAGTAATGAGTAAATAATAAAATAACACCGGCAAATCCCGGCAGGAACCCCGGGATTTTATTTTCTTTCCGAGATAAGTAGAAGATTCACATACGCGGCCCGGATATTTCCACGTCCGGTGTAATGCCCGCCCGTCGCCGCGGATAACCGCCAGCCGCACTTTTTTTTAATTATTTAAAATAGCGGGCGGCCTCGGCAGGGCCTAAGCATCGGGTCGGCCGGGCGAGGGCAGGCGACACAAGTGTCCTGGCGGGGAGGAATACCGGGAAGTTGACCAGCAAATGCGAGCATGGTCGAGCCAAGTCTGTCTCATACTATAATAAAATGGTGGCAGAGGGAAAAAAAATTTGCTATTATTGAAAAGGACGAATATCAGGAAAGTGTGAGGAAATAGCGTATTTTTTCACATATTTCCGGTTGTGGCCAGGGGGATCTGCCAGTTACTGGCATGGCCACTAGACCAGAACAGGGGGCGAAAGCATGAAAAAAGAGCAGGAAGGTGTTGTTCTCGCGGCCACGGCCGGGATGGCCAAGGTTAAAACCAGCCGCCATAACGATTGCGAAAACTGCGGAGCATGTCCCGGAAACGCAGCAATCGTGCTCGATGCCCGAAATCCCATCGGGGCGAAGCCCGGTCAACGCGTTTTGGTGGAAGTGCAGGAGGTTGGCATGTTAAAGTCGGCGTTTGTCGTATACATGTTGCCTCTTATCGCCATGTTTGTCGGAGCATGGCTGGGGACTTACCTCGCTGATCAGTTGGCAAGGGAGGCTGTCTGGTTTCAAGTAGGTGGTGCCGGCCTATTTTTGATAGGCTCGGTACTGTATGTTAAATATTTCGATAAGAGCGCAGGATCTAACACGAAGATGCAGCCGGTCATTACCCGTATTTTGACGGAATAGCGGTCTGCGATTTAAAGGGGTGAAAATATGGCAAAAACCTTTCGGGGTGGTGTGCATCCCGACGACCAAAAGCGCTATACCGCGGCAAAGCCGATTGAAGTGGCGCCGGTGCCGCAAAAAGTAATTATTCCCACCAGGCAACATATTGGTGCGCCTTGCACCGCGGTCGTTAAAGTTGGGGACCTGGTAAAAAAAGGTCAAGTTATCGCCGAGGCCCAGGCTTTTGTTTCCAGCCCGGTGCATGCTTCCATTTCCGGTAAAGTGGCCGAGATCGCCGAATATCCGCATCCTGTTTTCGGCGCCTGTACCGCGATTGTCATTGAGAGCGACGGACTCGACGAATGGGTTGAGGGATTGCCGCTTGAGCGGGATTGGGAAACTTTAGAAGCCAACGCCATTAAAGACATTATTCGCCAGGCCGGCATAGTCGGCATGGGCGGCGCCACTTTTCCGACTCATGTCAAGATGGCTCCTCCGCCGGAAAAGGCCATTGATTCGCTGATTCTGAACGCAGCCGAGTGCGAACCTTTCCTTACCGCCGACCATCGGGTCATGCTGGAAGCGGCGGAGCGGGTCGTAACCGGTATGCGGATATCCATGAAGGTACTCGGCGTTACCAAGGGTTATATTGGTATTGAAGAAAACAAGCCGGACGCCATCGCGGTGATGCAGAAAGCCGTCACCGGAACCGGCATTGTGGTGGTCCCCCTCAAAACCAAGTACCCGCAAGGAGCAGAGAAGACCCTCATCAAAGTGATTGTTGACCGAGAGGTTCCTTCCGGCGGATTGCCGATGGATGTCGGCGTGGTGGTGCAAAACGTGGGCACGGTGGTGGCCATCGCCGATGCCGTACAAAAAGGCCTGCCGCTTATCGAACGGGTAACCACCGTAACCGGCGGAGCGGTAAATGAGCCGAAAAATCTTCTCCTGCGCGTAGGCACAACCTTCGCTCAGGCTATTGAACTTTGCGGCGGTTTCAAAGAATCGCCGGCCAAGCTGATTATGGGCGGACCGATGATGGGCATGGCCCAGTGCCGCATTGATGTGCCGGTTATTAAGGGAACATCCGGCATCCTGGCGCTCAGCTCTTCGGATGTAAATGCCGGCGAGGAGAAACCCTGCATCCGCTGCGGCCGGTGCGTAAACGCCTGCCCGATGGGACTGGTGCCCAGCATGCTCAGCATTCTTGGCCAGCAGGGCCTTTATGAGACGGCGAAAGAGGATTTCGACCTTCTGGACTGCGTGGAATGCGGTTCTTGCGTATATGTCTGTCCGGCTAAGCGGAATATTGTTCATTATGTTAAATACCTCAAGGCTCAAAACGCGGCGGCAGCCGCCAAGAAATAGGAGGTGGGCGGTATGAGCGCAGAAACCAAAGTCGAAGTCAATCAACTCACTGTTTCGGCTTCGCCGCACATCCGGTGCGACGAGTCCATAGCCAAAATCATGTGGACAGTTAACCTGACGCTGGCGCCGGCGGCGCTGATGTCGGTGTACTGGTTCGGCTTCCACGCCGCCGTTACCCTGGCGGTTTGCATAGGAGCCGCAGTGGGAACGGAATATCTGATTCAAAAATGGCAGGGCAAGCCAGTTACCATTAGCGACGGCAGCGCTTTCCTCACCGGCATGCTGCTGGCGATGAACATTCCCGCCACGGTGCCGTGGTATATGCCGCTATTGGGCTCTTTTGTGGCCATTTCGATTGCGAAACACACCATGGGCGGCCTGGGTTATAACATTTTCAACCCCGCGCTCATCGGACGGGCCTTCATGCTGGCGTCGTGGCCGATTGCGATGACCACCTGGCCGGCGCTGGCGGGGGCGGTGGACGGCGTTACTTCGGCTACCCCGCTGGGGATGCTGAAACTCCAAGGCTATGAGAAACTGGTCGCCACCTTTGGGGATACAGCGAACTTGTATCAGTCCATGTTCCTTGGTTCCCGCAGCGGAAGCTCCGGCGAGACCTCGGCCCTTATTCTCATTCTCGGCGGGATTTACCTGATTTACCGGGGCTATATCAACTGGCAGGTACCGGCTTTCATGATCGGGACGGTGGGCGTTCTGACCTGGGCTTTCGGCGGGCATGCCGGACTGTTCAGCGGCGATCCGTTGTTCCACATGATGGCCGGCGGTCTGATTCTGGGGGCATTCTTCATGGCCACCGACATGGTGACCATCCCGATTACGGTTAAAGGGCAGATTGTTTTCGCGATCGGCGCCGGTGCGCTGACCGTGCTCATTCGCTTGCTGGGCGGCTATCCGGAAGGCGTCTGCTATGCCATCCTGCTGATGAACTCGGTTACTCCGCTTATTGACCGGTTGATCAAGCCCGAAAAATACGGAGCGAGGAGGTAGGAAAAATGGCGCATGACGCACATGGACACGACTCCGACAACAGTATTTTCAAGATTGGCATGAATCTGACCATCGCCTGTCTGCTGTCTGGGGCGATCATTGCCGGAACCTACGCCGTAACGGCGCCGGTGGCGGCCAAGGAACGCGTTAACTTAAAGAATAAGGCTATGAAGGAACTGGTTGCCGACGCCCAGAGCTTCAAGGCGATTGAAGGCAAGACCGATTGGTATACCGCGGAAAAGGACGGCAAGATTGTCGCCTATGTTGTTCCGGCGGAAAGCAAGGGCTACGGCGGTGCCATTAAAATGCTGACGGCGGTTACCCCCGAAGGCAAGATCATCGACTATAAAATCCTGGCTCACAACGAAACGCCGGGCCTCGGCGATAAGGCCAGCGAGCCTAAATTCAGCAAACAGTTTGCCGGTAAAAAGGCTGAGGACCTTGAAGTGGTGAAAGTTCCCACTGACAAAAATATTCAGGCGTTAACCGGAGCGACCATTACCTCCCGCGCCGTCACCAAGGGTATCCGGGAAGCGGTGGAGCAGGTCGCTGCTTACGCCAGCCAGAAGAAGTGAGGTGGGCCAAGTGAACAATCCGAATCAAAGCTTATGGGAAATCTTTTATAAAGGCTTATTCGAACAGAACCCGATCTTTCGGCTGGCCCTGAGCCTTTGTCCGGCTCTGGCGGTCACTTCGACGGTTGTAAACGCGCTGGCCATGGGGCTGTCGGTATTATTCGTCATCACCGCCAACAACGTGGTTGTGTCCCTTTTCCGGCACTGGGTAAACCCCAAGGTTCGCGTGCCGGTATTCATCACCTCGATCGCAACTATCGTCACCGTAGTGCAATTGGTACTGGAGGCGTATTTCCCGGAACTGTTCAAAGCGCTCAGCATTTATCTGGCCCTCATCGTGGTCTTCGCGATCATCCTGGCGCGGGCCGAGGTCTTTGCCGCCAAAAACACGGTTGTGCCCTCCTTCTTTGACGGTTTTGGCATGGGCGCCGGTTTTGCCGGCGCGATGGTGCTCATCGGCGTCATTCGGGAACTGTTCGGTGCGGGTACGATATTCGGCTTCCAAGTGTTCAGCGACGCCTATAACCCTGTGCTGATCATGATTTTACCGCCGGGCGGCTTCATTCTGATCGGAGTAATGATCGCCGGCATCAATCTGTTCGGCGAATATCAGGAAAAGAACCGGGCGGCCAAGGCTAAGGCCGGCGCCACCCCGGCTTTGCAAGGGAGTGAGGCGTAATGGGCGAATATTTTACGCTATTCATGGGAGCGGTCATCGTCAACAACTTCGTGTTGACCCGCTTCCTGGGGCTTTGTATCTTCTTCGGTGTTTCCAAAAACCTGAATGCCTCGGTCGGCATGGGGATGGCCGTGACCTCGGTCATGACGCTCAGCTCGATTCTGGCTTGGGCTGTGTATAACTACGTGCTTCACCCGTACAACCTGACGTTTCTCACGACCATTGTTTTCGTGGTGTTGATCGCCAGCTTTGTGCAATTGCTGGAGATGATCATCAAGAAGCACGCCCCTGCGCTCTATAATATGTGGGGGATTTATCTCGTGCTGATCGCCACCAACTGCATCGTTCTTGGCGTTCCGCTGCTCAATGCCGAGTCTCACTTCAGTTTTCTCAAGAGCGTCGTGCATGCCATCGGATCGGGCGTCGGTTTTGCCCTGGCCATTATCCTGATGGCCAGCCTGCGCGAAAAATTACAGTATGCGGATGTGCCGAAATCACTGCAAGGTCTGGGGATCGCCTTTATCCTCGCGGGGATGCTGGCCCTTTCCTTCTTCGGTTTTTCCGGCATGATCCCGCTATAAGGAGGTGCGGATAAATGAGCACATCAGTTTTGATTTTGGTTGTGCTGGCGAGTCTTGGCCTGATATTTGGCTTTATTCTCGCTTTTGCCAATAGGAAGTTCGCTATCGAAGTCAACCCACTCATCCACATCGTGGAAGACGTGCTTCCCAAGGGGCAGTGCGGCGCCTGCGGCTATGCCGGATGCATGGCCTATGCCGAGGCCGTCGTACTCAACCCGGATGTTGCGCCGAATCTCTGCATTCCCGGGAAAGAGCCCGTTGCCAAGGCGGTCGCCGAATTGACCGGCAAAACCGCCGCAGCGGTTGAGCCCCGCGTGGCCCAGGTCAAGTGCGCCGGCTCGAACGAAAAAGCGGTAAGGGGCTATGATTATGCCGGCGTCGATGACTGCGTGGCCGCCAACCTGTTGTTTGGCGGGCCCAAGTCGTGTAAATACGGCTGCCTCGGTCTTGGCACCTGCGTCCGCAATTGTCCTTTTGATGCAATGACCATGAGCCCTGCGGGACTGCCGGTCATTGATCCGGACAAATGCACCGGGTGCGGGAAATGCGAGACGGTCTGCCCCAAGAAAGTCATCGCCATGCTGCCGCTGGGCGCTCATGTGCGGGTGAACTGCAACTCCCGGGATAAGGGCCCCGTTGCCCGCAAAGCTTGCACCGCCGCTTGCATCGGCTGCTCGCTCTGCGTCCGGGAATGTCCCTATGGCGCCGTCAAGGTGGAGAACAACCTGGCGGTAGTCGATTCGGCTATCTGCCGGGAACAGTGCTCGGACGCCAAATGCCTGGCCAAATGCCCGACAAAAGCGATCCGGCCGGCGGTTCTCGGCATCGTGCCGGGGACGGAGGATCAGGCCAGTGTGGAAGCCGCCTGCCCGTCTTGTGTAAAATCAACGGCGGCGGCCGGTTAATAAAAAGGAGGGGAAACCCCTCCTTTTTTCTATTTATCGCCAATCTTCGCTAAAATGTCAGCCAGCTGACATTTCTTCCGGTGGAGCTTTCCTCCAGAGGCCTGCCTGGTTGCGTATCTTGAGCAGGAGCAGCGCCATCCGCCGGGAAATGCTCTAAATGCCATAAAAAGCTAAATTTATAAGGAAATTTGCAAAGTTTGCACCAAAAGGCAAATTGCTATAAAATAGATGCGTAGATTGTACATGAGGTGACGGATATGCGGTTTACCCGAGCTGATAAATGGCTGATCGGGCTGCTGTTCGCGGGAGCGGTCGGCGGCATAGGCCTGAATATGGCGGTTTTGTCCACTGCCAGCGGTCAGGAGGCCCATATCAGCAAAAACGGTCAACCGATGGAAACCATTCCCCTGCGCCCAGGGTATCATGAGGAATTGCGCCTTGGCGGAGCAACGGGCTATAACCTTGTGGAGGCGGATAACGGCCGCATCCGGGTTAAGGAGGCCGATTGCCCTGATCAGCTCTGTGTCCGCAGCGGCTGGATCCGCGTTTCGCCGCAGCAGATTGTCTGTTTGCCCTACCGCGTGGTCATTAAGATTGAGTCTGCCCGTCCGGCTGATGTGGACGAGATAACGAGGTAGGATGATGAAAACCAGACGAATCGTGATGCTCGGCCTGTTTGTCGCGATTGCCGGGGTTCTTCACGCGGTGGAGAGCTGGCTGCCGTTGCCGATACCGGTGCCGGGCGCCAAGCTGGGGCTTGCCAATATTGTGTCGCTATTTGTCATAGTGCTCTTTGGCTGGCGCGATGCTCTCGCTGTGGCTGTGCTGCGGGTCTTGCTGGGCTCGCTCCTGAGCGGGGTCTTTCTTGGCCCGGCCTTTATCCTGGCGATGAGCGGGGCGGTCCTAAGCGCTCTGGCGATGTCGTATGCCCACCAAACCTGGCGTTCGGCCTTCTCGCTGGTCGGCGTCAGTGTAATCGGGGCCGCGGTGCACAATATCACTCAGATTACGGCGGCGGCCATATTGGTAGCCAGCGCGGACCTTTACTGGTATTTGCCGTATCTCATGCTGCTGGCTCTCCCCACCGGAGTGGCAACCGGACTCACGGGCGCTTTCTTTCTCGCCCGGTTGCCGTCTTCCGTCAGAGAATAGAATTTCTTGGGGAATTTTGCAAGGATTTATCCGGCTGCCTGTAGAACAGATAACAAAAGTTATAATCATCCGAGGGGAGGTTATACTGTTGAAAGGCGGAAACAGCAATTTTGGTGTGCTAGCCCTGTTTCTCATACTGGGCGCGGTGCTCGGCGGAATCCTCGGAGAACTTATAGCTGGCTGGTCACTGGGCGGGATTACGCCATTTCTGGTAAAGACTTTTCCCATTTTCGACCAACCGCCAGTTACGATTAATTTGTATATCATTCAGTTGGTCATCGGACTTTCGCTGCACCCCAACCTCATCAGCTTATTGGGGGTAATCGCGGCTTACTTCGTCTTCCGCCGTTTTTAGCCATCCGGGAGACGCGTGGGATATCCGGGAGGATGTATGGAAATCATTCTTGCCTCCGCTTCGCCCCGAAGGGAGGAACTGCTTCGGCAGATTGACTGCAAATTTACCATAATTACTAGCGATATTGTGGAAGATAACGACCAAGACATACCGCCGGAAAAGCTGGCTGTTCTTCAGGCCAAGGCCAAGGCCTTGGATGTGGCGGCCAGGAAAGGCGCCTCCGGGGCGCTCGTCATCGGGGCCGACACGATCGTTGTCGGGAACAACCGGGTCTATGGCAAACCCCGCGATGAAGCGGACGCCGAAAGAATGCTGCAGGAGCTTCAGGGACGGGACCATCAGGTCATAAGCGGCGTGGCGGTGGTTTACAAAGGCGAAGTCTGGACGGATTACGCCACGACCAGGGTTGCTCTCCGCCCGCTTTCCCCCGGCGAAATAAAACGGTACGTCGCTACCGGCGAACCGTTGGACAAAGCGGGGGCCTACGCGATTCAGGGCGTGGGTGCACTCCTGGTGGAGGAAATTGCCGGTTCGTATACCAATGTCGTCGGCTTGCCGCTGACGACGCTCAATAAGCTGCTACACCGTTCAGTAGGGGTTGATTTGCTTTGAACGGGTCACTGCCGGACAAGCCCCTGACAATTAAACAGCTTCCGGAGGACGAACGCCCGCGGGAAAAGCTCCTGGCTAAGGGGGCGGCGGCGCTGAGCAACGCCGAACTGGTCGCCATTCTGCTGCGGACCGGGACCAGCCGGGATTCTGCCGTCCGTCTCGCGGAGCAGCTCCTGGTAAAACACGGCGGGCTAGCCGGATTAGGCGGCATCGGTCCCCAGGAAGTGAGACGCACCAAAGGAATCGGCGCGGCGAAGGCGGTGACCCTGCTGGCTGCCGTTGAATTGGGAAAACGGCTTGCGGCGGTCGCGCCCGGCGAGCGGCTTGTCATTCGCGCGCCGCAGGATGCGGCAGACCTCTTGATGCCCAGGCTGCGCTTTGAAGCCAAGGAAAAGTTTGTCGTTTTGTTACTATCCACCAAGAACCATGTTTTGGCTACCCCGGTTATTTCAGTGGGAACATTGAACGCTTCAATCATTCACCCGCGGGAATTGTTCCGGGAAGCAATCAACTACAACGCTGCTGCGGTCATTCTTGCCCATAACCATCCTAGCGGCGACCCCACGCCAAGCCAGGAAGACATCGCTTTATCGCGAAAAATGGTGGAAGCCGGCCAACTGCTTGACATTGCGGTCCTGGATCATGTTATAATCGGCGATGGCAAGTATGTAAGCCTGAAAGAAAAGGGAATACTATAACAGTCAAGTTTTTTATTGTTGACGAAAGGGGTCATGTTTCATATGAATTTATTCGGTTCGCTGTCCCGCGACATGGGTATAGACCTTGGCACTGCCAATACACTGGTACATGTAAAAAGCAAAGGCATTGTCCTGAACGAGCCTTCTGTGGTTGCCATTCAGCGTGATACCGGCGAGGTTCTGGCGGTAGGGGAAGAGGCCAAGCAAATGATCGGGCGGACTCCTGGCAATATTGTGGCCATCCGGCCGCTGAAAGACGGGGTTATCGCCGATTTTGACGTGACCCAGGCCATGCTCAAATATTTTATCCGCAAAGCCATGTCCTCGCAGTCCTTTATCCGTCCCCGGGTTATTGTCGGCGTGCCTTCGGGCGTCACTGAAGTGGAAAAACGCGCCGTCATCGATGCGACCATCCAGGCGGGAGCGCGGGAAGCGTATCTGATTGAAGAGCCGATGGCTGCTGCGATCGGCGCCGGCTTACCGGTACATGAACCCACCGGCAACATGGTGGTGGATATCGGGGGCGGGACCACCGAAGTAGCTGTCATCTCGCTCGGCGGTATCGTGACCAGCCGTTCGATCCGCATCGGTGGCGATGAAATGGACGAGGCAATTGTCCAATACATCAAACGGACGTACAATCTGATGATCGGCGAGAGGACCGCGGAAGAAATCAAAATTTCAATCGGCTCGGCCATTCCCTCGGCTAAGGACGAGACCATGGATATCCGTGGCCGCGACCTGGTTACCGGGTTGCCGAAGACGCTTACCATCCGGGCGCATGAGGTGCAAAGAGCCTTGAGCGAACCGGTTTACGGCATTCTCGAAGCGGTTAAGGTAACGCTGGAGAAAACCCCGCCTGAACTGGCGGCTGATATTATGGACCGGGGAATTGTCATGACCGGCGGCGGATCGCTTTTGCAAGGCCTGGACAGCCTGCTTAACAAGGAAACCGGGATGCCGGTCCATATCGCGGAAGATCCACTTATTTGCGTGGCCCTGGGTACCGGCAAGGCGCTGGAGAGCATCGATCTTCTGAAGCGGGTGCTTTTGTCGCCGAAGAAACTTGGATAGAGAGGGGCCGGAATAGTGCGATTTTTTTACAAAAAGGCGGTCATCCTCACGGTGGCTGTAATAACCGTCTTTTTGCTGGCTACCTCGGCAGCTCGCGGCAAGTACCAGTTTTCTTTCAGTGAACATCTGGTTACCGTCGTGCTGGCGCCGGTCGAGTCCGTAGTGGCCAAACTGGGCTACGGGCTAAGACAGGCTGGCGCTACAACCGGCCAAATATGGAATGTGTACCGTGACAATCAGGCACTGCGGGCTGAAAATGAACAACTGCGCCAGAACATCATTGACGTTACCGAAATTGTGGCCGAGAACGCACGACTGCGGACCATGCTTGATTATAAAAAGACGGCTCCGCAGTTTGATTTTGTCACTGCGTCGGTTATCGCCCGCGATCCGGGAACCTGGACAAGCGTCATTGTCATCAACCGGGGCGCCGACAGCGGTATCACCAAGGATATGGCGGTAGTCACCCCGCAGGGGCTTGTGGGAAGTGTCGTTCAGGTGTACAGCACTACGGCGAAGGTCCAGCTCATTCTCGACCCCCGCAGCGCAGTAGGCGCCTTGGTGCAACGGCCCGATTCCCGGGTTGTGGCGATCGTGGAGGGCAATACGGCCCGTATGGCTGAACTCCGGATGGTCAACCTGGCCCGCGATGCGGATATCATAAAAGGGGACAAGATTATCACCTCGGGTTTTGGCGGAATTTACCCCAAAGGTCTCCTGGTCGGCGAAGCCGTGGATGTCGTCAACGAGGAGGGCGGGCTGCTGAAATATGCCGTCTTGAAGCCGGCAGTGGATTTTGACAGACTGGAGGAGGTATCTGTCATCGTACGGACAAGGGAGCCTATTCCCGTGCCCCAGCCGGCTGCCCCTCCGGGACAACCGCAGGCGGCGCCGAAAGGGGCGGCCGGGCAATGAGGATGTTGGTCTGGGTCCTGCTGCTCATAGCCGCCCTGGTTCTTCAGGCAACACTAGTGCCGTTGATCGCCGTGAAAGGAATCCGCCCCGATCTTTTACTGCTGGCTGTCGTATCCTGCGGGTTACTCCTTGGCAAGGAGCAAGGGGTGGGAGTCGGCTTTTTTGCCGGGCTGTTACAGGATTTAGCATCCGGCAATATTTTCGGGCTGAATATCCTGTCCAAAATGGCTTGCGGGTATATGGCGGGACTCCTGGAACGCAAGGTTTTCAAGGAGAATATCCTTTTGCCCATTCTGACGATCCTTTTGGCAACCTTGTTTAACGGCGCGCTAACAGTATTCCTGATGCTGGCATTCGGTTATAAGCTGGACTTGCCTTCGGCGGCGATGAATGTTGCGATGACAGCTTTGTATAACGCCCTTTTGGCAGTGCCGATGCACCGGATGGTCTATAGCCTGGCCGGTATAACCCCCGCAGACAATCCGGGGGCGCGAAAATAAAATAGAGAAAGGAAGTTGCTGTAATGCTGGCCAAACGTTTTGGCCACCGGCTTGACGTGCTGGGACTGATGGTTGTGCTGGTTTTCCTGACCCTCATCAGCCGGCTTGGCTACTTGCAGGTAGTGCAAGGCAAATATTACGGGCAACTGGCTGACGGCAATCGCATCAAGCTGATTCCCGTCATGGCTCCCCGCGGTACGTTTCTAGACCGCAACGGGGTGCCGCTTGTTTCTAACCGTCCCGGTTTCACCGTAACCCTTGTCCCGATTTCCGGCCCTATACCTGATGAGGTCATTGTCAAATTGGCAGGTATTCTGGGAATGAATCCCGCTGATATTCGGGCAAAGACCGCCCAGCAAAGCGGTCCCTTCGAGCCGATCCGGGTCAAAACCGACATCGGTCCCGAGGTGGTTACCCGGATTGAGGAGCGACGCAGCGAACTACCCGGGGTGGTTATTGAAATTCAGCCGGTTCGCAACTACATATACAATGAATTTGCCGCCCATGCTTTTGGCTATGTCAGCGAGATCAACGACGTCGAGCTGGATAAGAAAAAAGCCGAAGGCTATGCCGCCGGGGATATGATCGGCAAGTTCGGCCTTGAAAAATTGTACGACAAAGAGATAAGAGGCGTGGACGGCGGCGGACAGGTAGAAGTGGATGTTACCGGCCGGCCGGTACAGGTATTGGGCAAAAAGGAAGCCGTTCCCGGCAGCAATTTGCTGCTTACCATCGATTACCGCATTCAAAAGGCCGCTGAAGAAGCTATCGACGAACAACTGAAATACCTTCAGACCAAAACGGAATTTACCAATGCCAAAGGTGCGGCAATTGTAGTCATGAACCCCAAGACCGGGGAAATTCTGGCCATGGTCAGTCGGCCGACCTATAATCCCAATTTGTTTGCCGGAGGTATCTCCAGCAAGGATTGGAAGCTATTAAACGAGAATCCGTTTCACCCGATGGACAACAAAGCTATTTCCGGGGAATATCCTCCCGGGTCGACCTTCAAGATTATTACCGGGGCTGCGGCTTTGGAATTAGGAAAGGTTACGCCCGAGGAAAAAATTCTGGATACCGGGCGCCATTGGCTGATCCCCAAAAGCAATGCCATGGGCGAGGCTTTGGGATGGATCAGTTTCAAGGATGCGCTGTCCAAGTCCGATAACGTGTATTTCTATGAGATGGGGAACCGGCTTGGCATCGATAATCTGGAGAAATACGCTCGGATGTTCGGCCTCGGCGCCGTGACCGGCATCAACCTTCCAGGCGAGTCCGAGGGTCTTGTCGCCAACCGTCAGTATAAAGAGAAGGTTTACGGCGAAGATTGGTATTTATCCGAGACTTTTGACGCGGCGATCGGCCAGGGATTCCAACTGGCGACACCCCTGCAGATGGCGATGGTCATGAGCGAAGTCGCCAACGGCGGGATTCGCTACCGGCCGTACCTGGTCAGTAAAATCCTGTCGCCTGCCGGCGATCCGATCACAGTCTTCGGTCCGCAGGAAGTGGGGCGTGTCCAGATATCTGATTCGACAATAAATCTGATACGGTCCGGATTGCGGGAAGTGGCTCTGGAAGGCGGGACCGCCGGCTACATGTTTAGCGATTTCCCGGTTACCTTAGCCGGTAAGACGGGAACGGCCGAAAACCCGCATGGCGAAGATCACGGCTGGTTCGTAGCCTACGCACCTTTCGACGATCCCCGCATCGTTGTCGCCGTCATTGTGGAACAGGGCGGCTTTGGCGCCACATCCGCCACGCCGATCGTCAAGAAGATCCTCGAGGCGGCCTTCAACGTCAATCAGCCGCCAGTCGCCGATTCCATTATTTATCGCCCGAAAACAGCCTTATAAAAACAGCCTGGGATTAGCTATCCCAGGCTGTTTTTGGTATTACCGGAGCTTATTCTCTGAGCGGCTTCTCCCCCTTCAGGCTGCTTTTTTCCATATCTTCATCTTGGGGTCATGTATCGGACGGCCCATCTACTCCCGAAAGAGGTCCAATTCCGTCTTATCATGCAGAGCCGCGGGAACAGTCGCTGCAAGCCCGCAGCAGCGGAGCGGAAATAATCTTGGACCGGTGGTATAATCTGGCAGGAAAATAGCCCGTCCTAGAGAAAATTCCCTAAAAAGCCTGACATAACGGCGAAAGGCGGCGTAAAAATGAGCGGGGGAGCGACCAGGACCACCAGCCTGCGTTCAGTCCGATACTACCCTGACAAGGCGATGCTCGCCATCGAATTCCATTCGGGCGGGACCATCGAGTTTTACGATGTTCCGGCTTGCGTTTATGAAGGATTAGTAGCTTCGGCTGCCCAGGAGCGGTATGTTGAAACATACATCCGGCCTAAATTCAGACACCGCCGCATTCTCCGAGTCTAGCAAATCTTCCATGGATTGTCGCGGTCCGGCAGGAATATTGTGGGACAGCGCGAATTTTATGGGGGAAGGAATACCGATATTATGTATAGATGCAGCCAAGATAGCAACATAGGAGAAATTCATGCGTGAAGATATTGTCTTCAAAGGCGTCAACGGGAAACTACAGTTAGTGGTTAACAATACAAGCGATTTTACCCATGTATTGGAGCAACTGCGGGCGAAATTGAAGCTGGCCAACGAATTCTTCCACGCCGGCACCGTCGTTAAGCTGCCCGCCGGCTTGAAGCTGGCCCGCGACCAGCAGCAGGAGATTATCGCGGTCCTGTCCGAGCACGGGCTGACTTGCGAGAAAACGCCAGAGCCACCGCCCATCTCTCCTCGGGCGGCATCGCCGGAGGAGGTTGCGCCGGGGGAACGCGAAGGCTATGAAATAAAGGCGTTGGTCGTGAATAAGACGGTACGGAGTGGGCAAAAGGTAGTCCATAACGGCTCGGTTGTAGTCATTGGGGATGTCAATCCCGGGGCCCAGGTCGTCGCCGGTGAAGACATTATTATCATGGGCGCGTGCCGCGGGGTAGCCCATGCCGGGGCGAACGGCAATGAGGCGGCGACGATAACTGCCGCCAAAATTCTGGCGACTCAGCTCAGGATCGCCGGCTTGATCGCCCGGGCGCCGGACAAAGTGGACAAGTCCGCTAACGTGGAAATCGCCAGGATTAAGGACGGAACCGTTATCATCGAGCCAGCTAACAGATAGGAGGGTCAGGCGACATGGGTGAAGTAATTGTAATTACATCCGGAAAAGGCGGGGTCGGGAAGACGACTACCACCGCCAATCTCGGTACCGGATTTGCCTTGATGGGGAAAAAAGTAGTCCTGGTGGACGCGGATATCGGCCTCCGAAACCTGGATGTGGTGATGGGGCTCGAAAATCGGATTGTTTATGATTTGGTGGACGTTACAGAGGGCAACTGCCGGCTGAAGCAAGCCCTTATCCGCGACAAACGCTACGAAACGCTGTTTCTCCTGCCGGCGGCGCAGACGCGGGACAAAACCGCCGTCAGCCCGGATCAGATGGAAAAACTTTGTAAAGATTTGGCCCAGGATTTTGATTATGTCGTTATCGACTGCCCGGCGGGTATTGAACAGGGGTTCAAAAATGCCATCGCCGGGGCAGACCGGGCGATTATCGTAACGACTCCGGAAGTCTCCGCGGTCAGGGATGCCGACCGGATCATCGGCTTGTTGGAGGCTGAAGGAAAACACAACCCTAAGCTCATCGTCAACCGGATTCGTCCCCATATGGTGAGAAAAGGGGACATGATGGATATCGATGATATCATTGAAATATTGGCCGTTGACCTTCTCGGCATTATTCCGGAGGACGAGTACATCGTCATCTCCACCAATCGGGGGGAGCCCGCCGTCGTCAATCCGGCCTCCCTGGCCAGTACCGCCTATAAGAATATCTCCAGACGGCTCATGGGGGAGAACGTTCCGCTGATGAGCATGGAAACGGAAAACGGGTTCTTCGGAAAATTGCGGAAATTCTTGGGCTTTAAGGAGGGATGAACATGTTTGACCTAATCCAAAAAATGTTCGGAAAAGAATCGTCCGGTTCAAAAGAGATCGCCAAGGAACGGCTGCGCCTGGTACTTGTGCATGACCGGGTGAACGTCTCTCCCCAGTTCATGGAAATCCTGAAGGAAGATATGATCAAAGTCATCTCCAACTATATGGAGATCAACGAACAGGAAATGGAAGTCAATCTTACCCACTCCAACACTTCCGTCGCGCTGGTGGCCAATATTCCGGTCAACCGGATGAAACGCGGCGCGCTCATGCAGGATTGACCGGTTTAAGGCCGGCGCCCTGAGGAATGCCTGCCCGGCTGGCGATAAAGGCCCATCTGCGGCGTACCCGCAAGAGGTAGGCGGCAGTTCTAGGCGCATGCGCGCTAAGTGCTTGCGCACGACCAGTACTGCGCTACGCGTTTTTCCGGTGAGACCCGCACGCGGTTCGTGAATCTATTTGCAGACAAGCAACGACGCTGAAGAACTCACGAAATCAGGACGGGCATCTGGACCTTTTTCGCCAGCCTAGGTTTGTCTTCACTTTACAGGCACCCTGAGGGATGCCTGTTTTTGTTTAGGCCCTGGCTTGTCTGGCAAGATTTTCATCCATCTGGACGGAAACGGTGAAATATGATTATAATATATAGGACGAGCTAAAGGGGAAGGTACAATATATGTTAAGCCATCGGCTTCTTAAAAATTTAGACTTTACAGTTATCGCGGTGACCATCCTTCTTGTTCTCATCAGTCTGGTCATTATCGGCAGCGCCACCCACATTAACAATCCGGGTGAAGATCGTTACTGGTACGTGCAGCGGCAGGGGATCTTCGCTATTGCCAATATCCTGTTTATTTTCTTCTTGCTCCACTTTGACTATAAATCGCTTAGCAAATATGCCAATATCCTCTATGGCGTCAATCTGGTCATGCTGGTCGCGGTTATGCTGGTCGGACAGTCGGCGCTGGGCGCTCAGCGCTGGATTCAGATCGGCCCGATCAATCTGCAGCCGTCCGAATTTTCCAAGCTGATCATGATTATTTCTCTCGCCCATATCCTGGAAAAACGGCAGGGGCAGCTGAAAAGCTTTAAGGATCTCATTCCGATCTTTCTCTTTGTGGGCGTGCCCTTTCTGCTGGTGCTGAAGCAGCCTGACCTGGGAACTTCACTGGTGTTTCTGGCCATTTTATTCGGAATGTTGTTTATCGCCGGCATCAGCATGCGGCATCTGGCGGTCATCGTTGGCGCCGGGGCAGCCTTCATGCCGATCTTCTGGCACTTTTTAAAAGATTATCAGAAGAAGCGCCTGACGGTATTTTTGGACCCCAATGTGGACCCTTTAGGCTCGGGGTACCATATTATTCAATCGAAAATCGCTATTGGCTCGGGGATGATTTTCGGCAAGGGATTGTTTGCCGGAACGCAAAGCCAGCTCAACTTCTTGCCGGAGAATCACACCGACTTCATCTTTGCGGTTGTTGGCGAGGAACTGGGCTTTATCGGGAGCCTGATTATTTTGCTCCTGTACCTTATCCTGCTATACCGGGGGATCAAGATAGCCGGCGCGGCCCGCGACAGCTTTGGAATGCTGCTGGCTACCGGCATTACCTCCATGCTTACGTTCCACGTTTTGGTCAATGTGGGCATGACCGCCGGGATCATGCCGGTAACCGGCATACCGCTGCCGCTTATGAGTTACGGCGTAAGCTCGCTGACGACCAACATGATCAGTATCGGGATACTGCTCAACATCTACATGCGACGGCAAAAGATTCTCTTCTAGACTGGCGGAAAACGACTCACTGCTCTCGGCTAACCTGAGTGCACAAGCTAAGCTTGTGCACTTTTTTGTTATCTTTTCTTCCCTCCGGTCATATACATTGCAGTAGAGCAATGTCCTGAGACAGCGGGGGGGCGGTATTATGGCCAAATCGTGGAATAGCCGGGGACGGAATCATCGGTGGGACAGCAAGGATCCGTGGCAGCCATACCGGGAACCGGAAAGCAATTTCGGCTGGCTGATCCGGACGGTCATCGCCGCGCTTGTCTTTGCGCTCGTATACGGGGCATATGTGTCGGAAACCTCGCTTAGCCGGACGGTCGCCGACGCAGTCAAATATGTGCTGGCGACGGAGACCGATTTTGTCTATCTTGCCGATACCCTGACCAACTATGCGCCCAAGAATATGGATGTTTCGGTGTTGAAAAGAGTGCAAAATACGGTTACCAAGCCCGCAGATCCGCTGCTTTACATGGTCAGGCCGGTGGACGGCAAACTTGTTTCCCCTTTTGGCTGGCAGGTCCATCCCATTCTGAAGCAGGAAATGATGCATGAAGGAATCGACCTGGAAGCGTCCCTTGGCAGTCCGGTCAAGGCTGCGGCCGCCGGGAAGGTCAAGACGGTGACCGACAGCGCCCAATACGGAAAGATGCTCATTATTGAACATAGTCAAGAGGTCGATTCGGTGTACGGGCACCTGAGCGAGGTGCTGGTGAAAGCGGATGACATGGTTACGCAGGGGCAGGTGGTCGCCCGGGTAGGCAAGACCGGAATCGCCAGCACCCCGATGCTGTATTTTGAAGTGAGGGAAAAAGGTACGGCGGTTGACCCGCTGCCGCGATTTAAGGATGACCCCGGGAAAGAGGGAAGGTGAAAGGTTGCGGGCTGGTAAAGTAGCAGGAGTCCAGGTCATCCTAAATAATTGGTTTTTGGGAATGCTGGGTTTGTTTATGCTGGCCGGCATGGGCGGAAAGGTGCTGGGCGTTTTTGGAGCCGTACTCTGGCACGAATTAGCCCATGCCGTCACCGCGACCACTTTGGGCTATCGGGTGAGGGAAATGGAACTGTTGCCTTTTGGCGGAGTCGCCCGCATTGACCGGCTTGGCGAAGCCGGGGCGGCGAGCGAGCTAGTGATGGCGGCTGCCGGGCCAGCAGCGAGTCTGGTCCTGGCGGCTGCCATCTATTTTGGCCTGCCGTACTTTCCGGAGTGGGCGGAAGACCTGAATTTTTATCTCACGGTCAATATGACCTTGGCCTTTTTCAATCTCTTGCCCGCGCTGCCGCTCGACGGCGGCCGGATCGCCCGGGCTTTGCTGACCAACCGTATGAGCTATGGCCGGGCGACAAAAATCGTCGTCCGGCTGGGGAACCTTATTTCGGCCGGACTCGTCGCCGCTGCCGGGGTGGAGTTTTGGCAGTCGAGTTCGGTGAATCTGACCTTTTTGTTTGCGGCTGTTTTTTTATATGTCGCCGCCAGAGGCGAACTGCAGATCGCCGGCTTCCGTTCCATGCGCATTTTGGCGCAAAAAAAAGCGGAACTTTCCGCCCGCGGCGTCATGCCGACCATTCACTATACGGCCTTGCCCGGCGCGTCGGCCCGGGATATCGTCCGGCTGTTCGGTCCGGAACAATACCATATCATTGTGGTGGTCAATGACGCCTTTCGCGTTGAGAGGGCGCTGACCGAGACCGAAATCTGGGAGGGGCTGCCTGAGCGCGGCCTGAATGCTACTATTGGCGAATTTTTGTAAGGCAGGCAGGATTTTGGCTTGGGACAGAGAACATCAAAGAAAATGTGCCAACACTGCTCCAAGGCGGTTGGATTGGGTTTTCCGCGGCTCCGGCAGACCGCGCCTTTGCTGACAAAAAGGGCGGTGGCTCTGGCGAAATGCCTGAGGGCCGCCTTTTTGCCCTGAAAGACCTGGCGCAAGCCAAGTCTTTTCTTATTCCTACGGCGAAAGACTTGGTTCGGAATGGGAATAATATGTTCTAAGCCGATTATCTACGGAGGTACCACATCATATGATCCAAATCGACCCAGCCATCCTCAGCCGGGTAACTAAGCCTGCCCGCTACACCGGCCAGGAATGGAACAGCATTGTCAAGGCCCCTGAGAGCGTCGAAGCCTCCTTTGTTCTGGCCTTTCCCGACGTTTATGAGGTTGGGTTGTCCAATCTGGGGTTTAAGATTTTATACCACATCCTTAACTCGCGTTCCGGCGTGGCGGTTGAACGGGCCTACGCCCCATGGGTGGATATGGAAGCGGAAATGCGTCGGGCCGCCGTTCCCCTGTGTACCGTCGAAAGTTTCCGCCCCCTGGCCGAGTTCGATGCCATCGGTTTTACGCTGCAATATGAGATGAGCTACACCAACATTCTCAATATGCTCGATTTGGCCGGCATACCCGTTTTGGCGGCCGAACGGGGGGACGAGCACCCCTTGATCATGGCCGGGGGGCCTTGCGCCTTTAATGCCGAGCCGCTGGCCGACTTCGTCGACTTTTTTATTCTGGGCGAGGCCGAAGAAGCCATCGTGGATGTGGCGGAGGCTGTTGCCGCCTGGAAAAAGGCCGGCAAGCCCCGGGGAAAGACCGGAATTCTGGAAAAGGTCGCCGCCATCGGGGGCGTTTATGTTCCAGCCTTTTACGACGTCGCCTATCACGGCGACGGCACCGTAAAGGCCGTCGCGCCCAACCATGCCGCGGCGCGGCCGACGGTTACCAAACGGATTGTCAAAGACCTGGATGAGGCGCCGTTTCCCACCGAGCCGGTGGTGCCGTACCTGGACATCGTCCACGACCGGATCATGCTGGAGCTGTTCCGGGGTTGCACCCGCGGCTGCCGTTTTTGCCAGGCCGGCGTCATCTACCGTCCGGTACGCGAGCGCCGTCCGGAGACCTTGCTCAAGCTGGCGCAGGAGCTGGTGGACAGCACCGGTTATAGTGAAATGTCGCTGACCTCGCTCAGTTCGGCCGATTATTCCTGTCTTCACGACACGGTACGGCAACTGATCGACCGGTTTAAAGACCAGGGAGTCAGCGTATCGTTGCCCTCGCTCAGGATCGACAGTTTTTCGATCCAGCTTGCCCAAGAAGTGCAACAGGTTCGCAAGAGCGGCCTCACTTTCGCGCCCGAGGCCGGCACCCAGCGGCTCAGGGACGTCATCAACAAGGGAGTCACCGAAAGGGACCTGGAAGAGGCGGTGGGCGCAGCATTCAAGGCGGGCTGGTCCACGGTCAAGCTGTATTTTATGATCGGCCTGCCGACCGAGACCGATGAAGACGTGGCCGGCATAGCCAAACTGGCCTACAAGGTCCTTGACCTATACAAAAGCGTCACGGGGCGGCGCGGGGCCAAAGTCACAGTCAGCGTCTCCTCGTTTGTGCCCAAGCCCCATACCTCGTTTCAATGGTACGGGCAAAACTCCATTGAAGAGCTTGAACGCAAGCAACGGCTGTTAAAGTCCCTGCTCCGGGACCGCAGCATTTCTTTCAGCTGGCATGACGCGCCGGTCAGCTTCCTGGAGGCCGTTTTCGCCCGGGGTGACCGCAAGGTGGGCAAGGCGCTGCTTGCGGCTTGGCGCCGCGGAGCCAGGTTCGACGGCTGGTCGGAGCATTTCCGCTACGATTTTTGGCTGGAAGCCTTTGCGGAGACGGGCATCGATCCCCATTTCTACGCCGGGCGCGAACGCGCCGCAACGGAGCTGCTGCCTTGGGATCATCTGAGCGCCGGAGTGGACAAGACCTTTCTCGCGCGCGAATATCAACGGGCCCTCGCCGGCGACTCGACGGCGGATTGCCGGCGCGATCAGTGCAGTGCCTGCGGCGTCTGCCAGGGACTGGGCGTAAATGTGGTCGACTGGGGGGCTGGGGCATAATGGCGAGATTCCGGCTTGAGATAACGAAAGGCGAGGAAATTCGCTACATTTCCCATCTGGATTACGCCCGCGCCATCGAGCGGGCGCTCCGGCGGGCCAAATTGCCGGTAGCCTACTCGGAAGGTTTTAATCCGCATATGAAGATGGCCTTTGCCTCGGCGTTGTCGGTGGGCGTGACCAGCGATGCGGAGTATTTGGATGTGGATATGGCCGAGGACCTGGCGGAGGAAGCTTTGGCCAGCCGTCTGAAACCTCAGCTTCCGGCGGGGATCGTGCTGAACCGCAGCCGGATCATCGTCGGCCGGCCGGCCGCTCTCATGGCTGTCGTCAATCTGGCCACCTACCGCATCACCCTGCCCTATGGCGCAGAGACTTCGGCCGACGGCGCCGCTGCCGCCGTCCGGCGCTTCAACGAGGTGGCCAGCGTTTCCTATGTCAAGGAAAGCCCGAAAGGCCGCCGGGAAATAGATGTCAAGCAATACCTGGCCGAACCGGTCGAGCTGCGGCAAGCCCCGGACGGCCTGGAACTGGCAGCCGCCATCCGGATTACGCCGACCGGCAGCATAAAGCCTGTTGAGGTTCTGTCGGTATTGACCGGAGACTTTGGCCTTCCGGGCCGCGCCGACGGTGCGCGTATCAACCGGACCGGACTGTTTGTAAGCGATGGGGAGCGGCGGCTGACTCCCCTTGAAGTAGAGTAGCCCAGGACGGGGAGGAAAGATGATGGGCAAAACCATTATCGTCAACATTGTACCGGAAGAAACCCGAATGGCTCTTCTGGAGGACGGGCGGCTGGCCGAGACAGCCATCGAACGGACCGCAAGCGGACACATCGTCGGCAATATCTACAAGGGAAGGATTCAAAACGTTCTGCCGGGAATGCAAGCGGTTTTTGTCGATATCGGCCGGGACCGCAATGCTTTTCTCCATGTCGGGGATTTAGCCGGCGGTCATGCCCGGACCAAGGAACCGCTCAGCATCGGCCGGGAAATCATCGTGCAGGTGGCCAAAGACGCGCTTGGAACCAAGGGGCCCCGGCTTACCTCCCAGCTGACGCTGCCGGGGCGCTATGTAGTGCTTATGCCGACGGTTGATTTCCTTGGGGTCTCCCGCCGGATTCCGGAAGAGGAAGAGCGTAAACGTCTGAAAGAAGTGGCGGAACGGGTGCGGCCGGCCGGCATGGGGATGATTGTCCGCACCGCGGCTGCAGGCAGGAGTGAAGACGATCTCCGCAGGGATGCCGCCTATCTTGAAAATCTGTGGAACACTCTCGCCGCCCGGGCGAAAAGAGTGCAGGCCCCAACCCTGCTCTACCGCGACGTTGATCTGGTCATTCGGATTGTTCGCGATTATTTCAGCGCTGATGTGGGGCAGATTGTTTTCGATAGCCGCGAAGCCTTCAACCGCGTGAAGGATCTCTTAAGCTTCGCCTCGCCTGAGCTTACTTCGCGGCTTGCGTTATATGAAGGGCAGGAGGACGTGTTTGGCCATTTCGGCGTCGAGGCGGAGCTTAACCGGCTGGACGAGCGGCGGATCGAGCTGGACTGCGGCGGGTATATCGTCATCGACCGGACAGAAGCGCTCACGGTCGTCGACGTCAATACCGGCAAGTTCGTGGGGCAGACCCGGCTAACCGACACGGCTTTTCAGGCCAACCTGGAGGCGGCGGGGGAAATAGCCCGTCAGATCCGGCTAAGAGACATCGGCGGCATCATCATTATCGATTTTATCGACATGGACCAGGAGGAACAGCGCAAAGCCGTTCTGGCGGCCCTGAGCGAACACCTCAAAAAAGACCGCACCCGGACCAATGTGGTGGGGATTACCGGACTCGGCCTGGTGGAGATGACCCGCAAGAAGGCCCGCAAAGACCTCGATTCGGCTCTGTCGGTGGAATGCCCCTGCTGCGCGGGGCGCGGGGCCGTCCGTTCCCCGGAGACGGTCGCTATCGCCATACGGCGCCAGCTAAGGCAGCTCAGCCGAACCCGGCAGCTTCAGGGACCGGTTCTGGTTCAGGCCCACCCCCGGGTTGCGGAAGTCTTCCAGCGCCCCGGGGAAACCGAACGCCTTGCGCAGGAACTGGCGCGGACCGTTACCGTTGAGGCGGTTCCGACGCTGCAGGACGAGGTCTACTGCATTTTGAAGGGCAAAGACTGACGCAGCGGCGATTCCCATTGGTTGACAAATGGCAACCGCTATGATAAAATTTTGTGCTGTAGGTGAATAACCTGCAGGGTTCCCAAACCGCTCGAAAAAGGTCCGAAATCCGTCCCGGCCGCTGACGGCCCGGATGGTACCGAATTCGGCGAGTCCATCGACAGGGAGGTGTAAGATATGTACGCAATTATCGAAACTGGCGGCAAGCAATACCGCGTCAGCGAAGGCGACGTGGTGACGATTGAAAAGCTCGAAGCAGGCGAAGGCGAAACCGTTCAATTTGACCGGGTTCTGACGGTGGTTGGCGGCGGCGATGTCAAAATCGGCAAACCGGTGGTTGACGGTGCCAAAGTAACCGGCAAAGTAGTGGGGCACGGCAAAGGCAAAAAAATTCTTGTTTTCAAGTACAAAGCCAAGTCCAACTACCGTAAACGTCAAGGCCATCGTCAGCCGTTCACCAAAGTCGTCATTGAAAAAATTGACGCCTAACAATGATTGATATCCAGATTTATCGTAACGTCGCCGGAGAAATCACCGGATTTGCCGCAAACGGGCACGCCAATACGGCGCCCCGCGGCCAGGACATCGTCTGCGCAGGCGTTGCCTCGCTGACCCAGACCGCGGCCCTCGGGTTGCAGCAACACTTGGCCCGGGAAGTCCGGCTGGAAGTGACGGCCGGAAAACTCATTCTGGACCTGGTGAAGCCTCCCGATGCGTTGAGCGGGGCTATTCTTGAGACCATGGTTCTCGGCCTAGCCGAGATTGCAAAATTAAGTCCGCAAAGTGTTCGTATCGTCGAACACAGGAGGTGAAATTCATGTTTACGTTTGACCTTCAATTATTTGCTCATAAAAAAGGTGTAGGCAGCTCCCGGAACGGCCGCGACAGCGAGGCTAAACGCCTTGGCGTAAAGCGCCATCAAGGCCAGGTCGTTACCGCAGGCAGCATTCTGGTGCGCCAAAGAGGGACGCATTTCCATCCCGGCCAAAACGTCGGGATCGGCAAAGACGACACCTTGTTTGCGAAGATCGCCGGCCGGGTCGCTTTCGAGCGCAAAGGCCGCGACAACCGTCAAATCAGCGTATATCCGCTAGAGGAAGCTGTGATGTAAAACGAGGCCTGCGGCGTATGCCGCAGGCATTATTTTTTATTTGTCACCAGCCGACAGGATTTTTGCTATAACGGCGCGAAAATTTTACATATTTCCCAATTAGGGAGGTTTGGGCCGTGGACAAAGATGCTGGCGATGAACTCGAACGGGTGCTCAGGATACAACGTCACGAATTTATCAATCATATTCAGGTGGTGCACGCGCTGTTACAGTTGGGGCGGGTGGAGAAAGCCCTGAAGTACATCGAGGAACTGGCCAAGGACCCGAGCCTGGTCGAGGAGCCGCTCAGGCTTCACCGGCAGCAGCAGGCGAGCCAGCGCAACGCTTGATAATAAAATCCAGCCGTTCGTGACATATTAACCGATAAGACAATCGTTTACCTAAATTCAAAAGGGGATTCCGCATGTTTATCGACAGAGCCAAAATACAGGTTAAGGCAGGCGACGGCGGCAACGGCATGTCCAGTTTCCGCCGTGAAAAATATGTGCCCAAAGGCGGCCCGAACGGCGGGGACGGCGGCCGGGGCGGCGACGTCATTCTGCTTGTCGACGACAGCCTGAACACGCTGATCGATTTTCGGTACAAGCGCAAGTTCAAGGCCGACGCAGGCAGCAACGGGCAAACCAGCAACATGCATGGCCGCCAGGGTCAGCCGCTTTACGTCAAAGTGCCTCCCGGGACCATTGTCAAAGACGAGGAGACCGGTGAAGTGATCGGCGACCTGACCGCCGCCGGACAGGAGCTGGCGGTCGCCCAAGGGGGCCGCGGCGGCCGGGGCAACGCCCGTTTCGTGACGAGTGTTCATCGGGCGCCGACTTTTTCGGAGCGGGGCGAACCCGGCGAAGAGCGGTCGCTGCTTTTGGAGCTCAAGGTCCTGGCCGATGTGGGGCTGGTGGGTTACCCGAGCGTCGGCAAATCCAGTCTGATCGCCAAGGTTTCGGCGGCCCGGCCGGAGATTGCCGCCTATCATTTTACCACCCTCTCCCCGGTGCTGGGAGTAGTCAGCCTGCGGGAAGGCCAGAGCTTCGTCATGGCCGACATTCCCGGCCTGATCGAAGGCGCCCATGAAGGCAAAGGCCTCGGACATGATTTTCTCCGGCATGTGGAACGCACCCGGATGATTATTCACGTACTGGACGCGTCCGGACTCGAAGGCCGCGACCCGCTTGAAGATTACCATAAGATCAACGCCGAACTGAAGCGGTACAACGAGCGCCTTGCTTCCAGGCCGCAGATCATTGCCACCAACAAGATGGACCTTGCGGAAGCCCAGGCCAACTACGGGCGGATCGTTGAGTACATGACCAAGGAGGGGCGGGAGGTGTTTCCCGTCTCGGCGGCAACCGGTGAAGGGCTGCCCCAGTTGATGGAGCGTGTCGGCGCGCTGCTGACCGAGTATCGGGCGGAGCCTCCCGAGCCGCTTGATACCGTGGTATACCAGGCCAGGCCGGAAACGGCCTTTACCATCCGCCGTGAAGACGACGGCGCGTTTGTTGTGGAGGGTAAGGATATTGAAAAATTAGTGGCCATGACCCATTTTGATAATGACGAAGGACTCCGCCGGTTCCAGCTCATCTGGCGCCGCCTGGGAATCGACGAGGCCCTCCGGGAGCGGGGGGCGAAAGAGGGCAGTACGGTCCGGATTCGCGGCATGGAGTTTGAATTCAAGGAGTAGGAGGCAGGGACGATTCCCTGAAACAGTATGCTTACAGCAAAACAAAAACGGCGACTGAAGTCGCTGGGCGCCGATCTCGAACCGGTCCTTCAGATCGGTAAGGCCGGCGTGGCGTCCGCGTTGGCCGAAAGTGCCGACAATGTGCTCACCGCCCGCGAACTCATCAAAGTCCGGGTATTGCGCAACAGCCCCGAGGACCCCAGGGACGCGCTCGCCGAACTGGCTGAGGCGACCGGTGCCGAGCTTGTGCAAACCATTGGGCGGAACGGGCTTTTGTACCGGCGCAATCCGGAGAAGCCGAAACTCGAACTGCCGGAGTAGCGGAAAGAATACCGAAAGGTCCCGGCCACTGGCCGGGGCCTTACGAATTTGCACAGATATTTCATAAACTGGCGGATGGTGGGTAAATGAAGGGGTAGGGCCGGGCCCGGTGGCCAAAAGGGGATGGGACAGGTGATTGACTAGTCAGTCAGAGGCATAGTACACTGAAACTACCACAACACGGAGGTGCACCTATGCAAGCGATCCGGCAGCATAAGCGATGGCTCATTTTGATCCTGGTCCTGGCCACCGGGGCGGCAGCAGGGACAGTCTACTATAAAAATGCGGCCAAGTCGGCCGTAACCTATACGACGGCGGCGGTCGAACGCGGGGATATCCAGGCGGTCGTATCGGCGACAGGAACCATTTCCCCGGTCAACAGCGTCGATATCAGTTCCAAGATAACCGGCCTGATCGAGGCTGTAAAAGTGGCGGAAAACGATCAGGTCAAGGTTGGCCAAGTGCTGATCGTGCTTGACGACACCCGGCTGAGAAGCCAGGTTTCCCAGGCGCAGGCGCGGCTGAGCAACGCCACGGCGAACTATGAACGCACCAAGAGACTTATGAGTATCGGGGCGGTATCGAATCAGCAGATGGATGCGGCCCGCATGGACTATGACGTGGCCCGGGCCTCCTACGACGATTCGGTGTCACAGCTTGAGGACACGGTCATCAAGGCGCCGATCGACGGCCAGGTCATCGGCAAGCCTATTCCGGCAGGCCAAACGGTGGCGCCCGGCATTGCCAACCCGATGGTGCTCATGACGGTTGCGGATATGTCCAAAATGCAGATTTCCGTTCAGGTCGACGAGTCGGACATCGGCAAGGTCAAAGTCGGCCAGAAGGTGACCTTCACAGTCGATTCCTACATCGACAAAACCTTTACCGGCAAAGTCTCCAACGTATCAAACAAGGCCAGCGTCGATCAGAACGTTGTATATTACCCGGTGACGGTCGATATCGATTCGCCTGAGGGGCTCTTGAAACCGACGATGACGGCCCGGGTGTCCGTACATGTGGGGGAAAGCAAAGATACGCTCATTGTGCCCCTGAGCGCCGTGAAACAGGACCGGGATGCGCAGTATTACATCCAGGTCCTAAGAGGCGGCGCTCCGCAGAATGTGACAGTCAAGCTGGGCTTGACCAACGATGACCGGGCGGAGGTACTCGGACTGAACGAGGACGATCAGATCATCGTGCCGGCGCCCAAAGGGGCGGCCGGGGGGGCGGCAAGCCCCATGCGCCGGGTAATGGGGCGCTAAAGGAGGCAGCCATGACTATTGCACTGCACGATATCACCAAGACCTATCACATGGGCGACACGACCGTCCATGCTTTGGCCGGAGTCACGCTGGCGATCGCGGCGGGCGAACTGACGGCCATCATGGGACCGTCCGGGTCCGGCAAATCGACCTTGATGAATATTCTGGGGTGCCTGGACCGGCCGACCGGCGGCTCGTACCGTCTGGACGGCGAAGAAGTGGCGGCCCTGAGCGACGACAAGCTGGCGGTTATCCGCAACAAAAAGATCGGCTTTGTGTTCCAGAATTTCAATCTGTTGCCTCGCATGTCGGCACTGCAGAATGTCGCGTTGCCGATGGTTTATGCCGGGGTCGACAAAGCGGCGAGGGCCGACCGGGCGGATCGGGCCTTGGCTGTGGTCGGGCTGGAAGCCCGCAAGGATCACAAGCCGAACGAACTGTCCGGCGGCCAGCGGCAGCGGGTCGCCATCGCCAGGGCTCTGGTCAACGACCCTGCGATCATCATGGCCGATGAGCCCACCGGCAACCTCGACACGAAAGCCGGCACCGAAATCATGGAAGTGTTCTGCGAATTGAATCGCCAGGGACGGACGATCATCCTCATCACCCATGAGCCGGATATTGCGGCTTTTGCCCGGCGGGTCATCCATGTCCGCGACGGGGAAATCATCCGCGACGAGAAGCGCTGAGGAGTGGCGAACGGTGTTTTGGGAGAGTGTAATAATCGCCCTGGACGGGCTTAAGGCCAACAAAATGCGCTCCTTTCTGACCATGCTGGGCATTATTATCGGCGTCGGGGCGGTTATTGCCATGGTTTCGATCGGGATGGGCGTCCGGGAGAAAGTCGAAACCTCCATTGCCAGCCTGGGGAGCAATTTGCTGATTGTCATGCCGGGAGCTACGTCCCCTTCGGGCGCCCGGCTCGCCGCCGGCTCCACCACGACGCTCACCAACGACGACGCCCGGGCTATTGCCCGCAGCATCCCCGAGGCCGTCGCCATAGCCCCCAGCGTCGGCCGGCAGTACCAAATCGTTTATGGGAATCAGAACTGGGTGACCAGTATTCAGGGGACGACGCCCGAGTTTCTTACCGTGCGGGATTTCGCGGTGGAAACCGGGAGCTTTTTCACTCCTAAAGACGTCGATACCCGGGCGCGAGTCGTGGTATTGGGCAAAACGACAGCCGACAACTTGTTCGGGGAAATCAGCCCCATCGGGCAAACCGTACGCATCAACAAGGCCCCCTTCCGGGTCGTCGGAATCCTTGGCGCGAAAGGTCAGTCCGCCGGGGGAATGGATCAGGACGATATGGCGGTCATTCCGCTCACCACCGCCCAAGAGCGGCTCTTGGGAATTACCTATTTGAACAGTATCAGCATCCAGGCCGCCAGCGGCGACGTTATCGACCAGGTGCAGGAGGAAATTACCGCCCTGCTCCGGACGCGGCACCGCTTGGCTCCCGGCGTTGCAGACGACTTCACGGTTCGCAACTTGGCCTCCGTCATGGCTACCGCCCAGGAAACCACCGGGACGATCACCCTGCTGCTCGGCAACATTGCCGCCATCTCGCTCTTGGTGGGCGGGATCGGCATCATGAATATCATGCTGGTATCGGTTACCGAACGGACGAGGGAAATCGGCATTCGCAAGGCACTGGGCGCAACCTACAACAATATTCTGCTGCAGTTCCTCATCGAGGCGGTGGTGATTGGCGTGACCGGCGGGCTAATAGGCATCGGTCTTGGTGTGGCGAGTGCCTACGCCATTTCCTGGTTGGCCGGCTGGAATACCGTTATTTCCGCATTCTCCATGATGCTTGCCTTTGGCTTTTCGGTGGTGATCGGTTTGTTCTTCGGGCTGTATCCGGCCCGAAAAGCGGCGCTCCTCGATCCTATCGACGCTCTGAGGTATGAATAGCCGATTTTATGATAAGATATAGCTAGGGAAAAGGGCGGGAGTGTTTGAAATGGGCTATCTGCACACCTTTTGGAATTACCTGAGATCCCCCAAGGGCCGGCATGATTTTATGGATTATATCCGGGCGGCCGTCATCCTCGCCGCCGTTATGGCGATAATCCGGGTTATGATGGATATGCTGCTCTAGCCTGCAGCGGTGGGCCTCTGCGTAGACTGGGAAACCGGCCCCTTTTATTTTTCTTCCATGTCCGACAAGCCTTTGATATAATTATGTCGTAATATTTCTACAAAAGGGGAAAGCCGGTGGGCACAACGCGAAAAATCGGAATTTTTGGGGGAACTTTTGATCCCATTCATGTAGGCCATTTAGTCACTGCCGAAGCCGTGCGAATCGAATACGATCTGGAAAAAGTACTGTTCATTCCTGCCGCGAATCCGCCGCACAAGCAGGGACAACTGGTGACTCCGGCTACGCATCGGTACATTATGACCGTTATGGCCACCTACTCCAACCCCCATTTTTACGTATCAGCCATGGAAATGGAGCGTCCCGGGCCGTCATACACCATCGACACTGTCCGGGAATTGGTCGGGGAGCACGGAGCTTCAGCCGATTTTTACTTTATAACCGGCGCCGACGCGGTGGCCGACCTGCCGAACTGGAATGATGTCGATGATCTGCTGGATTTATGCCACTTTGTCGCGACAACCCGACCCGGATGCGTGAGCGCCATTGACGATGTCATCCGGCAGCTCGGCCCGAAAAGTGCGGCGCGGATTCACCGGATCGACACCCCGGAGCTTGAAATTTCGTCCACCGACATCCGGGAAAGGGTAAAGCAGGGCCGGTCGATCAAGTACATCGTTCCCGAGAGCGTGGAGAGTTATATCGCCAAGGAGGGCCTCTATAGGAACTGAAACCGGCAGCCGCCGGTTTGTTTTTTTCTGGGGGCATTTATTAAGTCGCGTTAATTATCTATTATCATTTGGTAAAGCTTTCATGGCCGATATTGACGAAAGAAGGCTGCGGGGACTATGTTAATAGTAGAATCCCGGCACAGCTAAGCCTTGAAAAGGAGGAGGCAGGATGAAAAGCGACAGCGTGAGCGCATTGCTAAAATTGTATTTTACTGAGGCCGAGGAAACGGAGCTTCAAAGAATAGCTGACCGGATAGTGGAATTAGGGGAAGAAATGCTCCGGGATGTCGCCCCAATTGCAAAATAACGGTAAAGAAAGGAGAAGGAACCATGGTTGAACAAGAAAGGCTGCTGACTTTGATAAAGTCGTATCTGCCAGACGCTTCTGAGGTGGAAAGCCGCCAGATCGCCCAGGAAGTAAAAAAAGACCTGGAATGCCTGATTGATTTGATGGTTTCCGAAGCCGTGCTGCAAGCCCGCCAAAATGCCGCTTTGAAATAGCCGGTTACTTGAGTAAAATCTGTGGTGCTGGTCTTTTTTTTCACCTCCTTTGCCTCCCAAATAAAGGTAGGCATAAGAAAGCTGTTTTCGCGCATAATGAAGATGTAAACAGTTGTCGCTAGTTCACGGAAAGAGGGGTGAATCCTAAGAATGGCCAGAACTCTCTATGTCGGTAATCTCCCCTGGAGCACGTCCGAAACCGACCTTGCCGACGCCTTCCGTCCGTATGGCACAGTGATTTCCAGCAGGATTATAACCGACAAGGAAACAGGCAGGTCAAGAGGCTTTGGATTTGTGGAAGTAGAGGATGCCGATGCGGAAAAAATGATTGAAGCAATGAACGGTAGCGATTTAGGCGGACGCCAGGTTGTTGTCAACGAAGCGAAACCGCGGCAAGGACAAGCAAGTTGATGGTATGCCTCCCTTAGGGAGGCATTTTACTTTCCCGATACGGGCGGCCTAAAGCTAAGGATATAGGACTAAACGCTCATTTCGCCCCTGGAGGCAGGAATATTGCAGAAATTAGCGAAATTTAGCAAACGGGTGAAAAAAGATGAAAAACATGGATAATCGGATCTTGACCAAGCTTAAACAGCGACTGTCCCCCAAGAGACTAACCCATTCGCTTGGCGTAAGTGAAACAGCGGTCAGGCTTGCCGCCCGCTATGGGGCGAACCTTGATAAGGCCCGCTTGGCCGGACTTCTTCACGACTGTGCCCGGGATATGCCCAATAACCTCCTATTGCAAACCGCAGAAGCTAATGCTATAGTGTTGAGAGATGTCGAACGGCGCGCGCCGATGCTTTTGCATGCGCCGGTGGGCGTAATTGTCGCCCGTCAGGATTATGGGATAACCGACCCGGAAGTGCTGTCCGCCATCCGGTGGCATACAACCGGCGGTCCGGACATGTCGCTACTGGACTATATTGTTTTCTTCGCTGATTATATCGAACCAGGGCGTTCCTTTCCCGGAGTGGAAAGTCTGCGGGCGTTGGCGGATCGTGGCCTTGAGGAGGCCGTGCTTGCCGCTTACGACCAGACCCTGGGGCATCTCATGGCCGAGCGGGCTTTAATCCATTCGGACACCATTGAAGGACGAAATGCTCTGCTACTGAAGATGAAATAAACTTTAACCTCAAGGGAGAGGAGGGGGAAGGATGCGAAGCCGTTTGGAAACAAAGCGGGCGCGCCGCAAAATTTGCTGGTCGCGCGTGTTTATTGTTCTTTTTGTGTTGCTCGCCATGATGGCGGCATGCGCCGGCGCCGCCTTTTATGCCTACCTCAACCTGTTCGACAATTCCACTGCCTCGCGGGCGGCTGTGGCCACTTCCGGGGGTGTCGGAAAAACTCCGGCTGATGCCTTCAGCAAACGGATCAATATTCTGCTGCTCGGGATTGATGACGGCGACTCCGACGTGCCGGGCGGCGGCCCGACCCGATCGGATACCGTGATTGTCGCCAGCATTAACCCTGAGGACGGGACTGTCAATTTGCTGTCGATTCCCCGGGATACCCGGGTTGCCATTCCAGGCCGGAAGGGCTATGACAAGATTACCCACGCCCATGCCTATGGCGGCGCGGCATTGGCGGTGCGGACCGTCGAGGATTTCTTGCAGATCCCGATTCAATACTATGTGGAAATGGACTGGCAGGGCTTTATTCAGGTTGTCGATATTCTGGGCGGCGTCGATCTTTATGTCGAGCAGGACATGAACTATGAGGACCCTTATGCTGATCTGAGCATTCACCTCAGGCGAGGCTACCAGCACCTGAACGGCCAAGAAGCCGGACAATATGTCCGATATCGCCATGACGAGCTCGGCGATATCGGCCGGGTCCAACGCCAGCAAAAGTTCCTGAAAGCCTTGGATGAGCAAATGTTTTCACTGGGCACCATCTGGAAACTTCCGGCGCTGACCTCGACCCTCAAACAGTACGTAGCGACCGATATGTCGACGATAACTATGCTGAAGGTGGCCAATACCCTTAAAGGCTTTACGGACAATTCCCTTCGTGCCGAGCTTTTGCCCGGAACCTTTGCGACGATTGACGGCCTGAGTTACTGGGTTCCGGACAAGGATCAGACTCGTCAATTGGTTGAGACCATGTTTACTTCGGCAGGGTCCAATGTATCCGGAACCATTCCCGGTGCGACCCGAACCAATTAACAAAAGCCCGCAGGCATAAACTGCGGGTTTTTTGTCGATTAAGCCGAGGCGGGGAGACCCATTTGGTGCAGGAAACAGTTCAACAATCCAGAATAGAATATCATAGGAATGAAAATAACTAAAGGCAAGTTACAGTTTCGCAGGAGGGAAAGCATGACCGGAACAAAATTACCCGAATCGGTTGCCGCGGCGGCCAGCGACAAAAAGGCCCGTGACATCATGGTCATGGATCTGGAAGGGGTGTCGCTGATTGCGGACCATTTTGTCATCTGCAGCGCCAATTCGACTACCCAGGTTCAGGCAATAGCGGACAATATTGAAGAGAAATTGGAAGAACAGGGCATACGGGCGCTACGGAAGGAAGGCTACCGTGAAGGACGCTGGATCCTTCTGGATTACGGCGCGTGTGTTGCTCATGTGTTTGTTGAAGAAGACCGGCGTTTCTATAACCTGGAGCGGCTGTGGGGCGACGCGAAGTCCTACGCCTACCAGGATTGAGAATATGATGGATACGAAGAAGACCACCAAAACCCAATTCATACCCGGCACCGTTCATACTCTGACCGTGGCCCGGACCAGCGAACTCGGGGCGTTTCTCGACGCGGGAACGGGCAGCACCTCGGACGACATTCTGCTCCATAAGGCGCAGCAAACGAGGGAAGTAGCCAACGGGGAACAGGTGGAGGTCTATCTCTACCTGGACCCGAAAGGGCGCCTGGCGGCCAGTATGCGTTTGCCTCAGATGCGGGAAGGCCAGGTGGCCTGGACGACTGTTATCAATACCACCAAGGACGGGGCTTTTGTCGATATCGGCACCGAACGCGGCATCTTCATGCCTTATGCCGGTATGCGCGGGGCCGTACGGCGCGGCGACAAGGTCTGGGTCAAGCTGTATCGGGATAAGTCCGGCCGGCTGGCCGTGACCATGGAAGTGGAAGAAGACCTGCTGCGCGCCTCACGGCCGGCTGAGGGGGTAAAGGTCGGCGACACCGTCGCCGGCTCCGTCTACAACGCCACGGACGAGGGAATGTTCCTGTTCACCAAAGAGCGGTATATCGCTTTTCTTCATAAGAATGAGATGACCTGCCGGCCAAAGGTCGGCGAGGAAATCACCGCCCGGGTCACCTATGTGCGGGAGGACGGGAAGATAAACGTGTCTATGCGCCCGGTCAAGGAAGAAGCCATGGATCTCGATTCCGAATCCATCCTGAAGCTTCTCAGGGAACGGGACGGAAAAATGCCCTATGGCGACGATACCTCGCCGGAAGTCATCCGGCAGAAGTTTAATATCAGCAAAGCCGCCTTCAAGCGTGCCCTGGGAAGGCTCATGCGCCAGGGCCTCGCGGAGCAGCGGGAGGGCTGGACCTATCTGGTGGAACAAGCGGATGAGCGGACCGAATAGGTCCGCTGCCGTTCCTATAACTACCACAAGAAAACTTCATTCTTCTTGTTGACATTTTGCGGCCGGTTATTATATAATACATTATGTCGGCGATATGAGCCGGCGAAAGAAATACGGGGGTATAGCTCAGCTGGGAGAGCGCTTGAATGGCATTCAAGAGGTCAGCGGTTCGATCCCGCTTATCTCCACCAACAAATGAAAGGCTTCGCGGATTTTCCGCGAGGTCTTTTTTTATTCATCCCCGTAATCCTCCCACTATAGAAAAAAGGAGGGTTTTCACCCTCCGAGCTTCCACCATTTGTTGAGGAAGTCTGATATATAAATTATTGTAAGCATTGTCAGTGTGAAAGATGTTAACTTTTCATATCCGGTGTAGGCATGAAATTTTTCATTAACAAGCTAGTTGACCAGATGGCCGCGAGCCGCCATGCTCTTCCGCTCTCCGGTTAAATCCGGAATTTGGCCACCGCCACCTGCAGATCCTGAGCGAGTTTCGCCAGGGCTTCACTGGAGCTCGCAATTTCTTCCATAGAAGCCAATTGCTCTTCAGAAGCTGCCGAAACGCTTTGCGATTCACCGGCTGAGGTCTTGCTGAGTTCATCGATTCTTTTAACCGAATTCACGATTCTTTGACTACCGGAAGCCATCTGCTGGATGGCTGCAGAAATTTCTTTTACCTGCCCCGACACTTGCGTCACCAGCTCGGTGATTTCCCGGAAAGCAGTTCCGGTGGCGTTGACTACTTCCGCCCCGGTCTCGACTTCTCTTGTCCCATCGTTCATAGCGACGACAGCCTTGTCGGTATCCTCCTGAATTTCGCCGATCAGTTCAGCTATTTTCTTGGCTGCCTCCTGAGATTGCTCAGCCAGTTTGCGCACTTCTTCGGCTACTACGGCAAAGCCGCGGCCCTGTTCACCCGCTCGTGCAGCTTCAATAGCGGCGTTTAACGCCAGGAGATTGGTCTGGCCGGCAATACCGGATATGGTATCCACTATCTGGCCAATTTCATGGGACCGTTCACCCAATTTTGTAACAACTTGAGCGGAAGTGCTGACAGTTTCTTCAATCTTGTTCATTTGAATAACCACTTTTTCAACGGCCGAATTGCCATCTGTAGCCTTCTCGGCTGTCTTTGCCGCATGGTCAGCCACCTGATTAGCATTCGCAGCAACTTGCTGAATGCTAGAGGACATTTGCTCCACGACAGCGGAAGCTTCCTGGGCCGCCCCCATTTGCTCATTCGTTCCCGCAGCTACTGAAGTAATGCTTGAAGCAATTTGATCGGCAGCTTGCGTCGACTGCTCCGAACTGGCGGTAAGTTGCTCCGACGATGCGGCTAACTGTTCGGCTGACTGATTAACTTGTTTTACAATATTCCGTATCGACCTGGTCATAGCCTCACACATTTGGGCCATGGCTCCGATCTCGTCATTACGGGTGAGATACTGTTTGGGGATGTCTTTCGAAAAATTACCGTCCCCCATCTCCTGCAAATGATCGGTAATTGCCACGAGGGGTTTGGTAAGCGTTTTGGCCACATAAAAGATAATGATCAGCAGCAGGATGACAGCCACAACACTTAAGCCGAAGGAAGTTTTTCCCATAGCAGCGACACTTTCAAAAACTTCTCCTCTTGGAGCATTGACTACAACAGCCCAGCCGGTCTTTCCCACTGGGGCTGAAGCATAGATTTTCTCAACGCCGCCGATGGATGACTCTGTATAAGCAGGTTGTCCGGAAAGAAATATTTTGCCCAGCTCGGCAAAAGCCCCGTTGTCCTGGTTTAGAATGTTATCATCCATTTTTAGTGTTGAGTGATAAACATAGCTTCCGTCGCGACTGAGCACAAATGCACCGCCAGTCTTTCCGGATGTTACGGCTTTAGCCCGGTCGATGACCTCATCCAATTTTAGATCCGCGGCAACTACTCCGACTATTTGCCCATTGCTCCGAATCGCACGGGCAACGCTAATGATCGGTTTCTGGGTATTGGAGTCGACAAATACCTCAGTATATATGGCGCTCTGCGATTCCACCGCCTGCTTATACCAGGGACGATTCTTAAAATCGAAATCAGCCGGAGCCACCCAGCCGGCACCATCAATAAAACGCCCGCTGGCTATTCCCACATAGAGATCTTGCACTCCGGGAGAGTTGGTAGTCAAATATTCCAGCGTTCTTTTTAATTCCGGCTCGGCCGGAACTTGAACGGCCAGCTGATTGGCCACAGCGCTGACCACTCCCTCGTTGATGCCAAGGATGCCTTGAATATCACTGCTGACACTCGCAGCGGAAAAACTGGCCGAACGCTTTACCTGGTCTTCCAAAGCCTGTGTCGCCTGATGATAGGTTATTACTGATAGAATTACCAGCATAATAATCACCGGCAGTGAAAAAACCAGCATCATTTTGTTTCTCATGTTTAACTTCACACTATTTGCCTCCTAATTGATATATATTTCGGGCCAAAGAGGCATTGAGCATATGAATCGCCTTTTATGATCGGTCGTAAAAACAGCAAAATAAAATAGCACATGCCAATTATGCAGTGCTGCTAACAATTCCTTAGCAGAATTGGCAACCTGGCAATCATAGGCTCCTATGCCCCTTAGACCCATGGCTTTGCGTCCCTACCTTTCGATAGGTTTGCCGAAAAACATTAATTTTTCTGTTGTTTTGTCAATTATTCCGGAAAATTATCGATAATTGTTGTTGCACACACGTCTGATTATAAATCTCTCAATTGCCATCGTCAACCAAGAACATTATAAATTTACAAATACGTGAATAGTTTCCTATTAATTATCTATATTTATAAACAAAATAATATCGATGTCTGCACTGGAGGCAAGCATTGAATCTAGGCTAAAAAGGATAAAGGCTCCCTAAAACATAAAAAGCCCCGACCTATACAGGGCCGGGGCTCAGAGCGCAGACAAAACCCGCATTCAAGCCGCAAGGCGAGGAAGCGGGTTTCTGTATGGCTCAAGCATTGGACTAAATCTGGATAACAAAGCAGAAAAACCAGTGGAAAAAGGCGGCGGCATACCCCGGTGTTTTATAGCCGGCGTCTGCCACAACCGCTTCCACTTCCTCGAACACATCGGAAAATACCTGACTGTCATGCACGGTGCCAGGAGCGACCTTGACGCCAAGAACAAAATTGTTCTGATCACACGCTACCGTGGCGGTATAGGCAAAGCATCGTTCTTTCTCGCCTTTATGGTATTCAGTTAAGAAAAAGCACCCTGTCATATTTCTGTCACACTTTTCCATTATCATAAAAAGCGATCCAGTACAACTCCTCCATGCGATTGAGTTATCCCCCGGCCGTGCGCCGGGGACTTTTTTTGCAAAAAGAAAAACCGCTCCTAGGAGCGGTTTGTTTACATTACCAGTGACTCCAGGAAATGAAGAAGGAGTCACGATTCCTGTATCCACCATCATCGCGGATGAAGATAAACGTTCCATTATACATAAAGCCAACGCTTACCAGTTCGTCGCGCGAGTCATAGAAAAGGACTGCATTCGTAATTCGGTGGCCGCGATACCAAAAGTCATGGCCAGGCTGCGAATGCCACCTGTAGGATCTTAAGCCAGGAAACCTCTGTTCCCATTCTCGGTCGCGGATGCGGTCATGGAAGCGCTCATTGCGCCGTTCGTGCCATTTGAAGGGCAAGGACGGTCTGGCGCGATCCATGCGGTCCCATCGGGCCCCTTGATATGCCGGGTGAGACCAAACCTTGTGTTTGTTGGGGCGGTTGTGTCCATTGTGGGCAGCGCTAGCGATCGACGACATGGAAAGTAGAAACACGATCATTAGTAGGAAAATGGACTTTTTCATCATTTTACCTCCTTTTATTACTAGTTATATCCAACAATTGTGACAAGATTGTGACATGGACAGGCTTTATGACCGGAAAATCTATGCCGCTCGGCTTCCGATGGAAGACCTTTTATTCTGGGCTGCTAATGTTGAGATCATTCCAAACTTGAGGGGTATTATGACGGCCGAAGAATTGGCGCCGGAAATTCGCAAACTGCTTTTGGTCGAAGGAAACATGTCGGAGACCCGGGCTGCGAAATTGGCTGGAATGAGTCAACAAAATTTAATGAAAAATTAAAATCCGGCACGCTTCGATACCTGGAGGTTGCCGGACTGCTTGATGAGCTGGGGTATGAAATTACGTGGAGGAAAAAAGATCCATAAAAGCATTGATAACGAACTTTGCTTCAGCCTAGCTCGGACAAAATGTATTCAACGGCGACAGAGGCAAAAGGCGACGCGCTTCCTGGCCTTCTTTCTGCCTGCTGGGTTGCCGTCCCCGGCATCGTCGCGTTATGGCTGCTGGCGATCTACGGACTGTTCAGGCTTTTCGGCGGACTGTGAGCAGGGGTAAGGAAAGTGCCTGGCCGCTATTTTATTGTTCTGCACCAGCTGTCTCCGATAGCGACATTATTTATGGAATTGAACTGCAACAAAAAAAGGTCTGGGAGGGGAGGCCCAAACCTTACATATAGAGATTTTGCGGAAGCGCCGAAAGGATTGAGCCTTAAAGAAAGCGGAGTCTAAGTATTAGAGAGAGCAAGATGTATCTTCTTCTCCAATAAGGAGCAGAAGAATAATGATGATGACGATAACTACGACAATACTGCTACGACCTCCGCCACAACCACCGAAACCGAAACCCATTTGCAATTCCTCCTTTTGAAATATAATCCGTGTTGCTGTATTATATGGCGGAATAATGGATTGTGCTATTGAAGAACGAATTGTTCAGTTGGATAATGGTAGGAGTGTCCCGCCTTCCAGCGAAATAACTGCTTGCGGCACTAACCTGATTTATATTATGTAAAGAAATGGACCGCTTGGATTGCGGTCCATTTCTTTAAGAAGGATCATATGTTTAGGCAGGGGTTGCGGCCTCACGACAGTATATGCGCGATGTCAGGGCTTCTGTGCCGGAGTGGAGCCAGATAAGCCCTAAGGAGAGGTGCAGGATCGTTCGCTGATGCAACGATCCAAAAAAATTGATTCATTTTCCGGCCTTTCCAACCGGTTTTGTTCTCGGCCTTACCGCAACCGAGCAAAGGGGCCAATATTTATGGTGCTTTTCAGCTTTGCTCCGGGCAAATAGAACGGCTTTTCCGCTTAAAGTGCCTGCCTCTTCGCCCTCAATGGGCAATGGCGTCTATCTCTGAAGGCGCTGCCGACACCACCGTGACGACAATCCGGTAAGGCAGGTTAACAATGGTTTGCGGCGGCTGGCTGATCCAGCCTGTTTGGACACCGATCTGCCGGGGTGAATCGTCCTGGCGGATACGTATCTTATCGTCCTTGATTTCGATAATGGCATATTCTGTTTGACCACCGATGCGCAATTCCTGGGTGTAACCGATGCGCAGCGGCAATGTCTGAACCAATCGGCCGTTTACGCGGACTTCGGCACTCCTGACGGCTTGCTGGGGCCAGAAGGACCACTGATAAACAAGAAAACCGAGCGAACCCAGCAACAAGAACGCAATGAGCGTTTTGTCGCCGGCGGTGAGGCTGGATTTGACCATAATGAACTCCTTAAAAATGTCCTTATTTATATTATTGTATAAGAAGCTGCATGGCCTGTAAATTGAGCGAACGGTATTTCCTCGCCGCTTCGATGTCCAGTTTTTTTTGCCACTCTTGTAATCTTTTGTGTTAATATATGACAGTAGCCTAGTGTTGATTGGGAGGGTTTTTCTTGTTAAGCAAAGAGCAATTACATATGTCATCAAAAAAACAACTACTTACAGGGCCATTGTCTCCATCGACCTGGGTTTCCCTGCTATTAACGGTGCTCTTGTTTCCCCTTGGCCTTTGCCTCCCCGGGTGGTGGGGCTGGGAAAACGGTCCGATAGAAAATACACAGGTAGTAATACTTGGCGCCGGCGCATTTTTATCTTGGTTTGCGGCCCGTCGCAATCGCGGCGATATAAGAATCCGCAACCTGTGGCTGTGGGTGATACCTGTCTGGCTGCTTATGGCCGGTCGCGAATTAAGCTGGGGGCGGGCGTTTCTCGAGCCGGTGGCCCTTGGGCCGGAAGGGCCGGTGTTTCCTTCCATCCGGGCAATATGGTACGGCCCATATGTTTATCCATTTCTCACGGTTATCGCCATTGCCTCATTAGCAGGCCTTTGGCGCAATTTCAGCTGGGCTTATATCAAACCGAAATTGAGTTTATGCGTTGTCGATGGAGCTTTGCTGATTCTGGCGGCCGTAGCTGCGCAGTTGATTTTTGAAAGGAATTGGCTTCCGGCATTAACGCCTTACCATCAAATATTAGAAGAATGGTCTGAGCTGATAGCGTATTGGTGCATGGTTAGCATTGCGTTCACCCTAGGTTTTCAAAATGAAAGAAGTCAGGGTGAAAAGCAATTGGTTCAGTCAGCAGGCCGATAAGGAGGCTTAAAGCCGCCACTCGGAGCAGGGACTTTCTCTTTATGCTTTGCATATGCTGAAGAGACAAACGGCAGGAATACCTGCCTTTCTTCCAGGCTGTAGGGCTATCTGTACGGATGGCTCCCGGGTGGGCTCCAAGCGCTGGATTTTCCCGGATAAAGGAAAAGATTTTGCTTCACACTATTATGAGGTGAAGCAAAATAATGAAATGAGGAGTTTCCAAAGCAAGAGCGGAAGAGGATGGCCATGAGCCTGAGGCAGTTATTCAGCCCAACGCTCTTGCGGGCAGGAAACTTAATTATTTTTGATTATTTATTTACGAAGATGATTAAATTTGCTATTATTTTAATGGAGGGGAGTAGTGTGCCGAGGACGGAGGGTATACCGGAAGAGGAAGCCTGTGAAATTGAATTCCTGCTCAAGAAACAAATCGCGGGTGCGGGATCGAATGTATCCGATACCGTACGACAGCTAAACGAGCAATACGGGACTGCGGACACGCCGCAGACTGTAACCCGGCAACTGAAGCAGGGAAACATTCCGTTTTGGAAGGTGCGCCGGATCGCCGATGTGCTGGGGTATGAAATCGTTTGGAGAAAAAAATAACCCCAGGCAGGGTTTCCGTTATTAAAAGATAGAGAAAGGGGCTCCTTAGTGCAGAAAAAAAATAAAATTTTGCAAGAAATAAAACGATGTGTAATTTTGTTTATCGGCGCCATCATTTATGCGGCTGGGCTGGAAATTTTTCTGGTGCCCAATAATGTCATCGACGGCGGTGTGGTCGGCATTGCGATTATGGCCAGCCACTTGACAGGCTTGCCGCTGGGAGTATATCTGATTGTGATCAATATTCCTTTTGTTTATATAGGCTATAAGCAACTGGGTAAAACATTTGCTCTTTCGACCATCTTTGCGATTGGCGCGTTGGCGTATTGGAGCAATATTTTTTTACCGATTCCGGGGGTAACCCAGGATTTATTTCTGGCATCCGTATTCGGCGGCATTATCATCGGAATAGGAGTAGGGCTGATCGTCCGTTACGGCGGTTCGCTGGACGGTACGGAAATCGTAGCCATCCTGCTGGACAAACGCACCAGTTTTTCCGTAGGTGAAGTCGTTCTGGTGATCAATCTGTTCATCCTGTCCGCCGCCGGCCTTGTTTTTGGCTGGGACCGGGCGATGTATTCCCTGGTCACCTATTTTGTCGCCGCCAAAGTCATTGACATTACCATTGAGGGCTTGGATGAATCAAAAGCCGCTTTTATCGTATCCGATCATACGGAAGAGATATCCGATGCCCTTATGGCCCGCCTGGGAAGAGGCGTGACCATTCTGCAGGGCCGAGGCGGATATACCGGCGAGGAAAGAAGTGTTATCTATGTCGTTGTCACTCGCCTCGAAATTTCCAAATTCAAATCCCTGATCGCCGATATTGACGAAGATGCCTTCATTACCTTTAACGATGTGCATGATGTAATGGGCGGATCGTTTAAGAAGAAAGCCATCCATTAGAAATGCTCTTGAAGACGGAGCGATAGGAAGTATTGAAACGGCAATAGCGGGCGAAGCAAGGCTTTGCCCTCCTCATAGAATCGTGTTTCAGTCAGGGACGCGCGGACCGCACATTACGGAATCGACCGGACGCCGGACCTGCGCTCGCCTTCCCCTCGAAAGGGGGAGACCGCCGATTGGAAAGCCCTCATGGATGGGGGCTTTTTTTCGTTTGTGGCAAATTAGTGAATTCGGGTGATGAAAGGCTGCTTATCCGCGGCGGCAAGAAAAGAGACGCATAAAAAGCGTCAAGCGCTTGCCCGCTTACCTCTCGCGTACATGGTCTTTTGCGGGCAATTCCTTTGTTCGATACCCTTCGCAAATCATATTGCCGGCTGGTCCCCAGTCATAGCCGGGGATTTGCTTTGACAAATATATTGATATAATTTATAATAGATAATGAATATATCAATAATACGGCTGTAAGAGATGAACTAAACATACACTTTGCTGATGCAAGTCGGAGACCATAAATCTGGGTTGGTTACAGATGAAGTGGTCTCCTGTTTTCTATGTGCCGTTGACGGGATTTTTCCGCCGCGCCGCGCTGTCCGCTTTTGGTCCTGCTGGGCAGACAAGAAGGGGTTTGGCGGAACAGGAGGGATAGGCATGAATTTTAGCTCCACGCCAACCTTTGAAATGGATGGACGGAAGGGTGACTTCGAACTGTCTGCCGAAACCATTTTGGAGAATATCAACGAAGGTATTTGTGTTATCGCCGCCGACGGAACGGTGAAATACTGGAATCAGGCTTCGGATCGACTATATGGTGTCAAGCGGGAAGAAATATTAAATAATAAAATTGTCGATTTTTTTCCTAATGCGCTATGTCTGGCTGTTCTGGAAACGGGCGAACGAGTTGAATATGTCGAGCATCGGCCGCGCGAAGGAAGCCTGGTAGTTATTAGCGCAGCCCCCATCAAGGTAAACGGCATGGTCAAAGGGGCGATATCCATTGACCATGACATTACGGGATTCCGGCGCGCTGATGATGGCGGCGCCGAAGAAAAGAACCGGGCGAAGCATCTGGAATCTGTCGGGGAAATTATTAAGCAAAACCAGGCCAAATCCGGTTTCGAGAGTATTATTTGCCAAAGCCGGCAGATGCAGAAATTGATTCATCTGGCCCAGAAGGTGGCTGAGACCGAGGCGGCGGTTATTATTACGGGCGAAAGCGGTACAGGCAAGGACTTGTTCGCCAGGGCGCTTCACTGGGAAAGTTCGCGGAGAAATGAGCCGTTTGTCGTGGTGGACTGCGGGTCCATTTCGCCCAATTTGATTGAAAGCGAATTGTTTGGCTATGACCCCGGAGCTTTCACCGGCGCGCAAAAGGCGGGAAAGCCCGGAAAGTTCGAATTGGCTGACGGCGGCACGGTGTTTTTGGATGAAATCGGCGAATTGCCCCTGGAGATGCAAGCAAAGCTGCTGCGGGTTTTGGAAAGCGGAGAATTTTACCGGGTGAGCGGAATCAGACCGATAAAAATTAATATACGGGTGATCGCCGCCACGAACCGGAACATCCAGCAGATGGTGCAGGAGGGCACTTTCCGGCAAGATCTCTTCTATCGGCTGAATGTCTTTTCGTTGCGCATCCCCGCTTTGCGGGAACGTCCGGAAGATATCCCTCTGCTCATGGATTATTATTTGAAACGCTATTCGGTCTTGAACCGCAAGGTAATCGACCGTATCGCGCCGGAGGTGATTTCGATGCTGCTGCATTATCACTGGCCTGGCAACGTACGGGAGTTGAAAAATCTCATGGAACGGCTGGTAGTTTTGGCCGAGAATCACGAGATTTCGCCGCAAAGCCTGGAGCTTTTACTGGAAAGCGTACTCCAGGACGGCAGGGAAACGGAAATGGCCTCCTTCAAAACGCTCATGGAATTGGAGCCGATGCTGCTGGAAATCGAACGCCAAACCATCCTGAAGGCCTTGGCCAGCGCAAAGCATAATTTGCTTAAGGCGGCGGAAATTCTGAATATTCCCCGCAGCACGCTCTATTATAAATTGCAAAAGTTAGGCATTCCGCATGAAAAGCGAAAGAAGGGGCGCCCATCAGGGGGAAGCTTCTGAAAAAATGCCAGCAAACTGACATTCGTGTCGGTTTGCTGGCATTTTTTGTTCGGCCCCAATGCTGGACGGAAGAGAACTAATTTACGGAAAAATGCCAACTATCGGACAATTGAGCCGGGCCAAAAGACAGTGGTCGATTGAAAAAGCCGGCTTCTGCGGGCCTCGTCCAGGTTGGCATGGATTTTGCGATATTATTTAAGCGCACACATGATTTTGACAGGAAAGGAGGAGAAGCGAAATGCAAAAGGTATATGCAATTTTGTTGCGCCAGCACATCGGCGTTGTGAATAAGCCTCTTGTCAAGGTTGGCGATGTGGTGGAAAAAGGGACGTTGATCGCCGTTCCCGATGGTCTTGGTGCCAATCTTCACGCCAGTGTCAGCGGGCGGATTCAAGAAGTGACGGAACGGGCAATCCTTATTGAGGCCGATCCGGTACAACCCGACGGTTTCAAGCCTATATCAGGAGACGGCGGCATTCTAGATATCATTAGGGAAGCCGGCATCGTCGGCATGGGAGGCGCGGGCTTTCCCACCCACGTCAAGATGAACGTCGACCTGAAGGGCGGGGTCGTGATTGCCAACGGCGTGGAGTGCGAACCGATACTGGAACATAATATCCAGCAAATGATCGAAGACCCGCAGTTGGTTTATAACGGCCTGCGGTATGCCATGCAGGCTGTCAATGCCGCCAAGGGAATTTTTGCGGTAAAGGCGAAAAACAGCCGGGCTATCGCCGCCCTAAAAGGAGTCATCCGGGATAAAACAATCGAAATTGCTGAATTGCCGGATATGTATCCCATGGGAGAAGAACGGGCCATTATCCGGGAAGTCCTCGGTAAACTGCTGGCGCCGGACCAATTGCCATCCGCCGCGCAGGCTGTCGTCGCCAATGTGGAGACATTGTCGCGGATTGCTGAGGCCGTTGATCTCAAGAAACCGGTCATCGCCAAAAATGTCACCGTCGCGGGGCGTCTGAAAAGTGGTTCCGGGCCCCAAGTATTCCGGGATGTGCCGCTTGGCACGACGGTGGCTGAACTGATCGAGACCGCGGGCGGGATCGCCGGGGAATACGGCGAGATTATCGCAGGCGGTCCGTTTACCGGGCAAAGTGCCGGTTTGGACGATGTCATCACCAAAACCAGCGGCGGAATTCTGGTCACCATACCGCTGACGGCCGAGAAACGGAAAATGGGGCTGCTGGTCTGCGCTTGCGGCGCCAACGAGGAGCGGCTGCGGGAAATCGCGGGCAAGATGGGCGCGCCTGTTGTCGGGGTAGAGCGGTGCAAGCAGGTTCTTGACGTCCGGGGGGGCATCAAGTGCGAAAATCCTGGGAATTGCCCGGGACAGGCCGAAAAGGTCCTGAAGCTGAAAAAAAGCGGCGCGGAAGTCCTTCTGATCAGCAATTGCAGCGATTGTTCCAACACGGTCATGGGGGTTGCGCCGAAACTCAAGCTGCCGGTATATCATCATACGGACCACGCACTGCGCACCGTCAACCATCCGCTGATTCGAAAACTCAAGTCCTAGAAGACCGTCAACGCTTCGCTTTTTATTTTTGGCTTTAATGTGAAAAAAGTAACATTTATAAATTTTGGACAGTTTCCAAATGGAAAAATGAAGGAGGAAGAACATGTCTATTTCTGCAGAAACCGTCAGTCAGCACAAAAATGACCCGGCAGTGGTTTGCTGCCTCACCAAAGAAGGAACGGTGATCAGTCCTGCCGACCTGGAAGACCCGTCTATCTTTGCTGACCTGGAAGATTCCGGGTTATTGACTTTGCCGGAAAACGCCCTGAAAATTAGTCAGGTTATTGGCGCAAAACTGCTTAAAACCGTGGATGCGCTGACTCCGCTGACTCCCGACGTACTGGAAGGCATCGTTGCCGTTGCCGAACCAGCCGATGAGGCTAAAGGAGCGGCGAAAGAGGATACCAAAAAGGGCGCTGCGGCTGCCATTCAGCAAACCACAGGCGCCGGCGGCATTGTCGACATCAGCATTGGCGAAGGCCGCGATATCAAACTGCAGGTCAGACTGAACGGAGGGGCCGCGGCGGCGGAGTCGGGAGCCGCGCCGGGA
>DLGF01000010.1 GCA_002482545.1 Sporomusaceae bacterium UBA7701
GTTGGCGCCGGCGTGGTTACCGCTATCGAAGCGTAAATTCATCTTTTCCGATTTGCGGTAAAGGCTGGTATAAACACAAAAGGGATGGGGAATGTATATAAGGCAGGGGAATCCCCCTGCCTTATTGCACGTGCCGGGCCAATGACGGACAAGGCTGCGGCCCGGGCGGCCGCGGCGGTGTATCCGGGCGAAGCCTGCCAGCAACTGTCCAAAATATATAACATGCCCGGAACCGTGTGCTATTGACAGGCCGGACATACTTGTGATACTCTATATTAGCGATATTTTACAGACAGTGGCAAGTGAGGTGTAGATATGCGTAACGCGATTACCTTGGCCTGTACCGATTGCAAACAACGCAATTACCAGACCAATAAGAACAAGAAGAACGACCCGGATCGCCTGGAGTTTAACAAATATTGCAAGTTTTGCAAAAAACAGACTTTACACAAAGAAACCAAGTAAATTATAATTAAAGCTGCATTAACATAAGTAGGGGCATAGCTCAATTGGTAGAGTAGCGGTCTCCAAAACCGTTGGTTGTGGGTTCAAGTCCTACTGCCCCTGCCAATGCTTATGCCGTTGGTTTGGGCAGTAATAAGACGGGGATGTGAGAAAATGGCTGTGCAGGAAACAGCTATTCAAACCAAAACTTCCCGGATGAAGCGTTTCTTGCGGGAAGTGAAAGCCGAGCTGAAAAAAGTGTCTTGGCCGGATAAGAAAGAACTCTCCGCCTACACGGGGGTTGTTTTTATTTCTGTAGTTATCGCCGCGATTGTTATCTGGCTGATCGACACGGTGTTCACCGAGGCTTTGAAGGCATTGCTCAAATAGTTGCCACCGCAGGATAAGGGGGTGGGGGTCCGCCTGGTGCGGCCCTTCGAAGATGGAATCCGAAAAAAATTGGTACGTCATCCACACATATTCCGGCTATGAAAATAAAGTGAAGGCCAATCTTGAGAAGAAGGTCCATTCCATGGGAATGGAAAATGAGATCTTCCGGGTGCTTGTGCCTATGGAAGACGAAGTCGAAATCAAGGACGGCAAGAAGAAGATTTCCAAAAAGAAGATCTTTCCGGGATATGTTCTGGTCGAAATGATTGTAAATGACAGATCCTGGTACGTGGTGCGCAATACACCCGGCGTAACAGGCTTTGTCGGGTCGGGAACGAAACCCATCCCGCTTACCGGCAGTGAGGCAAAACACATCCTCAAGTCAATGGGCTTTGATGAGGCCAAGCCGAAGAAAATCGACATCAGGCTGAAAGAACTCATCCGCATCACGTCCGGCGCTTTCGAGAACTGGACGGCGACGGTTACCGATATCGATCCGGACCGCGGCAAGCTGAAAGTGCTTGTCAACATGTTCGGACGCGAAACCCCTGTTGAACTCGACTATACTCAAATAGAGAAGCTGTAATCGAGTACCTTGGGCCCTGGGGGCCCAACGTGGGAGGGCTCTTTGCCCGCCATTACCACATTTTAGCGTAAGGAGGTGTAACCATGGCTAAGAAGGTTGTAAAGCTTGTCAAGCTGCAGGTTCCCGCCGGCAAAGCGACTCCGGCGCCTCCCGTCGGCCCCGCGCTCGGTCAAGCCGGTGTTAATATCATGGCGTTTGTCAAGGAGTTCAATGAAAGAACTGCTCAGCAGGCTGGTCTGATTATTCCGGTAGAGATTACCGTATTTGAAGACAGGTCGTTTTCTTTCGTTACCAAGACTCCGCCTGCTGCGGTACTGCTGAAGAAAGCCGCCGGCATCGAAACCGCATCTGGCGAACCCAATAAGAAAAAGGTCGCCAAGGTTTCGCGGGCTAAGGTTCGCGAGATTGCCGAATCGAAAATGCAAGACCTGAACGCCGCCAGCGTCGAAGCCGCTATGCGGATGATCGAAGGCACGGCGCGCAGCATGGGCATCGACATCGTCGACTAACTCATGCCGTCGAGGTGGATTGGAAGCGGCCGGCTGGCCGGTGATAATCAGCCGAGACATGTGGGAGGGTTTATTACCGCTATCACCACATTTTCACTAGGAGGAATTATGTTATGCCGAAGTTTGGTAAGAAATATACCGAAGCGGCCAAACTGATCGACAAAGACAAACTCTATGATCCGGAAGAGGCTATGGACCTGATCAAAAAAACGGCCAGCGCCAAATTCGATGAGAGTGTGGAAGTCGCAGTGAGGCTCGGTGTCGACCCGAAACATGCCGATCAACAGGTTCGCGGCGCGGTGGTGCTGCCGTACGGCACCGGCAAGACCAAGCGAGTGCTGGTGTTTGCCAAAGGCGAAAAGGCCAAGGAAGCCGAAACCGCCGGAGCCGACTTTGTCGGCGCCGAGGACATGGTAGAAAAAATTCAGGGCGGCTGGGCGGATTTCGACGTTGCCGTCGCCACTCCCGATATGATGGGCCTCGTTGGCAGACTGGGTAAAATTCTCGGTCCCAAAGGCCTCATGCCGAACCCCAAGGTAGGTACCGTAACCATGGACGTTACCCGGGCGATCAACGAGATCAAAGCTGGTAAAATCGAGTACCGCACCGACAAGGCGGGCAACATTCACGCCCCGATCGGCAAAGTGTCCTTCGATTCCGAGAAGCTGCTGAAGAACTTCTCCACGCTGATCGACCAGCTCGTTAAAGTCAAACCCGCCGCTGCCAAGGGCCAATATATGCGCGGCATCACCCTTAGCACGACGATGGGACCCGGAGTGCCGGTCAATCCGCTGAAGGCTCCCGGTAAAAAAGAATAAAAGCGATTGAGTCTAGGCCGTAGACAGCAGGTATGTGTAATGGACGACAGTCCGCCTGCCGAGGCCGGGGATGCGCGGTTATGGTTTGAGCCATGAACGACCTCCGGTTTTCTACGCCGGCAGGTCGTTTTTACTTTTATATTTCCCAATGCTAGTAAAGGAGGTGGATTTGATGGCTGAAAAAGCAGTAAGAACCGAGAAACAAGCAGTAGTAACCGAGTTGAAGGAAAAGCTCTCAAATACCAAAGGGGCTGTTCTGGCCAACTATCGCGGCCTGAACGTCGCTCAGGACACCAAGCTGCGCCGCAAGCTCCGCGAAGCGGGCGTCGAGTATCGCGTCGTCAAGAATACCCTGACGCGGATCGCCGCCAAGGAAGCGGGGATCGACGGCCTGGACGCGTACCTGGAAGGCCCGACGGTCATCGCCCTGTCGACAACCGATCCGGCTGCTCCGGCGAAGCTTCTCAGCGATTTCATTCGCGAGAACAAGCTTCAGGCCCTGGAAATCAAGGCCGGCCTGGTTGAAGGCAAAGTGGTTGACGTCGCCGGGGTCAAGGCTCTTGCCAGCCTGCCGTCCCGCGAAGTGCTCGTTGCCCAATTGCTCGGCACGATGCAGGCTCCGATCGCCGGTTTCGTCCGGGTGCTCCAGGGCAACCTCAGCAACCTGGTGTATGCGCTTGAGGCGGTACGCAAACAAAAAGAATCCGCATAACTCGACCGCCGCGAAAGGCCCATCTACGCCGCTGGTCCTGCGGGCGCTCCCTGTAAAGTACAACCAGTACATTCCGGACGCGTCCTCGGAGCCGCTCAGTATCTGGCCCTTTCCCAACGGTCTCGACCCAAATCAAGAAAATCAAGAAATTATTTTTGGAGGTAAATAAAATGAACAAAGACCAAATCATGGAAGCCATTGAGAAAATGACCGTTCTGGAACTCGCCGAGCTGATTAAAGCTCTGGAAGAAAAATTCGGCGTTTCCGCCGCCGCTCCCGTAGCCGTGGCCGCCGCTCCTGCCGCTGGCGCCGCTCCTGCCGCGGCCGCCGAAGAGCAGACCGAATTCGACGTTATCCTGACCAGCGCCGGCGCCGGCAAAATCAACGTTATCAAAGTCGTTCGCGAAATCACCGGTCTTGGCCTCAAAGAAGCCAAAGACCTCGTCGATGGCGCTCCGAAGCCTGTTAAAGAAAAAGTTTCCAAAGCCGACGCTGAAGCCCTCAAAGCCAAGCTGGTTGAAGCCGGCGCCTCTGTCGACGTTAAGTAATTGCAGCCGACGGATCAACGGAGAGTACCCTTGGGGCACTCTCCGTTTTTTCTCACATTTGGATAATATTGCTTGACAACCCTGGTGCTCTATGATATCATCTTAAAATGCGGTACAGTATTTCCTGGCATTATAATATACCAGGTATATTTTTTCTATTGGCAGGAAATAGTAATGGCATGGGGGATGAACAATCATCAGGCTAAAAAAAGCAAGGTTTTTGCAGGAATACAAGGAACCTTGCTTCTTTTTCGTATTTATTATCCTACCGCGCGATGGCATGTGAAAACGCCATGTCAATTTGGGCTAAGGGGTGAAGGCTTTAATGTTCAATCCTGTTCCGGTGGGCAAGAGGGTCAGGTATAGTTATGCCAAAATCAACGAAGTGCTGGATATGCCCAACCTTATCGAAATTCAGAAAAACTCCTACAACTGGTTCTTGAAGGAAGGCCTGCAGGAGATATTCCGCGATATTTCACCGATTCAGGACTTTACCGGCAATCTGGTTCTATCGTTTGAAAACTTTACGCTCGGTGACCCGAAGTATTCGGTAGAAGAGTGCAAAGAGCGCGACGTTACCTATTCCGCTCCTTTACGCGTCAGTGTCCGGCTTATTAACCGGGAAACAGGGGAAATAAAGGAACAGGAAGTGTTCATGGGCGATTTCCCCCTGATGACCGACAACGGTACTTTTATCATCAACGGCGCCGAGCGGGTTATCGTCAGCCAGCTGGTGCGTTCGCCCGGTGTCTATTATGGCGAGACTATCGACACGAGCGGCAAGAAACTGTATAATGCAACCGTTATCCCGAATCGCGGGGCGTGGCTTGAACTGGAGACCGATGCCAACGATGTGGTGTCGGTGCGGGTGGACCGCACCAGAAAGCTCCCGGTCACCGTCCTGATTCGGGCGCTTGGCTATGCCTCCAGCGCGACCATTCTCGACTTGTTTCATGACGACGTCCGCGTACGGGCGACCCTGGAGCGGGACAACACCGATTCCAAGGAAGAGGCTCTGGTTGAAATATATAAGCGGCTCCGCCCCGGCGAGCCTCCCACGGTGGAGAATGCCACCCAATTGCTGGAGACGCTGTTCTTTGACTCCAAACGGTATGATCTGGCTACGGTCGGGCGCTACAAGCTGACGAAAAAGCTTGGCTGGCGCCGCCGGCTGATGGGGAAGATGCTGGATCAGCCGCTGGTGGATAAGTCGACCGGCGAGCTTCTGGCGGAAGCCGGCGCACTCGTCGACGAGAAAGTCATGGCCCGGATCGAACAGGGCCGTATTTTGGAAGGCACCGACCTGATCGAGATCAAAATCAGGGAGAAGGACGGCCGGGTTGTCAAAATGCTCTGCAATCCGTCGCTACCTTATACCCACCGTACGATAACCCGCGAGGACATCCTGGCATCGGTCAGTTATCTGCTCAACCTGATCGACGGTCATGGCAACGTGGACGATATCGACCATCTGGGCAACCGGCGCCTGCGCTCGGTGGGCGAACTGCTGCAGAACCAGTTCCGCATCGGCCTGTCCCGGATGGAGCGGGTGGTTAAGGAACGGATGACCATTCAGGATATTGATGTCATCACGCCCCAGGCGCTGATCAATATCCGGCCGGTTGTGGCGGCCATCAAGGAATTTTTCGGTTCCAGCCAGTTGTCCCAGTTCATGGATCAGACCAACCCGCTGGCTGAGCTTACCCATAAACGCCGTCTCAGCGCTCTCGGCCCCGGCGGCTTGAGCCGTGAACGGGCCGGCATGGAAGTGCGGGACGTCCACCACTCCCACTATGGGCGGATGTGCCCGATCGAGACCCCGGAAGGTCCGAACATCGGGCTGATCGGGTCGTTGTCCACCTTTGCCCGGATCAACGAGTTCGGCTTTATTGAAACGCCGTACCGGAAAGTCGATAAGGATAATCGCCAGGTGACCGACGACGTCCATTACCTCACCGCCGACGAAGAGGATGAATTTATTATTGCCCAGGCCAACGAAGAGTTGACCGACGCCGGCTGGTTCAGAGAGTCGCGGGTTGCCGCCCGGTATCGCCATGATATTCTGGTTGTGCCGGCGGAAAATGTCGACTATATGGACGTTTCGCCCAAGCAGGTCGTTTCGATCGCGACGGCGATGATTCCTTTCCTGGAGAATGACGACGCCAACCGGGCCCTCATGGGCGCCAACATGCAGCGCCAGGCGGTCCCGCTCCTCAAGACCCAGGCTCCGCTGGTCGGCACGGGGATGGAATATAAGGCTGCCCGGGACTCCGGGGTTGTCCTGCTGGCGAAAAACCCCGGTGAAGTTGTAAGAGTAACTGCCAACGACATTCATGTCCGCACCGACAGGGGCGGGCTGGATACCTATAAACTGCTGAAATACATTCGTTCCAACCAGGGAACTTGCGTCAATCAAAAACCCATCGTCTTCCACGCCGACCGGATTGAAAAAGGGCAGGTGCTGGCCGACGGCCCCTCCACCGATAATGGCGAGCTGGCCCTCGGGTATAATGTGCTGGTCGCCTTTATGCCCTGGGAAGGCTATAACTACGAAGACGCCATCCTGCTCAGCGAAAAACTGGTCAAGGAAGATATCTTCACCTCGATCCATATTGAAGAATACGAGTGTGATGCCAGGGATACCAAGCTGGGACCCGAGGAGATCACCCGCGACATTCCGAATGTGGCCGAAGAGGTTCTCCGGGACCTGGACGACCGGGGAATTATCCGGGTCGGCGCCGAAGTGCGTCCGGGCGATATTCTGGTCGGCAAGGTGACTCCCAAGGGCGAAACCGAGCTGACGGCCGAAGAGCGGCTTCTGCGGGCGATCTTCGGGGAGAAGGCCCGCGAAGTCCGGGATACCTCGCTCAGGGTGCCTCACGGCGAGGCCGGCAAGATTGTCGATGTCAAGGTTTTCAGCCGGGAGAACGGCGACGAACTGCCGCCCGGAGTCAACCAGCTCGTCCGGGTCTACATCGCGCAAAAACGGAAGATTTCCGAGGGTGACAAGATGGCGGGCCGCCACGGCAACAAGGGCGTTGTGTCCCGCATTCTGCCGGAAGAAGACATGCCTTTCCTGCCGGACGGAACGCCGGTGCAGATTGTGCTCAATCCGCTGGGCGTGCCGTCCCGGATGAATATCGGCCAGGTCCTGGAGACGCATCTTGGCTGGGCTGCCGCTACCCTCGGCATGAAGATCAAGAATATGGACGCCAATATCAAAGGCGAACTGCGGGAAATCGGCTATGATCTCGACCGGTACGGACTCCCCAAGCCGGATAAAGCCGGGGTTCATATGGCCACCCCCGTATTCGACGGCGCCACCGAGGAAGAAGTTTTCCGGTCGCTTAAGATGGCGGGCTTGCCCGCAGCCGGGAAAACCACCCTGTATGACGGCCGGACCGGCGATCCTTTTGATAATCCGGTCACCGTGGGCTTTGTCTATATGCTCAAACTGGCCCACTTGGTCGACGATAAAATTCACGCCCGCTCGACAGGCCCGTATTCGCTTGTTACCCAGCAGCCGCTCGGCGGCAAGGCCCAGTTCGGCGGCCAGCGTTTCGGCGAGATGGAGGTCTGGGCGCTCGAAGCCTACGGCGCGGCGTACACCCTTCAGGAACTCCTCACGGTTAAGTCCGACGATGTTGTCGGACGCGTGAAAACCTACGAAGCCATCGTTAAGGGGGAAAATGTCCCTGAACCTGGCGTGCCGGAATCCTTTAAAGTTCTTATCAAGGAACTCCAGAGCATAGGTCTCGACGTCAAAGTGCTTTCTGAAGACGCCCAGGAGATTCTGATCCGCGAGTCGGATGACGATATCCATGAAACCGCCAAGGAACTCGAACTCAGCATCGGCGGAGAAGATGGGGACCGGCCCCTGCCGCACGAGCGGAAAGTAGCCGATTTCGAACCCGATGTCGTGGATGAGCTGGAAGCGTCCGACGACATCGAACCCATCGAGGAAGAACTCGACATCATCGCCGAAATCGGCGAAATGCAGCCGGCTGCACCGCGGGACGACGACGACTTCGGGCTGGCCGCCAAAGGCGACAAGAAGCTGAAGAAAGACAAGAAGGTTAATCCGCGCGATTATCTCGACGACGAGCTTGACGAGGATTTCGAGTAAGAGTGAAGGGAGCGATAACCCCTTGTTGGATGTAAACAACTTTGATTCCATGCGCATAGGCTTGGCTTCGCCCGAACAGATCCGCAACTGGTCGCACGGCGAGGTGAAAAAGCCGGAAACCATAAATTATCGTACACTGAAACCCGAGCGGGAAGGTCTCTTCTGCGAGAAGATTTTTGGGCCAACCCGGGACTGGGAGTGCCACTGCGGAAAATACAAGCGTATCCGGTACAAGGGTATTGTCTGCGACCGCTGCGGCGTTGAAGTTACCCGCTCCAAGGTGCGCCGGGACCGGATGGGCCACATCGAACTGGCCGCCCCGGTATCGCATATCTGGTACTTTAAAGGAATCCCCAGCCGCATGGGGCTTATTCTCGACATTTCCCCGCGGTCGCTGGAAAAGGTTTTGTATTTCGCTTCTTATATCGTGCTCGATCCGGGCGACACGCCGCTGATGAAAAAGCAGCTGTTAACCGAAAACGAATATCGCGACTACCGTGACAAATACGGCACCGCCTTTAAAGTCGGCATGGGCGCTGAAGCGATCAAGAAGCTGCTGGATGAGCTCGACCTGGAGAAGCTCAGCCGCGAACTGCGTCAGGAACTGCGCGAAGTAAGCGGCCAGCGGAAGGTCCGCGCCATTCGTCGCCTCGAAGTTGTGGAAGCCTTCCGCAAGTCGGGCAATGATCCCGCCTGGATGATTCTGGATGTCGTGCCGGTAATCCCGCCTGAGCTTCGCCCGATGGTGCAGCTCGACGGCGGCCGGTTTGCGACCTCCGACCTCAACGACCTTTACCGCCGGGTTATCAACCGCAACAACCGCCTGAAGCGGCTCCTCGATCTCGGGGCGCCGGACATCATTGTCCGCAATGAAAAGCGGATGCTGCAGGAAGCCGTCGACGCGCTCATCGACAACGGCCGCCGCGGCCGCCCGGTCACCGGTCCCGGCAACCGCCCGCTGAAATCCCTGAGCGACATGCTCAAGGGCAAGCAGGGCCGGTTCCGCCAGAACCTTCTGGGTAAGCGGGTCGACTACTCCGGGCGTTCGGTTATCGTGGTCGGGCCGGAACTCAAGCTGCATCAGTGCGGCCTGCCCAAGGAGATGGCCCTGGAGCTCTTCAAGCCGTTCGTGATGAAAAAGCTGGTTAACGCCGGTCACGCCCACAATATCAAGAGCGCCAAGCGGATGGTCGAACGGGTGCGCCCCGAAGTATGGGATGTGCTGGAAGAAGTCATCAAAGAGCATCCGGTGCTCCTCAACCGGGCCCCGACCCTCCACCGCCTGGGGATTCAGGCCTTCGAACCGGTACTGTCCGAAGGCCGGGCCATCAAGATCCATCCCCTCGTATGCACGGCTTACAACGCCGACTTCGACGGCGACCAGATGGCGGTGCATGTGCCGCTGTCGGCGGAGGCCCAGGCGGAAGCCCGCCTCTTGATGCTGTCGGCCCATAATATCTTATCGACCAAGGACGGCAAGCCGGTCGCCACGCCCACGCAGGATATGGTCCTAGGGGCCTACTACCTCACCATCGAGCGCGAGGGCGCCACCGGCGAAGGCAAAATTTTCGCCAACAGCAACGAGGCCTATCTGGCCTATTACCATAAGGAACTCAATCTTCACGCCAGAATCAAGGTCCGCCTGCCTGACTACGGTTTGGTAAACACCACCGTGGGCCGGATTATCTTCAACGAGGCCTTGCCTGAGGAACTGCGCGCCTTCTTCCAGAAGGACGGCGAGTGGTACCTGGGAGTCCTCATGGATAAGAAACAGCTCGGACGCCTGGTGGCTGACTGCTATCGCCGGTTTGGTACTTCCAAAACCGCGACGGTTCTCGACAGCGTCAAGAAGCTTGGCTTCTCCTACGCCGCTCGGGCCGGCATCACCATCGCGATTGCGGATATCGAAGTTCCCGCGCAGAAAAAGGAGATTCTGGCCAAGACCGAAGGCCAGGTCGACCTCATTGACAAACAGTACCGCCGCGGCTTGATCACCGAGGACGAGCGGTACAAGAAGATCATCGACCTTTGGACCCAGGCCACCGATGATGTCACTTCGGCCCTCATGACCTCCCTCAGCCGGTTTAACCCGGTGTACATGATGGCGACTTCCGGCGCCCGCGGCAATATCCAGCAGCTCCGCCAGCTGGCGGGCATGCGCGGCCTGATGGCCGATCCGTCGGGCCGGATCGTCGACGTGCCGATCAAGGCTAACTTCCGCGAAGGACTGACGGTTCTGGAATACTTCATTTCCACCCACGGCGCCCGGAAAGGCTTGGCGGATACGGCGCTCCGTACCGCTGACTCCGGTTACCTGACCCGCCGTCTGGTCGACGTTGCCCAGGACGTCATCGTCCGGGAGGAAGACTGCGATGTCGTCGGCGTCAATCTCGTGCGGGAACGGGCCAGACTGGCGCAAACCAGCGCCAACGCCATTGCTTTCCTCCGGGATACCCTGCTCGGCAGGGTTGTGGCGGAAGACGTCATCAGCCCCCAGACCGGTCAGATTCTGGCGGTGCGCGACACCGCCCTGGATGACGATTATCTGAATACCTTCGGTGAACATGGCGTACCCGTGCTTCAACTGCGGGGAATCTCCAACGCCACCGAAGAAGATATCGGCAGCGCCGGCGTGGAAACCATCCAGTTGGGTGAGCCGGAAGAACAGCTGCGGCTGAGCCTCAAGGAAGCCATGATGCGGGAAATGCTCGGCAAGAATACCATTGATGCCGTCAAGACCGCGGCCGGGGAAGAAATCATCGCGGCGGGCGTGCCGCTTACCGAAGAGCACATTGAGGCCATCTTGTCCAGCGATGTGCGGGAAGTCAAGGTTCGCAACAATAACATCAAAGGCATCGAAGTCGAGTCCATTACCGAAGGCAACGGCGTCATTGAGCCGCTTCGCGAACGGATTATCGGCCGGGTGGTGGCCGAGGATATTGCCGATCCGAAGACCGGTGAGATCATTGTCCGGATGAATGACGAGATCACCGAGGAAACGGCGGAGCAGATCGCCGCCGTCCGGGAGCAGGTTTCCATCCGTTCCGTCCTGACCTGCAAGTCCCAATATGGGGTATGCATCAAGTGCTATGGGCGAAATCTCGCCACCGGGCGGATGGTCGACGTCGGTGAGGCTGTCGGCATTATCGCCGCCCAGTCCATCGGCGAGCCGGGTACCCAGCTCACGATGCGAACCTTCCACACCGGAGGGGTAGCCGGTGATGACATCACGCAAGGCCTGCCGCGGGTTGAAGAATTGTTCGAAGCCCGCAAACCCAAGCGTCCGGCGATTATCACCGAGACCGACGGCGTGGTGGAGGTCAAGGAAGTCAAGGGCATCAGACGGGTCACCATTACGCCGGCCGCCGGCGAGGAACGCGTATATCAGGTTCCTTACGGGGCCAGACTAATCGTCAAGGACGGCAATCCCGTCCGGGCCGGCGAGCGTCTCACCGAAGGCTCGGTCAACCCTCACGATATTCTGAGAGTCAGCGGCCTGCGCGACACCCAGCGGTATCTCGTTCACGAAGTGCAAAAAGTTTATAAATCGCAGGGCGTTGAAATTAACGACAAACATATCGAAGTCATGGTTCGCCAGATGATGCACAAGGTCAAAATCGAAGAACCCGGCGACACCGAACTGCTGCCCGGCGAATATATCGATATCAATACCTTCGAGGAAGAAAACGCCCGGATTATCGAGGCCGGCGGCGAGCCGTCGGTGGCTCGGCCCATTCTCCTCGGCATCACCAAGGCTTCTCTGGCCACCGACTCCTTCCTGTCGGCGGCGTCCTTCCAGGAAACCACCCGGGTGCTCACCGAAGCCGCCATCAAAGGCAAGGTTGACCCGCTTCTCGGCCTGAAGGAGAACGTGATTATCGGCAAACTGGTGCCTGCCGGCACCGGCATGAGCCGGTACCGCAACATCCGGCTGAAGAAACTGGAGGTTGCGCCGGGTTTCTAAAAAATCACTATCGGCAAGCAATTTGCTTGCCGATAATTCCTGTAATGACACTCGTGGCCCCGTGGGCATAAAAAATGCTGCTGCGACAAGGTTTTGTATTGACATCACCGGGACAGGATGATAAAATGTTAGAGTGTCCATGGCGAGAAATGGATTTCTTTTACAGAGGAGTGACCATCCGTGCCAATCGACACCTGGAAGAACGCCAAGAAAGTCGCCGGAGCCAAACAGGTGGTAAAAGCCGTGGAAAAAGGCCGGGCCAGCCTGGTGGTACTAGCCGGCAACGCTGATGCGCGGGTTACCGGTCCGATTCGGGAGCTGTGCGTCAAGTGCGGCGTGGCGGTGGAGACAGTGCCGAGCATGGAAGAGCTTGGCAAGGCCTGCGGCATTGAGGTTGGCGCTGCGGCTGTAGCCATATTGAAGGTTTAGTAAGGGACAGGTGTGTACCATTTGGCCCCTAGCTTAACCGCCAGGGGCCAAATTATTTTATAACTCACAATTTAGGGAAGGAGGTGTGATTATGCCGACAATTAGTCAATTGGTGCGTAGAGGAAGAGAAGTTCTCGAGAAAAAATCCACGGCACCCGCGCTGAAAGAGTGCCCTCAAAAGCGTGGCGTTTGCACGAGGGTATACACTACGACCCCGAAAAAGCCGAACTCCGCGCTGCGTAAAGTAGCCAGGGTGCGTCTTACCAATGGCATCGAGGTCACTGCTTACATTCCTGGCATCGGGCATAACCTTCAGGAACACTCTGTGGTGCTCATCCGGGGCGGCAGGGTAAAAGACCTGCCTGGCGTACGTTACCACATCATTCGTGGTGCGCTGGATACCGCCGGCGTGCAAAAACGCGGCCAGGGCAGATCCAAATACGGGGCTAAGCGCCCGAAGAAGTAAGCCCCCTAGGTAAGCAGCTTTGATGAAGGAGGGATAAAGATGCCAAGAAAAGGGCCTGTACCCAAGCGCGATGTACTACCGGACCCGGTGTACAACTCCAAGCTTGTTACCCGGTTCATCAACAAAGTAATGATGAAGGGCAAAAAAGCCATCGCCGAAGGTATTGTATATGATGCATTTGATTTAGTCCGGTCCAAAACCGGTAAGGATCCGCTGGAAGTATTCGAAACCGCGCTGAAAAATGTTATGCCGGTCCTCGAAGTTCGCGCTCGCCGGGTTGGCGGTGCAAACTATCAGGTGCCTGTAGAAGTGCGGGCGGATCGCAAATTGTCGCTCGGTATCCGCTGGCTGGTCAATTATTCGCGCCTGCGTGGCGAAAAAACCATGCATGAGCGGTTGGCCGCCGAGCTGATGGATGCCGCGAACAGCACCGGCGCCTCGGTTAAGAAAAGAGAAGATACCCACAAAATGGCCGAAGCCAACAAGGCCTTCGCCCATTATCGGTGGTAATTGGACTTTCCTGTAAGTCCAGGTAAGGAGTGATAATGATGGCCAGAAAGTTTCCTCTCGAAAAGACGCGGAACATTGGCATCATGGCACATATCGACGCCGGCAAAACCACGACTACCGAACGTATCTTATTCTATACAGGAAGAGTACACAAGATTGGTGAAGTACACGATGGTGCCGCCACGATGGACTGGATGGTACAGGAACAGGAAAGAGGTATTACTATTACCTCTGCAGCCACTACCTGCCAATGGAACAGTCACCGTATAAACATTATCGACACACCAGGACACGTGGACTTTACTGTTGAGGTAGAACGTTCGCTCAGAGTGCTTGATGGATCAGTAGCGGTTTTTTGCGCTAAAGGCGGAGTTGAGCCACAATCGGAAACGGTTTGGCGTCAAGCCGACAAATACGGCGTTCCCCGTATGGCCTATGTCAACAAGATGGACATAACCGGTGCTGATTTCTATCGCGTCGTGGACATGATGAAAACCCGCTTGGGCGCCAATGCGGTGCCCATTCAACTGCCGATCGGTTTTGAGGATACCTATAAGGGACTCGTCGATCTGGTGGAGATGAAAGCCATCGTCTATACCGACGATCTTGGCAAAACCAGTGAAGCAACAGAAATCCCCGAGGACCTGAAGGAACAAGCGGAACTTTACCGCCAGAACCTCCTGGACGCCGTGGCCGAAGGCGACGACGATCTGATGATGAAATACCTGGAGGGGGAAGAACTGACGGTGGAGGAAATCAAGGAGGGCATCCGCAAGGCGACGATCGCCTGTAAGATGACTCCGGTTCTCTGCGGATCTTCCTACAAGAACAAGGGCGTGCAACCGCTCCTGGACGCTGTGGTTGACTTCATGCCGGCGCCTACCGACATTCCGGCAATCAAAGGGGTCAATCCGGACACCGGTGCGGAAGACAATCGCCCGGCCGATGACCAGATGCCGTTCTCCGCTCTGGCGTTTAAGATCATGACCGACCCCTATGTCGGCAAACTGTCCTTCTTCCGGGTATATTCGGGCAGACTGACTTCCGGTTCGTACGTATATAACTCGACCAAGGGCAAAAAGGAACGGATTGGCCGCATCCTTCAGATGCACGCCAATCACCGCGAAGAGATCGAGGAAGTTTACACCGGCGACATCGCCGCTGCGGTAGGTCTCAAAGATACCACCACCGGCGACACCCTGTGTGATGAAAAGAAACCGATCATTCTCGAATCCATGGTCTTCCCCGAGCCGGTTATTTCGGTAGCCGTTGAGCCGAAGACCAAAGCCGACCAGGATAAGATGGGCGTTGCCCTCATGAAACTGGCGGAAGAGGATCCGACCTTCCGGATGTATACCGACCAGGAAACCGGCCAGACTATCATCTCGGGCATGGGGGAACTCCACCTCGAGATTATCGTTGACCGGATGCTGCGGGAGTTTAAGGTCGAATGCAATGTCGGCGCTCCGCAGGTCGCCTACCGGGAGACCATCCGCAAGCAGGTCAAGGCCGAAGGCAAGTTCGTCCGCCAGTCCGGCGGCCGCGGCCAATACGGCCACTGCTGGCTGGAACTCACCCCGCAGGAACCCGGCCAAGGCTTTGCCTTCGAGAACAAGATCGTCGGCGGCGTCATTCCCAGAGAATACATCTCCCCGATCGAGGCCGGCGTCAAGGAAGCAATGGATACCGGCGTAGTGGCCGGATTCCCGATGGTGGATATCAAGGTCGCCGTATACGACGGCTCCTACCATGATGTCGACTCCTCGGAAATGGCCTTCAAGATTGCCGGGTCCATGGGCTTCAAAGCCGCCGCGGCAAAAGCCAGCCCCGTGCTGCTGGAACCATACATGAAGGTAGAAGTCAACGTGCCGGAAGAGTACATGGGCGACGTCATCGGCGACCTCAACTCCCGTCGCGGACGCATCGAGGGTATGGAAGCCCGCTCGGGAGCTCAGTCGATCCAATCGTTCGTGCCGCTGTCTGAAATGTTCGGTTATGCAACCGACCTGCGTTCCAAAACGCAAGGCCGCGGACAGTACTCGATGGAATTCGATCACTACGAAGAAGTGCCCAAGAACATTGCTGAGGCGATTGTCGCCAAACTTAAAGGCTAACAGCAATTAGGAGGTTAGAAAAATGGCAAAGAAAAAGTTTGAGAGAACGAAACCGCACGTCAATATCGGGACCATCGGTCACGTAGACCATGGCAAGACTTCGCTGACCGCGGCTATCACTCTGACGCTTTCGAAGCTCGGCGGCGCAGAGTTCATGGCCTATGACCAAATCGACAAAGCTCCGGAAGAGCGCGAGCGCGGCATCACCATCAACACGGCCCACGTTGAGTACGAAACCGTGAAGCGCCACTACGCCCACGTGGACTGCCCGGGCCACGCCGACTATGTCAAGAACATGATCACCGGTGCTGCCCAGATGGACGGCGCGATCCTTGTAGTAAGCGCCGCTGACGGCCCGATGCCGCAGACGCGCGAACACATTCTGCTGTCCCGCCAAGTAGGCGTGCCGGCCATGGTTGTGTTTCTGAACAAGGCCGACATGGTTGACGATCCCGAACTGATGGAACTGGTGGAAATGGAAGTTCGCGAACTCTTGACCAGCTACGAATTCCCCGGCGACGACATCCCGGTCATCGCGGGCTCGGCGGTGAAAGCGCTCGAGTGCGGCTGCGCGAAGCGCGAATGCGAATGGTGCGGCAAGATCTTCGAACTGATGGACGCGGTTGATGAGTACATCCCGACTCCTGAGCGTGCGACTGACAAGCCGTTCCTGATGCCGGTCGAGGACGTGTTCACCATTACCGGTCGCGGTACTGTAGCCACCGGCCGTGTAGAGCGTGGCATGGTTAAAGTCGGCGACACCATTGAAATCGTCGGCATGACCGAAAAAGCGAAATCCACCGTCGTAACTGGCGTGGAAATGTTCCGGAAGCTTCTTGACTCGGCGGTCGCCGGCGACAACATCGGCGCCCTGCTGCGCGGCGTGGAGCGGAAAGAAATCGAGCGTGGGCAAGTACTGGCGAAACCCGGTTCGATCAAACCGCACACCAAGTATAAAGCTGAGGTATACGTACTGTCCAAGGAAGAAGGCGGCCGTCACACCCCGTTCTTCAACGGCTACCGTCCGCAGTTCTACTTCCGGACGACGGACGTGACGGGAGTGGTCACGCTGCCGGAAGGCGTGGAAATGGTAATGCCTGGCGACAACATTCAGATGTCGATTGCGCTCATAACCCCGATCGCGATCGAAGAAGGCCTGCGGTTCGCGATCCGCGAAGGCGGCCGTACTGTTGGCGCCGGCGTGGTTACCGC